>JADLFM010000184.1 GCA_020845495.1 Chloroflexota bacterium
GAGAAGCCGGACCGCGCCACGCTGGCCGCGTGCGCCCCGCGGTAGTGCGGGGTCTCCACCTCGAGGTCGAGGCACCGCCAGCGCTCGTCTTCCGGCTCGTAGTACTCGATGCGCGCGTCCGGGAAGTGCACCTGCGCGTCGAAGTACGGCAGGTCGTGCTCGTGGGCCCAGGCCCTCACTTCCGCGGCCGTGCGTTTGCCCTGATGCTCGTCCTCATGGTCACGGTCTCGGTCGTTCCGCCAGCGCTGGTACTCGCGCTTCAACTCGTGGTCGAGCACGACGCGTCCGACGCGCCCACCACGCTCCTCGATGGCGCGTGCGGCGTGCTCGTAGGCGCGGTAGACATGGACATCGTGTTCGAGTTCGCGCGGGCGCTTGATTCCGGCGTGAAAAGCCTGCGGGCGGTCGAGTCCGGGGGCTCGGTTCGCCTCTAGGAGACGGGCTCCCGCCGCCGTCAACCCAACCGCGTGGTCGCGGGTGCCAGGGATCCGCACCGTCTCGATGAGCCCCTGCTCGCGCAGGTGGCGCAGGTCGCCGACGCGTGGGCTCGCTGACCTTCCGCTGGCGTCAACAAGATCACGACTTGAGACCACCCGGAACGCTCCAACGGTCGCGAGCGTGCGGGCCTCCGAACCTCGCAGCGTGTACTCGCGGCGGCCATCGTGGACGACCTCCCGCTCCGGGCCGCGCGGCAGGTCCACGTCGCGCTCGAACACGTCTCGAGATGGGCCGTCGCGGTGATGCCCGCGGCCGTCGTGATCGCGATCACGCAGGTAGATGACCTGGTCGCGCGAGGGGCGTTCAGTCTCCCGGTCGGCGCTGCTGGGACCGCGGCCGAGCGCTGGCCGTGTGTCGCCTCCGCCGCGGCTGCGTTCACCGTGCGAGGGGTGCGAGACGGGGCGCTCGTCGTCGCGGTCGCGGGGGTCGAAGTCCATCATGACCACCCCCCGGAGGTTTGGATGACTGGAGACGTCGCGCCCGGGTATCCTGCCAGCAGGATCCAATGGACTGGCGAGACCACATCACCGTCGATCCGGCCGTCGCGCACGGCCAGCCGTGTATTCGTGGCACCCAGATTCACGTCCCCGTCGTCCTGGCGAATCTCGCCGATGGCGAGTCGAACGAGCAGATCCTGAAGAGCTATCCCACGCTCAGCGTGGAGGGAATCCAGGCCGCCGTCTGCTACGCCGCCGACCTGGCGCCCGAGCGCGATCAACCGTCCGCCCCGGGCAGGACAGGGGGTGCCGGTCGCCCCAGGCGCAAGGGGCGCTAGAATGGCTGTTATGAGGATTGCCCCGGGACGTGTGGTCGGTGGTCGCGTCGAGTTCGACGGCGAACTCCCCGAAGGCGCCACGGTGGCCGTGTTGGCGACTGACGGCGACGAGACGTTCGAGGTTGACGCCGAGACCAAGCGGGTCTTGCTGACCGCCATCGAGCAGTGCCAGAACGGCCAGACGACCCCGATAGCCGACCTCCTCGCCGACCTTCGTCGTCGCGGATGAGTCGACAACGCGCCATCGTCGTCTCCGACGTCGCCAAGGCGCAGATCCTCACCGCTGAACAGTGGTGGCGCCTCAACCGGCCGAAGGCACCAGACGCGATCACGGAAGAACTCGAACGGGCGTCGTCGCTCATCGCTGCCCAACCCGGAGTGGGCGCCACAGCTCGCGACGCAGCCCTGGCAGGTGTCCGCCGCCTCCACCTGGCACGGGTCCGCTACGATCTCTACTACCGCGTCGATGAGGACCTCGACCGCGTCGAAGTCCTCGCCTTCTGGCATGCCAGTCGCGGCCGCCGGCCGGTGCTGTAGTACTGACGCGGAAGACAGCAACTGAGAGCTCACGAGCGTCGACCTTGCCGTGAACGAAGGGCGGGCCCACCCCCATTCCGGTGTGACACAGGTGTGACAGGCCGTCACGGTCTCGGGCGGTCGCCAGTTGTCTCGGGTCGTCGAAAGCCCAATGAAACCGGGCCTCCGTCGTGTCAGGTGGTCTCGGGAGGGCGCTTCTGAACGGCCTTCTAAGCCGAGGGTCGCAGGTTCGAGCCCTGCCGGGCGCGCCAGCCTTCGCAACGCCTGCATCTCTCTGCGTTGCTTCGGCTTGGCTTGCCGTCGCGGCTCCCTGCCCATCCCCTCAGCGCCAGCCTCGCGCTGGTCCGATTCGTCGCCGACTGACAAACGGCAGCCAATCGGTTCGACCCGCGCGGCTGCTGGCCCGAGGCCTTCAGGTCGTCGGCGCCAGGACGGCCCGACGATGCCGACAGGCGGAGTTGGCGGCGACGCTCCCAGACGCCGGTCATGGCGCGCCGCAGTTCCTCGTCGGTGATGTTGAGGTACCGCTGGGTCTGCTTGACGCTGGCGTGGCTGAGCATCAACTGGATGATCCGGATGTCGACGCCGTCGGCGAGCAATCGGCAACTCCGAACCCCGAATCTGAGCCGGCGAAGCTCGCCACACAGGTACGCACGCCTGACGGTCTCCTCGTGGCAGCCGACGAGCGCGGCCACGTCGAATGTGGTCAGGAGCCGACGGGGTACGGGGTCGCCATCGTCCCGAGGTCCGGTCACCAGCCCCACCGCAGCACCTTGGTGCCCTTCAGGTTCTCGCTCGTGCATGGCTCGTTCTCCACGTCAGGCGCGGACAGGACCTGTCCGCTCGGGCGTCGCTCGATGCCGCGGCACGTCGAGCGCCCTGCAGGCTCGGCCCCCGGCCCGAGCGCCGGAGGACGGGGCATGGCGCACTCGGAGGGCGTTGCCTGAGGGCGGGCCGCGGACCTGTGGCCTGGCTGGAGGTGAAGTGACGCAGGCGCTGCTGGGTTGCCAGGGGGCGGCGGCGGGTCCCTCGGGGACGCGAACGCACCGACCCGGGACGCGCCCGGCTGGACCGAGACGCGCCCCCTCGTCTACACAGACGCCGAATCCGTCCAGAAACATACAGACGCTGGCCGCGCCACACCGACCGACTCGGACCGGAGGGTTCTGTCGGTCCCGGACGTCGGTCCCTGCGTTACCATCAGGCCATGCGCGTGCCGGTCAGGCCGGAGTTGCTCCGTTGGGCCCGGGAGCGGGCCCGGATACCGGAGTCCGTCCTGGCGCGCCGCCTCCCCAAGCTCACCGCGTGGGAACTGGGCGAACTCCAGCCAACGCTGAAACAGATCGAGGCGTTCGCGCGAGCGACCCACACGCCAGTCGGGTACCTGTTCCTGGATGCGCCACCGGTCGAGCACGTCCCCATCCCGGACTTCCGCACGGTAGGTGCAGCCCAGGTCGCCCAACCAAGTGCGGACCTGCTCGACACCATCTACACCTGCCAGCAGCGCCAGGAGTGGTATCGCGACTTCCTCCTCACAGAAGGCGACGCGGCGCCACTCCCCTTCGTCGGGTCCGTCACGGTCACGACCGACGTCGTGGCCGCCGCAGAGGGCATTCGTACGACCCTGGGCTTCGACCTCGAACACCGTCGAGCGCTTCCGACGTGGACGGATGCGCTCCGGCAGTTCATCGCCCAGGCCGACAGTGCCGGTGTGCTGGTGATGGTCAGCGGGGTCGTCGGCAACAACAACCGGAGGAAGCTCGATCCTGGCGAGTTCCGGGGGTTCGCCCTCTCGGACGCCCTCGCGCCTCTCGTGTTCATCAACGGCGCCGACACGAAGGCGGCCCAGATGTTCACGCTGGCTCACGAGCTCGCGCACGTGTGGCTGGGGGTCTCGGCACTCTCCAACGTGGAGCCGACATCGACGCCGACGCACCTGGTCGAGGATTGGTGCAACCGCGTTGCTGCGGAAACGCTGGTCCCTCTGGCAGCATTGCGACAGCAGTACCGCGCAGTGCCGGACCTGCCAGAAGAGGCCCGCCGACTGGCGCGCGTGTTCAAGGTGAGCACGCTCGTCGTGCTGCGGCGGCTGCACGACGCAGGGGCACTCTCGCGGCCCGAGATGTGGGCCGCCTACGAACAGGAGGTCACGCGCCTTCTGGCCTTGCCCAGGGGGTCGGGCGGGGACTTCTACCTGACGCAGGCCGCACGTGTCAGCAAGCGCTTCGCGCGTGCGCTGGTCACCAGCACGCTCGAAGGCCGCACGCTGTATCGGGACGCCTTCCGGCTGCTCGGCTTCTCGAAGCTCGAGACCTTCCGGGAACTTGGGCGGAACGTGGGCGCCGCGTGATGTCGTACCTGCTCGACGCGAACGTCTTCATCCAGGCCAAGAACCTGCACTACGGGCTGGACTTCTGCCCGGCGTTCTGGGATTGGCTCATCGAGGCCAACGCCCGAGGCCTCGTGTACAGCATCGAGAAGGTCGGCGACGAGCTCGACGCGGTGGCCGACGAGTTGACCAACTGGGCGACCGCGCGGGGTCCAGGGTTCTTCCTGAAGCCGGACGCCGCGATGCTGACGGCGCTGGCCCCGCTCAGTGCATGGGTGAACGGCCAAGGGTACGAACCGGCAGCCGTCAACACGTTCCTCCAGGTGGCCGACTACTACCTCGTCGCGCACGCGCTCGCGCACAAGCACGTCGTGGTCACGCACGAGGTCGCGTCGCCGTCGACGAAGAAGATCAAGATCCCGAACGCGTGCATCGGCGTCGGGGTGAAGTGCATGACGCCCTACGAGATGCTCCGGCTCGAGCGCGCCCGGTTCGTTCTCGGCCCGAGCCCTGGTGGCCCAGCAGAGTGACGGCTTCGCCTGTCAGACCGGTGCACACCAAGAGACCGGCCAGCACGTAAGCGCCGGATCGGGCGTGCGACCGCGTGCGGGTCAAGCCCGCAGCCACGCGCGAGCGTGGTCGGCGCGCCCAGCCTTCGCCAAGCGCTCGCTGCGCTCACAACTGCGGCTTGAAGCACCAGCGCCGAGGCTTGAGGCGTGCGCGGACGCGCGCGACGATGAGGCTGTGATGGCCGTCAACGAGCAGGACACCGACAGTGCACCGAACGAGGCCGCGCGCTGGCACACACTGAGGGTCACGGAACGGACGTCCAGTTGGACCCTCGTGAGGTCCTTCGTAAGCGTTCGACGAACCCCGTCTTGAGGCCGTCGGCCTGACCGACGACGCTGTGTGCAGGAGGACGACCGATGCACACACGTTCAACGAAGACGACCCCACCCGCGCGCATCGCGCACTTGGTCGC
>JADLFM010000185.1 GCA_020845495.1 Chloroflexota bacterium
CACGGTGCTCACGCCAACGGCGCGTACAAAGCTGGTTGGCACATCGCGACTGACCGTGACCTGGACGCGGCGCAGCCCGACCTCGATTTCGACGTCTGCGCCAAGTCGCTGATCCCCCGCGTACCGAGCCGCAATGTCGCCGGCCGCCGCTGTATCTAGGACCACGGTCCGGCCGCGACTTTCGCGATAACCCTGAACATCGATCTGCTGGGCACCGGCTCGCGCCGCCGAGTCAGCGACGTTCTGCAACTCCCGCCGGGCGCTGAAGACGATGCCGCCGTCGATCGCCAACCCCACGACTGAAAGGAAGAGCGGTAGCATGACCGCTGTCCAGACGATCGCCTGACCACGACGAGCCGTCAGCAGCAGACCGGCCATCCGCGTTCGTGCGGGTCTCATCGACTCGTCCCTTTGCGCCACCGGCTTCGATACAAGTCGATCCGCTCCACCTGGTCGCTGGAGACCGAGACACGCGCCCAACCCAACAGCGGCAGGTCCTGAAGCGACACGTCGTATCGAGCCGACGCCCGCACCTCACCGCCTCGCTGAAGCGCGCCGGCCTGGATCTTCACTTCGACGGCACCGCCGTCAACTCCGAACCCCTCTGCTACCTCCCGTCCTCGCTGAACGCCGCGCGTTTGGGCATCGGCAGCGGTGTCGGCAAGTGCCGCCGTGCGCGCCGCCTCGCGCGCAATCGCGCTGACTGCCATCTGACCGTGAGCCACGCGTCCCGCTGCCACAACTCCGAAGGCGAGCGTCAGCAGGAGCGGAACGACGAGCGCCGTCTCGACCAGCGCCTGGCCCCGCCGAGTGTCTGGCCAGAGCCGGCTCAAGCCGACGACCGATCTAGTGATTCGGCCCGGCACGGAACCGCTCCTTGCTCATGGTCGACCGTGCGGCCAGTGGGAGCGTCGTGTCGGCGACCCACGGCATGACCAGTCGGAGCCGCCCCCTGGCTTCGACCGTGACGACATCAATCCCGTCTGTCCCGCTGACGGAGACGTCGTCCACTGATCGGCCCAGGCCCGTCGCAAGGAGCAGCCGCGTATGGGCCGTGCCATCCGCCAGGGAACGGTCCTCGCTCGCCGCGACCCGCGCGCCGTCCTGCACTGCCCCCGTCACCACGCTCTGAGCATGGACAAGCAGGGCAAACTGGACGAGGCCAAGCGCAGTCATGAGCAGAAGCGGGAAGGTGATTGCCGCTTCCACCAGGCTCTGACCGCGCTGCCATGCGACGCGCTCCACGATCCGGCGAGCGAGGTCGATCCTCACCGCCCACCCCCTCCCAGCCCGGACAGGCGTCCCAGAATGTTTTGGAAGACGGTGGTGATGCCTCCGCCGAGGGCCTGGACGGCCGCCATCGCGACGATCGCGATCAGCGCGGCGAGGATGGCGTACTCGACCATCGATTGCCCGTTCTGGGCTGATGCTGAGATACGAATGAACCTCCTTCCGTGTCGCAGAAATGCGTTCCAGAAGAGTACGACGTAGGGCGTCAACATCTGAGGGTCTCCCTCTCCACGTTCTCCGCTTCCGCCGAGCAGCAGGCCGGATACGACGCCGGCCCACCTATCCGCCGAGACGCATCAGCTCCACAGCAGCCGGGACCAGCAGCACGACGAACAGGACCGGCATGATGAAAAGGGCAACCGGCAAGAGCATTCGGACGCTCGCCTTGCCGCCCTCCTCGACGATCCGAAGTCGCTTTCGCTCACGGAGTGCCTCGGCCTGGGCCGTGAGCGTTTGTGTCATTGGGATTCCCTGCTCGTGAGCGGCCCGAAGCTGGGAAGTGAAACTGGTCAGCTCCGGAACGCCAACTCGCCGAGCCATCTCCTCGAGGGATGCAATCAACGGTTGGCCTCGGAGCGTCATGTCGCGGTGAGCGTGCTGAAGCTCCCGTACGATCGTGCCCGCACCCTGCCGGGCGACCTGATCGACCGCCTGCTCCAGCGCGAGTCCGGCCGACGTGGCGATCGTGAGCATGTCGAGGATGATCGGCAGCTCCATCAGACACCCCGTCCGTCGAGCGGCCATTAATCGGTCCAGTTGCCAGTCGGGTCCGAGGAATCCAATGGTCCCGCCGACCAGCCAGGACCAGACTGGCCATGGCCCAAACGGATGGACCCCGAGCGCATTCATGGCTGGGAGAATTGCCAGACCGATCAACGCGGCGGCGACCTTCTCGCCAAAGAATTGGGAAGGATCGACGCCGGGCCGGGCGATGCCCAGCTTCCGCTCGAGCTCCAGCCCGCCAGCTAATCCGATCCTGCCCAGGGAGACGCGTGCGAGGCGCCCCAGATCGTCCAAGATCGGCCTCAACAGAGCCTCGAGCAGGCGAGAGTGAAGGAACGACCGGATCTCACGCCTGTCCATCGACGTCCTGATTCGATCGTCGACATCCAGGCGGCGCAGACGCTCTGCCAGGTCCGGCTTCGGTCGCCCAAGCGGCTGTCCGGTCGCGAGCAGGTATGCACCGATGCCAAAGATCAACCCCAGGAGTA
>JADLFM010000186.1 GCA_020845495.1 Chloroflexota bacterium
AACGCGGGCGCCAGCGCCGGGTCGAGCGCCAGGATGCGTCCGGTGACCTTCGCGCGGATTGTCTGGAGATCGTCGTGGGGATCAATTCGGCAGTGAGCCTTGAGCAGCGCGATCACCGGCAAGTAAGACGTAGCACGACCATGCGGAACCGCGCCGGCCTCGAGCACCAGCCAGGCGTGCATCCGGCGGGCATGGGTCACCTCCCAGGTAAGCCGCGATTTCCCGATCCCGGGCTCGCCCACCAGCGCCACCACCTGACCATCTGATGGAACGCGTCCATCATCCGGGCTACGGCGCCATCGAGCAGACGCTGGGCGATCTCCGGGTCGAGGTCACGGATCAACTCGGTGGAACCGACGAGGTCAGCAAAGAGAGCGGTGACTTGCTTCCGTTCCCCAGTCAGCGCCTCTCGGCCGACCAGGATCTTCTCAGCCAGGTGGTGCGGGGTGTAGCTCTGGGGAGTGGTTGGCGCTGCTATTGCAGTGCCTGGCTGGCGCGCGTCTTCGAGGCGCTTGCCACATTCAAGGCAGAACTTTGCGGTCTCCCCGACCTCGTGACTGCACGCGGGGCAACGGCGCGGCTGCCGTGTTCCGCACTCCTGGCAGAACTTCGCCGCAGCCGGGTTCTCTGCCCCACATGCCGCGCAACGCATGGCGCACACTCCGCGCATGGAGCGGACGGGTCGATTAGCCGAGTATAGGTGCATTGCCCCTTGTCTTCAATGCCCGTATTCCCGCATGCAACATGTGACCGGGGGGTGACAGTGCCCTCCGAAGAGCATGTGACCGAGGGGAGAGGCGCCTGAGACAGAGCGGATGACAGTCAACGAGCGACGGAAAAGCTTGAAGCGGATGCAGGCGAGGCGCCTGAGCGGGCCGAGCCTGGGGCGGCAGCCGCGTCGTCAGCAGGGTGGGCGGGAGTACGGGGCGGCGGTGGACGACACGCTGCGCGGGATCTGGGAGGGCGTGGATTACGTGTGCGCGGAGCGGCTGAGGCCAGCGCTGGTGGTGACGGCGATCCCGATGCGGAGGATCCGGTGGGACATGGCGGATCCCGGGCACTTCGAGGTCGATCTGGTGCATCACAGCGGACCGCGCTCCGACGGGGAGTTCGTCCACACGTTCCAGATGATCGACGTGGCGACCGGCTGGAGTGAGCGGGAGGCGAACTTGGGCCGGGGCCAACGGGCGATGGAGGTCGGCGCCCGGCAGATCCTGGCACGGCTGCCCTTCCCGGTCACAGAGCTCCATCCCGACAATGGGTCGGAGTGGAGTTGACCCCATAGCCCCGCCGGTCTGACGACGGCTATACCTCAACAACCATCCAAAGAAGGCCGGCCACCCGGTCACGTTCTCAGTTGAGGGAACCAGATCTCACGACGGCCCACCGGTCACATTTTCATTTGCTTGACACCGGTTGGCCCGCCTCAGGCGAGGCCTCTGACGATATCAATACGCCAGCGATGCGGGCATGGCGGCCAACTGAGGGGCGCGAGCCGTGATCGCGTTGGCGAACGGCGTTCATCGTTCCACCAAACAAGACCACCTGCGCGCTGGACCTGCCAAGGCGGCCACCGTCCACGGATGGCTGTCGCCCTCACCGATCGACCACCAGCCCGGGAGCGAAGGCTCTCCGGGCTGTGCTGCGCGTGCCTCTGAGTTCGGGCACGTACCGGAGTGTGGGGTAGTGACGTGCACGACGTTGGCGACTTGCTGCTGCCGGGGTGGCGTCGCTGCCGGTCGAGCGGCCACCGGAAGACAATCTCAGGGGGATCGTCAAAGAACCGCCCCCCTGATCGTCGTTCAGCGGCTGCTATGCGATCCACGTCGATCCGCTGGCCGGCATGGCCTTCAGCAGGGCGTCAAGCTCGTTCACGAATCGTGCAGGGGCAACCATTCGAAGCCTCCCATGGTGATCAGTTGAGCGGGCGACGTGTGACACACCGGTCGCGATCACTTGGTGGCCCCCTTCGACGGTCCTTGCGCCGCATGCGCTACCAGCGCCGCCTCGTGCGCCTCGGGCACCGCGTGACGCATGGCGCCGGGGCACACCAACAACACCGGGACCCTTGCCTGCCGGAGTGTCTCGGTGGCGACGCTGCCCATCACCAGCCGCGCCAGGCCGCCGCGACCGTGGGTGGACATCGCGATGAGATCGACATCGAGCTCCTGAGCGAGCCTGACGATTGTCGACGTCGGGCGTCCGATCTCCGTCCTCACCGCGACCGGCAGGCCCTGCCCCCGGATATGAGCGGCCACCGCTTCGACGTAGCGTCGCACCCGGACGGGCTCGATGTCGGGCTCCTCACCCCTGGTACGCGCGCTCCGACAGACGTCGCACGTGTCGCCGTGGGGGTGGACGAAGTCGATGCTCTCGGTGACTCGCAGCAAGGTCAGCTCCGCCCCCGTCGGCCCAAGGAGGTCATGGAGCGGGTCGAGGATCTCCTCGGCGAGCGCGGAGCCATCCAGCGTCGCCAGGACGCGCGGCGGCCGGTCCTCCGGCCACGTACCCTCACAGGCGGGCGGGACCAGCACCAGGGGCAGGGTCGTCGAGCGGAGGACCTGGTCGGCGACGCTGCCATAGAGCCACCGGCCCAGGCCTCCGCGGCCGTGGGTCGCCATCACGATCAAGCCTGCATCCAGGTCGGCGGCGGCCGCGAGAAGGGCCTGACCGGCCCGTTCGACGCACGGCATCTGGCAGATGTGCGTGGCGACCTCCGCCCCGTCGAGCCGTAGCTGACGGGAGAGTGTTCCGAGGTCGGGAGCGCCCGGATCGGGAAGCACTGCGGTCCAGCGCGCGTAAAGCAAGACCACGTGAGTCTGCAACGCTCGTGCGAGCCCCGCCGCGTACGGCAGCGCGCGCTCGGCGAGCTTGGACCCATCCAGGGGAACTATGATCGGTCTGGACATCGGATTCCTCCTACCGAGTTGCTCGGTGCCTACTGCCGACTCGCCGTCGTCCCGCCGACAGGGAGGGAGCGAATCTCGCCCTGCACGACCGGTGCGGGATCCTGGCTGGTCACGGCGGACGCCGTCTCAGAGGCCGCTCCGAGGCCGGAACGCCCTAAGGCAGCCGGGCCGACGATCAGGATCGGGCGGCGGGCCCGCCGGACGGTGTCCGTCGCGACGCTGCCCATCAGGTGGCGGTCCAGTCCACTCCGGCCGTGGGTGGACATCGCGATCATGTCGACGTCCAGGTCACGCGCGACATCCGCCACGGCGTAACCTGGCGTGCCGATCAGCGCGTGGGTCGTAACCATCCGGCCGGTGGCCCGGAGTCGATCGGCGATCCCCGCGAGATACGCGCGGGCCTCCTCCAACTCCGCCTCGGGATCGACGTTCAAGAAGACGAGCGAGTAGTTGTACATTGCCCGGTCGGGGACCCGGACGACGCGGACCAGGTGCAGGGCCGCTCGCGCCTCCTCCGCCAACGCGGCAGCTACGCCGATCGCGTGTTCGGCTTGAGGAGAGCCGTCGAGCGGAACGAGGATACTGAGCGGCCGGTGGGTGGGCCATGCGGTCCGACAGCCATCCGAGATCAAGAGCACCGGCAAGGTTGACTGTCTGACGACCTGGTCGGCAATACTCCCCAAGATCAGCCGTCCGAGCCCGCCACGACTGCGCGTTGCCATCACGACCAGGCCACCATCCATGCCCTCCGTCATCTTGACGATGGCGTAGCCTGCCGCGGCTCTACTCGGGATCAAGGTCTCTCGGGCCTCGACGGTTACCCCTTCGGCCCGAAGCCGCTCGGCGCCGGCTCGGAGGTCGGGACCGCTGCCGGGACTGTCAGCCGCTCGAACGTGGAGGAGGACCACGTGAGCGCGGAGCGCCCGGGCGAGTCGGCCGGCGTGTGGCAGCGCCAGGTCAGCCGGCGGGGAACCGTCGAGTGGGACCAGAATCGATGGTTGCATCGTCGCACCTCGGAGGTCGGCCCCGGCTGTCCCCGGAGCCAACGAATGTCCGCACGGATCGCGAAACCTCTCGGCGTTGCCCGTCACTCGCCGCCTACCACGCTGCCGACGACGGTAACGACCAGTACCAGCGCCACGATCAGCAGGGCGCCCCAGAGCAGCCACTCGTTCGCCGCGAGCCAGGTATCAAGCTCGGAGGGGAGAAGGCCGTAGGCCAGATCGCGGATAATCTGCATCAGTCCGCCCCAGGCTGCGGGCAGCGCTTCTATCAAGCGGATGAGCTCGAGAATCTGGTCCATCGCAGTTGCCTCCACGGGCCGGGCGGGGCGCTATGTCCCGCGCCCGATTGTTCGCTGATGTCGGAGTGGCCGCCAGGTCAGGGCCGGGGCCTCGACTACGGCGGATGATCGCTCCAGGATCGTGTCAAGCTCGTCCTGATCGAGCCAGACGCCCCAACAGGTCGTGCAGTAGTCGATTACGACGCCGTGCTGCTGCGCGATCCTTAGCTGGACCTTGCAGGTGGAGCAGTGCACGAGAAGCCTTTCGTGATGGGGCCGCGGCGAGGCAGAGGTACAGGGTGCGCGACGCTGCCGCCGTCCGATGGGTGGGGACGGAGGCCCCGCTGCCATCCGCTCACGACGTGGCTCCCCGGATGGCGTGGGCCGGGGCTCGCCGGGCTAGACCCGTAGCCTCGGGCGCGACCTCACGGTGCTCCGCATGATCACCAGCCGCCACTCCCGGACGTCAGTGTCCTGCTGGGGCGGGGGCAGCTCCGAGCACAGTCGGCTCAGGAGTACGGAAACCCGGGGAACCCGCGTCACTACCTCGAGCATGATGGGACCTCCCGACTGCACGCCAATGCGACATCAGTCGAAGGTCTCTCTCGATCCGAGATGGATCGGCGCCACCGAGCCGCGAATCGCACGGCCGTACTGACGATGACGCCTCGGGAGATACTCCCCTTCGCTCACTGAAGACCATAGCAGGCCAGACCGAAAGCATTGAGCTTTCCGCACGCATTTCATCGACTTCTCATCATCACGCGATGAGCCAGGGGAAATCCCGAAGACACTCTTGTGCTCTCTGCATCAGAGAGTGTGGCTCGCGCGGGGCTTCACTTCGGAGTACTCGACTCATCCTTGCCGGGCTTCGCGCGCGTGACGGCGAGGAAGAATGTCAGCGCCGCGACGACCAACGCGATGGCCGCGCCGAGCGGTAACAGGTCGCGCGTTCCGTCCCACGCCACGACCTGACCGAGGAAGAAGACGCCCAGCACAACGATCACCATGAGGAGCACCTTCGCCTTAAGGTCGTCGAGGGTCTTGATGATGAGCCAGGGCAGTAAGGGGAGCCTGGGGTCGATGAACAGCCCGTAGAGCCCGATCAAGATCACGTAGAGCGTGGCCCCCACCAGAAACACATCGACGAGCTCGATGACGTCGAGCAGGATCGACTTGGTCGCGGTCGCATCGACACCCCGGACGGCGGTTTGCCTGACGAGCTCACCGGTCAGCGCCGCGCCATGGACGAAGACGGTGACCATTGCCACGGCGAGGCACGCGACCACCGGGAGCATCAGGTAGCGGCTGGCGACGACGACGCGCTGCAGCATGGACATGGGCGCCTCCGACCGAGATCGACGACGTGCGGCGCCGGGAAATGTCACGGGACCGACACGCGGACGAACGCCACTCGCTTCACGATTCTCTCACGATTTGTGCACGTCAATCCGATCATATTGTGCTATGCTCCGCCGTGGAAGGGGAGTAGCCCGTCGGTCCACGTGATCGATGGCCCCGGTCGTCAGTACGGGACCGGCCGATGCCGGCCCCGGCCGAAGCTAGGCTTGGACCTCGGTCCCGGCTAAGTGCGAGACCTTCCGCGAACGATTCCTCCCGTGTGGGATCGGCGCGGACCTGGGTCGTCGCCCAGGAATGCTGCCACGTGCCCGCTCGGGATGTGGCGGAGGTTCCAGGCGATATGCAGCACCGTTTCTTCCGTGTCCCGGCGCGTTCGCGCGCCCGCCCCCCGGCCTCGCCCATGTCGACCGCACAGGCGCTGGGCATCTCAGTCGAGCTGGGCAGCCTGATGGCGGTCGGTGTCGTGATCGGGCTCATCGTCGGACAGTGGGCCGACCAGCGCCTTGGCACCAGTCTGCTCTTTACCTTCCTGGGCATCGCCGCCGGCCTGGCCTGTGCCGGTCTCGGGACGCTGCGGCAGTATCGAGCGGCCGTGCGACAGCGTGCGGGCGAACTTGCCGCCGCGAAGTCGGCAGCCGTGGCCGTGCCCGAGGATTGGCGGACCGCACCCGGCGCTACGGCGCCCCATGGACAGTAGGGGCTCACGATGGAGACGTATCCGTCCGCTGCCCAGGGGGCCATGGATGGCATCGCGACTGCCGCCGTCCGGATCCCTCCCGACGTGGTGTTCCACCTGTTCGGGGTGCTCCCGGTGACAAACACAATGTTTTCGACCTGGACGACGATGGCCCTTTTGATCGCCGTCGTCGGCCTGGCGACGCGGCGTCTCTCGATGACGCCGAGCACGCTCCAGAATGCCTGGGAGATGTTCTGCGAGACCTGGATTGCGATCGTGGATCGAACCATCGGCCCGCGAGCGCGGCGCTACGTGCCGCTCCTCGGAGGATCGTTCCTCTTCATCCTGGTCGCCAACTGGCTTGGCACGCTTCCGCTCAAGCACCTGAAGATCATGGCCCCGGACGGGCGCGAGGCGCCGCTCTTCCGGCCGGCCACCAGCGACATCAACCTCACCATCGCGATGGCCATCTTCGTCATCATGCTGGTAGAGGCGGCGGAGATCCGGGCCGTAGGCCTGCGGGGCTACCTGCGGTCGTTGGCGATCCCCAATCCATTCCGGCTGCTCGAACTGGTGGCCCGTCCGCTCTCGCTGGCGCTCCGGCTGTTCGGCAACATTTTCGCCGGCGACGTCCTGGTCGGGATGATACTCGGCGTCGCGCCAGTCGTCCTGTTCCTGGTGCTCGGGTTGGAGTTGTTCGTCGGGTTGGTCCAGGCGGTGATCTTCTCGGCGCTGCTGCTCGTCTTCCTCTCGGTCGCCGTCGCTCACGAGCGCCCAGAGGCGCCATCGACCGTGACGGGCGGCCACGGTCAGCCACGCTCCAACAGCCCGGCGGCCGTCGCCTGACACGCTGTCACCTGGTGGTCATCCCAACGACACCAACAGTTCTGGAGATCACACACGATGCAGGCCATCGCCGAAACCCTGGGATTGGACCTTCGCGACATCATCTGGCACACTATCAACTACATGGTGCTGCTGCTCTGTCTGTGGTGGATCGGGTTCCGCCCAGTCATGCACAAGCTTGCTGAGCGCGAGCGGCGGGTGCGGGAGAGCATTGACATGGCTGACCGCGCGCGAGCCGAAGCGGGCCGCGCCGAGGAGGAACGTCGTGCAATGCTGACGGTCGCTCACGCAGAGGCCGAGGAGATCGTCGAGCGCGCACAGGCCGAAGCGGAGCAGATCCTGGAGGCGGCGCGCGTCGTGGTCCGCAACGGGGCTGTCGGCGATGCCGTCGATGCGCGGGGTTGACCCGATGAGCCACGACCCGCTTGACGATCCGACCGGCGGTGTCCCCGCGAACCGGTTGCGTGGCCAGCCGGCGCCCGAGGCTGCCGACGCCGCGCCATGTGTCCGACCGGAGAAGGCTCCGATGTCGATTGCAGCACCCCCGCCCGCGCCGTCGAACGGCGTAACCTCGAACCACTCGCTCGATCGGCCGCCGCCCTCGCAGGACATGCCCTGGCACGCGCTGGACGCGGCCGATGTGTTGACCGCGCACGGATCCACCATCGAGGGGCTTGATTCGGCAACGGCGGGCCGTCGCCTGGCGGAGCACGGCCCGAACGTTATCCCGCGCGGGGCATCGGAAGGCCCCCTCACCATGCTGGTGCGACAGGTCAACACACCGCTGATCTACGTCCTGATCGGCTCGGGTCTGCTCGCGATCGCTATGGGCAAAGAAATCGACGGGGCCGTCGTCCTCGGCGTGGTCGTCGTGAACGCGCTCATCGGCTTCATCCAGGAGTACCGGGCCGGCAAGGCAATCGAGTCGTTGATCGATATGGTCCCGGACCTGGCGACCGTCGTACGCGCGGGAGTGCGTTCGACCGTGCCGGCCGCCGACCTCGTGCCGGGTGATATCGTCGTTCTCCAGTCCGGCGACAAGGTGCCGGCCGACGTCCGGCTGATTGCCGCGCGCGGCCTCCAGGTCGAAGAGGCCGCGCTCACGGGCGAGTCGATACCGGTCGCGAAGACCCTCGCCGCCCTCCCAACGGAGGCAGCCCTGGCGGATCGCCTCAACATGGCCTATGGCGGCACGCTGGTGACCTCAGGGACGGCCACCGCCCTCGTCGTTGGAACGGGCGCACGGACTGAGCTCGGACGGATCTCCACGCTGCTGGGCGAGGCGACCACGATCGAGACGCCGCTGACGCGACAATTCGCCGCCATCGGCAAGTGGCTGACGGTGGGGATCGTGGCCGTCGCCGTCGTCCTGTTCGCAGTCGGCCTGTTGCGCGGCTACCCGCTGGTCTCAGCCTCGATCGCCGCCATCACGCTGGCGGTCGGCGCGATCCCGGAGGGCCTGCCGGCGATCATGACCATCGCCCTTGCGATCGGAGTGCAGCGGATGGCCCGACGCCGAGCCATCATCCGCCGCCTGCCGGCCGTCGAGACGCTGGGCAGCACGACCGTCATCTGCTCGGATAAGACCGGCACCTTGACGCGGAACGAGATGACAGTCACGGCGGTCTGGACGCCGTCAGGCCGCTACTGGATCGATGGGGTCGGTTACCGGCCGCTCGGCGACCTGCGCGTGCAGGGGTCGGATGCTCCCCTGATCGACACACCAGACGATGTGCGGGGCCTGCTCCTGGCGGGGGTGCTCTGCAACGATGCCCAGATCCGCCGCGACGCCGACGACTGGCTGATCGATGGCGACCCGACCGAAGCGGCGCTGGTTGTCGCCGCGCGCAAAGTCGGTCTCGACGAGGAGGCCGCCCGCCGGGCGTGGCCGCGCCTCGACGCCATCCCGTTCGAGTCAGAGCGACAGTATATGGCGACCCTCAACGCCGGTGGGACCGGACCCGATCCGGGGCTTCACGAGGGTACGATCGTGGCGAAGGGGGCGCCCGAGGTGATTATTCGGCGCTGTCGGACGCTTGCCGGCGGGACGCCGCTGGACTCTGAGGCCGTCCTGGCCGAAGTCGAGGCTCTGGCCTCCGAGGGAATGCGCGTGCTGGCCGTGGCCCGACGGCGACTGCCCGCCGCGCAGACGGCGCTGGGGGAGGAGGACGTCCAGGCGGAGTTCGAGCTGCTTGGCCTGCAAGGCATGATCGACCCGCCCCGGCCCGAGGCCATCGCCGCGATACAGACGTGCCACCAGGCCGGCATCGCCGTCAAGATGATCACGGGCGACCACCGAGTCACGGCCGAGGCGATCGGTCGCCAGCTCGGCCTCGTCGGCGCGGGCAGCCGGGCTGTTGTCGGGCGAGATCTGGCGGGGATGTCAGACGAGGAACTGCGGGCCGAGGTCGCCCGCACGAATGTTTTCGCCCGAGTGGCGCCCGAGCACAAGCTGCGGATTGTGCGGGCCTTGCAGGCCGAGGGCAATGTCGTCGCCATGACTGGCGACGGTGTCAACGACGCGCCCGCTCTGAAGCAGGCCGATATCGGCGTCGCGATGGGGATCACGGGGACGGCGGTTTCGAAGGAATCGGCCGACATCGTCCTGACGGATGACAATTTCGCGAGCATTGCGGCTGCGGTGGAGGAGGGGCGCCGCGTCTACGACAACCTGGTCAAGGCGCTGGCGTTCCTCCTGCCGACGAACATCGGCCTGGCCATGATCCTGACGGCGGCTGTCGCGGGCTTCCCGATTGTCGACGGCGAGCCGCTGCTACCGATGCTGCCGACGCAGATCCTCTGGATCAACCTCGTGGCCTCCGTCGCGCTGGCGTTGCCCCTTGCCTTCGAGGCGAAGGAGCCGGGTCTGATGCGCCGTGCGCCCCGTCGGCCGGGCGCGCCGATCTTCGACGGCTTCCTCGCCCTGCGGACCGTCTACGTCGCCCTGTTGATGGCGGGGGGCGCGATCGGACTGTTCAATCTACAGTACTACTCGGAGATCGCCCACGGCGTCCCGGCCGATCTCGCACTTCGTGAGGCGCAGACGATGGCCGTCACGACGGTCATCCTGTTCCAGGTGTTCTACTTGTTGAATTGCCGATCGCTGCGCGACTCACTGGCTCGGATAGGGTTCTGGAGCAACCCAACGGTCTACGTCGGCATTGCGGCGCTGCTGCTCCTGCAGGCCGCGTTCGTCTACCTGCCCTTCATGCAGGTGCTCTTCGGCACGGCCGCCCTCGGTTGGGACGCCTGGCTGGAGGCGATGCTAGCGGCGCTGATCCTGGTCCCGGTCATCAGCCTTGAGAAGTGGTGGCGCCAGCGTCGCCACCGCGCGGACCAGGACGCGGCGGGGATCTGACGTGTGCACGGCTTCTACCGTGCGGCCCCGACCAGTCTTGCGGCGCGCGCTTTCTGAGCGCGCCGCACCGTGCTTGCTGCGGACCGCTCCCGGGTCGCCCGACGATGTTGCCCCAAGCTGAGCCGTGAGCCACAGGCGGGGCAGGTACGCTTGGTCGTGAACTGGGTAGACGGCCGCGAGATGGCCCTGATCCAGAGGTTCCGGGCGAGGAGGACCATCTCGTCGCGCTGGTGAGGGCGCAGGGATTCGACCCTGAACCTTGGGCTTAACGGTCCCCGCAAGCACGGTCCGTGGACGTTTGTAGGTGTCTGCCCTGTAACCTGGTGGGAGGCGTGAATGTCCGTGCGAGTACATGGCTGGACGTACGCGTCCGTTGTCGGCCAGCGTTCTAGAGGCCATGCGGCGGCACGATCAGGACTCTCACGGGCGTTTGGCAAAGCACGGTACCGGGAACGCTACCGTAGCCGAAGCGCCTGATGCCGCCACGGTGTCAAGCTCGTCCTGGGCAGCTTGCTTTCGGGCCAGTTCCGCTGCATCGGTTGGGGCACTCACGTGTCCACGGCCCGCAGCAGAAGGAGTGGCCAGCCGGGCCTCACCGCGATCGTCGTCGCAAATGGCACGGCTCGCGCGGCCAACTCGGACCCGTCCAATGAAACCAGTGCTACCTTCTCCTTCCTATCCTCCTGGGAGGAAGCCCTATCCGAAGCCGTCTGGTCAGTTGCCGTATGTTCGAGGCGCACCCCCGTCCGCGAACGACGCGCCCTGAGATGCTCCTCTCGTGTGCTCACGCGAGCAGGCCGATTCACAGGCGACCCCCGGCGGGCAGCTTTCGGGCTTTGTCAGCGCTATGCACGCCATGCTCGCGGCCCCGGATCGTGCGCCATATGTTCTCGGCCGCTGCCCGGCCGGATCAGGAGACGACTTCCTTGGCAAGTCGTGACTTCCAACCTCGTCCATACATCTGGCTGCGGGCTTGCTGAGTCGTCAGCCGGCCGGCTGACCTACGCGAGATGCTCGCGGAGCATCCAGTGCTGCTTCTCGATGCCGCGCAAGACCTCGATGAAGACGTCTTCGGTGGCGGCCTCGTCGGCACTCGCGTCCATCGCCTGACGCAGATCGGCGGCCACGTGCTCCAGACGTTGGATGAGCTCCTCGACCAGTCGCCACTGGCTCCGCTCGGTCAGCGGGAAGGCGGGCAGATTGCTGTCTTCGGCCGCCGCGCGAATCGTTCCGCGAGCAGAGCCACCTAACGTCACCGCCCGCTCGGCGATCATGTCCATGTACCCCCGGACCTGGTCGGCGAAGCGGTCGAAGAGCTCGTGGAGCTGGGCGAAGTGCGGTCCGGCCACGTTCCAATGTGCGTGGTCAAATGCGGATGCAAGGTCCATCAGGTTGGCCAGGTTCTGATTCAAACGCGCGACGAGGTGGTCTCGCAGATCTCCGTCGAGACCGAGGACGCCAGCGCTCATAGCGACTCCAGTATACATGACAATCTCCCCGCATCCTGCCGGCCCCCCGACACACCGAATGGCCGGCCGAGCCGTGTATTCGACGCATGACCCAGGTCAGATGTCGCCGCCCTCGAAGGCACGCGATCCGACGGACCCTACGCCTCTCTATCGTGCCCTGTGGAGCTTGCATCGAACGTCGCCGGCCATCAACGCCGTGTCAACGCTTCGTACGGCTTGGTCGATCCCGAAGTTGTGCGCTCGGCGACCGTCCCATATGGTCGAGCACAGGGAGAATCGGAGACGACCGACGATGGCGCCGAACCTCGTCACCATCGTCGGCGCGACCGCGTACCATGCCCTCCGACACCCCCGTCAGCCCCAGTGGCCTTTCGACCGGCATGTACGACTCACCTGGCGCGGCTGGCGAAACATCGGCAAGGGAGTCACCGTTTCGTGGCGTGCTCAGGGTCGCTCGCACGCTCATCCGCTTCCAGGCACTGAACGGCGCTGTCAAGACGGTTGACGAGCGCGCGTATCCTCGGCGCCAGAAGGTAGTCGTAGCCCGGCGTGTATGCCAGAGCCTTGAGGCCACGTTCGATCAGTTCGAGGTCCGCCATGTTCAGTACGACATCCACGGTCGGGACCGGGTCCGCTGTAGTTGTCGATGCCGCCGTAGCGCTCGCTGCCGAGGCCTGAGCACCACTTCGTAGACTGTCCGAGTGCAGCATAGCGGCCGGGCGCACCAGCAAGACGGGTACGTCGGCCTGTTGCAGTGTTGCGGTGGCGACGCTGCCAAGCACCAGTCGGGCCACGTCGCATCGCCCGTGCGTAGCCATCATCACGATGTCCGCCTCGACATGGCGCGCGACCTGCGTGACCACGCTTGATGGCTTCCCGATGGTGGCCCGGGCGGTGACCCTGTTGTCCTGTGCCTGCAAGCGGTCGAGCTGCACCTGGAGATACTGCCGGGCTGCGGCGAGCTCAACGTCCTGGTCGTACGGAACATAGGCGTACCCCACGTCGCCGAACGGGTCTGACGGCGGCTCGACGACGCGCAGAATGATCAACTCAGCATCGAGCGACCCGGCCAGCAGGTCAGCGGATTCAATCGCCTCCTCAGCCAGTTCAGATCCGTCGAGTGGTACGAGCACGCGAATCCGCCGGTCGATTGGCAGGGGACGATCGGCATGCAACGGCACGAGCAGGATCGGGATGGCTGTCTGACGCAGGATGCAGTCGGTCACGCTGCCGTAAAGCCACCGACCGAGGCCGCTCCGCCCGTGCGTCGACATCACGATCAGGCCTACCCCTTGCTCGTCCGCGATGGCGGCGATCGCGCGCGCCACGTCTTCGGCATGGACTGGCCGGACGCGGCGCACGACGATCTCCACGTGGAGGCCTTCGGCTCTCATCGCCTCGGCGTCCACGTTCAGTGCCGCCTGGATCGCCTCCAGCTCGTCGACGGCGCTTCCAGGCGCACGGTGGGGCAGTACGCGCACGAGGACCAGCTTCGCATCCGACGATCTGGCGAGGGTTGACGCGTAGGGGACGGCGCGTGCACCGAAGTCCGATCCGTCCAATGGGACCATGATGGTGGCGAGCATCGTCGATGTCTCCTCCCCGGGCTACGGATCCTTCGTGTACCCGTCATGATCGTGCCACCCGAGCGTTGCCCCAAGCGTCGCGGCGAATCAACACCGCGTCAACGATCTGGAGGCGACGACGACGTCGACCGACTCATGCCAGTCGCCTGCCCGAACCACCTGCCCACCAGGACGGCGGATCACTGCCGGGAAGGACTCCGGCATGCCGCATCCACTATATCCCAGTCCGGCATCCGCACGGCCTCTATCTCCCACGCCATCACCGCATCGACTCTGTCCGAGGAATTGGCGATGATCCACGATTGGATGCCGTCGTCGTGCTGGCCCTCAATCTGACCACCGACGTCCAATGGATTGGGGTCTGAGTCGATGACCCCGGGGATGCCGTCACCGGACGGACTCGTCTTGATCGCGATGTCCGTGGCGTCGTTGCCGATCTGCTGCAAGAGGGCTGCCATGAGAACCTTCGAGACGCAAGGATGCGTTCCGAGCGGTGAATAGCACACAGGCTTCGGAGTTGAGGATCCTGGACAGCGCCTTCTCACGACCCTCCGGGAGTGTAGGCCGCTCACGCTGCCACGAACGTTGAGGACCGCTAACGCCGGATCAATGGTGGTCCAGCCGCGTGTGAGCCACCCACAGCCACCGGGAACGCCCGTTAGAATCCCATGCCGCTGCCGCGCCCCAGGTGCGGATCCCGCTTGACTCAAGACTCGTGCTGGACGCCGATTCTGACAGCGCCGCCCGAGCACTGTTTGCGGCTAGACGCCCGACTCCTGCCGCTCGCGTTGTGGAGCCTGCTCAGCGGGGCGCACGAAGCGATAGCCTCGTCCGCGCTCGGTCTGGATGTAGCGTGGCCCGCCCGGGCGTTCGAGCTTGCCTCGGAGCCGACTGATAAACACGCGGAGATAGTGCTCGGTGGCGCCATAGTCACCGCCCCAGACGCGGTCGAGCAGCGCCTGGTGCGGCATCAGTCGATTCACGTTACGCACCAGGTGGTACAGCAGCTTGTACTCCACCGGCGTCAGCTCCACCGGCTCACCGCCCACGGTCACCTGCTGATTGTCAAAGTTGACGGTCAGGTCGCCGGCTATGAAGTCCGGCACCGCCCGAGCGGGCGGCGGCAGGTCAGCGCGCCGCAGCACTGCCTTGATGTGGGCCATCAGCGCGATCCTGCTGAATGGCTTGACGAGATAGTCGTCGGCGCCCAACTCGAGTCCACGGACATGATCCATCTCGTCGGCTGCGGCTGTCAGCATCACGACCGGCACGTCGGAGGTCTGTCGGATCCTGCGAAGCACCTCGAAGCCGCTGATGCCCGGCAGGCCGACGTCGAGCACCACGACGTCCGGATGGTGCTCGAAGAAGAGCTCCAGCCCCTGTTCCCCGTCGTGGGCCGCAAGGACCGTCGCATCTTGCCATTGGAACTGGAACCCGACGGTGAGGGCGTCCAACAAGCGTTGCTCGTCGTCCACGACCAGGATCTTCACGGTGATGCCTCCGCCGCTCCGCCCATCGGCAGCGTGATGTGAAACGTGGCTCCCTCGCCGGGCCGGCTCTCCAGCCAGATGCGCCCGCCATGCAGCTCGACCATCGCCTTGGCAATCGGCAGGCCCAGGCCGCTGCCCTGACCGCGCCGGGCGGCCTCGTTCCGGGGTCGGTAGAAGCGCTCGAAGATGCGAGGCTGATCCTCCACTGCGATGCCCGGCCCGTCGTCGGCCACAGTGAGCAGGATCTCGCGGCGCCGTCGCTTGAGAGTCAGGCGGATCGTGCCGCCGTTATTGCCGTATCGATGGGCATTGACCAGCAGGTTGTACAGGGCGCGCTCGAGTCGCTCGGCGTCGATCAACGCCATGACCGGGCGCCTGGGAAGCTCGATCACCAGCCGTTGGCCACGCCGCTCGGCAAGGGGTTCGACGGTACGTGCCAGTCGTTCGGCCAGCGTCCGCAGATCGCACGGGGCGGCCGTGAGGCGAAGCCGGCCGGCCTGCAACCGCGTCAGGTCGAGTAGGTCGTCCACGAGCGTCGCCATCCGCTCGGACTCACGATGGATGTTCTCCAGGAGGCGGTGGAGCGGCTCGCCCAGGTCGGGCGGCGCGTTCTCGAGTACCACTTCGATCGAGGCCTTGATCGTGGCAATCGGCGTCCGTAGATCGTGCGAGGCGTTGGCGAGGAGTTCTTCCTTCAGGCGATCTAGCTCACGCCTGGCGGTCACGTCGCGAATGGTGAGCACTGCCCCGATCCGGGCGCCGTCCTCGGCCAGGACCGGGGTGGCGCTGCCCTCCGCCAGCACCCTCGTGCCGTCCGGTCGCTGGATATGGAGCTCCATATCGTCGATGCGCTCACCCACGAGCGCGGCCCGTGCCAGGGGCGCGAGCTCCGGATGGTCCTTCGCCACGGCAGCGTGCTCCAAGAAGGTGCGCTGGTCCAACTCCGCGCCGACCAGCGCCTCGTCCGTTTGACCGAGCAGACTGCGCGCAGCCACGTTAACGAAGGCGATCCTCCCACGTTGATCGGCGATCACCACGCCGTCGGCAATCTGGCCGAGGATGGCGGTGCGCTCGGCCGCCAATTGCTCGGCGCGTGCCCGCGCACGCTGCTCGGCCTCGTAGAGTCGCGCCCGCTCGATTGCCTCGGAGCACTCTTCCGTCAGGGTCAGCGCAAACGATCGATCGTCGTCGTCCACGAGGCGATCCACCGGGAACCTGAACGCCAGCCCACCGATCGCTCGGTCGCCCACGAGTAACGGGAGCGACGCGACGACGCCGAAACTGTCGGCGCTCTGGGCGGACACGAGCGCCGGGAACCGGATCGGAATCTCGGAAGCATTCACCCAGATGACCGTCCCGGTCCGGACCGATTGCGCCAGCGGGATCGGCTCGGTGAGTGGGAAGCGGCGCCATCGTTCGAGGGCATCAGACGTGAGGCCCGACGTGTGGACCAGCTCGACGTGGGCGCCGTCGTCGGTCAGCAGGCCGATCGCACCGGATTCCGCGCCGAGCGCTGCCACGCCCTGATCGAGGATGACCTCGACGACCTGATCGCGGGTGAGCGCCATGGACAACGCGGCCGTGGCAGCCTGGAGATGGGCCATGCGGTCGGCAGCACGTTCGGCGGCTGCACGCGCCGCTTGCTCGGCGGCGTACAGGCGAGCATTGTCGACGGCGTCGGCACAGTGGCGGGCTAGCTCCTCGGCCAGGGTGATGTCATCCTGAGCGAAGTCACGGTCGATACTGGAGCGGACGAGCGTCATGGCGCCGAGAATGAGTCCATGCGCCAGGAGTGGCACGACCAGCATGGCGCCGCTCCCCATCCGCTGGAGCAGGCGTGCGTGATCCTCATCGTGCGCGATCGTCGATACCAGCGCGTCTCCGGCCTGCAATGTGGAACGGCCCGTTCGGAGCGCCTGCCAGACCGGGTGCAATCGCGCGGGGTCCGGTGGAAATCGCCTGGCAAGCTCCTGGACGTCGGCCTCATGGCGAGGGTCCGCGTGCGCCGCAGCCACGCGACGGACCAGCCCAGACGGATCGACGAGATCGACCGCGCACCAGGCAGCCAGCGAGGTGGTGGCGAGGCGCGCAACACGTCGGAGCGTGGCCTCAAGGTCGAGCGAGGATGCGAGCGCTGCGCCGGCTTCCGCAAGAAACGCGAGACGGTGCTCCTTCTCCTTCAGACCCGCGATGTCTGCCAGGACGCCGACGTAGCGCGTCATGCTGCCGTCGTCATTCGCGACCGTGGCCCTCCCCTCGACCCACCCGGCGCCCCCTGAAGGCAGCATGAGCCGGTACTCGGCCTGGAACGGCTCGTCGGTACGAACGAGTCGGCGCCACTCCGAAGCCACGCGCTGGCGATCATCCGCATGGATCGCCCCCAACCAGCCGTCGCCGTGTGCTTGACTCGGCGTCACACCCGTCATCTCGCACCATCGATCGTTGACGTAGGTGTACTGTCCACGGGCATCGGCCTCGAAGAGCCCAACGGGCGCGGCGTTGGCGAGACGGCAATGGTCCGACTGACTGGTTCGCGGCGACTGCTCGGCGCCGCTGCTGCCCATGGCCTGGTCGACGACGCGCAATGCGGCATGCTGTTGGGCATCAACGGGCAGCGCCGTCGTGGAAACTCGTTCTTCCGACTGGCTGCCCTGGTTGGCGTGCTCGTCCATGGCGTGGGCGATCCTGCGCGGGAGTTAGTGCCAGCACAGCGCGAGTCGATCGACAGCGCTCCTGGTGGTCACTCGTCCGTGGCCAGGTCGTTGCGGCCGACGCGTGAATCGTATGGATTCTCGCACATCCACCATACCCACGGCTCACTCATGCCTTCGAGATCGACGACGGCGACCGAGCATTCCACCCACACGACGCGAAGGGCGGGACGAGCAAGAGCGGCATCCCTGCCGACTGAAGGCTGCTGGTGGCGATGCCGCCCATCTCGGAGCACGCAAGAGCGCCTCTCCCGCGCGTGGTCATGGCGAGCAAGCTCGCTCGCTGCGTTCGACTCACGGCTGCGATCATCGTGCCGGGCTCGCCCACCACGGCAAGCGCCGAGACTCTCGTCCTGGCGGTCTGAAGCTCCCTGGCGAGATTCTCCACGTATCGACGAGCGGCGGCAAGGTCACCTTCGTCGCCGGGCGCCGGCCCGCCGAAGACGGCGACGTTTGGCGCCACGACGCGAAGTAGGAGCAGGTCGGCTTCGAGCGCGTCAGCGAGTACTCGAGCCGGTGTCAGCGCCTGCTCAGCCTGCTCCGACCCGTCAAGGGCGACCAGGATACGGCGGACATCGTGATTGCCTCGAAGCGATGCCATGCCGGTCGGTACCACGAGGACGGGCACCGGTGATCGGCGAGCAATGTGGTGGGCGACATCGACTGCCAGGCCCGCGCTAGACCAGCTATCGGATGCCACCACGACGAGGTCAGGACGCCGACGCTCGATGGCATCGTGGATGAACGTCACCGGATCGTCAAGGTCCGCGCCGGGATCGACCGGGGATACTCTGTCCGAGGTGACCGCGCCACCAGGAGCCAGCTCCGACTGTGTATGCGTCCCGGGTACGACATTGGGCGCTATCCGTAGCAGGTCCAGTCGAGCACCGGTCGCGCGTTGAAGCATCGTGGCGCAGGCCAGCGCGCGATCGGCCATCCACGAGCCGTCGTGCGGAACGAGAAGTGTGGTGAGTCGCACCCTTACCTCACAAAACTGCTGTCAGCGGGCCGTCCCTGCCAGATTCAGCAGGCCAGCCGGCATGCGCGCCAGGACAGGCGGACGGTGGGAGCATACTCGGGCTGCATCTCGGCTCGTCTCACTCTTCATTAACGGCGTGTCAACGTCTGTCCTGCTGCCAGGGGCGTCATCGGCAGCGAGGAGACGTGGCGTCGAACGAAGTCCAGGCTGCTCGGCAGCAACGTCTGACGATGGCGCCGGCTGTTGATGGAGCGTTGATGCTCCGAGACATTTCGGGCAACGAGTGTGCTCGATCATCCGGCCCGCATCGGCGTCTGACCGGCGTTGCCGCTTCAGATGACCTCGTTTGTGAGGAGGGGCCAGAAGATGTCGGGAGCGACACTACTTGTGGCAAGGCCCGCGCACATGGAGTCGGTTCTGGAAGCACCCGGGGCGGACGGCGTGTGTGCATCTGGTGCTGAAGCATCGCGCGAGCTGCGGCATGAGGTCGGGAACGCCCTCACGGCGGCGTCCGCCTACGCCCAGTGGCTAGTGCTCCGGCGGTCAGGTGGTGCGGACGAGCGCGAGTACCGGGCGCTCCAGGCGATCCGGGACAGCGTGGCGCGTGCCCTACGCCTCCTCGATCAGCACGCGGTGCGGCAACTAGCCGTGCCCCGGCCGCTGCACGAGCTCGTGGAGCTGGCGGTCCGTCAAGCGCCCGCCCAGCGCATGCACACCATTCGTGTTCGGAGGCTGACGCAGGATCTGCCCAGTGTCTGCGCCGATCCGGATGCCGTCGTTCAGATCGTGACGAACTTGCTCAGTAACGCCGCGAAATACTCACTGTCCGGCACGCCGATCGACGTCGAACTCGACCGTGCGGACGGCAGGGCGTACGTCGTCGTCCGTGACCGGGGGATCGGCTTTGAACCGGCGCTGACGGACGCGATCTTCAACGGCTACCGCACACCGCTGGCATCCCGGATGGCAGACGGACAGGGGATCGGCCTGCGGCTGAGCCGCAGGCTGGCCCAGCAAGCCGGAGGACGTCTGTGGGCCTTCAGCACACCGGGGCGTGAGACGTCCTTCCACCTCGAGCTTCCGATTGCCGACGAGACCTCTGGAGAATCTCATGGATAAGACTGTCGTGCCACCCCCATCATGGCGAGCGGCGGCACTGCGACGGATCGAAGCCACGAATGTCGCAGGTTTCGACACGCACCACAGCCGCGCGATGAACCTCGAGGCGATCCGCGGATTGCTGCATGGCGATCCGGCCTACACGCTCGGAATCACAAGCGTCGAGCGCGTCGAATTCAAGGACGCGCTCGACGCGGTAGCATCGGTCACTGGGTACTCGTCCGATCCTGAGGTCACCACCGGCGGGGGATACATCGCACCGACCGCGACGCTTCGAGGACTTGAGGAGGCGGCGTGTCGCATCGCGGAAGTCGCCGAGCGTCACGGGCGATTCCTCGTGGCTACCGGCCACCCTGGCAGCCTGCTGTTGTTCTGCACGGAGCTGGCGCGGCTCATTCGGAGCTGGGGCGGCGAGATAGCGGAACCGGCTCGCGGCGTGTGGGTCCCGCCCAACCTCACCCTCGACTACGTGGCCGGGGTCGCGGTCACGACCGATGGGCGCAGCCTGCAGCACACGCACGACCATCGCGCGATGGAGCTGATGTTGGAGGACGCCGAGCACATCGACCTGGTGATCGGCGACCACGGGTACGCCGGCGCGGCGATCAACGCCGGCCTCCCGGTCGTGACCCTTGTCGATACCAACGATCCGGTGCCGGCCGTAGCCCGACGCCTGGGCGCCGACGTGACCATCATCCCGGCAGACGACAACCTGCCACCTTCGTCGTACCTACCCTTGACTGAGCTCATGCGCGAGCTTGTGGACCGGTCATGGATCGAAGTGGGCCTGCCCGAGTACAGCGTCGGATGGTGCGACCGTCGCCAGGACGCACCGGGCCGGCCCGTCGCGTAGCTCCCGTCCCAGGCTTGCGCGATGTTGCTGAGGCCAGCGCCTCAGGAGCATGCGGCGCGGAGTCCATCGATCATCCGAGAGGAGGCTGCATCAATGCTGTCCGAGCGGGCCGCCGAACATGCGCGCCAGCTACGAGCGCTTCTCGCCGACGGCACGCTCGGACGAATCGGAACCGTGGATCTGGGCGGCGGGGTCAGATTGCGCCTCGATCACGCCGTCAGGATCGTTCTCAGCGACCTCGACGAGTTCGCTGAACACGCCCGGGCGGGAGGCGACGGCGGCGCCGATCGATGGCAGCAGCTCGGCGAGGAGCTGGCGTATCTGCACCGACTGGCTCGGCCTGGTCAGCCGCCGTAGCAGCGGCAACTACCGGACACGCCAGGTCGCCATGACCAATGACAGAAGCTCTGGCGTCGCTGGCTGAACCAGCGCGCTGACGGGAGGCATGGCTATGGCACAGGCCACCGCGCTAGAGGCACGTGATCTGGCGCCCACGGATCCCTATCATGTCACCGGAGCCGAGATCATGGACCCACCGGAGGGTTGGCTGGAGAGCCTGAAGCACTTCGGGCCAGGCATGATCCTGAGCGCCTCGACCGTCGGCTCGGGCGAGTAGGCTGCTACTACGACGCTCGGCGCCCAGGCCGGCTTCGCCATCCTCTGGATGGTCATCGTTAGCTGCGTCGTCAAGGTGGCGGCCCAGTCGAGCTGGCCCGCTGGACGATCGCGACCGGCACACCGGCGCTCTCAGGCTTCAACGTCGCTGTTCCTCCCGTCCCACCGTCTCGATGCCTGCCACCGTTGACGCGCCATTGATGTCCGGCCACGTCGAGGGCAACACCGCTCACCGAGACTTTTCCTGTCGATCTGGCGACGGGGCCATCTGTCACTACAGGACGCTGTCGGAGCTGCGACCGTGAACTGGTCAAGAGCCTTCGTCGGAATGACGCTGGTCGTGTTGGGCGGGTTGTTCGTCCTGGAATCACAGGGACAAGCCTGGGCGCGAGAGGTGATCCGCGGCGTCTGGCCGCTCTTCATCATCGTCGTCGGGCTGGGCTTGGTCGTGCTGCTGGCCGAACGCCGAACGAACGTCGGTGCGGCGGTCGTCGTGGCGGTCGTCGTGGCCGCCGGCCTGACGCTCCTGGCCGCCCGGGTGACCGTCGTGTCAGACACCCTGATGGCCGCACTCTGGCCCTGGGGACTCATCGCCATCGGCATCGGGATCACGCTCGATCAACGCGGCGATCAGAAACCTCCCGTGCACTACACCTGGGAAGGCTCCAGGTCGGTAGCCTGGCGGACCAGGCTAGACCGCTGCTGGCGGCGCCTGCGCTCCACGTTCATCCGTGGTGCGTCCAGGCGAGCAGGAAGGATCCACCATGATCACATCGCTGTTGGTCCCAGTGGACGGCTCCGACCTCGCAGAGCAGGTCGTCCCCCGTGCGATGCGGCTGGCGGCTACCGAGAACGCTATTGTTATCGTTGTCCTCGCACACGCCAGGACACCCCGTACCAGTGATAGCGCCCCTGAATACGATCTCCTGGCCGCAGCGGAGCGAGTGCGTGCATATGGGGTACAGACCGAGACACGCACGCTCGACGTGGCTGATGGGGACGTGCGCCGGGCACTCTGTGACGCCACTCACGAGCAGCCGACAGACCTGGTCGCAATGGCGGCTCACGGGCTTGGATGGCGAGGTGGGAGGTTCTTCGGCGGTGTCGCGGACCGAGTGTTCCGCGCTACCGAGGCGCCGATCCTCCTGATCCCGGCCGCCTACCGCCAACCCTGGACACGAGATCATCCGCTGCGCATCGTTATCCGACTCGACGATCCGGAATCGGCGAATCAGCTAGGTATGACGGTCGGGACTGCCTGATGTTCGGCAACGTCGCGACCATGCACCTCCAGCGCGCCGACATGCCGGTCCTGCTCACCCGCCATCGGCACATGCGTGGGCCAGGGAGATTGCCAGGGTCGATGCTTCGGTCGGTGGCTGACAAGGCGGCCTCCGGGCGTCGCGAACTGGATGGTGCGTCACCGGTCCCGCTGACCGTCCGGGCTGTCGAGGCCGCCGCGGCGACTGGCTTCGTCCATGGCTAGCCGGCTCGGACACGGTTTGGTCACGCCTACGAAGGCGTCAAGGACGCTCCGGGGCGGGCCTGATCACGTCGTCTTCCTCCTCGAAGAGGTGTTGCCAGCAGGGCGGGTCCCCACCCCTCGGCTCGTCGTACTGCTGCGCGCGTCGCGGCTCGGTGGACGGCTGCTCGATCTCCGGGGCCTGACGAGCGTTGTCGCCGCTCGCATTCGGCAGCACCTCGAAGCAGCAGCGGGGCGAGCCGCCGCGCTCACAGCGTTCGCGCACGGTCGCTCCGATGACCCGGCTCAACAGCAGTTCGGCGAGGCGGCACGCTCCGGGGTGTCGGGACACGACGGCTCCGATTGGGCAACTGTAGCCCCGGATCAGAAACGCCCCCTGGCACTCCTCGACCTCCGGCAGGCCGCCCATGTCTCGCAGGACGGCCGCCCCCCATTCCACGCGGCTCCGCAAGTCGCCTGGGGGTGCGATTCGGCCAGTCGCCATACGACGGCTGACGTCGTCGAGGACCTGTCCCAAGCGCTCCGGCGCCAGGTGATCGGCGAGCGCATCCAACAGCTGAACCAGGATCTCGTCGTACGCCTTTGGGAAGAAGGTGTCTGCTTCCGGGGTGAGCTCATAGGTGTACGCGGGCTTGCCGCTGCCACGCCGGGTGCCGTACTGGCGAACCAGACCGTCTCGCTCGAGCGTCGCCAGGTGGCTCCGAACGCCATTGTCGGTCAGGTCCAGGGCCTGGGCGAGTTCGTCGACAGTGCGGCTGGCTCGGCGGAGCAACATGACGATTTGGCCACGGGTCGTCGCGAAGAACCGAGCACTCCAACCGTTCATAGCAGCTCCTGACCGACTGAAGGATAGCACGAAAAGGAGGACAAATCCAGAAAGTCAAGAAAGTACTTGACATACTGATGATTCGGTGATAGGCTGGCTGTAGCAACCGGTTGCAGTCGGCATCGCGCGGTGGAGCGCAACGCTCGTCTGATGTGGCGGCTGGCAGCCGCCGGCCGTAGCTCACGAGACGAGCGTTCGCATCGACACTCTCGCGGTCAGCTTTACGGAGGTATGCAGATGGCTCGCGCAACGGCCCCTGGCAGTATCGGAACAACCGGGCAGTCGGTGCTCCTCGACCGGAGCGATCCGACCTTTCAGGCGTGGCAGCTCCTCCATATCGGCTTCACGGTCGCCCCGATCGTCGCCGGCCTGGACAAGTTCTTCGGCCTGCTCGTAAACTGGGATCAGTATCTCGCTCCGGTGATCGCCAACCTCACGCCGCTCGGCACGTATTTCATGGTCATGGTCGGCGTCGTCGAGATCGTCGCCGGCGTGGTGGTGTTCTTGCGCCCACGGTTCGGCGGTTACCTGGTCGCCGCCTGGCTCCTGGGGATCATCGTGAACCTGCTCTTGATCCCGGGCTACTACGACGTCGCCCTGCGCGACTTCGGCCTCCTGCTGGGCGCGCTGGCTCTCGCGCGGCTCAGCGAGCGGTTCCCCGGACGTGGCTGGTAACGGCCACGCAGAGATGGGCGCCTCGGCGTCGACAATGCTGCCGAGGCGCCCGCGAACGGTCGTGCACGAGCCTGGGGTCACGCCCATCGGCGACTACGCGATCATCGGCGATTGCCGATCGGCCGGGCTGGTCTCGAAGGACGGCTCGCTGGACTGGCTCTGCCTGCCACGGTTTGACAGCCCATCTGTCTTCGGGGCGCTACTGGACGCAGAGATCGGCGGACGTTTCCGCATCCGTCCCCTCGGGGACTTCGAGTCAGAGCGGCGCTACCTCCCGGATACCAACGTCCTGGAGACGACGTTCCGCACCTCTGAGGGTGTATGTGTCCTGCGCGACCTGATGCCGGTCGCCTCAGAGGCAGAGAAGCGGGTCTCCGCACTGCCCGATCATCTGGTCCTGCGGGAGCTAGGATGCGTGGCCGGCGAGGTCACGGTCGAGATCCTGTATGAGCCTCGTCCCGACTTCGCTCGCACCTGCCCGAGACTTGAATGTCGTGGAGCGCTCGGATTGTGGTGTGCGCTCGACGACGGGGCTAGCTGTGTCCTACGCAGCGAGGTGCCGTTGGAGCTTGCGGCTGGCGGCCACTCCGCGCACGGGGTACACCGTCTGCGCGCCGGCCAGCGCGTGTCGCTGGCTTTCGCCTACTGCCGGGAAGGCCCCGCGCTTCTGCCGCTGCTCGGAGACGCGGTGACCAGCCAGATCGAACGATCCGTCCGCTGGTGGCAGGACTGGGCCGCTCGCTGTACCTACCGAGGACCGTACCGCGATGAGGTCGTGCGGAGCGCTCTGACACTGAAGCTGATGGCCTATGCGCCGTCCGGCGCGGTCATCGCTGCGCCCACGACTTCCCTACCGGAGGTCATCGGCGGCGTCCGCAACTGGGACTACCGCTACTGCTGGTTGCGCGACGCGTCGTTCACGGTGCGCGCCCTGTTCGACCTGGGGTACGACGAGGAAGCGACGGCGTTTCTGAACTGGATGCTGCACGCGACGCGCCTGACCTGGCCCGAGCTGCAGGTGCTGTACGACGTGTTCGGCGAGGCCCGCCTGACGGAGCGCGAGCTGCCCCATCTCAGCGGGTACGCCGGCTCCCGACCGGTCCGGATCGGGAACGACGCGCACCAGCAGCTTCAGCTCGACGTCTACGGTGAGGTCGTCGATGCAGTGTCGCGGTTTGCGCGCCGGGGCGGGCGCCTGGATCGCGAGACGCAGCGACTGCTCGACCACCTCGGTCACACGGTGTGCGAACGTTGGCGCGAGCCTGACGAGGGGATCTGGGAAGGGCGCTCGGGGCGCTACCATCACACCCACTCGAAGGCACTCTGCTGGGTCGCGCTCGACCGGCTGATCCAGATGCACGAGGCTGGGACGATCTCCGTCTGCGTCGACGATCTCCGAACCGCGCGCGATGCAATCCGGTCCGAGATTGAAGTGCGAGGGTACAACGAACGGCTGGGGAGCTATACGAGCATCTTCGACGGCGAGGATGTGGACGCCAGCTTGCTGACGTTGCCACTCTACGGCTACGTCGATGGCGCCCATCCGCGGATGCGGTCCACCTGCGCGCTGACCCGCCAGCGACTCGGCCCGGACGCCCTGATCCACCGCTACCAGGGCGCAGATGACGGCCTGCCGCCGGGCGAAGGCGCCTTTGGCATCGCGAGCTTCTGGGCCGTCGAGTGCGTCGCGCGGGGCGGCGACCTCGCGGCTGCCACTGCCGCCTTCGAGCGGCTCCTCGCATATGCGAACGACATCGGGCTGTATGCTGAGGAGATCGACCCTGACACCGGCGCGGCGCTTGGGAATTTCCCCCAGGCCTTCACTCACGTTGGCCTCATCAACGCCGCCCTGACGCTCGCCGAGTGTGCCGGCGAGCACGCACCTACCAGCCGCGAGGCGCCAGGCCGCGCGGGAGCAATGGAGGCCTGACGATGAACTGGCGTGGCGCTCTCCTTTGGGGGTTCGCCGGGACCGTGGTGCTGACGAGCCTGATGTCCGGCAGCCACGGGCTTGGGCTTACCCGCATGAGCCTTCCCTATATGCTCGGCACGATGCTCACGCCGGACCGGGACCGCGCGAAGCTGGTCGGCTTCCTGGTCCACGTCGTCAACGGCTGGCTGTTCGCCCTCGTCTACGCGGCAGCCTTCGAGAGCTGGCGTCGCGCCACCTGGTGGTTGGGCGCACTGATCGGCCTGGTGCACGGGGCATTCGTGCTGCTGGCCGGCATGGCGGTCCTCCCAGCGCTTCATCCGCGCATGGCCAGCGAGCAGCATGGCCCCACGCCGACGCGCCAGCTCGAGCCGCCCGGCTTTCTGGCACTCAACTATGGGCGTCGAACGCCGATCTCGGTACTGGTGGCACACCTTGTCTACGGTGCGATCCTAGGCTCGTTCTACCGGCCGAAGCTGTAAGGCCCAGCCCAGCGACTCCACCGGGCGCTGCTTCCGCCCACCGAGCGACGCGGAAGCACACGCCCCACAGAAGGCTCCTCCCTGTGCCTGCCCGGCAAACGGGCCATGGCACGCGATCCAGACGCTGGCGGCGTTCGCTGCCGCGCGACCGACGACGTTCAGAGCCAGTGCTGTCTGGGCTGCGTCATTGATGTGGCGTTGATCCTCACTGACCAGACCGGCAACGTCCCCGTCGGATCATCCAACGCGGAGCGGCCTCAATGCGCCGCATCGCCGATGGACTCGGCTTGAGCGAGGAGAGAGACAGCATGTTCAGGACGATCCTCGTCCCCGTGGATGGGTCCGAGCTGGCTGAGAGTGCGCTGGCGTACGCGGCAAGGATCGCCGCTCCGGTCGACGGGAACGTGATCTTGTTGCGAGCGGAGGCGCTCACCGTGCGGCGGCGGCCGAGGATCGTGTCTGCGGACCCCTTGTCGATGACCTGGCTCGTACCAGCCGATCCGCAGGCCAGGATGACCCTGGAGGCAGCCGCCGCCCGAGTTCAGGCGGACGGCGTCGCCGCCGAGGTCGACTTCAAACGGTATCGCCGTGGCGGAGCGATGGCGGCAGCGGCCATCCTCGACGCGGTTCGCGAGCAGCAGCCGGATCTTATCGTCATGTCGACGCGTAGTCGTTCCGGACTGGCGCGGTGGCGCTACGGCAGCGTTGCCGACCAGATCGTGCGGGGCGCCGACGTACCAGTCTTGCTTGTTCCACCTACGGTGAAGCGCCCATGGCCATTCGAGCGCGCGTTGAGAATTCTCGTACCGCTCGACGGGTCGGCACTCGCCGAGGAGATCCTCACCCCGGCCGGCCAGATGGCTGACCAGCTCGGCGCCCAACTGCACCTGCTACGGGCTGTCGAGCCCCACCCGGTGGGAGTCCGGGCGAATGCGCCGCATGCCGCCGGATCGCTCCGGGCAGGCGGACTTGTGAGGGCGCGAGCCTATCTTGCCCACATCGTCGATCGGGTTCGACGTGTGGACATGGCCGTGACGATGCGGGCCGTCGTCGGTCGGCCAGAGACGACCATCGCTGATGCCGCTCGCGAGGCTGACGTGGACCTGATCGCGATGGCGACCCACGGTCGAGGCGGACTCAAGCGCCTCCTCCTGGGCAGCGTGACCAACGCCACGCTCCAGAAGGCCGGTGTTCCACTTCTGCTTGTGCGGCCGGACCCGGCCGGCAGGAAAGCGGCGGGGGTCGGGGGGTCAGTCCGGGCGCCCGTCGAAAGCATCGCACCTGTGACCGTAACGGTGTCTGACTGGTCGCGAGATAGCCGCAGACGGCGTCCAACCGCCTGACACCACGCCGCAGATCGCGGCATTGTCCCGCCGCCACCGGCATCGGTCCTCGCGTCTGGATCAGCCCCGAGCCGTGGCCACCAGGGACTGCTGTCAACCGGGGACGCGTCCGCCACGCGTCGCGCCCCCGTCACACCATGCCAGATCTCACCACGTCGACATCGGGAAGGAGACCACGCTGTTCATGCTGAAACACGCCCCGTCCCCCACGCTGGCCGACGTCCGGGAGATCCCGACGCCCCTCCGGGCACTCTGCGATACACCCCCGACGCCGGACGGAGTGCTGTCCGCCTGCGTTTCTCCTCGGCTCGTACCCGTGGCGCGGCAGGCATACAGGGCGACGTTCCGCGAAGGCTGCGGAGCGTTGCGCGCCTCGCTGCCGCCCGCAGCACTCGGGGATTTCGAGCGCGCTACAGAATGGGCACGACGGTATCTGGATGAGGCGTTGGTACCACGGTATCCGAGCCTGACGCTGTTCGCTTCGTGCGAGACGGACTACTTCCACGGTGTTCCACTTCCGAGGCGGCCGGAGGAGGAGTTTGCCTGGGGAGCAGTCCCCTCGCTGGCTCCGCTCGGGCAACTGATCGACGACTACGAACGGCTGGTCGGCGTCCCCTTCGACCAGCGGCGAGCGCGGATCTTCTCGGTGAACCTCGGAACGATCGAGGACGCCCAGGAGATCCAGAGCGACGTTCCGGGGAAGCTGCGGACGACCGGGTGCGATGGCCGTCCTCGCCCACAGCGTGAGGCGTTCACGGCTGGCGCACCTGGACAAGCGTCAACCGGCGGTGGGAGCGGCTTGCCCCGAGCGCGTGACGCCCCGCAGCCGAATCCTTCTGGGGTCACGGCTCAGATACGAGCACGAGCCGGACATCTGGTCGGCCATCTGGTCAGCTCCGAGTCAGGTGACACGACAGACCAGGCCGTGCATCGCGCCCTGACGCAGCTTCTTCGTCAGCTTGAACGACGGAGCGCCAGGCCACGTGGCGCCGGGCCGGCGCCTTCGGAAGCGTTCACATCGGTACCCCAGCGCGTTCAGCCCAGGCTCCCAGACAGACTACGGCGGGCCTCGACGCCCGAACTCGCACCGTCCAGCGACGGACCATCGCCAGCTGTCATTTCGTGACGGATCAGGCGACAGCAACTTGGAGGAATACTCAGATGAGTCGCAGCTTTACCCTCTTGGTCATCACGCTGATCAGTACCCTCATCGCCGCGTGCGCCGGCCCCTCAGCGGCCGCGCCCGCGACCGTCAAGTCGGCAGACAGCGTCCAGGCCATCGATGTCAAGGCGACCGACATGCTGAAGTTCGAGCCAGCGACGATCACGGTCAAGCAGGGTATTCCTGTTCGGCTGACCCTGACGAGCACCGGTGCGCTGGAACACGACTGGGTCGTAGACAACCTGGACGGTAAGAAGGTCCGGGTCCATGCCGCGCCGAGGGCAAGCGCAACTGTCGAATTCACGCCGATGGCTGCGGGCACCTACGAGTTCTATTGCTCGATCCCCGGGCACCGTGAGGCCGGTATGAAGGGTACGTTGGTTGTGCAGTAGCGACGACGCGCCGGAGCGGGGGTCACCATGGAGACCATGATGTTCACCATGCCGGCGCGGCCTCCGTTCCGTCTTGACCTGACCGTGTGGGCGTTGCGCCGGCGCCCGGACAATGCGGTCGATCGCTGGGACAGGGCCGTCTATAGCCGAACGCTTGTCATGGACGGCAGGCCCCTGGAGGTCGCGGTCACCCAGACGGCGCCGCCCGACCGAGCACGGCTCAATGTGACGGCCACGGGGGCCGGCCTCGGGGACGGTGCTGAGCAACACCTCCGAGCGACGCTGGACCATCTGCTCGGCCTCCAGGTTGATCTGGCGCCGTTCTACCGGCTGGCCGCATCCGACGTCAGGCTCGCGGCGATGGCCCAGCGGTTCCGTGGCCTGAAGCCTCCACGCTTCCCCACGCTCTTTGAAGCCCTGGTCAACGCCATTGCCTGCCAGCAGATCACCCTGACGTTCGGCATCCGTCTCCTCAACCGACTCACCGAGCGGTACGGCCTGGCCTTGTCCAAGGAACATGGGCAGGCGCAGGCATTTCCACGGCCGTGCGATCTGGCTGAAGTCGATCCAGACGCCTTGCGCAGCCTGGGGTTCAGCCACCAGAAGGGACTGGCAATCGTGGAGTTGGCCCAGGCGATCACCGGTGGTCGCCTTGACCTGGACGCACTCGTCTCACAGGATGACGCCACGGTTCTGAAGCGCCTCTGCCAGCTACGAGGCGTGGGGCGCTGGACTGCCGAATACGCGCTGTTGCGCGGACTCGGGCGACTCGCGGTGTTCCCAGGCGACGACGTCGGAGCGCAGAACAACCTGCGCCGCTGGCTCGGGCTGACTGAACCCGTAGACTACGCCAGCGTCCGCGACGTGCTGGCTCCCTGGCAGTCCTACGCGGGTCTCGTCTACCTGCACCTCCTCATGGATCGACTCGCGGCAGCCGGCCACGTGATGGCGTGAATGGCGAACGCATCGACGAACTGCAAGTGGAGCATCAGATGATCGTACTCAAACGTGTGTATGAACCGATCAATCAGGAAGATGGCACACGCTTCCTGGTGGAGCGTCTCTGGCCGCGCGGCATCGGCAAAGACGCGCTCGTTCTCGATGCCTGGCTCAAGGATGTAGCCCCTAGCACGACGCTCCGTCGCTGGTTCGGCCACGACCCGGCCCGCTGGCAGGAGTTCTGCCGACGCTATGCCGCCGAACTGGATGCTCAGCCGGACACCTGGGCACCCATCGTGGAGGCCGGTCGTTCGGGTACCGCGACCTTGCTCTTCAGCGCGCACGACACCGAGCACAACAACGCGGTCGCTCTGAAAGGCTATCTGGATGCTCTGCCCTCCCGGTCGCTCCCTGCCACGGAGCCATCCCCGATGACCCGCAAGCTGCATAAACACTGAGAAGGGAAGCGCCATGACCGAGCAGAGTGTCCCGGAGCTCTGGCAGTGGGCGGAGTACTATTGTCCCTGGTCTTATATCGCGGCCGTGCGCCTGCACCATATCTACCCAGAGTATCAGGGGCGAGTCCGCCTGCGGCTGCGCCCCTTCCCGCTCGAGGTCATGGGCGGTCAGACTGCGCCGCGCGTGATCCTGGAGCAGGAGTGGTGGCTCGCGGCGATCCAGGAGCCGCGCGCCCCGTTCGAGCCATGGCGTGGCGAGAGTTGGCCGACGACGACACTGCCGGCCTTCGAGGCGGCCTGGTGCGCCGCGCGGCAAGACGAAGCCCTGTTGCTTGAGTACGACCTGCGGATCAGGCGTGCATTTTTCGCGGAGAGCCGTAACATCGGCCAACCGGACGTGTTGCTCGAAATCGCCCAGGAAACCGGACTCGACGTCGATCGGCTCAGGCGCGACCTGGAGCGCGGCGAGGCGAAAGCGGCGATCCTGGAGGAGGCTCAACTCGGGCAGGATCACTACCGGGTGCGAGGCACTCCGACGCCCATGCTGGGAGACGGCACGAAGCTCCATCACCCAATCGCCTATCCTCAGATGCGAGGCTCCCAGGTCGTGGGTGTGATGCCGCTGCCATGTCGTGGCGAGGAGTGCATCGAGGCAACCCGCAGCCTCTTTGATCGAGCGATCCGGACGATGACCTGAATAGCTCCGCGCTCTGGCCGATCAGGTCGCGCAGAGAGGCCGTCGCCACAAGGATGCGTGGTCGATGACCTCTCTCAAAGAGGGCGAAGCGGGGCGGCGTCAAGCCGACGGCGTCCGCCGCATCCACTGATCGGCGGACCCCTCGACGACCATACGTCGTGGAGCGGCCGACGGTGCCTTCTCTACTGCCGCGAGCCGACCGGCCGAGGAGGAATATGGGAGCATCCACCGCATGAGCAAGATCCGTCCAGCCACCAGGATGCCTGCGATGGCAAAGAAGGCCAGCCAGACAATCGCCGATCCCAGCCCCCAGGCCCAACCATCCTGGGTGATGACACCAGCCGGTGGGACGATGCCCGGCGGGACGCCCACCGATGCGGGGCTCGTCAGCCCGACCCATGCTCCGATCGACACGACATTGATCCCGATCATGAGCAGTACGAGACGGACGGTGTGAGATCCTCTTCCTCTCAGCATGTGGCCCTCCTTTTTCAGCATCTCTCGGGGGACGCGCAGCAGTAGTGGTGGTGATGACGCCTTGAGCGTACGTTGCTGAAATAGCATGTCGCTTTGTCGGCTCGGTACCGACAGTCTCCCACACAGGCATTGCAGCGAAGATCGCGGAGGATAAACGCCACCTCAACGTCCGGTGAGATGTCCCGTGTCGAATGCTCACACGACACGCACAACAGGTCTGGGGCCAGGGAGCGCGCTCCCTGGCCCCAGACTTAGCGGACTATCCGGAGCTGCTGAGTTGCCCGGTCGGATTCGCGACCGTTCTTGTCGCGAGCCTTTGCTACGATCGTGATCGAGCCGCTGGTGTCTGCCGTCTCGATCTGCCACGAGGCTCGACAGGTCTCGGAACCGTCGCACTTGAACTGGTGATCGCGCTTCAATTCACTGTCGGTGGTGTCAGTCGCGTACCACCAGATCTTGTCGAGCGCCTGACCGCTCTTCGCATACACCTCGATCTTGAACCGTTCTCCGGCCGACACCTTCGTCCGGGAGATCTTCAACTCGACCGTCGGCTTGCTCGTCGACTTGCCGACTTTCAGCTCTTGAACGACGTCCTCTGTCTTGCGTCCGTTGACGTCGACTGCCGTAGCCACGATCGTGACCTGGCCCGTCGTGGCGGTCGTGGTGACCGGCCAGCTCGTCCGGCAGCTCGCGGCGCCGCCGCAGTCGTACTCGCGCGTCAACTGAAGCGCGACATCGTCGGTCCCCGTCGTACGCCAGGAGAGCTTGTCGATGCCGTCGGTGCTGGTGGCGTCGAGCTGGATGGTGAACTGTTGACCGGCCGTCACCTTGGCCTCTGAGACGTCCAGGGTCAGCTCGGGCGCGGTCGACGCTTCCCGGACCCGCAGTTCCTGCGCGATCGCCGGAGAGGCGCGCCCCAGGACGTCGCTCGCTGCCGCGCGGATCATGATCCGGCCGGTTGTGTCGCCCGTGACGACCGGCCAGC
>JADLFM010000187.1 GCA_020845495.1 Chloroflexota bacterium
AAAGCCCCGCCTACCATCCTGCAGTCGCTGCGCGACGCTCCAGTCGCCCCTGTCCCGGCCGTTCCCGACGGCCGTCGCGCAGCGACTGACTGACTGTCGGCGGGGACTTCAGTCCCCGACCGCCCGTTCCATGATGCTTCGGGGACACCAATGAACATGCCATCGCCCTGACAGTCCCGCGATATCGAGCGCGCGGACGGATGCTGACCACAAGCGAGGGGCCGGGCAATGTGCCCGGCCCCTCGTGTGTGGCGAACCCCGGAAGACGACTTACCGCTTGTCGTCTTCCACGTCGATGGCGCCCAGGTCTGAGTCGTCGATGTCGCCGAGGTCGAGGTCGGAGAGGGCGAGTGGCGTGTCGTCCCCCTCCTCGTCGTCGGTTTCGCTCGGCGCGTCCACCACGGACGGGCCGCTCGACATCAGGCTGGTCAGGACGGCCAGCCCTTCGCCATCGTCGTCGTCATCGTCCGAGCCGAAGGACGGCAGATCGGTGAGGATCGGACCGTCGTCGAGGCCACCTTCGAGCGGCGTCAGGATCGGCCCGTCGCCGTCGATGATCAGCGTGCCCTCGCCCAGGAAGATGTCGCCCTCTGGCGGCTGGCTGAGCGCCTGCTGCCGCGCCTCGAGTCGAGCCTTGTAGCCCGAGCCGGCCGGGATCAGCTTGCCGATGATGACGTTCTCCTTCAGGCCGAGCAGCTTGTCGACCTTGCCAGAGAGCGCCGCCTCGGTCAGCACCTTGGTGGTCTCCTGGAAGGAGGCCGCTGCCAGGAAGCTCTCGGTGTTGAGGGAGGCCTTCGTCACGCCGAGCAGCACCGGCTGCGCCGTCGAAGGCTCGCCGCCCTCGGCCAGCACGTGGCGGTTCTTGTCCTCGAACTCGAACCGGTCCACCAGCTCGCCGGGCAACATGTCGGTGTCGCCCGGCTGATCCACCCGCAGCTTCCGCAGCATCTGCCGGGCGATGATCTCGATGTGCTTATCGTTGATGTTCACACCCTGCGAGCGGTAGACCTCCTGGAACTCGTCCACAAGGTACCTCTGCACGGCCTCGCGGCCCTGGATGCGCAGGACTTCCTCGGGACTCTTGTGTCCTTCGGTAAGCTGGTCCCCAGCGGTGACGGTCTGGCCGTTCTCGACGCGGATGCGGCTCGCGGACGGCACGCGGTACTCGCGCTCCTCGCGCTCCTCCGCGACCACCACGATGCGCGCGCCCACCTGCTCGACGGAGCCGCTGAGCCGCGCCACAATCGGCGAGAGGCCCTCGGCCTGCGCGAGCACCTGGTTCACCTCGACCCAGTCGCCGACCTTGATCAGCGGCTCGTAGCCGGCTCGCAGATCGTGCTCGTCGTGGTAGACCTCGCGCGAGACGACCTTGATGATCCGCGCCTCTTCCAGGTTCTGAACCTCCACGACACCATCGATGTCGGAGAGGATCGCGATACCCTTCGGGGTGCGGGCCTCGAACAGCTCTTCCACGCGCGGGAGACCGCTCGTGATGTCCATGTACATCGGGCGGCCAGCGGCCCGTGTCGCCACCTGCTGTCCATCTTCGGCGGTGTCGAGGCGCACGCGCGCCACACCGCCCGAGTGGAACGTACGCATCGTGAGCTGCGTGCCCGGCTCGCCGATGGACTGCGCCGCGACGATGCCGACCGCGTCGCCGATCTCCACCACCGACCGGCGGCCAAGGTGCCAGCCGTAGCAGCGGCGGCAGACGCCGTGCCGCGACTCGCACACCAGCGGAGAGCGCACGTACACGCGCGGCGCATGCGAGGCCGCGATCAGGTCAGACTCGTCCTCGGTGATGATGGTGCCGTCCGGGTCCAGCGCCACGACGATCAGGCCCGTGTTCGGATCCACGACCTCGCCCGCCAGGTACCGGCCAACCAGCTGGTCGAGGCGGTTCTGACGCCGCTGCGGATCGGTCAGATCCTCGATCCAGATGCCTTCCTCGGTGCCGCAGTCCTCGTCGTAGACGATGACGTTCTGCGAGACGTCGATCAGACGCCGCGTCAGGTAGCCCGAGTCCGACGTTCGGATGGCGGTGTCCGCCAGACCCTTCCGGGCGCCGTGCGTCGAGAGGAAGTATTCGAGCACCGAGAGGCCCTCGCGGAAGCTCGAACGGATCGGCAGCTCGATGATGCCGCCGGACGGGTCGGCCATCAGGCCGCGCATCCCGGACATCTGGGTGATCTGCTGAATGTTGCCCTTCGCGCCTGACTGGGCCATCATCGTGATCGGACCGTACGGGTCGAGCGCCTTGTCCACGGCGTTCGTCACCAGATCCTTGGTGCGGGTCCAGATCGCGATAACCTCGTTGTAGCGCTCCTCGTTGGTGATGAGGCCGCGCCGGAACTGCTTCTCGATGTCCGCCACTTCGGCGTCGGCGTCCGCGAGGAGGCCAGCCTTGGTCTGCGGGATCGTGATGTCGGTCACCGCCACGGTGGTGCCGGAGAGCGTCGCGTACCGGAACCCGAGCGTCTTGATGACGTCGAGCACGGCGGCTGCCTGCCGGTTGCCGTAGCTCCGGATCAGCTTGGCGACGATGCCCTTCAGGCCACCCTTGTCAATCCGCTTGTTCTCGAACGGCAGCGGCTTGGCGTTCTGGTCGGCCAGGGCCTCGTTGATGGTGTTGTAGAGGATGATCCGGCCGACCGTCGTCGGCACCATCTCCAGCTGATCGGCCTGGACGGCGTCGGCGTCGTTCGGGTCGATGCGGTCAACCGTCGGGTCGTACTCCCAGAGGTTGCCCTCAGGGTCGCGCCGCATCCGCACGTGGATGCGCGCCTGCAGGTCGATGCCGGCTTCGGCCAGCGTCGTTCGCAGATCGTACGCCCGGATGGCGTCCGCCCAGCTGCCGAACTTGCGATCCTCGCCACGCGCCTGCGGCCGCTCGGTGGTCAGGTAGTAGCACCCGAGCACCATGTCGAGGGTCGGGGCGACGACCGGCTCGCCGTTGGACGGCAGCAGCAGGTTGTTGACCGAGAGCATCTGCTCGCGGGCCTCGCGCTTCGCCGCCGCCGAGAGCGGGACGTGCACGGCCATCTGGTCGCCGTCGAAGTCCGCGTTGAACGCCGAGGTGACCAGCGGGTGAATCTGGATCGCGCTGCCCTCGATCAGCACCGGCTCGAACGCCTGGATGCCGAGGCGGTGGAGCGTCGGGGCGCGGTTCAGCAGCACCGGGTGATCCTGGATGACCTCTTCGAGGACGTCCCAGACCTCCG
>JADLFM010000188.1 GCA_020845495.1 Chloroflexota bacterium
CACCGCGTCGGGGCGGCCCCGATTCGGCCCTTCGCGATGCCATGGTCGGCCGGATCGTCGTCCCGGAGCTGCGCGGGGGACAGACGGTCTGGATGATCGGTCGAAGTCTTGTCGAGCTGTCGGATCGCCCCAAGTATCTGGCGCTCGGCGGAGAGCGACCGGTGCTCGGGTTCGAGCGCGCCGTCGGCCGGAAGGAAGCGATCCTGTGTGAGGGCGTCTTCGACTACCTGACCGCCGTGAGCTGGGGCCTGCCCGCCTTCAGTCCTTGCGGGACGCACCTCCCGGCCGAACGCCTGGGCTTCCTGGCCCGCGCCGACCGAGTCATCGGCGTTTTCGACGGAGATGGCGCCGGTGACCAGGCGGCCACGCGCTTCGGCACGCAGCTCGGGGAGCGCTGGCGTCCGCTACGCCTGCCGGACGGGACTGACCTCAACGAGCTCGGCCTGCGCCCGAACGGACGCGATTGGTTCTTTCGGCTTCTCGGCGCCGCGAGAGCAGGCGCCAGGACGGAGGGCACTCGTGGCTACGCGCAGTAGGCGTGCAGTGCGCATTGGTCAGCGACAACGGGCTCGCCTTCGCCTGCGGGTGTTGCGGCTGGGCGGTCTGCTGGGCTGGGGGCCTCGCGACGTCATCGGGTTCGCCGAGGCGCTCGCCGGAAGACCGTGGCGGCGGTGCGGATCAGCCGACCTCGAGGTCGTTCGAGACGAGTTTCTCGCGCTCGGCCGGGCGGTACGACGCAAGGCAGCACGACGATCGGTTCGACCGCCGATCGCGATCGCTCTCCTCAGGGGCTTCGACTATGCCGTTCCGAGGTAAGCGCCGACCGAGCCCGTCATCTCGCCCCGAGCTTGTTGAGATCGTCACGCCGCGTACCAACGCGGCAGTCATCACTCCCGCCGAGAACCTACTTGCGGCGATCTCGCCGGCCGAGCCGTTCGGCCTTGAGATCACCGCCACCGCCCAGGCACGACGATTCGTGGCGCGCGCTGCGAGTACCGCGATGCGCCAGCATCTGGAGGACCAGCTCGGCGTGGCGTATCCCCAGGCCGAGCTGCGTCGTCTCGACGTCGAACGCTTCCCCGGCCTCGATCCGGCCTGGTGCCGATCCGATGAACGGGTCGCTGCCTGCACCTTGTCGCTACGTGGCCCGGCGTACTTGCCACTGCGCACGTTCCGTGATGGGGACGTCGCTGCCGATCGTGCCGCACAGGCCGACCCCATCCTGGGAATACTTGGAGCACTGGGTGACCTGCCGGCCGAGTGGCGGTCGCTCAGCCAACTGGTCCTCGTGCCCGCACCGGACGACTGGTGCAAGGACTATCTCCGGCTTGCGGTCGAGCATCCGTTGGCCTCAGAGCGCGCCGCTGGACGAGAAGACACCTCGCTCGCTCCGGTCTTCCTGCTGGCCGGCCTCCTCGTCGCCGGCTGCCTCACGTTCCAGGGCTACCAGTGGTTCGCTGCTGCGCGATGGTTGAACCTGGGTCTGCTCGCCACGGGCACGGCGGTTGGCATTCCGGCGGCGATCTGGATCGCGCGACGTCTGCTCCATCGGCCGATCTACGACATGCGGCTCGTCCAGGAGAAGGTCAGTCGGATTGCATTCCTGAGCGAGATCCGGCTCGCCGTCTTTGCTCCACATGATGCTCCACAAGCAGCGGTGGATGAACGGCTCGATCGGCTCGCATCGGCCTACCGGCAGTTCAACCTGGCGGCCGGCAACGGCCTGAAGCCACAGAAGCTCCGAACTGACGATGTCGATCTGCGTGAACTGAAGCCGTTTGCCTCGGCGAGATCGACGCCGATACTGAACACCCGGGAGCTGGCCGGCTTGTGGCATCTCCCACAGGCCCAGGCCGACCTCCCGCTTCTGGAGCGCACGGGCGCGAGGCGTAGTCTGCCGCGGCCATTCTCGGTTACTCGAGGGTGCCACATCGGCGACTCGGCCCATCAAGGGCGCAGCGTGCCCGTGGCGTTGCCCGACGAGCTCCTCCGGCGACACATGCTGCTGGTCGCCAAGACCAGGCGAGGCAAGTCGTCGCTCCTGCTCCGCATCGCCGCCTACATGATGGCGTCGACGGCCATTGATGGTCGAGCGCCGGCGCTCCTGCTTGTCGATCCGCACCACGACCTCGCCCAGGCGACGTTGGGGCTCGTGCCGCACGACCGGCGCGGCAGCGTCGTCTATCTCGACGTGGCCGAACGAGAGCGTCCGTTCGGACTCAATCTGATCGACGTGGGGCTGGGCTGGGATCGAGACAAGGCAGTATCCAACGCACTGGCGATCTTCAGACGCGAGTTCGATCGGTTCTGGGGCCCAAGGATGGAGGACGCCTTCCGCTTTGCGCTGCTCACCCTCTTCGAGGTGAATCAGTCGATCTGCGCTGAGGATCGCGCCGGTCGAAGCCGCCAGCACACAATCCTCCAGGTGCCGACTGTCCTCTCGGATGTGGATTTTCGGCGGAGCCTGATCGGCCTCGTCTCCGACCCCATCATCAAGGGTTGGTGGTCCAGCTACTTCGACCGCCTCGACCGACGGCTCCAGGTCGAGGTGATTAACCCGGTACAGACGAAGATCTCGCGCTTCGCGGGGAGCAAGGTCGCTCGTTCAATCGTGGGTCAGCCGCGCTCGACGATCGACCCGTCCGGCTGGCTCCGGTCGGGCGCCATTGTGGTCGTGAACACTGCCAAAGGGACGGTGGGCGAGGACACAGCCGCACTGATTGGCGGCACCCTGATCAACCTGGTCGGGCTGCTGATCGGCGAGCAGGCCGGGCTGCCGGAGGACCAGCGGCGGCCCGCGACGCTGATCGTCGACGAGTTCCATACGATGCCTGGCGCGGACTACGAGGCCATCCTGTCCGAGCTGGCGAAATACGGCGCGAGCCTGATCCTGGCCACTCAGAGCCTGGCCCGCCTCGAGGCCCTCGATCGCGAGCAAGGACGGTCGCTACGCGCGACCGTGTTCGCCAACCTCGACGGACTGTTTGCCTTCCACACCAGTGCCGAGGATGCCCGCTACCTGGTACGGGAGCTTGGCGGTGAGATCGACGAGCACGACCTGCTTGAGCTCGGCGAGCACCAGTGCTACGCCAAGCTCTCGGCCGGTGGGGAGCGCTTGCCGTCGTTCTCAGTCTCGCTCGATCCACCGCCAGCCGGCGACGCTGCAATTCGCGAGGCCCTGATCGAGTCGTCCGCCGCTCGTTATGGGCGCGAGGCAAGCGCCGTCGAAGGCGACCTGCTTTCCGCCCTGGCTCGGATCGAGGCGGGTCGAGCTGCCTCATTCGGCGGGAGCGGAGCGAGTCGTGAAGGTAGCGTCGGGCCACCAGGCCAGTCCGCGAAAGACGCGGGACCGACGACCGAGCGCCAGCGGCCAAGAAATGACCACCGCCTGCCCAAGCGCAAGGCGGGAGACTCATCCAGCGCATCCGTCCCAGATAGCACCCGACAGCCTACTCCTGCTGACGGGACCATGCTCGTCCAGGGCGAACTGGACATGGACTCCCGCGCCGATGAACTGGAGGAGGCGGTCTCATGACCGGCAACGCCCACTGGCGGGACGCCACATCGGCTGCCGGAGCTCTGACCGAGGCGGATCGCCGCACGCTCCGGCTTCTGGTGCGGCTGCCGTTGATCTGGGAAGGAGCGATCGAGCGCTTGCTCGACCTGCGTGGCGGCGCCTCGGTCTATCGCTGCCTGGCGCGGCTCCGGGAGAGGGGGCTCGTCGACGAGATACGTCCCGCGCTCCGCGCCGGGCGAAATCCGGGCCTGCTCCATCTAACCGACCTCGGAATAGCAGTCGTAGCGATTGATCAGGAGCTTGATCTGGAGCACCTGACCAGACGTGCACGACTACGCGGCGTCGATCTCCTCGCTCGTGTTCCTGGCCTCCCCCACGTGCTCGCCACCTATCAGTTGCTCGTGGCGCTCGCCTCCGCCCGACCGGGGCAGATTGAATTGGTCTC
>JADLFM010000189.1 GCA_020845495.1 Chloroflexota bacterium
CGTCGCGTTCTCCGATCTCCTGCCGACCACGACGAAGGGAGGTGCCCTCACTACCTCACGCTAGCCCTGCCGGGGTGGGGACTTTTCCCTGGCCACCGGTGGGGACTTCCGCGTGGCCATTGACACCTCGGCGCAATGACGCCGATCCCAGCTACGGAGGGCAGATCAATGCAGCTTCCGTTCAGCAGTGCCGCCAAGGCGCCAGGCCGGGCAGGCATCTGGCGTGCCGCACGCAAGCCGTGGATCTGGATCGCTGTGATCACGGTGATCGCCGGTACCTCGGCTGCCCTCGCTGCTTATGTGTACTTCGAACGGGCCAAGGCTGTCGGCGAGGGGACGCTCCGGGTGACGAGCAATCCCGAAGGCGCTTCGGTCCAGGTCGGCGGCCGAACACTGGGCCGGACACCGGTAGAGATCCGGCATGCCCCCGGCGAACACCGGATCACCCTCCACCTCGATGGCTACGCCGACGCCATCCATTCAGTATCGCTGGAGTCAGGAGGGTGGACCGATCTCCACGCCGATCTCTGGCTCTGGGCGCCCGAGGCTCAGCTTCTTAGGCCGACGTTTCCGGGTGCGACGATCGCAGGGGCGACCTTCCTCGCAGATGGCCGAATCGCACTCACGATTGCTCTGCCGCCCGACGACGAGCGACAGACCTGGCTCCTGGACCATGAAGGTGGAATGCGGCGCCTTGGCCCGGCCGAGGCTCGTGGTGCACTGGCAGTCGCTCCAGACGGCGGTCGCGTCGCCTACGCAGCGCGTGGGCAGGACGATGAATCGACCACAGGCGACGCGCGCCCCGATGAAGTGTGGATCGCCGCTGCCGAAGGTGATAGCGGGACGCGAGTCTACGTCCTGACGACCGAGATGCGCGACGAGCGCCTCGCCGATCTGAGCTGGGCGCCTGATGGGCGACATCTGTTTCTGGTCACTCGATTCCAACTCACAGGTGGCGGCTATCGCACGCGCCTCCTGTGGCTGGATGCGGCCACCCGGCAAGTTGACAAGATCGCCAACATCCCCAGCGAGGTTGTGCCGGGCAGCTACGGGTGGAGTCCCACCGGCGAGCACGTGGCGCTACTCGCACGGTCGGGCCAGACGACGTCGCTCTGCCTGGTCAGGACCGATGGCACCGAGATCCGGTACCTCACCGACCTGTACCAGGACGACTCCAGTCCGTTGGCCTTCCCACCAGTGGCGTGGTCGTCAGATGGCTCGCGGATGCTTTATTCCGCACCGCCTCAGAGCCCGACGAACGCCCAGAGCGGCTGGCTCTGGGGCGCCCAATCGTCGCCGGCACTTTTCGAAGTGCGAGTGAGCAGGCCACAGGAACAGCGAGTCGGCACCGTGGAGGGCCAGTCACCGACGTGGCGCGACGACGGCAGCATCGCGATGGTGGCGCGCCCGAAGTTCGGCGGGCCGCTGATGCTCAGGTCCGCCGAGCCGGATGGCAACGTGCACGACCTCGGCGAGCTGCCGCTCAAAGCCGGCCCGACTTACGCCGCTCGCTGGGATATCGCCCACGCCCAGGCCATCGTTGCGGTGCGGAATGCTGCGAGTACCGGCGCGAACCGGCCCGAGTACTGGCTGGTGCGCTACCGACCGGAGACTGACCGATGAAGATGGTGAACGCGGTCGTACTGCTCACTCTCGTGCTCAGCCTGGTCCTCGTGATAGCGACGCCGCCGCCTGTCCACGCCCAGGAAGGACGGCCGACGCCCACGTCGACGCCAGCCCCCGAAGGTAATCCACCCTCTGACGCACCCGGCCCGTTCTCGGGTTTCCTGCCCGACCCGAAAGCCTGGGCCGCCGACGTCTTCAACCAGGTGCTCGTCTCGCTGCTGCAGGGGATCTCGACCGCTATCCGTGGAGTCGTCGAGGGCGTCATGGGAAGCTCGCTCAACTTCATCACCCAGACACCGCCGGCCGGCACGGACGCGCGCCCGACGGTCAAGATGCTCTGGGAGGCTGTGCGGACAGCCATGAACGCCGGCCTGGCGATCGTCGCACTCTGGGGCGGGTTCAACCTGATCGTTCGCGAGCAGATCGGGGCGCCGTATCACGAGGCAATGGAGCTGGTGCCGCGTCTGATCATCGGAGCACTGCTCGCGAATACCAGCATGACCTGGGCGCAGCTCGCCATCGACGTCAACAACGCGCTCTGTCAGGGCGTCGGCGAGGTCGCACTGCCTGCCTGGGAGAGCGCCGACAGTACGACTCAATTGCTCGTGAATGTCATCGCGGTGCTGATCTATCTCGTAACGGGGCTCCTGCTCTTGCTCCAGATGTTGATGCGTCTGGCACTGATCGACGTCTTGCTTGTCTCCGCGCCGCTCGGGCTACTCTGTTGGGTGCTTCCCCAAACTCAGAGCTGGGCTCGCCTCTGGTCGGGGACGTTCTTCGGGGTAGTCTTCACCCAGTTCGTCCAGGTGCTGGCACTCAAACTCGGCGGCTCACTTCTGACTGAACTGGCGCCAATGTCGACGGACGCAGCACTACTCAGCGTCTTTCTTGGGGTCGCCGTCCTCGCACTGACACTCAAGATCCCGAGCTTGATGCGCAACCACGTCGGAGACGGCCTCGGTTTCGTCCGTTACTTCGCGTATCGTCAGGGCGCGCGAGCTATGGAGGGTGGGGGCAGTCGGTCAGCGGGAGGAGGCTAATTGAACGCTTCTGCTCCTCGTAGGCTCGTCAGGATCTCGGCCGCAACCCACCGAAGTTCAAAGTAGTCGGAACTGCCGGTCCCGCCGATCCGAGTCATCCTCGGAGCCAGCTACGGCCGAGTGACCAACAGCCTGGGGGGCTCTCGCCCCCCAGGCTGTTGGTCACTCGGCGAGCGGGACGGTGACCGTCATCCCATTCACCGGTCCGGCGCAGCATTCCCCATGCGGCTCGGTCTGCTGAGCCGTTCGGCTACCGCTGAAGGTAGCCGCGTCTGACATCCACGCGGTACGGCGACAGCCGGGACGCATCCAACCTTTTGGCGACACGACTTCGCTACGAGCCCATCGGCCTGTTGGGTCAGCCCTGGAGCGGTATCGGCAACAGGCCTTCGACAGGTTCGGGGCGCTTCAGGAGTGGCTGTAGACCAGGCATCCTGGCAGGAGCGCCGGCAACCATCCAGAGGGCCAGCCAGATCACCGCGGCGCCGAGGAGGCCCAGGGCAACGTCGAGCACGAGCTCCGGGACGAAGATGCGCAGCCCGATTGGAACGGTAGCGATGGCGTAGGCGATGGTCGGGATCCACGGTGCCTTGCCGTCCCGCAGCAGCGCACTGCAATACAGGATCGATCCGAGCAGGAAGATCGTCGAGGCTGCCGCGAAGGCGATCCCCAGCGGCCCGGTCCGCAACGCGGCGATCTGCGCTGGGTCGAGTCCGACAAACACGAGATTGATGACCCATTCCGTCCCGGTAGCGGCTGCGAGCCCGAGGACGTTGAGCGCGAGCGCCGCCGAGGAGTACCGCGATGATTGACGCATCGCGACGGCGGCGAGGCCGACGACCAGGATGATCGCGAAAGCCTGCGCCAGCGGCGCCACGAGCTGTGTCGCCGGGCTGACCTCTATCAGGCCGGCACGCTTTGCCGCGTTCACGAACAAGATAATGGCGGCAGCCAGTCCCATGACCGCCGCGAGGCGGATGGGAAACACGGTAGGAGTGCGTCTTTCCAGCGATGAATTGATCATCGTTGACATGCCTTTCTTCAGGTGGGCGGCCGGCGACTACTCGAACGCGGCCTGGTGGAGCTGCACGTGACCCTTCACCTGGTCGGGTTGCGAGGCCGGCGCTCGCCGTTCTGACCAGAGCGCATAGCCCAGCCACGCCAGCGCTACACCCACCGGCACCGCAAAGATCCGATCGAACGGGTGTGGGACCAGCGAGGACCCGAGCACGGGCAAGATGGTCCCGACGGCGAGCAGGCCGGCCGCCCAGCGCGGCAGGACGCCGGCGCGGAACGTCGCGACGCCGAACAGCACGCCGCCGAGCAGGTAGCACACCCCGGTGAGCGCAGCGACCGCTGGGAGAACTCCGAGGTTCGTGTCACTCGTGGACCCGCTTGAGATCCCCAGGAAGCCCTCCACGAACCGGGGTGCTTCACTCGCCAAGACCGGCAGGATCGCGGCTTCGGCGAATTGGAACGCCGCCGTGAGCGCCCACATCAGCGCAAACACGAGAAAACCGGCCAGGCCAGGCCAGCCGGCTTCGTGTGCCTGCCTGGCGTAGATCCCCGTGATGCCGAGCAAGTTGAGGAGGCACATGGCGACGCCCAGATAGTGGACGAGCGCCCACGCGCCGGTGGTCACCGACGAAGGGACATCTGGCGGATGGATCGCCTGCATCCCCACGAAGAGGCTGCCGGCCACGACCGCCGCGAGGCCGGCCCAACGGATGAGATTGGAGGCTGTTGTCTGCATCGTGCGCTCCTTGAACTAACTGTTCGCCGAACGGTCACCGCAGTGGTCGCGATCAGGTCCGGTGGTGACATCCGGCCCGTTCTTCCGTTCGCGGCCAACCTGCATGACCGAGATCAGTGGCAGGCCCAGATCGCGCACCTTCTGGAGTAGACCGTGGAGTGCCGCCTGGTCGGCGACCGGGCCACGGATGAAGGTGGTACCGTCGCTCTCCTGACTGAGGCTCATCCCGTCAAACCAGGCGGCCCAACGGGGCTCGAGGCGGCCCTGGAGGCGGATCTCGTATCGGCCGGACTCCTGAGAACCGACAGTCGATGCGGGTGGTTCGCTCATGGCGCTCCCTCGTTCATTGGTGCAACCACTTTGGTCTGATCACAAGGTAGGGGTGGATGTGGTGAGGACACATCACCACATGTGGTGATTGACGTGGCGAGGAGACGTCACCACGAGCGGTGACATGGCTAAGGAGGAGACTGCGAGGGAGGGACGAGCCGGGGCTAGTACTTCGCCACGCTGATTACGAGGGGTAGAGCCGATGCAGCTTGCGCCGCGCGTCATCGACGGTGAACTGCCAGCGGATGGTGGCGCGCTGTTCGTTGCGGGCGGCCTCCCAGGCAGCGACC
>JADLFM010000190.1 GCA_020845495.1 Chloroflexota bacterium
CACCGAAGATCCATGCCTGCTCGTATGCCTGCTGCGCGAGCCGGCGACCGCTCACGCCCCGGGGGAAGCCCAGGTAGTTGCGGATCAGCGAGCTGAAGGTCGCCTGCCCACCAAGCCCCCCCTCGTCCACGACCAGGGTGGCGAATCCCTCCGACGCCCCATAGACGGCCGCCGACAGCCCCGCGGGCCCGGCACCGACGATGAGGAGATCGAAATCCATGCCGCCGGGGTTGACCGGCGCGCCGGAGGCCCTCGCGAGCTCGACATTGCTGGGGTTCGCCAGGGTCGTGCCGTCGGGAAAAACGACGATCGGGAGCTCGGTCCCCTTCTCGGCTCGGGCAACGATCGCACGGCCATCCTTCGATGCGGCCAGCTCGAAGGAGTGCGGTATCGCGCAGCGTTCAAGTGTCTTCCTGAGCTCGAAAGCCCGACCGGACCAGGATTCGCCGACGATGTAGATCGTGTTCGACGAGGTGAGATGCGCCTCGGACCACTCGAGCAGCATGCTCGTGATCGCCTGGTGGAAGAGCTCATCCGGCGCTGATGCCGAGGGCCTGACCACATAGTGATCAATGCGGCCGCAGGCGAGCGCCTCGAAGATCAGATCGCTCGCGGCGGGGTTGCCCCAGTCACCCCAGTCGAGCAGCAGCCCGCGCTTCGCGCGCGGATACAGATGGCGGGCCGCGTCCAGCAGCCCGTTCCCGGCGGTGCCGGAGAGCTGCTGCCCGGCCAGAAGCAGAGCGACTTGGTCACCTGCGGCCGCAAGCTCCTCGAGGCGGGAACGCCCCTCGCTCTCCGATCGCGCGCCGACGATGCGGTAGCTGTGGGCGTAGCGGTCGAGCAGCTGGCGCTCGACGTCCTTCAGCGTCTCCGCGTCGTCCTCAACGACGACAAGAACGGGATCGGGCATGAGCGCTGACTCTAGCGTCGCCGCGCCCCCCGGAGCCAGGACCAGGTCGCCCGCGCCCGCGGCCTCACCGTCGTGCCAGCACTGCGCGTAGCCCTCTCGACGACCTCGCCACTGCATTTCTGACTCCCTGAAGCGGCTCGGTCAGGAGTGGAGTGCATCTGGGGAGAGGTTTCGCGCCCCAGCATCAATCAGTGGTGCCGACGATCAGCCGGTTCCACGGGATCTCGATCACGGTGTGCTTCGACGATCACGGTTACCCGCACTTCCACGCACGCCACGCGGACGGGGAGGCCAAGATCCTGATCGACAGCCTCGAGATCCTCGACAGCAGCCTCGATCGTCGCACACGCGATTCGGCAGCCAGGTGCTGGCCTGGGGAACCATCAGGTTGTCCGCGAAGGGCAGCGGGATCGAGATGGAGCTCCCGGTCGGAGGGCTCTACCGTTTCAGGGGAGGCCGAATCTCACGTTGGTATGACTTCGGCTCCAAGCAGCGGGCTCTCGAAGCCGCCGGGCAGACGGAGTAGGCCCCGACCAAGCAGCTACTCGATGGAGCCAGCGGGACAACTCCCGAACCCTCGGCTCCTGCGCCGGCTTCGGTCGCTCCTGGCTTGAGGCCAGGCGGCGCGCCCGGATCCTGACCGCGATACTGCGCACCGTGGCCCGGGAGAACGTCGAGGCTTTCAAGCGCTTCATAGCCGCGTTCAACCGCCGCGACGTCGAGGCGATACTCGAGGATGTGGACCCTGGAGTCGAGTGGCGCCCAGCGTCTGCGGTGGCGCTGGGAGGCGAGGCGACCGTTTACAGGGGACACGCCGGCGTCCCCGATGCGCTCCGAGACCTCTACGGCAGCTTTGCCGAGCTGGAGATCGAGATTTCGAATTACCACGAAGCCGGAGACACCGTTGTCGGAACGGGCCGCATCCGCACTCGCGGTAAGGAGAGCGGAGCGGAAGTTGTCTCGCCGTTTGGTGCCGTCTTCCGGTGCAGGAACGCCAAGGCGACCGAGATCCGCTCCTATCTCGACCCCCAAGAGGCCCGGGAGGCCGCCGGGCTATCGGAGTAGAACGGGCATGTCGCAGGAGAACGTGGAAATCGTCAAGGAGTTCACGAGCCTGTACGTGGCGGGCGATCGCACCGCGTGGCGTGACTACTTTGATCCGGACATCGTCTGGGACATCTCCGCGAGCCAGATGCCCGCGGCGGGCATCTACCACGGCCACGAAGGGGTCGAGCGCTTCTTTCGGGAGTGGCTCGGAGCCTGGAGCGACTACGGGATCGAGGCTCGGGAGTACATTGACGCCGGTGATTCGGTCGTGATCGTCTTCCGCCAGACCGGGACGGGACGGGGGAGCGGCGTCAGTGCGGAGCGCGACTTCTATGCGATCTACGATCTCCGAGATTCAAAGGTCGTTCGCTACCGCCAGTTCGAAACCCGTGAGGAAGCCCTCGAAGCTGTCGGGGGGTCGGAGTAGGCGGCGCTCAAGCAAGCAAGCATTCGATGGAGCTAGCGGGACAACTCTCGAACCCTCGCCTCCATCGAGCGCTCAGTGCGGCGATGGGCATTATCCGCCGGCACTCGCCGGCCCCGCGCATGTGGAGCACCAATTTCTGCGGCTCAATCTAGCCCCCATACATGCGTAGACTCCGCTGCGAACCTCGAAACAGCGAATAGAGGAG
>JADLFM010000191.1 GCA_020845495.1 Chloroflexota bacterium
TCAGGGGTGGCGTGGAGCAGGCGATCACGGCGCTCGGGAAAGGCTTCCTGGCGCACCCGGCTAATGGCGAGCTGCGAAAGGCGCTCCAGGACGGACCAGCCAGCGGCGGCCTCGACACCCAGGAGTATTACCGCCAGCTCCTGCGGCTGGTCTATCGCCTGCTGTTCCTGTTCGTGGCTGAGGACCGCGACGTCCTGCTCGATCCAAACGCCGAGCCGGCCGCCCGCGAGCGGTACACCAGCTACTACTCGACCGCACGGCTACGTCGCCTGGCCGACCGCCGCGTCGGCACGCGGCACCACGACCTGTACCAGGGGCTACGGCTGGTCATGGCGAAGCTCGGGGACGCCGGCAGTCCACCGCTCGGCTTGCCGGCCCTCGGCGGCTACCTCTTCTCGATTGAGGCCGTCCGCGACCTCGCCGATCGCGAGATCGCCAACCACGACCTGCTGGACGCGATCCGTGCCCTCGCCTTCGTGGAGGATGGGCGCAATCGCCGGCTGGTGGACTACCGCAACCTCGGGGCCGAGGAGCTCGGCTCAGTGTACGAATCGCTGCTGGAGCTCCATCCCGAGATCGACTCCGAGGCGGCTACGTTCGCCCTTAAGACGGCCTCCGGCAACGAGCGCAAGACGACCGGCTCGTACTACACGCCGACTAGCCTAATTCAGTGCCTGCTCGACTCGGCGCTCGATCCGGTGCTGGAGGAGGCAGCCGCGAAGCCCGATCCCGAGGCGGCGATCCTCGACCTGAAAGTGTGCGATCCCGCCTGCGGCAGCGGCCACTTCCTGATCGCCGCCGCCCACCGGGTCGCGAAGCGGCTGGCCGCCATCCGAACCGGCGAGCCGGAGCCGTCCCCCGAGGCCGTCCGTACGGCGCTGCGCCAGGTGGTGGGAAGCTGCATCTACGGCGTGGACCTGAACCCGATGGCCGTGGAGCTGTGCAAGGTCAGCCTCTGGATGGAGGCGGTGGAGCCCGGCAAGCCGCTGACGTTCCTGGACCACCACATCCAGAGCGGCAACAGCCTGCTGGGCACCACGCCCGCGCTGCTGGCCCAGGGTATCCCCGACGCCGCGTTCACGCCGATCGAGGGCGACGACAAGGCGTTCTGCTCCGAGTTTCGGAAGAAGAACAAACAGGAGCGTGCCGGCCAGACCACGATGTTCGACGCCGACCTGAAGCCTTGGGAGCATATGGGCAACCTGGCGACGGCGATGCTGGCGCTCGACGGCGAGGACGCCGACACGATCGAAGGGCAGCGCCGCAAGCAGGAGCGGTACGAGCAGATGGTGCGCTCGGACGACTACCTGTATGGGCGGCTGTTGGCCGACGCCTGGTGTGCGGCGTTCGTCTGGAAGAAGGCGAAGACGCCGGATCTACCGTACCCGATCACCGACGAGCGCCTCCGTGAAATTGAGCGCAGCCCATTTCGGGTGGCCACCTGGATGAGGGACGAGATCTGGCGCCTCGCCGAGCAGTACCAGTTCTTTCACTGGCACCTGGCGTTCCCGGACGTATTCCGGGCGCCACGCCAGGGCGAGACGCCTGAGAACGAGCAGGTGGGGTGGAGAGACGGCTTTGACGTGGTGCTCGGCAACCCGCCCTGGGAGCGTGTGAAACTAGCCGACCGAGAGTTCTTCGCATCACGACGTCCGGATATCGCCAATGCTGCCAATGCATCAATTCGTAAGCGGCTCATTGAAGCGCTCAAGACTGAAGCGCCGACGCTACATGACGCGTACATCGATGCCTTTCGGCAGGCGGACGCGGAAAGCCTCTTCGTTCGTGCAAGCGGGCGCTATCCTCTGACTGGACGGGGGCATATCAACACCTACATTGCTTTTACCGAGACTATGCGCATGGCAATTGGTCCACGCGGCCGGTTTGGAGTCATTGTCCCCACAGGACTAGTCACGGACGACGCTACGAAGGCTCTCTTTCAAGATCTAGTCAGCCAGCAGTCTCTTGTCAGCTACTACGGGTTCAAGAACGAAGAGCATCTGTTCCCCTTGCCTGTCGAGCATACCGTGACATTTGGGCTTCTAACCGCCGTTGGGCAGTCGCGTAGATCCTCATCAATGGAGTTCTGCTGGCTCGCCTATAACACCAGCCACCTAAGAGATTCCTTGAGAAGGTTCTTCTTGACTGAAGCCGAGATCCGTTCGATCAACCCGAACACGCAAACTTGCCCCGTGTTTCGATCTCGCATTGACGCTGATATCGTGATTCGGCTTCACGCAACTATTCCAGTCCTTGAGGAAGAACGTAGCAACTCATCACCCTGGTCCGCCAATCTCACAAGAATGCTGCATATGTCTGATGATAGCGGACTATTCAGGAATACTCGGGCAGATGGACTTGTGCCACTATATGAAGCTAAGCTCTTTCACCAGTACAATCATCGATTCGGTACTTATGCTGGGCGCTCAGATGACTCAGGTGGAAATGAGCTTCCAAAATCGACTGTTGAGGCTTTGCGTGATCCAAGTTACGCAGGTCAACCTCGCTATTGGGTTGCTCCTGCTGATGTTGAGAATCGGATGCGGGATCGATGGAGCAGGGGATGGCTCATATCATTCCGGGACATTGCCCGGTCAACAGATGAGCGCACGGCAATCTTCACTATCCTTCCTCGTGTCGGTGTCGGGCACACAGCACCACTCGTCCTCCCGGAGACATCTCCCTGGACTGTCCCCGCTCTCCTTGCGGCCCTGAACAGCTACGTCCTCGACTACGTTGCGCGGCAGAAGGTTGGGGGCACACATCTCACCTACGGCTACCTGCGCCAGTTCCCGGTGCTGCCACCCGAAGCTTTCGACCGCACGCTTCTGAGTTGGATCGTACCGAGAGTGCTGGAGCTGACCTACACGGCCTGGGACCTGGAGCCGTTCGCCAGGGACGTCGGCTACGACGGCCCGCCCTTCCGCTGGGACGAGGACCGCCGCTTCCTCCTCCGCGCCGAGCTTGACGCCCTGTACTTCCGCCTCTACGGCATCGAGCGCGACGACGTCGACTACATCATGGAGACGTTCCCGATCGTCAAGCGTCGGGACGAACAGCGGCACGGCGAGTACCGCACCAAGCGCATGATCCTGGAGATCTTCGACGCCCTCACCGAGGCCGATCGGACGGGCGTGCCGTACCAGACTCGCCTCGATCCGCCGCCGGCCGATCCGCGTGTCGCCCATCCGAACCGCGACGGCACGCCGTACACTGGCCTTGGCTGGCAGCTACCGGTCAATAACGGCGCCACATCACGGCAACCCACGGAGCGCCCAAGTGCAGCAGCGGCGAGCGCGGCTATCGCCACGGCTGCCTCGGCCCAAGTCGCCGCCCGAGCGGATGGCGCCCCGATGGAAGATCGTGTCGCCGCGTCGGACGCGCCGTCCAGGCGGGCTGCTGTCACGCGTCTGCCCTCCCAACCGACGCTGCTGGACCGCGATCCGCTGTTCGCTGAGGTGAAAGCAGAGCCACCAGCCCGACCGCCGTCCCGACCGAGTCAGACTCGCCTATCGTCGCAGCCACCATTGCTCGACCGCGACCCACTGTTCGCCGCGCCAACGTCGGATGAAGTTGCGCCTTCAGAAACGCCAGTGAACCCACCAGGTCACAAGGATCGGGCGGGCTTGAAGGATGCCAAAACATCGCCGCTGGCCGAGGACTCGGATGCAGCGGACGCGTCGAGCCTGGATCAATTCCCGGATTGGTGGTGGGACCATTACCAGCGGCCGGAACCGGGAGATGATGAAGCAGTGCTCTACATGGAGAGAGAGCTCGACGCGCTCAAGGCACATGTTGAGCATCTCCATCGGATTGAGGAGTCCAATCGAACGCCGTCGACTGATCCGGCGACCGAAGAGCGTCATCTACGACAGCATGTGCTTGACGACGCAATCGCGGCATTGGAGAAATTCGGCCCGCTCACCGGGCGAGAGATGGCGAAGATCCTCAGCGAATGTGACGCACGCATCGACCGTAAGCTCGTGAACAGCGTCCTTCACCGCGAGGGTGCCGCCAACGTCCGCTACGACGCCGCCCGCTACACCTACACGCTGCGCCAGAAGTCGCGCGAGTAGGCTGCCGTGACGACGCTGTTTGATCCGCCCGAATCCGCAGGCGAATCGCAAGAGACTGTAGGCAGTCGGCTTCCCTTGTTGCAGGCGGGGACCAGAACTGAAGGTGCGGCGACGGCGGCAGACGCGATCACGAAAGCCAGGCTGAACTGGAAGGTCGCGAAAGTCCCGCTCACTATGACACGTGGCTATCAGACACTCCCGATCAGAAACCGATTTGCAGTCGTCCGCGAGGACCACTGGGAGAAACCGCCGCTCACAGGAGCAGCCGAAGAACGAGAAGGGCCGTGCCCGATCCTCGGCATTGTCGGCCGAGAATACCAGCCGCTGCAGAACTCGGACGCCTTCGCATTCTTTGACGAGATCGTTAAGAGCGGGCGCGCGACCTATGAGTGGGCAGGGGCCTTCGGACACGGTTGGCGGATCTGGGTGCTGGTCAAGATGACGAAGGAGCTGAGAGTCGTCGGCGACGATGTCGTGTATCCATACCTTCTGCTCACGAACAGCCACGATGGCAGTAGCTCCGTGCAGGTCAGATTCACGCCGGTCCGCGTCTTCTGCGAGAACTGTCTGACGACCGGGCAGCGAGGTGGCCCCGCGTTCTCGATTACCCATCGCCGAGCACTGGTCAGCAACCTTGCGGTCGCACAGCGAACGCTCGGCGAGATCGAGCAGAGGTTCGACCAGATGGGCGACGACTTCACCTCAATGGCACACGTCGCGCTGAACGGATCGATGCTCGACGAATTTCTAGGTCGAGTGTTTCCGATTCCGCGCGAAGGCGCGGAGGCGAAGACAACTCGGCGCATGCTGCAATGCCGTGACCGGGCAGCCCACCTGTTCGAGCATGGTGCCGGCAACCGCCATCCCGACGTGAAGGGCACGCTCTGGGCGGCCTACAACGGTGTAACCGAGCTCGCCGACCATCATCTGGCGGGCGGCGGGGCCAGTCGCCGTCTCGAATCGATCTGGTTCGGCGAGAGTCACACCATCAAGTCTCGTTCACTGTCCGCCGCCCGTGACCTGATGCGGGAGTGGGCGAGATGACCGGGACCCATTCTCCAACTCGCCGCCGGTGAGTGCCGCCAGCTCAGGCACGTTTCAGATACTTCCCGGCAACACTCAGCCGCGAGAGCATTGGGTGTACGTCATCGAGCTTCCCGATGCGGTCGCCCAGCGCGAGAATCCCGACCGCGAGATCGTCTACGTGGGCATGACGTCCAGAACGGTTGAAGAACGCTTCCAACAGCATCTGCAGGGTCACCACTCGGCGCGCGTCATCAAGCGCGTGATCCGTCTGGGCCTCGGCTCGCAGCTCCGCCTCCGACCCGATCTCATGCGACGTGCCGGTAACCCACAGCCCAATCAGCACGAGGCGCTGATCAGAGAACGCGCGCTCACTCGCCGCCTCAAACGGCGTGGCTACACCGTTTTCAGTAACTGACGCAGACAAGCTTCTCTGGAGATTCCTGTCATTCGAGCAGGAGCTCCCTGCGAAAGGTTACCGCTCGTGTCCGGTGTCTCACCCCTTGAAACCGAGTTAGTCCTCCTGATGCAGCGGTTTCCCGACCTCTCTGTCAGGCCAATCCTCACCGGGATCTTTCGTCAAGCCATCGCGCTGCACCGCGCGGTCGGTGTTCAAGGTTACCTTGGGGCGCCGCCAAGCAACCCTCGCGATGTGTCGATCACACTGAAGAATCTCTTCTTGTGCGCGGCGACACGCGGGAGAGACTGCTACTTGCTGGTCGACAACGTCCCCGGCCTCCAGGAAGTGGGCACCTGGCGCGGCTTCAAGCTCAGTCCGTGTCCTTCCGCGCCGAAGCAGCAACTGGCGTGGATTAGCTGCAAATTCGAGGAGCGGCCGGTCCTTGAAGCTATCCTCACTGACGGCGATGTCTGGCGTGCGTACCGGCGGATGCTCCAACGCATTATGGATGTCAATCGCTCGGATCGCCCCGCGACACTTCAACGGCTCAGCGTCCTCGCCTGACCCGCCAGCCTCCGAGGACGAGATTGCACCGGCTCCTCTACACTGTTGGTCGCCGCCGCTCGATCCTGGCCTGCTCTTGGGGGTCGCCGAATGAGCCCGATACCCGATACCTCCCGCCAATCCTTGCTGGATGCGATGGCGCGCTTTGATCGCGAGGAGCGCGGCACCCCAAGGTGGCAAACCTGGGAACAGGGACGTTTCGGCGCTCACAGGTTCGCCATCGCCCATGACGGCCGTCTCTACCCCGTGAAGCGGATCATCAGCATAGCGAGCGGCGCTGCCTCTCCGGATTTCCTCGGCGGTGACGAGGCGAATGCCTACGTGCAGCAGTATGGATTCCACGTGAAGACCCTGAACCCCGGCGCCGAGCCGCCAGGCCAAACCGAGGCAGCGATTGCGGTCCAGCCAGCCTGGATCTTCCAGGGGGACCCGAACCAGTTCGACATTGAGGCCGCCGTGCGAGAGTTGCCTCAAATCTTCTGGGGTGTGCGCCAGCATGGCGACAAGATCCGGGCCGGCGACCGCGTGTACTTCTGGATATCTGGTCCTGACGCCGGCATCGTCGCCGTGGGGACGATCCTCGCAGATCCGGGCGACCGGGAGCCAGCCGAGGCCGAGCAGCGCTTCTATCGTGACACCGACCGGTTCCAGGGGACACACCGACAGGTCCCAGTCCGCATTGACGATGTTCTGCCTGAGCGCATCCGCCGCACCGAGCTCCGCGAACATCAGGTGCTGCGCAATCTGACCATCCTCCAGCTCGCCCAGGGGACGAACTTCATCGTCAGGCCTGACCAGGCCGCCGCGCTTCAGGCGCTGATCGCCGAGCGGCTCCCGGCTATGAGCGCACCGGTAGCAGATCAGCCGCCCGCCAAACGGAATCCACCTATCCAGTTCTCATCGCTCCTGCACACGCTGGAAGAAGACGGGCTCTACTTCCCCGTCGAGCTCGTCAGCAACTACCTGCTGGCGCTCCAGACGAAGCGGTTTGTCATCTTGACCGGCATCTCCGGTACCGGCAAGACTCAGCTCGCCCTGGCCATCGCCCGGGCCTTCCAGGCGCGCGTCCAGGTCGACGCCACACGCCGAGCTACCGAAGGCGCGGTTGAGCAGCAGGTCTTGCCGTACATGGTCAAGTACCATCGTCTGACATTGCCGTCTGCCCTCCGGGCCAACCTGACGCTGCCGGCCCTGGACCTCGAACGGAACAGCGGCCAGATCGAGGTGCTCTACCCGGCCGGCCGGACAGCGCTGCGCTTCTACCGAGACCCGGATCGTCCCGTAGTGGAGCTGCTGTTCAGCGGCGAGTTTCGTGCCTGGTTCGACTCGGAGCTTCAGGTCGGCGATCGGTTCCAGCTCGACGTTGCGCCGCGCGACGGAGACGGTGCCGACAGCGTGAGATTCAGCCTGCCGGTGACCGAGACGCGCGAGGAGCTGTTAGACAACTATCGAGTTATCGCCGTCCGACCCGACTGGACTGACAATCGGGGGCTACTCGGGTACCACAACCCCCTCACCGAGCAGTACACCACGACGACATTGCTCGACCTGCTCCTCCGTGCAGAAACTGAGTGCGTGAGGGCGAAGCGTGAGGGCGGCCGCCAGCCGTATCCGTTCTTCGCCATCCTAGACGAGATGAATCTGGCGCACGTCGAGCACTATTTCTCTGACTTCCTCTCCGCGATGGAATCAGGGGAGGAGATCGATCTGCATGCCGACGCGGTGTTAGAGGCGGGAGAAGGCGCCCAAGGTTCTCCCATGCCGCGCCGCTTCAAGATCCCACCGAACGTCTTCTTCACCGGCACGGTGAATGTCGATGAGACAACCTCGATGTTCAGCCCGAAGGTGCTCGACCGTGCGTTCACGATCGAGCTTGATCAGGTGGACCTCGCCGGCTATGGCGACATCGAGAGCCCAAGCGCCGCCCTGGCCGACGACTCGCCGGCATCAGAGTTGAACCTGGAGTCGTTCCCGGGGGCGCTGGAACCGTGGCGAAAACCCGACACCGACGACTGGCGAGCGTTCGCCGGGCTCGGCGACGGCGCGCTCCACCAGGCCATGCTCGAACTGCATCGGCTCCTGGCTCGTAGCCATCGACACTTCGGCTATCGGGTCGCGAACGAGATCGCTCGCTTCGTGACCCTCGCCTCTGAGCAAGCGAGCGATGAGCCCGAGGCACTGTGGGCCGCACTCGACCTGGCCATGCTGGAGAAAGTGCTGCCGAAGTTTCACGGCACCCAGCAGGAGCTGGAAGAGCCGCTCCGCTCACTCTTCACTTTCTTCATCACCAGGAAGACAGGCGGAGGATCAGTCGGGGCATCGAACGAGACGTCGTGGATGCTTCGGGGCACGCAGCTCGTGCCAGCAGGGGCAGTTTCGGTGGTGGACGGGAATGACGCGGAGA
>JADLFM010000192.1 GCA_020845495.1 Chloroflexota bacterium
GCCAGTCCGACGGCGCCCCGTCTTCGGCGCCTGACCCTGTACCGCCGGCTCGCCGGTCCACCTCCACGTCCGCGCGTCCCCCGAGCGGCGTGAGTCACGTCCAGCAGGAAGTCGGGAGGCGGACCCAAAAATGGGCCCGCCTCTCGGCTCATCGGGACACGACATGCCCAGATTCTCTGACGTTCTCTCGCCGGAGGCCCGCCTCGCGTTGGCGGTTCGGACTCAGAGCCCGTATCAGCTCGCGCTGGCCTTCGCCGCTCACGCCGGCCAGTTCTACGACCGAACATCCTTCGACCACCTCGCCCGGCAGGTAAGCGACCTGTATGCTCGCCGTGACGGCGGGAACGCCAGTGAGTTTCGTCGGCGCCTCGATCGGCGTCTCTGCGATCGTTACCATCAGCCGGTCGCCTGGGACGTGGCCCCGTCCGATCGCGACGGCGCCGCGTGACCGTAGCGCCAGACCCTCACCAGATCAGTCTGCTGCCACCTGATGCCGCGTCGCTTCTGCACCTCGTGCGGGAGAACCTCCGACTGCTCGCCAAGCTCGCTGGACGGTACGAGGTCGGCCGCCTGGATGCGACCGTCGACGGGCTGCGAGTTCGCAAGCCTGCCGACGTGGCTGAGTATCTGAGCGCAGAGCTCGCCGACCTTGCTCAGGAGCAGTTGCGGGTCGTCCTCCTGGACAGCAGCAACAGGGTGATCGCCACGTCGCTGGTGTACCAGGGCGGCCTGAACTCGACGGTGATTCGACTTGGGGACTGCTTCCGCGAGGCAGTTGCCCTTGGGGCCGCTGCCGTCGTGCTGGTGCACAACCACCCCAGCGGTGACCCGACGCCTTCGCCAGAGGATGTTCGCCTAACCTCCGATGCCGGACAGGCCGGCGACCTCCTCGGTGTTGAGCTCCTCGATCACGTCGTGATCGGCCGCGCGAGCCATGTGAGCCTGCGCGAGCTCGGGCTCTACAGCCCTGTCGCGCCACCGGACGCGTGAGTGTGGTGGCGGGTCGAATTTACTCGACCCGCCGTCACGTCTTCCGAGAACGGAGGTAGCCGATGCTCGACATCGCTACTGAGACGACGCTCGAAACCATCGACGCTCCGATTGATGGCGTCGAAGCCCGTGCCGAGCGCGCAGCCGGTCGCGCAGGCGTCGAGGCCACAGAGATTGAGAAGCTGCCGTTCGACCTGTCTGCGCTGGAGGACGAAGGCGTCTTCGTCAATGTCGATGCCCGCGGCTTTGGCCTTCTTGATCGGCGGCTGGAGTGGCATGCGCTCGGCGTCAGCCTGCCGCGCGGAACCAACCTCGCGTTCCGACCACCGCGCTGTGGCCTCCTGCCGGATCGCTACCGGCTACCGCTACTTCGCCCAGCGGCCCGCGCACATTCAGCGCTGCACAAGTACTCGTATCGGTTCACGCTGACCGAGACGCTGTTCGAAACTCCGGCCTATCGGTGGGTCCCTTGGTCAGCATTCGAGGTGTTCGAGCGCGATTTCCAGGCGGCTCAGGAGGCACTTGAGGCCGCCCGGACCTCCGTCTTGGACCAATACGATGGCATCCGAGAGGAGGTCTTCGAGACGATCCTCCGCCTGGCTGATGACTCTGCTCGGCGACTGATCGCGACCGGTCACATCGTGCCCGAAGGTTACCGCGACGTCATCGCCAGAGGTATCGACGCCACGGTGCCGACTCCTGATGACCTGCGCGGCAAGCTCACCCTGCGGTACCGCGTTGGGGTGGTGCTGCTGGGCAGCGAGATGCTTGCCGAACAACGCCGTGCCCGCGAAGAACGCGGTCGGATTGAGGCGATCGAGGCAACGGCGCGGGTCGAGCGTCAGCAACAGCAGGCCCGCGCACGTCTTGTCCAGGAAGAGCTGTGGGCCGAGGAGGAGCGCATCAGGCGTCGTCTCCAGGCCGAAGAGGATGAGCGACGGCGAGAGGCCGAAGTCAAAGAACGCCTGCGTGGCCTGAAGCTGGAGGCCGCAAAGGAGCGGCTACAAGAGGCGTTGAGCCCGATCGAAGAGGGTGCCCAACAGCTCCACGCTGCGGTGTTCGAAGCCGCTGCGGCGATCAGGACGTCGCTCAGAAAGCATGGCAGTCTACCTGGTGGTTCGGTGCGCCGAGCGCGTGAACTGACTCGCTGGTTCCGCCTCATGAACTGGCAGTCCGACCAACAACTCGAAGCCCTGCTCGCGGAGCTTGAGAGCCTGGCCAGTCGTCCGTCCGGCACGCGGAAGCGCGATGCGGGACCGATCGACCAGGTGCTCAACGAGATCGTCGAGATCTGCTACGCCGACGCCCGCGCAATCGCCGAGCCGAACCGCATGGTGGCGCTCGAGCTCTAGCGCGACGACTGAATGCCGGCAGGGCGGACGCCCCGCATACCGCCCTGACGGCTCTCCTGTGAGAGGAGTCGCCTGTGATCGATACTCCGTCCGTTGAAGCACTCGTCCGCGAGCTGGACGTGCTGATCCGCGCGCGCTATCCGCTTATCGCCGTCAGCACCTTCGAGGAGCAGCGGTTCCGCCGTCTGATGGCGACCGTCAGCCACCTGGAGCGGCACGCGCCGAAGGGGCTGTACGCCTGGAGCCGCACGAGTGGGCTGCGCCAGCTATCGGGGCCAGGCCTTGGCACAACTGAGCGGGTGTTCCCAAGCACCGAAGATCCGCTGTCGGTTCTGGACCACATCGCCGAGGCCGAGCGTGGCCTCTACGTCCTGTGTGACTTTGGGCCGTACCTGGCGCCGTTTGGTCAGGAAGAGCCACTCCTTGTTCGTCGCCTCCGTGAGCTCGCCTGGACGATCAAGTCAAGGCCGGTGACCGTGCTCTTCGTCGGGCCGAGCTTCCCAGAGATTCCCGCCCTGGAAAAGGAGGTCAAGACGATCGACCTGCCTCTGCCTGATGAGAGCGAGGTCGATCGCATCCTCCACCTGCATCTCGATCGCCTTCGGGAGAATCCCGACGTCACGCTCAAGGTCGATGCGCGCACCCATGAACAGTTCGGCCAGGCGCTGCTCGGACTGACCGAGACCGAGATCGAGAATGCGTTGGCCAAGGCAGCGATCACCTTCAGAGGTATCGGGCCGGAGGCGCTGCCGCTGATCCTCGATGAGAAGCGGAGCGTCATTCGTCAGGGCGGAGCGCTCGCCTACAGCCATCCGGAACCGGCCGACCATCTGGGTGGCTACGCCAACCTGCGGGGACTGCTCCAGGAAGCTGCGGTCACCTTCACGCCAGCAGCTCGGGCCTTTGGCGTCGAGCCGATGAAAGGCGTCCTGCTCGTGGGGCTGCCTGGCACGGGCAAAGATCTCACGAAGAAAATCGCGGCTTCGATCCTCGGCCGCCCTCTGCTCGACCTCGACTTCGGCGCCGTCATGGGCGAGGGCGGTGGTGTGATCGGCTCGGCGGCAATGAGTATCAAGCGCGCGCTGGCGATCGCCACGACGCTCAAGGGGATCCTGGGGATCTCCGAGTTCGAGAAGGCCGTTGGTGGCCTCCAGTCGTCGAATCGCAGCGACGGCGGCGAGACAGCGCGGACGATCGCCCACCTCCTCAACTGGATGCAAGAGCAGCAGGAAGTGTTCGTCGTCGGCACGGCCAACGACGTCCGCCAGCTCGCTCCCGAGCAGATCAGGCAGGGCCGGTTCGGGCAGGTCGTCTTCGTCGATCTGCCGACCACTGAGGACCGCGCCGACATCTTCAAAGTGCACCTGAGCAAGCGAGGCCGCGATCCGCGCGCCTACGATCTCGATGAGTTGGCTCGCAGTTCCGAGGGCTTCTCGGGTGCCGAGATCGAGGCCGTCGTCAAGATGGGCCTGCTCAATGCCTTCATGGACGGCCCGCGTGAGGTGACGACGACCGATCTGCTCCGCCGCGCTCAGTCGATCCGGCCGACGTCGGAGGTGAAGCGTGAGGAGATCGAGGAGCTCCGACGCTGGGCGCGCGAGCACCTGGCGATTGACGCGGTGCAGGGAAAGACATCTGCCGGCGAGCGACTGATCGAGTTCTAAGACCGTCGCTCCATGGTGCTTCCTGGGCGGCCCGACCACCGGCCGCCCTTGCCTCGCCGCCAGCCCAGACTGGCAGCGTGACTTCACATCAGGCAACTTTGGAGATGATCCAGCATGTCGAAGTACCTGATCGTCCCTGGGATCCTGTTCAAGGACCGGCGGCTCCTCTTGGTCGCTCTCGCCGAGATCGGCTTCGCCGATGTCGAAGAAGGTGAGCAGATCCCGCTCTACGGCTATCAGGGTGACCGTCGCCTGGAGACGGCCGAGATCGTCGTTCGCCGACAGGTGATTGGCGCGGCTTCCAACGACCTGGGGTTTACCCGGACACCAGATGGCTACGTGCCGATCGTGTCCGAGTACGACCAGCGCACGTTGCTCGCCGGGCGGTTCCTGCCCAGGCTCCGGACGGCCTACAGCGAAGGGGTCGTCGAAGAGGTACGCCGCCGGCTTCACGGCACGACGCGTCGTTCGGTGGAAGGCGGCGTCGTCAAGATTCGCATCCGCTACTAGGAGGAGCCATGCCGGAGATCGAGTTCACGATCGACGAGGCGACCGGCGACTTGACGATGCACGTCAAGGGTGTCGCCGGGCCGGCCTGCGAGGATGTCGCCAAGCTCGCCAGGGAACTGCTTGGCAACCCTGGCAGCGAGCGGAACACGGCCGAGTTCCATGCCCGAGCTCGGGTGAGCCGGCAAGTTCGGCCGCAGCCGAAGGCCTGACGTCGATGATGCCAGATCTCATCGTCGCCATTGACACTTCGACCGGCGACCTTCTGGTCGACGCGCCGTCCTCGTTTCCGGATCGACTCCGCAATGGTCTTGAGGCGCTGGCCGGGGAGGCCAGGGAGATCGTGTGCGCGGCGCCAATCGCGCTGCAGACGTTAGCGCCCGCCTCGAAAGACGAAGGCCTCGTAGATGCCTGCATCCGGATCGTCGGGTACTGGCACGGGAGCCTGATCGAGGGTCCAGGACGGCGTAGCGTCGTGAAGATCCAGGGCTGTCCGATCCGATGCCAAGGCTGCATCACGCCCGATAGCTGGGACGCGACCGGAGGGATGCTGGTCCCGGTTGACCGGGTCGCAGACGCGCTCCTCGATCCCTCATTCGAGCGTGACGGAGTGACGATCCTCGGTGGCGAACCGTTCGCGCAGCCGGACGGGCTGCTGGCACTCGTCGAAGCGCTCAGGGCGCGAGCCTGCGATCACATCGTCTGCTACAGCGGCTTCACCTACGGCGAGCTTCGACGCCGGGTCCAACAATCACCGGCCATCGGCCGCGTGCTCGACGAGATCGACATGCTGATCGACGGACCGTTTGTTGCCGGCCTTGCCGATGGGGCGGGCCCCTGGACCGGCAGCGCCAACCAGCGAGTGCTGACGCTGAAGACGCTGATCGGGAGGAGTGGCGTTGCAGCTTGACCTCGGGTTGACCGGCGCCAACGTCCGAGATGCCTCGCCAGGCATCGGAAGCCGAACCGCCACTGTTGGGATCGCCGGCGTCAATACCCGCCCACTGATGCGAGCCGCCGATCCGTTGATCGGCATCGCCGGTAACTGGGGAAGTACGCTTCGGCCGCATGTCGGTCGCGTCGTTGACCCCGGTGCCTCCATCAGCAAGTCGCGCCTGGGCGATCAGGCTGCGATCCATGCTTCGAGGCGCGCGTCCTATTTCTTCGACTACACCTACATCGCGTGCCCCGAACGCCGCGGTGGTCGCATGCGATACCGACCTGGATTCGCGGATCTCTGTGCCACCGCTACTCGGCCGCTGCCCGTGTTCCTCGATAGTGCCGCCTATCGCGAGTTCACTGGTGGCGCTCCGTCGTGGAGCAGCTACTCGCGGTACTGCGAGACGATCGATCTGGTACAGCCCGATGGCGCCATGGCCAAGGACATCGTGGGCGATCAGGACGCGAGTCGCCTTGGGTACGAGCGAATGTGCCGCGACGGCTATCGCGACCTGACGATCCCGGTCTGGCAGATCATGCCGTCGTGGGTGAACGGCCTGTCAGTCGAGGCCAACGCCTATCTCGCCGCGCACGACCCCGTCCTGCGGTCTTATTGTGATCGAGCACCGCTCGTAGCGATTGGTGGGCTGAACCAGAGTCCGTGTCGACGGAGCGAGCGTCACCTCTATTTGGAGACGCTCTGCCGTGCCTTTCCCGACACGCAGTTTTGGGGACTCGGTCAGGCGAACCCGGTCGTCGTGAACGGACTCGGCTGCGCGGGCCTGCTCGATCGTGTCTGGGTCGATGGAAGCTGGTGGATTCACGACGCACGGGCCGAGGTCCTGGCCGTGCTGGAGGATGGCCTCCTTAAGACTATCCGTCTGACTCGTACGGGCGCTCGGAGCTTCTTCCCCCTACTCGACCTGATGGGCTGCAACTTGCGCTCGCTGCTCTCCGCTTACGCCGGCCTGTGGACGTTTCCCGGGCCGGCGCGCGTGCCGACCGACCTGGAAGATCTCGACGCTCGGCTGGAGCTTCGACGCCGGCTGGAAGCGGTCCAACTCGACCTGTTTGCGCAAGCCAATCCTCACGGCGTCTTAGGGGCAGATGCCTCACCAACAGCTGTCGCTTGACGTCGTCCCGTTAGAGGTGTCGCCGACCGGCGACTGGTGCCAGCGATGGCGTGACGGCCGATCACACTGGCGGCACCGCTCAGAAGGTGGATTTGATGCCGCACAGTATGAATCGACGCCGATCGACGACCGGACGGCCAAGGCGTACGTGGAACGCAACCACTACGCCGGCACGTACGTTGCCAGTCGCCTGCGGTACGGACTCTGGGATCGGCGAGGCCATCTGCTCGGCGTCGCTGTGCTGAGTGTCCCGGTCCGCAGAGAAGTGCTGACGCTGCCGTTTCCTGAGCTTGAGCCATTCCAGGAGTCACTCGAGCTTGGACGCTTCGTATTGGCCGACCGCGCTCCAGCCAATGCCGAAAGCTGGTTCCTTGCCCAGGTGTTCCGCGAGGCCGGGCGTGCTGGAATTCGCGGTGTTGTGAGTTTCTCGGATCCTGTCGCTCGGCGGAACGCGGACGGACAAATCGTCTTCCCGGGCCATCTTGGAATCGTGTACCAGGCGAGCAACGCGATCTATGCCGGCCGCAGCACAGCGAGGAGCATCCTGGTACTTCCCAATGGCCGGGTGCTCAACGAGCGGGCACTCTCTAAGCTCCGCGCGTTGGAGGTCGGCCACGAGTACGTGGAGCGGTTGCTTCGCTCGTTCGGCGCGCC
>JADLFM010000193.1 GCA_020845495.1 Chloroflexota bacterium
CCGCTCCCCCAACGGCACCGCCACCAAGGTCGCCCTCGCCACCCTCTTCGGCACCTGGCACGCCCAGGGCGTCAATCCCTTCCTCGCCTGCCGCCAACTCCTCGCCCCACAAGTCTGAACTCTTACCTTGCACCGGAATGGCCTCATAGAGAACACTACGTTGCGTATCCGCGAGGTACCATCCACGGAGGGGCTCTCGTAGACGGCCTCTTCCTGGGAGAATTGAGACCTCGTTCGCAGTGCCGTCCGGGAATATGTATAGGTTTACATGTCGACAAGGGCGCACTGTTGCGATACGCTATGCGAGCAGGGATGAGACCGCCTCCAGGGGGAGTGAGGCGCGAGCGGCGGCTGCCGGTCTCTGCATCATGCTGGAGTGTCGCAGAGTAGCAGCGGCATAAAGGGGTGCCGGAAATATCCTCGTTAGCACGGCGGTTTCGTTCTTCCTAGTGGGGATCTGTCAGCGAGCCGTCTGGTGAGCGAATGTCAGTTCGCCGTGGCCCGCGGCATAGCTGACGGCACGGCGGCGATGTAGCCTCGGCCAGCAAGCCAGCGGCCGGTGCGTGGCCAGCGATATGTCGACCCCGGGCGCCCGTCTCGTCCATCATAGGTCCGCTGGCCTGTCCAGTCGAACGACGCCGCATTCGGAACGAGAAGCCTTCACGCACCTCATGGTGATGCGCACGAACGCGCGCGTGAGGATCATGAGGAGGGATACCGTGACAATCGGGGAGAATGGAGCATGTGGCCGACGCACCCGTCCGGGGGTCCGCCGGCTGCGCCGCCTGCCGCACGCGGTACGCTCCTGGGGAGGGACGGTCCGCGATGCATCGGCGCACGCTGATGCAACCGCGGTGCTGCCGGTGCTGATTCGAGTCGGAATCGTGCTCGTCAACGACCGACACATGCTGGTCAAGGCGCTTGCCGCGGCGCTCGGCGCTGCGCCCGGGGTCCAGGTCGCCGTGGCGGCGGTCGGTGCGGCGGAGGGCACGCTCCGGTTGCAGGCGGCGTCACCACACGTGGCGCTCGTCGACAGCATCCCTCTGGCCGGGTTTCTGCACCAGGAGTGCCCGGACACGCGAGTATTCGTCATCGCGCGGGCCGACGATCCAGCCGTGGTCCAGGCGTGCATTCGGGCCGGCGCCGTCGCGTGTGTCGACGACAGCACGTCTCCCGAGATGCTGGTCGACCTGTTCAAGCGTGCGCTCGGGACTGACGAGGTACTGTACGAGCCGCGCATGCTCCTCAACTTGATCCTGGCCCCGCCACGGGTCTCGGCGGCCCGGCCGCAGCGGACCGCCAAACTCGCCGAACGCGAGCTATCGGTGCTGGCCGAACTCGTGAGGAACCCACATTCGGCCGCCGCTGCCGAAAACCTGGGCATCACGATAAACACCCTCCGCACTCATCTGAAGAACATCCTGGCGAAGCTTGACGCGCATTCGACGCTCGATGCCATCCTCATCGCACTACGCGAGGGCCGGGTCGAATTGAACCAGGATCAGGAGTGAGCGGGCTCACCGGGTGATTTTGGGGGGCAAGGCGCGTCAGGCGAGATGCACGACGATCGTCGGCGTCTGGTTGAGGCGAGGCGGGTCACGATCTGGGCCTCTCGACCTAAATGTGACCCGACCTACACCATCTTCTGATCGCCAACCCCCAGAATCGCCACAGGGGCGAGACGATGGTGTCGTTACGAGAACTTCGGGCCGAACGGTTGCTGAGCATTCGTGAGCTTGCTCGGCAGGCGTCCGTTGCGCCGAGCACGATCTTCCTGATCGAAGCCGGACGGACCATTCCACGCCAGCGTGTAGCGCGTCAGATTGCCGCCGCGCTCCAGATCGATCCTTCCGAGATCGACGAATTCCGACGACGCATCGAGGTCGAGAAGTCCCGCCATATCCCCTTCGATCCCTCGCGAGCGCCGGATGACGAGGCCGGCCTCCAGGGCGACCGTCCAGACTCGTCCGATAGAGGGTCGTCATCGCGCGACTCACGCCTGGAAGCGCTCGACAACCAGTGCGGACCGCTCGACGGTCGTCAACGACCCCTGCGCTGGCGCTGAGGGTCGAGTACCGCGTCAGGCACGCCGTCAGGCTTCACGCAGGACCGTGACGGCGAGGATGCTCTGGCCCATCGAGGGGCTTGAACCGGTCGCCCGTCGATCGTTGCCTGGCCAGCGCCGTTCGCCAGCCTGCCTGGCGGTGTCCCAGGTTCGCGGTGACGATCAGGTGCGCTCGGCCGTCTCCGCGTGCCGCGGCAACTGGACCGTGAAGCGGGTTCCCCAGCCCATCGAGGACGACACCTGGATCTGGCCGCCATGTGCCAGGACCACGTTGTGCGCGATGTACAGGCCGAGGCCAAGCCCGCTTGCGGCAGGGTCGTCATCCATGTGCCGGCGCGCCTGGAAGTGCCTGTCGAAGATCAGCGGCAGCGCATCCGGTGGAATTCCCGGGCCATAGTCCTCGACGTCGACCGACACGCTGTCATCGTCGTGCCGAACCCGCACGTCGATACGATCCGTCCCCCGAGCGTGCTTGATCGCATTCGACAGCAAGTTCAGCAACACGTCGCCGAGACGCCGCCCATCCCCGTTCACCCAGACCGCAGTGTCGGGCACCTCGATCGAGATCGGGGGGGCGCCGAGGAGCATGGCCGCAATCTCCACGGCGGATGCGGCGACCGCGCGCAGATCGATCCTCGTACGCTGGACCTGGAATCCTCCGCTGCTGATACGGGCGATATCGAACAGATCGTCGGTCATTCCGCGGAGACGCTCGGCTACCCGGCTCAGGCGGCGCGCCGCGAGGATCGCCTCTGGCGTGGTCACCGCTTCGCCGAGACAATCGACGAGGAGTTCGGCGTACGCCTGGAGGCCGCTAATCGGGGTCCGTAGCTCGTGCCCGACGATCTCTATGAAGCGCTCCTCGAGCAAGCGGAGCTGTCGCTCGGCGAGGTCACGGAAGATCACGAGGCCGCTCGCACCAGGTGGTACGGGCGGCCTGGCCGCCCCGATTGGCCGCACGGTCACGTGATATAACCGCCGCTCGCCAGCCCGGTCGACAAGAACGAGCTCGAGGTTGGCGGTCTCGCCACGAGCGGCCCGCTGAGTGGGCAGCGCCTCCTCACGCACCCTGACGCCGTGTGTGTCGAGAATTCTCAACGCACCGCCACTTGCGCGCAGCAGGCGGCTGTACGCCGCGCTCGTCAGGACGGGCCTCCCAGCCGCGTCGACAACGAGGACGGCTTCACTCGAGTGCCTGAGAATGGCGGCGAGCTCGGGCGACCGCTCCGCGCCCGTCCGTCGCCGTGGAGCACGCCTGATGGGGTGCCCACCCGGATCACTCGCGCGTGCGGTTCCTCCCGGACATGCCACCGCGCTGGCGCCACTCATCTCGGCCACGTCTCCCGATACTGTCGCGTTCACCGACACCGTCGCGTCCCCCGACACGGCCACGTCCCCCCGATCTCATGACCCTTCTCAGGCACCGGGCTCAGCGCAATCGTCCAGCTCGTCGTGGCGGGTACGTCTCGCCCCGCGGGACAGGATGCCCGTCCTGGTCTCGCGGGCCTGGCGCAATCGCCCAACTCGTTGTGGTCAGTGCGTCCCGCCCGAGGGCCAGGATGCCCGTCCTGGCCCCGGGCTCGTTCGCGCAGCTACCTGCCGTCAGACAACGGCCAGGCGGCGGCTCTCTTCGGCTGACCAGTCATCCTCGCGCGCTTCGTCGTCGTCAATCGCGCCAGTCATCCTGCTCAACTCAGCCAGCGGCTCGCCGCTCACCTCGCTACGCCGCTTCACCAGGGTGTAGCCAACGGTGGGAAGCGAGCGGATCGCACCGTCACCGTCCAGCGGCAGGCTCAACTTCTGACGGATGTGACAGATGTGCGTCTTCAGCAGGTTGGCGTCGCCGCCCTCATAACCCCAGGCGTAGTCGACGAGGCGCGCGTAGGGGATGATCTGCCCCTCGTTCATGGCCAGCATGAAGAGGATGCGGAACTCGAGCGGGGTCAACTGGACCGGTAGACCCGCTCGCGTGACTTCGTGCGACTGAAGGCGCAGCAGGAGATCGCCGGCACGGACTTCGCTCGCTGCCCGCCGGTATCCATCAGACTGGCAGCGGCGTAGCACCGTCTCGATGCGGGCGGCCAATTGCTTCAGGCTGAACGGCTTGGTCATGTAATCGTCGGCACCGATCCGGAGCCCACGCAGGACGTCCTGCTCGCCGGCCTTGGCCGTGACCATGATGATCGGGACCGTCGATGCATGGCGGATGCGGCGGCAGACCTCGAACCCGCCCAACCGCGGCAGCCCCAGATCGAGGACCACGAGATCGGGTGGATCAGTCCGCACCCGGTCGAGCGCCTGGAGCCCATCGGCCGCGCACGTGATCTCGTATCCCTCGCGGCGCAGCGCATAGGTCATAACGTCGAGAAGGTCAACGTCGTCGTCGACAATGAGCACCTTCATCCCCGCCTCCTCACGAACGTCGCCACTCCCGCCAGGAGCACGACCAGTCCCGCCAGCCGAGGCGCGCGTGCTGTCACAAGTACGACCCTCGACTACCCCGATACGGCTCCAGCCCCCGCGTGACGTCGGCCCGGGCGCCACCGTGAGAACGAGCACGGTTACGAGCATAAATCGAGTCGAGCAGCCCGTATATACCGCCGATTAGTCAGAGTGGGCTACCCAAATATGGTGATAGTGAGATACATCAGTTCCCTCGCGATGCCGGAATGCCGTCAGGCAGCGGCTCCGCCTTCGAGTGAGCGATATCACGCCGCCGTCGGGCCGCCGATCCTCCGTGACGGGACGCATACGAGACGCGTGCCGTCCGCAACCAGATCGCAACGCCCAGAGCACGATTCGGCGACGCCGACCCATCCCTTCGGGCCGTTTCCCGCCGTTTGCAACCGCTTCACAACGGCCGACTAACAGTCCGCCAATGGCGCGGCCCGACACTCAACGTCGGGCTCTCCATCGCGACGAGCCGCGTGCTGTAGGAAGTGAGGCGGGCGATGGCGATCGGAGTACGAGAGGGACGCGAGGCGCTCGAAGCGGTGGCCGAGCCGATCGTGCGCTATGCGCCGCAGGTGCCGCTCGTGACGGCCGGCGCACTCCGGCCGCGTCTCGACCTGTGTGGCGTGCTAGTGGACCGGATCGATCGGGCCGGCGCGCTCGACCGCATCGCCGAGTTCCTCGAGTCCGGCCGTCCGCATCAGATCGTGACGGTAAATCTCGATTTCTTGTACCTGGCGGAGCGGAACGCCGAGTTCAGGGAGACACTCAACGCAGCGGACCTCGCGGTTGCAGACGGCATGCCGATCGTCTGGACCTCACATCTATCCGGCACGCCGCTGCCCGGGCGCGTCACCGGGGTCGAGCTCGTTGATGCCAGTTGCCGCCTCGCAGCGCAAAAGGGCGCCGGCGTCTTCCTTCTGGGTGGCGCGCCCGACGTCTCAGAAATTGCCGTGGTGCAGGCCCGGGAGCGGTATCCAGGCTTGCAGGTATCTGGCTACGCGCCACCGATCGGGCCAATTGGACCGGACGAGGATGACCGGATTGTCGAGATGATTCTGCGTGCCAGTCCCGGCTTCCTGTTCGTCGCGCTTGGCGCGCCGCGTCAGGATCTCTGGATTCGGGCGCACCGCGAGCGCCTGGGCGTCCCGGTCGCCATGGGGGTGGGGTGTGTCGTCGATCTTCTCGCCGGCGCGGTCCAGCGGGCACCAGCCTGGATGCAATCGACCGGGTTGGAGTGGTCGTTCAGACTGTTCCAGGAGCCGGGCCGGCTCTGGCGGCGCTACCTCGTGGACGATCTTCCGATGTTCCTGCGCCTAACACTCCTGGCGTTGGATGGGCCACGCTGGAGGGTCGGCGCCGCGAACGACATCGCTGCCGGCGGTCTCACCACCCCCACCGGCGGAGCTGCCGCCCGCGGAGTTGCCGCCCAGAGCGACGGGGGGCTGCCTCAGACAACCGATGGCGCGACTGGACGCGGACTCCGTGGGAGGCTCAGATGATCCGTCAGCGGCTTGGGGAGCCGTGGGATAGCCCGGCCGAGCGTACTCCCTGGGCACGGCCAGGTCAGGCCGCGCTACTGCTGCTGACGAGCTCCGCCTGGCTCGCCTGGTGGGGTGTCTGCGCCGTCGTTGGGCCGGTCTGGATCGCCGCGCGGCCGAATCAATCAATGCTCGAGGACGAAACCTGGATTGTGGGAGATGGACGATGAGCGCGGTCGAGCCGGCGGTTCGCGGACCGATCTATCACCATGCGCTCGCCGAGGGTGCAGCGCTCGCGCCAGCCAGGGGCGAACGCTTTCTCACAGTGCTGATCGGCGGGACGCTCCTCGTCGACGCCCTGTTGGTGATCGGCAGTTTCCTCCTCGCATATTGGGTCCGGTTCATCGTGCCTGATGACGAAGCGTCGGCGCTCAATCTCGAAGAATACGCGCGCATTGGCACGCTGGTCAGCATCACCACGGTGCTGTTGCTGGCGCTCCACGGCGTCTACGACGGTCACCGCCGCCATCCCTGGCCGAGCCGGCTACAGTTCGTGGTTTCGGCCGTCTCGACCGCGCTGGTGTTGGCCGTCAGCGCGTCGTACGCCTTCGGGGATCAGCGCTACTCACGGCTCTGGTTCGCCGCCGGCTGGGCGTTCGCGGTGGTGGGCCTGCTCGTCTGGCGGACAATCGCCCAGCAGATCCTGATGGCTGCCCGCGCAGCCGTCGCGCCGGCGAATCGGGCGATCATCGTCGGCGCCAACCCGCTCGGGCGGCAGGTAGCCCGCGAACTGAGCGAGCGCTTCGACGTGGTGGGCTACGTCGACAACGGCAGCGACCTCGACAGTCGATCCGAGATGCCGCTGCTTGGGCCGATTGCGCAGCTTCCACGCATCGTCCGAGAGTACGCGGTGGACGAGCTGGTCATTACGCTGCCAGTCGGGCGGCGCGATCAGGTGATCGCCGTCATCGCACGTGGCTTCTGCCGTCGCGTCAAGGTGAAGCTCTTGCCGGACCTGGGCGACATCCTGCCGAACTCGTTCGACCTGTACCACATGGGCGGCCGCCCGTATATCGGGTTCAGCCCGGTTGCACCCGTCAACTGGCAAAAGCGAGCGGTGGACCTGCTGGTCACCGCCGGAGCGGTGGCCGCACTCTGGCCAATCCTGGCTGCCATCGCCCTCGCCATCAAGCTGGACTCTCCGGGGCCGGTCTTCTATCGGCAGCAGCGGGTTGGCAAGGACGGACGGCTGTTCTGGATGGTCAAGTTCCGCTCGATGTACCGGGACGCCGATCAACGGCGTGCCGAACTGCTCGCGGCCAACGAAGCGATCGGCCCGCTCTTCAAGATCCGGAACGATCCCCGCATCACGCGCGTCGGCCGCCTACTGCGCCGCTCCAGCCTGGACGAAGTCCCGCAGTTGTTCAACGTGCTGCGCGGCGAGATGAGCCTGGTTGGTCCGCGGCCTCCGCTGCCGTCGGAGGTCGAGGAGTACGAGGAGTGGCAGCTTGGCCGCCTGCGGGCGATCCCGGGGATGACCGGGCTCTGGCAGGTGAGCGGCCGGAGTGAGGTGGGCTTCCACGACATGGTCCGTCTGGACCTGCACTACATCCGCAACTGGTCGCTGAGCCTGGACCTGGAAATCCTCTGCCAGACCCTACCGGCGGTCATCGGCAATCGCGGCGCCTACTGAGGCGTCGATTCACCGGGAGGAGAGATGATCCAACTGCCGATGCGTGTGCCGCGGCTCGCTCACTCAAGGCTCACGATCGGGCTGGCCGCCGCTGGACTGGCGATCGCCATTGCGGGCGTCGCCATTGCGGGCGCCGCCACTCTCGCATCGACCGGGCCGGCCGCGGGAGAGGCCGGCTCTGCCACGCTCTCTGCTACGAGCGGCCAGGCGGCAAACAGCATCGCAACTGACGGAAGCACGGCAGCCTCGGCCGTGCGCGCGGCCTCGAATAGTGTACGTCAGCCCGTTCCAGTACGCGTCGGCAGCATTACCGACACGATCGGTCTGGACGGACGTATCGCCGGGGCCGATGAGTCGCCGCTGGCGTTCCGCGCAACCGGCCTGGTCACCAGTGTCCAGGCTACCGTCGGGCAGGCGGTCGACGTCGGGCAGACACTCGCGGAGTTGGATCCCACGACGATTCAACAGAACCTCACTGCCGCCCGCACCCGCCTGGACGAGAACACCGTCCGTCTCCAGCAGGCCCAGGCGCAGGCGCGTCTCCGCGAGCGCGACCTCCGTGCCCGCCTGCAAGCCCAGGTCGATCAAACCGATGCCACCCTGCGTCAGGCGCTCGCCGACCGAGAGCGGGTCCAGGCCGGCCCGCCTGCCTCCGACCGCCAGCAGGCCGAAAGTGCCGTCGCGGCGGCTCAGGCCGACGTCCGGCGCGCGGAAGCCGAACTCGCGCGATTACGCTCCGGCCCGGCCCAGGCCGACATCCGCTTCGCCCAACAGCAGGTAGCCTCGGCTCAGCTTGCCGCGCAACGCGCCGAGGCTGCCCAGCAGCAACTCTTGGCCGGACCGGACCCCAACGCCGTCCGCGCCGCTGAGCAGCAGGTGGCGCAGGCGCAGGTGACGGTACAGCGGGCCGAAGCCGAGCAGCAGCGGCTGGCCGCTGGACCAGACCAGGCCGCGGTGCGCGCCGCTGAGCGTGACTTCACCAACGCTCAGGCCGCCGTCACTCGGGCACAGGCCGAGGTCCAGCGCTTGACCACGCCCGATAACGCCGCGCTCGCCTCCGCCGATCTGGAGGTCAAGCGGGCGGAAGTGACGCTGCGGGCCGCGAAAGCTCAGTCCTCATCATCCAGGGACTCCAAGGACAACAAGGCTGCCCGGGCATCTCAGCAAGCGGCCGTGACCAGTGCACAAATCTCCTTGCAGGATGCGATCGCCCGACGCGACCGGCTCCGGGCGGGACCGCCGGCCTGGGAGGCGAATGTCGCGCGCCAGAACCTGGCGGTCGCGCAGTCCGCGCTCCAGGATGCCCGCGCCAACGTCGAGAAGGCCCGTCAGGCGCCTCCACAGACGGACGTGGACGCCGCGAAGGTGGCCGCCAACGCCGCCCGTATCGACCTGGAGGAAGCTCAGACGAAGCTCGCGGCGCTCAAGGCCGGTCCATCGGACGACCAGCGAGCCAGTGCCCAGGACGCCGTAGACTCCACGCACGCCGCGCTCGAGACGGCCCAGGCGCGTTACGCGACGCTCACCGCTGGTCCGGCTTCGGATCAGGTAGCGCTCGCCACGAGTGGCGTGACCAGCGCACGTCTGGCCATGGGCGTCGCAAGCACACGGCTCGACGAGCTCCGCTCCCACCCCACCGAGCAGGAACTGTCGGACGCACAGGCGGCCGTCGACGCTGCCACGGCCGCGGCCGAACAGGCCCGGTCTGATGCCGCCAACCCACCGACCGGCGATGATGACCCTGCGACGTACGATCTTCGCCTGCTTGAAAAGGCAGTAGCGCAGGCTCAGACGCAAGTGGATGTGCTGGAGCAGCAGCTTACCGATACCCACTTGACGGCGCCCTTCCGAGGAGTCGTCGCGCAGATCAGGGTCACTCCGGGCAGCACGGTGGATCCCTCGTTTCCGGCGGTCGTGCTGGCTCAGCCTGACCAACCCATCGTACTCGCCACCCTGTCGGACTCAGACGGATCGCGCGTGACGGCCGGCCAGACGGCGACGGTCAGCATCGGCGATGGGCCGCCGCTCAGCGCCCAGGTCGCCGACATCGCGAACGGCCCCGCACCAGGCACCCAGTTCGCACGCCTCAACGTCGTCTGGGATGCGCTGACGCCTGTGATCGGGTCTCCCACCCAGGTCAGCATCATCACCCAGCAGCACGATCGAGCGCTGATCGTACCTCAGAAGGCCATCCGGTCGGCGGGGCCACGCCGCTACGTCGAGGTCGTCGACGGCGCCGCGACACGGATGTCGACCGTCACGGAAGGCATCGCCGCGAACGGCGACGTCGAGATCCTCAGCGGCGTAAGTGAGGGACAGCAGGTCATCGTCGGCCCGTAGGGGCCAGGCAGATCTCGTCAATCAGGCGTGCACCACCAGGGTCGGGAAGCGCGTCCGGAGCGGCACTCGCTGAGCGGGTGACGCCCTGGCCGCGCTCCCCGATATGAGCCACACGCTACGACGGCCGTGGGCTGTTGCGACGGCCGTGGGCTGTTACGACGGCCGTAGCCGGGGCATCGCGACGCGCCGCGCTAGCCCGCTCCGCCACGCGATCGCCTGCCTCAACCGCTACTCCACCCGTGCTGAATCCGTCCGGGGCTTCGCCACGGCCAGAATGTCGTCAGCGTCCGAGGGGCACACTGCTGACCGAGGACGATTCGGTGGAGGTGATCATGGTGCTCGACCGGCTCCTGCGCGCGGCGCTGCGACACCTGCGCCTGCTCGCGGTGCCGCCTCTCGTGGTGCCGCTGCTCGTCGTGCCGATCGCGCTGATGCTTCGCCCGGTCTACTACGAATCCTGGGTACGTCTCTGGGTGGATACCCCCGCGTATTTGCGGACCGGCGATCAGGTGCCTCGGTACGTCACGTCGGCACAATTCCAGGCCAGCCGTCTGTCGGAGTTGCTTGGGAGCGACAGCTTCATTCAGGACGTCGCGCGCCGGACGGCGCTGGCACCGCTCGCCGACACGCCGCGCGGGGTGGAGTCCCTCCGCTCGAACATCGCCCGCAGCTTCGCCACCGTCCCGAGCGGCGATCACCTGCTCGGTATGCGCTTCCGAGGCGACACGGCGGACCTCTCGTTCGAGATGCTCACTGCAATCCTCGAGGTCTTCCGCGACCGCTTGATCACGGACCGCGTCAACCAGGCTGGCATCGCGACATCCTTCTACGAGGGCCGCGTGAAGTCGGCCGAGGAGCAACTCACCCGTTCGAACGAAGCCGTTCGCCGCTACGTCGCGGCCAACCCTCGGGCGACGTCCGCCGCCTCGATCGACCCGGCCCGTCGTCTGCTCGGCGCGCCCGAACTGCCGACCGCGGCCGTCGACCCCCAGCTCGCCGAGCTCTTGCGTCGCCAGGATCTTGACAAGGCGGACGTCGAGCGTGCCAGGCTCGCACTCGATCAGGCGAGTCTCGCCGGGTCCGCCGCGCTTGCCGGGCAAGAGCTTGGCTTCCAGATTGTGGATCCGCCCAGGAAGCCCACCGAGCCGACGATCGAACGCCGGCGGATCCTGATGCTGCCGCTCATCGGGCTCGTCATCGGAATCCTGCTCAGTTCGGCGCTCGTCACCATCTTCGCGGTGCTCGACCGGACGGTCTACGACCCGAACGGGCTCGGCCCGAACTTGCTGGTGCTCGCGATGATCCCCCGTCTCGACCGGCACGCTGCCGCGGCGCCCGTCGTGGCGAGCACGTCGATCGGTCAGGCCGCCCAGGCGGCCGAGTAAGTGCGACGGCGGTAGTAACGAATGGTAGACGTCCTCGAAGCCCTCCACCGCTCTCCTGACAACGGTACGGTCCGCCCGGACGCGTCGCTCGCCCAGACCACCGTCGAGTCCCTCGTACCGGTCGAACGCGGGAACCAGGGTCTGACAAAGCGTGGGCCAACCGGCCTTCAACTCGTAAACGCCCGGGAATCTTTCCGTCGCGCCTACACCCAGGCTCGGCTGGTCGGGGTGACCACGCTCGCGGTAAGCAGTGCTGTCGATGGCGAGGGGAAGACGAGCGTCAGCATCGGGCTGGCCACGACCCTTGCCGAAGACTTCCCGGACCTGCGCGTCGCCCTCGTCGAAACCGACGCCGAACGGCCTGTTCTGGCGGAGACGTTCGGCGTCGACCCGAGCCCTGGCCTCGTCGACCATCTCGCCGGCGGGCTGGCGCTCGAAGCAACCTACCGGACGACGGATCTACCGAACCTGCACGTGGTGCCGTGCGGGGGAGCGCCAGAGAGAATCGGCCGGCCGTTTCGGTCACCGCGCATGGTCCAGGCCCTCCGCGACCTGCGTCGGACGCACGACGTCGTGATCCTCGACGTCGTTTCACTGCTGGTCAATAGCGATGGCGTGGCGCTCGTGGGGCTCGCCGAAGCGACACTCCTCGTCGTGCGGGCGGGCGTGACGCCGATCGACGCGGTCAACGAAGCCACGCGCTTGATCGATCCTGACCGCCTGCGCGGCGTGGTCTTGAACGGGGTCGAGCCAGCCGGCCCGCGCTGGCTACGCCGTCTGTTCGGGCGCCCATGCTCGTGAGGACCGTCGCATGATGGTGATGCTCGCGTTCATCTTTGGATGCATCCTGCTGGGCCTGCTCTCACCACGGCTCGGCCAGCGGCAGTCGTTGGTCGTCACGGTGTTTGCCATCACTATGACGGTGTTGTACTACCTGTTCCCCGCGCGGCTGGTGTAGACGACCGCCCCGAGTGGCGCCAACAGTCACATGTCCATGATGACGCACGCGCTTCCCACCGCCCGGCTCTCGACGGAGCAGTACCGAGCTTCGCAGCGCCGGATTGCGCTCCTACTCGGCGCGAGCTTCGCGCTCGCGTCCTTCGCGTGTTCGTACCTCGTCGCCAGGTTCGAGATGGCGGCTGCGCCCTTGCTGCTGTGCGCGCTGGTGGCGCCAATCCTGGTCATGCGCCCGCTGCTCGGACTGCTGAGCATCTATGCGTTCATCTGCATTTTCGAGACGCAATCTCGTTTCGATGCGTTGATGCTGCCTGGGCGCTACGTCTACGTGGGCCTCAACAGTGCCGTCGGGATCACCGGTGTGATCCTCTCACCCCTTGAGATCTTGCTCGGGCTGGTGGTCCTCTCGTGGTTCGTCCGTATGCGGATCGAGCGTCGGGAGGCTGTCCAGCGCGGCGCATTCACCCGCCAGATGCTGCTCTTCAGCGTCGCGCTAGCCGCCGGGCTGATTCGCGGGCTCGCGGGGGGCGGCGACGCGTACATCGCCTTCTGGGAGTGCCGCGCGCTGATCTACGTGCTGCTGACCTATCTGGCCGCGACTCAGATCGTCCGTACGCCCAAACACTTGAACGCGCTACTCTGGATCTCGCTCCTTGCCCCGACCGTGTTCGCGATTGAAGGCGCCTATCGGCGGCTGTACCTGGTCGACGATGGACTGATCGACGGCGATCTCGTCTTCGATCATGACGACCCGATCTTCCTCGATCTGATGCTGCTCGTCGTCCTGGCGCAATTAGTGTTCGGCGGCTCGCGCTGGCAACGCCGCCTCGGGCTGGCGATGTCGCCGATCGTCGTCTTCACACTGTTCGCGAGCGAGCGCCGCGCCGGGTTGATCGGGCTGGCTGTCGCTTTGATCGCCTTCATGGTGGTCCTGGCCGTCACCCGGCGGCGGGCCTTTCTGATGGTGACTCCAGTCCTCATCCTGACGGCGTCGATCTACCTGCCGATCTTCTGGAGCTCGACCAACGTCATCGCCCAGCCAGCCCGAGCGATCCGTTCGATCGTGGACCCGAACGATCGGGATGCCGCCTCCAACGAGTACCGTGACCTGGAGAAGATCAACGTCAACGCTACGATTGCCGCGAATCCAGTCCTCGGCGTGGGCTTCGGCCGCGAGTACCTGTTCGTGGTGCCCCTCCCAGCCATCAGCGACTGGCTGTTCCTGCCCTATCAGCCACACCACAACATTCAGTGGGTCTGGCTAAAGATAGGTGCGGCCGGATTCGTCATCTTCTGGGTACTCATCGGTTCGGCGCTTGCCCGCGCTGCGTACCTCACCCGGACCCTGCACGATCCAAACGCCAGGACATTCGCCTTCGTCACGCTTGGCACTCTGATCACGATCCTCTGCTATTCGTACGTCGACACTAGTCTCGTGTCCCAGCGCATCACGGTGCTTCTCGGGATGCTGCTCGGCACGCTAGCAGTCCTCGAGCGGCTGGCGGTGCCGCCGACGACGGCAGCAGACCGGCGGCCATGATGCGGCTCGAGCGTGGGAACAGCCAGGGCGCTGCCCGTCCAGGGCGCTGCCTGCATGCGGTTCGTTCGAGTCCGAACCGCCCCGGAGGTCAGTGAGGATGCGTCACGCCATCGTCGTATCTGCCAGGATCCCGCCGACGCTGCGCGCTGACGTGGCGGCCGGACACGTTCCGCGCCGCGACTATCTCGACCTCAGCGACGCTCTCGACGGGCAGATCCTCAACAACACGTACCAGCCCTCGAAGGGTGGCATGGTCGCGGCCGGCTTGTCACAGGCGATCCATGCCTTTCGGCGGCGCGCTGAGTACGACGTCGTCCTGACCGACTCAGAACACGTTGGCATCCCGCTCGCACTGCTCTTCAAGCGCGCCGGCGTCCGCAAGCGACACATCATGATCGCCCACTGGTTGTCACCGGCGAAGAAGGTCGTGCTCTTTCGTGGGTTCCGACTCGGGACGCACGTGGACGTCGTGGTCACCTACAGTGCGACCCAGCAGCGCGTGGCCCTGGAGCGACTTAGCCTCCCGGCCGGGCAGGTGGTGCGGATTCTCCACCCGGCCGATCATAGCTTCTGGCATCCCCTCGGTCACCGTGCCGAAGGGGTGATTTGCAGCGCGGGCCTCGAGTTCCGCGACTACCCCACGCTGATCCAGGCGGCTGGCAGCCTAGACCTCCAGGTCGACATCGCGGCGGCGAGCCCGTGGTCCCAGCGCGCCGACATGAGCGGACGCACGTTTCTTCCCGAGAACGTGCACGTCGGCCGGCGCAGCTACGCCGAGCTACGCGAGTTGTACGACCGAGCCGCGTTCGTGGTCGTGCCGGTTTTCGACGTCGACTTCCAGGCCGGCTCGCTCGTGATGTACGAGGCGATGGCGATGGGCAAGGCAATTGTTGCCACACGCACCCGCGCCCACCAGGCGGGCGAGATTCTCCGGGATGGAGAGACCGGGCTTCTCGTGCCGCCGGACGATCCACGGGCGCTCCGCTCGGCGATCCACTACCTCCAGCGGTCGCCTGACGAGGCAGCCAGGATGGGGCGAACCGCACGGCGGCTCGTCGAAGACGGCTTGAATCACGAGCAGTACGTCCGCGCCATGCTCGACGTGATCGCCGGGCGCCTTCCGGATGCCTCGTCACTGGTGGTACGACCGGCGCACATACGGCCGCTTGCCGCCGCGCGCCCGCTGGCCGAACCGGCCAGGCCCCATGTTCGGCATGAACGTCCCGCAGCCGCCCGACCCTTGCGCTCGACGCCAGGCCAGGCCGGGCGGCAGCCCGTGGGGGTGGGGGGAGAGCGCACCTGACTCTCGGCACGATTGTGAGCCTCGGCCGATCGGCCGAGGCTCACATCGGCCTCAGGCGGTTCAGCGGACGGCGCTCAGGTCAAGCAGGGGGCGGACACCCACGGCGTCAGCATGCAGCGGCGTTCGGCCCCAGGCGAAGCAACCAGTTCACGGCGCATCTCGGTGACGGTTCGGCGCGTGTGGCAACTCCCTGATGACCCTGGCCGGGTTTCCGGCGGCCACGGTCCAGGCCGGGACGTCGCTCACCACCACTGAACCTGCGCCGACGATGGCGCCCTGACCGATGGTCACTCCTGGCAACACGATGGCTCGGTTGCCGATCCATACCTCGTCGCCAATGATGATGGGCCTGGGCTCAGGCATCCGTGCACGGTCGATACTATCGTGAAAGTCGTTATCCAGCATCATGACGTAGGTGCCGATCAGGCAGTCAGACCCAATCTTCACGAGCCCGGTGGCCACAATGTCGGCGCCAAAGTTGACAAACGTCCTGTCGCCAATGACGAGCGTTCCATGTGGAAGCGTCGTCAAGTAGGTCGGCGCATGATGCGCGTGGAAGAGCACCCGCTCTCCAATGTAGGTATGACCCTGATTGTCCAACGACACCCTACCGTTCACGCGCGTCCAGCGCCCGAGGCGGTCGCTGCCGCGTAGCTGCCAGCAGGCCGTCAACCAGTGCCACACCTTCCGTTCGGTCTGCCCTGGGGACTTGATGTACGTGTCCAGGCAGTGAGGGAGTCCGCCGAAATGCGGCTCGCATGTATCAGGATGGCCGGTCTCGGCGCAGCCCGACCGTCGGTTGGGGGATGACGGTCTGCTGGCGGCGCACGGCTGCCTGGTAACACGCTGGCGCTCGCTGACCGGCGTATCGAGGGTGGGGGCCGGATGCGCGGTAGTGTCTCCGTGCATGCCAACGGTTTCGGACGCCGGGCAGTCGGCAGCGGCTGCAACTGCCTCGGCACGTGCCGTCGCTCTCTGTGCCGCGTGCTTTCCGTTAGTCGGCAGGGCTACAGTCACTGGCAGTCTCTCGTGCACGGCGCCCGTTTTCGGATTGCCCGAGTTGACGAGCCTGCTGCTCGCGTGTGCCGGCACCACAGGCTGCGTCACGGAGAGCCGTGCCAATCTGCTGCTCAGATCACCGTAGTCCATGGCCCGAGCGGTCGTATGACGCCGTAGATGGGCGGTGATCTCACCGAGCGACGTCATGGCCTTGACGTCGTCGAAAGAGAACGTGATGGCAAACTCCTCTTCGAGCGCCGCCAGCAACGACATGTGACGGAGCGACGTCCAGCACGCCAGGCTTTGCGGCGAGGGGTCGTCGGGCAAGTCAGCGTCGTTCAGGTCCAGACTCGTCGCGAGCACCTTGCGCACACGGCGAGTCAGGTCACGATCGTCGTTCATGGAGCGGACCTCCTGGCTGCGCCTCGACTGCTCGTCGGCCGTCTCCTCGCCACGCCGGCCGCCAGCACGGCGAGCGGGGTAGGTCGCGCATGAGTGTGGCAGGTGACAGGTGACGTTGGCGTTCGGACCGAGTTGGCGCGCAGTTGAGCGGTCAGGATGGGCCAACTTACAGCCGGCGGGGAGGGTCCCCCCGCGATCGTCTCGACCACACCGAAGCGATCGCCGTGGCACAATGCGCCGCGGTGGAAGACCGTCCGTACTGCCCCCTGGGTGGACGCGTGCGGACAGGGTGCTCGGGTGCGGGTGGACCGCTCTCGATCTGGGAGCCTCTCCTCACCCTGGGGGGCCGCTTGCACCAGTCAAGATGAGGTTTCGTGCAGCATGAATACCGATCTCAGCGGAAAGGCCGCTCTGGTCACTGGCGGCGGCTCGGGCATCGGCGAGGCCGCCTGCCGTACTCTCGCACGGGCCGGCGCGGGGGTTGCCGTGGTGGACCTCCGCCCGCAGCCCGCTCGGGCAGTGGCCGAGGCGATCGTCGCCGACGGCGGACGGGCGGTCGCGATCGAGGCCGACGTGACCGACGAGGCCGCGATGCAAGCAGCGGTTGGCCGGGCGGTCGAGGCGCTTGGCAGGCTCCAGATCGTCTTTGCCAATGCCGGAATCAATGGGATGCAGACGCCAATCGAGGAGATGACCCTTGACGAGTGGCGTGCCACCGTCGACACGAATCTCACTGGCACCTTCCTGACCGTCAAGCACAGCATTCCACACCTGCGCGCGGCGGGCGGCGGCGCCATCGTGATCACCGCCTCGGTGAACGGTACGCGCCTCTTCTCGGCCCCAGGCTACGCCGCCTACTCGACGTCGAAGGCCGGGCAGGCAGCCTTCGGACGGATGGCCGCCATCGAACTGGCCCGCTGGGACATCCGAGTCAATACGATCGTTCCCGGCTCGATTCGCACGAACATCGGCGAGCGCACCTACCGGCGCAACCTGGACGCAGTCAGGTACGACCTCAGGATGCCAGAGAAGTTCCCGCCGCTCGGCGGGCGCGTCGCAGACCCCTCGGAGGTGGCCGACCTGGTGCTGTATCTGGTCTCGGATGCGAGTCGCTACATCACCGGCACCGAGGTCGTGATCGACGCGGGGATGACGCTCCTGCGCGGCTAGCGCCATTTTCTCATAAGCTCGAGGAGCTTAGCCCCGTATCGAGCGCGGGCCAGCGCTAGGGAGTAGAGTGGCCTGGTGCCACTCCGGGCGGGATGCCGGTCTGAATCCGGCTGCCGGCGATCCGTACGCATCGGCTAGAATCGGGCTGTGCTTGATGTGGCAGCGCTGCATCTGGCAATTGCTCGCTCAAGCCTCGATGGCGCTCGGAGCGAGATCGACCATCGCCGATTCGATAACGCTGCCAACCGCCTGTACTACGCGTGCTTTCAGTCTGCCGTTGCTGCGCTCATCCAGGCCAGGATACAGCCATCACGCCTAGACGGAACCTGGGATCATGCGTTCGTTCAGGCCCGTTTCGTTGGCGATCTCATCAATCGGCGCGGACGTTACTCGGCCGAACACCGAGAAACACTGGCAGCTACCATACGGCTTCGGCACACTGCGGATTATCACTATGACAGCGTGACCGCGCCACAGATACTGCGCGCCATGCGCCGGGCAAGCCGCTTCGTCGAGGAGATTGAAGCCCGAAGAGGGCAGCAAGCATGAGCGTCGAACGTGCACCCATCCACGATCCCCGCCTGCTCGCGGTGGCGACCGAGCTACAGGAAGCTATCCGCACGCGCTATCCCGATGCGGCCTTCGAAATCGTCCACGGCGACGACCCGCCCGGCCTCCACCTCATCCCGATCGTCGACGTCGATGACACCGAGGACGTCGCCGCGGTTGTCGCCGAGCATCTCCTCACCCTCCAGGTCGACGAAGGCTTGCCCATCTACGTCTTCCCAAGGCGCCCCCTGGCCCGCGTCCTGGCCGAGAGGCGCATCGATCGCTGACCCTGCCGCCCCGATGCCTCGGTCCGGGCCAGACCAAGACCGTGGAACCACGCGTAGACGCAACGTGCCGATCGGCGGCACATACAGCGTCATGGTCTGATGGCGCGGCGAACCCTGAATGGAGCGGAAGCCGGCGTGCGCCTACTGTCGCGCGCCGGCGATCTTCTTCTGAAGCTCCGTCAGCACCCGGCTCTGCGTCGCAAGGACGTGATCGGTGGCGTCACGCAGGCGGGCGTTCAGGTCGGCTGTGAGCCGGAGCGCCTCAGTGGCAAGCTCCAGCAGGTCGCTCGGCTCCGTCGTCGCCGACGCCCGCTCCAGGAGTGCCGTAGTGCGCTCCTCATACTCCGTCACCGTCACACCGAACACCCGCAAGAGACGACGTGTCGGGTCCATCGGCCGCTTCTCTTCCATTGCTGCCTCCGAGCCGCCAGGGAGTCTGAGAATGTTGTACTCCCCGCGCCAGGGTGACCGGCGTGCTCGACGGGGGCTGGCAGGCAGATGGAAGGGGCGAATCGCCCCCTCAGAACCGAGTTGCCTGGCCCTCCCGTAACCGTCTCATAGCAAGGGCCGGCCGTCCGACACGCCAGATGTGGGCGGCGAGCGCCGCGATCAGCGCGATCTCGAGCCCCTTGGCGACGTAGCCGAGCCCGCGCGGGTTCGGCATGCCGATGTACGCCCATCCGATGATGGACAGTGCCGTGTAGACGATCAGCACCAGGTCCATCAGCCACCGCCTGGAGCCAAGGAAGCGGGGCGCGTACCAGAAGGCGGCCACAAGCATGACGTAGCCGATCAGGTTCAGCGTAAAGAGTTGATTGAGTGGCAGCGGGAACGGGCTCTGAAAGGGCAGCGGCCCGAGCAGGTTACCGCGAAAGAGCACGAAGTTTAGTGCGAAGTGCAGGATGCCATCCGCCAGTGCCAGCACGACGATGAGCGGTCGAAGCATCATGTGTCCCTCTCCCTGCATGTATCCGCGCATACACGTTCATGAGGGTGTACGTTCGGCCGCCGCGTCCGGATGCCCCAGCGCCAGTCTCATCACTCGCATTCGTGCATGCGTCTGAGTGAAAGAGGCTACCCGTATTTCTGGCCGCACACAGTCAATCCAGGCTCATGGCTGACACTCACGACGAGCAATCATCGTTATCGGATGCTCCTGGCGGTACGAGAATGCCCCTGCGTCCAGATCTGGACGCAGGGGCATTCGCAGGGAGCCGTCGGTTCGCTTACGCTGTGGGGCTGCTCACGCCGGCGTGGCGGAACACGATCTGGCCGCCCTGGTCGTCGACCACGATGGTATCGCCGTCGCGGAAGTCGCCTTTCAGAAGGCGCATCGCCAGCGGCTGCACCACCTCCTTCTGGATTGTCCGCTTCAACGGCCGCGCCCCGTAGACCGGGTCGTAGCCCTCGCGAGCTAACAGCGCCCTGGCTGCGTCCGTCAGGTCGAGGGCAATCTTCCGCTCGGCCAGCCGTTTGCGCAGCCCCACCAACTGGATGCCCACGATCTCGCCGATCTGCTCAAGCCCAAGCGACCGGAAGATCACGATCTCGTCGATCCGGTTCAGCAGCTCTGGCCGGAAGTGCGTTCGCACCGCCTCCATCACGCGCTCGCGAACCTGCTCACTTGACGGCGGCGTCGACAGGATCGGCACCCCGCCCTCGCGCCCGAACCGCTGCCCAAGCTGGTAGGCATCGCTGCCCAGGTTGCTGGTCATGATGACGATCGTGTTGCGGAAGTCGACCACCCGGCCCTGGGCGTCGGTCAGCCGACCGTCGTCCAGCAACTGGAGGAGTACGTTCAACACTTCCGGGTGAGCTTTCTCGACCTCGTCGAACAGGACCACCGAGTACGGCCGGCGCCGGACCGCCTCCGTGAGCTGGCCGGCCTCCTCGTACCCCACGTACCCAGGCGGCGCGCCGATCAGCCGCGAGACGGTGTGCTTCTCTTGATACTCGGACATGTCGATCCGGACCAGCGCGCCCTCATCGTCAAACAGGAACTCGGCCAGCGCCCGCGCTGTCTCGGTCTTGCCGACGCCGGTCGGGCCGAGGAACAGGAAGCTCCCCAGCGGCCGATTCGGGTCTTGCAGTCCGGCCCGCGCTGCACGGACCGCGTTGGCCACTGCGACGACTGCCTCGTCCTGGCCGACCACCCGCGTCCGAAGCCGCTCCTCCATCTGGATCAGCTTCTCGACCTCGCCCTGCATCAGCTTGCTGACCGGGATGCCCGTCCAGTGCGACACGGTGTCGGCAACGTCTTGCTCGTCGACCTCCTCCTTCACCAGTGCCCGGCCCTCCTGGCTGCGCTCGCGCAGCGCCTGCTCGGCCGCCTGGAGTTCCTGCTCCAGTCGGGTCGATTCGTACTTCAGGCGCGCGGCGGCTTCCCAGTCGGCCCGCAGCGACGCCTGCTCGATTGCGTTGCGGGTCGCGTCGAGCTTCTCTTGGGTCTGGCCGACCCGGTTCAACTGCTCCAGTTCGCGCTGCCAGCGCGCTTCGAGCTCCGACGCCTGCTCCTTCAGGTTCGCAAGTTCTGACTCGATCCGTCCGAGCCGCTCCTGCGAGGCCGGATCCTTCTCTTTGCGAAGCCCCTCGCGCTCGATCTCCAATTGCATCACCCGCCGCCGGACCTCGTCCAGTTCGGCTGGCATGCTGGTCGCTTCCATCCGCAGCTTCGAGGCTGCCTCGTCCACCAGGTCGATCGCCTTGTCGGGCAGGAAGCGGTCGCCGATGTAGCGGTTCGAGAGTACCGCTGCCGCGACCAGCGCCGCATCCTTGATCCGGACCTTGTGATGTTGCTCGTAGCGCTCGCGCAGGCCACGCAAGATCGAGATAGTGTCCTCGACGCTCGGCTCGCCCACGAAGACCGGCTGGAACCGGCGCTCGAGGGCGGGATCCTTCTCGATATGCTTGCGGTACTCGTCGAGGGTGGTCGCCCCGATGCAGTGCAGTTCGCCACGGGCCAGCATCGGCTTGAGCATGTTCGAGGCGTCCATCGCGCCCTCGGCGGCGCCCGCCCCGACGACGGTGTGCAGTTCGTCGATGAACAGGATGATCTGGCCCTGCGCGTCGGTGACTTCCTTCAGAACCGCCTTCAGACGCTCCTCGAATTCGCCCCGGTACTTGGCCCCCGCGACCATCGAGCCCAGGTCGAGCGCCACCACGCGCTTGTCCTTCAAGCCCTCCGGCACATCACCCCGTGCGATCCGCTGGGCCAACCCCTCCACGATGGCGGTCTTGCCGACGCCCGGCTCGCCGATCAAGACCGGGTTGTTCTTGGTCCGGCGCGAGAGCACCTGGATGACTCGACGGACCTCCTCGTCACGCCCGATGACCGGGTCCAGCTTGCCCTGACGCGCATTCTCGGTCAGGTCACGCCCGTACCGCTCGAGCGCCTGGTAGGTGCCCTCCGGGTTCTGGCTGGTCACCCGCTGGCCGCCGCGCACCTGCTGGAGCGCGCCGTACAGCCGATCCCTGGTCACGCCGGCGGCGCGCAGGATCTGGCTGGCCCGGCCCTTCTGGTTCTCGTCGACCAGGGCCAGCAAGAGATGCTCGGTGGACGTGTAATCGTCCTTGAGCCGCTCGGCCTCGGCCTGGGCAGCGTTGAGCACCTGAAGCAGGTGTTGTGAGACGTGGACCTGTTGGGCCGTGGTGGAACGCGGCAGGGCATCCACCGCCTGCTCGACCTGCTGGCGCAGGGCCGGTACCCTGACGTCAAGTTTGTCGAGCACGGCCGGCACTACCCCGCCCTGCTGATCGATCGACGCCAACAGCAGGTGCTCCGGCTCGAGCTGGGTGTTGCGCCGATCCTCGGCCAGCCGCTGGGCGGCGACGACCGCCTCCTGGGCTTTCTCGGTCAGTTTGCTTGCAGAGAATGCCATGACGCTCCTCCGACGGCGGGCCAGACAGCGTTCGCCGGCCCCTCCCTCGCGACAAAACTTGATAACATACTATCAAGTTCTCTGCTGTGAGTATATAAGCAGTTCGTCAGAAATTCCGCCTTCGACAGGGCGGTAGCGGGCCTCGTTCTCCGTTCTCCGTGGCCGCAGGCCGCGTGCCCGCCCGACGTCTCGAACCCGCCCGGCGTCTCGAACCCGCTCGATGCGAGCACCACGGGCCGCGCCGATGGGCTGCGAGTCAGTCCAAATGAGACGACATTGCCTCTGAGGGCCGTGAGTGCCGATCCCTTGCCGGCGGCGCCCGAGCGTACCTGCTGGACGGCCGCGCCGCCTGCCGCTACGATGCCCTCACCCCGGCCGTGGCGAGACCCGGCCGGCCACTGAGGAGAATGCGATGCCGGATGAACGCGGGGACAGGCGGCTCCAGATCGGGCTGATGATGCGCAACGGCGATCACCTGGCGCCCGGCGCCGGACGAGCCGTCCCCTGGGCCGAGCTTCGTGACATCGCGCAGGCCGCCGAGGGGATCGGCGTCGACACGCTCTGCATGCCGGATCATCTGCTGTTCCGGAACGCCGGCAACACCGTCGTGCCGGAGGGCGAGACGCGCGGTTCCTGGGAAGCCTGGACCCTGTTGAGCGCGCTCGCCTCGATCACCAGCCGAGTGACGCTCCTGCCGTTCGTGGCCTGCACGTCGTTCCGCAATCCGGCGCTGCTCGCCAAGATGGCCGACACGCTGGATGAGGTGAGCGGCGGACGCCTGCTCCTTGGGTTGGGGGCCGGCTGGCACGAGCCGGAGTACCGCGCGTACGGTTACCCATTCGACCGTCTGGCGAGCCGGTTCGAGGAAGCGCTCCAGATCATCCTCCCGCTCCTGCGGGGGGAGTCGGTCACGTTCAGTGGTACGTACTATCAGGTCGACGACTGCGTGCTACGGCCCCACGGCCCCCGACCAGCCGGGCCGCCGATCTGGATCGGCGCAAAGCAGCCTCGGATGATGCGCCTCCTCGCCCGCCATGCCGACGCCTTCAATACCCTCTTCCATGCTGCGCCCGAGACAGTCGCGGGCCCGTTCAGCATGCTCGACCAGGCGTGCCGCGAGGTCGGGCGGGATCCGGCGACGATCCTTCGGACGGCCGGCGGGTTCGTCGCTTTTCCGGGCGCTGAGGATGACCCGGGCGGCCCCCACGACAACCCCATCGCCGGCCCGCCCCAGGTCGTCGCCCAGCACCTGCATGCCCTCCATGGGGCCGGCGTCCAGCACATGAGCCTGTTCGTGAGCCCCTGGAACATGCGGGCCGTGGACTACCTGGACCAGACACTCCACATCCTGCGCGACCTGGGGAGCTAATCCGGAGTCGACACAGGGTGAGGGATCGTAGATGCCTTTCCTGCTGGGAGAGGTCGCGCGTAGCGCGGGTGAGGGTTCAGTCGTAGCTGCCTGTCATCCTCACTACGGGCCCCTCACCCGGCCCTCTCCCAGCAGGAGAGGGCTTGACCGTGCCACGTCTTCCGCTTGCCGGGCGTGCGAACGCGCCTCACTCACCGAGGCGCGTTCGCACGCGCTGGCCGTCGCGCTGGAGGACGACGTCAAGGCCAGCGCCTCCAGCGAGTAGCTGAGCCGCAGCCTCGATGTCGGCTGAGGATCGGACCGGGCGGCCGTCGATCGCCAGCACGAGATCGCCAGCACGTAGCCCTGCTCGCTCGGCAAGCGATCCTGGCCGCACCCCGCCGATCTCGACGCCGCCTTCCACGCCTCGCGCCAGCAGCCCCAGGCGTGGAGGCGCGCCGGCCGCGCCGCCGGCCGATCGAGCGCCCGAGCCTCGCCCGGCGGCGGCCACGCGGTTTGCCGCCGCTTCGAGCCGCGCCCGATCGAACCCCACGATCACCTCGGCCGCAGCCGGCCGGGCCGGATCCTCGACGAGCGTCACCGGTACGCCCATCTGGCCGCTGCGGGCCACCAGATCCTGGGCCGCTGCTGGATCGCGCGAGACGTCCCGTTCGCGAAACGCCACGCCCTTCCCGCGAAGGAACTCCTTCGCCCTGGTGCACCACGGTCAGGTGGGTGTCGTAAAGACGGTGATCTGCTCGGCCATCTCGAGCACCTCCATCGACGTACCGTCGCACTCGGCGTACCAGCCCAGGAGCGGCCCGCTGAGCGTACCGTACCGGGCTCACGCATCCAATCGGGGGACACCGCCCATCGCTCACCGCCCATCGGTGCCCGAGCGAGGTGGCAGCCGACCTGGCCTGAGGGCCGGCGCGCCCAGGCTCGGGCACGCCGTCAGGCGCGGCGGGCACGGGCGAACGCATCGCCGGTGATGAACACCGACGATGGCCACGCGGCCGGATCCTCGGTCGACAGGCCGACGAGTTCGACGACCGGTGCGAACTGGCGGGGGTCATGCGGACGGTCGGCCGGCACCGTGATGCGGCCGACTGCCTCGTCGATCTGGGCCGCGAGCGTCGCGCTCTCGTCGAGCATCGTCGCCACCGCCTGACCATCGAGGACGTTCGGCCGGACAGCGCCATCCAGGCCGCCAAAGCGGTGCCCCATGTACAGCCGCTGGGGCCGTACGTCGTCGGCAAGCCGCCGCATGCTGGCCCGGTACTCCTTCGGGTATTCGATGAGCGGGAAACTGGCGTGAGCGCCTCGCCCCTGCACCGAGTCGCCGGTGAACGCCCAATCTGGGCCTTCGAGCAGGAACGTGACCGAGCCCGGCGAGTGGCCCGGCGTGTGGACCGTGGTCATAACCACCCCACCGCCGAGGTCGATGCGGTCGCCGTCGGTCAGTGCGCGATCGGCGCCAAGCTCGCCGGACAGGTTCTCGAGCAGGAGGGCGTCGTGTGCGGCGTAGCCAGCCGGGTCGTCGACGAAGCGGAAGCGCACGCCCTGGTAGCCGCGAATGTGCGAGCGCGGATCGGCGAGCAACTCGGCATCGGCCGGGTGGAGAGCGATCTGGACGTCGCCGTGTGCGCGCTCTTTGGCCGTCTGCGCACCGCCGATGTGGTCCCAGTGACCGTGCGTCGCCAGGATCCAGCGCACGTCGCTTAGCTGAAGCCCGGCCGCCGCAAGGGCCGGCTCGATCGCGCCGGCCGGCGAGCCGGCGACGCCGACGTCGATCAGGGCTGGCTGCGGCGCGTCGACGTAGTAGACGTAGATGATGCTGCCGCTCGGGCCGAACGGGCAGGGGATCGGGATGATCCGGACGGGCTCGGGCACGGCGCTCTCCTCCGCTCGGGTCGGCCGCTCCGGGCGGCCGCGAGCCGAGGGGAGTATGGCCCGGCCGTCGCCGTCATGCCAGGGCGACGGCCAGATAGCGGCGTCGAGCACTGCCAACTGCCAGAGGCGGCGTCAGGAGGGCGGTGGGCGGCGTCCTGGATTCGGGCGGATCTCGACCCACTGCCGTTCTCTGAGCGGGAGGCCGGCTCGCCGGCGGATCACCTGCTCGCGGACGTAGGCCGGTGTCGGAACGTACGGCAGGCCAGCCCAGGCCGGCCCGACGCTCGGTTCCAGGATCTCGCCGCCGGCCAGCCACACCTCCGCCTCAGCGGACAGGTCGGTCTGCGCGCCCTGCCGCAGCCAGCCCGGCCGCAGCGCCCACTGTCCGACCGTCTGAGCACGGCCAGCCGTCCAGACGCGCCCTTCATGCTCGATCTCGCGCTCGCCGAGCACCGTCACGCCATCGAGGTCGAATGGAAAGAGGTCGGGCTTCATCATCGGAGTCATGTCAGAGCAGAGGCCAGCGTCGACGCTCAGACGGTATCCAGTCCAGATGCTACGTCCGGACCATACCACAGGCCGCCCCGATCCGTCGTTCGAACCAGGCGCGAAGGCGCGACTCGCTCCATCCGGGTGCAGCAGATCTGGGATCGTCGCGCGTCCCGGCTACTGCGTCGGGAGCTTTCATGCCATGATTCAGGTCGGGCCGAGGCGCTCGGACGCCGGTCAGTCTGAGCGATTCGGCTCGGGCAACTCGCCGCTGGTACGCACAGTCCCGGCACATCGCCCTCGCGCGGCGAGCCTCCGTCATGTAAGCTTCGACGACACTGGCTATGGCCGGTCCGTGCACGGTCCGCTGATTGCGCCATTTTGCAAAAAATAGGCACAGAAGCAGCAAAGATATGGCAGATCATGACGATTGAATCCGGAGATGATTCTGTGCAATATTGGGATGAGCTTTGCCGTTGCCGTTCAGTTCATGACGTCACGTTCTCTTCAACTGATTCAGTCCTGCCTCGCCCCCCACGTCGATGCCGCTGGCTTCGTGCTGGTCGACCCTGCTGACGAAACGGCAGGGGTCGTGCAGCTAGAGTACCGCGCGACGACGTCAGGCCGCCTGCTCGTGCTGGGCCTGTACCATGTCCTGAGCGAACGTACGATCGCCGCCGAGTTGTGGGATCCGGACCTTTTGACCCGCCCCCTCGACATGCTGGTCGTCGACGACATCGCCCTCCGGCGCCGGGTCTGGGATCTGACTGGTCCGGACCTATCGCCCGATACTGCCAGGGAAATCGTTGACGAGATCCTGTCCTGGCTCGATGCCGCCGCCCGCCAGGATGTCGACTAGCTGGCTGCTACCAGGGCTTCGCTACGCCGCCGGGTCACAGCCAGCGTATCACACCTCCATCTTGACATTCGAGATGGCCGAGTCTTGCCGGATGCTCGTGAGTCCTGCCCCCTGCAAGTGGACCGCCGCGGTCGGGGTCCAGGTGGTCGCCTGAGTCTTGCCGAATGCTCGTGCGACCTGCTCCCCGCCGTGCCGCCGTGTGCGATTGTTGACTCCTGTGCACATGATCTGTACGATGAGCGAGGTCATCCTGCCCGTGCGCCGCATACTCGAATGGGGATCCAGGCGGGACGTGTCCCATGTCGCTGTCGGACGTCGAGTGCCTCGTGCTGCGTATCCTGGCCAGGGGCGTGCCGGCCGCCGAGTGTGCGCGAGTGCTCGACACCGACGTCCGCGCGGTGTATCGGCACCAGGCGAGCGCGATGAAGGCGCTCGGGGCGCGCTCCAAGCTCGAAGCGATCCTCGCCGCGGCTGAACGTGGCCTGATCGAACTACCGCCACCCCGTGCGGGTGTGTGACCGGCGTCAGGTGGTCGTGCGTGACGGCTGGCCGGCTCAGCGCAGACCATAGTCCAAGGGCGCAGAGGGCGCGTGGCTGGTTTCGTTGGCGGTTGGCTGGGCAGGATGCACCGGATCCGCCGTGACGACGCGTCGGCGCTCAGGCATCGGCGCTCAGGCATCGGCGCTCAGGCGAGGGTAGCGATACCGCGCCGACGGAGGATCCGCCAGACGCGCGTTGCCGTCCAACCCTGATTCGGTTGGGGCGGCTGCTCCAGCCGATTGAGCGCACCGTCCTCCAGGCTGTCGATGGTCGTGACGTTCACCGCGATACTGCCGTCCTCCTCGCCTCGGAAGAACTCCGGGAAGCCGCCCACCATCGCGCAGCCGAGCAGAATCCGGGCCTCGAGGTCGTCAGCCGCCGCCTCCGCACCGTGACGGCGGAAGCCATCCGCGATGATCCCGGTATCCATCGGCCAGGTCGAGCCGTTGTGGTACGCCCCGGCGCGGAACCGCGCGGCGCCCAGGGCACGAGTGCGGACGCCGGCCCCTGCCAGCATGTCCGCTGCCTGAAGCCGCCCGATGAGCCGTCCGCGAATCTCGGCCACGTCGTCGCCGTCGAGCAAGCGGCTGGCCAGCAGGTGCCCGGCGCTCGACGAGACGAGCCGCGCTGCCCGCCCGCCGTCGCCCGGCCCGAACGTCAGCGCCAGCGCGAAGGTGTCCAGGTCCGGCTGCCAGAAGCGTTCAACGGTCTGGGTGCGCAGCACGGCGGCGCGCGCACGTAGCGCGGCTGGCCACAGCGCGCGACGCCCGCCCTCCGCCCTCCCGTGGCGCTTCGCTGCGCCCCGGCCCGTCGCCACCCGACCTTCGCTTCCCTGGAGGTGCATGTGGTGGGCCCGGGCGGTGTCCTGGTCAATCAAGTCCGCGGCGGCCAGCAACGCATCGTAGGCGTAGCCCTGGACGGCCACCGGCGCGTACGGGTGCGCGGCATCGAAGAGCGTCCCGTCCTCGTGGTAGTAGGAGTCGGCCGAATCCTCCCAGACCTGATTCGCGATGCCGTGCGGGTCGGAGCGGCGCACCCAGAGAAAGCCGGCGGCGGCGGCGGCGTCGAGCCGCCCGACGAGCCAACTGACGGCGGCGGTCAGGCTGTCCCGGAGAGTGATGGTCCGCCCTCGGCGATCCACGAGCGGCTCGTGCAAGATCGCGTTGCCCTGCGTGGCGCAGTACGCGGCCAGGAGGGCGATCCAGCGGGGCGTGCTGTCGACGGCGCCGTAGTACGGGAAGTCCCAGTGATGGGAGAGCTTCAGCAGGTGTAGGTCATGGGTCTGCCGATGCTCGTGGAGGATGCGACCTGGCTCCTCGTCGGCGCGAGGGTTGCGCCTGACGCCCTGGAGCCGCGCCAGCTCCAGAATGGTCGCCCGCGCGACCGCCGGGAAATCGTCGAGCAGGTCGAACGCTATCTGGATGGAATCGCGTCCGAACAGACAGTGGAACAGGCTCGTGGCGCCGGCTGAGGCGACCAGCGGTCCGTTCTGGCCGAGGTGGCCGAGCCAGTCGACCCGTCCGAGGTCGCACAAGACCTCGACCAGCGCGGCGAGGTCGATGCCCGGTTCATCGTCGGCCGGGCGCAGGCAGGGGATGGTACGGGGGGAGACCCGAACAGACACAGAACCATCCAGAGAAGTAAGAGTCCTGAGAACGGGAACCGCCACGGGATGAGAGCCCTTCTCGAGTAGGAAGCGTCAGGGACGTACCTGGCACGACTGTGTGAGGCGTGACGCATGGGGGAACGACTGTAGGGGGGAACGGCGCTGCATTGTACGTGGGGACGGCCTGCGCGAGGAGCTTCGCGACCGCCGTTTCCGGCCGGTTCGCGCACATCGCCCGCACGGCTACGGCCACATCGCCGCCTCTGCCTTTGAGGCTGCCGAAGCGCCCTACTACGGGTCGAGCGTCCACCGCGCTGGCGCGCAGGGCCAGCGCGTGAATGCGCTGAAACGCCCGCGCGACCGACTGCGTACTGAGCCGATCGCGCCGAGGGTTGTATCTGAATTTTACAGAATGGCACGCAACGTGCAACCGCTCTGGTACCCAGGATTGACTGGCGCTTGCGTCTCCAACGAGGGAGCGCTCCCTGGCGTACGGCCGTGGCCGTCACTACAATCGGTCAGTGGCCTCTTCCCCGGCGTTGCGGAGGAGCCCCCACCGAGTGGAGGCACTGATGCGGATCGCCCAGGTTGCTCCACCCTATGAGTCCGTGCCGCCGGCGCGTTACGGCGGCACCGAGCGTATCGTTTCACTCCTTACCGAAGAACTTGTTCGGCGCGGTCACGACGTCACACTGTTCGCGAGCGGTGATTCGACGACCACCGCTCGACTGATCCCGACTGTCGACACCGCGCTCTGGCGTCAGGACGAGGTCCGCGACGATCTCCCGTATTGGGCGATCACGCTTGGCGAGGTGTACCGCCGAGCGCGGCACGGTGAATTCGACGTCGTCCATTCACACATGGACTTCCACGCCTTTCCCTGCGCGTCGCTCGTCGACACTCCCACGGTCACGACCCTGCACGGCCGGTTGGACCTGCCGGATCTGGCGCGCATCTTCGCGCGCTTTCCCGAGCAAGGGGTGGTCTCGATTTCGGATAGTCAGCGCTGGCCCTTGCCGTGGGCGACCTGGCTCGGGACGGTCTACAACGCCGTCGACGTCGAGGCCTTGCCGTTCAACGACACGGGCGGGGGGTATCTTGCCTTCTGCGGCCGGATCTCACCGGAGAAGCGGCTCGACGCGGCAATCCGCATCGCCCGAGCGGCCGGGCTGCCGCTGAAGGTCGCCGCCCGGATGCCGATCAAGGACACCCGCCGACCGGACGTCCAGCGCGACTGGGAGTACTACGAGGATGCCATCAAGCCCTTGCTGCGGGAGTCGGACGTGGAACTTCTCGGCGAGATCGGCGATGCAGAGAAGCCGGCGCTGTACGGCAACGCCCTGGCGGTCCTGTTTCCCATCGATTGGCCGGAACCTTTCGGGCTCGTGATGGCCGAGTCGCTCGCCTGTGGAACGCCGGTCATCGCTCGGCGCCGGGGGTCGGTGCCCGAGGTTCTGCGCCACGGCGACACCGGCCTGATCGGCGAGACTGACGACGAGTTGACGGCGTTCTGCGCCCAGATTTCTGCGCTCGACCGAGCGGCCTGCCGTGCCGAAGCCGAGCGCCGCTTCTCACCGGCCGCGATGGCCGATGGCTACGAGGCGGCGTACGACAAGGCCATCCATCAGGCGCAGCGACGAAGCACGCTCTACTTCGGTCCCGCGAACCGTCAGTACCTGGCAGCCGACGACCTCTCGGAGCTCACGGCCAGCGACGTGATTGGGACGGTCGGAGCCTTCCAGGTCGCGGAGGTGCTCGAGACGGCAGATGCGCTTCTGGCTGGCGGTACGGCCGAGTCATCGGACGTCGTCGAGTCGGACGGGGTGCGTGAGAGTGGGAATGCGCTCGACGCCTCGGCCGATGGGAGTACGCCAATCACGCCCAGCCCGCGTGGCGACGATCCCAACGATCGGAGCGCCGCCGCCTCCAGTTGAGACCGGACTGGGAGACTCGGGGCGCGTGCGGACCCAGGCTGTGAGATCGTGGGCATGTGGGGGCCAGTCTGCCCATGCCCAGGTGTGGGCACGTTTTCTGCCCCATCGGCCGGACTTCGGGCACGCTTCGGCCTGCCCGACACGTGACCTGACACATGGCCTGAGATGAGACGCGGAGGCCGGACGGTGCAACCCAACAACGATCGCGAGCGAACGTCGTGGCGCCACGATGATGACCGTGGCCACGAGCACCCGGACACACCCTACACCCGGGACAGCGTGCGGTATGACGAGCAGCAGCGGACCAGCGACCGTTTCGACAGCGACGCGTTCGCGCGGAGCAGGTTCGGGTATGGCGCGGCCCGAACCGATCTGCGCACGCGCGAGCCAGGCGCGAGCGGCCAGCGAACGAGCGATCGGAATTCTGACGGAGATGTGGACGAGCGGCCGGCTCGACGTCAGCCCTACGGCTATCGTGATGAGTCATACGGCGAGAGCGTGCAGCGGGATTACCTGGGTGAGATGGCTCCCGCACCTGACGCGACCGACCTCGGACCGGATCCCCGAGGCATGCACTCACAACAGCCCCGGCCCGAGCGGCAACACCAGGGCCAACAGTGGCAGGAGCCATCCGTCGGGCGCGGACAGCACGCCGGGCGAGGGCCGCGCAACTATCACCGCTCCGACACCCGCGTCCGCGAGGATGTCTGCGATCGGCTCTACCATCACAGCGGCATCGACGCGAGCGACGTCGACGTCACCGTCAACGACGGCGAGGTTACCTTGCGTGGCAGCGTCGAAACGCGCCAGATGCGTTGGCTGGCCGATGAGGTGGCGGCGCTCACCACTGGCGTGCGCGACGTCATGAACCAGCTCCATGTGCGCAGGCGCGGCGCTGGGCACTCCGGCGCCGCCGTGCTAGACAGCGCGCGCCGAGCGTCCAGCGCGGGCCACGTCCACTCGCAGGTCCACGAGCACATGGAGGTGGTCGCGACCGACGGCGAAGGCATCGGCACGATCGACGCGGTCCAGCAGCAGGGCTTCGTGGTCAGCAGGCCGGCCCGCACGACCATCCGTGTGCCATTCGACGCGATCGAGGCCGTGGACGGCGACCGGGTCATGCTCTCGTGGCGCGCCGATCAGGTCGACGCCCAGGCCTGGCCGGTGCTGCGTACCGGCCTCCGTTCCTCCTGATACCTAGTCCGTCACACTTTAGCCCCCGGCCGCCGTGCGGCGGCCGGGGGCTGTCTCGCCTCCGAGCCCCACCGGACGCGGCTACCTGCGTGTGCGGATGTTGCTAAGCTTTATCGCCTTGGGGGGCAGTGGCTGCGGGTTCAGCATCTGAGCGCCCCCTGGCGGGAGCGGCTGGGGGTTCAGCATCTGAGCGCTGCCCGGCGTCTGGAACCGAGTCGTCGGCGTCTGGGTCAGCCCCTGGGTCACGTTCGTGGTTTCGGCCGCGAACGCTGCGCCAGCCGGCCCGAACGTCGCGGCGCCAACCGTAACTGCCAACGCGCCGAGGATGACGGCCCGCCGCGTGATGCGTCCCATCAGCCCGCCCTCGTGGCGAGCTCCACTCGTGGTGCTCATTCCGTACTCCTTGCCTACCAGTGGTGGTGTCGTATCTGACCTGAGCTCAGCATACGCGGACGCAGCCTGGCGCTCCGTCAACCGGGTGACAGGAGCGCTGTTACCGCCGGAACACGCGAGCGGCCGCCAGAGCTATCGTCTACGGCGGCGCTGGCACACTCCATGCGTCCTCCCGATCGTGCTGCCGATCGAGCGCGACGCCTGGAGCGAGTGCGACACCTCGGCGCCGGCTATCGTGGTGCAGAGCCTCGCGCACGGCGACGTCGGCGAAGGTAGATCGCACCGATAGGGTGCATGTTTATGCGAGGGAACGATGGCGGAGCAGACGAGCGGCACGGTGCGGGTGGCGGCGATTGGGGACATCCACTGTACGAAAGGCTCGCAGGGACAACTCCAGCCGGTCTTCGCCGCCGCCTCCGAGCACGCCGACATCCTGGTGCTCTGTGGCGACCTGTGCGACTACGGCACCGCCGAAGAGGCCCACGTGCTGGCGCGCGAGCTTGGAGCGGCTCGCATCCCGGTGGTAGCGGTGCTCGGAAACCACGACTTCGAATCCGGCCAGCAGGAGGAGGTGGTGCAGATCCTCTGCGCCACTGGCGTCCAGATGCTCGACGGCGATGCCTGCGAGGTCAAGGGCGTCGGGTTCGCGGGGGTCAAGGGTTTCGGCGGCGGCTTCGACCGGCGGGCACTCGGCCCCTGGGGTGAAAACACCATCAAGGCGTTCGTGCACGAGGCGATCGGTGAGGCGCTGAAACTGGAGAGTGCCCTCGCGCGGCTCCGGATGGACCAGCATGTCGTGGTCATGCACTATTCGCCGATCCGGGCCACCTGCGAGGGCGAGCCGCCGGAGATCTTCCCGTTCCTCGGGTCCAGCCGGCTGGAAGAGCCGATCAACCGCTTCCCCGTGACGGCCGTCGTCCACGGGCACGCCCACCACGGTAGCCCGGAGGGGCGGACCAGTCGCAACGTCCCCGTCTACAACGTCGCAGCGCCGCTGATGCGCCAGCGCTTCCCGGGCCGCCCGCCGTTTCGCGTGATCGAGATTCCGGTGACGTCCACGCCGTCTAGCCCAGTCGACGAGGCGGCGACGGCCCCGCCGGTTGCCTCGCTCGCCGGGTCCAACGATGCAGGACGTGAGCGGCGACCGGTGGGCGCGAGTCAGCGGGACGTAGCTACCGACGAGCATAGGAGGCCAGGTCTGTAAGCAGCGCGGCACGGGACCGTGCCGCCCTCACCCCACGGAGGCTCCCGAACATGGGAGCCTTCGTTGCTCTTGACGATCCTGCTCGTGCTCTTGACGATCCTGCTCGTGCTCCCTGCCGCGCTCGGCGCACGGCAAGAGCGTCTACGACGCGGTCGGAAGGCATCGCGATGAAGATCTCCCCATCTGACACCCAGCCTGCGGCTCCTGACGTGCATCAGGCGCACGATCGGGCACGGACAGTCCCCATCTCTCAGCCCACGGGCCACGACGATGAGCCGGCGCCCACACCGTCCGACGCCCTCGCCCCGGCCACCCAGGCGACGTACTGTCACGCGCTCACGCTACTGAACGACTCCCGTGTCCCGTACCTCATCGGCGGCGCGTACGCCTTCGAGCGCTACACCGGCATCGCCCGCCGTACGAAAGACCTGGACGTGTTCGTCCGCGGGGCTGACCTGGAACCCACCCTCGCGGCCTTGAAGCACGCCGACTTCTGGACGGAGATTCCGTTCCCACACTGGCTCGCCAAGGCGCACTGTGGGGATGCCGTCGTGGACATCATCTATTGCTCGGGGAACGGTCTCGCGCCCGTCGACGAGGACTGGTTCGCGCATGCCACCGCCGACACGGTGCTCGGGATCCCGGTCAAGACTATTCCCGCGGAGGAGATGATCTGGCAGAAGGCGATGGTCATGGAGCGCGAACGCTTTGACGGCGCCGACGTCGCCCATCTGTTGCGGGCGCGTGGCAGTCGTCTGGATTGGCATCGCTTGTTCGAGCGCTTCGACGGCTACTGGCACATCTTGCTCAGCCACCTGGTGTTGTTCGGCTTCATCTATCCTGATGAGCCGACGCCGGTCCCATTGGACATCCTGACGACGCTCCTCCGCCGCTGCGAGGCCGAGGCACGCCAGCGCCAGCCAGCTGCGGGGAGCACGCCTGGTACGCCACCAGGCGTCTGCCGGGGGACGATCCTCTCGCGATCCCAGTACGTCGTGGACGTCGAGCGCTGGGGCTATCGCGACGGACGGGTCGCCCCTTACGGGCGGATGACGACCGAAGAGGCGGATGCCTGGACCGAGGCCGGCAAGCAGCCCGCCTGAACCTGGCCGGCCGGCACATCGTGCCGGCCGGCCAGGTCACGACGGCCGGATCACCGCATCAGCCAGCCTGCCCGCTCGACGTGCCGCCGGCCTGTCCACCCGAGGACTGGCCGGCAGACTCGGCCGACGGGCCGTCAGACTGAGAGCCGCCCGGGTGCCCAGAGTCCACCGCCGGCTGGCCGCGACCGCCGGTCACCTGGATTCGGCGCGGTCGGGCACGCTCGGTCTTTGGGAAGACCAGGCGCAGGACTCCGTTCTCGAACGTCGCCCGACAGGCGTCGACGTCGATATTGTCCGGCAGTTGGAGCGTGCGGCTGAACGAGCCAGAGCGTTGCTCGTGGATCAGATAGTTCCGCTCCTTGCGCTCCTCGTTCGTACTGGTCTGGCCCCGGATCATCAGCATGCCCCGCTCGACCTGGACGTCCACGTCATCAGGTTTCATCCCCGGCAACTGAGCTTCTACGACCAGGTCGTCCCCCTCCTCGTACACGTCCATCGTGCCGCCAGCGGGCGCTCCGCTGACCCGAGACATCAAGTCCTGGGGCACGACGAAGGCGTCCTCGAATAATCGGTCCATCAACTGACGCAGGCTGAGCATGCGTCCAGGCGCATCGCGTCGATCGAGCATCGTCTCCTCCCGGCATCGTCTTCTCTCACCATCGGGTCACACCGCCGGGCCGGCCCGACCGTGCACGGCGAGCCGTCGCGCTCGGGTGCGCTCGGGCTCCACACAGTCGGCCGTTCCCGTGCGCCGGGCCGCAAACCGTGTGCCAGCATCGAGCGCTCCAGCCAGGTGGACGGGCCGGTCGAATCTCGAACGTTCCCACAGGTAGCCGCCGCTCGGGCAGCGAGCACGCGACGGGCAGGTGCCAGCGCCGGGTATCCTTCCAACGTGAGGCCAGAATGAGGATCGTGCAACATCTCCTGGATGGTGTCGGGCGGGGCAGCGGAGCGCAGCCCCCGGAACGTGCTGGCGGGGCGCACGGCAGCGACGGCGAGCCGGCCGGCGAGCCGCGCGGCCCTGGCGTGCCAGCTCGTATCCTGGTCGTGTACGCGCACCCGGACGACGAGAGCTTCGGGCCCTCGGCGGTCCTGGCGAAGGAAAGCCGTCACGGCGCGCTCCTGGCCGGCGTCTGGGCCACGCTCGGCGAACACGGGCAGTCAACGCTCGATCCGCCCCCGGCACCCGCCGAACTGGCACGCCTCCGCGAGCAGGATCTCCGCGAGGCCGCCGCGCTCATCGGATTCTCAGCCGTCGAGATCCTGGGGTACGAGGATGGGGCTGTCGAGTCGGCGCCCCTGGATCGTCTGGCCGGACAGGTGCTAGAGATGATCCGTCGCCATCGGCCGGAGGTGCTGCTGACGTTTGGTCCGGGCGGCATCACCGGCCACCCGGACCATCGCACGATGCACCGCGCGGCGGTGGCCGCTTTCGAGCAGGCGCGTACCGAAGGCTTCGGCCCGGCGGCGCTCTACTACGATGCCGTGCCGCCCGAGCAGGCTGCGGAGATGGGCATCGCAGACGTGCCGGATGGCCAGCCGAACACCTGGATGGATGTTGCCGACACCTGGGCCATCAAGCTCGACGTGCTACGGATGCACGGTCGGCACATCCTCGACGCCCGCGAGTTCGTGACCGAGCTCGAGCGGCGAGGCCAACCGGCTCGCCTCGCGCCCCTCTACCGCGCCTGGCCGCCGCTGCCCGCCCAATCCGGAGCATTGCCCGATCCCGAGTAGCTGGCGTCGAGGAGACCGGCGGCAGCGACGTGCACCCGATTGCACGCCTGCCGGCTTGCCTCCGCTCATCGGTCCGCCGGTTCACGGCCTGCCCCCGCTCGTCGGTCCACCGTATGTCGGCCACCGCTCGTCGGCCCATCGCACAGCGGCCCGCCACGGGTACGAAACCTGCATCGGGCCTCAGCGGAGGATTCCGTAGATGATGATCGTGGCAGGTCTCTTCCGGGACCGCGATCGGGCACTGAGCGCGCTGCACGACCTGAACGCCGCCGGCTTCGGCGAGGGTGCCGTCACCGTCGTCGCCAGCCCCACGAGCGCCGGCATCGTCGCGCAGCATGCTGCGAACGAACTCGACCGGCCTGGCGCTGGCTTCATCGACCTCGGCGCTGCGCTGGGCGGACAGGCCGATCTCAATTTTCCGAAGCCCGAACGCCTGACCTACGAAGAGCGGGTGGCGCAGGGTGATACCCTGCTCGCCATCAAAGCGTCGGACCCGTCCGCTGCCGGGCGCGCCGAGCAGATCCTGCGAGCCGCCGGCGCGGATCGCGTCGCCCCCGGCACCATCCGCGACTGACCACACGGAGCCATAGGCGCGTCCGTTGCCAAACACCACCCCGCACCCGTAGGGGTGAGTAGCGCTGGCCGTGCCCGGATTGGTGGACGGGGGCCGCCGCCCCACACCCGCGGGAGCGAGGGCCGGGCTTCCGCTCACGCCGAGCCCGGATGGGCCTAGGTCGGGAGGCTCGGCGTCTTGCCAGGCCGCGCCGCCGGCTCGCTCTGGTTCTCGTCGTCGGCGTGGCACGGGACGCTGACGACCACGAAGCCGGGGCGGAAGAGCAGCGCGAGCTTCAGGAACTGCGCCGACTGCCCGTGAAGGATGTGTTGCCACCAGGCCTGAGGAACGTACTCAGGCAGGACCACCGTGACCACATCCGCCCGCTCCACCCGCTTCAACTCGCTGAGGTAGTGCAGAAGCGGGCTGGCGAGGCTCCGGTACGGCGACTCGACGATCGTGAGCGGGATGCCGCGTCCCCAGGTCTCCCACTGCTTCTCGATCTCGTCGGCCTTCGCCGGGTCGGACGCGACGTGGAGCGCCATCACGTCGGCGGTCAGCGAGCGGGCGTAGCGAAGGGCTTGATAGGCCGGCCGGTTCAAGCGCGCGATCGGCACCACCACGACGTTCTTGAGCGGTCGATCGGTGGCCGATGGCGTCAGCTTCATCACCCGGTCGGCCTCGGCGTAGTGACGATGGATCAGCCGGAACAGCCAGATGAACGTTGGCACGATCACCACCACGAGCCAGGCGCCCCAGCCAATCGGTAGCCCCTGCACGATCGGGTGGTCCGGGTCCATGAAGTTGGTCACGGCCGCTATGACTGCCACCAGCCCGGTGACCGCCGCGCCGATGCTATTGACGAGCAGCTTTACCGTCCAACCCGATCCTCGTTCCCGCCACCAGTGCCGGACCATGCCGCTCTGAGAAAACGTAAATGCGGCGAAGACGCTCAAGGCGTACAGCGGGATCAGTGCGCCGGTCGAACCCCCGAACAGGACGATCAGCAGGGCGCCGAGCACGCCGAGCAAGACGATCCCGTTCGAGAAGGCTAGCCGATCTCCCCGGAACGCAAGCTGGTGTGGCGCGTAGTCGTCCTGCGCCAGGAGCGAGGCCAGTCGGGGGAAGTCGGCATACGCGGTGTTCGCGGCGAGCACCAGGATCAACACCGCCGAGCCCTGGAGCAGATAGTAGAGGGGGCTGTCGCCATAAACGCCCAGTCCAAGCAGCGAGATGACAGTCTGCTCGTGGGTGGGGATGACGTCGCTCCCGACGATCAGGATCGACAGCCCCATGAACATCGTGCCGAGGATGACCGCCATCACGACCAGGGTACGGGCGGCGTTCTTTGGCTCGGGCGCCTGGAAGGCCGGAATGCCGTTCGAGATTGCCTCCGTCCCAGTCATGACCGCCGAGCCGACCGCGAATGCGCGCAGCAGCAGGAAGAGCGAAAACGTCTCCGTTGCTGGCTCCGGCTCGGTCCGGGGGACGTGAAACTGCCCGGTGGACAGATAGAACAGACCGATGCCGATCGTCACGTACATCGCAAACAGGAAGACGTAGGTGGGGAGGGCGAAGATGTTGCCGGATTCTCGGATGCCACGCAGGTTGGCCAGTGTGATCAGTCCGATCGCGCCCACCCCAAGCCAGACACGCAGGTTCACAAGGATGGGCACGGCCGCGATCAACTGGTCCACGGCCGACGCGATCGACACCGACACGGTCAGGATGTAGCCCACGGCCAGTGCGGCAGCAGCGGTCAGCCCCGAAAGCTCGCCCAGGTTGTCTTTGGCCACGATGTAGCTGCCGCCGCCTGAGGGGTAGGCGAAGATCGTCTGGCGGTAGCTCGTGACGACCGTCGCCAGGAGCAGAGTAATGGCGATCGCGATCGGCAGGGACCACCAGGCGGCCGCCAGGCCAGCCGACAGCAAGACGATCAGCGTCTCCTGGGGGGCGTACGCCACTGACGACAGCGCATCTGAGGAGAAGATCGGCAGCGCCTTCTTCTTACTCAGCCGCTCGTGGCTCTCGAGCTCGCTATGGATTGGCGCGCCGATGAGCAGGCGTCGCAGCCGCCCGAGCGGACTGTGAGGCTGCTGAAGCTCCAGCGTCGCCTCGAGATGGCCTTCTTCGTCGCGGCGGAAGCCACGAAACTGCCGAGCGACGCGGTAGACGGCGTTCCCGCCTCGACCGGCTCGCACCCGTTCACGTACGAAGCGCTGATGCGGCGGGATGAAGGGTCGAGCCAGGCCGCCCTCGGGCGCCCGGACGCCGTCCGCATGCACATGCTGTGCCCCAGGCTCGTGCGCCCCTGACGCTTCCGACTCGGCAGCACGCACGTCATCGCCCGGCGTCAGCCCAGCCGGCCGCCCGGCCCTTCCCGACCCAGCCCCGCCCGACTCGGTAACGTCGGCGCTGGCCGGGCGCCCCTCGGTACCACGCCGCTCGACGCGTCGTGTCTCGGTGCCGCGCGGCTCCGGCCGACGCGGAGGAACGGAGCGCCGCTCGGGCGGCTCGCCGTCGGCCGCTCCCGGAATCGTCGAGCCGTGTTCGCTGTCCGGGCTCACTGCGCGCCCCACACGTCCGGCCCGGGCTGGCCCATCCGCCGCATTCTGTTCGTCATCTCCACGCTCTGATGCATGCTGCCCAGCCAGCGAAGCGCAACTCTAGCACACGCATGAGGCGTGACGCCGAGGTCCGGAACCTCGCTGCAAGGAAAGGGCCGGGTATGCTCGTCCTTGTGCGACGCGCTGACGCCCTCACGTTCCGAGCGAGCGTCCCGGTGCTCGATGCATCACGTTTCAGCGCCCGCCACCCGGGATGCGTGGCCGTCTGTAGTATGACCCCCAATCTCAGAAGAGCGCTCGCTTTGTGAGGTTCTGGGCGGAACGAACCGTCAGACTGGCGGTCCGCACGCGTAGTCAGCAGGGGCCGCTCTGGCGCGAGGGGAAGAGCCACGATCGGCTGAATTGGGCGGCGGAGGAACTTCAGCTCGGCCGAGTCTCCACCGTGCCGTCGCCCGGCGTCCCGCGACTCCCTGCCAGCACCCGCTTGACGAAGTTCAGATCGGTGCGAGTCTGGTCGAGCGCGTGTGCGAGCGGCACCTCGTAATGGCTGTGCAAGGAGAGCGGCGCGTCCGGATGATGCTCGGCGAGATAGGGCAGGATCTCGTCCCAGGGCACCATGCCGTCGGCGAGTCCGAGGAGGTATGCGGTCCATCGGCGCTGGCCGCTCGGGGCGAGGCTGCCGGCACTCCAGCCGCCGTTCTTCACGCCGACGAAGCAGACCCACGGGGCCAGCATGTCGAACGTCAGCCGCCAGTCCTCCCGGCCCTCCTGCACGGCCTGATTGCCGGGATCGGGGTAGGCGCCGAGGTAGGCCGGGTCGTGTCCGTCGAGGAGGGCTGCCAGCAGCGCGCCGCTGCTCTGGATCGAGCCGCCGTGAATCTGGATCATCGACCGAACGCCGTGTTTGCGGGCAAAGGCCTCGATCGCGTCCAGGTGGCGGCGAGTGCGCTCGAACACCTCGCGGTAGCAGTCGCCGGGGCCGTAGGTGAAGAATCCGAGCCGGATAAGGCGCACGCCAGCGTCGGCGCAGGCGCCAAAGATCGCGTCGGTGAGGAGCGCCTGGGGGTCAGTGATGTCGGTGGTGACGGCTGGGACGCTCAAGCCGTATGCTCCGATCCGCTTGACTGCCGGCCCGATCTCCTCCGGGCGCTCGGGGACGAGGTGCCAGCCAGGGCGAACCAGCAGATCGATGCCGTCGAAGCCAAGCTCGGCGGCGATCCGACCGGCCTCGTCAAGTTCGACGTCCTTCAGAAGCTTGGTAAAGAGGAGTAGCTGCATCGGGTCCTCCCTCGTCTGCGTCGACGATCTCCTGGTCAGCGGCGCCCGCTGCCTGCCGCGCCCAGAGGATAGGGTAGCCGCTTTGTCGCAGCCGTTCCGCTCGTCCGTGGACGTCCGCCAGCGACGACCGAACCTGCCATGGACGGGCGGCCGGCTTCCCCAACGTGGGCAGACACCCCCTGGCGCGGCTACGATGCTCGGCACGGGCGCCTGGTAGACGCGCCGGCACCGGCCGGCCTCGTTCGAGCAGGATGTAGGCTACGAGAGGGAGTGTCTATGGTGTGGAAGCGGCTCACCGCGTGGACCGGCGGGACCGTCGCCGGACTAGCTGTCTGTCCGGCGACCGGCGGCGATGCGAGCGGTCTCCCCGCCGCTGGACCGTCCGTTCTCGCGACGACGCTGCCCGGCCTGTTCCGCTCGACGGACGGCGGACGCTCCTGGGCTCCGGCGAGCAGTGAGGGCACCGTCCCCCTGGGCGAGGTGATCGCGCGCTCTCCGACGTTCGAGCACGACCGAACGTTGTTCCTCGGCGGCCGCGACGGGTTGTACCGCTCCGACGATGGCGGTAGTCGCTGGCGGCGCATCCTGACTGGCGGACCGATCCACGCCGTTGCGCTTTCGCCGCGCTTCTCCGACGACGGACTGCTGTTTGCCGGAACGGCGGAGGATGGCATCCTCCGCTCCGATGACCGTGGTGAGACCTGGAGCGGGGCGAACGCCGGCGTCGTCGACCTTGCCGTCCTAGCCCTCGCGCTCTCGCCGACCTTCCCGCGCGATCGCATCGGCTTCGCCGGCACCGGTTCGAGCCTGCTACGGACCCGGAACGGCGGCCAGTCCTGGCGCGAGGTCGAGCTTGGAGTAGACGAGGCGGCGATCCAGACCATTGCCCTCTCGCCACGCTTCAGCGACGACCGTATCGCCCTGGCCGGCACCGAGTCACACGGGCTTCTGCGTTCAGGCGACGGCGGCACCACCTGGGAGACGGTGGCGGACGTGCCCGGCGTCGGCGTCACCGCTATCGCCTGGTCCGAGCGCGGACTAGCTGCCGCGACCGATGCTGGCATCTTCGTTTCCGATGATGGCGGTGAGCGCTGGCGGCCAGCCGGCGCGCTGCCGGGACCAGTGCTCAGCCTGGCGTTCACCTCCCCCGATGCTGCCGTTACGGCAGATCCAACGCGGAGTGCCGACGACCGAAGCGGCAACTGGGATGCGCGCTCGGTCGCGGAGCGGGTGTCGGATGGCGGCAGCGCGAGCCTACTGGCCGGCCTGCTCCACCTCGGTATCGCCCGCTCGTCCGACGGCGGTGCTTCCTGGTCGCTCGCTAACGACGGCCTCCAGGCGACGCTGCTCACCCATCTCGCCGTCTCGCCAGCGTTTGCCGAGGACCGCACGCTCTTCGTCGCCGGCGGTGAAGGCGGGGTGCTCATCTCTCGCGATGGGGGCGCGAACTGGACCAGTCACACCATCGATCCGGACGAGACGCCGGTATCGGCGCTGGCAGTCTCGCGACGCTACGCCGAGGATCGCACCGTCTTCGCAGCGACGGCCGGCGGCCTCTGGCGCTCGCTGGACGGCGGTGAGCAGTGGGCGCATGTCACCAGCGCACCGCTCCCGGCTCCGACCGTCCTGGCGAGCGTGCTCTCAACTGATGAGCGCGCGAGCGTCTTCGCGGGCGGGACCAACGGCGCACTCATGCGCACCGACGATGGCGGCCGGTCCTGGCGACAACCGGGCCGCATCGAAGGCGCAGCGGTCGGGCCGGTGCCATCACGCTTCGAGACGATCGCGCTGCTCGCCTCGCCCCTCTATGCGCGCAATCGGACCCTCTACGCCGCCACCGCCCAGCCCCATCAGCCGGATGCCGCGATGCTCCGTCTCTGGCGCTCGACTGACGGCGGGCGTCACTGGACCTCCCTGCTCGACGTCACCGGCCCGCCACTCCTCCCGATCGCCAGTCCGCCCGCGGCCGGTGGAGACATCGTGCTCGTCGGCGTCGGGGACCGGGTCGTACGGCCTGCCCCGCACATGCGCGAGGTGCGCGGTGGCGTGCGCCGGCCGATCTGGCAGGAGGCCCGGCTCGGTCCTGACGTTAGCTCGATCTCGGCGCTCGCAAGCGCGCCGGACGGCCGCATCGCCTACGCCGCGACGAACGCCGGTATCTACCGCTCGGCCGACGAGGGCCGGACGTTCGCGGCCTGGAGCGACGGGCTCGACGGGAGCGGTGTCGTCGCCCTCGCCATCAGCCCCGCTCGCGACGACGGCTGGCAGGTCTTCGCCCTCGGCCTGGGCGGCGCACTCTGGACCCGCGAAGACGGCGCCTGAGCGGGAACCCCTCACCCACCAGCGCCGGCGAGCCCCCTCACCCTTTCGCACGCGTGGGGGTGAGGGAGCCCTGCTACGGCTCGAAGGATGGTTCCACGTCTGGGCGGTGGATCAAGACGTCGGAGGTAAGGGCTGTCGCGGCGGCGCTCCCGGCCGCGTCGAGCGCCGCCTGAAGCACGGCCAGCGAATCGAGCAGGCCAGACTCCCACGGATCGACCCACTCCCCACGGAGCACGTCGAAGACTGAGCCGGGCGGCCGCTGGGTGGCTGCGTGGAGGATCGGCGCCGGCGCGAGACCGGCGTTCGCGGCAATCGCCGCCATCGGCCCCCCGAGCGCTCGCGCCAGCACCTGGATGCCCGTCTTCTCGTCCCCGCTCATCTCCTTAGCAGCCGCTTCGAGCGCGGGCACGCAGGCCAGGTAGGCCGCCCCGCCGCCCGGCACGACACCGTCGCGGAGGCCTGCTCGCGCCGTCGCCACGGCCGCCTCGACCCGGACCTTCAATTCGGCGCGGTCGGCCGGGGTGGGCGCACCAGCCAGGATCACGGCAACGGCGCCCGCGAGCTTGCCGATCCGCTCGCGAATCTTTCCCCGCAGCCAGGTGTCGTTGCCTGCCTGGGAGAGCTCCCCACGTGCGGCGACCATCCGCCGGCGCACCGCCGCTCGATCGCCCCGGCCGCCGAGGAACCCGAATGTCGAGCGGCGGGCCCAGGCCTGACGCGCCGACCCGAGATCCTCCGCCGTCAGGTTCTCCAGCCGGTCGCCACGGTCCCGATCGAAGCATCGAGCACCTACGATGGCCGCAAGGTCGTCCAGAATCTCCAGCCGCTGCCGGCCCATCGACGGCGCTTTCACGGCAACCGCTTCGTCGAGGATGCCGCGCTCGCGGTTGACGAGCAGGAGAGAGAGGGCCGGCTCGCTGGCCTCCGGTGCGACCACGAACAGGCTTCGACGCCCGCTCGCCAGCGTCGCCTCGACGGCCGGGAGCAACTGTTCGGCGTTGTCGAGCGCGAAGTTCACCAGCAGTATGGCCGGTTCGAGCAGCCGGACGACCGGCTCGATGCCGCGATGGAAGGCCGGCGAGAGCCAGCCGCCGTCCCAGCGGACTCCTTCGACGTACTCATAGTCGGTCTCGGCGCCGGCCGCCTCCTCGACGAGCACCGCGCCCTCCGGCCCGACCCCATCGACGACCTCGGCGACCATCGCCGCGAGCTTCGGATCGCGCAGGACGCCGGCCACCACCCCGACGATCTCGTCCGGAGAATCGACGCGCCGAGCCTGCCGGCGTAGCCCCTCGCGGGCGATGTCGAGGCCCCGCTCGATGCCCCGTCGCAGCGCGACCGGGCTGGCGCCGGCCGCCACCTGCCGCTCGGCCTCGATCAGCAGGCGCTCGGCCAGAACGGCGGCAGTGGCGGCGCCATCGCCCACGTCTTCGAAGACTCGCCAGACGAGGTGACGGATCAGCATCGCGCCGATGTCCTCGAACGGGTCGTCGATCTGGATCGTGCGGCGAGCGATCGTGCCGCCGCTGTCGAGCACCTCGGGCGGACCGCTGCCGACGAGCGGCATGATCGCCACCGTCCGCGCGACCGGACCGAGGGTCGGGCGGATGAGCCGCGTCATCGTCGTGGCGCCGCGAATGAGCGCCGCCCGCGCAGCCGGCCCCGTAAGCATCTGTCGCGGCTCGCGCCGCCCCCGCCTGGGCATACCTGTCTGGACCTCGCTCCTTCGTCCTCGCCAGAGGGCGTCGTGTCCTCATCGTTGCGCCCTCGGCGGCGTGCACCGCATCAGGGCCGTCGCCGTAACCTGCTGCCAACGCCTTGCCGCCGAGTACGGGAGTGTACGGCTGCACCGCGTCCGCGTCAACGCTCACCCTGGCCAGGAAGCAGACAGAGCGTTCTATTGGAAGCCGTCCACCGAGAAGTACTATGCTCCGCCCGCTTCCCCATGCACAGCGCAGAGGGCATAGCAACGAGGGTACAGGGAAGAGGATGGGAGCGTCACCGCCGATGGGAGAGGGTAGTACGCCCAGGCGCCCGCACGTCGTGATCGTCATGACGGATCAGCAGAAAGCGACCGCGATCGACCTGTATGGTGGTCCGGTGCGGACGCCGCAACTCAGGCGTCTGGCTGCGAGCGGCCTCCTCTACGAGCACGCCTTTACCCCTCACCCCCTCTGCGTGCCGGCCCGCGTCTCGATGTGGACCGGCCGCTATCCGCATAGCACCGGCGCGCGCACCAACGAGACGCCGATGCCCCGTGCCGAGATCCATCTAGCCGCCCTGCTCCACGAGGCCGGTTATACGCTCGGCCACTTCGGCAAGAACCACTGTTTCACGCCGGACGATTTCGACCGTTATTTCAGGCGTGTCTTCCAGGCAAACCACGGCGACCTGTTCGGGGATGGCATCACCGACGTCTACACCGGACCGCCGACCTGGCCGACCCGCATCGACGGCATCCCTCGGCCGGTGGGGCACGTTCGCGCCGAGCCGCCGGAGGCGTCCGCGACGTACCGCGTCACCGAGGAGGCGATCCGGTTCCTCGAAGAAGAGGGCAGCGCGCCAGACGACCATCCGCTCGCGCTGTGGATCTCGATTCCGGACCCACACACGCCCCTCCAGACCCCGGAGCCGTACGCTTCGCGCTACCGCCCTGAAGACGTCCCCACCCCGCCCTGGGCAGCCAATGAATGGGCGTCCAAGCCAGCCCGCCAGCAGATCTATGCGCGCCTGCTCGGCTACGACGACCTCCGTGAGGACGACGTCCGGCTGGCAGCCAGCCTCTACTACGGGATGATCGACTTCATCGACGAACGGATCGGCGCCGTCCTCGACACGCTCGAACGGCTGGGCATGCGTGAGGACACCATCGTCATCTTCACGGCCGACCACGGCGACTATCTTGGCGAGCACCACCTGCTCGGCAAGTCGAATGCCTTCTACGACTGCCTGATGCGCATCCCGATGATCGTCAGTTGGCCCAGCCACCTGCCGGCCGGCGAGCGGCGTCCGGAGCTCGTGAGCCTGGTAGACGTCATGCCCACCATCCTCCGCCTGCTCGCTCTGCCCATCCCGGACGGGGTCCAGGGGCGCGTGCTGCCGGGGGTGACGGACGCTCCGGCCGGCCGAGACGCGGTGTTCGGCGAGTACGGCGCAGGCGGGCCACCGGTCTCGATGGCCGATGCCGAACGACTGTATCCGCCTGGCACCATTGGCCCACGGCCGCCGCTGCTGCGCGAGCGCGAGGGCGAGGGGCACGCCAAGATGGTCCGCACGCACCGCTGGAAGTACACCTACGACACGACCGATCGTGACGAGCTGTACGATCTGGAGGCTGATCCGTGGGAACTGACCAACCTCGCGGGTGACGCGCGCTACGCCGAGACGGTGGCCGAACTGCGCCTGCGTCTACTGGACTGGTGCCTCGAGACCGAGAACGCCCGGCCGGTGCCACTCTACTTCGTCCCGGCCTCCGAGCGCATCGACCTGATTACCTGATGGATCACGTCGCAACTGGCTGAGAGTCCCCCCACGTCTCATCCGTGCGCGGGAGAGAGGCGGCTGATCCGAAAGCGCCAATGCTCAATCACTGGTGGCGTGACCCACTGCCTGGAGGTGGTAGCGACGTCACCCGAGCCGGGCAGGCCGCTAGCGTGCCTGACCGCGCCCGATCCATGCCCTATTCGCGCCCGAACCCGGCACGGATGCTGCTAGTGGCAGTCGACGGCGCCTGGCTGCGAGCGGGATGGCCGGACCAGCGCCCGCGGATCGACCCAGCCTGAGTGCTGAGCCGAATGTCGCACATCTGGAAACTCACGACTCGTCAATGCGCGACGGGCATTCAGATGGAACGATGCGAATCGCTTGTGCGGCAGGATCCCTCTGGCTGGCGCGACACACGATCGTTCAGGCAATTTGAACCTGTTAGCCGCCGGTACAGGCGTAGAATGGCTCGGGAGGGCTCGACGCGCAAAGCGCTGTTCGGCGAGGCGGCGTGCCCGCTGGCATGAGCGGCAACGCGGACAGCGCACGGCTCCAGATACTCCGACTCGTACGCCACCTTCGTACGTCAACCTCGTACGCCACCTCAGCGATTCGTGGCGCGGCATGGAGGCCGCGCCAACAGCGACAGAGGAGGTTGAGCGATGGATTCACCGCGTCGTGCCATGCCATGGTCGCGCCGGACGTTCTTCCGGCGAGTTGGAGGGCTGAGCGTCGTCCTCGTGCTGGCGGCATGCGGCCAACCAGCAGCACCAGCCAGCAAGTCGGCCGCACCCACGCCCGCCGGTGCCGCCCCCAGTGGTCCAGCCGCAAGCAAGCCCGTCGCCACGACGGCTCCGGCCGCTCCGGCGGCGGCGCCTGCTCCGACCACGGCCGCGGCAGCCAAGCCCACTGCCGAGATCAAACCGGTGGCGTCAGGCGTCTTCAACGTCTGGTTCTCCGCCAACTGGAACACCGTCACCGACGAGGCGGTCGGCAACACCTTCGTGGAGTGGGGCAAGCAGAACGGCGGCCTCAAGGTCGAGTGGCAATCCATCCCCGGCTCGCCGCAGCAGCTCGCCAAGGAGTCGGCCGCGCTCGCCGCCGG
>JADLFM010000194.1 GCA_020845495.1 Chloroflexota bacterium
AGTTGCCCATGAGCTGCATGGTCGCCGGCACGAGCAGCAGGCGAACGACCGTGGCATCCACGAACACGGCTACGGCGAGCCCCAGCCCGAACTCCTTCACGACCCGCTGGTCGTTCAGGACGAAGCTGAGGAAGACCACGATCATGATCGTCGCCGCGGCCGTGATCACGCTGGCAGTCGAGGCCAGTCCGTGCGCCACCGACTGCGCGTTGTCCTTGGTGCGCAGGTATTCTTCCCGAATCCGGCTCACCAGGAAGACCTCGTAATCCATCGAAAGCCCGAACAGGACCGCGAAGAGCATCATCGGCAGGAACGACTCGACCGGGCCGGTCTTGTCGGCGCCAGTGAGGTCCAGCAACCAACCCCACTCGAACACCGCCACCACAACTCCATAGGCCGCGCCGATCGAGAGCAGGTTCATCAGCGCGGCCTTGAACGCGATGACGAGCGAGCGAAACACCATGGTCAACAGCAGGAAGCTGATTCCGACCACGATGGCAAAGAACAGCGGCAGCCGTGCGCCGATCCGGTCGGCGATGTCGATGTAGCGCGCCGTCGTCCCTGCGATGTACACGTCGGCGTCGCTGCCGTCCATCGCGCCAGGGATCGTCTCGTCACGCAGGCGGTGCACGAGTTCGGTCGTCGCGGCGTCCTGCGGTGCGCTCTCGGGGATGACGGAGAAAATGGTGAGGCGGCCGTCGGGGCTCGTCAGCGCCTGTCCGACCGAGGCCACACCGTCTTCGTCTGAGATGGCCAGCTGGAGTTGCTGGAGCTCCGCCTCGCTGCCGGCGTCGACAACGATCTGCAGCGGGCCGTTCGCGCCGGGGCCAAACGCCTCCGCCGTCAGGTCGTAGGCGCGTCGGGTGGTCGAGGAGGTGGGGTTATTGCCGGCGTCAGCCGAACCGAGGCGGATGTCGAGCAGGGGGATGCTCAGGACGAGCAGCACCAGGGTGCTCAAGCCAAAGAACACATAGGGCCGCCGCATGATGCGCTGGCCGAGCGCGTACCAGGGGCTCCCTTCATGGTGGAGGTCGGGTTCAGTCCGGCGGCGACCTTTGAGGGAGAGGATTCGCGTGCCAGCAAGTCCCAAGAGCGCGGGCAGCAGCACAATCGCCACGAGCACAGCGAGCGCGACCATCAGGGCCGCGGCCACTCCGATCCACCCGACGAAGGGGATGCCCATGAACGATAGTCCGAGCAGCGACGTGATGACGACGACGCCCGCGAAGATAACGGACTTCCCGGCGGTCGCGAGCGCGGTCCCGGCCGCTGCCTCGATCGACATGCCGCGAGCAACGTTCTCGCGGTGCCGGGCAACGATGAAGAGCGCGTAGTCGATTCCGACGCCGAGTCCCAGCATTGCCGCGATGTTCGGCCCGAACTTACTGAGCTCGACTACCGACGTCATTGCGAAGACCGCGGCGAAGCCGGCAGCCAGCCCGAACAGTGCCGTGCCAACCGGCAACGCGGTGGGGACGAGCGTGCGGAAGAGGACGTAAAGGATCACGAACGCGGCGATGAGCCCGAGCACCGTCGATTCGTTCGGCCCCTCGTGCTCTTGGGCGGAAGCGACAGGGCCGCCGAACTCCACCTGGAGACCAGCCTCCGCTGCGGCGGCCATCGCCGCCTCGACTCCGTCCACCTGCTCGGTTGGCACCTGATCGGCGCTCTCCGAGAACTGCACCCGGACGATCCCTGTCGTGCCGTCAGCCGAGAGGAGTCCCGACTGCGGCGCGAACGGCGATGCCACCGAGGTGACCCCGGACACGGAGGAGACATTGGCGACGAGCGTGTCGATCACGGCGCGCGAGCCCGGGTCAGAGATTCCGTTGGGCGAATACAGGACGATGTCGCCGTAGTCGCCCGATCGCTGCGGAAACGCGTCTTCGAGCAGGGACACTGCCTCCTGCGATTCCGCACCGGGTATGTCGAGGCTGCTCACCGTCCCTTCATTCAGTGAGCGAGCGGCCAGCGCCAGGAACACAACGACGACAACCGATGCGCCGAGCACGTACCAGCGCTTCCGCACTGCGAATGCGCCCCATCGTTCTAGGAGAGTGACTCTTCGGATCATGATGTACCTCCAGTACTGTCATGGTGGCGGCTGTCGGCACGCGAATCTCTGACTTTTGTCGTGCTCTTTGGGGGCCGCTGGTCTCCCGGGCGGCGGCGTACAATCGACCGGTGCCCGCCCAGAACCCCCACGAGGAGCTCAAGGATCGGCTGGGGGCGTTCTCGTTGTTCCAGGGGCTTGCCGGAGAGACGCTCGCTCTCCTGGCCGGTGCGAGCCGTCGCCGTGAGTGCGCCCCTGGCGAGGTCGTGTTTATGGAGGGGGAGCCGACCCAAGGTCTCTACATCCTCGAGTCCGGCTGGGTCCGGGTGGTGAAGACGTCCGAGCAGGGCCGCGAGCAGGTCCTGCAGTTCGTGGGGCCGGGCGAAGCCTTCAACACCGTGAGCATCTTCACGCGGGGACTGAGCCCCGCCACCGCGGTCGCACTCGAGCCGAGCACCGCCTGGTTGGTCCCGCGGGAAATCATACTCCGCCTCTTGCAGGAACGGCCAGAATTTGCGCAGAGGGTGCTTGAGAACATGGCCGAGCGCATGCTCCACTTGGTTGGCCTGGTGGCCGACCTCTCGCTGCGGACTGTCAGCGAGAGGCTGGCCGATCTCATCCTTGCGCAGGCGGAAGGCGGTGTGCTGAACCGCCCGAAATGGTTCACAATCGCCGAGCTCGCGGCGCGTCTCGGGACCGTCCCCGATGTCGTCCAGCGGGCCATCGGCAAATTCCAGTCCGATGGCCTTTTGGACGTTAGCCGTCGAGAAATCCGCGTGCTCGACGAGGCCGGGCTTCGTCAGCTGGCGCGCCGCTGAGCGCGAGTCGCACATCTGCCGGCGGCGGACCGCGAGCGAGACCCCGCCCCGACAGGATCGGCTTCCTGCGGTAGTTCCCCTCTCGGCAGTGCAAGCAGAACGTCTTCTGGTCATGGCAAACCCTCCGGCCCAGTGCCCCAATGGTCAGTGGCGGGAGTCGCTCGCACTCTGACTTTTCTCGGCTTACCGAGGGCAGCGATCGGTGTGCGTGAGGCCAGGAGGCGGCCGCGCATCGCCCATCACGACGCCCGCTCAGAGCAGCCCAGCCGTGAATCGTAGGAGTCATTGATCAACTGACGCCGCTCCTGGGTGGACAGTCGGATACCAGCGCGCCAGTCCACAAGCTACGAACCCTGACCCGATTCGAACACCCGTACCGGGTTCGGGGCGTTAGGGAAGAGGGTTGTGACATTTGTCACATCCGTATCCACAGACGGTGATTAGCATCGCGCTGCCAGGGGCTCAGGAGAATCGGCCTTGTCCGTTGCACCACCAGCACCAAAGTCACTCTCCGCACTGGCAGCGAGGCCTTTGGGACGCGTCAACATCGCGGTCGGCCTCTGGTACATGGCCGGGTTTATGGTGTACGGCTTTGTGCTGATTTACCTGCGTGACTTCGCGCCTGACAAAGAAGCGTGGATAGCTGAGAGTCTTGATGGTGACCACTTCGAGGCGCGCCTCGCCCACGTCCACGGGAACCTGTTTGCCCTCCTCAACATTACGTTCGGATTCCTGATGTCAAAGCTTCCAGTGCGCGCTGATCTCGGGGCGTGGGCGTCCCGGCTGATACTGGCGGGTCTGCTCATGCCAATCGGGATTCTCGCGGAGGTATACCTTAACTTACCGCCGGTGCTCGTCCTTGCTGGCGGTATCTCAATCCTGGCGGGCACGATCTTGCTCGGGTGGGCAGTTCTCACCTCGGGCGAAGTCCGAACCGGCTAGGGCTCTAGCAGTTCGCGGGAATTGGGAGTTGGAGCGAGTTGAGAGCGAATTTGGAACAGCCAGCCCCAGATTGGAACGGGCGGAGCGGAATCCTGGAACACTGAGGGAACGCCCATTCGCAAGCTGACTCATCACGGCCTCCTGGCCGCTGGAGTCAGACATGCGCATCCTCACCCTCACCGCCTTTGTACTGGGATTGGCCTGCGCGCTGGTGGTTGGCGCAACTTCCGCCGCCGCGCAGGAAGCCGACGACACGCTGGATGGGCTGTCGTCGGCCGGCATCCCGCTCCTCAACAGTCCGCCTGCGCCAGCCCCGCAGCAGGTCCCACCTGGCCAGCCTGGCCCTGAAGGTCAGCCGCCGCCTGACACGCTGGTCGACCTCCCGATCCCCGACCCGACCGACTGGATTCCCAATCCCCTGGACTGGCTTCCCGGCGGCCTCAACCCCGTCAACTGGGCGAAAGACATCGTCAACGCGGTGTTCACGCTCATCGGCCAGGCGATGCTGGAGGCGATCCGCGGGTTCGTCGACTGGGCGCTGGGCATGGGCGGCTCATCGCTCAACTTCGTCACGCGCACCCCGGCGGAAGGCACCTACGACAGCCCGACGGTCCGCAGCCTCTACGACTTCTCCCGCGCCATCGTCAACGTCGCCCTCGCGGTCGTCGTCATGTGGGGCGGTTTCAACGTCATCATCAAGGAGCACACGAGGTCGCCCTACCACGAGGCGATGGAGCTCCTCCCGCGCGTCATCCTCGCCGCGCTCGCCGCCAACCTGACGCTTGAGTTCGCGCGGATGCTGATCGACATCAACAACGCCCTCGCCGCCGGCGTCGGTGATGTCGGGCTCCCCGGGTACGACCAGGCGACACCCTCGCAGGAAGGCCTCGCGCTCATCTTCACCGCCGTCGCCTACGGCATCGTGGCGATCCTCCTCGTCTTCCAGATGCTGATGCGCCTCGCCCTCCTGGCGATGCTCATCGTCCTCGGGCCAATTGCTGCACTGCTGTGGGTGCTGCCCCAGACCCAGCAGTGGACGCGCTGGTGGACCGACCTCTTCGTGATCACTGTCTTCCAGCAGGCCGTCCAGGTCATGGTGCTGGCGCTCGGCACGGCGCTGATGGTCGAACTGACCCCCGGCAGTGTCTCCAACGCCCTGCTGACGATGCTTCTTGGTCTCGCGGTCTGCTGGCTGACCCTCAAGGTCCCTTCGCTCTTGCGTTCGGCCCGCAGCCAAGCCGGCATCACCAACGTCCTCACGTTCGCCATGGCCACCCACGCACTTGGCGCGATGGCCGGAGCGGGCCGAGCCGGTGCTGCTGCGGGCGGCGCAGGGGCCGCTAGCGCTGGAGGTGGCGGGGCAGCTCCGCGGCCAGCGGCGGGAAGGGCTTAAGGAGGACGCCGTGAACGCGAACCCACCCACCGGCGACATCTTCGGCAGCGTCGGGAGCGAGGGCCTCAAGGTCGCGGGCGTTGTCGGCGTCGTCATGCTCGCACCGATGCTCTTCGTGATGGCCGCGCTTGGCGGCACTCCGGGCATCGCCCAGTCTCCAGTTTCCGCCGCGGCGCTCACCGAGATTCCTGCCGAGCACCTCGCTGTCATGCAACAGGTTGCAGCTGCGACGGGCGTCCCCTGGCAGGTCCTGGCGGCCATCGCCAAGGTCGAGTCGGGCTTCGGCGCGAACATGGGCCCGAGCTCGGCCGGCGCCCTCGGATACTGCCAGTTCATGCCGGCGACCTGGGCCCATTACGGCGTTGATGGCGACGGCGACGGTGTGGCCGACCCGTTCAACTACCACGACTGCCTGCCCGCCGCTGCCCATCTCCTCCTCAACAGCGGAGCGCCCGGTGACCTCCGCAGCGCGCTCTACGCGTACAACCACTCCTGGTCCTACGTGGACCACGTCCTCAGCATCGCCACCAGCTACGGCTACCTGGACCCGGCGGGCATCCGAGCCCAGGCGGTCGCGCTCGCGCGATCCCGGCTCGGACTGCCGTATGTCTGGGGCGCGGCGGGGCCGGAGAGCTTCGACTGTAGCGGCCTGACGCAGTGGGTCTACGCCCAGCTCGGCATCTCCCTGCCGCGCACATCGCAGGCGCAGTTCAACGCGACGATGCCCGTGGCGCTCGAGTTCCTCCAGCCGGGCGACCTCCTCTTCTACGAGGACACCTACCCCTCGCACGAACGCATAACCCACGTCGGCATCTACGCCGGGAACGGCGTCGTGATCATGGCCACACAGCCCGGCGAGTTCGTGAAAGAGGTGTCGCTGGACAACCCCTACTGGGCCAGGCATTTCGCCAGTGCCGGTCGCCCGGTGAAAGCACCGATCGCATGACCGGCGGCCGCGGACTGATGGTCATCCTCGGCGGCCTCGCGGCCACCCTGCTGGTGATCGCCATCGTGAGCGGCTGGCAGGGCGCGAACCGTCTCCGTGGCCAGGGCGAGGGTATGAGCGAGGTGGAGGAAGCTGCCCGCCTCTTCGTTGAGGCCTACGGGACCTTCGACTTTCGCGAGCCCACTGCCTACCGCGAGCGGCTGCTGAGCCTGAGCACCGGCGACGTACACGCTGCGGTCGCCGCCTCACAGGTCGATCCGAGCGCTCTCGGCCAGCAGCAGACCATGACGACGGGCACGGTCTCGATCCAGGTCACCGCCTACTCCGACACCGAGGCAACCGTGTCAGCGACCACAGAGCAGACCCGGCGCGCCGTTGACTCGGCGACTGGACAGCTCCGCGAGCAGCGGCTCCGTCAGCACGTGACCTGCCGGCTCGTTCGCGTCGACAGTCGCTGGCTCGTGACCGAGTTCCGGCTGCGGTCGGAAGAACCCCTTCAGAACACCGGCAGATAGGAGGCCGACGTGATGGAACAGATCAACACCCTCTTCGAGAACCTGCTCAACATCGGCATGGGCGTCGGCGCCGCCGTGGCCGCGTTCTTCGTGATGTGGGGAGCCTTCCTCTATATGAGCGCCGCCGGCAGTCCCCACCAGATGGAGCGCGGTAAGTCGGCGATCGTTAACGCCCTGATCGGCTTCTCGATCGTCCTGCTGGCCCGGGTGATCGCTGGGATGATCCAGGATTCGATTGGATCGCCGTAGCGATCCCATGAGCAGATCTGGCGCGGACCGTGGAGGAAGGAGAACTCGTCCCTGATGGTCGGCGGATGTTGCCGACAGGGTGCCTCCGCCTAGTGGCTGGAGCGGCTAAATGTCGGACGCGTCGCCCAGCTCGTGCCACGGGAGGCGGCGGCGCAGGTGCTTCTCGAAGAGATGTGCGACAGTGCACCCCGTGAGGTTGCGCCGGATAAGCCTCCAGCGGTCGTTCACGGTGAGCCCAGGTGCCTCGGTCCATCCTCGGTAGCCGAACAGCTCCTCCTCTGCGTCCTCGATCGTCTTGCCGATGGCTTGGAAATGACTTTGCGTGTAGTGGACGTGCGCGTCCACCTCCGGCGCGAAGTGGACGTATGCGTCGTAGACCAGCGATACAAGGGTGACAAGGAAGGCGCGACAGGCTGTTA
>JADLFM010000195.1 GCA_020845495.1 Chloroflexota bacterium
TCTCGCCATCGTGGCAGTGCAGGAGGATGGCGAGGCCGTATCGACGGCCCTGTTGGGCCTCGGTCTCGACGTGCGCCGCGGCGAGACCAGCACCGAGATCGTCCGCATGATCTACGGGCTCCAGCCGGATATCGTCGTCCTCGACGTCCGGCGCCCGTCAGTGGATGGTCTGGACATTTGCCGTCGGCTGCGTCAGGACGCGGCGAACCTCAGTGTGAGCCAGGTACCGATCATGTTGCTCGCGGGTGACGACGCTGAAGTGGACGCCGTACTCGGTCTTGAGCTCGGCGCAGATGACGTCGTCCAGAAACCGTACGGCGTCCGGCTCCTACAGGCCCGAGTCAAGGCGCTCCTTCGGCGCGCTTCCTTCGCCGGGGAGTCACCTTTTGTGACCCAACGCTTTCTCTCTTCGGGAGACTTGACGGTGGATCTGGTCGGACGACACGTCAGCCGTGCTGGAGAGCGGATCCGCGTGACCCCGCGCGAGCTAGAACTGCTTGCTCTATTCGTGCGTCATCCCGGCCAGATCCTCACGCGGGACGAGATTCTCTGCCATGTCTGGCGTGACCAGGTTCCGCGTGAGTCGCACACGCTCAACGTGCACGTTCGCTGGCTGCGATGCAAAATCGAGCCCGATCCATCTCAGCCGACTCGACTTCAGACCGTGACCGGCCGCGGGTACATCTTCGTTGAGTAGCGACGGGCCTCTGTTCAGACTTCCCGGTTACCGGTGGGTCAACTATCGCCTGGACGATCCGTCGTGAGCATTTCGCCGGTGTATGCTTCGGATGTGCCAACGCCGAGACGGGGAAGACGCCAGCGATCAGGGGGCAGAGTCGATACGACATCGACGCCTGACCGACAGAGTGCCGTCATTGCTGGCCTCCATGCTCTCGGTGACCCAACTCGATACCGGGTCTTTGCGTCCCTGGTCAGGCACGGTGCGTCGATCAGAGTCCGAGAACTGGTTCAGTCGCTTGGTGTCGGCCAGTCAACCATTTCGTATCACCTCAAGCTCCTCCGCGACGCTGGACTGGTAGCCGAGGACGATGGACGCTACAGCGTCGTGGCATCCGGGCTAGCTCAGATCAGACGCGCCCTGGCCGAACCCGGGCCAGCCGACCGAGCGCGCTACGCCTGGCTGGATAGCTCCGATCTCGTCGGCGAGCATGGCTCCGAAGACCAGACAGCGCCAACCGAGTCAGACCCGAACATCATCGTGGCTCGCGAGCGCCTGGTTCGTCGCGCCACCGATCGCCTTGCTGATGAGTTTCGTGGCACGTTCAGCGAAGGGACTATCGAGCGCTACGTTCGTGAGTCGCTCCAGGCGCTTGAGGGCTCTCGGGTGGTCGACTTCGTGCCGATCTTCGTCGATCGCTTCAGCCGCGAGCGCCTCCGGGCGCTTGCCCAGGCAGAAGGCATGGCCAACAAGGAACGGCCCGAGCTGCTCTTCGTGTGTGTGCAAAACGCTGGACGGTCCCAGATGGCCGCCGCCCTGGCGCGATTGCTCAGTGGTGGTCGGGTTCATATCCGGTCCGCGGGCTCGATGCCGGCGGATGGTGTGGATGGGGTCGTGGTTCAGGCCATGCGTGAGCGCGGCGTCGATCTGATCGAGGAGTTTCCGAAGCCGTTGACGGATGAGGTGGTCCGTGCCGCCGACGTCGTCATCACGATGGGCTGTGGCGATGCCTGCCCGATCTACCCTGCGAAGCGATATGAGGACTGGTCGATTGAGGATCCCGTTGGCCGCCCAATCGAACAGGTCAGATTGATACGCGACGAGATCCAGTTTCGGGTGTCCGCGCTCCTTCGAGACCTGGGCGTTCGCCTCGTCGCCTAGCTACCGCACCCGGGGTCGATGACGACCCGAGTGCGTAACCGCACCTTGCGTCCTCACTCTGAAAACCAGATTGCCACCCGGCTCCAATCATCCAAAGATATGGATGAATGTTGACGGACCATCGACCTTGATCGATGATTGTCACGGGCGGTGGCATGACGACGCATCACGATTCAAAGTCCCGGTTCGATCGGACGGCTGCTCTGCTTCGAGCGTTGGCCGACCCGACGCGCCTGGAGATACTTCGGTTACTCACGGCTGGGCCGTCGCTCCCCGTTCGTGAGATCAGCGAGCGGCTATCCCTTCCGCAGGCCACGACCTCGTATCACCTGAAGCTGCTGCGTCAAGCCGGGGTGCTCAGCTCACGGTCGCAGGGTGCTGCCGAGTTGCACGAGTTGACGGCTACAGGCGCCGATCTGCTTCGACGATCGCTGCTCGACGTGCTCGGACTCAATACCGGCCAGACCGACCCATCGACCAGAGTCACGTCTGAAGGCGCACTCCCGGAGCGGGTAGCCGTCCGACTACTCGACGAGTTTCGTGGCACGTTCGGCGAGGGTGTGATCGAACGATACGTCCGAGAGTCACTGCTCGCATTCGCTCAGACGGACGACGATCTTCTCCCCGCCCTGGTGCATCGCTTCGCAAGAGAGCGTCTCCGCGCGCTGGCACAGGCACAAGGAAAGGTCAGCAAGGACTCTCCAGAGCTGCTGTTCGTCTGTGTCAGGAACGCTGGCCGCTCACAGATGGCGGCCGGGCTGGCGACTCGGCTCAGCGGCGGTCGCGTCAGCGCCCGATCCGCCGGCTCACGCCCCGTCGTCGGCGTCGATCCGATTGTTGCTCAGGCGATGTGGGAGCGTGGAGTCGATCTGATCGAGCAGTTCCCCAAGCCGCTCACGGACGAAGTGGTACGCGCTGCTGACGTCGTCATCACGATGGGTTGCGGCGACGCCTGTCCGATCTACCCGGCCAAACGGTACGAGGATTGGGAGATCGAGGACCCAGTTGGTCAGCCTCTCGAGCGAGTACGCCTCATTCGCGACGAGATCATGCACCGCGTTATGGGGCTGTTGCGCGACCTCGGTGTCCGGCTCGTCGCATGAATCCAGGGAGTGAACGAATGCATGTCACTGGTACGGTGCCGCGCTGGGAGGCGGCTTGATGCGGGATCTTCGGGCCGCACTCGTCGGCGAAGCACTGGGCACGTTCCTGTTGGTCTTGTTCGGTACTGGCTCGGTCGCTTGCGCAGTCCTGACCGGAGCGCTGCAAGGGCTCTGGCAGGTGGCCGTGGTCTGGGGATTCGGGGTGACGCTGTCGATCTACTGTTCGGCCACGCTCTCCGGTGCTCACCTGAACCCGGCCGTCAGTCTCGCGTTCGCGGTGCTTCGTCCGAAGAGCTTCGCGCCGAGCCGCTTGCTTCCGTACTGCGCGGCCCAGCTCGCCGGCGCTGTCGGGGCCGGGTTCGTCGTGTGGGCGGTGTTTGCACCATTTCTGGCGCGCTTCGAGGCAAAGGAGGGTCTGGTTCGAGGAATGGCCGGCAGCGAGCGCGCCGCGATGATCTTCGGCGAGTACTTCCCGAATCCGGCCGTCTTCGGGACCGGGCCAGACGCAGCGGCACTCGTCTCGCCCCTCGCGGCGATGCTAGTCGAAGCACTCGGGACGGCGATCCTGGTGCTAGTGATCTTCGCGCTGACTGACCCGGACAACGGCGCGGCGCCTGAGCCTCCGCTGATCCCCTTCTTCGTCGGTTTCACGGTGGCGGTCCTGATCAGCCTCTTCGCGCCCGTCACCCAGGCGGGCTGGAATCCTGCCCGGGACTTTGGCCCACGCCTGGTGGCGGTGCTGGCTGGTTACGGGTCGGTTGCCATCCCGGGGCCCCAGGGCGGCTTCTGGATCTACATCGTCGGGCCACTCCTTGGGGGGTTGGTGGGCGGCCTGACCTACGACAGGCTGGTGCGGCCGTCACTGCCCCGAAAGATGTCACCGGGTACCGAGATCGCCGCGCGTGAGTAGGTCCGCCTCGACAACGGCGTCAGGAAAGGAGTCCTTCAATGGTTGTCAACTTCGAGCGTGAGCAGCTTCTCAGACGCGCGATTGAGCGTCTGGCAGAGGAGTTTCGAGGCATCTTCGCATTGGAAACCATCGACCGATACGTGCGGGAGTCGCTCCAGGCACTCGAGGGCTCGCGCGTCACGGACTTCATCCCGATCTTCGTGCATCGGTTCACCCGCGACCGTCTGCGGTCGCTGGCGAAGGCCGAGGGCA
>JADLFM010000196.1 GCA_020845495.1 Chloroflexota bacterium
CCGAGCCGATCCGACAGCCGTCCGCCCGGGATGGCGGCCAGCGCGGTCGACACGCCGACGATGGCCGTGGCCAGGAACACGGTGGCATCGGCATCGGTGTCGGACAGGCCGTGCGAGCGCCGGAAGTAGCCGACCGCGATGAGCGTCGCGTTGTAGGCCCCAAGGAACAGGAGCCGGACCACCAGTAGCCACAGGACCGATCGCTGCTGAAGGATGTCGCGGCCCCATGCCGACAGGGCGATCTCGCGCCACGGTCGCGTGCGAGGCGGCGCGGCGGCGCCCTCGTCCACGGTGGCGACCAGGATCACCATCGTCACCACCTCAACCGCACCGAGCGCCAGGACGGCCGCCGGGACGTTGCCGACCAGCCCGCCGAGCGTGGCGATCCCCACGCCGGCGATCGTGCCCAACGTGAGCATCAGGCCCATCAGGCCGCTGGCCAGGCCGACCTGCGAGGCCGGCACGAGATCGGGCACGTAGCCCTGGAACGGGCCCTGCGCGAAGTTCGAGCTGACCTGGAGCAGGAAGTAGAACGCGACCATGGCCGCGAAGTCGTTGTTGAACGCGATCCCCGCCAGGAAGACGACGTCGAGCAGCGAGCCGACCACGATGTACGGCTTGCGCCGCCCCCAGCGCGTCACCGTGTAGTCGCTGATGACCCCGACCGTGGGCTGCACGATGATCGGGGCCACCGCGCCCACGATCATGAGGACCGCCAGCATCGTGCCCTGCGTGTCGCGCGCCAGGTCGTCCAGGCGCCCGGGGATGATCGTGATGTTCAGGCCGCCCCAGATGGTCTGGATGCCGAGCCAGTAGATCGACAGCGTGACCAGCTGCGACAGCGGCAGGCGGATGCGGGAGGGCGCGGGCGCGCGAGTCATGCGTGAATCTTGCGCCAGTCTGATTGTGGGCGGAACCGAGCAGTCAACGGCGCACGAATGCCCACTGCACCAACCAAGGAGTCGGCCGCCCCGTTCGCATGCACGACTGCAAGACACGACTCGCGCACTGCTGAGACAGCGGAGTCGGAACCGACGCCCGGCCCTTGACGGCGTCACTATTATTGGTCCTACCACCCGACCAATAGTCGCGAGGAACTGTTGCCAAGCTTTTCCCCCGTTAAGAAGCGCTCAGCTCACGACGAGGTCGTGTGGCAGATCCGGCGCCGCATTCTTGATGGCCGACTGAACCCAGGTGTACGCCTGCCCAGCGAGCGAGTTCTCGCGTCGGAGTTCGAGGTCAGCCGCACGACCGTCCGCGAGGCTGTCCGGACGCTCAGCTCGGATGGCCTCGTTGCGGTACGGCAGGGCAGCGGCAACTACGCGCAACGGGCAGCGGGCACGGCCGTGTCCCGCTCTCTGAATCTGCTGCTGGAACTTGAGCAGACGTCCGTGCGAGAGGTACTCGAGTTGCGCTTGCTCGTCGAGCGCTACATCGCTGACTGCCTAGCGAGTCGCATCACGGCCCGAGACTTCGAAGAGTGCGCACGCTTGGCCGATGCGATCGACTTGGCGACCAACACGACGAATGCATTCGCGGCAGTCAGGGACTTCCACGTGGGCCTCGCCGCGGCCACCGGCAATCGCTTCCTCGCGGCAGTCTCCGGACTCCTCATCGACCTGCTCTTGGATGCTCAGTCAGCGGCCTTGAGGGCACAACCGGACTCCTTCTGGATTGGTCGCTTCCGCCGGTCACAACCCTTCCGCCTGCGACTGCTCAATTCGCTTCGGGAGCATGACCGCGAGCGTGCGATCGATGCCATGACTGCGTATCACCGCCAGCTTCGGCGAGGGTTCTGGGCCGATGGAGCAATGCCGATCCGACCTAGCAGAGAGGAAGCAATGTGAGTGATGCAAGTCGCGCCGAACTTCTCTTGATCCACGGCATCGTCGTAGCCCAAGACAACGAGAGTGGACCGTACCTACTCCTTGACGGCGCAGTCGCCATCGCAGATGGCCTCATCGTGGACGTCGACAAGACCGATCGAATTCTGGCGTCCTACGCTGCGGATGATGTCATAGACGCTGACGGCGGCGTGATCATGCCGGGGTTGGTGAACGGGCATGTCCACACAATGCAAACATTCGCTCGAGGCCTGTGTGACCTTGATCATCCCGATCGCCGCTCGACTGCTGCGGCTGGCGACCCAATGGGGAACGCGGCGGTCTGGGCGCAAAATGCATGGCTTGTCGACGCTGGCCTTACCGACGAGGAGGCGGCCGCCTGCGCACGCTTGGCGATTGCAGAGATGTTGCTCAGTGGCACAACCACCTACGCCGATGTCTGCGCATTCAACGTGGACGCCCTAGCTGAAGTTGTTGGCGAGAGTGGAATACGGGCAGTGCTCGCCAAGAACGCCTCCGATATCCGCGATCTGGATATGCCGCTGCCTGACCAGATGGTACGACCGGCGAAGGCGGAGGTGGAAGATTCGGTTGCCTTCTATGGCCGCTGGAATGGTGCGTTTCACGGACGCCTCACAGCTTGGATGGGCCTTCACGCCCTGTGGGCGTGCTCTGACGAGTTGAGTGCTGAGATGGCATCTGAAGCTCAGCGACTAAGGACCGGCCTGTCGATGCACTTAACGCAGACGCCAGGGGAAGTCCCATACGCGATTGAGCACCGTGGAGGAGTACGGCCCGTTGCTCATGCCGAGGAACTTGGTCTATTCGGGGGAAGATTCGTCGCCATCCATTCGGCCTACTTGGACGAGGCCGACATCGAGGCATACGCACGACACGACGTGAGCGTCGTCCACTGCCCCGTCGCGGCGATGAAGTAGGAGAGCTGCAGAAGTGGTGTATCTCGGGTTCCTACCCCTCCAGAAGCTTCTCGATCGAGGTATCAACGTTTGTCTTGGCGCCGATGCGGCAGCGGCGGCCAATTCTCTGGATCTGTTCAAACAGATGCACACCGCAGCCCTGATTCACAAAGGCCACCACGAGGACATGGGTCAAGTTCCAGCCGAGGCCGTCCTCGACATGGCAACGTCTGGTGGCGCCAGGGCACTCGGCCTAGATACGGGTGCGATCAGCGTAGGCCGCAAGGCTGACCTGATTGTCATTGACCGACGCCGAGCAGGCTTGCTTCCGAACAATGATGTTGTCTCGAACCTCGTGTATAGCGGTGAAGGCCGGGATGTCCGTACGGTCGTCGTTGATGGTCGCGTCGTAGTTCGTGACCGACGCCTAGTCACAATGAGTGAGGAGCATGTCCTCGAAGACGCTGAACGTGTTGGGGAGGAGGTGATGCGGCGGCTCAAGATCCGCCAGCGTCAGCGCTGGCCGACACGTTAGTCGTGGGGGTACTGAGGGAGTGGAGCACAATGGCCGTGTCATCTGACGCCGGACCTACAACGCCAATGGCCTATCGCTTCAACACGGTAGAGTTGGTCTACATCGCGATCGTGGGTGTTGTGACGGGTCTGCTGAACACCGGTTTCAGTGTCGTCTACACAGCGCTCGTCGCGTCCATCGGGCCGATCTTCGCGAACATATGGAGTCCATTCGGGCTCGTGACTGCACTATCGATGCTGGCAGTCCGGAAGCCGGGGACGGCCCTGCTCGCTGGTTTCATCAACGGGCTCGTCCAGTTTCTGAGTGGCAACCCGGCTGGCCTGTGGGCCTTGGGCTTTGGGATTGCCCACGGGCTTGGTGCCGAGGCCGTCTTTGCCGCATTCCGCTATAGGCATTTCGGATGGATTCCCGTCTTCCTCGCCGCCGCAGGCGATGGGCTGGTTGGCACCATCGCGGTATTCTTCGCTTTCAGCCTTTGGGGCCAGCCCGTTGAGGCGATCGTGGCCACATTTGTCATTTCGCTCATCTCGTATGGCGTAGTGAGCGGATGGCTCGGCAAGATCATCATCGACGGGATCTATGGTGCCGGGTTGCTGCGCGGATTCCGCATTGGGACATTCAAGACAGCCGGCCTCGCGTAGGTGACGTTGTCGGACGTTGGAGTGCAGGGTGGGTTGCGGGAGGCCACCCACCCTGCATTGGCCGTGGACGCGCTGGAGTACACGTATGAAGGCTCGACCACATCTGCCCTGCGTGGCCTTGACCTAACCGTCGAGTCAGGGTCGATGACTCTGCTTGTCGGGCCCACCGGCGCCGGTAAGACCACCCTCGCGCTGGCGACCAATGGCATAGTGCCACACTTGGCAGGCGGAACCAAACGGGGTCGGGTCCTGGTAGCGGGTCTTGATACTGATCATCATCCAATCCAGCGTCTGTCCAGCGAGGTGGGAGTCGTCTTTCAGGATCCAGAGAGTCAGCTCTGCACGCTCTATCTGGAAGACGAAGTCGCCTTTGCGCCAGAAAACTTGCGCTTGCCCGTCAATGCAATACGGAGCCGCATAGCTGACGCGCTGCGCCGCACGGGCCTCACTTCGGTCCCCTTGTCCAAGTCGGTGTTCGAACTCTCTGGCGGGCAGAAGCAGCGTGTGAATATCGCCAGCATCTTGGCCATGTCACCAACGTTGTTGGTCGCGGACATGCCGACAGCGAACCTCGATCCGCGCGGCTCAGCCGAAGTCTTCCAAGTTCTCAACTCGCTCGTCCGCGATCGAGGGTTGACTTGCCTAGTCATCGAGAACCGGCTGGACGACCTTGTCCCGCTCGCGGACAACTTGGTGGTCATGGTAGACGGACGCGCGGTTGCCCAGGGAGATCCAACCACGCTACTCACGAACCATGGCGTGACGATGCGCGACGACCTGGGCATCGAACTCCCACAGTTGGCAGAACTACTCCTCCACCTCGCGCCTGCGTTGGGCAACAGCGGTGATCTCAGACTCGACGTGGCTTCGGTGGCCGCAGCAATCGACGGGGGAATCCGCAACGGTCGGCTGCGCCTAGTGCAGCCTTCCCGAGGGCCACGCCCGGCAACTCGCGACGCAATCGCGAGCTTCCAGCACGTGTCATTCCGCTATCCCGACGGGACCGCGGCATTGGATGACGTCAGTTTCGGGGTCGGTCGCGGTGAGCTCGTCGCGGTGTTGGGCAACAACGGATCAGGCAAGACAACAGCGGCGAAACTGCTCGTCAATCTGCTCCAACCGACCGCGGGTAACGTCGAAGTTCTTGGTCAGGCTCCCAATCGACACGCGCCCCGAGAGCTGGCACGTAGGGTCGCTTATGTCTTTCAGTACCCGGAGCACCAATTCGTGACCCAGCGGGTTCGTTCAGAGCTAGAGTTCAATCTGCGCCAGCTTGGCCGTCCTCCTGCTGTCGTGGGCTCGACTGTAGACCAGTTGCTCGAACGCTTTGGACTCGGCGCTCGCGAGAGCGATAGTCCATACGCGCTCAGTGGTGGCGAGATGCGCGCATTAAGTGTCGCCTGCATGTTGACCACGGAGCCAGAACTGCTCATCTTGGATGAGCCGACCTATGGGCAGGACCGCCACCGCATTCGCGCCCTGCTGCGGCATCTGGAGGAGGTTCGGGCAGCGGGTACATCGATCCTGATCATCACCCACGACATGCGGCTGGCCTCAGACCACGCCGACAGGGTGGTGGTGATGAACCAAGGTCGTGTGGTCGCGAATGACACGCCCGGGACCGTCTTCCAGCTTCCCGACATCCTAGAACTGTCTGGCCTCAAGGCGCCGCCGGTGTATGCGCTGGCGGAGAGCCTGCGCGGGCTGGGCCATCAGGTGCCCGCTTTCGATCGGAGCGAGGACCTGTTTGAGTTGCTCCGACCGGTTGCCGCCAGTCCGCATTCATAGGACTTCATCGAATGCTGAGTTGGAGCCGTCGCGAATCGATCCTCGGTCGATTCGATGCCCTAAGCAAGTTCTTCTGGGTCTTCGTGATCGGAGTAATGGCCTTCACGCTCCCCCCGATTCTGAACCTTGGCCTCTACGGCGTGTTGTTGGTAACGGCGATCGCTCTCGGTCGAGTAGGGCGTCGCCGAATGACCTTCGCTGTGGCAATCACCGTCGGGCTCGGTCTCTTCTTTCTCGGAGGTGCGATCTGGTATTCGAGTGGGACAACGGTGGCTCAACTGGGTCCACTTCGAATCACTGACGAAGGTCTGCAGATACGAGCGGCTAATGCATTTCGCCTCATGAACGTCATGCTGGCATCCTTCATCTTTGTTTGGGTTACGAACCCGCGCGATCTTGTTGCCGGGTTCATCCGGCTCGGGCTTCCGTATCGGATCGCCTACACCATCTACGTGGGTCTCAATTACATCCCCGTGCTAGGCAATGAAATGGGATACATTCGCGATGCACAGCGACTTCGCGGAATCTCTCACTCCAATCCGATCTCTGCGCTCGCTTCCTATCCGCGCTTCCTCTTCGCCGTCCTTGCCCGCGCTCTCCGCCGCGCGCAGGTGACTGCCTTTGCCTTGGACAGCAAAGCTTTTGGAGCGTATCCAGACCGCACGTACCTCAATCCATTTGGCTGGACGACTGCCGGACTGATCTGGCTGGGCTTGTGGTTGGTTATTGCAGTCATTGGGTTGATCGTGGGATACGGGTTCGGTTGGTGGAGTGCGTACTTCGGCGCCGCCTGAACAAATGAAAGGACAATGACGCAATGGCAATGCCCACTGAATATGGGCTCTTCATCGACGGAGAGTGGCGTCCGGCAGCAGACGGAGAGTCGTTCGAACGTCGTGCGCCAGCGGATGGTGTCCGGCTCGGTCAATTTGCGATCGCTAGCGCATCCGACATCAATGATGCCGTAGCGGCGGCTCGTCGCGCATTTGACGAAGGCCCATGGCCCAAGGCGAGTGCGGCGGAACGCGCTGGGGTGCTCCGACGCCTAGCGGACCTCATGCGTCGCGATGCCAACGAACTAGCACGAATGGAGAGCGCGCAGAGCGGTGCGACCATTGCCCAGGCAAGTAACTTCGTTTCGTTCAACGCCGACATCTTTGACTTCTACGCGGGCATCGTTCGCGACCTGTCCGGCCGGGCGTACTGGCTTGGGGAGACGGGTCCCGTTGATCTAGGGTTCACTCTCCACGAGCCGGTCGGAGTCGCTGCCCTCATACCGCCCTGGAACTTTCCCTTGGGTCATGTAACTTGGAAGCTTGCACCGGCTCTAGCCGTGGGCTGTACGGTCGTCCTAAAGCCGCCATCGTGGACTCCAATCACCGCTCTGCGCATGGCCGACCTGCTGGTTGAAGCCGGACTGCCACCCGGTGTCTTCAATGTCATTACGGGTCCTGGCGAGACTGTAGGCGGGGCGCTTGTGAGCCATCCCGGAGTTGACAAGGTGTCGCTAACCGGGGAGACATCTACAGGTCAACAGATCATGACTCGTGCCGCCCAGACCATCAAACGCGTTACCCTTGAGCTGGGCGGGAAGGGTCCACACGTAGTCTTCGCTGACGCGGTACTAGAAGATGCAGTTTCTGGGGTGATCTCGGGTGCGTTCTATCGCGCAGGTCAGGTATGCAATGCCGGCTCGCGACTACTAGTGGAGGCGTCGATCCACGCGAGGTTCGTAGAGCAGTTGGCCGAGGCGGCGAGCGAGTTGCGCATCGGTCATCCAGATGATGATGTCTACTACGGCCCGCTCGTAGCGGAGCGCCAAGCTGAGCGCGTCGAGGCGTACCTCCAAGTCGGCCGCGACGAAGGAGCACAGGTTGCCTTGGTAGGTGGGCGGCTCCATGGTGGGGTCTTCGATCATGGACCCTATCTCGCCCCTACGATCTTCGACCGCGTTGACCCGAGAACCCGCATCTTCCGTGAGGAGATCTTCGGGCCTGTGTTGACTGTTACACCATTCGCTACCGAACGTGAGGCAGTGCAGCTAGCCAACGACAGTCGCTATGGGCTCGCTGCTGGAATCTGGACGCGAGATCTCGATCGCGCACGGCGAATGCTGCGCGCTATCCGCGCCGGAACAGTCTGGGTTAACACCTTCAACCAGCTCAGCCTGGAACTGCCTTTTGGCGGATACGGCGAGAGCGGCGTAGGCCGCGAGCTGGGGCGGGAAGGATTGGAGGCGTACACAGAGGTCAAAGCGGTCAGCTTCGGACGTGGAGGATTTGCATGGCAGGGTGCGCCAGTGCCAAGTCCTGATCGGGAACTCTGAGTCGGAGTCAGTCTAGTCTCCTGAAGTCAGAAGTACGTGCCACAATGAATTGCATCATCTACGCTGAGGAGGATGCTGCCGTGGCACGGGGTCGTCCGCTCGCGGTGCTGAAGCTCCAGGAGGAGGATCGGTACACGCTGACGAGGTGGTCGCGACGGCCGAAGACAGCCCAGGCGCTGGCCCCGCGGGCCTGCATCGTGCTGGCCACCGCCAAGAGTCGCCCCAACGAGGCGATCGCGGTCGATCTGGCGATCACCCCCCACACCGTTGGCAAGTGGTGCCGACGCTACCTGGAGCGCGGGCCTGACGGGCTGCTCGACGAGCCGCGGCCCGGTGCGCCCCGCACCATCGGCGACGACCGGGTCGAGGCCGTGATCGTCAGGACCATGGAGCACAAGCCGGCCCGACGCGACCCACTGGTCGACGCGCTCGATGGTCCGGGCGGCGGGCCTGAGCCAGAGCTCGGCCAGCCGCATCTGGTGCGCGTTCGGGCTGCAGCCCTTCTGAACTGCCGGCGCGTCATCGATCCAATCGAGCGAGCGGCTAGAATCGGCCGGTGATCGATCCCGTCGCGTTCCAGATCGGTCCCCTCCAGGTCCACTGGTACGGGATCATCATCGCCAGCGCGGTCTTCATCGCCGGGCTGCTGGGCACCCGAGTGGCCCGCTGGCTGAACGAGGACCCCGACGAGGGCTGGCAGATGCTGCTGCTGGTCATGGTCCTCGGCGTCGTCGCGGCGCGGCTCTACCACGTCATCCACCAGTGGGACCATTACTCGGCCAACCCGGAGCAGATCATCATGATCTGGAACGGTGGCCTGGGCATTCCGGGCGGCGTGGCCGGCGGCGCGCTCGGCATCTGGCTGTCCACCCGGGGACCGGGCAAGAGCGCGCTGCGCTGGATGGACATCTTTGCCGCGTCGGCGCTGCTGGGCCAGGTCATCGGACGGCTCGGCAACTTCGTCAACCAGGAGCTGTACGGCCCGCCGATCAGCGAGTGCGGTAACGGCGTTTGGCCGCCCTGCCTGCCGTGGGGCATCCACATCAGCGCCGATCACCGCGCCGGCACCCCGTGGGACGCGGTCACCTTCCCGCCCGAGACCACCCAGTTCGTGCCGCTGTTCGCCTACGAGATGGTGCTCAACTTCATCGGCCTGCTGGTGATCCTGTACGTCATTCGACGCTTCGGCCCGCGCCTCTTTGCCGGCGACGCGGTGCTGATGTACATCATGTGGTACGGCGCCGTGCGCACCCTGCTCGAGACGTACCGGACCAACAACTGGACGATCCTGGGCGTGCCGACCGCCATGTGGATCGGGATCATCGGCTTCGTGCTGGCCGCGGTCATCATGTACGTGCGCCACCAGCGAGGGGGCGGGACGCCGATGATTCGCCCGGCCAATCCGGAACCGGCGCCCGCCGAGCCCGATGCCGGCGGTGGGCCGGCGCCGTCACCGGAGGCGAGCGCTGGCTGAACGGTCGGGGGGGATCCTGCCCGACGTGACCGCGGCGATTGGAGGGACCCCCCTCGTCGCGCTGGACCGACTGGCCGCCGATGTGCGACCCCGCATCGTCGCCAAGCTCGAGCACATGAACCCCGGTGGCTCGGTCAAGGACCGCATCGCCGTGCCGATGATCGAGGCCGCCGAGCTCGCCGGCCTGCTGAAGCCTGGCGGGACGATCGTCGAGCCGACGTCGGGCAACACCGGCGTCGGACTGGCGCAGGCCGCCGCGGTGAGGGGCTATCGGTGCATCTTCGTCATGGCCGACAAGCAGTCCGAGGAGAAGCGCGCCCTGCTGCGTGCCTACGGCGCCGAGGTCGTCATCTGCCCCACCGATGTCGCTCCCGACGACGAGCGCTCCTACTACCGCGTCTCGGATCGCCTGGCGCGCGAGATCCC
>JADLFM010000197.1 GCA_020845495.1 Chloroflexota bacterium
AACCTCGGCGGCAATATCCTGTTGGACCGTCTCGGCCCGCTCGAGCGCCATGGTGGCCAACTGATCGTCTCAGGCACCGTCGACAACACCGGCCGAACCATCGCTCCAGGCAGCCTGCCGGGTGACTGGCAGCTGTCAGGCACCATCGTCGGCGGGCGCGTCGAGGCCAGTCCCGTCAATGGAATGCGTCTGCGCGACGATGACGGCTACTCCGGGGGGCAGGCCACCCTTCGCAACCTCACCCTCGCCGGCGAACTCATCGGCGCCAAGGACACCCTTAACCTCGACAATGTCACCCTCGACAATGCCACCATCCGCCTGGGTAATCAGCACAACATGGAGGTCTACATCAGTCAGACCGGCGGCCTCTCCGGCCAAGGCGAGATTGTCTTTACCCAAGGCGCCAGCAAGCTGGATTACGGCACCTCCAGCAACCCGGGCAAGTCCGGCACGATCTTTGAGGGCCTGACCGTTCGCAACCTCGGCGGCACCACGACCTTTGGCAACGGGATCAAGCTCAACCTCGGCTCGATCCTCGCCGATGCCCCCGGCGGACAGGTCAACGTCGGCTCATGGAACAGCACCAGCCCCTGGATCAACCGCGGCGTCGTGCGGGCTGCTCACGGCGGCACGGTCTACCTCTTCGACTATTGGAGCAACGAGGCCGGCGGCAGGATCGAACTCGACGACGGCGTTCTGGTCCTGGGCGGGGACCTCACGCTCGAGCGACTTCACGATGTGCAACGTCATGGCGGCCGCCTCGTCGCCGGCGGCAAGATTGCTTTTGACGGGCCGACCTGGGAGATCGACCCACTCTACCCCATCGAATTCGGCCGAGATGCCGCGCTGACGAATACCCACATTACATCGCCCTCGGGCGTGCCGCTGGTCATTTCCCCTGGGGCGACCTTGCCAGGCCGGACTGGTCTGCCGGCTAATCTCGAGGGCAGCACCATTGACCCGGATATCGTCCTACTGCCCTCGGCGCTGCTCTGGTGGAACGTCCCGCAGAGCCTGGAAGGCAAGACCATCGACTTCCATGGCGCCGGCGCCAGCTCCACCACGCCGACTGAATGGCGCGTCCCCAATGCCCAGACCACCTTCTCCGGCGCCGGCACGCTTCGCTTCCATGGCTACGGCAACCGCCTGTCCCGCTCGCCCAGCGTCCGTGGCTATGGCTCGACGACCAATGGCCCCTGGACGATCGAGCAGGACATGACCTTTTGGCTCGGCCACGACAGCGGGTTCACGCTCGACAGCTCTGGCGGATCCCAGCCGATCTTCAATGGCCTGCTCGACGCCCGTCAGCATGCTGGCCTGGTGCTCCTCAGTCAGGTCAACATCGGCCCGCTGGGCAGGGCCCTCATCGCCGACGGTTCGACGCTTCATCTTAAGGATGGCACCTGGAATGAAGGTCTGATCAGTGTGACCGATGGCGTGCTGAAGATCGAGAACAGCGCGAGTAACTTCGGCCAGGTCATCCTGACGCACAGCGAACTCGCACTCCAAAGCGCCGGCAGTTCCTATGGGTTCGATCTTAAGGCTCCGGGCAGCCTGACATTCTCCGGCGGCTGCAAGATCACCGGCACGGGCGCTATCCGTCCCGTGGGCGGGATGAGCATTCTCGACGGGGATGTCGAAGTCACCGCCAGCCTAGGGCTCTTCACCGGTTCGATTAGCGGCCAAGGTCTCAACAGCAAACTGATCAATCACGGCAGCCTCCAGGTCCAACGCGGCTATCACCCTATTCTCGACCACCTGACCCTTGACCAATCTGGCAAGGTCCAGATCACCCAGAACTCATCCCTGACCCTTACTGACGGCGTCCTCGAGTCCCAGGGTCTGATCTGGATCGAGAGCCAGGGACGACTTATCCTCGACCACAGCACCGCCAGACTCACCGCCCAGAGCATGCTGGTCGGCAGCGGATTCGTTGATCTTCCCGATAGCACCCTCGCCATCGCCGGTCTGCTCAATCCCACACAGAAGAGCTATATCGGAGGCATCTTCCCCGAGAATTCCGCTTTCGATGAATCCATGCACCGCTACGACAGTACCCTCGGCCAACTGACCTTCGACGGTGATGTCACGCTTGAATCCGAGGCTCGCATCCGCATCGACATTGACGACCCCGGCACACTCGGCGAACGGGTCAACGTCACCGGCCTGGCCAAGCTCGGTGGCACACTCGAGCTGCTCTGGCTCACCGATCAAATGCCCACTGTCTTCGAGCCTGGCGTCGTCCGCCAGTGGGTTCTGATGACCTACGGCCAGCGCGACGGCCGGTTCGACCACGTTATCCTGCCCGAGCTCCGCGGCGCGCGATTCACCAACCTGGTCTACGGCGAGCCTGAGCTGACCATCACCGTCGTGATCCCTGAGCCCGCCTCGCTGTCCGTGCTCCTGCTGGCGACTTCGGCGGCCATGGCTCTCAACCGCAACCGCCACTGACCCGACCCGGCCGTCAGCCCGTGGGATCTTCCTTGCGCGAGCAGCCCACGCTCTGGCGTCGTGCCCCGCGGCGTCAAACGCATGCAGTTCCGTTGCTGCAAACCATTGTGTGATCTGTTCAGCGAAGAAAAAGACAAGTGCTATGGGCATGCGCTCATGCGGGTCGTCGGGCCCAGCGGACTGCTGCGAG
>JADLFM010000198.1 GCA_020845495.1 Chloroflexota bacterium
CCTGGACGACCAGGGTGGCGTACTCGGCGAGATCGCGTCGGAGCCGCTGGACCCGCGACAGCTCGGGACACCAGGAGGCGTAGAAGAGCTGCGCCAGGTCGCTGTTGCCGAGGCGCCGGGCCGTGAGGCCACATCGACCCAATTGGCGCTCGACCTCCTCACAGCGGATGACGAGCTGCTTGCGCGCGGCGGCGCCATCCCGGTCGCCACGTCGGCAGACCATCGACCAGGTACCGCGCGATCCGGTCGATTCGGTGTCGGCAGGTACCACGAGGTAGAAGCGCCGCTCCAGGAGCGTCCGATTCCGCGCCAGTCGGCGTACGAAGGCAACGTGGTCGCGTGCGAGCGCCGCCAGGTTCTCGGACATCTCCTGGCGTGCACGTCGCTCGAGCTCGCCAATGTAGCCGTCGATGTCGATCGGGAGGACGCGGACCAGCACCTGGGTCGGGAAGCTCAAGCTATTGAGGAAGGCCGCGAACCCGCCGATGATCGCCTCCTGCTCGGCCTCCCCCTGGAGCCCGAAGTGGACGCCGCTGACCTCGAGCACGGCGCGATACTGGCCGCGAGCAAGGAGGACCACTGCGTCCTCGATCGACTCCAGACTGAGACGAGCGGTCTGCACTGAGGCACGCTTGGTCATCGTTCCTCCTCCGCCTCTTCGGCATCGGCGGCTGGTTTCCACGATAGGCGGGCGTCCATCTCCTCCCAGGAGCCCTGGCCCATCTGCCAGTCGGCAGGGTTGGGCTCGCGCGGGCGCCAGACGCTGAGCTTGGGGGTCGCCAGGTAGTGGAGCCCGACGAAGGCCCACTGCTCCAGCGGCCGACCGCCCGGCCTGACCAGGGTGAAGATCAGGGCGACGGCAAGGCAGGCCACGGCAACCCCGGCACGCACGGGGAGTGGAAGGTCGGGCCAGGCATTCCAGAGCGAGTAGGCCGTCGAGACACCGACGATGAGGTTCATGAGCTGTCGGACGGAGAGGCCGGCGAACGCCTTGTCTTCGACGTTCAGGTGGGTGGGGATCTCGTGGCGTCGGCGTGCCATGGTCGATCTCCCCGTCAGCCGCCGCCGCCGAGAGCGGACTGGATCATGCCGGCGATCACGCGGGCCGACAGGACGATCGCGAGGCCCGCGAGGGCATTGATCATCGCCGCCTTGCCGGTCTCCATCTGCCGGGGGCTGCCGGAGGCGGACATGTACATGAAGGCGCCCCACATCAGGAAGAAGGCTGCGACGGTGACGCCGACGCCGACGCCGACGTTGAGTAGGCTGGTGAAGAGCGAGTTGATCTGCTGCACGTGGGTGACTCCACAGGTTTGGAGGCTGCTGCGATTCGGACGCACAGGGCGCGTCGACTCTTCTTCGGTCGCCGCCTAGCCGACCCGGCCGCCGCCGGCGAACTTCGGGCCCCAGTACCCGGTGAACACGTCCATCTCGCGGATCACGTCGCCGACGGTCGGGGCGTTGATCATGCGGCCGTTGCCGACGTAGATACCGACGTGGGTGATCCGCTCGTGGGATGGGTACGTACGCTCGAAGAACACCAGGTCGCCGGCCCTCAGGTCGTTTCGTGTCACCCGCCGGGTCGCGTCATACTGCTGCTGCGCCGTCCTCGGGAGCCTGGCACCGAGTTGGCCGAACGCCCATTGCACCAGGCCGGAACAGTCGAAGCTTGTGGACGGGCTCGCGCCGCCCCAGACGTACGGCCGGCCGATCTGTGTGCGGGCGAGCATGACGACTGTGGCGAGCGCCGCCGAAGCTTCAGGCGCTGGGGGCTCGGCGGCGCCGAGGCCGTATCTAACGGCGATCGTCAGGACCATATCGACGTACGAGTCGAGGTGGTTGTAGGCCCAGACAGCGCGCCGAAGGTCGTGCGGTGCCCCGTGAGCGCATAGGTAGCGGGCGATTGCCGGGATGGTGTCGCGATAGTCGTACGGGTCGCCGCCGTTGCCAAAAGCGGCCCAGGATGATGGTAGGAATTGGCCGTAGCCGATCGCGCCCGCCGACGATGTGGCCATGTTCCGGCCGAAGTCGGACTCGACCTTCGCGATGGCTGCGATCACCTGCCACGGCACACCACACGTCTGATTCGACGCGTGGTGCATCACCTCCAGGTGCTCGGCCGGTATCTCGTCGGTGTTCGCCTCGGCTACCTCGTGGCCGGGCACCGTCGCGCCGAGGACCGTCATCAGCGTCGAGACAGAGAAGGCGAGCGCGAGCATGATGGCGAGCGCCAGCGCGATCACGAATCTGATCGCGTCGCGACCGAGATCGGAGAGGGCAAGCGCGACAAGCACGCGCGCCATCACCGGCCTCCGGTCGATGTGACACAGCCGCCGTTGAGGGCACGGGCACACTGGTAGTGGCCATCGCTCCGAACGAAGCGGGAACTGTCGCCCTCATGCCTCGACTTCGGAGGCTTGAGATGGCCGGGAGGCCAAAGGCAGGAGCGGGACGGCTGTCGCATGATCGTAGCCCTCCGTGGCTGGTTTCGGCGCCCTTGCGCCGAGGGCCAGCCTACGGAGGGCCGGTTTCGCGACAGCTACTGTTGAGCTACACGAGAGCTACTTCTCAGCCACTTTTCGGAGGTGGCGACAGCCATGATTTTCGGCGAGTTGAAGCCCATTGGCCGACATCGAAGTATTCAGGCGCGATTGGTAGTGCAGTTCCGACTCTTGGCATCCCCGCCACCATCAGTCGGGGTTCACCTACCTAGCCGTACATGTGGGCAACGATGCCAATCAGGCCGGAACAGGCTTGGAGAGCTTCAGGACAAAATTGCCTTTTTGAGAGACCATGCTCCGAACGTGAGCCTGCTCAGCAGGACGGCGCTAGTCCCGGATCCGATCTGTCCGATCACGACGCGAAACTGAATCATTGCGGCATGGCCGGAAGCTCGTTCGCATAACGGGGGATCAATCATGTCATGGCGCACCCCAAACCAGGCACTCAATCAGGTGCGGACGAAGGGAGGGGTCGTGTAATGGTCGTTACGCGAACCGTTACCCCTGAGCGGGTGTACTTGTCAGAGAGTCCTTAGAAATTCAGGCTCGAAAAGAGATGTACGCTATGAAGGTGAGTAAGGCAACTCGGCTCGTTGACTTGGGCGGATTCCAGCTCGCGATTGAGGGCGGTGGACACGGTTTCCCAAGCATCGTACTTGAGGCTGGTGGGGCGTGTACGTCTACAGCCTGGGATCCGGTTTGGCCAGCTATACAGAGGATCAGTCGAGTCTGTCGCTATGATCGAGCGGGATTGGGCAATAGCGACAGTAGTCCTCATCCTCGCACGGTCCGACAGATGGTGGTCGAGCTTCGAGACATGCTCGTGCGGGCCGACGTTCAACCACCATACGTGCTGGTGGGGCACTCATTTGGTGTCCAGATCATTCGCGTGTTCGCCGGTACGTATCCGTCTGATGTGGCAGGGCTGGTCTTCGTCGATGCTGCCCAGGAGGATCTTGAGCGTCGGATGACACCGTACCTGTCTGAGGAAGGGCTTCGGAAACTCCGCGCTCAGTGGGATGCAATCCTGGACAACCCCGAGAATGTGAGCTATGCACGACTCCCTGAGATCCAGGACGGTGTGCGCACCATTGGCCGCCAGTTGCCGGACGTGCCCCTCATCGTCCTGGTATCGCAGAATGCAGCGGCCTGGCAGGCTAACAACGTACCCTGGTGGCCGGTCGGCGACTTTCTGCGTGTCAGCTTGGAGCTGGCTCAGGATCTCGCCGGGCTCTCATCGCGCGGGAAGCTAGTAGTCGCTGAGCGGAGCGGTCACTGGATCCAGAATGACGAGCCGCACTTGGTGATCGACTCGGTCCAGCAGATCGTGGAGCTACTCCGGTCAGGTCGTTAGCTATGTACTTCTTGGATCGCGGTGACGACACCCTGACGGTTCGTGGAAGCGGGCAGCGTGTTGAAAAATCCGGCGAGTGGCGTCCTTAGGCCATGCTCCCGTGTAGTCTGGTAGGCTGCGAGTCATGGAGTCGCTCACGCCTCTGCTAATGGCGCTGCTCGCCCAAGCGGGCCTCAACCAGGAGGTGAGTGCCGTCCGGGAGGCGAGCGGAAGCGGCTGGACCAATCAGACCCGCCTGGTGGAACTCGCAGACGGTCAGCGGTTCGTCCTTCGCGTCTATCGTTGGCCTCATGCCGAACAGATAGATGAGCTTCGACGAGCCAAGAAAGAGAGATTCCTCCATCGGCTGCTACGCAGCCATGGCGTACCCGTGCCTGAGATCCTGGCCCAAGTGGAGGATGCTGTCGGGGAAGCGAGCCTCTTGCAGTATCTTCCAGGAGAGTTGTTGGGCGACGCGGCCCCTCGCCTTGGTCGGGACGATCGACGACAGGCGTGGCGAGCTGCGGGAGCAGCGTTACGCCCAGCACATGAGATCTACTATCCGCCAGGATCCCACGGTGTCATTGTCGCCGACACGCTCCAGCCGTTCGGTGCTGGCTCCTGGGGTCTCTTCCACCTGACCAGCATCCTCGAGCATGCTGAGCGGCTAAACAGGCAACACTCGATGCATCTCGATCTCGGCCTGCTGCGGACCATCCTGGAGGGAACGGTCGCGAGGCTGGATCACACTCGTGTCGGTCTCCTACACAACGATGCGCACCCCTGGAACGTCCTGGTCCGTCCGGTCGAGCAAGGCTGGGAGTGCTCCGGATGGTTGGACTGGGAGTACGCCTGGGTCGGAGATCCTGACTGGGACCTCGTGAGGATGGATCTCTTCCGAATCAAGCCGATCGGACCGACGCCTGCGGCCTTCTATAACGGGTACGGAACCGCCCCAGCCGATCTTTCCCGGAGGGTCTACACCCTCCACATCTTCTTGTGGATGGCGAACGACTTTCTGAGCGGTCGGAGCACCTTACCGCCGACATATGAGGCAGCCATGGCGTACCTGGACAGCTTTGACACTGCGCTTGAGCTACTCGATAAGGCGGCCTCGTCTAGCTAGGACGTTTCTCGAGCCAGACAGTTCGTGAAAGCGGGGTTATGCGTACCCAGGGGCACCATTCAGACAACTGCAACGTAGTTGCAGTTCGTGGTGTACTGGCATGCGGCATGATCTCAGGCTTGGACCGAGACTCAAAACGACCCAGGAAGCTCGCGCCCCCTGGGTCGTTTGGTCTGTCGGGTCCGAGGCGTTGACCGTCGCCTCATCCCACCTGCCGCAGCATTCTCCCGAAGGACCAGTCTGCTGCGACCGCCGTCGCTCCCGTGAGGGGCGCCACGACTGACAACCTCAGATTACAGTGCGCTCGCCGATCTGTCCAGCCATTTTCTCGACGTCAGCATCACGACATCATCACGCCTGGGCCTGCGAGCCTAGACCAGGCCGAACGGTCGCAGCGTGACATCGAGCCAGCGGGCTCCATCCGCCTCAAGGCGTGCGCACCGCAGTACCTCGTACGATCCGAGTGCTGCTGGCTCCAGGCGCCGGCGACCGGGGCGCGCGGCATCGAAAAAATCGGCACGGGTTCCGCGCTCGAACCACTGGCCTTCGTCGGGGACGCGCTCGACGAGCCCCGCCTTCACCTGGGGCATCCGCCACCTCCGCACACCGCTTCAGTGACGTAACGGCCGGCGAGAGTTGTCGGCTCGCGTGCCATGCGGGCTCCGTGTTTCTCAGAAGGACCGCTTGGGGGGTGACGTGGCGATTGGCCCGAGATGCGGTGACTCACGTTCAACACCGTGGGGACATGAGAATGGGAGCATACGCGTCAATGCCCTCCTCCAGCTGACCGGCCGCCCCCACCTTCCATAGCTCGCGCACCCTGACGATACGCGTAGTAGCGGACGAATCCGAGGCCGTCGCCGACGTGGTTGCGCATCAGGCTCGGGAACTTGAGCGTCAGAGCAAGCACGGCGACGCCTCAAGTAGCGCCTATTACCGCTCGCTTGTGGACCAGGACCGGTCATTGAGCCAGGTCAGACGCCGTGTATGGCGCCCCACCCTTTTGGTGAACCGTTCGAGAGCATCCGCAACAGAGCGCATGCAAACGACGTTAAAGCCGCCTGGCTTTGAACCGAACTCGACTATCCCCGCCTCGGCAATATGATGGCTCTCGCGTGTCCTGCTTGCTGCTCTGCAGACAGATCCTCGCACGGGGGCACAGCCTATTCAGGCGGCCTTCGACTAGGCCCGAAGGTATGACCTGCTTGAGGTCCAGAGTCAGGGTTTGGTCTTGCTGGTGCCGGGCGGACCGGCCAGCACCGTAGGGACGTACTCGACCAACTGCAGCCGACCGTCGAAGGTGCGGCTGCTCACCATGTCGAGGGAGACGTCGGGGTATCCGTCATAGATCCGATCTCGACCGCTGCTGCCGTTGATGACCGGGAAGACGACCACGCGGTACCGATCCACGAGACCGGCTTGCAGGAGGGAGCGGCACAGCGTCAGGCTTCCCATGGTGCGCATGGACGTGGTGCCCTTGTCCTTCATCTCGCGCACGGCCGCGACGGCATCGCCTGTGACCAGTCGGGTGTTCTCCCAGGAGAGCGGCTCCGTCAAGGTATTCGAGAACACCACCTTCGACAGGCTCGCCATCTCATCGGTGCCCGGTTCGCCGTCGGCGGCCAACCCGGACATGAGCCGGTAGGTGTTCGCGCCCATGAGGACGGTGTAGCCCGCCTCCGGCTGGTCTCCCAACCAGGCCAGATACTCGGGCCCTTCCAGGCCCCACAAGCCGGGCCAGCCGTCGGCGGCCCCGTATCCATCGAGCGACGTGATGAAGTCGATCAGCAGTTCCGGCATCTGCGATTCCTTTCGGCGAACATTCCAATCGATTCTCGGCCGTCGCCTCGCACGTGCTGCAGGATCAGAACGGCTCTTCGGCCTTCTCGGTCCGATGGAGCTTCACGTAGGTTTCCCGGTCCTCGACATCCGGTGCCCGAGCGACGTTGCGCCAGGCGTCCAGCGACTGCTGGTCACGCCAGAGCTCGACGACGTTGACGCGTTCCGGATCGACGGAGTCGGCGCTGATTGACACATCCAGGCACCCGTCCGCCTTCCTGACCCTTGCGACCATCTCGGCGAACGCGGCCACCGCCGCGTCGCGCTCGTCAGTTTCGGTCAACGTGTATCCGGCGATGATGATCACGGCAGTCCTCCTATGGCGGGGTAGCCAGTGAAAGAAGACGAGAACCGGAGACGGCGCCGGGTAGCCCGACCTTCCGGGGGAACGGAGGGAATCGGAGGAGCTCCCCGGCGAACTCCGCGCATGCCGACCAATCAGTCGCCGACCTTCCGGTAGGTCATCTGGAAGTCGTGCTGCCAGGTGGAGCCGTCGTCCGATCGCTCCCAGTCGGCCGTGATGGTCCTCCCGTCGTCGCTGAAGGTGCCCCTGAAGCGCTGAGAAAAGTCGGAGCCTTCTCGCCACAAGCTCCACACCCCGTCCTTCACATCCATCTCGTACACCCGAGCGACGCTTCGCGAGTCGAAATAATGTTGGGCATAGCCATCGCCCGAGGCGTTTGTGCCAATGATCGCGATGCCACCGGGGGAAAGGCGTCTCGTTGTCCCAACGTTGGATGAGAAATGCCCTTCCGGGTAGCCACTCGAAGGTGACGCTGCCATGGAAAGCGGTGCCACGGTACGACACCTCGGTCCGCCACCTACCAATGAGGCCGCTCAGGCTGTCGAGTGACGTGTCAGGGCGAGCTGGCTGCATGTCTCAGGTCCTCCTCGGGCGCCGAGCCCGCTGAACGAGAAGCGCCGTAGATCGGCCCGACACCGATCGTGCCGAGATGTGTGCCCACAGTTGGCCGTCGCCAGCCCCACGGTCGCGGTTCCCTTCTCACTGAGCGCGCGTTCGTTGTGTGGCGGGTGGGGGTGCATGGGCGGACTCACACATGCAGGGTGGGACGGTAGGTGAGCACATGGATGTGGTCATCGAACCTCTGGCTCTCGATCAACTCGAGGTCGAAGTCGGCCCAGCCCGCGAAGATCGGGCTCGCTCCGGTCTTCCCGGTGATCACCGGGAAGAGCGAGACCTGGACGCGGTCGACCAGACCGGCGGCTATCAGCACCCGGTTCAGCGACAGGCTGCCGTGCGAGCGCAACGGCACCCTGGACTCCTCCTTGAGCCGGGCAATGATGTCGATGGCGTCGCCGCTCACGACGGTCGCGTCCGGCCAGTCGAGGCGTCCTTTCAGCGTGTTCGAGATCACCGTCGCCGGCAGGTTTCTCATCCGAGTGACCCATGGGTCACGGACCTCCGACCCCTCGGTGCTCGAAGCGAGCATCTCCACGAATTCCCGATACGTGTTGGCTCCGAAGACCATCCGCTGCTCCTGCTCGTACAAGGCGAGGCGGTGACCAAGGAACTCGCGGCCTTGCTTGCCCCAGTAGCCGCCCCAATTGCCGTTATGGGAGCCGAAACCGTCGAGGCTGCTGAAGATGTCGAACGTGTAGGTCACGGTCATGCTGTACTCCTCCAGCGTTAGGGCTGGACACTGCCTTCGACGAGGATGGCGTCGATCTGGCCGACGGCCTGGGTCATGCCCTCGTCCATGCCCATGGTCAGCATCTGCTCCATGGCCTCGGCGGTGGGGAAGACGCTCTCGATGGACATGCGCGTGCGCCCTCGGCCGACCTCCTCGATGCCGACGCGGATCGTGGTGATCGGCAGGTCCGTATTCGGCGTGCCATCCGTATGCGAGAAGCCATCGCGCAGGAGGATGCGACGCGGCGGCTCGACCTCGAGGATGTCCCAATAGCCGCTCGGCTGGTCACAGGACGGGCCGGTCATGTGGTACTCGACGCGACTACCGGGGGTCAGATCGTGCCTGGTGAAGGTGGCGGGGTAGGTCGGCGGCCCCCACCAGCGCTCGAGTTGGCACGGATCGGCCCAGAGCTGCCAGACGCGGGCGGCCGATGCCTCGAATTCGGATTCGATGGTCAGCGTGAGTTTCTCGGGGTCCTTACGCACGGCGGTGACGGGCATTGGTTACTCTCCCGTATCTCGACGATGTCGACGGCGTTGGCCGACTCGGAGACGAGCTCGTGCATGCGGTCGATCCGAGCACGCCACAAATCCTCGTACTGGTCGAGCAGGTGGCGCGCGACGAGCAACGCCTCGCGGTTGGTGCGGACGACCTTGCGGCGGCCGACGCGCTCCTTGGTGACCAGGCCCGCCCGCTCGAGGATGGCCACGTGCTTCTGCACCGCCGCGAAGCTCATGGCGTAGTGGCCGGCCAACTCGGCGATGCCCTCCTGCCCGTCGATCGCGCGACGCACGATGTCGCGGCGGGTGGAGTCAGCCAGGGCGCCGAAGATGCGGTCGTGGCGGCTGACGATCTGCATCTATACAACTATATGGTTGTATGGATGGCCTGTCAAGCGCCGCGCTCCGAACGTCAGCCGACGCGGTAGATGCGGTACTCGAGCTCATTCTGTCCCGCGAGGCGTCCCTCGGCGAGGAAGAGCTCCTGCGTCAGCCAAGCGTACTTCGCCGCTCCAGTCTCGAACTGCATGAACTGGCGGAGGTACTGGTCGTCAAACTCGGTGCTGGTGCCGTTGGCGGCCGCCGCTTCGAACGTCGGATTCGGCTTTACGAGGCCCACGTAGTGCAGCAAGATGACGGCCTCATCCTCGGTGACAAGCTGGCTCCGGACGTTCGGTCGCCACAGGCCATCGGTGCCGATGCGCATCCAATCGCCGCCGGGCATCGCCATGTGTGCCGAAATGCCGGAACCTGTCAGATGGCCTGCGCGCATCTCCCAGTATTGGGTTTCGCCGAGCGGCGCCCCGGCCGTGGATGCAAGTGGTCCATGAATTTCTAGTCGATAGGTCAGCGCGTGCTCTAGTACTTCGCCACGCTGATTACGAGGGGTAGAGGCGGTGGAGCTTGCGTCGGGCGTCGTCGACGGTGAACTGCCAGTGGATGGTTGCGCGCTGTTCGTTGCGGGCGGCCTCCCAGGCAGCGACCTCGGTGACCAGCGTGTCGCGGTCGCCGATGCGGCGATTGAGGCACTGGCGGGAGAGCATCGAGAACTCCAACTCGGCCATGTTGAGCC
>JADLFM010000199.1 GCA_020845495.1 Chloroflexota bacterium
CCAGGAAGGTCAGCACACCGGATCCGACGGCGATCAGCACCAGCCAGTGGGCGGCCCGATCGGCCAGTTTCTGGGCCGGCGGCTTGCTGTTCTGGGCCGTCTCGACCATCCGGACGATCTGGGCCAGTGCTGTGTCCGCCCCGACTTTCGTGGCCTTGAACCGCAAGGTGCCTGACTGGTTGATGGTGCCGGCGATCACCTCGTCGCCGGGTCCCTTCTCAACGGGCACGCTCTCGCCGGTGACCATGCTCTCGTCGACAGCCGATCGCCCGTCGACGACCGTGCCGTCGACCGGAACGCGATCACCTGGCTTGAGTACGATCGTCTCTCCGACCACCACCTCGGCAACCGGCACCTCGACCTGACGGCCATCGCGCTCGACGGTAGCCGTGGGCGGGGTGAGGTCCAGCAGCGCGCGCACGGCGTCAGACGAGCCGCGCCGGGCCTTCATCTCCATCCAGTGCCCGAACAGGAGGAAGACCGCCAGCATGACGGATGCTTCGTAGAACGTCTCCTGGCCGGGCGACAGAATGGTGAGCCCGAGGCTGAACAAGTACGAGACGAGGATCCCCAGGCTGACCAGCACGCTCATGTTCAGGACGCGCGAGCGGAGAGAGTAGTACGCACCAATGTGGAAGACGCTGCTCGTCCAGAGGGCGATTGGCGTCGAGAAGAGCAGCATCACCCAGTCGTGCGGGACGCCAAACGGCGTCGGCAGCATCAGGCCGAGCAGGTTGGTCGCCAGCGGCGAATAGAGCACCACCGGTATCGCCAGGACCAGACTGATCCAGAACCGCCGCCGCATGTCGGCTTCCATGGCGGCGGCCATACGCGGGTCCGACATATCGTGGCCAGCATGACCGCCGTGCCCCATCGCTTCATGGTCCATCTCCGCCGTCGCGCCGTGGCCCATTGCCTCGTGGTCCATCGGCTCAGCATGCCCCATGGCAGCGTGGTCGACGGTCGGGGAAGATACTCCGGCGTGGCCTGCATGAGCGGCGGCCCGGTCGCCATCGGACGGCCGAGCGGTGTGAGCGTGGGCGTGGGCCGAGACCTGGGGCTTCGGCAGCGGGACACTGTTCCGTTCTCCGCAGCCTTGTGCGACGAGCTCAGCAAGCTCTTCAGCCGTCACCATCCCTTCGTGAACCTGCACATGGGCCACCTGATGCAGGCCGTCGACGTGCACACCTGTGACGTGCGGGTGCTGGCGCAGGCGCTGCTCGACACAGGCTTCGCAGGCCTCGCAGGCCAGCGGCCCGGTGTCAACGCTGAGCGTGGCAATGGAGGGTTCGGCAGGGGGCTGGTGCGTAGCGGTTGCAGCCGGTGCCGCCACACCACGGTCATGGAGATGATGGTCGTGCGGCATATCGGTCATCGTTGAGGGCCTCCGGGAGGGTAGTCTCACACTCAATGACGCAGTGCGCGTCCCGGGTTACAGACGGCCTCCTCTCACAGGGGAACGGCGAACAGGAACGACGTCTTCCATTCAAGTGATGATGACGTGCCGGCCTCACGGCGAAGCGGCTAACAGCTCCTCGACCGACACAACTCCGGGCCAGCTCACTCTAGGATCGGTGGCGCAATCCCGACAGCGTGACCGAAACAAGGCGCTGTACCGCTGCCTGGGTGGGCAGGCTGCTCGCCGCGGAGAGTGCCTGGACGCAGAATGTCGCAAGCTCGTCAGGCGGAACATCGCCCCGAACTTCTCCGGTCACGGTGGCTGCGGCCAGGAGGTCGCGAATAAGGTCGCGAAGTCGTTCATGGGCTCGAGCGACGTGTTCACCGCGATGGAGCGCCGCTGCGGACTCAGTGCCATGGTGCTCGTGACAGATCATCGCGTAGGCTTGGAGCACTGCTTCGAGCCGACCGCCAGCATCGCCAGCACGGTCCGCAAGCGCCGCGAGATACCCAAGATGGTGATCGATCTGACGTTCGTGCCAGGCGACCAGTATCGGCTCGACGCCCGAGAAGTACTTGTACAGGGTCGCGCGTCCGATGCCGGTCTCCTCGGCAATCTGCGACATCGTCACCGAGCGCAGACCCTGCTCGGCTACCAGCTTCGCGGTGGCGTCCAGAATGGCATCGCGCACCTCACGGCGGTGCGTAGCGATCGTTTGATTCCATAACTTCGGCACGATTTAGTGTACATGACGGTATCAACACGACACGGCCGCTCGATCATCATACACTATGATTTGATAATAGACAGAGTGTCTGGAAAAATGGAGCTGATGGCGAGCTGTGCAACTGTGCGAGGCGGAGGAGTCAGGCATGTCCGACAGACCCTACGAGTCCGATAGGCTCGACGAGGCTGAAGCCCAACCGATATGCGATCTGAGCTACACCACGCCACGCTGGGTGAAAGCGTTCGGCGTGGCCGCCGTCGTCGTGGTCCTGCTGGTTGTCGTCCTGCACCTCAGTGGCGTCGGTGGAATGCCCGGCCCCGGTCTCCACACCATTCCCGCCGAGCAAGGCCTGCAACGACCATGACGATGAGTCCCGCCCTGCGGAAGCTGGCACTCACCGTCCATCTCCTGTCCTCGGTCGGCTGGATCGGCGCGGTCATCGCGTACCTGGCGCTAGGCGTCTCGGCGGTGACGAGTGTTGACGCCGACAAGGTGCGTGGCGCATGGATCGCGATGGAGCTGACCGGCTGGTACGTCATTGTCCCACTGGCGCTCGCCGCCCTGTTGACCGGGCTCGTGATGTCACTCGGAACGTCGTGGGGCCTGTTTCGGCACTACTGGGTCGTGATCAGCCTCACGCTGACGACGCTCTCTACCGTCATCTTGCTGCTGCATATGCCGACCGTGAGCGCGCTGGCCGAGGCAGCGCGCATGGCAGACAGCAACCATCTCGGTACACTCGGCGGTGACCTTTTCCACGCCGGCGGTGGGCTGCTCGTGTTGCTCGTCGTCATGGTTCTCAACGTGTACAAGCCGCGGGGACTGACGCCGTACGGGTGGCGCATGCAGCTCGGTCAGCGTACACGTTCCCGGCCGTAGCGACGGCGACTCCTGGTTTCCTCGATGGGCAGACGCGGCCTGGCGCCGCGCTCAGTGGCGGGCATGCTCATTCGACCGACACGTGCAATCCAGGCAACCATGATCAGCGCACGTCCGGCACACCGCCTCGAGCTCACGGCGAAGGGCCTGTCGCGCTCGATGCCGCCGCACTTTCAGATTGTTCGGAGTGATGCCCAGTCGGGCAGCGGCCACCTCTGGCGCCTCACCGCCAAGCTCGACCGCGTGGATGAGGTCGGCGTACTCTGCTTTCAGGGTCGGAATGAGCCGCTCGAAGCACCCGCACAGCGCCATCTCATCGTCCGACTCGGCAGCTACTTCGGGAACCTCGGATGTCACGACGCGGGCTTGTTCGGCGCCGCGGCGCCGGTACGCGTCGACGACGGCATTCTGAAGCACTCGATAGAACCAGGGAATCAGGCGCTCGTCGTCGCGTAGATCTGGTGCCGCTCGGAGGGCGCGCAGCAGGCTATCCTGCAGGATGTCTTCAGCCAGCTCGGGATCGTGAACGCGTCTGCGAACGTAGCCAAGAAACTGACCACGCGCGTCGGCCAGCCGTGTCTCGGCGCTTCCAGCTCGATGGTCGTGAAGTTTCATGAGAGTCTTCATGCCCGGTGGTGCGCCACCGTGGGATGAAAATGTCTTCCTGCGGCACTGGTCCCACTCGAAGGGGGCCAGGTTATTTTCATAGCAGCGTCCTGGACTCATGCCGGTAGCGGCCATGTCGCCCACCGGGTCCACCGGCGACGATACCGGCCGTCAAGGTGGCCAGGCAAGCATACTGGAGCAGTGCTGACCGGAGCCGGACCGTCAGGTGTCACGCCGTCAGCAGCTTCGGGAGTGGACGAACTCTTACGAGGCCAACTGGAGCTCCGCCGTCAAATTCGTTGCTTTCTATTGGGGGAGTCCGCTGAGTTGCTGTCGGTATCGGATACTCCCGTTCGCCGACAGTTGGGTCACTCCTCGCGAGGGCGCTCAGGAGCGAGAAGCCGAGCTAGCACGGACCTCAGCTCGGCGGCGCCACCATCATCAGGTCGTAAGGGGATGGCGCCCACACCGTCCAGTTCGGCTGGCACGCCACGCAAATCGAGAGCAGTTTCACCGGCCGCCGAGAAGAAGCGGACGTCATCGCCGGGATAGACGATCCACACGGACCGAGAATTCGGGATTGCGTCACGGTACGTGTGCATCTTGTACAGGTCGCCGCGCTTGAAGGTGCCGCGCCGCTCCTCTGCCTCTTCGGCATCGTCCGCTTCGGTTGAGAGCATGCCGTCCACGCGGTCGAGCTTGAACTTGGCATCAAACAGGTGGAGGCGAGGACTCGGTCCGTCTGGCATCTCCAACACGATGTCGGGGCGCAGGGGAACCGAATAGGAGCGTCGCCCGGCCGAACGAGAACGGGAGAACGTCACGTTGTAGGAGACTCGCGTGCCATTGGCCCACGTGACGACAAAGGCGCGGTGAACGGACATGGCCAGATCGTCGGCGCGTGGCCGGTCAGCAGCGATCGGGGGGCCGAGCAGCCTTGCGACCTCGCCAACAATGGCGAAGTAGCACCAGAGCTCGTACAACTCGGCGATGTCCTTGGTTTCGAGGAGCCGCTGTACGAGGCGGTCGTCGAGTGGCACCCGTGCGGCCAGTCGCAGCCGCGAAAAGTGGCCGAGGACCTCGCGATAGCCCCGGCGACGCTGGAGTACCGTCGATGCGACCGGCACGTGGCCCATTGAGCCGATGCCGTCCCAGAACGGATCGCGCACGATGGGACGCAGTGCGAGCTCCATGGCATCACAATCAGTCACGAGTCGCTGGCAGAACATCGTGGTCTGCGGCGGGCGTCTGGCAACGCGGCGCATCCCATCGATGATGCCGAGGGCCTGATCGATGAAGGTCTTGACGAAGCGGTTCTCCGGTGTGTCGTCGGTGCTTCGCACGTACCGCTCTTCGATGCGGGTGGGGACCTGGCCGCGCAGGCGACGCGCGAGCGGCAGGCGAGCAGCGGTCTCTGGAGGCAAGGAGATCGGGCGGCCGGCGCCGGCGGCGATCTTACTCAGTGCGAGCGCGTCGACGTATCGGGCTTGTTCTAGCGGTACGTCGCGACGAATTCGCTCGAGGCGGCGATGGGGCTCGCGCAGGACGAGGTTGAGTGCCGGGAGCAGACGCTCAGCATCAATAGCTCGTTCCGACAGGACGTGTCGAAGGTAGACGAAGGCGTGATAGAGCACGTCCTCGCGCGCCGCCACGCTCCGGTCGAATGGCAGTGCGCTGGACGTACCGGCCGCGAAGGGTAGTGCGCTCGCAACCAGTGTCAGCTCCCTCAACATCGCGTCGAAGTGCTGCTCGCCCCACTTGCCGGAGACGACCTCAATCCGCCCGAGGATCGGCACATCAAAGAACCCGACCGCGTTCCCGAAATCAACCAGGAGCAGATCCGGCGCCAGCTTCTCGGCGACCGGACCGAGCGAACTGGCGAGGGTCTCGATCACACTCGACTGCGCGGCCAGCAGCCACTGGACCTCGGCCTGGAGGATCAGGCCGTCCTGGCCATGCCGGGGCTCGGGACCATTTGGCCGGCGGGGCCGGATCTCGATCGTCACGCCATCGTGGGAGAGGATCACCTGCTGGACCGCTGGTACGACGTCGACATGCTCCTTCTCGATGCCATTTCGGAACCTACTTGGCTACTCGATGTACGACGTGAAGCCCTGTTGGCGCAGCCGCTCGAGCATCCGCCAGACTTTCGCGGCGCTGCGGGGAAAGGCCGGCCTGCTCCCAATCGAGACGGGAGGATCGCTCTCCGCGTCATTCCCGTCCACCACCGAAACTGCCCCTGCTGGCACGAGCTGCGTGCCCCGAAGCATCCACGACGTCTCGTTCGATGCCCCGACTGATCCTCCGCCTGTCTTCCTGGTGATGAAGAA
>JADLFM010000200.1 GCA_020845495.1 Chloroflexota bacterium
ATAACACCATTCACCCGGCGAACACACGCCTGGCCCTGGCCAAGTCAACCGGTAGTCACGTTCACGCTTTCGGCCTGGACTGGGACGACGACAGTGGGCAGAACAACGGCCACTTCGCGCCGTTTTCCTGGCAGTCGACCTAACAACACGAGCGCCCAGGCACCGGATCTCTGCAGGGGCAGAGCAGGACCGGCGCCGGCCGGTCCGAGGCTCGCCCGAACGTTGAGTCCGCATGAGTATCTCAGGGCTGCATTCAAGCCGTAACCTGATGCGACAGCACACCGGACCACAACCACCAAGGTTGCTCCGCCCGCTTTTCAATCAGTTCGCTCAGCCGAGCGGCCTCCTTGGCCAGCTTGCCGGGCGGCTGATGTCAAAGACCGACGCCGACGACCGCTGGATCGTGGAGCTGCTCGACGTCCAGCCGGGCGATCGTGTTCTGGACGTGGGGTGCGGACCCGGCGTGACTGTGGAGCTGATCGCCGAGCGAGCCACGGTTGGCCTGGTCTGCGGGATCGATCCCTCTGTCGTCATGCTGCGTCAGGCGGCCAGGCGCAGCGCGGACGCCGTCCGAGCAGGACGAGTTGAGTTGCGCCGTGGCGAGGTCTCGGCGCTCCCGTACTCCGACGGTCAGTTCACGAAGGCCTGCGCGGTACATTCGCTGTACTTCTGGCCGTCCGTCGAGTCCGGCCTCCGCGAGCTCCACCGCGTGCTCGGTCAGGACGGGCTGCTGATGCTCGCGGTCCGAATGCGGCGCCAGCATGCCGGGGTCTTCGATCCATCGCGCTATGGCTACACCGACGCGCAGATCGACGAAGCGACGGCGGCGCTCGGCTCCGTCGGCTTTCGGGACGTCTCCGTCCAGCACCGAGAGATCGGTCGGGAAACGATCACGGCGATCATGGCGCGCCGCTAGCGATGCTCCACGGCGAGGCATAGGCCAATCGCCGGCACTCGCTGAGACCTGATGGCGCGATGACGGCCTCTTTGATGAGCACCATCGTCGCCGTCAGGCTGAGATGGCCCGAATCAGCGAGACCTGGGACGCCTCGGCGCGTGTGCGCGCGTTGCGGGTCCGATCGAGGACCGTGACGGTCAGGCCGACCCGCTCGATCTCTGCCAGAAGCAACGCTTCCGGTAATGCACCGCCAATTCACCTGAACCAGTCGTCGAGCGTCCGGACCTCGTTGGGCGAGATCGGATGGCGGAGGGTCGTCTCCGCCAGCACGAAGCGGCCACCGGGCTTCAGGATTCGCGCTGCCTCCACCAAGATCGCCGCCTTCCGCGGCGCCAGGTTCAAGATGCCGTTCGCCACCACGACGTCCGCCCAGTCATCGGCGAGCGGCAAGGCCTCGGCTGCCGCCACGATGGCCCAGGCACTGGTCAGCCTGAGCGCCCCGACCGTCTCGCGGGCTCGGCGGGCCATCGGCGGCGCGATGTCGATGCCGAGCACTCGGCCACCGGGACCCGCTGCCTCGGCCGCGATCGCCAGGTCAAGGCCGGCGCCGCAACCAAGGTCGAGGACACGCTCGCCGACCTGGATCTCTGCCTGGAGCACCGGCGTACCGACGCCGGTGAACGCATCTATGGCGCTGGCGGGGAGTCGGCTCAGCAGGTCGAACGGATATCCGAGGGCCAATGCGAAGTCCCGCCCGACCTGGAAGCTGTACCGGGCCTCAGGCTCCAGGGCGACCGCCGCGTACCGGTCGCGGACGGCTGCCCGTAGCGCTTGCGCATCCTGGGCGAGCGGGTGGACGGGGCACACCTCGCCGTCGAACGCCTCCTGATCACTCATCAAGCGTCCCTCCTCACCCTGTCGCCGGCCGTGCAGGAGTATCCTTGTAGTAGTGTAGCTCGCTTTGTCGGACTGGGCGCCGGCCCCTCCCCCAGCCGACGCGATCTCCCCTTTGGAAAAGGAGGTGGCGTGCCATGACTGCGCCAGCACCACAGCGAGCGTACGGATTTGGACGCGTGCTGGACGGCGGCTACGAGCAGGCGGTCGAGCGAACCGTCGCAGCGCTCAAGGAGCAGGGCTTCGGCGTCCTGACGACCATCGACGTGCAGAAGACGTTGAAGGAGAAGCTCGGGGCCGACATGCGGCCGTACGTCATCCTCGGCGCCTGCAACCCGCCGCTGGCTCACCGGGCACTTCAAGCTGATCTCGGGATTGGCCTGCTGCTGCCCTGCAACGTGATCGTCTACGACAACGGCGACCGGACGAGCACGGTCGAGATGATGGATCCGGAAGCGGCGCTCGGGATCGTCGGCGACAATCCCGCGATCCGCCAGGTGGCACAGGAAGCCAGAGAACGGATCCGGGCGGCGCTGGATGCACTCACCTAACTCGGACAGGTGCGCGCTGCGCGTCTGCCGGGAACGGCGTGTGGGCTGGCCGGGGAGGTCTGAGATGAGAGAAGGCAATCGCGGACTGTGGATCCTGCTCGGTGTGCTCGTGCTGGTCGCAGTGCTGGTCCCGATGCTTGGTGGCGGCTGGGGCATGATGGGCGGCGGCCCCGGCATGATGTGGGGATCTGGCTACTCGAACGGACCAGGCTGGGGTCTCTGGATGGTGCTCGGCTGGCTATCGATGGTCGCGTTCTGGGGCGCCGTGATCCTCGGGCTCGTGCTGCTGGTCCGGTCGCTCACCGGAAAAAGCACCCGGACGGAGGACTCAGCGCTCGACATCCTGCGGCGCCGATATGCAGTAGGCGAGATTACGCGCGAGCAGTTCGAATCGATGCGGGCTGACCTCGAACGCTCTGAGCCCGCTCGTCGCTAGGCTCGGCGAGGCGCCCTGACGAGACCCATCCGCCGGGATACACGTGCTCGTGAGGCAAAGACGGCCACCGACACATGGCCGTCCTTGCCTCCTTTCATTCCGGGTACCGGCCCTGTGTGCCGCGAGGGTCGCGACAGGTCTGCTCACCTCGTCATCACGCCGCCATGTGAACGCGGCCTGCTGACGGTGCTCAACTCTGACCCGGGACCTCCACTCGAAGTTGCTGGACTGCCCGGGCCTCCATGCACGGCGACCCGTGACGGGGGATGAAACCGGCTTCGCCCGCTCCTCAGCAAATCCTCAGGTTGGCCTCAGCGAGGACTCAGGCTCCGTCCGTATTACACGCAGAGCCTTGGTCGGACGTGAGATTGGGGTCAGTCCGGCAGGGCAATTCAATTGACAGGGAAGTAGATGCGTCGAATTGCTGTAGCCCTCGCCGCTCTGGTACTGGCAGCCGGCGCCAGCCCCGTCCTGGCCGGAGGTGGAACGCCAAAGCTGACCAACATCGACGCCGGCCCTCACCTGGCCGAGCTCTCCAACGACTCGCCGTCGCTCATGACCGGGTCGAACACGTTGACGGTCCAGATCCGCGACCTGCCCGCCGACCACGCCGTGCTTCTGACGCTGGAGGGGCCGAACGGTGGACACGTGGCCGTGCCACTAACGCGTGTAACCGTCCTTGGTGACCTCGAGGACGATCACCACAGCCATGCTGAGGATGGTGACGACCACTCGTCAACTCCGGCCGACGCTCACGCCGCTCCGGTGGCGGCTCACGTTCAACAGCCGACAGGTGATTCTCAGGGTGCCACGACCGTGAGCCCGCAGGTGGCCACGGATAGCCACGCTTCCATGACAGGCGCAGCGATGGCCGCTCACGACGGCCACGGCACACCAGCGACTCCGGCGCCGGCAAGGCCTGCCCCGGTCGCGGACACCCACGCCGCCACCCAGCCAGCCGACGCCCAAGCTGCCCCCATGGCCGGTCATAGCATGCAGCCTGCCGACAACCATGCCATCGCCGATGTACACGCGACCGATGAGCACGGTGCTCAGACAGCGCAAGGACACAACGAGGATACCGGGCTATATCTCGCGCGCGGCTCGGTTAGCCTGCCGTCGACCGGCACCTGGGTTGCGAGACTCGTCATCCGCGATCCACATGGTGACGAAGTCTTCGGTGAGACACCCCTGGCGGTCACCGAGGGCGGACCGAGCAAGGTCTACCTTGGCTTCACTGGCAGCCTGATCTTCGGCTCAATGCTCTTTGGCTTGATCCAGCGTCGTCGCACGGATCGCGCTCTCATTACCAAGAAGGGACGA
>JADLFM010000201.1 GCA_020845495.1 Chloroflexota bacterium
AGCAGCTCGAAGCGCCGCTTGATTGCCTCCAATGGCTCCATCGCCCGATAGTCTAGCTCGCGCCGCCCCTGCCGCCCGTCACACTGCCATCACAATGCGACACTTATTTCTCGGCGATTCCTAAGAAGCTGAGCCGAAGTGGTTGTCTCATGCGCGATACTCCGAGCTATGGGTATGTGCTCGGCGTCCAGCGAGTCTTCCGCTGCCCGACCGTGTCCTCCCAACCGAGGAGCAACACGCCGATGGCTGCGCCAAGGACGTGACATCCGGCTACGATCATGAGCAACTGCGTGTTGCCGAGGCCTGCGCCGATTCCGGCCATGGCGGCACCGAGCGCTGAGGCGGCGTACTTCAGCCCCCCGCCGATCGCGAAGACCTGGGCCCGAACATCCGAGGGCGATTGCTGTTCGCGGACGAGGAATAGCGAGCTCCCAAGAGGCCCGGAGAAGACCCCGGCTACGCCGAACAGCACGAGACTGGGCACGAGGCCGGGCACGACGGACGCGAGAGCGAGCGGCACAGCGCTCGCGAGCAGGCACCCCATCACGACCCGAGCCGGCTTGTCCGCGCCGATCGGTCGATGGACGTAGCCGAGCGATCCAACCAGGCCGCCGATCGCGCCTGCGGAGACGAGTGCGCCCGCCATCGCAGGCGCTGCGTACTCCGCGCCCAGCAGTGTTGCCACGAGCGGGAGTGCACCAACACCGACGTGGCCGACGCTGCTGGCAATGGTCGCCGCCCGCAACGTGCGGTTCCCCCACAGCACGCCGATCCCTCGCATGATGGACGGACGTGGCCGATCGTTCACCGCGTCGCGCGGCCGAAGTGGCAGGGTCCCGAGCAACGCCGCGCTGAGACCGGCGCTCGTGGCCAGGGCGACCACGGCGACGCCCGGCCCTGCGGCCTCTGCGAGGACCGCAGCCAGCGCCGGGCCAGCAATTCCGGCGACGTTGTAGGTCGCCATGTCCAGCCCATAGGCGCGCTCCCGATGCTCGTCGGGCATAAGGTCGCCCAGGAGACTGGTCAGACCACCGGTGATGAGCGGCCCGAGGCAGCCACCAACGGCGGTGACGCACAGGACCACCACCGCGTGAACCTGTCCAACGAGCAGCCCGCAGAGCGCCAGCACGCCAGCGAACGTCGTGAGCGCGACAGCATGGAGCAACCGAGGGTTGTGCACACGGTCGGCGATGGCGCCGATGATGGGTGCGGCAACCACGTGCGGGACCAGGAGCGACGCCACGAGCACCCCGCCGAAGGCCGCGTCGGACGTCCGTGAGAGGGCGAGCAGGACCAGCGCGACGCGAATGCCGCCGTCGGCGAGCCTGGCGAGCGTGGCGACCATGAGGTAGCGCGCGAGGATGCCGCGCCACGCCCCTGGATCGATGATCGCCGCATCGGCGACGGCAAACGCCCCCGGTCCGGTGCTATTCGCTTGCATCATCGCCCCTTCCGATCGACATGCACCAATCTGACTACCATCGTGCTGCCATTATGCTGGTAGCAGTGTGCGTGCCACAAGCGTTGCTATACTTTGCCGGTAGTCAAAGGATCGACGATGATGGATGAGCGCCAAGCTGCCCTTGTGGAGTCCCGCGCTCGTATGCCGCAGCGATTGGGCGGACGTGTCTGCCTTGATTTTGCGAACACCATCGTTCCACGCGGCGGACCGACACCGTATACGCCGCCGGCAGGTGCCGTGAAGACGCGGCGCGACTGCCTGGAGGAGTACCGCGATCTCGTCGCCTGGGCATTAGGAGCGAATCTCCTCACCGAGGACCAGGCACTGCGGACGCTCGACGAGGCGTCGCGCCCTGAGATTGCGCGCGAGGTCTTCGAGCGAGGGGTCACCTTACGCGAGGCACTCTATCGGCTCTTCTGGACGATCGCGCGGGGTGGCCAGCCAGATCGATACGACCTGGCTTGCCTCCGCGCGGAGTACGTCCAGACATTCGGCGGAGCGACGCTGCAGCAGGTAGGACGTGCCTATCGCTGGCGCTGGCACCCCGACGCGGGAGAGCCAGATGGCATCCTCTGGCCCGTCGCGCACTCGGCGGTCGAGCTCCTGACCCTGGACGAACCGGACCGCGTGAAGGTGTGCCCGGGCGCGGGCGGCCCCATTCCGTGCGGATGGTTGTTCTATGACGAGAGCCGCAACCAGGCACGGCAATGGTGCAGCATGGAGAAAGGCTGCGGGAAGCGGGTCAAGGCGCGTAGGCAAAACACCCGTCGTCGTAGCACGTGAGCCTGCCGCCAGCGTGAGTCCGACCTACCCTCTGGGCAGGCAGAGCCCGAGCCTGGCCTCGAGGTGCCGATAGAAGTCGCCGACCTGAACAGATCCTCAATGGAACGACTGAAGACCGGCTTCTCAGCCCACACGGGTATGAGTCCGTGCCGGACGACCTAGGAGCGCCCGTCCTCCTTGTTTGAGTCGCTCACCGGGAGTGGACTGGCGCGACCTCACCGCCCGTCGTCGTCGTAGCATCCGCGACGGACTGACCGTGCCCGAGGGCAATTGGCGCAGACCGAATATTGACGGTCGTGGGAGCTGCCACGTCCGGATCTGGAACCGTCGACGGAGAATTGCCACGCCTGCTCATGTCTGACCGTCCCGGCACGGGACAGATGTCCCGTGCGGGTAGGGACATCTGTCACGCGAACGGCGGCTTCGAGACCCCTAACGTGATTGGCGAGCAGGTCATGCTGCCGACGCTGACCTGACCACCTGCGCACGGCCAGTCGAGGTCGAGTGGAGGACCAGGGTGGCACCGGGGATCATCGGCTGTCTGCGCGGTCAGTCGTCAAAGGCATGGCACGTCCTCCTCGTCGTGGGACTGGTGGCCACACTCCTGCCAGCCGGCCGGGTGGCGGCGCAGGTGCCGCACCTCGGCGACATCCACTCGTGGGAGATCATCCCCTGCCCCGTGACCCTGCCTCTGAAGGACGAGGTCGAGGGGCGTACGTACGACTGTGGCATCGTCGTCGTCCCTGAGAACTACGAGAAGCCGGCCGGACGCACTATCGAGCTCGCCTAACTGCGAATGCGCAGTCCAAGCTCGACGCCGGCCGCCGATCCGCTGATCTACCTGTCCGGTGGCCCCGGCGGCTCGGGCCTCCACGAATTCTCGTCGTTCGCGGTCCTGACCCAGAACATGCAGGCGACTCGCCAGTCGCGCGACACGAGACCGGCGCCTTGATCGCCGCCGTCGAGGAGCGGCAGGCGCGTCTCACAGTCGGAAAGGCGGACCCGCCCGCAGCACATGCCACGAAGCTAGCGCGACCGGTGCCCGAGCCGTCGTACCGCTTGCGCCGCCTCACTGAGATGTGGTCCGCATTGAGCATCGCCGCGCTTGTCGCGGCGGTCCTCTGGCTGCTGATGACGGAAGGCAGCCGCGTCGAGCTCAGCCCGCATCTTCTGGTGCTGGTCGTGGCATTCCTGATCGTCGACGCGTTCCTTCGCCAACAGGTCGTCTCGGTTGTCTCCAACCTGGCGGTAGTACTCGCGGCCGTCAGCGCTCTGATCGTGACCGTCCACTATCTCTGGCACATCGTGGTAGGCACGGTGATCGTCGCGGTGCTGTGTCTGGCCTGGACCAATGTCCGCGAGGTGTTCCGCTGACGGAGGCGGCGCCCGCACTTTTGGCCGAGATGGACGCGGCCGTTCAGGCCGGGGATGTCGAGGAGTTGCGTCGCGTGGTGCAGTCCTTGAAGTCCAACGCCGTCGATTTCGGTGCGGCAGTCGTGTTGAGCTCGTGCCGCGATCTGAGGCTGCAAGCAAGAGATAAATCAGTCGACGGCCCAGAGGCGCGGATCGTGGCGATCAGGAAAGCCTGGGGCTGCGCAGGAGGCGCTCTGGAGGTGATGCGCGCGGAGCCGTGAGGTGACTACCTTCCCGGCTCGAGCCTCGGTAACATTCCTGGCCACCGCAATACGGCTGTGCCGCAGCGACCATCCGGTTAGCATCGCATAGCGCGACATGGTCTGGGAATTGCCTACCAGGCAAAAGGTGGCCTAAACTGCTTTGGCAGCCTGGGGCCCCGGCGCGGCTTCCATGGCAGCGGATCGCGGACGAACGCGGCCGGAATAGCGCAAAACCCCGTACCCCCGACCGCTTCCTTGGCATGGAAGAGGTCAGGGGTTCGATTCCCCTCAGGTCCACCAGAGTGTCACTTTGAGGACCCCGATGGGGTCCTTTTTCTTCGAGTAGCGTGTTGCGCTGCCGCCTGATCGCGTCGCGATCGCTTTGCATCCGGAAGACGGGCGAAAACCCCCGTATTTCTCCATGGATGGAAACACTACAGGGCCGGATCGGTCGGTTTGCCTGGCAGGCAATTCCCGTGAAGGGGTGGGCTTGCCATGATGAAGGCACCACGACGACGGAGCTGGGCGGAGATGGACCACGATTCCGAGCTGCTCTTCGAGCAGGTCGTTTGGCCGAATCGCGTTGACCAGCGTGGGCCGATCGCCGAGTTCCTGGCCAAGAAGGACGCCGAGCAGGCGCGGCAGACGGGCAGCGGCTATCGCACGGCGCTGACGCGCTTCCAAGAGTTCCTCGGCGAGGATGCCACCGTTGGCGACATCGACGAGGCGGCAGGCTTCCGCTACCTTGCCCACCTACGCGCACAAGGGCTGTCCGAGAACAGCGTCGCCACCTACTTCAAGTGGCTGAAGGCGTTCACCCGCTGGATGGCCAAGAAGGGCTGGACCGAGCGCGACCGCTTCGAGGACGTCAAGCGCCCCAAGTTCGTGCGGCCGAAGTTCGACACGCTGTCCGTCGAGCAGAAGCAGGCGATCCTCTCCACCTTCAACCCCGATGGCTTTCTCGGCGCACGGAATCTGGCGATCTTCTGCATGTTCATGGATACCGGCGTACGGTTGGAGGAGCTGGCGAATCTCCAGGCGGCGCGTGTCCACCTGGGCGAGCACTACGTCGAGGTCTTCAGCCAGAAGACCGACGAGTGGCGCGTGATCCCGCTCTCTGATGAGGCGGTCGCGGTCTGCCACAACTACCTGAAGTGGCGTACCAAGCTGGCGACGACCCCGATCCGCCAGCGGGCAGCCACCGGAGACACCAGTCATCGGCGCAAGGCGCCGCGCTCACTGACCACGGACCGGTTCTTCTGCACTTGGAAAGGCACGCCGCTCGACGAGAACGCCGTTGGGCTGATCATCCGTCGACTCAGGGACCGCCTGGCGAAGTCGGGGGTGGTCATCCCGATCCACCCGCACCTCTTCCGGCACAACTTCCTGACCGAGAAGGCGCTCGACGGCGAGAATCCGTCGATGGTCAGGCGCTGGGCCGGTCACAAGAGCTACGAGATGACCGACTACTATTTCGGACTCGCCGAGGCGAAGCTGGCCGCGATCAAGCCGAAGCAGTCGACGCTCGCCGGCCTTCAAATCCTGCCGAAAGGTCGACGGCCGAAACAGAGTTTGAGGTCCAATCGGGAGGCGGCCACTCAGACGGAGCCGACGCCGACTACCGAACCAGAGGAGCATACCCCGCCGCCATCAACAGCTCGTCCAAGGACTCCAGCGGCAACTGCATCGCCAAGCCGAGGCGGATCACGGCGTCGCGGCTCGGGCGGCGATGGTCGGTCGGGTCGCCAAGGCGAGGGTTCAGCGGGTCGCTCTTGAGGTTCGCGAGGCGTGACACGTAGCTGATGTCCAGCCACGAGCGACGCGCCAGCTGCGAGAGAGACAGGCCAGAACGGCGGATATGGCGATTGAGGCAGGCGGTGAACGTTTCATCGACACCGCCCGCCTCACCACGATCCTCGCGTGCATGTGCTGACATGTCTCGGGGGGTGCTCATCGCCGGGTGTCCTTGCCTGTCACGAAGCTCAATCTGATCTGACTGTGCCGGTCCGGAATGGAGAGTCGAAGGCCGTCAGGTGGATGTCCTGCTGGCGCAGAGGGGCCAATTCGTCTACCGGAGATGCCTCGCGGGTAGTGATTTGCAAAACGAGCCAATACACCTTCACGTAGGTGAGATGTCCGGCCAGCGTCGACGCTCATGGAACGCACCGTCAGGCTCACGCCATATCGGGCCGACCAAGCCGTCCGGATTTGACGGATCGAGCTTGCCCCGCCATTCGCACGTGAGCAGGAGCGGAAGTGGCGTGGCTCGACCGATGGACGCCGCGCGTGCGGATCGAGCGATCCGCTCCTCGCTCGCGTTGTCGGTCGTCACAAGCAGGATGGTCGGGAAGCCGTCGTAGTCACGCTCGAAGGCCCGGCTCTCGTGGTAGTGGTAGTAACCGGACCACTTCGAGCGGTAGCCACGCGCGCTCATCGTGCCGCGATCAAACTCCAGGAAGAAGCCGAAGGTCTGGCTGTGGCGACGGATCATCCCATACCCATCGGGCCTTGCCCGCCGTCGACTACAGGCGGCAGCATTCCGCCACTCCACGACGGCGTCTCCCCCCGAAGTCGCGGTTGCCGCGCCAAGGCGTCGATATAGGTCGACGAAGATGGCGTCGGCGCCCATGGTGTGCTCGAGATTCCTGAGCAGTACATGGCGTGCGCCGATCTCTCGCTGGGGACCGCCGCCGACCAGGCCGTTGTAACGAACGGCCTGTGCAACGCTGAGCCCCTGCTGAGCAGCGACGAGCTCGACTCCGTCCACGGTTAGCTCGATCAACTCGGCATCGGTCCGAGCTCGGGTTTCGCCGGGCTCGACGTGACGCACAAATCCGAGTTGGATCATCCGCTTCAGGCGCTCCCGAAGGCGCCCGCCTTTCCATCCGAGCATCGTCGCCAGGCTATCGGACGAGAGGAACGGGTGGCGGCCGATTACGTCCAGCAGCTCCCGGTCCAGGCCTTTCACTGCCAGCAGGCGAGAAATGCTCGGCAAACGAGATCCGAAATCCGGTCCGATCGGCCGGGGAATACGGCTACCGGGCAGCCTCGGCACCAGGGGCGTCACCCGCAGGCGCCTGACTGCGTAGACTTCGATCGAATCGGGGGATGGGAGTGCTCGGCCCACCTCCGCAGGATCGTTGTGCAGCTCGCTCCACGTCGCCACGTGAGCGACAAGCGGTGCCTCTCGCTCGGACAGTGCGACAGCGTCGAGCAGCCGGCGCCAGCCGCGTTGGTGAGCGTCGGTCGTCGCGATGACCAGCGTCGGCAACGGTTCGGTGTACGACTTGCGAAGGGTCAGGAGGCGTGAGAGCATCCGGCGATGGATGCCGAGTGGCGCCGTCGCGAGATCGGGCAGCAGGAGGAACGCGGCGGCCCGAACGTCCCATGACAGGACCACATGTGCCGGCGCCTCGACCACGATTGGGGTGCCGCGTGTCGCGCGCCTGAAGGTTCGCCGCCACGGCAACTCCCAGGCTAGCAGATCGATTCGGCCACTACGGGTGTCGGCCAGGGACACCAGCAGGTCATAGAGTGAGAGCAGTTGAGGCAGGCCCGGCAGCCTGTCGGCCAGATCGGTATCTCGCAGCCGAGCCTGTCGTGCCAGCACAGTCGGATCGACGCGTTGATCGGCGGCCACGGTCGCGAGTCCAAGGTCGGTCAGGTGGAGCAGGCCGGGGTTGCGCCTGGCTCTGAGCGCCACTCGCATCTCGCCCACGAGCCCCATGGAACGGAGCCGAGCGAGGTAGCGGTACACCGAGGCCCCGCCTCGCAGGCCGAGTAGCCGCTCGATCGCGGCCTCCCAGATCAGCGGCAGGTGCACCAGGAGTAGCAGGAGGCGTCGGTCGCCTTCGGTCAGACGGCTGGCCGCAGCTTCGATATCGCGCCAGCATGGATGGCTGCTCATGGCACGCCGGCCTCCTCCTCGTCGGACAGTTCATCTGACGTCGGCTCGCCCGAGTCGGTCGGCTCCTCGTCGCCGCCGACAGCGTCATGGTCTCGGCCGAGGAAGGTCGACTGCAGGGCCGCACCGGGCTTCGCCTGCTTTGCGTACTTCCTGTTCTTCGTGCGCACGTTCTTGGTCGAGGACGCGGCCTCGTTCTTGACCTTGCCCGGCGAGTCGGCGCCCTTGCCGTTCTGCTGGGACTTGTCGTCGACGGCATGCGGCCCCTGGAGCAGCTCGATCCGGGCTAGCGCCGATCGGAGATCCTCATCGACCGCCCTCACGTCGCGTCCGTAGCGGGCCGAAGATTGCTCGGCGAGGTCATCGCGGAGGCCGTTATTGCTCGCCGGAGGGGGATCGAGCGCGACGGAGAACGTCGGCAGGCGTTCGCCGCCGGCCGAGAGCTTGGCGTAGCACTGGTGCTCGCCGAGCTCGACCAGGTCGTGCTCGTCGATCTCCTCGCCGAGCTCCTGGACCAGGTAACGGGCGTCCTCTGCGCTGGTGTGGAAGGCGAACAGGCCGTCGAGATTGGCGAAGACCGTCGCGCGGAGCGACCGTCCCGGATCGCGATCGAGCGCTTCGAGTCGGGCCCGACTCGGGGTGGCGAGGATCAGGCTGGCGCCGTACTTCGATAGCTCGGACAGGATCCCTTCGTAGTCCGCGCCGGGCATGGTGTGGAACTCGTCGACGATCAGCGTGGACGACCGTCGCTGGGCATCCGGTAGCACAGCCTGCTCACCGATGAGGAGGCTGACGAGATTGATGAGGCTCCCGCCGATCAGGGCCGCCGTGTCCTCGCCGATCGTCCCCTTGGCCGTGTTGACGACGATGATGGCTCCGGACTGCAGCCAGCCCGATGGGTCGATGGTCGAGCGGGGCTGGCCGACGATCGAGCGCGCCGCGCTCGACCCGGCGTATTTATTGACCTTGCTCGCTACTGGGTTGGAAATTTCGACCCTCAGACGACGGTCGAGCTGATCGAAGTATCCGGACCACCAGGCATTGATGACCGGATCGCTCACGCTGTTCAGCACCGTCTTCCGGAACGTCTCATGGGTGAGGACGGTCGGCACCTGGAGGATCGTGTATTGCCGGCCCCGCCCGTTGGCATCGTCTGCGCAGATCGCCAGGTTGGCTTCGAACAGCGTGAGCAGCCCGAAGCGGAAGGCGTCCTCCATCCGAGGTCCCCAGAAGCGATCGAACTCACGTCGGAAGATCGCCAGGGCGTTCGACACCGCCTTGTCGCGGTCCCAGCCGAGCTCCACATCGAGCAGGTTCAGGCCGAACGGTCGGCCCCGGTTCGACACATCGAGGTACACGACGTGGTCGCGGCGATGCGGCGGCACCAGACCGAGGACGGCCTGCGCCAGGTCCCGATGCGGATCGACGAGCATGAGCATCGGTGGTCGGCCGCCCAGGGAGCTCGACTCCATGACGTACTCCGCGATGCGCAGGAGCAGCGAGGATTTCCCCCGGCGGGTCTTGGCGACCAGCAGCAAATGACGTCGCAAGAGCTCGTCGGGGAGCGCGACGGGCACGGTATGTCCCTGATGTGCGGAGACGCCGATGCGGCAACCGTGCGTGACCGTGTACGGCCTTGGCAGGTGTCGGCGAGGTCCCGTACGTTCCAGGAGCGGCACGTTGGCCTGTGCCTGGGGCAGGTGCCAGAGTCCCGCCAACTCGCGGGTGTTGAGGACGTTCGCACTTCGCGCTCGCGCGAGTGGTGCGAGCAGTCTGAGGTCGTGATCACCGCCTCGGAGGCGCCCCTGGACCAGGGCGTTGCCGGCCGCCAGATTGAACTGGCGGTAGGCCGCGACTAGTCGGTCGCGTCGCGCCGCGACGGCCGTCTCAGGCTCGCTGTCCGGGGCGAAGACCGCCAGCCGTATTTCGGCTGCGAACGCGATCCGGCTGATCTTCTCCTGGACCATGCGCATGTCGTAGACGGTCTTCTGGAGCAGACGTCGGGCGAGGAGGACGGATGCTGGCGCCCCAACCGCGATGCCACCGACCAGGAGGGCGAGGTTCAGCCATTGGCCGCCCTGAAACCACTGATACCCTTGGAAAGCGAGGCAGCCTGCGGTCAGGATCCCGGCAAGCATGAACACCGGCGCGAGCGATGTGTCCGCTCGTTCACCGGCCCGCTCGGACGCCAGGGGATGCTCGACCGCCAGGCGCAGATAGTCCTTGCACCAGTCATCCGGGGCCGGTTTGAGGACCAATTGGCTGAGCGCCCGCCAGCCGGCCGGCAGATCGCCGAGCGCCCCAAGAATGCCGAGCACGGGATCGGCCTGGGCCGCCCGATCGGCAGCAACCTCGGGATCGCGGAAGATGCGGAGGGGCAGGTACAGCGGCCTGCCGAGGTCCAGCGTGCACGCCGATACCTGCTCGTCCGGATGGCGCCAGGCCGGGTCGAGCCCCGGGAATTGCTCGACGTCGAGGTGGCGTAGATCGGCCTGGGGGTACGCCACCCCGAGCTGATCTTGAAGATGCTGCCGCGTCTGCGGACTACCGGCGCGTGCCACGAATCGCCTGGCCTGGGCGGTCGCGGCGATCTCGAGCCCGAAAGGCTCGTCGAGCGTGATCGCCGCCAACAGGTTCTCGGCGGGGGTGATGATCGCGGCGTTCGTGCGCGGCGTCACGATCTCGACGAGCTCCGACGCCGGAGCGGGGCTTGACCGACCGTTAGCTCGGAAGAGCATGGCCGTAGACCTCACTGGCAGCATCAATCGGCAGCGGAAGGTAGTGACCTCTCCGCGCGGCGCGGCGCCGAATCGCCCAGAGCAGGGCGAGGTACTCGTCGCGGACCGCTTCGAGCTCGTGGCGACCGCACTGCCTCCAGGGGCGATTCGTCAGCGCCTCGGCGAAGCCGATGACGTCGCGTGGCCCCCAACCGAGGCGGCCGCCCAGCCGCAGCACGGCCAGACGGAGCCGGGCTCGCTGGCGCTGTCGGAGCCGCGCTGAACGCCTACCTCGCCGGGACACCGGACACCTCCGATCTGGCGCCGATCCGGGCGGCGCTGAGGAGACGGAAGAACCAGTCACGGCCGTTCGGGCGCTGGCCGAGGTCGTTGAGGTCGCTGCCGTCCGGGAGACGGATCGGCCTCCAGCGGCTCCCGAGGTCTACGCCGAATCGGGCTGCCGCCTCATCGCCGGCGGTGTCGCCGTCGAAGACGCCGAAGACCCTCTCCGCGCGGGCCAGGAAGCCAAGCCGATCGCCGGGGATGTGCGTGCCGCAGGGACTGAAGGCGGGCAGCCCCCAGCTCACTGCCGTCAGGTAGTCGAAGACCCCCTCGCAGAGGATCGCCTCCTTCCGTCCGACGGCTCGCTCGAATCCGAGCACCGGACGCTCGCCGCCGAGCGCCAGGTACTTCGGGTGGCTCGTCAAGTCATTGAGGCTCCGACCGATCATCCACACGGTCTGGCCGCCCCGAATCTCGGGGACGACGATGCGGCCGTCCATGACCTCGCGCAGCGCCGAGTCGGGTCCCCGATGCCTCGGCCGATGGAGCAGCCCCAGGTCCTGGGCGACCTCGATGCGCCGTCTCGGGCGGAGGAACCGCTCCAGCGACTCCCCGTCGGCGTACCCGAGCCAGCACCGGCGGATCACCCAGTCGGGAATGCCACGGTCGTGCAGATAGGCCAGCACTTGTGGCTCTCGCCAGAGCGAGTGGTGGTACACCGCCCCTGCGATGTTCATGACGACCTGCTCGGCGAGCGTCAACCGATCCCAACGTCTGGCCCGATCGGCTCCTGATGCCGGAGGTGTGGCAAGGGCTGGGCGCGGCCGTGCGGGTTGCCCCGACAGGAGATCGCATGCTGCCGTGAAGCTGATCCCTTCGCGACGCATCACCCAGCTGATCACGTCGCCGTGGGCCCGACAGCCGTAGCAGTGGAAATGGTCGTCTCGTTCGTCGATCACGAGTGACGGCCGCTTGTCATCGTGGAAAGGGCAGCGGGCCTTGAGGCTGCTCGGCCCGGATCGAGTCAGGCGAACGCCGCTGCTCGTCACCACCCGGGCCAGGGGATGATCGCGCTTGATCGCATCGACGTCGTGGCGCCGATTGAGGACCGTGCTCATCGGGCCGCTCCCGTCGATCCGAGACGGCGGCGCGGTGTGAGCGGCAGCACGGGTCGATCGGCCTCGGCAGACGCTGACTCCGTCGGTGCAGCAGACCGCTCAGCGAGCTCCCGCGGAGCCGTCGTGACCAGCCGGTGCTCGGCCGGGCTGGCTTCGACCTTAATCGCGACGTGGCTGCCCCGCGCGAAGAACAGCCCCTCGCCCTTGGCTGCCGCCAGCAGGAACTGCCGCTCGTCGTCGGACAGTTGGAAGGCCCCGACCACCGGCTGAATCGTCGAGGCGTCCTGCTTCATGAGCAGCTTGATCGACGCGTTCGCGAGCACGGTCCGGCCATGGTCGGCGTCGAGGAAGTCAGCGACATCCTGGGTGATCGTGACCAGGCCGAGGTAGTACTTCCGTGCTCGTCGGGCCATAGCAGCCAGGAACGCCCCGCCCTCGGCGTACTGCATCAGCGACCAGGCCTCGTCGATGATCAGGAGTCGCGGCCGGCGTGTTCGGCGCACCTGGTTCCAGACGAAGTTGGCAATCAAGTGGATGCCGAGCGGCCGTAGCTCGGGCTCCAGGGACTGGACGTTGAAGACGACGAACCGTCGGTCCAGGGCGACATTGGTCGGGGAGGCGAAGATGCCGGCCAGGGAGCCTTTCACATACCGTTCGAGTCGCGTGGCGAGGTCGGCCGCGGTGTCGCCCGGCTCATCTGCGAGCGCAACCAGAAGGTCGCGCATCATCGGCTCCCGCTTGCCGTGCGTCTTGGGATCCGGCTCGATGCCCTTAGCTGCGTAGGTCCGGTAGAGCGCACGGTCGAGGATCGCTCGCTCGTACGAGCCGAGCGGGCGCCCCGGCTCGGCCAGCATGATCTCGAGGAGCGCGAGCAGGGAGGCGACCTGCTCGGCAAGCAGATCGCGGCCCTCCCAGTCGTCGTCGGGCAGCGGCAGGTCGAATGGGTTGAGGTACTGCCCCGACGAACTGGCCAGGCGGATGTACTGGCCGCCAATTGCGTCACAGAGCGTCCGGTACTCGTCCTCCGGATCGATCACGAGGAAATCGACCCCGAACAGCAGGCTGCGCAGCGCCATCAGCTTGGTGAAGTACGACTTGCCCGCGCCGGACTTGGCGAAGACGACGGCGTTGGCGTTTTCCAGGCTCGGGTCGAACGGATCGAAGATCACCGGCGACGCGTTGTGCTTCGCGATGCCGTAGAGGACGCCGCGCTCCATGGTGAGCGTGCTGGACGAGAACGGGAAGGTGGTCGCCAACGACGACGTGTCCAGGTTGCGCGAGACCAGGAGATAGTCCTGGCCCTCCGGCAAGCACGAGCGGAAGCCGGCGTCCTGCTCGAAGATGGCGACCCGCGAGTGGGCCAGCATGCCGTCGAGCGTGACCTCGACCCGACGCGTCAGGTCGTCGAGGGTGGCGAGCGAACTGGCGCGCAGCAGGATGTACAGCCCGACCGAGAACACCTTCTCCTCGCCGCGTTGTAGGGCGTCGCGCAGGCGCTCCGCATCCTCGTAGGCGACCTCGCGTTCGGGATCGGCGAGCCGCCCTCCACGAGCCTCCAGCAGACGCGAGGAATGGAGCTGCACCATCTTATGAGTGAGGGCTCGAACCGTCTGGCCGGTCTCAAGCGGGAGCAAATGCAGGCTGAGCTCGATCGGCTCCTCGAAGTCGATCAGCGGCTGAAGCCACCCTGCGCCGACGCTTCGCGGGTAGCCGGTCACGGCGAGCGTGCGGGCGTACTGATAGTCGAGGCGGACGTGGTCGCGAGCGACCTCAAGAACTGCCGGTGCAACGAGATCGGCGAGGGAGCGCGTGCCGAGCGCGAAGCGCCTCCCATCGGCACTGAGTCCGTGCTGGTGGTCTCGGTTTCGGCGGAGTTTCAGGAGTGGCATCAGGAGCCCTTTCCGTTGGAGCGGTCGGCCTGGACGACCAGGGTGGCGTACTCGGCGAGATCGCGTCGGAGCCGCTGGACCCGCGACAGCTCGGGACACCAGGAGGCGTAGAAGAGCTGCGCCAGGTCGCTGTTGCCGAGGCGCCGGGCCGTGAG
>JADLFM010000202.1 GCA_020845495.1 Chloroflexota bacterium
GGCGGGCAGACCCGCCGAACGAACAACTCCGCCGCCGCGTCGACGGCTCGGCTTCGCGGCCAGACCTCGCGGCCAGACCGGCCGTCTGCCGCCGCTGCGTGTACCGGTCGGTGTGGAAACTCAGTGCCCTTGTGCACTCGCAGCCCAGCGGCGGCCGCTTCTGCTATCGTTACGCTGAAGGAAGCAATGCGCGGAAAGCCTCAGCGTAAGGTCCATCACGCCCGTCCCAAAACCATTCGCGCCCGCCCACAGCCGAGCGAGGCGCAGGCGTCAACCGAGAACGGCACGGCGGCAGGGACGCCCCGTCGGAAATGTGTGTTGGTCGTCGAGGACAATGCCACCATCGGCGGCCTGCTCGTCGCCTTGTTGCGCGAAGAGGGCTACCGGGCCCTGCGCGCCTGGGACGGCCGCGAGGCGATGAAGATGGCGCGGGACCGCCGCCCCGACCTGATCGTCCTCGACCTGAGCTTGCCCTACCGCGACGGCATCGAGGTGTTACACGCGCTCCGAGGCAACGAGGACACCGCCGAAGCGCCGATGGTGATCGTTGCGGGCAATGCGCTGCAATTGACGCCTGACGATCGTGCCCTGGTCAGCGATGCCGTCGCCAAGCCGTTCGACATCGACCGGCTGATGAACGTCTTCCGACGACATCTTGGCGACCCAGAACTGGACGTGCCCGAACGGAACTACGAAAAGAGCGACACCCACCTGCATAGCTGGTAGGTGCCGGCGAGGGCCAGGCCGGAGAGCCTCTGGCTGACGTGGGCGGGTGAGCCGCATGACGCGATACGTGTCAGTTGGCTCACCCGCCAGCGAGTAGTACGACAGCGGCCGCGAACAGGGCTACGCGATCACGACCGGCGTGCGGGCCTGCACGGTTGTATGCGCGTGAGGGCTGATCGCCTTAGTCTCGCCTCGGTCGAACGCCGTCAGACAGGCCAGGCAACAGAACCGCTTACGGTCTCGTTCGATCCGCTCGTCCCCGAGCGCGGCGTCACAGTGATCGCACCGCGTTGGCGCTTGCATCGGAACATTCCTCCAGCACCGGAGCACCGACCTCAATTGTCGGCAAATTTTGGGCGACGTTGCCCATCACATCGTGACACGCCACGTCGTCTTCTGGCAAGACCTTCCTGTCGCATTAGTTCCACTGCCAGATCGTCGCCGCCCAGGCCAGCCCCGCGCCGAAGGCGCACATTGCCACCACGTCGCCCTCGGCGATCCGGCCCTGTTCGAGCGCCTCGCAGAGTGCGACCGGGATCGATGCCGACGACGTGTTCCCATAACGGTCGACATTCATGAATACCCGCTCGGCGGGGAGCTCCAGCTTTTCACGGGCATGCTCGATGATGCGGCTATTGGCCTGGTGCGGAATCACCAGCGCAAGCTCAGACGCCGTCAGTCCAGCCTTTTCGAGCGCCTGGAGCATCGAGCCTGGGATGACCTGGGTCGCGAACCGGAAGACGTCACGGCCGTCCATCTTCAGGTAGTGTGCCCGCTCCTCAACCGACGCGTGGCTGGCTGGCTGACTGGAGCCGCCGGCCGGCACGAGCAGGCGCGGCGCGCCGCACCCATCTGAGCCGAGCACGAACGAGAGCAGGCCACCTGGGCGCGCGGTGCGCCGGAGCACGACCGCGCCCGCGCCGTCGCCGAAGAGGACGCAGGTGCCGCGATCCCGCCAATCGATGATCCGCGACATCACGTCTGCACCGATCACCAGGACGTTGGCCAACGCTCCGGACTGGACGAACTGCGCGCCAGTTACCAGCCCGTAGCCGAACGCCGCGCACCCGGCGCCGATGTCAAACGCGCCCGCGCGCAGAGCGCCAAGCTCCCGCTGCACCAGCGACCCGGTCGCGGGAAAGTTCGGATGGTCCGGGGTGCCCGTCGCGACGACGATCAGGTCGAGGTCGGCCGGATCCACGCCAGCCATCTCGAGCGCGGGACGGGCAGCGGCGACGGCCATCGTGCAGGTCGTTTCGTCGTTCGCAGCGATCCGCCGCTCGACGATACCCGTCCGCTTGCGAATCCACTCGTCCGATGTGTCGACCAGCAACTCCAGCTCGTGGTTGTCCATCACGCGAGACGGAAGGTACTTCCCCCAACCGGCAATCCTGACGTTTGCGGCGTTCATTGTGTCGCCTGTCCCGCTCGCCTGCTCGCAGGCTCCTCGATCGTCATCAGCGCCTCTCCCGCATGTACGAGCTGGCCGGTCTCGGCCAGGACTGCCGCGACGCGCCCGCTCCGTTCCGCGAGCACTTCGCTAAAGATCTTCATCGTCTCGATCAGCCCGACCACCGTATCAGGCGCAACCTCATCGCCCACCTCGATATACGTTGCCGCTGTGGGCGACGGCGAGCGGTAGAACACACCAGTGAGCGGCGCCACAACCGCGCTTGCATCGGCGAGGGCGGCGGACGACGCTGGCTGCCCGACAACCGATGGAGCGCGCGCACCCGGGCGACGTCGGACGTGCAGGCGAAACGTGCCCTGCACGATCTCGACCTCGGTTGCGTCGCTCGCCTGGACGTGCAGCAGAGCACGGCGAACTTCATCCAGCCAGTCCGTCGGCGGCACGATGCGTCAGCCTCGGAACGCCGTGAAGATCAAGGCACTGTTGTGACCCCCGAAGCCAAACGCGTTCGAGAGCGCAGCATTCACCTGCCGTTTGCGTGCCTGATTGGGCACGTAGTCGAGGTCGCAGGACGGATCCGGCGTGTCGAGGTTAATCGTCGGCGGCACGATCCCGTCCTGAATAGCTTTGATACACGCGATCGCCTCGACGCACGCTGCTGACCCGAGCAGATGGCCGGTCATGGACTTGGTCGAGGAGACGGGCACATCCTGTGCCGCCGACCCAAACGCCAGCTTGATGGCGGCCGTCTCGGAGCGGTCGCCGAGCGGCGTCGAGGTTGCGTGCGCGTTGACGTAGTCGATGTCACGCGGTGACAGGCCGGCCTTGGTGAGCGCGATCCGCATGGCTCGGGCCGCGCCCTCACCTTCCTCGGACGGAGCACTGACGTGATGCGCATCGGCCGTCGCGCCGTACCCCACCAGTTCGGCGTGAATCCTCGCACCGCGTGCCAGGGCATGCTCCAGCGACTCGAGTACGAGCATCGCGCCGCCTTCACCCATAACGAAGCCGTCGCGGCCGGCATCGAAGGGCCGGCTTGCCCGCTCGGGCTCATCGTTGCGGATCGACAGCGCGCGCATCGCGTGGAATGCTGCCAGCCCGATGGGCACGACGCCGGCCTCACCGCCGCCAGCGATCATGATGTCAGCATCGCCGCGCTTGATGACTTCGGCGGCCTCGCCAATGGCATGGCCGCTCGTGGCGCAGGCTGAGACCACACTGAAGTTCGGGCCGCGCAGCCCGAGCAGCATCGAGATCTGGCCCGGCAGCAGATCGACCAGCATCTGCACGACCAGAAACGGGCTCACCCGCGACGGCCCCCTGGTGTAGAGCGTCTTGAAGCCCTCGCCCAGACTGCCAATCCCGCCAATCCCAGAGCCGGAGATCGCGCCAATCCGCTCACTATTGTCTGGGGTCACCGTGAGGCCGGCATCGTCCCATGCCTGCTTCGCCGCCGCCAGGCCAAGTTGGATGAAGCGGTCGAGACGACGTGCCTCTTTGGCGCTCACCACAACGGTCGGATCGAAGTCCTGCACTTCGGCCGCGATCTTGACGTCGAAATCGGTGGTGTCGAACAACGTGGCCCGACGCACGCCAGACCGGCCGGCCACCATTCCCTGCCAGGTGCTCTCGACGTCCGGGCCAAGGGGCGTCAGACAACCCATGCCAGTGACGACGATTCGCTTGCTCACGTGACTGCTCCAGGAAGCCGGGCCGCTGCGGGGCAGCCAGGGCACGTCCGCTCAGTATATCAGCCGGATTTCTGGTCTCGCCGCACTGACGCCGCCCTACGGCCCTGCCGCCCTACGGCCCTGCCGCCCTACCGCCCTGCCGCCCTACCGCCCTACCGCCCTACCGCCCTACGAGCGCCTGGCCGGGCACGCTACACTGCTGGCCAGCGGCCACGTGCAGGAGCACCGCGCTTGCGGCCCGACCTTGCCGGCCCGGGGGAGAAGGATCATGCTCGTCGAAGGTCTGGAGCCGCTGTCGGACGGCACGTTCGATGCGCTCCGCGAGGCAACCACCGCCTCGGTGACGTCAGAGTTGCTCAAACTCGGCATTCGCCATAGCTTCATGACCGGCGTTGCGCCGCTCGACCCTGGCATGAAGATGGTCGGCGAGGCTGTCACGCTCCGCTACGTCCCGGCCCGCGAGGATCTCGACAACTTCGGCGCGCACGCCAACCGCGAGCACCCACAGCGCAAGGCGATCGAGACGATCGGACGGGGCGAGGTGCTGGTTATCGACGCCCGCGGTGAGTTGCGGTCGGGCACGCTCGGCGAGATTCTGGTGGCGCGGATGCAGGCCCGCGGCGCCGCCGGCTTCGTGACCGATGGGGCCGTGCGGGACGTGGCTGGCATCCGGGCGGTGGGATTGGCGGCATTCGTGGGCGGGGTGCACGCTTCGGCCAGTCCGACCATCCACCACGCCGCCGACATGAACTCGGTAATCGGCTGCGGCGGGATCATGGTACGACCCGGCGACGTCATCTTCGGCGACTCGGATGGCGTCGTGGTCATTCCTCGCCACCTTGCAGCGGCGGTCGCCGCGACGGCCGGCAGCCGAGACCGGCTCGAAGAGTATCTCTTGACCCGGATCCAGCGCGGCGACTCGCTCTGGGGCGTCTACCCGCCCAATGAGGACACACTGAGGGAGTACGACGCGTGGCGGCAAACCCACTGATGGGCGAACTGACGACTGAGGCGGGCGGCATCTACGAGCGGCTCGGCGTTCGGCGGATCGTCAACGCAGCCGGGCCGGTGACCCGGCTCGGTGGGCATCGGCTAGCGCCGGAGGTCACGGCGGCGATGGCCGAGGCCGCGCAGGCATGCGTCCAGATCGACGAGCTTCAGTCTCGTGCCGGCGAGATCCTGGCGGCAGCGACCGGCGCCGAAGCCGGCCTGGTCACGACCGGCGCGGCCGGCGCGCTGCTGCTCGGAACCGCCGCGTGCCTCGCCGGCTTCGACCTCGAGCGGATGGACAGTCTGCCCCTGGTACGCGATGGGCGCAACGAAGTGGTGGTCCAGCGCGGTCACCGCAATGCCTACGATCACGCCATCCGAGCGGCAGGCGCGCAGTTCGTGGAAGTTGGGTACCTGGGTGCGCCGGGAGCTGGCTGCCACTATCCCTGGCAGATCGAAGCGGCAATCTCGTCACGGACCGTCGCCATCGCCTGCCCGATCATGACCACTCCTGGGACCGTGCCGCTGCCCGAGGTCGTGAACATCGCGCACCGGCACGGCCTGCCGGTGATCGTGGACGCAGCAGCGACGCTACCACCCCGCGCTAACCTGCGCCGCTTCATCGCGGAGGGCGCCGATCTGGTCGCGTACTCGGGGGGCAAGGCCATTGGCGGTCCCCAAGGCTCCGGCATCCTCGTCGGGCGGCGCGACGCGATCGAGTCAGCAAGGCTCCAGATGCTCGACATGGACGTCTATCCTCAGATCTGGCGTGCCGGCCGCGACGACCTTCGCAGTGGACGGCTGCTCGGCCCGCCGCATCACGGCATCGGGCGGTCCTGCAAGGTCGGCAAAGAGCAGATCGTCGGGCTGCTGGTGGCGCTCGAACGGTACCTCGCGTACGACGAGGAGGCGGAGCTTGCGGCCCAGGCAGCGCGTGTGTACCGCCTGGCCGAAGTGCTCGACGGTGTGCGCGGCGTTCGCTGCACCTTGACCCGGCCAGACGGCGGCATCCCACGCGCCGAGATCTGGCTCGACGAAGAGGTCCTTGGGATGACGGCGTACGACGTCGTGAATGCCCTCGAGGCTGGCGACCTGCCAATCTGTGTCTCGCAGGGCCTCACGCCACGCGGCGGGCTGGTGGTGAATCCGAGCACGCTCGCGGATGGCGAAGAGCGGGTCGTCGCCGAGCGCCTGCTGGAAGTCCTGCGCGATGGCCGGTAACCCGCCGCCCGGCACCGCTGCCCCGTATCGCGAGATGGCCCCCGGGCCGAGGTGGGTTGCTTCGGCCTACGCTGTTCTGCCTTCGGGCGGGCCGGCGTTCTTCGCCGGCCGGTACAGACGCTTAGACGGTGCTCAGCGCCAGCGGGTCAGGATCGTCTCGCGATTGAACAGGCGTACTGCCAGCCAGAGGAGCCCGGCATCGACGATCGCGGTAACGACCGCAACCGAAAGCATCGCTATCCAATCCAGGCGCACGACGCCCGTCACCTGGGCCAACAGGATGGCCGTGATCGGCAAGATTACGACCGCGCCAAGTTGCTGAGCGGCACGCGGGTCGTTCGCGCGTGAGGACGCGATCACCGCGATATTGACGGCCAGCAACGCGAACAGTGGCGTAACCAGTGCGAAGGCCACGATCCAGGTCGGGCCGAGGATGAAGCTGAAGACGCGCTCGCTGACCGACGCCCGCGCTCCAAACAGGAACACCGTATAGCTGAACCAGGTCATCAGCACCCCCGGCACGATTGCCGAGAGTGCCTTGGCGAGCAGTAGCTCGCTGGTCGCGATCGGAGTGGCGAGCAACGGCTCGAGGGTCCGGACCTGCTTCTCACCGATGATGCTGTAGCTGGCGATGGTGAGCGGGATGAACAGGGGCGCCAGCATGAACAGGATCAGCACCTGATCGACGATCAGCACCTGAATGGCCTCGGCGGCCGACAGCCCTTGTAGGTACGTCATCGAACGCTGAAGACCGCCGATCTCCCGCACGCCGACATCACCAAGCTCGCCAAGCGCGCTACTCGCGAAGCCACCGTTCAGCAGCCAGAGCGGCAGGGCGACGTACAGCAGCGTCGGAACGATGAGCGTCGAAAGAATCAGCCGACTGTGCCGAACCTCGTCGAGTTCCTTGAAGACGACAGCCAGAACCCGCCCCATCAATGGACCGCCTCCTTGCCGTTGCGCGATGGGCTCCGCTCGCCAACAATCGACAGGTACGCCTCTTCGAGGTGCGAATCGAGCTCGGCGATCCGCTGGACGTCCGCGCCGGCCCCAACCAGTCCCCGTACCAGAGCCGGCGCATCAGTGTCCGCGTCACGTAGCTCGACGACCAGTTGCGCTTCTTGCACGGTTGCGCGGCGCACGAACGGCATCTCCCGCACCACCGGCAGCCACGGCTCCGGCGGCCCGACGACGCGCAGGCCCAGCTCCCGGCCAAGCGCCTCCCGCTCGAGCTCGCGGGGCGTGCCGGCGTACAGAATCTGCCGCCGAAAGATGGCGACGCGATCGCACAGGCGGCGCGCCTCGTCAAGATTGTGGGTGCAGAGGAAGATCGTGCGGCCGGCTTCGCGAAGGTCGCGGATGAACTCGCGAACGTTCCGGGTAGACTCCGGGTCCAGGCCGCTGGTCGGCTCGTCGAGGAAGACGACCTTTGGCTCGTGCAGCACCGAGCGGGCGATGGCGAGCTTCTGCTTCATGCCCTTCGAGAAGCCAGCCACCAGGTCGTTGCGTCGCTCCCACAAGCCGACAAGCTCCAGGCAGGCGCGCACCCGCTCGCGACGGTGGGTGCCCGAAAGCCCCTGCAATCGGCCGTGGAAGTCGAGGTTGGCGGCAGCCGACATCCGCTCGTACAACCCCGGCGATTCGGTGAGCAAGCCGATGCGCGCACGAACGGCATCGCCCTGGGTGAGGACGTCGAGGCCGTCGAGAGACGCCCGGCCACTGGTCGGGGCAATCATGCCGGACAGCATCCGAACGGTGGTCGTCTTGCCGGCGCCGTTGGGGCCGAGAAAGCCGAACACTTCGCCAGCGTGCACCTCGAGCGACAGGTCACGCACGGCCCACCGCTCGTCGAAGCGCTTGCCCAGCCCCTCAGCCTCGATCACGTTTCAGTCTCCGGACGGCCGTACGCCGCCCCAACACGCCCGCCACTCTCAAAGATTGTGACGCAGGCTCGAGGGCGCGAGCCATTTTTGGCCTGGAGTGCTCTCGGATGTCCTCACGCCCCTTGATCCCCCTGGCTTGACTATACTCGCGCCCGGAACCTGGACGGTGGAGTGAGGGTGCAACGATGGAGCTACGCGGCGCGGTCTCAGTGGTGACGGGAGGCAATGGCGGCCTTGGCCGGCGTATCTGCCATGCGCTGGCACGCGTTGGCTCTGACGTGGCAGTCGTGTGCCGGACCTCGCGCGAGGACGCGGAGGGCGTCGCCGAGGAGTTGCGTGCGCTCGGCGTCCGCGCGGAGGTCTTCCTTGCCGACGTCACCAATCAGGACGAGATCGTCGACCTGTTCGCACGGGTGCTTGCCTCACTGGGACGCATCGACGTGCTGGTCAACAACGCTGCCTACAACCAGTGGGTACCCTTCGTGGACATCGAGGCGCTGACGCCCGAGATCTGGGAGACGATCTTGCACGCCAACGCGACCGGGCCGTTCCTCTGCTCGCGTGCCGTCGCGCCAATCATGAAGGGCCAGGGTGGAGGCCGAATCGTCAACGTGAGCTCGGTGGCGGGCTTTGCGCCGAGCGGCAGCAGCATCGCCTACGCGGTCTCGAAGGCGGCGCTCAATCATCTCACCCATTGTCTCGCCGTCGCGCTGGCGCCTGAGATCCTGGTGAACTGCGTCGCGCCAGGGCTGATGGAGGGGACCCGGATGACGGCCCGGCTCGACCCGGCCTTCGTGCAACGGGGGCGGGAGCAGGCGGCGCTGAAACGCGCGGTTAGCCGCGACGACGTCGCCGATCAGGTCGTCACGTTCGCCCGCACAGACAGTATCACCGGCCAGACCCTCGTGATCGACGCCGGCCGCTTCTACCATTGATGCTTAGCACTCATCGCCATCGGAGTGTCAGACCGAGCCACGAGCAGCACGCGAACGCTGCACGCCGCCGGCGAGGCCGCCGCCATTGGCCGCACGTTACAGTACCATCACGCTGAGCAGCCTTGACGCGTCCGTCCGATCGTCCGTACTCTCCTGCCTGTCTCGTGCTCATCTCGACCAGCAGAGTCCGCAGCCTGCCTGGGTGGGTATTGCCGACGGGAGCCAGAACTTGCGCACGACATCGCCAATCACCAACACTCGCGCGCACTTGAGTCGCTTCGCCGTCTCGCTCCTCCTGCTCTCCATTGTGGCGAGCCTGTCTGCCACTGCCGCACCGACGACCGTTCGGGCCGCTGAGGCCAGTGCCGCCGCGCCCGTTGGGGCACCGGGTGCGCCTGCGAGTGCCTGGGCGCGGACGACGCGTGAGGCCGGTCTCTGGTCGGGCTGGGATCAGGGTGCCGTGGAGTTCGTCAAGGTGCCCTCCGACACCATGGTGCAGGTCATCGAGGCGCGGGGCTCGCGCGTGCTGGTCTATGTGGGCGGCGACCGCCACGGCCGGAAACCCGGTGAAGCCTGGATCGACCGAGCCGCCCTGGCCGACGCTGCCTGGCCCCGTTGGATCCGCGCCCGACGCGATACGTCGATCCGGGTCGAGCCGGGCATCCTGGCTGGCGTCGCGATGACGCTCCCCCAGAGCACCTATCTCGAGACCACGGGCGACGTGCAGGGGCGCTGGGCGCAGGTCTTCTATCTGGGAGAGGGCCGGCTCGACATGCCACTCGTCGGGTGGGTGGATGGCGCTGACTTCGCGCTACCGAGCGGCGACCAGAAGCAGATGACCGACTTCCTGCTGACCCGCTCGAAGCTCGACACCCAGGCGCCGGAGGTCTGGCTGCGCGTGCCGTACCGCAGTCAATTGGACGGCAGCGCCTTCGCCGCGGCGAACTGCGGTCCGTCGAGCGTCACCATGGTGCTCGAAGCCTTCGGTCGGACGGATACGGCCGCCAGGGTGCGCGCTGCCGCGCTCATCCGCCAGGGCGACGCCGACTGCGACGATTGCGGCATCTTCATCGAGAATCTGGCCGCGGTGACCGAGGCGCACGGCTTGAAGACCTACGGGCTGTACGACTCGCCCTCGACGCTGCACGCCTGGAGCCTTGCCGAGATTCGCGCCGAGCTCCGAGCGGGCCACGTCGTGATCCCGCAGGTGATGTTCCGCTTCCTCCCGGGTCGTGCCGATTCGCCGTACTGGGGCGACCACTTCGTGGTCATCACCGGCATCGACGGCAACTCGTTCATCTTCAATGACCCCATCGACAGCGACGGACGAGGCTACGGCCGGCTGATCGCGGCCGACATGCTGATGAAGGCGATGTCTGAAAGTGACTTCCCCGGCGCCGCCTTCGCCATCGGCCGTTAGTCATCGTTGGCCGTCAGCCGTCATTGGCCGTCAGCCGTCATTGGCCGTCAGCCGTCATTGGCCGTCAGCCGTCATTGGCCGTCAGCCGTCATTGGCCGCGAGTCATCGTTGGCCGCGAGTCGTCATAGACCGCCAGACTCCGTTGGCCATCGGCCGTGGCCCGCGTTACGCTTCCCCAGGCTCGGATACGCCACTCCCTGACGAACACGCGCGGGCACACGCGACGCGCCCGCCGGGGGCATCATGCTGAACTACTACGACCTGCCGCTCACCGATGAGGAGCGCCTCGTTCAACAGACCACCCGCGAGTGGGTCGAAGCGAACGCCATGCCGATCATCGCCGAACACTTCGAATCTGGCACCTTCCCGACCAGGCTCATCAAGCAGATGGGCGAGTTGGGGATGTTTGGCGCGAGCTTGCCCGAATACGGCGCTGGCCTGCCGTACTCATGCTATGGCCTGATCTGTCAGGAGCTCGAGCGCTGCGACAGCGGCCTGCGCAGCTTCGTTTCGGTCCAGAGCAGCCTGACGATGTTCCCGATCTACGCCTTCGGGTCGGACGAGCACAAGGCCCGCTATCTGCCCAAGATGGCGCGCGGCGAGTTGATCGGCTGCTTTGGACTGACCGAGCCGGATCATGGCTCTGATCCGGCCGGCATGGAGACGCGGGCAACGCCGGACGGCGACGCCTGGGTCATCAACGGCTCGAAGATGTGGATCACCAACGGCAACCTGGCGGACCTGTGCGTCCTCTGGGCGAAGACGCCCGATGGTATCCGTGGGTTCGTCTTCGACACCGACACCAGGGGCTTCGAGGCGCGCAAGGTGGAGCGGAAGCTGTCATTGCGGGCGTCGGTCACGTCTGAACTGCATTTCGACGATATGCGCCTGCCGAAGTCGGCGCTCCTGCCAGGGACGAAGGGGCTCGGCTCAGCGCTGCGCTGCTTGAACGAGGCCCGCTTCGGGATCGCGTGGGGAGCGGTCGGGGCGGCGATGGCCTGCTTCGAGAGCGCGCTCGAGTACGCCAAGATTCGACCCCAGTTCGGCCGGCCGATCGCCGGATTTCAGTTGACCCAGGCCAAGCTCGCCGACATGCTCACAGCGATCACGCAGGGGCAATTGGTGGCGCACCAGATGGCGCGACTCAAAGATGCCGGCACGGTCCGTCCCCAGCAGATCTCGCTGGCAAAGCGCGCGAACGCCATGATGGCCCTCGAGGTGGCTCGGACAGCCCGGACGATCCTGGGCGGGAACGGTATCAGCCTCGAGCACCCGATCTTCCGGCACATGGTGAACCTCGAGACTGTCATCACCTACGAGGGTACCCATGAGATTCACACTCTCGTCCTCGGGCAAGATCTGACGGGGATGCCGGCCTTCAGTTGATGCGCGGCACGTCACCTCAACCCCGGGCCAGCCGGAACCTGCCGGCGTGACGTGCACGAGCCGCCCTGTTCGGGGGGGCCGGTCGGGAAGGCGGCAAATCTCCAGAGCCCGTGCCGAGCCTGCTGCTACACTCCGAGCAGGGTGCGGCGCTGTGCGTGGCTGTGGCGTTCGCCGGTGCTGCGACCCCAATCGGGAGGGTAACGCTCACCAGGAGAGGGTGCGATGGCGTTCGACTTCTTTCGTCGCGGCCGGACCGAGCGCGAGAAGACGCTCGGCGACCGCTTGCCACCGGGCCAGTACGCGACCCAGAAATGGCCGGTGCTGCACTATGGCTCCGTCCCGGAGGTCGATCCCGCCACCTGGACCTTCAAGGTCTGGGGGCTCGTGGAAGAGCCGTTTCAGGTGACGTTCGACGAGTTTCGCGCGCTGCCAACCGTCACGCTCACCAGGGACATTCACTGCGTCACCCGCTGGAGTGTGTTCGACAGCGAGTGGGAAGGGGTTCCGTTCCGGTACATCCTGGACCGGGCGAAGCCAGCGCCTGACGCGACGTTCATCATGGCGCACGCCGAGCAAGGCTTCACCGCCAACCTGCCCCTGGCCGATGTGGCCCGAGATGACGTCCTGCTCTTGTATCGCCGCAATGGCGAGGAGATCCCGCCCGAGCATGGTTGGCCGCTCCGCCTGTTCGTGCCACACCTGTACTTCTGGAAGAGCGCCAAGTGGCTGCGCGGCATCGAGTTCACGGCCCAGGACCAGCCAGGCTTCTGGGAGAGCTACGGCTACCACATGCGCGGCGACCCCTGGAAAGAAGAGCGCTACGACTGGCAGTAACGCGGGGTCGCCGCGGCCCGCCCACACCGCCGCACCGCCAATCCCGGGCGGGGCCGTCGCACGCTCCGGTATACTCACGGGTGGCCGGTCCGACACTGGTCGGCGGCCGTTGGCCCCACGCGGGCCAGTCCTTTCTGCCCTCACGCTACCGAGACTGCACCTCTCGGATACCGTGCGGAGGGCAAACCCACGGAAAGGAGGTGCACGATGCGTGACTATGAGCTCATGGTCGTTCTGACCCCCGAGCTAGACGAGGCGGGTATCACCGCCACCACGGAGCGCCTGACGACGCTAGTAAGCAGCCGCGGTGGTGAGGTCGTCGAGTTGCAGCCCTGGGGCCGCCGGCGCCTGGCGTACCCGATCCAGAAGTTCCGCGACGGCTTCTACGCGGTCGCGAAGCTCCGGATGACGCCCGAGGTGGCCGAGCCGCTCGACCGGGGCCTACGACTCAACGAGTCGGTGATCCGCCATCTGCTCGTCCGGCTGGACGAAGACTGAGGCACGAGGAGCGGCGGCGATGCTGAAGGCCACCATCATCGGCAACCTCGGCAACGATCCGGACATGCGGTATTCGTCCGAGGGGCGCCCCTTCCTACGGTTCAACGTTGCCTCGAACTTTCGAGCGCGGAGCCCTGAGGGGGAATGGCAGGATCGGACCGAGTGGGTCCGGGTCACCGTGTTCGGCCAGCGCGCGGAGCAACTGTCACAGTACTTGCGGAAGGGTAGCCGTGTCTACGTCGAGGGCCGGCTGGAAGCGCGGCCCTGGATGAACAACCAGCAGCAGCCGCAGGCCGGCCTCGAGGTCGTTGCCAGCGACGTCGAGTTCATGAGCAGTCGGGCCGACGACGAGGCGCGTGGCGGTGGCATGGCCCCAGCCAGTGGTATGGATCGGGACAGCGTACCCACACCTCGCTTCGCCAGTCCCCGACAGCCGGCCCCGCCCGCAGACGAAGGCGACCTCGAAGATCTGCCCTTCTAGTCGGAGCACGTTCTAGTCGGAGCACGTTATCGAACGTCGGATCGGGAGCCGCGGTCCAGAAGGACAGATGCGCGGCCGATCGTCGAGCGCGTGCAGCCGGCTGACGTTGTTCACCAGACCTGACAGCCGAATCAAACGAACACGAAGCGCCGCGTGCGCGCGGCGTCGCCTCACCTGAGGCCCCATCCGAGGGAGAACACCCGTGAGCCCAGCCAGGAAGCCGAGCGCCGGCGGTCGTGGAGGCCGCCGAAGCGAGTTCGCTCGCAAGTACACGCCACGACGCAAGGTCTGTACGTTCTGCGTCGACAAGGTGAGCTACATCGACTACAAGGACATCGCCCGGCTCCGCCGGTACCTGTCCGAGCGCGGCAAGATCGAACCACGCCGCAAGACCGGTACCTGCGCGAAACATCAGCGGGCGCTCGCCGTCGCGCTGAAGCGGGCGCGCCACGTCGCGCTGCTGCCGTTCACGGCCGAGCACATCCGCCAGAGCGGCATGGTCTTGCGCTCGCCGGAAGACCGGCGCTCGTCCGATCGTGGCCCGCGCATGGCTCATCCCGTCGCCCAGCAGCCGGCTGACGGCGCTGCCGGCACGGCCAATGGCGCCGGCGAGGCATCCGCTGGCGCGCCGGCCGCCCCAGCCAACGGTGAGACCACGGCCCCGGCAGCCGCTCCCGTCACCGCCGAGGCCGGACCCAACGCACCGGCAGCACCTCCAGTTCCTGAGTCTGTCGCGACCGAGCCAGTTGCTCCGGTCGCCGAGCCGGCGCCCGCCGAGTAACCCCATTGGGCGAGGGGCGAGGTACCAGCCTCACCCTCGCGTCCTAGAAGCGGATCCCCATGGCCCCCGTACGTCCCCGTCATCCGTCGCAGAGCAAGAGCGCGGCCGTTCGTCTGGCCGCGCTCTATCCATCTCGCCGTCAAGTTCGGAAGTGGCAGCGCGAGCACCACGTTCAGCGTTGGGTGACTGGCGGCGCGATCGGCCTCATCGCCCTGATCGTGGCGATCCTCGGCTTTGGCTACTGGCGCGAGAACTATTACCGTGCCGGCGAGGTCGCGGCTGTGGTGAACGGTGAGTCGATCACCCTCGCCCAGGTGTTGGAGCGGGTAAAGCCTCGGGCGGCCGCACTCGACGCCCAGGCAGCCTTCTACCAACAGCAGGGGCTCACCCAGGCGGCGACCCAGATGACGCTCCAGCGCTCCCGCCTCCCCGATCAGGTGTTGGATTCGATGATCGAGGAACGCCTGGTCGAAGCAGAGTTAGTCAAACGGGGTATCCCCGTGACGGACGACGAGGTACAGGCACGGATCGAGAAGGAGATCGCCGACCAGGAGGCCCAGAACCAGCCCAGCCCAACACCCACGACGCCTCCAGCCGCGGCGGCATCACCGGCTGCCGACGCGTCTCCCGCTGCCGACGCGACACCGACAGCCGCTCCGACGGCTGGCCCGACCGCGACACCGACGGCCGTTCCTACGCTGACGGCCGACGCGTTCCAGGCCGCGTACCAGTCGTTCCTGAACCGGACCAACCTGACCGACGCATCGTTCCGGGAGCTCGTCCGTGCCGACGTCGCGCGGGAGAAACTCCGCGACGACATGGCGAAGGACATACCGCACACCGAGGAGCAGGTCCACGCACGGCATATCCTGGTGGACAGTCAGGAAGCGCTCCAGCAGGTGCAGGAGGCGCTGACCAACGGCGTCCCCTTCGATCAGGTGGCCCGCGAGCATTCCACGGACACCGGTACCCGCGACAAGGGCGGCGACCTGGGTTGGTTCGGGCGTGGACAGATGAATGCTCCGTTCGAGGCGGCAGCATTCTCGCAGCCAATTGGCGAGGTCGGTCAACCGGTCGAGTCGCCCAACGGCACCCACATCATCCAGGTGCTGGAGCGCGACCCGAATCACCCGCTGACCCAGGAGCAGATCGATCAGAAGGCTGCGCAGGCGTATCAGGCCTGGTACGCCGGGGTTCGCAACTCGGACTCCGTGACGTCGGAACTGTCGCCGGAGGAGCGCGCCTGGATCATGCGCCAGATCGGTACCCGACGGAGCAGCACGGCCTGACTGGACACCGAGCCGGGCGAGTAACTGGCCAGCAGGCGGGCTATTCTTGACCCTGCCGGGCGATCCGGGTATAACCACGCGGCGCTCGCGCCTGTATGGGTGCCGAGGAGGGGACTCGAACCCCTACCCCCTCACGGGGAGCCGAGTTTAAGTCGGCCGCGTCTGCCATTCCGCCACCTCGGCACAGGTGCCTGACAGGATTGGGATTTTACCTGAGCCTCGTGAGTCAGCGCCGTCGATTCAAGGAGGTCAGGTGGCGTTCCGCCTGCTACTCGTCTCGGTCCTGTCGTCCTTTGCGCTGATCCCTCTGACGACGCAGCACTTCTTCGCGTCGAGCGACGGCCTCTACCACATCCATCGGGCCATCGAGGTCGCACGCTGCCTCGAAAGCGGCATCCTGATCTGCCGCTGGATGCCAGACCAGTTCCTGGGCTACGGGACGCCGCTGCTCAACCTCTACTCGCCGGCCGTCTACTACGTCATTGCCGGCTTCCACGAGCTTGGGCTCGGCTGGGTGAACGCCACCAAGGCGTCAATGGCGCTGTTCATGGTGTTCTCGGGCATCGCCGCCTACGGCTACGCCATCGACTTCCTGTCTCGTCGTGGGGCATTGCTGGCGGCGGTGGTGTACGTCTACGTGCCGTACCACCTGGTCAACGCCTACTACCGGGGCGATCTGCCCGAGTTCTTCGCGATGGCCTGGTTCCCGGCCCTGCTCTGGGCGTTCGGGCGGATCGTGCGGCCCGGTACGCTGCGCTCCCGTTTGCCATACGTGGTCGCGGCGGCTGTGTGCTACGCCGGCCTCGTCCTGACACATAACCTCTCGGCCTACATCTACACCGGCGTCTTGATCCTCTACTGCGCCTTCCTACTGATCCGAGGGCTCGTCGAGCGGCAGTGGGGGGTTCTGGGGGCGGTTCGGCCTGGAGTGATGCTGCTCGGGGCGACGCTGCTCGCCTACGCGCTGACGGCGTATCTCTCGCTGCCCGCGCTCCTGGAAAAGAGCCTGATCCAACTCGAGGGCCTGCTCTACGTCTCGCACGCCGACCACTTCCCGACGTTGCGCGACATCATGCCGAACAAGCTCATCCACATCTACGGGATCATCTTCCCCGAGTCGCCCGAGTACGCCTACAAGATGGGACTGGTCCAGGTGGCACTCGGCGGGCTGGGTGCACTGGTGGCGCTGGCGTTCTTCCGCCGCTTCCCATTTCGGGCGCGCGGCGAGGCGGTCATCAGCGTCTTCGTGTTTGGGGTCGCGTTCTGGTTTACCCGGCCGATGTCGCTGTGGGCCTGGGACCACATCCCGCTGCTGCCGTTCGCACAGTTCCCCTGGCGCTTCCTGCTACTGATGGCGCTCCCTACGAGCGTCCTGACCGGCTTCCTGGTGGACGTGTTCCCGGTTCGCTGGCAGCGGGTCGTGCTGCCCCTCCTGATCGCGTTTACCCTGCTCACCAATACGCTCGGGCTGCGGCCGATCATGGCGAACACCGTGGAAGGCGACGTCAATAACGCCGATGCGACCCGCTTCGAGTTGATGTACCACCTGCTCGGGACGACCGTCGCCGGCGAGTACATCCCCCGCTGGGTCAAGGATAAACCGTTCGTCTCACCCGAGGCGCTGGCGATCGTCCTGGGAGGGGAAGCACCGGACGTTCACGTGCCCACCTCCGACCCAGGCATCGACGTGGAGCGGCTGGACAAGGGCTCGAACCACCAGAGCTTCACGATCCGGGCGGATCACCCCGGGCGCGTCGTCCTGAACACCGCCTATTTCCCCGGCTGGCACGCTGACATCAACGGCCAGCCCGCCGATATCGAGATCACCGACCCCGAAGGGCTGATCGCGCTCAACGTACCGGCTGGCACCAGCAGCGCCGCGCTCACCTTTGAGAACACCCCTATACGCGCTCTGGGAGAGCGGATCTCGCTGGCCGCGCTGCTCGCTTGCGCACTGCTACTGGCGGTCGCCTGGGTGCGCGTCCCGAAGCAGGCGTTTGCGCTCCCGCTTGCCTCGGCGCGCCCGGCGCTCTCACGTGCGTCAGTCATCCGCCTCGTGCTGCTGGTCGGGATCGTCGCACTTGTGCCATTCGGCGTCTCATTCTACGCCGCTGCCTACCAGCCGCCCGCGCTCGCGCAACGTCCGCTCAAGATCAACCTCGGCGACACGTTGATGCTGCTCGGCTACGATCTGCGTGTCGACGGTCGGCTGCTGCCCCACCTGGAGCCGGTCCCACCCGGCACGCCTCTGACGCTGTCGACGTACTGGCAGGGGATCGACCGCGACGCCGAGAAGATCGCCCGGACCCAGCCATATGCGCGACTTTCTAACATCGACGAGCAGAACTGGGGGTTCGTGGTCGAAGAGAGCCGCCAGAACCTCACGCCTGACGGTATGACCTTCCGCAGCGACACCACGCTCACCGTTCCGAGCGGCCTGCCGCCGGGGGTGTACCAGGTCGATCTCGGCGTCTTCACGCGGGACGGCCGCCCGCTCCCGGTCCGCAATATGGAACTGGTCGAACTGCTCCCGACCCAGGGCTCGATTCGCGTCGGGCCAGTTCAGGTGCGCGGCGCCGGGCCGACCGTCGAGCTGGCGCAGAACAGCGACGCGAACTTCGAGGATCGGGTGAGGCTCGAATCGTTCGATCTGCACATCGGCCTGTCCGACCGCCGCTCGGCGCCGGAGTCGGTTGAGGTCGGCCCGGCTCTGGCATCTGGGGCGGCAACTACCGGGCCGGCGCCGGCGGGTCAGCCTGCCGAGCCATCACCAGGGCGAGGGTCGTCAGGGGGTCAGACTGGCGGCCCGGCCCTTCAGGTGACGGCGCAGACCGCGAAGCTGCGGGCCGGCGAAACCCTGCAACTCGACCTGCTCTGGCGCTCGCTGCGCGACCATCCGGGCCTCTACGTCGCCAGCGCAACGCTCGAGGACAGCCAGGGATTCAAATGGACAGTGCGTGACAGCGAGCCGGACGACCGCATGTATCCTACCTGGATGTGGTCGACGAACGAACTCGTGCGCGATCAACTCCGGATGCCAATTCCGGCCGAGACGCCGCCCGGCCGCTACGTGCTGACGGTCAAGCTGCTCGATCGAGGACGTCCGCTCTCGGTGCTCGACGGCGGCGGCTCACCGGCTGGCGGCATGGCGCGCCTGATCGACGTCGATCTGGCCCGGTCGGATGCCCAGGCCCGCGAGCGCGACGTGGTCATCGCGGATCGCGGCCGAAAAAAGCTCGGCGACGACCTGGAACTCGTCGGGCAGGATCTCGGCCGCACCGACCTGACGGCCGGCGAAACCCTCGACGTGGCGCTGGTGTGGCGCGCGCAGAAGGACATCCGCAAGGAGTACGCGGCCCACCTGGTGGTGCTCGGCAAGGACGGCAAGACCTGGGGTGAACTGACCGTCCCGCCAACGGGCGCCGCCAATCCGACGAGTGCCTGGGAGCGCAACGACATCTTCCGCGGCCAGTATCGCGTACGTCTCGGCCGCGGCGCCGGCCCTGGTCAGGGCAAGGTGCTGCTGGAGCTACGCGAGCCGGGCCAATCGAAGCCGGTCGCACAGGTGGACCTTGGCACCGTGACCGTCGAGAAGCGCGAGGGCCGTGCCAACGAGAACGATGCCTCGACCAGGATCGACGCGCTGTTCGGTGAGCGAGCGCGGCTGGTCGGCTACGGCCTCCAGCCGGGCAACGTGTTGCCGGCGGGCGCAGCATCCAGCCTGGAGGTCACGCTGCTCTGGCAAGCCGAGCGGCCAATGGACACGGCCTACACGGTATTCACTCAGTTGATCAACGCCGAGGGCAAACTCGTCGCGCAGCACGACGGCCCGCCCGACGACGGCCAGAGCCCGACGACCGGCTGGAATGTCGGGGAGCGGATCCCGGATACCCACAAGATCCAGGTGCCCGCCGATCTATCGCCCGGCGAGTACAGGTTGATCGTCGGTCTGTACGACCCCAAGGACGGCAAACGGCTCGAGCTTGGACCGGACAAGACGTTCACCGAGCTTGGGACGATCCAGATCGGTACGTAAGAGAGGGCCGGCCCGTCCGGGCCGGCAGCACCGCGAGGGGTGGGTGACCCGCGAGCGCGATGCCAGAGACGGCTCGACTCGAGTCGGCGAGGCTGGAGGCGACGGCCGGATTCGAACCGGCGATAAGGGTTTTGCAGACCCCCCCCTTAGGCCACTTGGGTACGTCGCCACATCTTCGATTGTCGAGGGCCGGCCCGCGGTCAGAAAAGCCTCGCGCGAGGCGAGGCTTTCAGATCCACGTGCTGGAGCGGAAGACGGGATTCGAACCCGCGACCCTCTCCTTGGCAAGGAGATGCTCTACCACTGAGCCACTTCCGCGCATTCGGGGGCGACCCCCGCGCAGCATCCACTATAGCGTTCCCGTCATTTATCTGTCAAACCTTCGCGGCTCCGGCGGCTCGCGGCGTGGGTTGACCGCGACCATGTCATGCATCAGCGTCTCGACACCGGAGGGGATGCGACGGAACAGATCCCGGATCTCGGCGTAGCGCGGGTCACCGAAGACGTTCGCCTCGCTCTTCAACAATTGCCAATGCGAACTGAACTCGCGGAACCCGCAGTGCTCGTAGCTGCGGCGCGCGCGCACGTTGTACGCCGCGACGCTGAGATACATTTTGTAGAAACGGGCCGGACCGAAGTAGTAGTCGAGGAACGCCGAGAGCGCGTCAGTGCCGTAGCCGTTCCCCACGACCCGAGCATCGAGATCGATGCCCAGGACCGACGTTCCCTCACGTCGGCGCACGTGGCGCAGAAAGAGCCGCCCGATCAACTGTCGCTCCAGGTCTTCGATCGCGAACGGCAGTTGAGCCTGGCGATGTACGAGGTCGTCGAACCAGGCATCGCGCATCGCGCCGTCCATAGGCGTCGGGTTGTAGCTCGAATACAGTGGGTCTTCGTGCCGACCCCAGGTGAGCCAGCGGTCGACGTCGCGGCGGGTGAACTCGCGGATGCGGGTTCGCTCTCCGAGCGCGATCCAACGCGGCTCCGGCATCAGCGCGCCTCGCCAAGCCGGCGGCGCAGGTCGTCCATCGAAGGCAGGTCGATCTGAAGCACCTTCTGTCGTGCTCGCGCACCGGTCACGATGGCCACGTCTCGACGACGCACGCCGAGCCGGTCAGCCAGTAGCGCGATAGCGCCCTGATTAGCCTTGCCATCGACTGCGCGGGCCCGGACCCGTACATCCAGCGAGCCGTCCGAGAGCATGCTGACAGCCTCCCGCGATGCACCCGGATGGACACGAATCGTCACCACAATCATTGTCGGCCGACGCGCACGCCTGGACCCACGCAGTCCCTCCTCGACGCCTCGGCGCAGCCTGGCCGGGGGTGCTCCTGTCCCCATGGTATACTTTCGAAGCCCGGCCACAGGCCGGGCACTCTCATTGCCGGCCGAAAATGCGGGAGGAGCGCGTGTACCAGTCGCCGCGTGGAACGCAGGACATTCTGCCCGAGGACGCGGTCGTCTGGCGATACGTCGAGCGCCGCGCTGAAGAGATCGCCCGCCGCTACGGGTACGGCGAGATCCGGACGCCGACCTTCGAAGAGGCTGGCCTGTTCCTGCGGGGTGTCGGCGAGGGCACGGACATCGTCGACAAGGAGATTTACCGCTTCGAGGACAAGGGCGGCACCGATCTGGCTTTGCGGCCGGAGGGCACGGCGTCGGTGGTGCGCGCCTACCTCGAGCGTGGGCTTGCCAGCCGCCCTCAGCCGGTCAAGCTCTTCTCGCTGATCACCGTCTTTCGCTACGACCGGCCCCAGGCTGGACGCTACCGTGAATTCCGGCAGTTCAACGTGGAGGCGATCGGCGACGAAGATCCGCTTGTTGACGCGGAAGTTATCGCGATCCTCTGGCGTTTCCTCGAAAGCCTGGGACTGCGCGGCCTGACCGTTCTCCTCAATAGCATCGGAGATCCGACCTGCCGGCCAACGTATATCCAGGCGCTCCGCGACTACTACGAGCCGCGCGAGCAGGCGTTGTGCGCCGACGACCGGCGGCGGCTCCGGACCAACCCGCTCCGGCTGCTCGACTGCAAGAATCCGCAGTGCCAGCCGCTCGCGGATGCCGCGCCGCGCACTCTGGACTACCTCTGCGAGCCGTGCGCCGCTCACTTCGCAGGACTGCGGCGCTATCTGGGTACGATGGGCCTGCCTTACACCCTCACGCCCCGCCTCGTACGCGGGCTCGACTACTACACCCGCACCGTGTTCGAGGTCGTACCGCCGAGCGTGGGCGCACAATCGACCATCGGTGGAGGCGGCCGGTACGACGGGCTGGCCGAAACGATCGGCGGTAAGCACACGCCCGGCGTCGGATTCGCCACCGGGCTAGATCGGATCATTCTGAACCTGCGCGAGCAGGGTTGCCCGTTACCCGCGCCCGAGCGGCCTGACGCCTTCTTCGCTCCGCTCGGCGCTGAAGCAAAGCTCGTCGCGGCGCGTCTGGCCGACGGAGCCCGACAGGCTGGTCTCGACTCGGTCGTGGGGACCGGCGACCGCAGCATGAAGGCTCGGATGCGCCAGGCGAGCGCCAGCAACGCGCGGCAAGTGATCATCGTGGGCGAGGACGAACTGCGGGAGGAGATGGCGACGGTCAAGGACATGACGAGCGGCGAGCAAGAGCGGGTCGCCTTCGCACACCTGATCGCACACCTGATCGCTCGGCTCAGCGCACCGACCGGGGCGCAGGCGGAGGTGATCTCATGACGTCCACCACGAAGGCACCGCTGCTCCAGCGTCTGGCCGAGATGAAGCAGCGCTACGACGCGATCAGCGCCGAACTGGCGAAGCCGGAGGTGACCTCCGATCCGGACGCACTCCAGCGCTTTGGCCGCGAGCAGTCCGATCTCTACGAGCCAGTCGCGAAGTACGAGCGGTACGAGGCCGTCGAGCAAGAGCTTCACGACGCCCAGACCATGCTCGAAGATGGGCTGGACGAGGAAATGCGCGCGTTCGTGCGCGACGAGACGCGCCGACTCGAAGGGGAACGCGATGCGGTCCTCGCCGACCTCAAGGAGTTGATGCGCCCCCGCGACCCGAACGACGAGCGGAACGTGATCGTCGAGATTCGGGCGGGAACCGGCGGTGAGGAGGCGAGCCTGTTCGCCTCTGAGTTGATGCGGATGTATCTGCGCTACGCCGAGAACCGTCGCTGGAAGACCGAGGTCTTGAACACGAACGAGACGGACCTTGGCGGCATCAAGGAAGTGACCTTCGAGGTACGCGGCAAGGGCGCCTACTCCCGCCTCAAGTGGGAGAGTGGGGTGCACCGCGTCCAGCGCGTCCCGGTGACCGAGACCGGCGGGCGTATCCACACCTCGACGGCCACGGTCGCGGTCATGCCGGAGGCCGACGAGGTCGAGGTCAAGATCGACCCCAACGATCTCCAAATCGACGTCTACCGCTCGGGCGGACACGGCGGTCAGAGCGTCAACACAACCGACTCGGCAGTGCGGATCACCCACAAGCCCAGCGGGCTGGTCGTGACCTGTCAGGACGAGCGCTCGCAGTTGAAGAACAAGGCCCGTGCCATGGCCGTGCTGCGGGCACGCCTCTTCGAGCGGGAGCAGTCACGTGCCCAGGCCGAGACCGACGAGCTCCGCCGCTCGCAGGTAGGGACCGGCGAGCGCTCGGAGAAGATTCGAACCTACAACTTCCCACAGAACCGAGTGACCGATCACCGCATTGGGGTGACGCTCCACAATCTGCCCGAGGTCATGCAGGGCGCCATTGAGCCGCTGATCGACCAACTGACGCTGGCGGCCGAGCGCGAAGCCGAAGGCTGAGGTCGTGGCAGGCTCTCCTGAGCAGGACCGCGCGCTCGACCGGCCGTTGCCGGCCGGTCGGCGTACCACGACGGCGAGCCCGAGGACTAGCGACGTGATGACCGAGCCCTCGACCGCCCCCACCGAGGCGATGGAATATATGCCTCGGCTGGACCCTGTCACGCCCTCGGCGGCCGGCCCGGATCGTCGCGACGCACCGACCATCGAGGCGTCGCTGCGTGACGCGCGTCATCGTCTCGCGGCAGCCGGCATCGAGGACGCACGTGCCGAAGCTCGCTATCTACTGTCGCACGTCCTCGGGATGGACGCGGCGGCGATGCTGGCTCACGGCGACCGGCCGCTCAGACCTGAGGACGTTGACCGCATCGCACGACACGTCGAGCGCCGGGCTGCGCGTGAGCCGTTCGCCTACCTCGTCGGCGAGCGCGAATTCTACGGCCGGCCGTTCATGGTCGACTGCCGGGTGCTGATCCCTCGGTCGGAGACGGAGACGCTGGTGGAGGCGGCACTCGACGTGCTGCGCACCGGTCACGACCCGAACGGGCACGACGAGCGGGCGCCGCTGGTTATCGACGTCGGGACTGGCAGCGGGGCCATCGCCTGCACCCTCGCCCTCGAAGCGCCATGGGCGCGGCTGGTCGCCTGTGATGTGAGCCAGGATGCGTTAGCCGTTGCCGCCGAGAACCGCCGTCGCCTCGGCCCAATCGGTCGGCTGTCGCTGGTCCGCGGGAGCCTCCTCGACTGGCTCGGGCGGCCCGCCGACCTGATCGTCGCGAACCTCCCCTATCTCCCGACTGAGCGCATTCCGGGTCTCGCGCCGGAGGTCGCCGACCACGAGCCGCGCCTTGCCCTCGACGGTGGCTGGAACGGCGCGGCCCTGATGCTACGGCTTCTCGCTGACATCCGACGCACGGTCAAGCCAGGTGGCACGCTCCTGTTCGAGCTAGACCCCGAGCAGGTAGACACCATCGCGCGGGCTGCACCGTGGGGCAGGACGACCATTATCCAGGATCTGGCAGGACTCGACCGTGTGCTGCGGATCGATCTGCCGGACGAACGTATGGTGCCGCGCCAGCACGCTGATGAGGGGGTGCTGACCCGCCGGTGCTCAGATGCGCGCGAACTGGTTCACGGCGTCTCGAGGCCGGATCACCGCGCGGAGACGTTCGCCGTTCGGCGTTCTGGTCAGGACTGAGTCGTGGTCGAGGTGGTGCAGGTCGATCCCGTCTGTCCTGATCCCACCGTGCTGGCACGGGCCGGCGACATTCTTCGGCAAGGCGGCCTGGTCGCCTTCCCGACCGAGACGGTGTATGGGCTCGGGGCGAATGCGCTCGACGAGCGGGCGGTGCACCGCATCTACGCGGCGAAGCAGCGCGACCCGAACGACCCGCTGATCGTCCACCTTGGCGACGCGGCCGAGCTTTCGACAGTCGCGGCGAGCGTTCTGCCGCCGGCCGCCGCGCTCGGCGAGCGCTTCTGGCCAGGGCCGCTGACGCTGGTGCTGCCGAAGCAGCCGGTCGTCCCGGATGCCGCCACCGCTGGTCTGCCGACCGTCGCCGTGCGGGTGCCGAGCCATCCGGTTGCACATGGTCTGATCGTCGCGGCCGGCGTCCCAATTGCGGCGCCCAGCGCCAACCTGTTCACCCGCGCAAGTGCCACGACAGCCGCACACGTGGTTGAGGATCTCGGCGGGCGCGTGGATCTCATCCTCGACGGCGGGCCGGCCTCATACGGAATCGAGTCGACGGTCGTGGCAGTCGAGGAGGTCTCAGAGGCCCCGTTGTCGTTCGACCAAAATGGGCAACGAGTCTGCCGGACCGTCGAGCACTACGAGGCGCGACTGCTCCGACCGGGCGCGACGACGGCCGAGGAGATCGCGGCTGCGCTCTCGGCGCTGGATCCACCGGTGCCGCTGCTCTTCGGCGCGGCCGGCCGAACCGCCTCTCCCGGCCTGCTCGCGAAGCACTACTCGCCCCGCGCAACGCTTTACCTTGTCACTGGCGATGACGCCGAGGCCCGTGCCGCGCTCCGTTCGGCCGTCGAACGGGGACTGACGGCGGGCCGTCGAGCCGGCGTGCTGATGGCCGACGAGGATGTGCCCGCCTTCTCGGATCTGGGCGGCCGGATCTGCGTCGAACACCTCGGTAGCACCCGCGATCTCGGCGAGATTGCGCGCCGCCTGTTCGCCGCCCTGCGCTCGCTCGACGCGGCTGGCTGCAACGCCATCTATGCCCGCTCATTCGGCTCGGCCGGGCTCGGGCTGGCGATCCTGGATCGCCTCACCCGTGCTGCCCATCGCGACGCCGACCCGAGCGCCAACTCGGACGTCGACGAGGCTTGACGGCGGCGGTTCGGGTCGCTACCGTGGGTGCTGCGGCCAGGCTCGGACACGCATCCAGGGTGAGCTGCAACGGCCACGGGGCGCCATGCGCGAGCAGATCCAGCAACTTCCCGGCCCGCGGTGGGACGTGCGTCCGCCGACAAACCTGCCGGTCGTCCGGGATGCGCTGATCGGGCGCGAGCGCGATCTGACAGTCGCGCGACAGCGGCTGCTCAATCCAGAGGTTGGGCTTCTCACCTTTACCGGGGCCGGCGGGAGCGGCAAGACCCGCCTCGCGCTCCAGCTTGCGACCGACGTCCGCGAGCAATTCGACGATGGCGTCTTCCTGGTCGAGCTCGCCCCGCTCCGAGACGCGACGCTGCTCCTCGCGATCGTCGCCGCCGCGCTGGGAGTTCCCGAACGGGCCGGACAGCCAGTGGACGAGATACTTCGCGGTTACCTGTCCGCCCGGCGCCTGCTCCTGGTGCTCGACAACGTCGAGCATCTGCTGGCAGCAGCACCTGCTGTCGCCAGCCTGCTCGCTGCTGCGCCGGGGCTGAAGGTGCTGGCGACGAGCCGAGCACCCCTGCGGCTGCGCGGCGAGCGCGAATACCACGTGACCCCACTGGCGATGCCAGACCTCGAGCGTCTGCCAGGCCCGGAGGCGCTGCGCCAGTACGCGGCCGTCGAGTTGTTCGTCAGGCGCGTCGCCGAGTTTCAGCCGGGATTTGCCGTCACAGGCGGCAACGCGCGGGCCATCGCCGATATCTGCGTCCACCTGGACGGGCTGCCGCTCGCTCTCGAACTCGCGGCGGCCCGCTGTCGGGTGCTCTCGCCTCAGGCGATAGCAGCACGCCTGGAACATCGGCTGTCGTTGCTGACCGGCGGTCCGGTGGACCAACCGCGCCGGCATCAGACGCTCCGCGACGCTATCGCCTGGAGCTACGATCTCTTGACCGAGACCGAACAGCGGCTCTTCCGCACACTCTCGCTGTTCGTGGGAGGGTGGACGCTCGACGCCGCCCAGTTCGTCTGGGCGGCTGACCGGGATGCTGAGCGGGATTTCAACGTTCTCGACAGCCTGTCGTCGCTCGTATCGAACAGCCTGGTTCGCCAGATCGAGGCGAGAGATGATGAGTCTCGCTATACGATGCTCGAGACGATCCGCGAGTACGGGTGCGAGCGGTTGGAGGAGAGCGGTGAGACCATCGACGCTCGGGGGCGTCACCTGACGTGGTGCCTGGATCTCCCCGAGCGCGCCGCCCGAGAGGGGAACGGGCCAGCATCCGCAACGTGGCTGGATCGCCTCGAGGCCGAGCACGACAACCTGCGCGCCGCGTTGCAGTGGAGCCTAAACACAGTCCTCCACTCCGAAGATGGGCTACGCCTGGCCAGCAGGCTCGTGAACTTCTGGCTCATTCGCGGTCATCACCGCGAGGGCCGGTCCTGGCTCGCGCGTTTGCTCGCCCGAGCACCCGCCCGGACTGCTGTCCGTGCTGAAGCGCTCGACGGGGCCGGGTTTCTGGCCGTCCGCCAGAATGACTACGCGGCCGGAACCTCCTTACTCGAAGAAGCGCTCTCGGCCTGGCGTGAGATCGGCGACAAGCGAGGGCTTGCGAGAACCCTCCTTCGCTTCGGCGTCGTGCCGCACCATCAGCGGGACTATGTCCGAGCCAAGGCCATGCTCGAGGAGAGTCTGTCGCTGTCGCGGGAGATCGGCAACCTCAAAGGCGTCGAGATGGCGCTCCATTACCTCGGCGATCTGGCCTGCGACAGTGGGGATCGCGCCGCGGCCGCCGACGCGTACACCGCGAGTCTGGCGCTGGCGCGGCAGCACGGCAACCAGCACGGCGTGGCGTATGCGCTACGTGGCCTGGGCCATCTGGCGCGCGCCCGAGGCGACTATGACAGCGCGCATCAACTCTTGCGCGAAAGCTTGAGCCTGCTGGCGACGTTGCGCGATCGGCGATGTATCCCCCTCTGTCTGGAAGGGCTCGCCTGCATCGCGGTCGGGCCGGACTGGGCAGAGCGCGCCACCGTGCTTCTTGGGGCGGCAAACGCGCTCCAGGAAATGACGGGCGCCCCAGCCCCGCCGCCAGAACTGGCCGACTACCAGCGGACCGAGGCAGACGCCCGTGCCAGCCTCGGCGGCGAGCGCTTCGGTGTGGTCTGGGCAGCCGGCGCGGCCCTGCCCCTCGATGCGGCGATCGCATACGCCCTCGGCAGCGGGGTCGTGTCGATACCAGCCGTGAGCGTGGTCCCTGCTCTATCGAGCAGCCAGCCGGTCACAGTCAGGCCGTCGAAGCCAGCATCCACGACTGGCGGGGTGTGGGCGGCGGGTGTGTCACTGACTCCGCGTGAGCGCGACGTGGTGGCGTTGATCGCGCAGGGCCAGAGTAACCGCCAGATTGCCGAGCGGCTCGTGCTGAGCGTCCGGACGATCGAGCGGCACATCGAGAACGTCTACAACCGGCTCGGGATCAGCGGCAAGGCCGGCCGCGCCATCGTGACCGCCTACGCCTTGCGCCATGGCCTGATCGACGTAGCCTGATCCGATCCCTCGGACATCGGGTTTCCCCGGCTGGCGAGCTCAACAGTGTCATCCGGTCCAGGATCGCCGGATGGGCTGACCGCTGGCGTCGGACTCGTCGTCAGCGTCCCACGGTGTCTCCCGGTCCAGGACCGCTGGATGGACTGACCGAAGGGATCGATCTCCTTGTCGGCCGTCCGCAGATCGGACGTCGGAGCATCTGAACGCGCCGACTGAGGTCGTGTGCAGGTTGGGTGTCTCCACGCATGACGGGCCTGCCAGGCCAGCCTACGGTAGTGGTGCCGGCCGTTCGCCGGACGCTGGCACCGGATGACCGAGGTCACGCCCGGCGGACGCGGCGCTCAGCGTCGTGCTCGACTCGGCGCGCCCACCGCGGGCCGCGCCGGGTGGAGGTGTGAAGGGGGGCGTATCCATGCTGCCACGCAGACGTGCATCTGGCGTCGCACTTCTGGGGGCCGCCCTGGCTGGCGCCTGGACGAGTCTGGCGCTGGGTCTCGGCGCCGCCCTTGGGTTGCCCCCCGATGGCGGCCATCCGGGCATGTCCGCACCCCTCGAGCATCAGTTGTGGACGACCAGACTGGAGGTGATGGGCTCCGATCCGTGTACGAACGACCTGATCGCCATTGGCGCGATACTCACGCTCGACGTCGTGATGCGCGACGACGACGGTCAGCGCTGGGTCGACGCCGACGTCCGTCTCGATGGGCAGACCGACAGCCTGCACGGCGATCTGGTCGCGCCGCTCGCCCGGCGGTACGCCCCATACCTGACGCCGATCGCTGGCGTGCCGTACGTTCACACACTTCGGGCGCCGATTGTCGGGAGGCACGGCCTCGACCTGGTCGTCGATCTCCTGGGCGCTATCAACAGGCAGGGCAAGGTCAGCCTGTCAATAGGGACCGCCCGCATCGATACTCGGCGCTCGCCGTGCAGTACCGCACCGCTCAGGCCGCCGGGCGCACCCGTCACCCACCGTGCCACTGTTTTCTTGCATGCCTGATCCGTGGAGCGCGCTCCACCCCAGACCAGCCGGCAGTCGCATAGAGCCTACCCGTCATCGACGTGAGTACCTGAGAGGAAACGGCCATGTTGACGAGCCTTCTCTGGCAGCACTGGACATCCGGAACGAACTGGATCGCGCGTACTTACACAGCAGTACCTACACGTCTTTCGACCATCGGCGCACTGCTCCTCGTTGGCTGGAGCATTGCCCTACTCGCCAGCGCAACCACCGTCGGGCCAGTGCTCGCCCAGACGGGCACGATCTTTCAGGCGACGTTACTGGAGTCGAACCAGAAGACGCCCGAGATCTCAACCGAGGAGCTACGTACCGCCTTGCGCAACGGCACCGCGACGGTCTTCGACGCGCGCCCCCACCTGGAGTACGCCACCAGTCACATTCCAGGGGCTGTGAACGTGGCCCCGAAGCCGGGCGTCCCGATGTCGGTGTACGTGTCTGACGTAGCTGAGATCGCGCGCATCGTCTCCGACAAGGACGCGCCAATCGTCCTCTACTGCAACGGCCCGTTCTGCGGGAAGAGCAAGCGGCTAGGCGAGGAGCTTATGGACTCCGGCTACACCAACGTCCGTCGGTACCAGCTTGGCGCCCCAACCTGGCGTGCCCTGGTCGGGGTCATGCAGATCGAGGTGGACGGAATCCGATACGTGCGCGACGACGACCGCACGGCCGTCTTCGTGGACGCTCGGCCGGCCCCTGAAGTCCAGGCCGGGAGTCTGCCGGGCGCCCGCAGTATCCCGCTCGGCGAGGTCGTCGCAGCCAAAGACGACGGCCGGTTACCGATGGAGGATCACAACACCCGAATCATCGTGTTCGGCGCCGATCCGGAACAGGCGCGCGCGGTGACAGCCGAACTGGCGAAGAACGCGTTCCATAACGTCGCCTATTTCGCCGGCAGCATCGACGATCTCGTGGCCGGCCTGGCCGAGCCAGCCGTGGCGATCGGCCGCTAGCGACCATGTAGGCACCGGCCTAGAGCATCCCCATCCGAGAGCCTTCATCCGTTGCCCAGGGCGGACCCTTACCCTCGACGAGGCCCCGATGGAAAACGGCCCCGCTCCCGTGCAGGAGCGGGGCCGTTCCAGGTCACGGCGAGTGGAGCAATCAGGCCGGTGCAGCGGCCTTGATCTTGTCGAGGACCCGGCCAATTGTCGCGACTGCCTCATCCGCTTCGGCCTCGGTGAGCACGAGCGGCGGCATGAAGCGGATCATGTTGGCGGCCGGGCTGTTCAGGATCAGACCCTCCTCGAGCGCGCCCTGAAGCACCTGCGCCGCGATGTCGGAGTCGAACTCAATCGCAATGAGCAGGCCGTGCCCCCGCACGTCGGTGATGTACGGCCGGGTTGCACGAAGCCCGTTCAGCTTCTCCATGAAGTGCTTCCCGACCTTCGCCACGTGGCCAGGCAGGTCGGTCTTCAGCACCTCGCGCATAACCGCCAGCGCTGCCGCGCAGGCGAGCGGGTTGCCACCGAACGTCGAACCGTGATCCCCGTAGGTGAAGACGTTGGCCTTCTCCTTGCACAGAATCGCGCCGATTGGCACGCCGCCGCCCAGGCCCTTCGCCAGCGTCATCACGTCTGGCTCGACCCCGTACAACTGGTAGCCCCAGAGCGTGCCGAGCCGCCCCACGCCGGTCTGGACCTCGTCGAAGATCAGCAGCAGGTTGTTCTGGTCGCACCAGTCGCGCAGACCCTGGAGGTACGCCTTCGTGGCCGGGTGGACGCCGCCCTCACCCTGGACCGGCTCGACCATGATGGCACAGGTCTCGGCGGTAGTGACCCGCTTGATGGCTTCCAGGTCATTGAAGGGGACCGGCTCCGCGAGGAAGCCGGCCGGCAGCGGACCGTAGTCCTGCTTGTAGGCTGCCTTACCGGTCGCGGTGAGCATGGCCAGCGACCGACCGTGGAACGAGTGGTCGGTGGTGATGACGACGTAAGCGCCGTTCCGCTTGTGCTGGCCGTACTTGCGGGCCAGTTTGACGGCGCCCTCGTTCGCCTCGACACCGCTGTTGGCGAAGAAGACGCGGTCGAACACGGAATGCTCGGTCAGGAGGTCGGCAAGTTCCAGTTGCGGGATAGTGTAGAACTGATTCGACGTATGGATGAGCTGCGTCGCCTGCTCGGTCAGCGCGTCGACGATGACCGAGGGGCTGTGACCGAGCGTGTTGACGGCCCACCCACCAACCATGTCCAGGTACGCCTTGCCGTTCTCGTCCCAGACCCGGCAGCCCTGGCCACGCACCAGGACGATCGGGGTACGTTTGGCGACCGGCATGTAGTGCTGTGATTCGATCTCGATCCAACGGGACATTCGCTTCCCTACCTTCTCGCGGGCCTCGTCCGAGCACCCGCGCTCTACGATGGCACGGTCCAGTCGCGGTACCTCAGTCGGCAGGGTGCCGCCGAGGCCGGCTCCATCAGCGCGGCTGCCTGAAGCGGGTGTGCCGTGGCGCGCGAATCAGCGTCACTCGCGCTCGCTCCGCGCGATCATCGTCCCGACGCCAGCGTCGGTGAACAACTCGCCGAGTAAGGCGTGCTGAACGCGGCCGTCGAGGATATGGGCCCGCGGCACGGTGTCGAGGGCGCGCACGCATGCCTCGACCTTTGGGATCATCCCGCCCCGAATCTCACCACTCTCGATCAACTCCCAGACCCGGTCGACGCTGAGCACGGAAAGCAGGTTACCGTCCGCATCCATGACGCCGTCGACGTCGGTGAAGAAGACGAGCTTTTCGGCGTGGAGGGCACGGGCCATGTCCCCGGCGACCGAGTCGGCGTTCACGTTGAGCGGCTGACCGTCGTCGTCGATGGCCGAGGGCGCGATAACCACCAGGAAGCCAGCGTCCATCAGCGCCTGGACCGGCGCGAGGTCGACATGGGTCACCTCGCCGACGAACCCGAGCTTCGGATCGCGGCGGCGAGCCCGGATCAAGCCGCCGTCGATCCCCGACACGCCGGCCGCCCGCGCGCCCTTCGCCGTCAGGTACGCCACCAGGTCGCTGTTCACCTTCCCGATCAGCACCATCCGGGCAAGGTCAAGCGTCTGCTCGTCGGTATAGCGCCGGCCATCGACGAATTTTGGCTCCAGCCCCATCCGAGCCTGCCACTCCGAAATGACCGGGCCGCCACCGTGCACCACGACCGGTCGGACCCCAAGCCGCTGGAGCGTGATGACGTCGTCGAGCGCCGTGCCATCCTGACCGATGCTCCCACCGATCTTCACGACGACGGACTTGCCGACATAGCGTGAAATGTAAGGCAGCGCTTCGAGGAGCGCATTCGTGGTCTTGACGGTGTCGGATTCGTTCGTGAGCACGTCCGCCTCAGATCATCAGGGAGCACTAACGCTGACTAGTACGGGGGCTCAGGTCGTGTAGGCGCTGTTCTCGACTACGTACGCCTCGGTGAGGTCGCAACCCCAGGCCGTCGCGCCGTTCTGGCCGACGTGGAGATCGGCGATGAAGTGGACTTCCGGCTGCTTCATCAGATCGCCGGCCGCCTCTCGGCTGCCCGGCACCGGGGAGCCCGCCCGCACCAGTTGGACGTCGCCGAGGAACAAGTCGACGGCGTTCGGGTCCACCCGAGCACCGGAGTAGCCGATCGCGCAGAGGACGCGGCCCCAATTCGGGTCGCCACCGTAGACGGCCGCCTTGAGCAGGTTCGAGCGCACCACCGAGCGGGCCGCCGAGCGGGCATCTGCCAGGGACGCGGCACCGCGCACGTCGACGCGAATCAGACGGGTCGCGCCTTCCCCATCCGCGACGATCGCCCTGGCCAGCTCCCCACAGACGTAGGTCAGCGCCGCGGTCAAGCGGTCGCCATCCGAACCGCCGGACACGGGCGGATTCTGGGCTGCACCGTTCGCCATGACGATCAGCGTGTCGTTGGTGCTGGTGTCGCCATCGATGCTGATCATGTTGAACGTGTCGGCGGTGGCCGCACGAAGCGCCTGCTGGAGGAACTCTGGCTCGACGGCAGCATCAGTCGTGACGAACGCAAGCATCGTCGCCATGTTCGGATGGATCATGCCGGCGCCTTTGGCCGCGCCGCCGATGCGAACCGTCCGCCCACTCAGCTCAACCTCAGCCGCCGCCTGCTTGATGCGGGTATCGGTCGTGATGATAGCCCGCGCGAACCGCTCGCCGTCATGCCCGAGCTCGATCTCGCCGATGGCCTGGCGAATCAGCTCCATCGGCATCGGCACCCCGATCACGCCGGTCGAGGCGACCAGCACCTCGCTCGGGTCAGCATCCACGCTGCGCGCGGCCAGTTCGGTCATCTCGCGGGCATCGGCAATGCCCTGCTCGCCGGTGCAGGCGTTGGCGTTGCCGGCATTGACGACGATTGCGCGCGCCCGCCCGGCCGCGACCCGCTCGCGGGACACGACCACGGGCGCCGCGCAGAACGTATTCTGGGTGAAGACGCCGGCGACGTTGGCTGGCCGGTCCGACACCAGAATGGCGAGGTCCAGCTTGCCCGGGCCGGGCGTCTTGATGCCCGCGTATACGGCTCCAGCCGCGAACCCGCTGGCGAACGTTACCCCGCCGCCTTCGACGACTGGTCGAAACTCATCTGCCGAACCCACCGGCGCCCTCCAGGTTCCACCGTCGGTTGGGGCACTCCCTGACGACGGCCGACGATCCGTCGGGCACGACCATCCAGCAGGGAGCCCGCGCAGTGAGTATAGGTGGCGTGGAGCGCCCCCGCAACGCAGACACGCCGGCGCGCAGCCACTCCGCCGCGGGGGCGGTGACCCGTTCACGCCGGTCTGTCCGGGTACGGTATCCTTGCGGCCGTGGCCGGCCCTGCACCCGGCTCGGAAGACGACCGCTGGGGGAGGATCGGGGAAACGCTATGCCGGACGTCGTCACTTTCGGCGAGACGATGGCCCTGTTCACGCCGCGCGAGACCGGGCCGCTTCGCTACGTCGCGGACTTCCGCCTGAAGCTCGGTGGCACCGAGAGCAACTTCGCCGCCGCGCTCGTGCGCCTCGGCGTCAGCGCCGGCTGGTTCAGCCGCCTCGGCGACGATGAGTTGGGCCGTTTCATCGCCCATCACCTGCGAGGTGAGGGCATCGACCTGAGTCGCGTTATCTTCGACCAGGGCGCTCCGACCGGGCTGTATGTCAAGGAGATCAGTGCCGTCGGTGAGACGAGCGTGTACTACTACCGGCGCGGCTCGGCAGCCTCCCGGATGACACCCGAGGATCTGGATACTGGCTATATCACCGGCGCGCGCTGGCTGCATGTGACCGGCATCACCCCAGCCCTCTCCGAGAGTTGCCGCGAAACCGTCGAGCGGGCAGTGGATCTGGCGCGCGAGGCCGGCCTGGAGGTGTCATTCGACCCGAACCTCCGGCTCAAGCTCTGGTCCATCGAGGAGGCACGGGCGGGCATGTTCCCGATCGTCGCCCGCTCGACGGTCCTGCTCGGCGGGATGGAGGAACTGGGCTTGCTGCTCGATACCGACAGCCCAGACGCCGCCGCCGACTGGGCGCTCGAACAAGGTGTGCGAATCGCCGTCATCAAACTCGGCGCGGAAGGCGCGCTCGTTGCGACACCGGCAGAGCGACGGACCGTACCGCCGTTCAAGATCGCGCGGATCGTCGACACGATTGGTGCGGGCGACGGCTTCGACGCCGGGTTCGTCGCCGGCCGGCTGCTCGGCCGCGATCCCTGGCAGTCGGCAGAGCTCGGCAACGTCGTCGGGGCGCACGCTCTGATGGTTGAAGGCGATTACGAAGGGTACCCGACGATGGCCGAAGTCGAAGCATTCCTGGCAGGAAGGGCGAGGATCAGCCGATGAGTGACGCACCACCCGGCGGCGCGCAGGCAGGCGCGCCGGCTGCCTTCCCCAGCCTGGTATTCGTGGGCGCCGGCCAGATGGCCGAGGCCATCATCCGGGGCGTCCTGGACGCGGGCCTGCTCACTCCCGGCCAGATCGTCGCGAGCGACGTACGCCTGGACCGCCTCGCCGACCTCCACGAACGGATCGGTATCGGCACCGAGGCGCGCAACGCGGCTGTGCCGGAGCGCGGTCAGGTGATCGTGCTGGCCGTCAAGCCCCAGGACGTCGACGCCGCGCTCGCCGAGATCGGCCCCAGCACGCCCCCCGACCGACTGGTCATCTCGATCGCCGCCGGCGTGCCGCTGGCCCGTCTGGAAGCGCCCTTCACGCGAGACGTGCCGGTCATCCGAGTCATGCCGAACACGCCCTGCCTGGTGCGCGAGGGCATGGCGGTGCTGGCGCGCGGGCGCTACGTAACACCAGCGCACGAGGCCGTCGCCCTGCGGCTGTTCAATGCCACGGGCAAGGCAGTCGCACTTCCTGAGAAGTCGCTCGATGCCGTGACCGCCCTGTCAGGAAGCGGCCCGGGCTACATCGCCATCGTCATCGAGGCGATGATCGACGCCGGGGTGCGCGTCGGGCTGCCGCGCGACATTGCCACGACGTTGGCAATTCAGACGACGCTCGGCACGGCAGCCATGTTGTCGCAGACTGGCGAGCATCCAGCCCGCCTCAAGGATATGGTGACGTCGCCCGGCGGTACGACGATCGCTGGAATTCACGCCTTGGAGAAGGCCGGAGTGCGAGCGGCGTTCATGGACGCCATCGTCGCCGCGACAGAGCGATCCCACGAATTGGGTCAGTAGCAACCCGTGGATATCGGCACGACCAGTGACGGTTCCGTAAACGCGACAGAGCGATCCCACGAATCGGGTCAGGAGCAACGGGCGAGTGGACGGGTTGTCAGCAGACAGTGGCCAGTCATCAGGAGCGAGCCGAAACGCCGGCCTGCTCCTGGCGGCTGAGCTCTGAAGACCGGTTATCCTCACGACTCCCAACTGGAGAAGGCCATACATGGGCGGAGTACTCGAAGGAAAATCGGCGCTGGTGTTCGGCGTCGCCAATCGCCGCAGCATCGCCTGGGCAATCGCGCAGGCGCTGGCCGAAGCCGGCGCATCGCTGGCGTTCACCTACCAGGGTGAGCGGATCGAGGCCGGGGTCCGCGATCTGGCGAAGTCGGTCGGCAGCGAGGTCGTGCTACCCTGCGACGTGACACAGGATCAGGATCTCGACCGTGTGGTCGGGGAGGTCGGGCAGGCGTTTGGCGGCGGGCTGGACATCCTGATTCACAGCGTCGCGTTCGCCGCCCGTGAAGACCTCGAGGGCCGGTTCGTGGATACGAAGCGCGCTAACTTCGCGATGGCGCTCGACATCAACGCGTACTCACTGACCGCGATGGTCAAGCGCGCCGAGCCGTTGATGGCGGCACGCGGCGGCGGTAGCGTCCTGACGATGACGTACCTCGGCGGTGAGCGGGCCGTACCGCATTACAACGTGATGGGCGTCGCCAAGGCCGCTCTGGACGCCAGCGTCCGCTACCTGGCAATGGAGCTTGGCGAGAAGAACATTCGGGTCAACGCCATCTCGGCGGGGCCGATCCGCACGCTTGCCGCGCGCTCGATCTCCGGCTTCACCGTGATGGAGGAGCACTACGAGAAGCGGGCGCCGCTGAGGCGGAATGTGGACGCCAGCGAGGTTGGTCAAACCGCCCTGTTCCTCTGCTCACCCATGTCGGCCGGTATCACCGGCGAGATCGTCCACGTCGACGCCGGCTACCACGCCATCGGGTTCTGACACGTCGGGAGTGGCGAGGAGGGAGTCGAGAGGGGCGTTCCATGCACGACGCTCGACTCCCTGCTCTCGGCTCGTCGGCACCTCCTGCTGTTCGGCACCTCATGCCATAAAGATGCCGCCGTTCGTGTCGAGCGAGGCGCCGGTCACGTAGCTGGCGGCGTCCGAGGCGAGAAACACGATGACGCTGGCGATCTCCTCGGGTGAGGCGATCCGCCCGAGCGGGATCGTACCCACCACCGCCGACAGGTGCTCGGCAGAGTAGGCGCCGTCGATCAATGAGGTCTCGACCACTCCCGGATTCACGGCGTTCACTCGGATACCGGAAGGCGCGAGCTCCTTCGCCAGGTGGCGGGTCAGGCCGAGCAGCCCGGCCTTCGATGCTGAGTAGGCGCAGGCCATCGCCGGGCTGAAGCTGCGGCCAGCCAGCGACGCGACGTTGACGATTGCGCCGCCACTCGACAGGTGGGGCGCGGCGGCCCGCGAGCAGATGAACGGCCCCTTCAGGTTGACCGTCAGGATCCGGTCCCAGAGCTCGTCGGTCACGTCGGCTAGCCGAGCCGGGTGGGCGATGCCGGCATTGTTCACCAGAATGTCAAGACGGTCGAAATGTTCGATGGCGTGGGCCACGGCGGCCTCGGCATCCGCCGCCCTGGTCACGTCGAGGCGCGTGCCGATCGCACGTCCGCCCGCCCGCTCGACCTCGCGCACGGCATCTGTCACGTCCGCGACGTCGCCCAGGACGACCGATGCGCCCTCGGCGCCGAGCAGTCGCGCCGCCGCCAACCCGATCCCGCCCCGCGCGCCGGTCACCAGCGCAACCTTCCCGGCTACCCGGCCTGCCCCTGCATGCATCGCTCACCCTCCCACGCCGCGGGCTCCTGGCGGCGCCCGACGTTATGCCGCCCGGACTTGCCCCGTAGCGTGCTTACGAGGCAGTCGCACTCAACCATCTGCCCGTGTGCACCGTGACTGCTATCAGCGTCCGCTAGCAGGGCTGCTCGACAGACGGTACCATGCCGGACGGTGAGCGTCCGGACGAGCGCTCGGCCTGGGGGTACCGCAATGATCGATGACGGCGCGTGGCGTTTCGAGACGGGCACTGGCAGGGCCCGGCCGGCTGGTGAGGCATACGGTACTCGGGGCATGGTCGCATCGGCCCACCCGGTGGCCGCCGCGATCGGGATCGGCGTGCTTCAGCAGGGTGGCAATGCTTTCGACGCTGCCATCGCGGTGGCAGCCGCCGAAGGTGTGGCCCTGCCGATGTCGTGTGGCCTGGGCGGTGACGCGTTCGTGGTGCTCTGGGACGCGAAGCGGCGTGAGATGGTCGCGCTGAACGGCAGCGGGGTGGCCGGCACGCACGCCACCCGCGAGCGGTACGTCGAGCAAGGCCTGAAGAAGATGCCGCTCGATGGCGTCCATTCGATCGGCGTGCCGGGCGCCGCCTGCGTCTACGAGACGCTCTGGCAGCGCTACGGCTCGGTGCCCTGGGCCGACCTCTGGGCACCAGCGATCCGGCTGGCTGAAGAGGGCCTGGGCATCACGCCGTACGTCGCCAACTCGCTCGAAAGTCGAGCCGGCGTCCTGGCGCGCTTCCCGGATTCGGCGGCGATGTACCTGCCGGGCGGCCGTTCGCCGCGCGCCGGCGAGCGCTGGGCCGCGCCCAAGCTTGCCCGGAGCCTGCGCGTCGTGGCGGAACAGGGCGCCGAGGCGATCTACCGAGGCGTCCTCGCGGACCAGATGCTGGCGTACCTCGCAAGCCAGGGCGGCCCCTTCGAAGCTGACGACTTCGCCTGCCAGCAGGCCGTCGTCTATGCGCCGCCGAGCACCAACTACCGTGGTGTCACGGTGTACCAGACCGCGCCGCCGTCGCAAGGTTTCATGATGCTGGAGCAGTTGAACCTGCTCGAAGGGTTCGACCTGAGCGCCTGCGAGCCGTTTGGCGCCGACCGTATCCACCTGCTCGTGGAGGCGAAGAAGCTCGCCTTCGAGGATCGACTTCGGGTCGCCGGCGACCCCGCCTTCGTGGACTGGCCGCTGGACGAGTTGATCTCGAAAGAGCACGCTGGGCGGCGCCGAGCCGACATCGATCCTCGGCGCGCCTATCGGCCGGAACTGGTCGGGGCGGAGCATAGCGGCGATACCAGCTACTTCGCGGTCGCGGACGGGGATGGAAACGCGATCTCCTTCATCCACAGCCTGTCGGCGGCGTTCGGCAGCGGTGTCGTGGCGGGCGACACCGGCATCACCCTCAACAACCGGGTCGGGCGGGGTTTCAGCCTGGTCGACGGGCACCCGAACGCAATCGCGCCCGGCCGCCGCACGATGCACACCCTGAACGCCTATCTCGCCTGTCGCGACGGCCAGCCCTGGCTCGTCGGCGGCACGCCTGGCGGCGACCAGCAGACCCAGTGGAACGTCCAGATGGTGACGAGCATCGTCGACAACGGGCTCGGGCCTGGGCAGGCGGTGGCCGCACCGCGCTGGTTCAGCTTCCCGGGCACCGACCCGGCGAACGTCGACCTGCCGATGGCGCTACGCGTCGAGTCACGGGTGTCGGCCGAGGTTCGACGCGACCTCGAGGCGCGGGGTCACGTGGTCGAAACGCTGGGACCATGGGCAGGCGGCGGCGCCGTCCAGTTGATCGAGGTCGACCACGAGCAGGGCATCCTTCGGGCCGCCAGCGACCCGCGCCCGGGCGGTGTCGCCATCGGCTGCTGATACATCGGCGAATGCCCCAACCGGCTACCTTGTGGGTTACGCCACATCTGGCTGAGAGCCTCCATCTCCTACCCCTCCCCGGTGCGCGGGAGGAGGATGGCTGATCTGAAAGCGTCGATGCGCAAGCGTCGATGCTCAACCAGTGGTGGCGTGACCCAGTAGCGTCGAGCAGAACATAGGAGCGAGCGACGTAGATGAAGATCACCGACGTTCGAGCAACCACGCTCGGACAGAACCCCATCGTCCGGATCGTCACCGACGAGGGTATCAGCGGCTACGGCGAAGTCGAGTCGAGTAAGCCATATGTCACGCCACACATCCGCTTCTTCCGGGACGCGCTGATCGGCATGGACCCCCGCGACGTCGAACGTGCGATGCTCAAGATTCGTCAGCGGGGGAGTTTCAAGCCCTGGGGCAGCGCGATCAGCGCCATCGAGATGGCGCTCTGGGACGTGGCCGGCAAGGCTGCCGGTGTTCCCGTCTACCGTCTGCTCGGCGGGAAGGTCCGCGACCGGGTCCGGGTCTACAACGGCGGCGTCCGCTTCCCGTTCGCCGGCCAATCGCCCGAAGACTACGCCGACAACATGCGCAAGATGAAGGCGTCCCCTGAGGGATTCACCATCATCAAGCAGGGTGTGGCCTTCCACTCCGCGATGAAGCGCGAGGTGCCGAACTTCTTCTACGGCGAGGCCCAGCCGGCCGGCGGCTTTCACGGTGCGCTCGACCGAGGCGCCCTGACCGAGCATGGCTTCAAGCACGTTATCGCCTGCGTCGAGGCGACCAAGGAGGTGTTGGGCGACGAGATCGGGCTGGCGCTCGACTGCGGGCCGGGCCTCTCGCCGAACGATGCGCTGCGGCTAGCGAGGGCGCTCGAACCGCTCAACCTGATGTGGATGGAAGACATGATCACCGGGGACTACACGCCCTACGTCCTCGCCGATCTGTACCGCGACGTCACCTGGGCGACGACGACCCCCATCCACACCGGCGAACAGATCTACTTGCGCCAGAACTTCAAGGACTTGATCGAGAAGCGCGCCGTCAACGTGATCGGGCCGGACGCCTGCGACGTCGGCGGGATCGCCGAGCTCAAGTGGGTTGCGGAGTACGCCGACCTGCACGGCATCATGATGGCGCCCCATGGCGTTCTCGACGGAGTGTTTGGGGTGGCCGCGCTGGTCCAGGTGTCGGCCACGCTGCCGAACAACTTCATCGCGTTTGAGTACCCGGTCGCAAGCCCGGCGTGGTGGTACGACATCGTCGAGGGGCTGCCCAACCCGATTGTCAAGAACGGCTTCATCGAGGTCTGGGACCGACCGGGCATGGGCGTAGACTTCATCATCGAGGAAGCACAGAAGTACCTTCCCGTCGAAGACCGCGACTTCTTCGACTGAACGGGGGTCCAGCCGAGCGGGAGTCCGACTGGACGGGGGCCTGACTCAGCCAGCCCCCCGTCTCTGTCTGTCCACCAACCTCGGCGATAGCTCAGGGGGGCCCATGTCGGCGGTGGTACGCCGCGCGGCGGTGCGCCACCACCGCGCGTTACCCATCGATTTCGACGGTGCTCGACGCGCTCGAGGTGCCACTCCGAGCCTCGACCGCGACCGTGATCTCATGGATGCCGACGATGCACGACTCGTCGATGGCGTAGGTGATGACTCGGCTGACGGTCTGTCCCGGGAACAGCAGGCCCGAGCGGGTCTGCACGGTCGCCTCGCCAGCCGGGTCAGTCCAGATCCCCCGCACGGTGATCGTCTGAATCTTCGGAGACGTATTCGAGATCGACACCGTGGCGTCGATGGTGTCTCCGATACGCGCCTCGTCTGGCACCGAGAGCGAGACGGTCAGATCCGGATTCTGGGCCTGGGTGTCCGTCGCGGCGTACGCCCGAGGCGGGCACGCCGCGACCTGGGCGCTCAGGATCGGGATTGTCAGGCTTACGGCCAGCATGAATGAGCGGCGGCCAAATCGACGCATCGGGGGCCATCTCCTGGGTATGACTTGGGTGGGACGGCGTCCACGGTCAGCCGTAGGCGCGCGCTCCAGTCTTCACGATAGGCCCGATCGGCCGCCGTCGCTGTCGCCCGATTGACGACGCACCTGTCAGCAGAGTGACGAGCGAGACTGGTTGCCAGCCGTCAACGTTCGGCACCCAGGACGTCGCGTGCGTTCGCTTCTTCACCCCCCGACTGCTGCCAACCGAACCCGGAGCACCCGCTGCTGGCCACCTGCCACTCACCACTCGTTACTCCGCATGCGCCACACGTCGAGGCTGCGGACGACGGCGGTGCCGCCCTCAGCGGCCAGGGCCACACCAAGAGTGTCAGGCCGGGTTGGGTAGACCCGCTCGGTGATGCAGAGTCGGCCGTTGGCAAAGATCTCGATGATCGAGCGATCGACGAAGACCTGAAGGCGGAGTCGCGAGCCGTCCTCGAGCGGGCAGACGCCGCCGACGATGCCGCGTCCGGTCGCCGGATCCAGGCTCGCCCGGTCCCGATCCACGAGCAGGCGAGCGGTCGCGCGCTCGTACCGGATGTCCGTCTGCTCCTTGCCGTCGGGCGAGCGCCGAACCAGCAGGCTGAACACCTGAGCGTCGCCAAGGTCCACGTCTGCCACGATCTCCTGACAAGCATCATTGCCTGCATCCAGGCTGATAAGCGATCCGGCTGACACTCGTAGGTTGTCGTGGTGTACCCCATCAGCCCGGAGCGTGCGAATCTCCGGGGCCGGCTCGGCCCCAATGGTGCCATCCGGCAAGAGCGACAGGATGCGGGGTAGCGACATCGCGCTGGCCCAGCCAGCCGCCCGAATCGCGTCGGGTCCCCGCCCCTCACGCAGCCAGCCCCACATGATCCGGCGGCCCGCGTCGTCCAGCATCGACTGGGGTGCGTAGAAGTACGCCCGCACCGGACGGCCCCGTGTGTCGACGACGCCTGGCGACGCTGCGCCCGCACCGCCGACGTCGAAGATACCCTGACCCTCGGGCGTGAAGCGGCCATCGGCGTACGTCCCAACATAGTAGGCCGCGTAGTACAGGCCATCGGTGTGCCAGACGGAGGCACAGAGGACATCCTTGCCATCGAGGTGGAACAGTTGCGGGCACTCCCACATCGTGCCTGTCCAGAACGGCTCGTGGCGGGTCACGTCGCCGACGTAGATCGGGCCTCGGTACTCCCACGCATGCAGGCTCTGGGATTGATACAGCAGCGCGGTCCCACCGACGCCCACGATCCCCGCGCCGATCAGCATGTTCCAGGTGTCACCGTCGCGCCACACGCTCGGATCCCGGAACTGCACCAGATCGACACCAGCCGGCCGCTCGGCGACCGGGTTCCCGGCGTACTTCTCCCAGGTCATCAGACCATCGCGGCTCGTGGCAATGCACGGCAGTTGATCGGCGCCCCGCACGCCGGTGTACACGATCGTGGGGACGCCGCGGTCATCCACGGCACAACCGGACCAGCAGCCATCCTGATCAGGAGTTCCTACCTCGGGCGACAGCGCGATCGGCCAGTCGGTCCAATGGACGAGATCCGGGCTCACCGCATGGCCCCAGTGGATACGGGTACTCTGGGGGTGATTTGGGTCGTATTGATAGAAGAGGTGGTAGACGCCGTCCCACTGAATCAACCCGTTCGGATCGTTCTGCCAGTTGGCCGGCGCGACGAAATGGTAGCGTGGCCGGTGGGGATCGGCGCTCAGCCGGCGCCGTTTCTCGGCGTCAGATTCCGGGGTCGCCATCGGGGACGCAGCATCCGTCGTTTCAGACATGGGAGATCGGTCCTCCAGGTGCAGCAATCCTACCGGTCAACGGCAGTCAGACCGTTATACTTAGCGTGGACCGAAGGGGTCTTGGACCGAGGCCAATGCAGTTGACGTTCGAACGTGGCGACCCGAAGCGGCCGCGCGGCCATGCCGTCGTATACTTCCGCGTCCAGGCCGACCCGAGCACAATCCTGGCGAGCTACGTCGTCGTGCCGCCCATTTCGATGGACTTCAGCAAGTTCATCCCGCCGATGTTCGCGGCGCAGCTACCGGGTATTCTACCGAGCGGTCCGCAGGTCTTCCCCTTGCCGCCGATTCCCGAGCACGTCGAGAGCCTGGCCTGGGTGCAAGCGCTGGCTGAGAGCCGGGATGACGACGTACTCGACGGCGGCATGGCCGATCCGCTCGATCTCCAGCGCATGCTTGCGGCGATGACCGAGATCGCCAGTGAGTACGGCCGGCTCTACGACGAGCGCGTCCCACTGCCTGCATCACCGTCGACCGAGTCGGAGCCAGCGGCCCTGCCGAACGTCGACGTGGACGACCTGCTGATCGGACTGATGAGCGACAGCGAGAAGGTCGGCCGGCTGGCCCGCATGACCGGGACCGTCCGCTACGCTGCCGAGGGCGGGGATCAGGCGCTTCTCAGCGACACGATCGCCGAGATGGAGCGAGTTGGCCGGCACCTGGCGGAGCGGTACCGCGTTCAGGATTTGATCCAGGCCGCCCGCGATCCCTCCGAGAAGAGCGGACGGCTAGCTGAATTGCTGCTCCAACGCTGCTACCGCCTTGCTGCCGAGGAGTACGACGCCCTCAAAAATCTCGACGACCAGATCGCGGCTTTGCGTAAGAGCGAGCGCGAAGGAGAGTGAGTCGATGAGCCTGGACGACGCTGTCGAACCCGAGGAGGGCGGAGACGAAGCACCGCCGATAGGGCTTTCGTCCAGAGACCTCGCCATCATGCTCGGGCAGGCCGTCGCAGACCTGAAGGACGAGGGTCAGACGCTCAATGACGACATGCTAGTTGTCCTCATCGCGGCCGCCATCGAGGCGAACAATCGTCAGGTCTATGAGGATCTCCGCGCCTCGGGGCTGCTTCACGACGCGTAATCGGTAGCCAGTCCGCGCGTACGGCCTGCTTCACGGCGCTCCCCTACGACTTGCGTGGCCGTCGCGCGCACTTGTCAGCGTATCGCCGTCGCTATGTTGCGTCGATAGTGCGCTTCTGTCGAGTCCTTGGCATTGACATGTCGGTCGGGTATTGCCATCGCCCATCGGCGGTGCGACAATGAAGATGCACGTTTTCGGGCGCGCCCGAACGCGAGACGTCGGGCGCCGGCCGCGCGCAGACGATTCGCCGTGTCGAGTGCGTCATCGGTTGAGGAGGAAGCATGTTCCGTCGTCTGCTCGTCGGCGTAGCCCTGGTGGCGGGGATTGCCGCGCTTGGCCCGGCCCTGCAATCGGCCGCCCCGGCCGAGGCCAGCCCCGCGAACGCTATCAACTCCCTCGTCTTCGCGCCACAGGTCACCACCGAAGGCGTTCCGGTCGGCGAGCGCATCGAATTCAGCCGAGACACACACATCGTCTGGGCGGTCGTGAACTTCAACGGCCTGGCGAACGGCACTCAGCTCACGTACATCCTGCGCCTGAACGGCTGGGACTACTCCTGGGGCAGCATGGCCTGCTGTGATGGCGTGACCAACGGTCGGCTGGCCTTCCCGCTCCACAACAAGGATACGACCGACGAGGTCATCCCGGGCGGGGCCTACACCCTGTACATCTATAACGGTGATACGGAAGTCGCGCGAGGCGGCTTCGGCGTGAACGGTGGGCGCGGCTCGGACAACTCTGACCCGGAGCCCACCAACTAATGGGTCACGTCGCAGTTGGCTGAGAGCCCCCGCCCCCTTACCCCTCCTCCGTGCGCGGGAGAGGGGCGGCTGATCCGAAAGCGCCGAGGCTCAATCACTGGTGGCGTGACTCACGAGTCGAGGCTCAACATGCCCTCTGTGACGACCTCAGTGACGAGGTCAGGCGGGCAACGATGACCACGTCCAACGCTACTGCTCGGCTCTTCGCGTTGGACGGCGCAACCAGGGGCGCCCCAGACCGATCTGGGGCGCCCTCGCCACATCCTGGGCCAGGTGACGTTCTCGGAGTGCGCCGCCGGACAGGGTAGAATCATCGGGGGACACCGCGGCTGCCGAGCCGTCCCTAACCGGTGAGGAGACACCATGGCGTCAGCGGAGCTTCCCGAAGCCAGCCGGGACCATGATGAGCCGGCCAGTACAGCGGATGAGACGATCCAGGTCGGCATCCTGACCGAGGGCAAGGCGACCCTCGCGATGGTGCTGGTCGGGCTGGTCTTGCAGGAGAGCGTGCCGCTCGACATTTACATCGTCGATACGGCTGCGAGCGCCGTCATCAAGCGCGACGATGTGGTCTTCGCAATGCGCCTTGCTTTCGACCGAGGCGTTCACTGCGGCTACGAACGCATCAAGGAGCGCAACCGCCGCTTCAGCGTGGGACGGCTGCGCCTGCTCGACGAGCTCACCGGGCCGCTCATCTCCTTCATGGACGACGACATCGTCCTCGCTCCGAGCGCTGTCCGCTCGATGTACTCCTGGGCACGCGACGCCGGCCAGTTCGGGTTCGTCAGCCCCGTCCTCAAGAACTGGGGCGGCGACAGCGCGGCGCCCGGCCGACCCCAGTACTCGCCCGGCGGCATCATCTATCAGGATGCCATTGCCCGGCGGCTGCTGCGCGAGTATTACGATACGACGACAGACATCCTCGACGCGCGGGGCGGGCCGGAGCGCTTCTGGGAAAAGGCATTCCTGTCCGAGCTCTTTCCGTCGCTCGGGCGGCAGTGCGAGGTTCGTCAGGATTGCCTGGGCTACCACCTGGATTACCGCGAACGGCCGGTCCGTTACGAGTTGGACGACCGGATCATTCAGGCAAGCGCCGCCCACGCGCGGGCACTGGCAGCCACGGTCCGCACGAGCACGGCCTGAGACGGTCTCACCGGTCTCGTCTGCCTACGGTACGTGCGTGAGTTGCCCGCAGGCGACTGGCAGGGTTACGCTGGCTGGCACCCCGGTGCCCGGCAGGGATTGGACTGTGGCCGGCAATCTGATGGCCGGATTGACGCCGTGGACCACGATGGTGCGGGTTTCAAGATTGAGATTGAAATCAGCAACGTCGAGCGCCTTCCCCGCAGCTTGCTCGAGTTGGTCGATCTGGACAGTCTTCTCGTAGTAATACGATCCGGTGGGGCCGCTCGGACTCGGGAAGAGCTCCGGATCGAGCAACATCATACCGACTGGATCCTGATCGAGCGGGATGAGGGTACGACCGGTGATCGGCACCAGTTCGACGATGTCGATGATCCCGTCGCCGTTCGCGTCGCCAGTCGCGTCGCCGTTCGCGTCAGCCTTCGCCGCCGGGCACCCCGTCTCGGCGCCGGAATCGAGATAGCCGTGGATGTGCTGTAGGTGATGCGCCCGTGGGTAAAGCCCGCTCGCGACGACCTGGATCGTCAGTTGATTGCCAGCCACGGTCAAGAGTGCGAAGCCGCTCACTGGCTTGTCCGTCACGTTCGCATTAATGGGTTGAAGGCTGGCAGCGTACACCACCCGGTCCGCGGCCTGAGGTTGGGTCTGGGCGACTACGGACCCGGGCAAGGCCGCGGTAAGTACCACAAGTGCACCGACCGTGAGTTGTCTGAGACGCACACCCTACCTCCGAGCAACCGTGGCGGGCCGCCGAGCCGCACCTGCACCCTCGTCCGCCAACTGACTCGCTGCGCTGGCAAGAGCCATGCCCCGGAGCGCTCACGTCCAGTCGACGGAATTGGGCCGGCATGAGCACAGCCCACTGGAGTTGAAGGAGTCAACACCCTGGAGTACTTCAGAGTGCTTCGAGCACGACTTCCTGGCTGGCCGGGGGCGCCTCAGTCACAGGTCAGGGCGGCGGTGACCGAGGACACAGCAGGGCAACGGGCGCACTCATCGTGGTTCGCGCTGCGCCGGACCGGCCGTCGGCCCAAGAGAACCGCCCGACGTCGAGCGCGCTGGCGGCCAGGGTGGTCGACGTAGCCAGGTACGTGCCCCAGGCCGCGGCGTGGACGGTGCCGCTCTCACCTCGGGCGGCGACCCTGACGGCGCGATCTCGTCGCTCCGTCCTACTGAAGCCGGATCTCGAAGAGGAGCGGCCAGTCCTTGCCGCTAACGAAGATCCGGCCGGTTTCAGGATCGTAGGCGATACCGTTGAGCACGTCTTCAGCACTGCCGCGCCGGTCTGCTGGCAGCAGGCCGCTCATGTCGAGCGTGCGCGTGACCTGTCCGCTCGTGGGGTCGATCCGTACGATGGTATCGCTGTGCCAGACGTTCGCCCAGATCTCGCCGTCGATCCACTCGAGCTCGTTGATATCCCGCAGCGGCCGGCCGTCCAGCGTCACCGCCAGCGTTCGCACCGGGAGGTAACTCTCTGGATCGAGAAACGTCAGCGTGTCGGTGCCATCGCTCAGGATCAGCGACGCACCGTCATAGGTCAATCCCCAGCCCTCGGTGTCGTAGTGGAAACTGCCCAACAGGCCGAGCGAGTCCCGGTCATAGATGAAGCCCTGCTTCGAGCGCCAGGTCAACTGCACCAGCCGGTCGCCGACCAACGCCAGCCCTTCGCCAAACACGTCATTGGCGAGGGGAACCTGCTGTACCACCTCACCAGACGGGAACGCCACCCGTCGCAGCGTGGATTCGCCGTACAGGCCGGTGCTCTCATAGAAGCCGCCGTCGTGCCAGACCAGGCCCTGCAGGAACGCGGTCGGGTCGTGCGGGTAGCTGCCCACCACCTCGTACGGCGTGACCGCCGACCGGTTGGCCGACGAGTGCGCGAGCGGCTCAGCCGCTGTGGTGGCGGCGGCCTGCCCTGGCAGCGCGACCGCCACAATGAGGATCGCTGCGGACATTAGCAGCAGCCAGCGGGCACGATGTGACGTCATGCGCCTCCCGAGCGATGCAGACGTGAGTAAAAAGCCTGCTCTTATGACGAGCGACGAGCAGAAATGTTCCGGTTCCCCCGGTTCTGCCCGAACCTGCTGTGACCCAGTCAGACGTCTGGCGATGATTGGCCACGCTGACGAGTACGACCCGCTCGTGCCCGGCCCGCCAGGCTGCACCGTGGCGGCTTAGTGACCCTCGAGCGGGATAGCCTCGCCTATCAGCATGACCGGAATGTCGTCGCGAATCGGGTACAGGTACTGGCCGTCTTCGCGGACGAGCCCCCCCTGGATCGGCTCGGACACGCTCACACCGTCTCGGTTCTTCTGCGTGCCCGCCGCGATCGCGGCATTCACCTGCTGAATCGTAGCAGCGTCGGCAAGGTGGACCGGCTGATGGGTCTCCGGGCAAGCCAGGATCCCGATGAGATCGGCGTCGAGCATGATGCTCCTCCGTAATCGGACGGGGTGGGTAGGCGGGCTCAGGTATACCAGAGCGTCAGGTCCATCCGAGCGTCGGGATGGGCCTCTGCAAATTCCCACGGACCAGGCGACCGTGGCTACACTGTAGGATGGAGGACGATGAGGTGTGTGGCCACACGACGAGGCAGGAGTACGGCGTACGCCTCCACGCACAACCATCAGTCCTGACGCCGGGCAAGATCCCCTATTCGTTTATCCCTCCACCCTTGACGCCGGGCACCAACTGCTTCCGCCAGACATCGCCGCAACGTCGGCACCGCCGACGGCCTCTCACATCACCGGAAATTTTCTCCCCCTAAGACGAGTGTGATGCCTACCATGGCTCTCGAGCGCCTGATCTGCGCAGACTGCGGACACCGCCTCTGGCATGACGTCGATGCTCCCATCCCCTGCCCCGACTGCGACGGCGAGCTACGCCGGATGGGGCCGTTCGAGGCGTTCGTCGACCGCTGGTTCGCGCCGCCGGACATGAATGCGTCTGACATGCATCGGCGGCACCTCCAACTCGTCGAACTGCTTTGGACCGCCGACGAGCGGGGCCGCGAGTGGTACGAGATCGTCCGCCCGAAACGCGTGTCGTACTCGGCGTTCGTGAAGCGGGTGAACCCACTGATCTGTCGAGGACTGGAAGAGGGCTGGATCACCACGAAGATTCCACCAGCCCCCGTCCCCAATGACAGCGCCTACAGCCTGGAGATCACCGACCCTGAACGCTTCGTGGACGAGATGGGGCGGCTGTTTCAGAGCTAGAGGCCGCAGAGCGCTTGACGCTATCAAGAGCCAGACGTCCGGTCCCTGCCCCTTCGCCGTGCGACCCTTACGTCTACGTCGCACGCAGCGAGGAGCCGGCTTGACCTCCCGCTGCCTCCCAGGCGTTGGCGCCGGCATCCGTCGGGATTCAGTAAGCGCCCTTCAGCAACGACAACACCTCGTCCAGGCTCCGGAATGCACGAGGGCCACCAATCGACCGGGGGGCATGCTGAGCGTAGACCCGCTCGGCGCAGGTCTGAAGCGCCTCCTCGCTCATGCCATGCGAGCGCAACGGCTCCTCGACTTCGCATTCGGCACGAAGGCGGCGCACGGCGGCCAGGCAGCGCTCGGCCCCTTCACGGTAGGAGAGCCCGTCGACCTGCTCGCCGAGCGCAGCGGCGATCTGGGTGAGCTTCTCCGGGCAGGCCGGTGCGACCCACTCCAAGACGTGCGGCAACATCAGCCCGATCAGCCGCCCGTGCGGCAGGTGTGTCAGGTCGCCGAGCACTTCAGCAAACGTATGCACGTGGATCAGGCCAGCGTACGGGAAGGCGGTGCCGACCATCGTCGCCGCCAGAAGCATCCCGGCGCGGGCCTCGAGGTTGGCTCCATTGGCAAATGCCTTCGGCAGATTCTCGCCAATCGCCTCGATCGCCGTGAGCAGCAGGGTGTCGGCATACGGGTTGACCTGGCGTGTCAGAAACCCCTCGATCCCCTGGGACAAGGCATCGAAACCGGTGTCGGCCGTCACTCGCGGGGGCATCGACGTGGTCAGGGCCGGATCGCAGAGCGCCACGGTCGGCCGGACATTCGGTCCGCCAACCCACAACTTGATTCCCGACTCAGGGTCGAAGGCGCCGCACCCGGAGGTCGCCTCAGCTCCGGTGCCGGCCGTCGTCGGGACGGCAATGACATCCGGGCCTTTCTTGGACGCAACCCGCGCAGGCGCCCAGTCTGCACCCGTGCGGCGCTGGGCGTACTCCTGGAACCGGCCGCCGTTGCCGATCAGCAGGGAAACGGCCTTGGCGCTGTCCATCGAGCTGCCACCGCCGACTGCGACGATGATGTCACAGCCGCGCTCTCGGTACATTGCCTCGGCCGCCTCGATCGAGCCGATGGTCGGCTCGGTCACCACACCGTCGAACACCTCGACACGGAGGCCGGCCTCCTTCAGCGACTCCTCGATCTGCTGCGTCAACCCGAGGCGGTACAGGCCAGCGTCGGTCATCACCAGAGCGGCGGTACCCGCATACTCGCGTGCAATCGTGCCAGCGTGTTTGGCCTTGCCGACGCCGAACTCGATGCGAGACATCGGTCCGAAACGGAAGTCATTCAACCAGTTCACGTCTCCCCCTCAGCGCCCTGGCGCGCGGCGGCCATCAGGGTTCTTCCGACCAACAGCCGCCACTCGGCGCTTTCCCAGGACAGCCGCCACTCGGCGCTCGCCCAGGATCGATGCTCCAACCACGTCACCAGCCATGGCATGCGCGCTCGTGGTCAGACCGCCACATCCAAGCCGTGCTCGTCGCGCGCCTCGGCCCAGCGTAGCACACACCGAGTGGGCTCCAGAGCGCCGGGCAGGGTCCAGGGCCGTGCAGTCGTTGCCGCTCCGCGATGGCTGTGCTAGAATCCCTCCTTGTGGCGTCGAGCCGCGCCGTGTTCTCGTGCGCGCATCGCCCGAGGTGCCCGACCGATTCGGTCGGCGAGCGCCCCTCTTTGATACCAGGATGTGATGAGTATGCCCAAGCTCAAGACGCACAAGGGGACTGCCCGGCGAATGCAGTACAGCGGCAGCGGCAAGCTGATGCGTACGCGGCAGGGCAAGAGCCACCTGCGGCGCAATCGCTCCAAGCGCGCCGCCCGCGAGTACGACGAGATGTTTCTGGTGGCCAAGGCTGATCTGCCGCGCCTGCGGCGTCTCATGCCGTACGCCAAGTAGCGCCGGTCGTAACAACGTCGGCACCACGTAACGCCGGACCGATTGGGGACGACCGGAGGAGATCATGAGCCGAGTCAAGCGCGGCGTGACCCAGCAGGCGCGCCACAAGAAGATTCTCAAGCTCGCCAAGGGCTTCCATTCCGCGCGCCACAAGCTCTTCAAGACCGCCAACGAAGCGGTCCTGCATTCGCTCGACTACGCGTACCGCGACCGCCGTAATAAGAAGCGCGACTTTCACCGGCTCTGGATCGTGCGCATCAACGCCGCGGCTCGCCAGAACGGCATGACCTATAGCCAGCTCATGTCTGGACTCAGGACGGCCGGCGTGGAGATCAACCGAAAGATGCTCGCCGAGATGGCCGTCAACGACGGCGCGGCTTTTACCAGCCTCGTGGCGTTGGCGCGGGGCCAGGCGAGCGAGGCCGCGACCGCCTGAGCGCTCAGTCCTGGTTGACGCTCTCCCAGGCAGAGCGAGCCCCGATCGTGGAGCCAGTACGGCTCGAGCGATGATCCGCAAGCGCCTTCGTCCACCTGACGGAGGCGCTTTCTTCGTCCGCCCCGCCACGGGGCCGCATCCAGAGCCCTGATCGGCCAGGCGCCGACATCTCACCACGCAAGCCCGTCACATGACAGCCTGTCGAACGACTCGCCACCTCATCGGGCAACCTGGGCGACGAGCGTCGACGCGGCAGCGCCCAGAATGCCAAACGCGGCCGTGAGAGCGGCCGAGAACGAGTGGAGTACCCCAGATGGAGGACTGGAAAGGCAGGCTCGGCCGGCTGCGCGAGCAGGCGCTGGCCGACCTACGTGCTGTCGACGGACCGGAGGCGTTGGAGCGATGGCGGATCGCCTACCTTGGGCGGCGAGGCGCTCTGACCGATATCCTGCGTGGCCTCTCGAAGCTACCGGCCGAGCAGCGACCGGCGGCCGGGCAAGCCGCAAATGAAGCGAAGCGAGTCCTGGAGAGGGCCCTAGAAGCGCACCAGGATCTGGCTCGCACCCGCGCGCTCGCTCACACGTTGGAGAGCGAACAGGTCGACGTTACCCTGCCGGGGCGGCCGGTCACGCGGGGGGGATTACACCCCACCACGATCATTCTGCGCGAGATTACCGGCTTCTTCCAGTCGCTCGGCTATCAGGTTCTCGAAGGACCTGAGGTCGAACTCGACCACTACAACTTCGAGATGCTCAACATTCCCGCCGATCACCCGGCGCGGGACATGTGGGATACCCTCTACGTCCGGCCGCCCGACGTTCTGCTACGGACCCACACCTCGCCGATGCAGGCGCGCGTGATGGAGGCCACCCAGCCGCCAGTGCGTGTCGTGGTGCCGGGCCGCTGCTACCGCTACGAGGCCCAGGACGCCACTCATGAGTGGATGTTCTATCAAGTCGAAGGGCTGGCGGTGGACGTGGGCATCACCATGGCGGATCTGAAGGGCACTCTCTTCGCCTTCGCCCGCCACATCTTCGGTTCGAAGGTGAAGGTCCGTTTCCGCTGCGACTACTTCCCCTTCGTCGAGCCCGGCGTAGACATGGGCATCTCGACGCCCGAGATCAAAGGCGGCGACTGGCTCGAGATCATGGGAGCCGGGATGGTTCATCCGCGCGTTCTCCGGATGGCCGGCTACGATCCTGAGAAGTACAGCGGTTTCGCCTTCGGTATGGGGCCAGAGCGGATCGCGATGCTCAAGTACGGCATCACCGACATTCGCCAGTTCTACGCCAACGATCTGCGATTCCTGGAGCAGTTCGTCTCATGAAAGTGCCGCTAAGCTGGTTACGTGAACTGGTGGACGTCACGCTGCCACCTGACGAGCTCGTCCACCGTTTGAACATGTCCGGGACCGAGGTCGAGAGCGTGGAGCAGATCGGCGCGGACTGGGAACAGGTCTCGATTGCGACCGTCGTCGGGCTGGAGCCCCACCCGAACGCCGACACGCTCTTCGTCGCCCGCCTCGACGCCGGACCACACGGCCTGGTCACCATCGTTACCGGCGCGACCAACCTGACCGTCGGCGCACAGGTGCCCTGGATTCGGCCGGGCGGGCGACTGCCCGGCGGCCGGACTATCGAGGCCGCCGACCTGCGTGGCATCCGCTCCGAGGGGATGGTCTGTTCGGCCGACGAGCTTGGGCTATCGCCGGATCGGGCCGGCATCTACGTCCTCGACGAGCAGTACACGAACGGCACCGAGCTACGGTCGCTGTTCGGGGATACCGTCCTGGATCTCTACATCACCCCGAACCGCCCGGATTGTATGTCCGTGGAGGGAATCGCGCGGGAGATCCACGCCATCACCGGGGCGCCCTTCCGTCCGATCGTGACTCGGTCGCCACATGGCACGGTACCCTCGTCCGACCGGCTGCACGTCGAGGACCGCGATCCGGACCTCTGCCGGCGCTTCACGGCCGCCTACGTCACGGACGTTTCGGTCGGGCCGTCGCCGCTCTGGTTGCAGCGGCGGCTCCACCTGAGCGGCGTCCGGCCGATCAGCAACGTCGTCGACGCCACGAACTACACGATGCTGGAGCTTGGCCAGCCCCAGCATGCCTTCGATGTCGACGCGCTCGGCGACACTATCGTCACGCGACGAGCGCAGCCGGGCGAGCGCCTCGTCACGCTCGATGGCGTGGACCGCGCCCTCGATCCGAACATGCTCGTCATCGCCGACGCTGAGAGGGCAGTCAGCATCGCCGGCATCATGGGCGGCGGCACCACCGAGGTGAGCGAACGCACTCGTTCTGTGGCACTTGAGACGGCGAACTTCCTACCAGCCACCATCCGTCGCACCTCGGCGGCGCTCCGGCTCGGCTCGGAAGCGTCGCGACGCTACGAGCGTGGCGTGGATCCGGACCTTGCGTTACGTGCCGCCGAGCGGACGGTAGAGCTCCTGACGAAGATTGCCGGAGGTACACCGCCGGCCAGCATCGTCGACGTGTATCCCACCCACCTCGTGCCGCGGAGGATCGATGTCGACGAGCGGGACATCGGCGCGCTGCTCGGTCATACCTACAGCCGCGAGACCGTCACGTCGGTGCTGGAATCCCTCGACTTTGGCATCCAGAGTCAGGATGGCCGCCTGCGCGTCACCGTACCTGGCTTCCGGCCGGACGTCGAGGGAATGGCCGACCTGGCCGAGGAGGTCGCCCGGATCACCGGTTACGACCAGATTCCGATGACCCTCCCGACCGGTGTCCCGCCGCAACCGAAGGTCGAGCCGCTGCGGGCAGCGGGCGACCAGGCAAAAGACGTCCTCATCGCCTGCGGACTTCAGGAAGTAAAGACCTACTCGCTCGTCGGCCCAGGCGCGACCGCACGGCTGCGGCTCGATGGTGTCTCAGCCGAGGAGCAGCCGCTGCTCGAGGGTGTCCGGGTTCCCAACGCGGTCTCTGCCGAACTGAGCGTCTTGCGCACCGAGCTTCTCCCCAGCCTGCTCGACACGGTGCGCACCAATCTTCGTCATCACGATCGCGTCGCCATCTTCGAGATCGCACGGGTCTATCTGCCGCCGCTCGCGCCACTTCCGACCGAGCGTACTCGTCTCAGCCTTGTCCTGACCGGTCCGGCTACACCGGTCGCCTGGAATGCGCCTGCTCGTGACGTCGACTTCTACGACGTGAAGGGCGCCATCGAGGAGCTCCTGGCACGGTTCAACGCTCCAGTTGCATTCGTGCCTGTGCAGAGCGCCATCTATCACCCTGGCCGCTGCGCGGAGCTCCGGCTAATTGGACGGAACGGCATCGAGGCGCCAGTCGGACGACTGGGCCAGATTCACCCGCTCATCGCGGAGCGCTTCGACCTGGCGGGGCGTGCAGTCTACGCCGCCGAGCTCGAGTTTGACGCTCTGGTGGCGATGGGGCAGGGGCAGGGGCAGATCCAGCCGTTGCCGCGCTTCCCCGGCCTCGACCGTGATCTTGCGCTCGTGCTCGACCGCGGCACGCCGCACGTCGACGTCGAAACGGAAATCCGCGCTGCCGCGGGCGATCTGCTCGACGAGGTGCGCCTGTTCGACCGTTACGAGGGGCCGCAGGTACCGGCCGACAAGAAGAGCCTGGCCTACACCCTGCGCTTCCGCGCTCCCGGCCGAACGCTCACCGACGAGGAAGCAGACGAAGCGGTCGCCCGCATCGTGGCGGCCCTCAGTGCGAACTTCGACGCCCGGGTCCGGGGTACCGAGGCGTAACCCGCAGGCACATGGCGCTCCAGATCAGGTAGCCGCTGCCGCGACAATCCATCGTGAGGGCCAGAGGGTGGCTGTCACGATGGATTGTCGCTGGCCTGATCTGCGCGGTCGTCGCGCGGGTGCCTCAGTGCAAGTCGTCCGGCTCGTCGGGCGGGACGATGAACAGCCCGGCGCCGCGCCGCCGTCCCCAACTCCCAAGGGTGATGCCCGGCGAGACTGCCTCGACTTCCAGCGCTGCCAGTTTCTCCTCGTCGAAAACCATTCCGAGGCCGGGCGTTTCTCCCAGGACGATGTAGCCGTCCTCGATACGCATGTCGATGCTGAAGCAGACCTCGCGGCCTGCCTGAACAACCTCCATCATCGAGTGATTGGGCAGCGCAGCCGCCAGGTGTGCCATAAAGTTGCCGGGGCAGTTCATCATCGCCACCGGTAGCTCGAAGCCGTAGGCCAGGTCGGCAACCTGCATCGCCCCGGTGATGCCAGATGTCCCCGACCCAACCTCGACCACGTCCACCGCCTCGTTGTCGATGAGGGCCATGAAGTCGCCGATCTCGTGGAGGTTCTCGCCGGTCGCGACGGCCGCGCGCACCGAGCGCGACACGAGCCTCAGCCCGCGATAGTCCCAACGGCGGGCCGGCTCCTCGACCCATGTCAGATCGAACTCTTCCTCCAGCCGGCTGATCCGCCGGATGGCCTGCTTTGGCGACCAGTATTCGTTCGAGTCGATCATGAGCAGCGGCTCTTTTCCGGTCGTCTCGAGTGCCTCTTTGACCAGCCCGAGCCGCCGCACATCGGCCTCCTCGTCGAGCCCGACCTTCAGTTTGCCGGCGTGGACCCCCTTCGCGGCGAGGCCCAGGTAAAACGCCGTGATCTCCTCGTCGGTGAGGTTCATGTCGATGCCGCTGGCGTACGCCTTGACCTTCGGGACGGATGCGCCAAGGGTGCGCCAGAGCGGCTCGCCGTTGATCTTGGCCTTCAAGTCCCAGAGAGCGATATCGAGCGCGGAGACGGCCCCAGACACCGCCCCGCGGTTGCCGCCCTTGAACACGGCGTCGGCCATTCGCTTCCAGAGGCCGCGCACTCCGCGCGGATCCTGTCCGACGAGCAGACTACTCGTCAGCCCGTGGATCGCGGAACGGGCGCCAGAGCCACCGGTCGTCACACCGGTGATGCCCTCGTCCGTATCGAGGAACACCGCCAGACCGACAGCGCGATCGCTCCCGGTCGGCAGATTCACATCCCCAAGCGCACGCCCTGCGGTGAACTCATAGAGGCGAGTCCGAACACCCGTGATCTTCATGCCACACCTTCATCAGTCGGTGAGTAAATAGTGACGGCAGCGCTCGGAGCGTGAGCCAGCGAGCCGGGCATGCCCGCGCGAGACGTGCCGACGGCGCAGTCCAGACGACGCTGATTCGGCTCACACCGAGGGTTGGCTCATACTGGGGGCTGGCCCACCTCGGGAGCTAGCTCACACCTCGAACTGGCACCGCTCCACACGTTCGACGATCTGTGCGCCCAGCCCACGCCGGATCTGGTTGTGCTCAGGATCCTCGTCATAGGTGCGCCAATCGGCCGTGTGCTCGAAGTCGGCGACCAGCCCGAGTGTCATGTTGCCGGGCCGAAAGCCGAGATCGCGGCCGAGGGTGAACGTACGCGCGCCAGAGCGATTCAGGGCACGCAGCGCCGCCGCGAACTCCTCGATCTGTTTGCTCGTCACATCAGGCTTGAAAGTGAAGAGCGCGACGTGTCGAATCATGACCCCTCCGAGCTGGTCGGCCTGCTCGGTCCGGTCGGCCTGCTCAGCCAGGTCAGCCGGTCGAGGCGCCTCACACGCCCAACCCGAGGCGGGTCAACTCCTCGGTGTACTCCTCGCTCGCAACGGCGATCGTCTCGATTCCTGTGATCAACTCGTTCGGGTCGATATCCGACGCCAGCAGTTCGGTCAGGAGGATGACGTCCCCTTCCTCGTCGACCGCGAACTTACAACCGTTGAGAATCCAGTTGATCTCGAGCAGCCGGCGATGGACCGCCGACTGATTGTCGGCTGGATTGCGTCCGAGAATGTGTGAGATGACGACCCAATCCTCGGTCACGATGACGCTGACGCGAAGGTGCTCGCGGACCTGCGTCTCGAAGTCGAGCGTGAACGTATTGGGATCATCCTCATCGACGAGGTAGTCCCAGGGCGAGTTGTCCAGCATCTCGCGGACGTTCTGGGCGGTCACCGCTAGGTCCGGCATTGCGTGCTCCTCAACGTGCTCGATTCACGGTACGCGGGCATTCTAGGCGACAGACGCTTGCCGGCCAAACTTTCGCCCCGTTCTGGGCAAGGTTCTGGTCTCGAACGTCTCCAGCCATGACCGCCGAGCCTGCGCGGCCTGTCGGCCAGGTATCACGGACGCCCGTTCATCAGGTCGTACGTTGGCGGGTGGTCGGGCAGCCAGCATGCTCTGACCGGAGCTTCGGCAGCCGGTAGAGCGTACGCGGGGAGCACGGTCTTAGCCGCGCCACTCACGGTCAGGAACTGCCCTGCCGCGACATTCGGGGGTGCCGGCAGGTACGATCGAGTCAGGTTCCGGGGCTGGCATCGAGCCAGTGGATACTGCGCGGCAGGTGCCCCACCTGCCGATGACGTCAGGACGGGCAGCGCGGGCGTCATCGTCGCAGGCACGTACCAGCGGCATCGAGCACCTTCAGAGCGAGAGAAGCTCAGCGGCGGACATGGGAGGGACCGAGCAATGGCAGAGCGACTACGCGGCAGAGTGGCGCTGGTCACCGGCGGGGGCGGCGGTATCGGCGAGGCGACAGCCGCGCTGTTCGTCGCGGAGGGCGCGCGCGTGGGGGTCGTCGACAACAACGCGGACGCGGCTCGCGCGGCCGCCGAGCGCATCGACGCACGTGGCGAAAGCGCGCTGAGCGTGGCCGCCGACCTTGCCCGTGAGCCGGAGGCCGAGCGTGCTGTCCGCGCGGTGGTCGAGCGCTTCGGCCGCCTCGACGTCCTCGTCAACGCCGCCGGCGTGCGCCTGTACGGGCCGATCACCGAGGCGACGGCCGACTCGTGGCAGTGGATCCTGGGCGTCAACCTGCTCGGGCCAGCCTACTGCGCGAAGTTCGCCATCCCAGAATTGGCGAAGCACCGCGGGTCCATCGTCAACGTCTCATCCACCAACGCCGTCAACGGGCGGGCCGGCATGGCGCAGTATGACGCGACCAAGGCTGGACTGCTGGCGCTCACTCGTTCGCTCGCCTGCGATCACGCAGCCCAGGGCATCCGGGTGAACGCGGTCTGTCCCGGCTTTACGGTGACGCCGTTCCACGCCCGCCGGCAGGCCGAGGCACGCGGCCTCACCGTCGAGGAAGCCCGGTCCGCGCTTCTGGCCGAGCCGTGGGATCAGAGCGTCCTGAAGCGGCCCGCGGAGCCACGCGAAATCGCGGCGGCAATCCTGTTCCTGGCGAGCGACGAGGCGTCATACATCACCGGCGAAACGCTCATGGTCGACGGCGGCACCGGGATGGACGCGGGACTGAACGTCGGCTCCAGCACATGACGACCGGCCGCACGCACCGTCCTACCTGGTGCGGCGTCGCTCTACACATCCGCCGCAACTGGCGCGGTATGGACATATCACAACGAATATGAAGACTCTGGGGCGTGTACGCAAGGCTCCCCCCGGGGGCCTGGCGGGCCGGTGCGACTGTTCGCCACATCGGCTCGCCCAGGCTCGGGGTGCGCCCAGGTCAGTAGTTCAGCCCTCGACCCAGGTCTTCTTCAGGAAGATCCGCCGGCCGGTGAACGACTGGCTATACCCCTTGATACTGTTGGCGACTGCCTCGATGTTGTTCTCGGTGAACCACCAGATCAGAGGCGCCTCGTCCATCAGGATGCCCGCCGCTTCGTCGTAGAGTTTCTTGCGCTCGGCTTGATCTGAGAGCGTGCGGGCCTTGTCGATGATCCCATCGTACTTCGCGTTCTCCCAGGACGAGAAATTCTGCGCGCCCTTACTGTGGTACTTCAGATAGAAGTAGCTGTCTGGGTCCGGGAAGAAGCTGTTGCCGTTGGAGTGGATGTCGTAGTCCTTCGTGGTGATCGCCTTGACCAGCGTCCCCCACTCCATCTGTTCGACCTTCAGGTTGATGCCGATCTCTTTGAGCTGGTCGGCCAGGATGATCGACGTGCTGAGCATGGTTGGGTAGTCCGGGGTGGTCTTGATCGTCGACTCGAACCCATTGGGATAGCCTGCCTCGGCCAGAAGCTGCTTCGCCCGCGCGACGTCGCGCTTGTACGGAAGCTTGTCCGGCGGGATCGGCCAGTCGCCGTGGCCAGTCGGCATCGGGCCGGTCAGCTTCCCCTCGCCGTTGAGCGACTTCTCGATGGCTGCTTGCCGGTCGATGGTCAGCGCGATCGCCTGACGGACCCGTACGTCGTCGAAGGGCTTCCGCTTGGTGTTCAGGTTGGTCACCCGCTGAGACGGCCCGGCCGCGGACAGGATGGTGATGTTCTTGTCGCTCTTGAGGCGCTGAGCGGCCTCTGGGCCGATGAAGGCGTACTTGACCTGCCCGGAGCGCAGGCCGGCCACTCGCGTCTCCTCATCAGTCGCGATCTTGAACGTCACTTCGTCCAGGTAGGGCAGCCCCTTCTCCCAGTAGTCTGGGTTCTTGACGTACCGGATGTGGCTCTGGGGGACGTACTCGGCGATCTTGAACGGCCCGGTCCCGACCGTCGACGTCTTGGTGGCGGCGCCCGCATTCTGCATCCACTTGCGAGACGCCATGGCCGAGCCGCGCATCGCCGCAAAGGTGACCAGGAAGGGCGCGTACGGCGCACTCAGCTTGAAGGTGATGTCGTACTTACCGTTCGGTTCAGCGCTGGTGATCTGGTTGTACCAGGACTTGTACGGCGCGGCCGTCTCAGGCGCCATCATCCGGTCGTACCAGAACTTGACGTCTTCGGCCTCGAACTCGTTGCCGTCGTGGAACTTCACCCCCTGGCGCAACTTGAACGTCCAGGTGGTCGGGTCAGGGTTGGCCCAGGACTCGGCGAGACACGGCACCACCTTCATGTTCTCGTCGAACATCACAAGGCTCTGATAGGTCAGGTCACCCCATGCCTGAGCCGACGAGAAGTTCGAGGTCGTATGGGGATCGAGGTCGACCGGATCGACTTCAGCGGTCCAGACCGTCGAGCCGCCCGGTTTCGGCGCACCCTGGGCCGGTGCGGCCTGGGCAGCCGGCTTCGCCTCGGCCTGGGTAGGGGCTGTTTGCGCCGCCGGCTTGCTGGCCGGCTGCGGAGCGGTTGTTGGCTGAGCCTGGGCGGCCGGTGCTGCCGGCTTCGCCTCGGCCGGCTTCGATGCCGTTGGTTTCGACTCCGCCGGCTTCGCTTCGGTCTTCGGCGCCGGCGCTGTGGAGGGCGCCTGCTGACAAGCGGCGAGCAACGATGCTCCGCCAGCGATACTCAGCACCGTCATGGACTTCAGGAAGCGACGACGCGTCCACTGCCCGTTCGGGGATACCATAGCGAATCCCTCCGCTCGTCCCCAGGCCGCGTGCTGGTTGGCAGCGCCAGCCGCTCCGGGGCGTGCGGCCAGTATACGCCGGCTGTCAACGATGTGCGACAGCGGACACATATCATCAGTGAACCGAGCCGCATCCTCGGTGGCGCCGCGACGCGTTCTGCAACGGCGTTATCGTCCTCGCCCGTCGCGGATAGCCGCCAGCGTTGCGAGGGTCTTGTGCCCCGCGTCACCCGCTGGAGCCGGCCGCGATGCCTCGACGAGTCACTCGCACCCAGGCGCCACCTGGCTCAGGCCGACGCAATCAGGGGTTGGTTCGCGACTGGCGCAGCGTAACGCTCCGTCACGAGTTGGCGGTACGCCTCAGCCTCGCGCTGGCGCCGCTCCTCGTCCCAGCGTAACGTCTGGCCCACAAGGTCCGCTGCTGTCTCGACGCAGTCAAGTCCCAGGCAGGACGCAAGGCCGGCCGGCGCACGCCGCAGCAGCACGTCCGAGAGCGTCACCGCGGCCTCGTCCATCGCGGCATACACGACCTGCGCCTTCAGCGTCGGGCCGTGGGGACAGAGCGGCGTGGCGAGCGACGTGCGGCGCTCGGCCAGGACCAGGACATCCCGTACCCGTGACCCGTACAACTCAATCAGGTTGTCGACTTGCGATTGGGCCAGACCGAGCGTCTCTGCGCGCGACCGGAGGCTTGCCGCCACTGCGTCCGGCGTCGCATCTCCGCCAGGCAGCGGAGCGATGGCCGTGTGACTCGCGCCGTGGCGGCCGAGCCGGTTCATGAGCAGGTCCGTGACTTCCTGTGCGATGTCCCGATACGCGGTGATCTTGCCGCCCACGACCGAAATGAGGCCATCGGGCCCACCCGCCTGCCCGTGATCCCGGACGGCGTGCCGGCGTGACACCGCGCCCTCACGGATGCCTTCCTTGCGAACCAGCGCGCGCACACCCGCCATGCCGTAGTAGACCGGCTCGTGGGCCGCGACAGGGAAGAGGCTGGCTGCCTCACGCAAGAGATAGGCAACGTCTGGTGGATCGGCGTGTGCCCGATACGGGTCGCCGCGATAGTCGGTGTCTGTTGTGCCAACGAGTGAATAGCCGTTCCAGGGCACCACGAAAAAGACCCGCTCGTCGGACGCGGCAATCGACAGGATGGCGTTGCTGGCCATCTTGGGCATGACGAGGTGGACGCCCTTGGTGGTACGCAGCAACGGCGTTCCATGCCCCTTGAACTGGGCGAGACTTCGATCCAGCCAGGGTCCAGTCGCGTTGACGGTAAGCGTCGCACGGATGGCGATCTTCCCATCTGTCGCAACGTCGCGCGCCTCGATGCCGACGACTCGTCCATCCTCCTCGATGAAGCGCACGAAGTCGGTATAGCTCCGCAGTAATGCGCCGTGTTCGGCAGCATCGACCGCGTTCGCCAGCGTCAACCGCTCTGGAAATTCCACCTGACAATCGAAGTAGCGAGCCGCCCCGTGAAGGCCGCGTGGATTGAGGTGCGGCTCTGCCGTGAGCGCCTCTTCACGCGACAGGAACCGGTGCCAGGGCAGGCTCTTGTCGTATGAGAGCAGGTCGTACAGCACCATCCCCACACGCAGACGGTCTCGCTTCCAGGCTGGCCAGCCGTACATCGGCACCAGGAACGGCAGCGGCCGCACCAGATGCGGAGCGATGCGTAGGAGGATCTCACGCTCGCGCATATCCTGACGGACGAGCGCGAAGTCGAGCATCTCCAGGTAGCGCAGCCCGCCGTGGATCAGCCGAGTCGAACGCGACGTCGTGCCTGCACCAAAGTCCTCGCGCTCGATCAGTGCGACGCGCAGGCCGCGTAGCGCGGCATCGCGGGCAATACCGCACCCCACGATCCCGCCGCCGACGATCAGGACATCGACCGTGGCCGATGTGAGCTCCTGAAGACTCGCGCGCTTCATCGACTCCGCTCCTGCCCGACGGCTCCTGACATACTCCGGAGATCCTTCGTCTAACGTGAATGTGGACGCCTGACAGACCCGCGCGATCCCACGCGACACGCGGACATCGCCGCGATCTGAACGGTGCCTGCGCATGCTGCCCGTGCGCAACGCTGGACTGAGAATTGTAGCCCGCGATCGCCCCTGGGTCGTCGCGACAGTATGGAAAATAATGAGGCATGGCCGGGCTCCCCGCGCCACCGCGTGAGTGTAACACGGGGCCCAGACACCGACTCACCTGCACCAGCCGTCGTCCGGGGGCCACGGCGGCCGCGCCCCGCTGCATGGCATCATCAGCCGGCTCGCCCCTCGAGCAAGAACCGTTGGATGGCGCGGCTCACAACATGGTGGAAGGTGCACGGTGAAGTGGCTGACGGGCAAGCTGATCGCAATCGAAGGCATCGACCAGGCCGGCAAGCAGACCGTCTGCGAACGGCTCGTCGACGTGCTGGTCTCGACTGGCGTCCCGGCCGAGCAACTCGGCTTTCCAGATTACACGACGCCGCTGGGGATGGAAATTGCGCGGTTTCTCCGCGGTGAGCGTAGCTATCCGGCCGAGACCCGCCAACTGCTCTACGCCGCCAACCGATGGGAGCGAGTGGCCGACATCCGCGCCTGGCTCGCTCGGGGACGAGCCGTCATCGTCGACCGCTACATCGCGTCCGGCGTCGCCTACGGTGCAGCCCAGGGACTCGACATCGAGTGGATGCTGGCCGTCGAGCGCGGCCTACCGCCGGCCGACGTGACGCTCCTGCTCGATATCCCACCCGACGTCTCCTTGGCGCGGAAGACAACCGCGCGTGACGCCTACGAGGCTCGCACCGACCTGTTGACCCGCGCTCGGGCCGCGTATCATCGGCTGGCAGCCGCGCCTGCCTGGCACATCGTGGACGCCGCCGCCGACCGCGACACCGTCTGGTCGCGCGTACTGGCGGCGCTCGACGAGCCTCCTCACTAATCCCGTAGTGGTACGTTGAAGCGTCCGGTCGTGCGAGCGTTGGGCCGCTCAGCCATGATCGACGTCGAGCATCGCGGGGAGGCCCACGGACGCCGGCGGCGTGACTGTCGCGACCGCCTCGAGTAGCGGGTCGTGGGCATCGAAGATGACGCCGGGATTCAAGATGTTCTTCGGGTCGAGCGCCAGTTTGATCCGCCGCATGACGTCGAGTGCTGGCCCATGCTCGCGCCCCATGTACGGCGCTCTCGCCACGCCGACGCCGTGCTCGCCGGTCGTTGTGCCGCCCATCCGCAACGCAAGTTGATGGATCTCGTCGGCGACCTTCAAGACGCGCCGGACCTCGTCCGGATCGCGCCCATCGATCAGGTGACCCGGGTGTAGCCCGCCGCCCCCGATGTGGCCGTAGGTGGCGATTGGGATGTCGTACCTGGAGCTGATGTCCTGAATCGCCCGCAGCGTCTCCGGGATGCGTGCAACCGGCACGCACAGATCCTCGCCGCAGTAGGCTCGGTTCGAACCCGGCCGGAGGATCCCGACCGCCGCGCCGACCACCGAGCGGGCCTCCCAGAGCGCCGCGATCCGCTTCGGCTCGTCCGACCAGTCGACCGTCCGAGCCAGGGGCCGGATCAACTCCGAGACCTTCTCGGCGTCCCAGCGGACGCCCGGCGGGTTGCCGTCGACTTCCCAGAGGATGAGCGCCTCGGCGTCTGGCAGCCCCATGGCCGGTCGGTAGAGGTTGACCGCCTGGATGCAGCGCTGATCGAGGATCTCGACGGCCGAGGGGCTGATGCCGCCGGCGAAGACCGCCTGCACGGCCTCGCCGGCGTTTTCGAGCCGGTCGAAGACGCCAAGGACGATCGCGCGGGCGGGCGGAATCGGCATCAGCTTGAGCCGCAGCCGTGTGACGACGCCCAGCACCCCCTCCGAGCCGACGATCAGCTTGGTGAGCTCCAGTCCGGCCGACGACTGTTTGGCTCGCGATCCGACCGAGCCGGTCTCGATGACCGTCCCGTCCGCGAGCACCACTTCGAGGCCGAGCACCCAGGCGCTGGTGGGGCCGTACTTGACTGCCCGCATGCCGTGGGCGTTTGTGGAGGCCATGCCCCCGACCGTCGCCATGCGGGTCGAGCCGGGGTCCGGCGGGAAGACCAGACGGTGCTTCGCAAGTTGGTCGTTTAGCTTGGCGTGCACCACGCCCGGCTCGCAGATCACCTGCATGTTCGGCAGATCGACCTCGAGCACCCGGTTCATCGCGTTCATCGCCAGCACGATGCCGCCGTTCGTCGCCACTGACGCCGCGGCCTGGCCGCTCGCGGCACCCCGCGGCGTCACGGGTATCGCGTGCTCGTTGGCGTAGCGGAGGATCGTGGACACGTCGCGCGTCGAGCGGGCGATCGCGACCGCGTCGGGCGCCATCGGCACGAGCTGGGTCAGAAAGGAGGCGTCGTAAGCATAGGTCTGAAGCTCTGCCACCGAATCGAGCACCGTCGAGTCCTGGACCAGCGCACGCAGATCCGCCGCGATCCGCGCCCCGTCGAGCCCATCACCGCCAATACCGTGCCCGTTCGCACTCGCGTTCGTCATGGTGCGGTCGCCTCGTCAAGCAGTTCGATGATGTGTTTGACTGGCGTGCCCTCGCCGCGCTCGGCGAGACCGCTCCGAAGCTGGATCAAGCAGCCCGGGTTGGCAGTCACGATCATCTCGGCCCTGGTCGCCTGAGCGTGGTCAAGCTTGCGCTGCTGAAGCTGCGTCGACTCGACCGGGTTCGTCAAGTTGTAGACGCCGGCACTGCCGCAACAGAGCGTGCTCTCGGCCATCTCCCGCAGTTCCAGTCCGGGGATCGCGCGGAGTAGCGCACGGGGCTGCTGCACGATCCGTTGCGCGTGTACGAGATGGCATGGCTCCTGGTAGGTGACGGTCGCCTCCAGGCTGTGCCGCAACGGCAGGCTACGGCCGGCCAGAAACTCGGTCACATCCTTCACCCGCCGACTGAACGCCGCTGCCCGCTCGGCCCAGGCCGGATCGGCCCGGAAATGATGGGCGTAGTCCTTCAGCATCGCGCCGCAGCCGGCCGAGTTGACGACGACGGCACTCCCACCGTCCCGCTCGAACGCGGCGATGTTCCGACGCGCCAGTTCCTTCGCGCCCTCCAGGTCGCCGCTGTGGGCGTTGAGTGCGCCGCAGCATCCCTGGCCAGCCGTGTTGACCACGTCGCAGCCCGACCGCTGGAGGACTCGGAGTGTGGCTCGATCGATATCTGCGAGCGCCGTGGACATGACGCAGCCGGCGAAGAACGAGACGCGCTCGACACCGGCGGCACCGGGCGGTGTGCCCGCTGCTGGCTCACGCTCGGAAGTCTCGGCCGGGTAGACCTCCCCCTTCGGCACGACGAACGGCCGCTGGACGGGCGGCAGGAACGCCTCGGCCCGCTCCATCGCCAACAGCCGTACCAGCCCGAGCGCGCGGACGAGCCGCTGCACACCGAGGCGCTGGTACAGCCACATCACGAACACGAACGCCCGGAAGAGCGCCATATTCGCGAAGAGGTAGCGGAAGGCGACGCGGCGGACCATCCGTTCCCGCCAGCCCCGCCGAACGTTTGGCTCGGTGCCCGTTCGGAGTGCAACCTGGAGCGGATCCATGTGCACGCCAGCCGGGCAGACGGCCGTACAGGCGTCGCAGACCAGACAGTTCTGCTCGTGCGCGAGCAGGCTCGGTGTCGGAGCGAGTTGCCCCTCGAGGATGGCCCGGGCCAGCGCGATGCGTCCACGCGGGCTCTCGGCCTCGTTCATCGAGAGCACGTAGGTCGGGCAGGAGGTCAGGCATTGCCCGCAGCGCACGCACGACAGCATGTTGCCGTGCTCGCTGCCGATCACCCGCCGCTGCCAGTCGGTCAGGACGTCGCCGGCCCCTGTGGCGGCGCCGGCCGTACGGGTCGAGGGCACCCCGCCGACCGATTGGGGCGGATCGGCGTGGGGCGCGGTCCCTGGCACGGCCCGCGCCTGACCGAGGGTGTCGGTCATCGGGCTGCGGCCGCGATTGGCGTCGCCTGCGCCTGACGGCTGGCCGCGAAGCTGCGCTGTGCCGCCGCGACGCCGGTCCCCAGTTCGACCGGCACTCCAGCTTCAGCAAGCGCCATTTCGATACCGCCAAGCGTCGCCAGCACCTCCAGCTCGTTCAGCGCGCCAAGATGGCCGATCCGGAACACTTTGCCCCGAATGCGGCCCAGCCCCACGCCGAGCGCCAGATCGTAACGCTCGCGGGCGATTCGCATGACTTCGCCGGCGTCCTTGCCCTCGGGCATGACCACGGCAGTCAGGCTATTCGAGTACTCAGCCGGGTTGCGGCAGAGGTTCTGAAGGCCCCAGGCGTCGACCGCTGCGCGGACGCTCTGGGCGAGGCGCTGGTGGCGGGCGAAGACGTTCTCCAGCCCCTCTTCGTCGAGCATGTCGATCGCCTCGCGCAGCCCGAAGAGGAGGAGCGTCGCCGGCGTGTACGGGAAGAAGCCCGCTGCGTTGTCGGCGATGATCCGTCTCCAGTCGAAGAAGTTGCGCCGGCTGCCGCCAGCGTCGCTCACCGCGAGCGCCTTCGGACCAACACAGAGGAGCGCCATGCCCGGCGGCAGCATCAGGCCCTTCTGGCTGCCGGTGAGTGTCACGTCGACACCCCACTCGTCCATTCGAAAGTCGATGCTGGCCAGTGACGAGACGGCATCGACGAGCAAGAGCGCATCGTGCCCGGCCGCGTCGATGGCCTGCCGGACCCCAGCCACGTTCGACGTAACGCCGGTCGAGGTCTCGTTATGGACGACCAGTACCGCCTTGTACGGGCTAGTGCTACCTCGGTCGGCCCGCAGTCGATCGGCGACCTGTTCGATCGGCACCCCCTGGCCCCACTCGACCGGCACCTCGTCGACAACCATGCCGAGTTGTCGAGCCGCGTCGGCGAAGAGGGTGCTGAACTGGCCATTCTGGAACGAGAGCACCCGATCCCCAGGCGCGAGGGTGTTGACGAGGGTTGCCTCCCAGGCGCCAGTTCCCGACGCCGGATACAGCACGACCTTTCCATGCTCGCTCTTGAAGACCTTCGCCACATCGGGCAGTAGTCCCCGGACGAGCGCACCGAACTCCGGACCGCGGTGGTCGATGACCGAACGGTCCATCGCGCGAAGGATGCGGTCCGGCACATTTGTCGGACCGGGGATCTGGAGGAAGGGCCGCCCGCTCACGGTGTCACCTCGTCTCGAATCTGCATGCGTCCAGAAGGTCATAGCTACACGCCGATAGGATAGGAGGCTCGGCGAAATCGTGCCAGCGCACGTGATGTACGCACATCCGGCGGCGCGTCCCGAGCCGCCGTCGTCGAATCAGCCAGGGCCGTGCAGTGAGTAGCGAGCGACAGGGCACCAGCCGGCGGGGCTCACTGGCGGGTGCCAATGGTTGGGGCTGGCGAGCGGCCGTTGAGGCGACGAACCAGGCTCCACGCCGACACGACCGCCCAGACGACCTCCAGCAAGACGAAGCCCCATTGCGCGTCCTCGTAGGCGAGCACCGCAAGCACTGCCGAGCCGACCAGATTGAGGGCAAGGTAGGTGTAGGAACGCTGATCCATCACCCCGACTTGCGCGGCAGCAAACGCGGCCAGAATCAGCAGCGCTCCGATAACTTGAAGAACTTGATCCATCTCGACCAGTCTAGCGCATCCTCGCGGGGTTGCCAGCCAAACACGCCGAGGCGGGCACCCCCGAAGGAGGTGCCCGCCTCAGGAACCGGGGCCAGGGCGCGGGGATTAGCCCTTGACGCTCCCCGCCGTCAGCCCGGCCACCATGAACTTCTGGCCGAGCATGTAGATGATCACGACCGGTCCAGCCGTCATCAGCGACGCGGCCATCAGCGCGCCCCACGGCTGAACGTCGCCGATGATCATGCCAGCGAGACCGACCGGTAGCGTGAAGATCTCAGCGCTCCGGGTGAAGGTATACGCGTACAGGAACTCGTTCCAGGACTGGGTGACCGCAAACATGGTCACCGCCAGCAGCGCCGGCCGCACCAACGGGAGTACCACCCGGAAGAACGCCTGGAAGCGGTTGCAGCCGTCGATCATGGCTGCGTCTTCCAACTCTTCGGGGATCGAGCGGTAATAGCCCATCATCAGCCAGGTGGCGAACGGCAGCACCACGCTCGGGTACGTCAGCATCAGCGCCATCAGCGTGTTCTGGAGCCGCAACTGCACCAGGATGTAGTAGAGCGGGATGAACATCAGCGCCGTTGGCATCAGGTAGGCGATCAGCACGGTCGTGCCGATCGTGTTCGAGCCGCGCCACTTGAGCCGGACCAGCGAGTAGGCGCCCAGGCTCGCGACCAGCACCGAGACGGTCGTGCTCACCACCGCCACCGCGACGGTGTTGGCGTACCAGGTCGTAAACGGCACCTGAGTCAACAGGTAGCGGAAGTGATCGAGCGTCCAGGGGCTCGGCCAGAACATGTTCTGGACCTGCTGAATCTGGAGCGTCGACTTGAACGCCGTGATGAAGATGAAGTAGAAGGGCAGCAGCTCGAACACCAGCATGACACCGAACAGCGCGTAGAGCACAACGTGGCCAGTGTTCCGGCTGGTCCCTCGCTTCATGATCGGCCGTGACCCGGCCGGGCGGAGCGCCGCCATGGCCGCGCCGCCGATCGACTCAGCGGCGTCGTTGACCAGCCAGAAGAGTGCCAGTACTGCGCGCGCCAGCATCCGCAGTGGCCAGATGATCGTCATCGCGATCCGCCAGACGACGCCGTCGTCATCGCTGCTCTGAGCGACGTCCGAGCGCTGCATCATGAAGCGGCCGAGGAACAGGATCAGCAGGAACAGGAATGGCGCCGTCGTCATCGCGACCGAGATGCCTGCTCCGTAGCGGAGCCCGCTGACCGCGTACTCATAGGCAAGGATCGTATAGATCCGGGTAGCGCCGCCGGGGCCGCCGCCCGTGAGCAAGTAGGTCAGGGTGAAGTTGTTGAAGGTGAAGATCGTCGTGAGGAGCGTTGCGACGATGATGACGTACTTGAGGCCCGGCAGCGTCACGTGTAGGAACCGCCGCCAGGAGCCAGCGCCGTCCACGGCTGCCGCATCATACTGTTCGGCGTCGATCGCCTTGAGACCGGCAACGCAGAGGATGATGATGAACGGCAGGCCCGCCCAGACGTTGACCAGGATGACCGATGGCAGCGCCGTCGCCGGGTCGCCGAGCCAGGGCAGCCCCTTCGGTATGACGTGGAGCACGTTCACCAGGATGTAGTTCAGCGCGCCAAAGAGGGGGTCGAGGAGTACCCGCCAGGCCAGCGCCCGCACCACCTCTGGGATGATGTAGGGCAGCAGGATCAGTCCGCCGAGGACCGAGCCAAAGCGCGGCATGTTGTGCAGCAGCAGGGCCGTACCCAGCCCGAACCAGAACTTGAAGAAGACCGAGACGACGGTGAAGGTCACCGTCGTCTGGACCGCGCGGATGAAGAAGTCATCCTTCCAGAGGTTGATATAGTTCTCGAACCCGACGAAGTTGCCGACCCGCACGCCGACGGCGTTGAAGAAGCTCAGGTAGACGGCCCGACCGAACGGGTAGCCAATCAGGCCGAACAAGAGCAGCACCATCGGCAGCACGAACAGATAGGCGGTCGGCCAGTCGCGACCAAGCGCACGCTGCGTTACCTTGAACCAGGGCCGTGCCGTAAGTGGAACGGCCTCGACTCGAACATTTCGTGGTTGGGTCGTTTGCATGGCCACAACCGGATCCTCCAGGAACGGGTACACACCATAGCAACGGCGGGCGGGCACCCGTCAAAGTACCCGCCCGCCGCCGCCCACTCCGGGCCTACTCGCCCTTTGCGCCGAATTCCTTGAACACGCGCACAGCTCGCTCGTGGGCGCTCGCGACCGCATCGGCTGGCGCCTTGCCGCCGAGGACCTCGCCCATCGTGTCGGTCCAGAAGTTGGACGACTCGAGCGAGGACACCCACGGGTTCGGGTTGGCCGGGTACGCGCTGCTCCCGGTGTAGCCGGATGGGTCGCTCAGATACTGCTTCCAGACGTCGCTGACGTGCGACGCGGCCGGGGTCGACGTCAGCTCCGGCTCGTTCCAGCCCCACTGGTAGGCTGGATAGACGTAGCCGTTGCTGATCTTGAACATCTGCTTTTGAACGGCCGCCTGGCACATGTAGCGGATCAATTGCTCGGCCGCCTCGCGGTTCTTGGCGCCCTTGATGACGAACCAGCGCTTGGCCGCGCCGCCGCCAGCAATCGACCGGCCGCCCGGGCCGACGCCCTTCGGCGGGAGCATCAGGTAGGTGTCGTCGGCAACCGGGTTCTTGTCGACGACGGCCTTGGCGTACATCGTTCCCGCGTTCGACGAAAAGAAGATCTTGTTCGCCAGGTACGCCTCGTTGTTGCTCGGGTCGGTCCATGAGTTCACGCCGGTCGGGAGCATGTTGGCCCACTTCGGATCGGAGTAGACCTCCTTGAGCCAGGTGAACGCGTTGATGGCGTATTGCCGATAGGGATCCTTATTCAGCACGACGAGCTGACCGGTCTCGTCGCACAGTTGTCCACCCTGATTGATCACCTGCTCCTTCACGACGGTCTCGCCGTCGCCGGAGCGGTTGACGGTCATGCCCCAGCCCCAGGACTCCTTCTCGGGGTGAGATGCCTTGAGCAGCGCCTCGCGGGTCTTGTTCCAGTCGGTCAGATCCGTCTTGTAGTTGATCCCCGCCGCCTTGAGGATGCCATCGCGCGCCCAGTAGCCGCCCGCGCGGCTGAAGTGCTGGACCGCGTACCACTTCCCATCAAGGAAGGACTGCGGGATTGCCGCCTTGTACGGCTCGCCGAAGTCCTTGATGATCGACTTCTGGAGATCGTCGACGTCCTCGAGCACGTCGAGGAAATGCAGTGTGGTGGTCTGCTCGGTGTGGGTGATGCAGTCTGGCGGGTCACCGCTCTGGACGGCTGCCGTCAACTTCTGCGAGATGTTCGCCGCGCCCGTGTACGCTGCTACCGTCGAGAAGTCGAGCGGATAATTCATCTTCTCCGCGAACTCACGCACCGTCTTCTCGATAAAGGCGTTGTGCTCGGGGTAGAAGTCGGCGTCGATGATGACGGACAGCTTCCCGTTGATCTTGACCGGGTTTGGAAGCTGGTAGGCAGGCGTTGGCGGGCCAGAGGCCGCCCCAGGAGCGGCCTGAGCGACGGGCGACGCACCAGCGGCCGGCGACGCTGCCGGGGACGCGCCAGCGGCTGGGGATGCGGCAGCGGCTGGCGATGCACCGGCAGCAGGGGATGCGGCCGCGGCAGGAGCCGTCGTCGGCTTGGCAGCGGCGGCGGGGGCCGTCGTCGGCTTGGCGGCTGGGGGAGCCTCGGTCTTCGCCGCCGGTGCCGCCGTCTGGCCGCCGCATGCGGCCGCAATCGGCAACGCCGCCGCGATCAACCCAAGCCGAATGACGGCGCGTCGCGAGATGCGCCGAACAGGCGATCCGGCGGGTGGCAGGCCTGGCTCTCGTTCGTCCATGCGATTCCTCCTCGAAGCGTGTGGGCCACACGGGTCAGCGTGTGGGACGGGCGTACGTCGGTGCATCGTTGCAGAGCTACGTCAGAGAATGAACCAGTTGTGCGTGGACCATGCGTCAATCCGGCGTCGTTTTGTCAGGCCAGATGGTCGTTCGTAGGTCATCGCCGCATATCTGCCGGCCATCCACGTCAGTACCGCCCACCCCGGCCTATTCGGAGTGCATGAGGTCCGGCCTCGGAATTCGCGTTGCCGGAACGGCGTGACCGGTGATGAAATGCCGGAAATTCTTCGGCATTACCGCGCATTATCAGGGTCGCCCGGTGGAGTGTCAAGGGTTTGGATCGAGGGCGACATTGGGGGTTCAGCGAAACATCGGCAGCCCTGGCCAATACCAGAGCGCCGCGCACGAGGCCCAGCAATCATCGACGAGTGCGTGCGAGGAACGTGCAGGCGCCGATACGGCGCCTGCACGTTCAGTACCAGCACACCTGGACGAGTGCGATTAGCCCTTCGCTCCAAATTCACGGAAAACTCGGACGGCCCGGTCGTGAGCGTCCGCCACCGTCTGCTCGACGGGCTTGCCGCCCAGGATCTCGCCGAACATGTCGGTCCAGAAGTTGGACGAGTCAAGCGACGCACTCCAGGGCGTCGGCGGACCCGGCCAGGCGCTCTCGCCATAGTACCCCGAGGGATGATTGAGGTACTGCTTCCAGATATCGCCGACCTGCGTGGCGGCTCGCCCTTGCGCGATCTCCGGCTCATCCCAACCCCACTGATAGGCCGGATAGACGTAACCGCTACTAATCTTGAACAACTCTCGCTGTACGTCTGACGAGAGCATGTAGCGAATCAACTGCTCAGCCGCCTGCCGATTCTTTGCACCCTTCAAGATCATCCAGCGCTTCGGTGTCGCCGCGTTGGCCAGTTGACGGCCGCCCGGCCCGGTGCCCTTGGGTGGCATGAGCAGAAAGGTATCGTCGGCGACCGGGTTCTTGTCCACGAGCGCCTTGGCGAACATCGTTCCTGCGTTGTAGGTGTAGGCGATCTTGCCGGCGAGGTACGCCTCGTTGTTGCCAGTGTCCGTCCAGGCTTGCACGCCGGTTGGCAGCATCGGAGCGTAGGTCGGGCTGGTGTAGATCTCCTTGAGCGAGGCGAGCGCCTCGATGGTGTGGCGCCGGTACGGATCCTTGTTCAGCACGACGATCTCGCCGGCCTCATCGGTCAACTGGCCACCGTGCATCATGATGTACTCGCGGACCAGTGCTTCACCGTCACCACCACGGTTGGTGGTCATGCCCCAGCCCCACACGCCTGTGCTCGTCTGAGACATCCGGAGCGCGGCGTCGCGCACCTTGTCCCAGTCGTCGAGATCCTTGCGGATGTCGATGCCAGCCTGGTTGAACGGGGTCTCGCGCGCCCAGTAACCGTTCGCACGGGTGAAGTGAGTCACCGCCCACCACTTGCCGTCGAGTTTGTTGGCACGCTCGAGGGACGGGGAAATCGGCCCGTACTCCCTGATGACGTCGTTCTGGAGCTCGTCCACGTCCTCGAGCACGTCGAGGAATTTGAGGACGCTCGGCTTTTCGGTGTGAGTGATGACGTCAGGGGCATCATTGGCTTGAACCGCCGCCGAGAGCCGCTGCGCGAGGTTCGCCTGCCCGGTGTAGGCTGACACCGTCGAGAAGTCGAGCGGATAACCCTGCGTCTCAGCGAATTCGCGGATCTTCTTCTCGATGAAGGCGTTGTGCTCCGGGTAGAAGTCAGTATCGACGACGACCTGGAACTTCCCGCTGATCTTCGCCTTCGAAGCGCCGGGCGCCTGGGTCGTACCCCCCGCCGTAGGCGTACCGCTGCTCGCCGCCGACGTACTGGACGGTTGTGTGCCACTTGAAGGGGACGACGATGATGTCGACCCGATGCAGGCGGCGAAGATCGGCAGCGCTGCCGCCGCCAACCCCAGGCGCAGCATGGAACGTCGGTTCAGGCGCCGCGGGCCCGAGCTCTTAGATCTATCACTGGGGCCGAGATTCGCGTTGGACACGCTTTCCTCCTCGATAGCGAGATCGTGTGGACGTCGACGACAGCACCCGCGGTCACCTCAGCGCGGGTGCCTTCGCACCAGGACATGCGCTGCCTGGGTGCGACGTGCGCGAACGTCGCCGATCCGCTCAGCCCTCGGCCGATGCGGCCTCGCTCGCACGATGGCGGCGCCGTTCCCAATGACAGTCGTTGTCTGGGGCGCGCTACTCGCCTGCGCGACGTTCGCTTTTCTGGTAGTAGTCCGCTGTCGGCGTCTACCTGGACTGATTATGACAAGTAGATTGACGGTCGGTCAAGATAGGTACGACGATCGGCACCGTGCACGGGCGGTGCGGGCGATTCGGTGGGCGAGTTGTCCCCGACGTTGCACGCGTGGCCGTGACCCCGAACTCGCGCACAAGCAGGACTGATCCGGCGTTCATCCGAATGCCCCTCACCCCCGGCCCCTGGTCGATACCTGGCGTCACCACGGACGGCCTCTCACTGCTGCACAGCAGCACGAGCGACGCGCCCGTGCGGGCAGCACGATCGCCCCGCCGCGGGCCGCGCAGGCGCCGAGGTTCCCGCACGCGGACGGGAGGAGCCGGGGAGTGAAGGGCCGCGGCTCAGGCGAGTGCCAGCCGCTCCAGCACCGCCTTGTTGACGCAGTTGCGGGGCCGCGTACCCGTCAGCACCGCCGCGATCTCCTGACCTACTCGACGGCGCCGTTCGATGTTCGCCTCGTTCGAGTAAGACGCCATGTGCGGCGTGATCGTGACGTTCGGCATCGAGAGCAGCGGATTGTCGGCGGCCGGCGGCTCCTGCTCGGTCACGTCCAGGCCAGCGCCGGCGAGCTTGCCGCTCTGGAGGGCCGCAATCAGGGCTGGCTCGTCGACGACCTTACCACGACCGGTGTTGACGAAGATGGCCGTTGGCTTCATGACCACGAACTGGGCTGCGCCGATCAGGTGGTGCGTCGCCTGATTGTGGGGCGCATGCGCCGAGATGAAGTCTGACTCCCGGAAGAGTTGCTCCAGGGACGCAGACTCGACGCCATGCTCTTTCAACACGTCCGGCGTCACGAACGGATCGTGGGCCAGCACGCGCAGCCCGAACCCCTTCGCTCGCCGAGCAACCGCTCGGGCGATGTTTCCGAACGCGACCAGCCCGAGGGTCTTGCCGTAGATCTTGGGCATCGAGCCAAGGCCGCGATACGCCTCGGACCAGCGGTTGCTGGTCGCCATCTGGTGGCAGTACACGAGTTTGCGATTCACGGCCAGCAGGAGCGCGAACGCCTGATCGGCAACCTCCTCGGTGAAGATATCCGGGACGTTGGTGACCGGGATGCCGGCCGCTGTAGCAGCTTCGAGATCGATCTTGTCGACGCCGATCCCGCCAGCCGCGATGACCTTGCAGTTCTTCATCTTCGAGATGACGTCGGCGGTGATCCCGACCTTCAGGCCGGCGATGAGCGCGTCGACATCGGTGAGTTGGTCGCCATAGCTCGCCTCGTCGTCGGCGTAGATTGGGACGATTTCGGCGCTAATCGGGGTGAGCGCCTCACCCTCATACTCGTGGGTGTACCCTGCGCGCGGGTTCGTCGCCGCAACCTTGAAGCCCATGCTGCTCCCCTTCGTGCGGCCCGGCGTGGCTGGCCAGGCACGGGGGAAGGATGGCCGGGCAGCATGCGCCTGTCAAGGCGACGCCGATCTGCCGCCGCCTCGACAGGTGCGCAGACGCGCCGTCAGGTGCGCAGACGCGGGTCCAGCATGTCGCGGAGCCAGTCTCCGACCAGGTTGATGGCGAGCACCGTCAGCATGATCCCAAGTCCCGGAAACGTCGCGATCCACCAGGCTGTGGCGAGGTACTGGCGTCCGTCCGCCAGCATCGAGCCCCACGACGGGATGCTCGGTTCGACGCCCAGGCTCAGGAACGACAGCGACGCCTCGGCGATGATCATCCGGGCGACCTCGAACGTCGCAATCACGATTACGGGCGTCAGCACGTTCGGCAGGATGTGACGGACCAGCAGGCGAACGTCACCCACGCCGATCACTCGGGCTGCCTGGACATACTCCAGATCGCGGACGGCGAGCACTTCGGCCCGCACGATCCGTGCGTAGACCACCCAGGCCACGATACTGAGCACGATAATCAGGTTCACCAGCCCTGGCCCGATCGCCGCGACGACGGCGATCGCGAGCAGAATGAATGGGAATGCCAGTTCGACGTTGGCGATCCAGCCGATCAGGTCATCCACGATGCCACCGTAGAAGCCGGATACCAGCCCGAGCGCGATCCCGATCGCGCCGGAGATCGCAACGGCCGTCAGCCCGACGATGAGCGCGATCCGGGTGCCGTAGATGATTCGGCTTAACACATCTCGCCCGACCTGATCCGTGCCGAGCAGGTACGGACTACCCGGCTGAAGCGGCGGGCGAAGCCGCAGCGTCACATCCTGCACGTTCGGGTCGAAGGGCGCCAGAACTGGCGCGAAGATGGCCGCGAACACCACCAGCGCGAGGATCGCCAGCCCGAAGAGTGCGGCCGGATGCCGTGGGAAGACGGAGCGGCGACGACGTGCGACCGGCTCCGCCATCGCCGCCTCGAACGAGGCTGCGGGGCGCGAGGTCACCGCCGGAGAAGACACGACGCGGGCAGGCTGACTCATCAGTTAAAGCGTACCCGTGGATTGAGGTAGGCGTACAGGATGTCAACCACGAAGTTGGCGATGGTGTAACCCACCGCTACCAGAAAGACCGTCGCCTGGACGACTGGGTAGTCCCGCGCGCCGATGGCCGTGACCGCCAGCCGCCCAATCCCCGGCCACGCGAAGATTGTCTCGGTGATAACGGCGCCGCCTAGCAGGTGGGCGAGGTCCAGCCCGAGCACTGTCACAACCGGCAGCAGCGAATTCCGCAGCGCATGGCGACGTAGCACCAGACCTTCACGCAGTCCCTTGGCGCGGGCCGTGCGAATGTAGTCTTGCCCGAGCGTCTCGATCAGGCCGGAGCGCACGAGGCGGGCCGTGCGGGCCATGCTGTACATCGCGAGCGTGATGGCGGGCAGGATCAGGTTCTCGATGCCGCCCCGCCCGAACGGCGGCAGCCAGTTCAGTTGGACCGAGAACAGCAGCAGCAGCATGATCCCGAGCCAGAAGTTCGGCATGCTCTGGCCCAGCAACGCCACGAGCATCGCCGCCTGATCGGCGATGGTGCCCCGTTTCGCCGCCGCGATGACGCCGGCCGGCACGGCGATGACGACAGCCAGCGCCATGGCGGTCAGCGTCAGTTCGAGGGTCGCCGGCAGCCGCTCCAACACCAGGTCTAGGGCTGGCTCGGATTGGCGAATCGAGATGCCGAAGTCGCCCCGCAGCGCGCCGCCAAGGAACCGCCCGTACTGGACCACGATCGGATCGTCGAGGCCGAGTTGACTCCGGATCTCGGCGCGCTGTTCGACTGACGCGTCGAGGGGCAGGAGCAGCGCAACCGGGTCGCCGGTCACGTAAAGCAGGCCGAACGTCACCAGAGACACGCCGAAAATCACGGCGATACCCTGAATGAAGCGGCGGATCACGAAGCGGCGCATGCTGGTCTCATTCTGGTCTGTCAGCCTCGCCGTGTCCAGGGATAGGTAGCAATCGCGGTTGGCCGGACCATCCGAACAGGCAGTGCCGTCGCTCGATGTGATTCGGCCTGAAGAGCGTGCATGCGGGGACGGTTGTACCGGTCGGGTACCTGCCCGACCGGTACAACCGACAGCACCCGCCTCAACTGACCGAGGCGGTCCAGACCAGGATCGGCTCGGTGTTGGTCGGCTCCCAGCCCTGCACCCGCTTGTTGACGCCGTACAGGTAGGTGATCTGCTGGAGGAAGATCATGGGCGCTTCCTCGTGCTGGATCTTCTGCGCCTGCGACAGCAGTTCCTTCCGCTTGTTCTCGTCGAGCGTGGAGCGGGCCGCATCGGCGAGGCGGTCGAACTCCTCGTTCTTCCAGCGCGACCAGATCTTCCCACGCGTCGAGTGGAAGTGCGTCGAGAAGGTGTTGTCGGGGTCGAACAACTCGGTGGACATACCGATGTCATGGATCGGCGCGCGCTTCTTGGCCTGGACGCCGTCGTAGAAGCTGCCCCACTCGAACGTCTGGACCTTCACAGTGATGCCGACCTTGGCAAGCTGGCCTGCCAGGACCGTGGCGATCTCCTTGTCCTGTGGGTAGCGGCCGTCAGTGCTGTCCAGTCCGACTTCGAAGCCGTTGGCGTAGCCGGCCTCGGCGAGGAGCGCCTTCGCCTTGTCCAGGTCGTGGGGGTACGGCTGAATCGACGGGTCGTAGCCAAAGCACTCCGGGATGACCGACGTCGCAAGGCGCTTGCCGTAGCCATTCAGGGTGTTCTTGATGATCGCGTCGACGTCGACAGCGTAATTCAGGGCCTGACGGACCCGCTTGTCCTTGAATGGCTCGAAGTTGAGGGTGTCGAGATTCATCAGAAAGGCGCGGTTGCTGGTCACCTCGATGCCGGTCGTCTTGTCGCCTGACTTGACCGACTCGAAGTCAACTGGCGGGATCGCGGCGGCAATGTCGACCGCGCCGGTCTTGATCGCCGCGACGCGTCCTGCGCCCTCCGGGATCGGCTTGAAGTAGACGGTCTTGATCTTCGGCTGACGCCAGTGACCGGACATCGCTTCAAGCGTGACCGCTTCGTCCTTTTGCCAGGACACGAACTTGTACGGACCGCTGCCCACCGGCTTCTTGGTCAGCCCCTCAGTACCGACCTCCTGCGCGTACTTCGGCGGCAGGATTTGCCCGGACTGCATCGAGAGCCGGCTTGGCAGCAGCGGGTCCGGCGCCTTCGTGAGCACGTGGACGGTCAGTGGATCCTTGACTTCGACGCTGGCGATAGTGTCCATCGTCGAGACGAATACCGACTTCAGCTTGGGATCGAAGATGCGCTCCAGCGAGAACTTGACTGCGTCGCCGTTCATAGGCTCGCCGTTGTGGAATTTGACGCCGTCGCGCAGTCTCACTTCCCAGGTCTTGTCGTCAAGACTCTTGTAGGAGGTGGCGAGCCCCGGCTGAAGCTTGCCCGACTTGTCACGCGTCAGCAGCGTGTCGTAGATGTTGAGCGTGATGCTCCAGACCGCTGACGAGGAGGTCACGTGTGGATCGAGGCTGTCCGGGTCGATGCCCTGCGCGACGGTCAACTGCCCCTTCGGCTCGGGGGCACTGCTGGCCGCCGGCTTCGTCTCGGCCGGCTTACTTTCGGCTGGCTTGCTCTCAGCCGCCTTCGGGGCCGGTGCCTGTGTTGCAGGCGCCTTCTGCGCGGGCGCTGCTGTTGGCTGCGAAGCGGCCGGCTTACTCTCGGTGGCCGGCTTCGACTCGGTCTTGGCCGCCGGGGTCGACTGCTGTGCGCACGCCGCCAGCAGCCCGCCACTCGCCACTGCGAGCATTGTCACGAACTTGCGGCGGCTGAGCGGGCGAACGCGCATTCCTGATCCTGACATCTGGTGACCGCTCCTCACTGCTGGGGCAAGGCCAGCCGGTATCCGATAATCTCGACTGCCTCGCTCGACTTCGGTGGTAGAAGAGTGTACCACGCGGACGCGCGACTCGATTCCCGTCCCTGAAAATGGCTGAGGCCCGCTCCCTGGGAGGGAACGGGCCTCGCGGTACGCAGTCTTCTGCTCTATCACGGCGCGTGGTGTCGAGCCCCCGCGACGCTCCGCTCTGGCTAGGCGCCGAGCATGGCGTCGCGGGCTGCGCCAAACACCATATCCGCGACCTCCGGCGTGTTCGAGCAGCCCGGTGCGACGATCAGGTGCCGGCCGTGCATCGCGTCGATGGCCGCTCGGACCTCGCGCTTGATGTCGTCAGGCCCGAGTTTCATATCGTCCGGCTTGGTAGTGACGCCACCGGCAACTGCCTTGCCTGTCCGCCGCTCGACTTCTGCCAGGGTCGGATTCTTGGGGCTGAGCGAGTAGTTGAAGACCTGCGCGGGGTAATCGCCGAAGATGTCGAAGTAGACGCCGTCACCGCAGGTATGGAGCATCGTGAACGGCGCACCGGCCACGGCGTCCAGAATCTTGCGGTCGTCGGCCTCACCCCAGGTCCGGTACTCAGCCTCGGATACCAGACCCTGTGCGCCGACGTTCGTGGCGTAGAAGAGCCCGTCCGCGCCGTTCTCCACGGCAGCCCTGGCGTACCCGGCCATTGTCTGGGTGATCGCGTCGAGCCCCGAGCGGAGCGCGTCCGGCTGCTCTTGCATGGCCGTACGAAGCGTCTTCAAGTCGCCGGGTGAAAGGCGGCGCGCGATCATCAGCGGGTTGAAAATCGTCCAGATGATCGGGATGTCTGGCCCGGCCGCCGAACGGATCTGCCGCAGCGCATCCAACTGCTCGCCGAGTGCGCCGGTCGTCCAGTCGGCCACCTTGACCTTGCCATAGTCGGCCGGACTATCGACCGGGTAGCTGATCTGGGTGGGTTTGGTCGTACGCACCCCGGAGGCCTTCCAGACGGCGCCGAAGTTCTCTTCGAACGCCTGGGCGCGCGTCTGCGGCTTCAAGAAGTCGAACCTGAACTCGCGCTCCAGTCGCATCGTCTCGTCGGCCAGGTCCGCCGCGGTGTTCTCCTTCGCGAAGTTATGAGTCCAGAAGCCGAAGGGCGCTCGGTCCACGGGCTGGCCGTTGAGTGCGGCCATGACCCGTTCTCGTTTCGTCATCTCAGCCACGGTATCGGGCCTCCTCGTCGCTCTCGTTACCGAGCCAGATCATCCGGCCGCCCGTAGCGTCCTGGTGATCTGGCTCGGCCGCCCCCACAGGGTACCCCACCGACGAGCTACCCCGTCAGCCTGGCAACCCGTTCCTCTTGCCGAACGGGCTGCCAGGGCTCGTGGGGGCGTCAGGCGTGGCCGCTGCTGACCAGATGCCCGCCCGCGCCAGCGGGGATCGGGGCCAGGCGCGCTGCTGCCACCCGGGTAGTGGGTGGGCGGACGCTGCCAGTCGGAGGTGGGCCGGCCTGCCGTGCAGACGGTGCAACTGATGGCCGCGTTGCCGTCCGAGCGGCGGCCGGCTGCCCGATGGACCGAGCAAACTGGCGCCGCGCGACGAGCGCCACGTTCCCCAACAGCAGCCCTACCAGCAGATACGCCTGGCCTGCGCCCATCAGTTGTGCGACACAGGCAGCCACCGCCACCAACGCGCCGATCCAGACCTGATCGCTGGTCCGACCGGGAGCGGTCGGCGGATCGGTCAGCATGAAGCAGGCAAAGAAGACCGCGGCTTCGACGAACGGCGGGCGGAACATCTCGGCCACCCGCGCCGGCGCGGCCAACGCCACGATGGTGAACAGGCCAAAGTACACTCCGCTGAAGCTCACGGCGAGCGGGAAGCGGTCGACGCGATCCACGATCACCAGGCCGAGCACGAGAAGCAGCAGGGTCCACCACCCAGAGAGATCGGCCAGCGCCCCCCACCAGCTCTGGCCGGCCTGGAACAGTGGGATCGAGATGAGCAGCGCCAGCGCTGCCGGATTGAAGATATGCTTGCGTTCGCTGCGGAGCAGGTGCTTCGAGCCGGATGCGATCGCACCGACCGCCATCGCCACGTACCAGGGTGTCTCCAGCCCGAGCACGAAGGCGACGATTGTGCCTGACAGGACGGCGCTCGTCGGGGCAGCTTGTGGCAGACCCCTGATGCGCCGCGCCGCGAGGTCGACGAGGACGGCGCCAAGCACGGCGCTGGCGACGTGGCCAAGCACCGGCGTCCAACCGTAGGTCAGCCCGCCGAGGCCGAGTAGCGGCAGGAAGATCAGGATCAGGAGCGCCTTCGGCGTGCGAACGAATTGCCGGAGGGCCGAGCGACGCACGGGCGCCGCTACCGGTCCGGCTGAGGAGAAGACGATGCTCATGGCAGGGTACTCCCAAGGTCGCGAGTCATCGAAATTTCGCCGCTCGCGGTGATCAAGACGCCGCCAACTCCCTCGCGTTCCAGCAGGTGACGTCCGGCCTGAGGGCCGAGGACGAACGCCGCTGTCGCCAGGCCATCGGCTGCCATAGCGGTCGGCGCGACGACGGTTACGCTGGCGAGACTGACCGCCGAGCGCCCCGTGCGTGGATTCACGAGATGGTGGGACAGGCCATCCGCCGTGCGCCGTTCGTAGTTTCCTGAGGTACAGACCGCCCCCTCAGCCAGATCGAAGATATGGGCGATCCACTCTGGGTCGCGCGGGCTCTGCACGCCGACGCGGCGCGGTCGGCCATCGCTCAGGCGGCCGCGTACGTACAGGTCGCCGCCTGCGTCGATGGATACACTCTCGAAGGCAGCCAGTTCGCGGGCCGCAAGGTCGATCGCCAGGCCCTTCGCCACCGCGCCGAGGTCCAGGACGAGCGGGCGTCGGAGCACAATGGTGCGACGTGTTGCATCCAACCGAATGTCGCGGTAGCTTACGTGCCCCGGTTGCCCTCCCGGCGCCGCGGGTATCCGCTCGCCGGTAACGTAATGGCGATCGAAGCCAGCCGCCTCGAGCGCGCCGCCGATGGTCGGGTCGAACGCGCCATCAGTCAGACGCGCCAGGGCCACGGCGAAGCGAACCGCCTCGAACAGCATGGGGCTCACCACGACTGGTTCGCCGACACGCGCGGTCAGTCGACGGATCTCGCTCGTGGGATCGAAGCGGCTGCACCCGCGCTCGACGAGCTCGAACCAGTCGAGTGCGCGCCGCATCGCCGCCTGGACCGCTGCTTCGGGCGCATCGTCGAGCACGTCGATCGAGACGACCGTGTCCATCGCGACGCCGATCGTCGAGCGTCCGCCCGACACCATGGTGTGGGGCACAACCGGCGTGCCAGCCACTCCAGTCATCATCATGCGTCCCCTTCCTAGCCGGCCAGAGCGGTGCTCGTACCAGCCGGCGTCTCAGCCGCCTGGGCGCCCGCCTGAACCAACGCTTGCTCGACGGCCTGGCGGAATGCCTGGGCGCTGTAGGTCGCGCCGGTCACGTTGTCCACCTGCGCGCTCTGCCGAGCCACGACCTGCCCCGGCAGGGCCGCGATCCGGGACATCGGGTACTGGGTCGTCGCACGGGTCACGGCGACGTTGGCGATCTTCCCGCCTTGAACCGTCACGGCCACGGTGAAGCCGCCACGGCGACTCGTGCCGGTCCCGCTGTAGGTGCCGTCTCGATAGGTGCCGGTCGTCTGACTGGCCGTCGAAGCTGGCGCGGCTGCCACGGGCGGGGTAGGCGGTTGCGGTGCTTGCTGGGCGGACGACTGGCCGGGCGAGGGGTTGGCTGACTGCGCGACCGCCTGCCCTGACGGTTGAGTACCTGACGGGGCACCAGGTCGGGAGACTGATTGGCTCGACGGCCGCGCCGCAATCCGTCCGATTGGCGGGATCAGCCGCGATCGGCTCTTTCGGTCATCGTGCGATTCCTCGTCGTCATCATCGTGCGAATTGCTGTTGATGTTGACGTTGCTGTTGGCGTTCGATCTGCCTGGGGATCCGCCACCGCCGTACTGGCCGCTGCCACCCAGATAGGGGGGTACCACCGCTCCGGACGGCAGCACCGGGGTCGGCGCGAGGGTGGCAGGCGGAGCGGCCGCCGCGACGATGGCCGGCGGGGGTTCGGTCGTGGCAAGTTGCGTGTCAGCGCCCTGCGTGACCAGATGCCCGGCGATGAAGACCGCTGCCACCGCGGACACGCTCAGGGCTACCACACGACGCGGCATGCTCTTCGCCATTTCTCGGTTCCTCCTACTCGCTGGGACGGCTCACCGTGATTCGGCTGGCGTCCCACGTGCGTCCTGTCTGTGACTGTAGGCCGTGAAGCTTGGAGGTACCTGAGAAATTCCCATGAATCACTGCGAGTTTCCAGGCCGTACGATCGGGCCGCGAGGTATCCTCTTGGGACGGCGATGTACATCCTGCTCGTGGAAGACGATCCGGTCGTACGGCGCGTCGTCGAGCGTGGGCTTGCTGAAGCCGGGCACCGCGTCGACACCGCGTCAGATGGCGACGACGGCCTGATCCGCGCCGAGACCGGCGCCTACGACGCCATCGTCCTCGACGTTCTGCTACCGGGCCGCGACGGCCTGGACGTCGCGCGGCGACTCCGGCGTGAGCGGGTGCGTACCCCGATTCTGATGCTGACTGCGCGTGACGCCGTCCCAGACCGCGTGCTCGGCCTGGACGCTGGCGCCGACGACTACCTGACGAAACCGTTCGCCCTCGACGAGCTCCTGGCTCGGGTCCGGGCGCTGGGCCGGCGCACCGGCGACGGGCACGACGCAGATACCCTGCGGGTGGGCGATCTGACGCTCGATCTGGACCGCCACGAAGCCACCCGGGGTGACCGAGTCGTCGAACTGACCGCCAAGGAGTTCGAGCTCCTGGCGTACCTGATGCGAAATCCCGGCCGCGTCTTGAGTCGAGGCCAGCTTCTTGATCGCGTCTGGGGCTTCGATGCCCAGGCAACCTCGAACGTCGTCGAGATCTACATTCACTACCTGCGCGACAAGGTCGATCGCGGTTTCACGCAGCCACTGATTCGCACGGTTCGTGGAGCCGGCTACACCATCAAGCCGTAGCACCACGATACTTCTAGACGATACTTCTGCAGGTAGCGCGAGCCGAGACCTGACGGCTAGACGAGAGGACTCGATGTTTCGGCGGATTCGCTGGCGGCTGGTGGCCTGGACGATGGCGGTGCTCGTCCTGATTCTAGGTGTGCTCGGGATGGCGGTGTACGCTGCCCTCTCCAACAGCCTGATGGATCAGGTCGACCGCTCGCTGATGACCCAGAGCGACCTCGGTCACGACGCCCTCAAGGATCTGGCCCGTGGCAGACCGAGCAGTCGCGAAGGCTATCGCGGCGGCACCTTCTACGTGCTCGTAGGGCCGGATGGACAAATCCTGGGCAACCCACAGCGGGTGACGGTCGACGTCGCCGCACTGCCGCGCCCGGCTGACCGACGTCCGACCCTCGCGTCGGCCACCCTCAACGGCGAGCCGGCCCGCCTCCTGACGCGGCCGGTCTCGGACGAGGATGTGCCGGACGGCAGCGTGCTGATCGTGGGCCAGAGCCTCGCGCAGGAGCGAGCCGCGCTGAGCACGCTCCTGCTGATCCTCGTCGCCGGCGGCGGTGCTGGCCTGGCGCTCTCGTTTGCTGGCGCCTGGTTCCTGGCCGGGCGGGCCCTCGTGCCGATCGAGCAGGCGTTCCGCCGTCAGCAAGAGTTCGTGGCCGATGCCTCGCACGAGCTACGGACCCCGCTCACCGTCCTCCGCTCCGCCACCGACCTGCTCGCGCAGCATCGCGACGAGCCGCTGGCGGCCAACGGCGAGTTGTTCGAGGACATCCGACTCGAGATCGCGCGGCTCGAGCGACTCACCGGCGATCTCCTCACCCTCGCTCGTTCGGACCGTGACGATCTGGTGCTCGCGGTCGCCCCCTTCGATGCCGCGACGGTGGCCGCCGACCTCGTCCGCCGCCTTCGTCCGCTCGCCGCTGAGCGTGGCGTGACGCTCGATCCACATACGTACGATCCGCCCCCCATAGTCGAGGCCGATCCGGACCGTTTCCAGCAGATTCTCTTGATTCTCCTCGACAACGCCATCCGTCATTCTCCGATCGGTGGACGGGTCGACGTGACGATCCGGCAGCAGGGAGGGGACGTGCTCGTAGAGGTGGCCGACACCGGCAGCGGGATCGCACCGGAGCAGCTACCCCGCGTCTTCGACCGCTTCTATCGGGCGGACCCCTCCCGCACCCGGGCGGCCGGCGGGACTGGCCTCGGGCTTGCCATTGCAAAGACGCTCGTCGAGGCGCACGGCGGCACGCTTTCACTCACGAGCACGGTCGGCGTCGGCACACGGGCCACCGTGCGCCTGCCGGCCGGACCGCCAGCCCCGGACATTCCGGGCGAGCCAGGCCGCGTGGAGCCACCGCGACCGTCGAGCGCGGCTGGCCGGCACGCTCGCTGACCTGCTTAGCTGACCTTAGCCGAGCAGCCGCTCCAGCAGGGCGAGGTAGCCGCGGGTGGCCGCCACGACCTGCTCGACGGGCACCCGCTCGTTCGGCTGATGAGCCAGCGTGTCGTCACCCGGCCCGAAAATCACCATCGGGATACCGCTCGTCACCCACATACCGCCGTCGGTGAAGTAGGTTGCGCCACGAACGCGCGGCTCCACGCCGACGACCTCCGCGACAGCCGCTGCCGTTGCGCGAATCAGCGGGTGATCGACCGGCGTCTCAACGGGCGGCATGTCGTTGCCCGCTGTGATGTCCAAGCGCAACCCAGGCACCGTGGACTCCATTTCGGCCGCAAGGTCGCGGACGCCCTGAAGGATCGCCGCATGATCCTGGCCCGGCAGCGTCCGAAGGTCGACCGTCGCGACGCAGCGATCCGGCACCACGTTCGTTTTGACCCCGCCGGCAATCGTACCGACGTTCATGGTCGGGGGCGCGAGCAGCGGGTGCGGCGTGAACGGCGTCTTCGCCCAGCGCTCGCCGATCCAGCGTAGCAATTCGACGACCGGGAGGATTGCGTTGACGCCCAGATGCGGCATCGAGCCGTGGGCCGTCTTCCCCTGCCCCACGATCTGGAGCCAGATCGCGCCCCGGTGCGCCGCTACGACGTCCAGGTTGGTTGGCTCCCCGATGACGATCCAGCCCACACCGTCCAGACCGCCAGTATCGCGCAACTGCATCGCCCCGACACAGTCGACCTCTTCGCCGACCGTGATCGCCAGCCGGATATCGCCTGCCGGCCGCCACCCCCGTCGACGGATTGCGGCCAGAGCCGTGAACATCGCCGCCACGCCAGACTTCATGTCGGTCGCGCCGCGCCCCCAGACCTCACCGTCCACGAGATCGGCGGAGAACGGCGCGTGCTCCCAGGCAAGCTCTCCAGGTGGAACCACGTCCGAGTGACCGGACAGCAGCACGCCCGGACGTTCTCCGGTCCCCGCCAGATCGATGACGAGGTTCGGGCGGCCAGGCCGCACCTCGGCCAGACGCGGCTCGAAGCCCAGCGCTTCCCCACGCCGCGCCAGCAGTTCGGCGATCGGCGCTTCGCCCCCGGGCGGGTTCACGCTTGGGATGCGAATGAGCTCCTGAAGGAGCGCAACGGCTTCGTGTGATTCGTCGGCGGTCAGCGACTCGTGCAGCATGGCGACAGGATAGCCGCCACGGCCCGCAGATGACACGTCACCCTTCCTGAGCACGTGGTCCCCATCGGCGCCGGCCGGCCCCCTCGAAGCTTGCCAGACACACAGTGCGACGGAGCAGTTTGACCCGGCCCGCGTCCGTTGGTACCCTCCGCCGGCGGAGGGAGTTCCATGCCCACCGTGCTCATCAACTGCCCGGTCTTTACGACCCGTGACGAGTCGCCGCTCCGGATGATCCAGGATGCCGGCTGGGACGTCGTCCACGTGCCGGATGGCATGCGCGCTGACGAAGACCGGCTCATCGACCTGCTACACGACGTTGACGCCACCGTCGCCGGCGGCGAGCCCTACACCCGGCGCGTCCTTGGCGCCGCACCCAGCCTCAAGCACGTGGCTCGCTGGGGTGTCGGGTTCGACCGTGTGGACCTGGACGCCGCGACAGACCTTGGCGTCGTCGTCACCACCACACAGGGCGGCAATGACTGGGGTGTCGCCGACCACGCCTTCGCGATGGTGCTCGGTCTGGGGCACATGCTGACCGACAACCACCAGCGCATCATCAACGGTGGATGGGGTCGTCCGATTGGATCCGATGTCTGGCGAAAGACGCTGGGCATCGTGGGGTTAGGGCGGATCGGGCGAGGGGTCGCCCAGCGAGCTAGCGGCTTCGAGATGCCGATCCTGGCCTACGAGCCGTACCCCGACCGCGCCTTCTGCGACAGGTACAACGTGCGGCTTGTCTCGCTCGACGAGTTGCTACGGGAGAGTGACTACGTCACGCTCCATGCCCCTGGCGGTGCCGAGAACCGCCACCTGATCGACCGCGAGCGGCTGGCCTTGATGAAACCGACCGCGTACCTCGTCAACACCGCGCGGGGCGCGCTGATCGACGAGGATGCGCTCTATGACGCGCTCACCGCCGGCACGCTTGCCGGGGCCGGCCTCGACGTTCGCGAGCAGGAGCCGCCCGCCGACTCACGTTTCAATGGCCTGCCCAACGTGATCCTGAGCCCACACGTGGCCGGGGTCACTCATGAGACGGTCGCGGCAATGAGCGGGATGGCCATCGACAGCATCCTGGCCTCGTTGCGGGGTGAGCGGCCGCATGGATTGTTGAATCCGGACGTCTGGGACCGTCGCCGCCCGTGGAAGGCCGTCTGACCGCCCAACTCGGACACGCCCAACCATCTGGTGCATCGAAACTTCACCGTCGAGAGTCAAAGCCGCGCTCAGGAAGAGAGACGACCGCCTGTGCCAAAACTCGTCGTGACTCAGCCATCTGTCAGCGGACCGGACGATCCCGGTCTCGCGTCGTTTCACACTGCCGGCTGGACCGTCGTCCACGAGCCGAACGGCGCCAGGGCCACGCCCGAGCAGTTGTTGGAGATCGTCCAGGGCTCGGATGCTGTCATCGCCTCATCCGAGCCGTACACGAGAATGGTGCTCGAACGCGCCGACACCCTCAAGCATGTGGCCCGCTGGGGCGTCGGCTTCGATCGAGTCGACGTGCCGGCCGCGACCGAACTGGGGGTCGTGGTGACAACCACCCAGGGCGCGAATGATTGGGGGGTGGCCGATCACGCCTTCGCGCTGATGCTGTCAGTGGGCCGGCGGGTCGTCGAGAACGACCGCGCGGTGCGAAGCGGCGGCTGGTCGCGGCCAGCCGGCCGCGACCTGTGGCGAAAGACGCTGGGCATCGTGGGCCTGGGCCGGATCGGGCGAGGGGTCGCCCAGCGAGCTAGCGGCTTCGAGATGCCGATCCTGGCCTACGAGCCGTACCCCGACCGCGCCTTCTGCGACCGGTACAACGTGCGTCTCGTCTCGCTCGACGAGTTGCTACGGGAGAGTGACTACGTCACGCTCCATGCTCCAGGTGGTGCCGAGAACCGCCACCTGATCGACCGCGAGCGGCTGGCCTTGATGAAACCGACCGCGTACCTCGTCAACACCGCGCGGGGCGCGCTGATCGACGAGGATGCGCTCTATGATGCGCTCACCGCCGGCACGCTTGCCGGAGCCGGCCTCGACGTTCGCGAGCAGGAGCCGCCCGCCGATACCCGCTTCAACGCTCTGCCAAACGTCGTGCTCACGGCGCACGTGGCCGGCGTGACCGTGGAGACGATTGCCGCGATGACGGCGATGGCGGCCGAAAGCATCCTCCAGGCGGCACGGGGCGAGAAGCCGCACGGCTTGATCGATCCGGAGGTCTGGGAGCGCCGCCGCGCGTACTGACCGGCTGGCCACGGTACGGACGTTGGCTCGGTCGAGCGCGATGACGGACGGATGACCTGGAGAGATGACCCGCAGAGATGACCTGGAAAGGGGAAGGCGAGCATGCCCAAGGTACTGGTAACCACGCCGGGGGTGACCGGCCCGGACGATCCGCGACTCGAGCGGCTCCGGGCGGCCGGCTGGGAGATCCGCACCCATCGCTGGCAAGGCGGCCGGCCCTCCGAGGACGTGGTGCTCGAGCTCGTGCAGGGCAACGATGCCGTGATCGCCTCGAGCAACGAGCGCTACACGCGCTCGCTGCTCGAGCGGGCCGACACCCTCAAGCACGTCGCCCGCTGGGGTGTCGGCTACGAAACGGTCGACGTGCCGGCCGCAAGCGACAACGGAGTGCTGGTCACCACGACCCAGGGCTCGAACCACTGGGCGGTGGCCGACCACGCCTTCGCGCTAATGCTGGCCGTCGCCCGCCGTGTGGTCGAGGTCGACCGGATCGCACGAACCCGGAAATGGGCGCGCCCAATCGCCACCGACGTCTGGCAGAAGACGCTCGGCGTCGTGGGGTTGGGCCGGATCGGCCAGGGTGTGGTGCAGCGGGCGCGAGGCTTCGATATGCAAGTCCTGGCCTACGAGCCGTATCCAAATCGCGAGTTCTGCGAGAAGTACGACGTTCACCTCGTGCCACTGGAACGGGTACTTGGCGAGAGTGACTACGTCACCCTCCACGCGCCCGGGGAGGGTGACAACTATCACCTGATGAACCGTGAGCGGCTCGCGCTGATGAAGCCGACCGCCTATCTCATCAACACAGCACGCGGCGTCCTGGTCGACGAGGACGCGCTCTATGAAGCGCTCACCGCCGGCAAACTCGCCGGGGCCGGCCTCGACGTCCGTGAGCAGGAGCCGCCCGAGGACGACCGCTTCGAGGCGCTCGACAACGTGGTGCTGACGCCGCACGTCGCCGGGTCCACCAGGGAAGCCCAGGCGGTCAGCGCGGTGATGGTGGTGGACACGGTGCTGCAAGCGGCGCGCGGAGAGAAGCCCCATGGGCTGATCAACCCAGATGTCTGGGATCACCGCCGCCGCTGATCCGATGCGCTCACACGTGGCATGATGGTTGTTGCCGACGCGGGAGGGCGCGTGGACGTGAGCGCGGTGGATCGAGTGGGGCCATGGGCGCGGTCACTGGCGATGGCCGCGCCCCGTCACCATGACGCGCTCCGCCGGCTCTATCACCGCTGGCACGACTGGAATGGTGCGCTGTACGACGGACGGCTGCGTGAGCCGCTGTTCGTCGTCGGGACGGCCCGGCCGGACAGTGAGGACGAGCCGGGAGCCTGGGGCCGAGCGGCCCGCAGTCGTCTCGTAGCTGGCCTGACGATCGTCTTCTTCCGAGTCACGCTCTTCGAGCGTCGACATCCTCGCCTGGACGACGCGGAGCTCGCCCGTCCGCACCGCCGGGACGCCTTCGCCGCGTCGGTCTTGCTCCACGAGATGGTGCACCAGTGGCAGATCGAGGTGCTGGAACAGTCCGGCGCCGCCCTGGAGACACACGAGGGGCCATTCCAGATACGGGCGGCCGAGATCGCGGCGCACCTCGGCCTCGGCCCCATCGAGGCCCCCGAGACCTGGCCGAGCGGCACACCGGATGGCTGGGCCCGCTTCGCGGCCGTCTACGAGGCGCAGCGTGCGGCCGGCGCCTCTGGCTGAACGGGCGCCGCTCACCGTCAACACGGCCGGTCCACGTTACGACGCCAGGTGTGGTGGCACCAGGCCCCGCGCGCTCGCCCAGGCGGCAATCTGTGCCCGTGAGTGGAACGAGAGCCGTCGTAGGGCGTTCACGATGTGATTGGCGACCGTGCCTTCGGTCAGGACCAGCCGCTCGGCGATCTGCGCGTTCGTCAGCCCCTGTGCGACGAGCGCCGCGATCTCCAACTGGCGAGGGGTCAGGGGGCCGCGCGGACTTGCAGTCTCGGGCGGCGGCTCGAATGGCAGCGAGCAGTCGATAGTGGTGTCGCCGGCCGCGTTCGAACCGGTCCAGACGCGCCCGCCGTGTGCTTCGATGAGCTTCCGTGCGATGTAGAGCCCGGAGTCGAAGCCGATCCGGCCGCCGCGTGGGGCTGGCTGGTTGAACCGCTCGAAGACACGTGGCAGCTCGTGAGCGGGAAGCGTCGACCCAGGAGTCACGACGGTAAGGTGCGCTGCGTCGGACTGCGTTTCGAGCCGTACCAGGATCTCCCGGCCCGGCGCGCCGTAGCGGGCGGCATGTTCGAGCACATCGTCCAACACCTGGGCCAGCCGATCGGGATCCCAGCGCCCGACGATGCTCGGCCTGGTCGCCACGATGCGCATCGTGCACGCCGGGTGAATCACTCGTGTCTGCCTGATCGCCTTCCGGGTGAGCGCCACCAGATCGCGCGGTGTCCGGTTGAGTCGGAGCGCACCAGCCGCGAGCGCCGAGTTGTCGAGCAGATCCCCGACGAGACGATAGAGGTGGTCCGCCTGCGCGAGGATGCCGTCGACGGCGGCCTCGTCGAAGCGATTGCCGTCCTTCAAGTGGCTGGCGAAGCCCCGGAGGGAGTCGACTGGCGTGCGCAGTTCGCGCGTGACAAGGGCAACGAACTCATCCCGCATACGATCGAGCATGCGCCGGTGTGAGATGTCGTGCGCAACCACGACGCACGCTGGCCCTGTCGGCAGATCGATTCTACTCGCTCGCATCTCTACCGGAACAGTCCTGCCATCCTTCTTGATAGCTTCCCCATCGCCCTCCCAGGATCCGCGTGCGACGACCTGCCTGAGCTCCTGTTCTGCTGACCCGCCCTCGAGTCGGAAGATGCCGGTCACGTGTAGCGTGCCGAGCTCCTGGATGGTGTAGCCCAGGAGTACCAGGGCAGCGCGGTTCGCGTCGAGCAGGCGTCCATCTGCGTCAGCGGCCAGGACCGCATCGGCAGTGCCTTCGAACAGGTGACGGTAACGGGTCTCAGCCTCCTGCGCGCGTGCGAGAAGTCGCTCCCGCTCCGCTTCGGCCGCTTTCCGGTCGGTGATGTCGCGCCAGTTCCCCCGATACACGAAGCCGCTGGGCAGATCGATGCGCACCGTCCGGCTCTCGATGGGAACGGCAGTGCCGTCCTTTCGCCGTACGAGAAGTTCGCCGTCCCACCGGCCGTCGCGCTCCAGCGTGGCGTACCCTTCAGCGACCACGGACGGCTCGCCCACGATCAGCCCATCCAGCCACGGTTGCCGTCCCAAGAGCTCGTCTCGTCGAGAGTCGAGCAACCGCGTTGCTGCCTGGTTGGCGTCGATGAGTCGGCCTCGCTCGTTCATCATCAGGACCGCATCGGCGCCGTGCTGAAACCAGGCTCGATAGCGCGCCTCGGTCTCTTCGGCTGCCGTGCGGGCAGCCCGCTCGCGAGCGAGTGCTTGTCGCGCCCGTTCGGCCTGCATTCGGTCGCTGATATCGTGGAAGATCGCAGCCGCCGCCAGGATTCGCCCCTCACGATCGCGGATCGGGGCGGCGCTCACTTCGACCGTACCGCGCATGCCGTTGGCCAGTTCGACTTCGATCTCTTCGCGGTCTACGACCGCGCCGGTTGTCACTGCGCGCGAGAGCGGCCACTCGTCGGGCCGGTACGGTCGGCCGTCGGCATGATAGCCGTGATACCGAGCGCAGCCACCAACCCCCGTGCTCTCGTTGCCCTCGCCGGCGGGCATCCGCCAGAATCGAGCCAGGTACGCATTCCTGAGGATGAGCCGGCCCGAGGGCGCCTCGACGACCTCGATGCCCACTGGCAACCGCCGCAGGATGGCTTGAAGGACGAGCTCATCCGACACGGTCAAGTACGCGGCAGGCGGCTCCTGCCGCCGTGTACGCCGGGCTCCTGCTGCTTCGAGTTCGCCGAGCATCGCACGCAACGCCTGTAGCACCTTATCGAGGACATCAGCGCGCTCAGGCGGCAGGTCATGGGCAATGCGGCGGATACCGTCAAGGTGCGCGCGCACCTCGTCGGTCGGGCCTGGAGAAGGGTCATGGCTCATCATGCCCCCCGGCGCCTCGATGTTGGCGGGGCTGGACTCCGTGTCGAAGACGGCGGCCGGCCCCGCTGCCCGCGCTTCCGCTGCCTACCGCCGCGGTCTCCCCGCTCGCGCGCTCGTCGGAGATGCGCTCGTCGGAGATGCGCTCGTCGGAGGGAGGTGCGTCACCTGTGCGACACACACACGCACGACGGCGGTCGGCATGCGCAGGTGAACCGGGCTGGCCCCGGCGCTGGCGTGCTTTCGCATACACACTGACCACAGTCTGCATCGCCGTCGGCTCTCCCAGGCCGCATCGTGGTCGTGGTGGCTATCACGCTCCGGGTCGAGGTCGACAGTGTCGCGCATGGTACGCGACACTGCATCCCACGAAATACGCTCGTATGGTTGAGCATACGTGAATTTACGGGCAAGCGCCAGTGCCCGACGAGACGTGCGGCCATGCGGGATGCCGGGCGGCCGGCCTCCCGGAAATAGGAATGCCGGCTGGTGAGGCTCGGTAGCGCCACCAGGAACGTGGCGGCGCGGCTACTCCTGGGGCAGCCCCAAGATGCGCTCTCGCCAGCGAGCGATCGCATCGGGATTGATCACGTGCGTCGGCGGCTCGCCGTGCATGACGCGCTCGACAGCCTGCACCACGGCCTCGACACCGGCAGGCCCGGTCTCGAGATTGTGGCCGACCGCGTGGGGTGTAAGGATGACGCGGCCAGGATCGCACTGCAACAGGGGGTTGTCCATGTCGATCGGCTCACGCTCGAACACGTCGACGGCCGCGCCTGCCAACCGCCCGGCGTCGATCGCCTCGGCCAGCGCGACCTCGTCCACGGTTCCACCCCGCCCGGTGCTTACGAGCACGGCAGTGGGCTTCATGAGCTCGAGTTCGCGGCGGCCTATCAGTCCGACGGTTTCCGGCGTGCGCGGCGTATGAATCGAGATGACGTCCGACGTAGTCAACAGGCGGTCGAGGGGAATCGTGCCTGCCACGTACGGATCGTACACCTGGAGCGTAACCTGCCATCCCTGGAGCCGCGCCGCGACGGCCCGCGCGATCCGTCCATAGCCGACGAGCCCAACGGTGCGCCCGCGTAGCAGATGGGACGAGAGCGCCAGGCGCCAGGCCCCAGCCCGCAGGGACGCCTCCTTACGCTTCAACTCCAGGAGGAGCGCCACCATCAACATGACGGACGCTTCGGCCATGCCGATGACGATTTCGTCGGTCGGGCAGTTCGCTACCAGCACTCCCAGTTCAGTCGCCGCCTCGACGTCGATGTGATCCGTGCCGATGACCGGGCTGCACACGAGTCGGAGGCGTGGCGCGGCACGCAGGACGCCGGCCGGGAACGCCATGGCCGGTTCGGCAACGATCGCATCCGCGCCTGCCACCAGGGCAGCCAGGGTTTGGGGTGTGGGTGGTTCGCCCGACGCACGCTCAATTTCTACGAGCGCAGCACCGGCCGCTCGGAGCCGGGCGTGCAGACCTGCAATCGCCGGGAACTCGGCGGGTACGGCAATCGTCGACACACTCACATCCAATCCGCGTCACGGATGAGTCTCATCGGGCGATCTCACACTGGGGCGCTCGTTGGGTCACGTCATGCGAGGTGACACCGCCGGCGACGACATGCTACATCAACCGGATGCTCGAGCAGGTGCTCGCCCCGGTTCACTCACATGAGCACATGTGTCAGCGGGACGAAACGCTCGATCTCGGAGAGCAGGGTGCTGAGGTCGAACGGTTTGGTGACGAGCGCGTCGGGCGCGGGCACTGGCGCCAGGTCACGAGGCGCGGCGCTCAGCATGATGACCGGGATGCGGCGTGTCTCCGCCTCGCACCGTAGCCGTTCGAGGAGGCTCTGCCCGGTACCGCCGGGGAGGTAGTGATCGAGCAGGATCACGTCGGGCCGACGTTCTCGGGCGAGTTGCAGCCCGCTTTCCGCATCCACGGCGCGCACGACCGACGCGCCCTCCGTCGAGAGCACTTCGTCGAGCAGGTTGCCAATCGCTTCGTCGTCTTCGATAACCAGCGCCAGGGGGATGGCATGACGGTCGTCGTCGACGTTCCGCCGTGCGAGGCGCTCGTACTTCACCAATGGCAAGATCGTGCTCCTGTGTCCGGTCCCCCAGGCGCGTGCAGCGGCCCGGACGTCATCGTCCGCCGCGTGGGCTGGGCACCAGGAACGGGCTCCCCCGACCCGTCTGGCGCTGCCCGCGCTTGCCGCGTCGTCTCCACGCGCCTCAACGTCGAGGCACCTGGAGATCACGCGACGGTGACAGCGTAGCGAACATGTCCATGCATCGCCATCCCAAGACCTATATATGTTTCTGGGTAACAAAGGGAAACACAAGCGCCGCGTCACCTCCTCAGATGACGGACGCCCGGACGCCGTGGCGCCGTGGCGCCGTCACTGGATTGACGGGCGGAGGATTGGCTGGTAGACTGGCAAGGCTCGTGTCCGAAGGTGTCGTCTCGGAGTCGTAACGACGACTGAGACGACCGTGGTCCCTCACGAGCATCACCACGCGCAGCCGCCAGAACTCGTCGCTGGCGGATGGGGCGCTGGTGACACGGCCGATCGCAGCGTGCGCGCCGGCCCGCCGGAGTGTAGGAGCCTGACGTCACGCTGCTTCGAGTAAGCGAGCATCGCACGCGCATGTGGCGAACCGCCGAAGTGACGACCTCCGCTCGCTTGCTGTACGTCGGGCTGGCCGCCGTACTCTGGCTCCTGACCAGCCCGGCCGCCACCTTCGGTACCCCGGCCAGTCAGGCGCCGGGGGCCACGCTGACCGTCCTTCGTGGCACAGCCGCCGTGCTCCGCGCCGATGGGACGCCGCTCTCGCCGGCTGGATCGGGCACGGCGCTTGCCCCGGGCGATCGGGTTGCCACGCTCGCCAATGCATCGGCGCTCGTGACGTTCTTCGAAGGCTCCGAGGTCGAGTTGGGCGCCAACACCACGATCGTCATTCAGGCGCTCGCCTCGCAGGGTGCGGCGACGACGATCCGGATCGAGAGCGTGGTGGGCACGACCGTCCACCGAGTCGTCGCGCTCGCCGATCCGGGCTCGTCGTATCGCGTGGAGGCAGGCGGCACGGTCGCGCTGGTGCGGGGCACCGTCTTCGCCCATAACGTGGACTCTGGCGGAGACGTGACCGTCGCCGTTGCCGAGGGTCAGGTCGAGTTTCCACGCGCCGGGCTACTGCTGCGGCGCGGCGAGAAGCGAACCGCCACCGCACGTGGCGATATCGTTGACGGGCGCTTCGATCCGGCCGCCACCTCGCTGTTCACAGCAGTCACCGCTCCAACGACCAGCAGCAATCCAGTTGGAACCGACAATCCGGGGATCGGAACCGGATCGTTCACCGCGCCCCAGCAGCAGTCGCTCCAGGTTACCCGCCCCGATGACCCGCCACGTCCGTCGACCTCCACTCCCGGGCATACTGTCCTGACAGCACCAGCGGCGGCAGGTTCGACCCGGATCGAGGTCGAGAGCACGGATGGTTTCCAGGTCGGCGACACGATTCGCGTTGGGTCGGGAGCGTCTGCCGAACTGCATACCATCGCTGGTTTCGAGTCGATTCTGCTCGATCAGCCGCTCGGGCACGCCTTCCAGGCCGGCGACCCCGTCGAGTTTGTCGGACGGCCGTCTTCGGGTAGCCCCGTCGCCGCCACGTCAACCTCAACCTCAACCCCAACCCCAACGGCAACCGGCACGGCCTCGCTCACGCCGACGATAACCGCGACGCCGACGGCGACGACCGCCCTGGGCGGGGTGGGCTCGCCCGAGCCGTCGCCCACCGGCACACCCACACCGACGCGCATGCCCTCGGCAACCGCCAGCGTCGCGCCGTCAACTACGCCGTCAACCACGCCCCCACCCGCGCTCTCGCCAACCGCTACGCTCACCCTGACGCCGACCTCCACTCCCACCCCGTCCCCGACTGCGACCGCTACACTCATCTTGACGCCGACCTCGACGCTGACGCCGACCTCCACCACGACACCGAGCGTGGGAACGCTGGTGGGCGTTGTCCGCGATGCCAGCACCGGCAACCCGATTTCCGGTGCGTCCGTGCAGGTATCGGGTACGACGCTTCAGGCTGCTACGTCAGGTGACGGACGCTTCAGCCTCGATGGCGTACCGCTCGGGCATCAGACGCTCCGCGCGGAGGCAACAGGCTACGTCGCCGCCACCCATACCGTGGACGTGGTCGGTGGACTGAATCCCGAGCTCTCCATCGCGCTCGCCCCGGTGCGCACGCTCGGCGAAATCACCGTCGTACTCACCTGGGGGCAGCACCCGCACGACCTCGATAGCCATCTGGCGGGACCGACCACAAGCGGTGGCCGCTTCCACCTGTACTACGCCAATCGGGCACGTCCCCCAGTGCCCTACGCGACGCTCGATGTGGACGACACATCCGCCTTCGGACCGGAGACGATCACGATTGCCCGCAATCCGTCGACTGGCCGCTTCCAGGCCGGCGAGTATCACTACTGGGTGCACAACTTCAGCCATTGGAGCGCATCGCCCGCGACCTTTGAGGGGTCCGGTGCGCGCGTCGTCATCAGTCAGGGGAACGGCCAACTGGCCGAGTACCGGGTCAGCGACGCCGGCCAGGACCAGGGCGACGATATCTGGGACATCGTCAGGATTGGAGTGACCGAGGCAGGCGATGTCACGCTCACTCCCATTCAGCGCCTTCTCGACGGCAGCCCCCAGACGGTCCCGTGAGCTTTCGGTCCATCGCTCCTGACGGTACGGGCTGTGCGGCAAGCTTCGGCAAGGGGGCGAGAGTGAGACGATGGTGACCGGGGAGATCGTCCACCGCTGGGATCTGGACGTAGCTGAGGCTCGGGCACTCCAGCGTGAGCTTGCCGATCGAGTCATCCGGGAAGACCGCTTTGGCGATATTCGGACCGTGGCAGGAGTCGATCTGGGATTCCCGAAGGCGCCGGACGGGAGCGTGCTCGGGCGGGCAGCAGTCGTCGCGCTGAGCTTCCCAGACCTCGACGTCGTTGAAGAGCGCGTCGTCACGCGGACGGTGACGTTTCCCTACATCCCCGGCCTGCTCTCGTTCCGCGAGGCGCCTGTCAGCCTGGAGGCAATCGGGGCGCTGGAGCATCGCCCCGATCTCCTGCTCGTCGACGGCCATGGGTTCGCTCACCCACGCCGCTTCGGCATCGCCTGTCACCTCGGATTGTTGCTCGATCTGCCGACGATCGGCTGCGCCAAGTCGATCCTGGTCGGCCACGCCGAGGAGCCGGGGCCAGCCCCGGGGGACTGGTCGCCGCTCATTGACCGAGACGAGGTCGTGGGGGCGGCGCTACGAACGCGCCCGAAGTCGAAGCCGATCTACGTCACGATCGGGCACCGCGTCTCGCTCGAATCTGCCATTGCACTGGTGCTCCAGTGCGGGCGGGGTCACCGGATCCCCGAGCCGACCCGGCTTGCGGATCGGATCGCCAGCCGGCGCGGCGAACCCACCGGCGGCTGACCGGCTTGGGCCTCGGTACGTCGCTTACCTCGCATTTTTGAGACATGCCTTCGGATGCGAATCGAGTGGCGCTCGTCGACGTGCGAGTACATCAACAATGCTTGTCACAGTGCTGAGCGAGCGCTAGACTGCCGGCAGCCTGGCAGGTACGGCCAGGTCAGGTTGTGGGGAGATTCCTTGGAGGCGAGGAACAGCCCAGTCGTTCCGGACGAGTGATCCGTGGCTTAGTAGTGCGGTGATGTTTCGGTCCGCCAATGTCGGCGTCGACCGTCCGAGTGTCCTGGAGCAGCGTATGGCAACGAAGCCTGGTCTGTCACGTCGCGAATTCCTTCGTACCGGTACCGTTGGCGCCATGAGCATCGCCACGCTCGGCCTGCTCAACGCCTGCGGTCAGCCAGCGCCGGCGCAGCCGACGGCAAAGCCCGCTGCACCGGCCACGAGCGCACCGGCCGCCGCCAAGCCGGCCGCGCCTGCGGCAACCACCGCGCCGGCGGCCGCCGCCAAGCCAGCCGCGCCGACGAGCGCACCAGCCGCCGCGAAACCGGCCGCGCCGGCGGCGACAACAGCGCCCGCTGCCGCCGCCAAGCCCAGCAGCGGCATCGGCGAGCAGTACATCGGCAAGCTCGAGGGGCCGACCGTCGTCACTGACGCCTCGCAGTTCCCCAAGAGTTTCAAGGAGGCGCCGCAACTCGCCGAACTCGTCAAGGCCGGCAAGTTGCCACCCGTCGAGCAGCGGGTGTCGGCCGAGCCACTCGTCATCAAGCCGCTCCACGAGGTCGGCAAGTATGGCGGAATGTGGCGGCGGGGCTTCACCGGCCCTGGCGACTACTGGAACGGGTTCCGGTCTGGCAGCGGCCCCGACCACATGCTGTTCTGGGACTACACGGGCGAGAAGATCGTCCCGAACATCGCCAAGGGCTTTGACCTTCAGGATGATGGGAAGACCACCGTCTTGCACCTGCGCAAGGGCATGAAGTGGTCTGACGGTCAGCCGTTCACCGCCGACGACTTCGTCTTCTGGTACGAGGATATGCTCCTGAATAAGGAGCTCAACCCGACCATCAGCGCAAGCTTCACGATCAACGGCAAGCCTGGCAAGGTCGAGAAGGTCGACGAGACGACCGTCAAGTTCGTGTTCCCCGACCCGTATTACTTCTTCCCGAACATGCTGGCCGGCTCGACCGTGATTTCGGCCCCATCCTTCCTCGCCGATCCAACTGGCGTCTCATGCTGCGCGCCGGCTCACTATCTCAAGCAGTTCCTGCCGAAGTATGCTGGCGAGGACAAAATCGGCCAGATCGCGAAGGACGCTGGCTTCGATAACTGGCTGCTGCTCTTCAAGGCGAAGGCCTCCTGGGCGCTCAACCCGGAGGTGCCGACCATTACGCCCTGGAAGACGGTCCAGCCAATCAACACCCCAGTCTGGACGCTCGAGCGGAATCCGTACAGCATCTGGGTCGACACTGACGGTAACCAGCTTCCGTACATGGATAAGATCCAGTTGACCCTGGCCGAGAACCTCGAAGTACTCAACCTGCGTGCCGTGGCCGGCGAGTTCGACATGCAGGAGCGCCATCTCGACATCGGCAAGCTGCCGGTCTTCATCGAGAACCAGCAGAAGGGCAACTACAAGCTCGTGCTCGATACGGCCGACTTCGGCGCCGACTGCGGCCTCAAGTTCAACCTGAGCTTCGAGGCCGATCCGGAGATCGGCAAGTGGTTCCGAACGGTCGACTTCCGGCGGGCGCTCGCGCTTGGCATTGACCGCGACCAGGTCAACGAGACCTTCTGGCTGGGAACCGGCACGCCCGGCTCGTTCGTCCCGCGCGATTCGAACAAGTACAACCCGGGGCCGGAATATCGAACCCGGTGGGCCACCTTCGATCCGAAGAAGGCGGCCGAGATGCTCGACAAGCTGGGGCTCGACAAGAAGGACTCTGAAGGGTATCGCTTGCGGACCGACAACGGTCAGCGCCTCCGCATCGAGCTTCAAACGTTCGGGGGTCAGTTCGTACAGTTCACCCGGATCGGCGAGATGATCCGCGAGCACTGGAAGAAGATCGGGATCGACCTGACCGTCAACGAAGTCGAGCGGACGCTCGGACAGCGGCGTAACATCGCCAACGAGAACCAGATGTACGCCTGGCAGAACGACGGCAGCGAGCACCTGTTCACCTTCCCATCTCACGTCTTTCCCTTCCAGTCGATCGACGGCAACGGCGCGCTGTACGCCGACTGGTTCCAGTCGAACGGAGAGAAGGGGAAGGAGCCGCCGCCAGAGCTCGCGTCGCTGAAAACGGTGTACTCGAACTTCCGCAAGGCATTCGGCGTGCCCGAGGCCGAGCAGATCAAACTCGGCAAGGAGATCTGGGCCATCGCTGCCGACGAGGTCTACACCATCGGCGTCGTGGGGCTCGGTGCAGCCGTCGGTGGGGTGCGCATCTTCAAGAACAACCTGGGCAACATCCCCGAGCGGGAGTACAGCAGCCCTGATGGGAAGACGCCCGCCATCTCGCGGACGATGACCTTCTATTTCAAGTCCTGACACGTTCGACCGCGTCGTCTCCGAAGCGCCCCGCCAATGCCGGCGGGGCGCCTTCGCGCAGCCCCGGCCGGCTCTGCCTTCGGCCTCGGAGAGCACCTTCGCCCTCGGCGACCCACCCCCACACGGCCAAGGGGGCCTGGGGATGTGGGTGTAGACCCGTCCAGTGCGCGGCCCTGACAACCGGGGGGGCTGGCTGGTACCCTCCTCGCGACACTTCGGCGGGGAGAGTGGATGCTGGCGGTCGCGCTGGTTCAGCAGGCCCGGCGACAGTACACGGAAAACCGAGTCCTCGTCTGGATTTGCGTACTGATCGCCGTCAACCAGCTTGGCTTCGGCACCATCGTGCCGGTCGTGCCGCTGTATGCGAAGGCGTTCGGGGTATCACAGGCGGCCATCGGCCTGACCATTGGCATCTACGGACTGGCCCGTTTCCTGGTGAACGTCCCCTCTGGGCAGGTGGCGGACCGGATCGGGCGGCGTGGCGCACTGGCGATTGGCGGGGCTGCGACGGTTCTCGGCAACCTCCTCTGCGGCCTGGCGCCCGAGTACTTCTCGTTCCTCGGCGCGCGCTTCATCGCCGGCATCGGCGCGTCATTCGTGTTGACCGCCTGCCAGATCGTCCTGGCAGACATCAGCCCGCCCGAGCGGCGCGGCCGGATCATGGCCATCTATACCGGCGTCTTCTCGTTTGCCGTGGGAGCCGGTCCGGTTCCGGGCGGCCTGCTCGCCGAGCACTTCGGGCTGGCCGCACCGTTCTACGGCTCCGCGCTCTTGGGAGCCGCGGTGTCGGTCATCGCCTGGTTCCGAGTGCCCGAGACGAAGGGCACTCGGGCCGGTTCGGTCGTGACGATCGAGTCGGCACTGCCGCCGTTTCGCACCCAGCTTCGCCTGCTGGCAGCCCAGCGGGGCTTCCTGCTCATCAGCCTGGTGAGCTTCTGCGCCTTCTTCGCGCGGACCGGCGCCCTGTTCAACATCATTCCGGTCCTTGGCACTGAGCGCCTGGGATTGAGCCCCGACCAGATCGGCCTTGGACTGGCGATCATCAGCGTGATGGGGCTCGGGCTGGCATACCCGTCGGGCGTCCTGGTGGACCGCTATGGGCGGAAGCTCGTGATCGTCCCGGCGACGCTCCTGACCGGCCTGGCGTTTGTGGTCTTTCTCTTCGCCCCAAGCTATGGCTGGTTCCTGGCTGGCTGCGCGGCCTGGAGCGTCGCATCTGGCATCGGCGGGGCCGCGCCATCAGCCTACGCTGCCGACATGGCGCCGCCGGGCATGAATGCAGCGGCGATGAGCACCTATCGCATGCTCGCCGACATGGGCTACGTCATCGGGCCAATCCTGCTCGGCGTTATCACCGATCTGTTCGGCGCAAACACCGCGCTGGGCGGGACGTCAGCGCTGCTCGCCGTCGCAGCCCTGCTGTTCGCGGCCTTCGCCCCGGAGACGTACCGCCGCGTCCGCCAGGCCGTGCCAGCCTGACTCCTCCGCGCCCCATGGCAGCGGGGCCTCTCACACGGCCGACTACAGCGCGATCGTTTCCAGGTCGTTGGCGACGCGCGTTCCGGGGATCGGATGATCGGCGGTGTCGTCGTTGACGTGCGACAGGATGAATGGAAGGTCTGGAAACTCCTGGCGCAACGTCCGAACGTCGCGCGGGCCGATGTGGCCGGGAAAGTCGCGGTCGTGGTGGAGGGCGCACTCGAGCACCAACAGATCAGACTGCGCGGCAATCTCGCGCAGGCCGTCGCACAACTGGCTGTCGCCCGAGTAGCCGATGGTACGGCCGCCACGCTGGAACAGATAGCCGAAACACTCGAGCTCTGGCTCATGCTCGACCCGCACCGCGCGAAACGGCATCGGGCCGGCGTGCTGGTCCCGCTCGTTCACGTCGAGGTAGTGCACTGGGAACGTGTCCGGGTTTGCGCGCACTCGCCGAACGAGGCCGTCGACCGCCCCCACCCGCAACATCTCGTTCAAGCGGGTCTCGACGCCGGGCGGTCCAACGACCCAGAGCTCAGACGTGCGGCGGGTCCGCACCAATGCGTCGACGAGCAGGAACGGCCAGCCGAAGGTGTGATCGGCGTGGAAATGGCTGACGAACACGACGCCGATGCCGGCCGGATCGATGCCGGCACGGCGAAGGTTTGGCAGCACGGTTGGGGACGGCTCGACCAGCACGTCTCGGTCGACGACGAAACTGTTCCAGTCACGGTTGGGCGCGAAGAAGTTGCCCGTGCCGAGGAATGTCAGCGTCGTCGGCGCAAGGGGCTGCGGCACAGGGCTGACCTCCGCGCGATCGTTGGCGGCAGTATAGCGGTAGAGCGTCCTCAGGTCCGGATGGAACGAACTCCAATCGGGCATCAACAGGGCGCCCAGCGACGTGGCCGTCCAGCGTCGCGAGCCGGGGCGCTCTGGGTGACCTCAGCCGCCTGACGACCGCCGGCACCCGGTAGGGAGTCGACGGCGCCGAGGACGGCCCAAGATCTTCCGATACTGGCTACCCGTTCATCGGCCTGGCGGGAACAGCGCGACCTCGTCGCCTCCAGCAACCGGCACCGCAAGTCCACCCTGGTAGCGGGTGTCACGCCCATTGAGCAGGACGCGCCAACCCTGGCGTGGCACGTACGCGGGCAGCGGGTCGAACGAAGCGCCACTGGTGGCACGTGGCTCGTCCCAGATTCGGTCGAGCGCTTCTGCGCGCACTTCCGGGTAGTAGTCAAAGACCTTGCACAGGATCGTGCCGAGCCGGGTACCGGGTGCCATCGCCACGTCGACGTGCTGTCCGCCGATCAGCCGGCGCAGCCGGCCGTAGGCGGTGCAGCGGACACGCAGGGGGCCATCACTGAGCGCGCGCGCCGCCCGGTAGCCCAGCAGCATCAGATCGAGTTGGACGGCAAGGTAGCGGCTCCAGGCGGCCATCGCTGGCATCACGATGTCGGCCGGCATCCCCTCCTCGCCCAGGATGCGCGCGAAGCCAGCCTGAATCATCCCGACCGACGCGGTCACATACTCGGGGGGGACGTGGACGCCGCGCGGTCCGTGACCGGCGTGAATGATGCCCACCTGGAAGAGATAGGCTGCAAGCTCATCGCTGGTGTCCAGGCCCAGCGTCCGCGCGAGCCAGACGGTCAGAAAGCCTCGGCGCTCCTGAAGGTGGGCGGGGTCTACCCCCTCCTCCCAGCCCAGGATGGCCGCCGTCTCGGGCACCGAGGCCAGATGATCGTACGTCGCCGCGATCAACTCGGGGCCGCGGCGGAGCAGTGGCTCGATCGACCGCGCTGCCGCCTGCCGATCCCGCTCGCCCCAGCCGACGAAGCGCAGCAGCCGGCGCCATTCGTCGCGGGGATCCGGGGCAAGATCGCGGAATACGAGGTCGACGTCCATCAGCATCCTCCCGACCGTCACGCCGCGCACGAGGCCCGGCCGCACTCTGTAGGATGCGCTATCGCGCGGCGTCACGCCACCCCCGTTCGGGTAGGCGTCACCAGCACTCGTCAGCCAGCCTTGCTCGCCAGTACACCGGCACGCTCTCCGTCGCCCTCCGCCGGGGCCATCTCCTCACCCGTACGCTCCCCGCCGAGACAGGCGGACGTGGCGACGAGGGCGCCGTCTGGCCCGAAATGCGTGGCCAGATCCGCGGACGGCCGGCCTGTCACGGAGTCAGCGGATCTGGGTCGAGGGGTCCGGGTCACGGAGTACGGGTCAGCGAACCTCGATCGTCCCCGCGCGTGCGCTCATCTCGCCGATGACGGCCGACGCCAGTGTGCCAGCAGCGTCGAGCTGCGCCACAAGCTCGTCAGCACGGGCGGGTGCAACCGCAATCACCAGGCCCCCGGAGGTCTGAGCATCGGCCAGGAGCAACCGTGCCACCTCGTCGACGCTCGCCGCCCATTGCACGATATTCTCCACGGCCGCAAGGTTGCGGCGCGTTCCGCCCGGCACGATGCCCCGCTCGGCCAGTGCACGCGCCCCATCCAGGATGGGTACGGCCCCGGCCTGCACCAGCGCGCCGACACCGCTCGCCCGCACCATCTCCGAGAGGTGGCCCAGCAAGCCGAAGCCAGTAATATCGGTGGCTGCGTGTGCCTCAACGGCAAGCATCGCCTCGGCGGCAGCCCGGTTGAGCGCGGTCATGACCTCGAGGGCGCGCTCAGTCACCGCGTCGTCCGCGACCTGCGCTTTGATCGCCGTGGTAATGATCCCGACGCCAAGCGGCTTGGTGAGCACGAGCACGTCGCCAGGCTGGGCACCCGCGTTCGTCACGATCTTCTCAGGATGCACGGTCCCCAGGACGACCATCCCATACTTGAGCTCGGGATCGTCGACACTGTGGCCGCCAAGTATCGGGATGCCGGCTTCAGCAGCCGTGGCCGTTCCACCCTGTAAGATCGCCTCGAGATATTCCAGAGGAAGGGCGTCGCGCGGGAAGTTGACGACGTTCAGCGCGAACAGCGGCCTGGCACCCATCGCGTAGACGTCGCTGATGGCGTTCGTCGCGGCAACGCGCCCGAACGCGGTCGGATCCTCGACCACGGGCGTGATGAAGTCGAGCGTCGCTACGATGGCCAGTTCGTCGGTCAGGCGGTAGACGGCCGCATCGTCAGACGTCGACGCGCCCACCAGAACGCGGGGGTCGACGATGGGGGGGAGATGGCGCAGCACCTGCGCGAGCTCAGCCGGGCTGAGCTTGCAGGCTCACCCGGCGCCGTGACTGAAGCCGGTCAGACGGATCGACGGATCGCGCTGCATCGCCATCACCTCCATTCGCGCAGATCGTCTGGCGCTGCGAGCGCCTTGGCGGATTATGGCAGCCCTGCCTGGCCGTGTGAAGGCATTCGGTCAGCACGCGCGCTCACTCTAACAGCAGGCGAGGACCGTGGCAAAACTGTCAGCTTGCTGACACTCCTGGAACGGAACCTCCTGGAGCCCTCAATCGTCTCCTTGTGCTCGGGTCCAACTCCAAGTATCATCGCGCATACGTGGCAGGGCCGTGGGACGGGAGACGCCCGGCTCGGCAGCAGGCGCTGGTGGGTTGAGCGGATCCCTAGCGATCGGAGGCGCCGGGGTGATCGGCAAGCGGTTCGGCCATTATGCAATCGTCGGCCAGCTCGGGCGGGGCGGCATGGCGTCGGTCTTCAAGGCCGAGCAGTTGGGGCTTGAACGCCCGGTCGCCCTGAAGATCCTGCATGCCTCACTGACCGCGGATGACACCCTCGTCCAGCGGTTCCAGCAGGAAGCCCGGATCGCGGCAAATCTCCATCATCCGCATATCGTCACGATCTACGACGTTGGCGAGGCGGACGGCGTCTTCTACATCGCGATGCGCTACATCGAGGGCGAGAACCTCGGCCAGTTGCTACGTCGCGAAGGTGCGCTGGCGCCCGAACGAGCGCTTCGGATGGTCGAGCAAGTCGCAGACGCCCTCGACTACGCCCATGCACGTGGCATCCTGCACCGCGACATCAAGCCAGCCAACGTCATGGTCGAGCCGGGCGACGCGCTCACCCTCACGGACTTCGGCATTGCCCGGGCTGGCGAGCAGAGTCACCTGACAGCCACCCGGATGGTCATCGGGACGCCAGAGTACATGTCGCCCGAGCAGGCACGAGGCGAGCCGCTGGACAAGCGCTCGGACCTGTACGCGCTCGGGGTGCTGATGTACGAGGCGTTAGGCGGACGGCCGCCATTCAGCGCCGCCAGCACGCCGTCGCTGCTGTACCTGCACGTCCACGAACCGCCGCCGCCGTTGCACGAGATCCGCCCGGACCTGCCGAGCGCCCTCTCGGACGTGCTGGACAAGGCGCTGGCCAAGGATCCCGCGTCGCGCTTCCAGAGCGGGCGCGAGATGATGGCGGGGGTCAGGGCCGCGCTCGCCACGCTCGCCCATGAGCCGCAGACGGCCGAAACCGAGATCTCGCCGAGCGGGAGGCCGTCTCGGCCGGATGCACCACGGGCCAGGGGTGAAGGTCTCTCACCCGTCGTACCGGGGCAGCCGGCGCCATCCCGGGGGACACCGCCCCCACCCCGGGCTCAGCCAAACACCCAGCGCCCCACGCCGGCCCCACCCCTGACGTCACCTCGTGGCCAACCAGCGGTACGGGCCGGACAGACCAGCCAGATGGCGCAGACCCTCACCCCGCCGCCCGCGACCGGTGGGGCCGGTGGTGCGGCCGCCGTCGTCCAGTCTGGCTCGTCGACGGACACTGGTGGATCGAGCACGAAACTCATCGGACCGCTCGTCGCGATTCTGGCACTGCTGGTGGTGGGGGGGCTCGGCGCATGGCAGTTCGGCCTGTTCGGCGACCGTACGACGGTGACGCCGACCCCGACGGCCGTAGCAGCGAAGCCGACCACGCCGCCGACGCCGGTACAGCAGGCGGCGGGCCCAACGGCCGCTCCGGCGAAGCCGACCGAGGTGCCGGCTACGCCTGCGCCGGTAACGGCGACGTCCGCACCGCCGACCTCTACCGCCGCACCGTTGACCGCCACGCCGTCGGCGCAGCAGCGGGTTCAGGCGGCGCAGGCGGCCGTGGCAGCCGGAAACTTCCAACAGGCCATCGACCAGCTTCAGACACTCAAAGCCGATTCGGCCGTTAAGGCTGACAAGAACACGGCATCGACGGTCGACGAGACGCTACGCAAGACCTACGTCGCCTACGGCAACCAACTGCTCGATCAGGAGCGCCTCGACGACGCCTGGGCCCAGTTTGGCGAGGCGTTGAAGATGGCGCCGAACGATCCGGAGGCTACCGATGGACAGAAGCGGGTCACGCTGACCAAGAACTACGCAGTCATGGAGGCAAACTGGGGCAAGGACGATGAGGCGGCCATCAATGCGCTCGAAGCGAACATGAAGCTCGATCCGGACTTCCGGGACACCCGCGAGAAGCTGTACGCGCTCCTGATCGGCAAGGCGGATCGGCTCCTGAACGGCGGCAAGCGTGACGACGCGTACAGCGTGCTCATGCACGCCCTCGAGGTTGTGCCCAAAGGTGCGGAGGCCCGCCAGCGGCTGGCGTCGTACACACCAACCCCGACGCCGATCCCGCCAACGCCGGTTCCGGCGCCACCTCCTCCGCGGCCGCAACCGCAGCCGCAGCCCCAACCGAGGCCGCAGCCACAACCCCAGCCAGAGCGACCGTTCGTTCCGCCCGGGGCGCCGGTCTAGGTTCGCTCGAACTGATGACCGTGCATCCCGCATTCGTCCGCCCGTCGTGTGGCGTGCACGCCATTGGAGCCCCTGCATTTTGGAGGTCGAACATGTGGTCTCGCCGCGCGCTCTACCCCCTCGTCGCCGGGCTGCTCGCCCTGGCAGCGCTCGTGGTGCCGGGGGCGTCCATTCCAGACGTACTCGCGCTCGGGCAAGACGTCTGTCCAGAGCCGAACGACACCTTCCAGGCCGCGTGCTACCTTGGAGCGCAATCCGACGCCCTCGGATTCATCTCGAACCCGAACGACGTCGACGCCTATCGCATCGCCGTGCTCGACTTCAACACCGACGTTCACGTCGAGATCGACGACATGCCAGCGCCTTACAAGGTCGAGCTCGCCAACTGGAACGGCGAAGTCATCGCGTCGTCGAAGCCCGCGGCGAACGGCTCCGAGGCTATCGATACCACGGTACCGATGCCGGGCAGCTACTACATCTTCGTGCATTCGAAGAGTGGCGGCTTCAGCGACGGGGCGCCCTACCGTATCTTCCGAGCGCTCACCTATCCCGGGTCGAGCATCCCGCAGGTGTTGTTCTCGGATGAGTTTCTGACCGGCGCGCCACAGTCCGGCACCGGTGAGAGCCCGAGTGCGCTCCACACCTCGCAGGACGGCCGCTACACCATCGTCTTCAAGTCGGGCGGCACAGCAGACGATCCGGCCTGGAGCCGCTGGGCCGGCTGGGGGCCGGAGCTCACCGACTTCACGATGACCGCGGATGCACGCCTCGTCAACGGCGCTGACGCCGGCTTCGTCTTCTACTTCCGCTACATCGACGAGAAGAACTATTACTCGCTCGTTCTCGATGCCAAGGACGGGCAGGCCCGTGTGACCAAGCAGGTGAACGGTCAGGGCGACTGGACGGATTGGAAGAAGACAGACGCCATCAACACGGGCGGCGGAGTGAACCGCGCGACGATCCACGCCTACAAGAGCAACATCCGGGTACTGGTGAACGGTCAGCAGATCTTCGATCTCGACGACGATTCGATCAACCACGGCAAGATGGGCGTCGGCGCACTCGCCTGGGGCGATCCGCCGGTCGTGAACTTCGACAACATCCTGGTCACGACACCCGGCGAGGGTTTGGACGACTAAACCAGAGCGGCGGCATCTCAATGGTCGTATCCAGGGCGCATGTGGGATTCACGCTGGTCTCGGTTTAGTCACGGCGACGCCCCACAACCAAAGACGCTCTCCCATCGTCGATGCATGGGCGGGCCGGGGTAGCCCCGGCCCGCCCACCTCAGTTGGCCCGCTCTGACCGCTCATCGACGGCGTGCCGGCGTCGGCAGCCAGGTCCGCTACCCAGGTCTCGGCACCACAAGCAGCGGCACCAGCCCGGGCTGATGGTCAAGGCGGCCCCGGGCGCGGCGTGATGCACGCCCCGGCCGAGCCTCCTGGGGCTTCGGCGTGCCTCAGCGCTCCGGTCCGACGTAGGCGCCGTGCGCTGTCAGCGTCTCGCGCAGCCAGCGGACCGGTACGCGGCGCGGCGGCACGCCTTCCTTCAGCGCCAGGGCCGCGGCGGTGCCAGCCGCTTCGCCCATCGCGAACGACGGCGGCATCACTCGAATCGCACCCAGCGCCTCGTGTGTTGCCGAGACGCAACGCCCGGCGACCAGCAATTGCTCGACCCCGAGGGGGACTAGACAGCGATACGGGATCTGGTAGGCGTTCGCCGTCTCGCCACGGTTGGAGATTCCTCCGCCCGCGCCCTTCGGATCGTGGACGTCGATCGGATAGGCGCAGTAGGCGATGGTGTCCGCGAAGTCGCGCCCGGTCATCAGGTCGTCCAGCGTCAGCGTGTACTCGCCCTCGATCCGGCGTGTCTCGCGCACGCCAACCTGTGCGGCCGTATCGAGCAAGGTGCAGTTCTCGAAGCCAGGCACGTACTTACGCAAGAACGCGTAGATCTCCAACACCTGCCGCCGGCCCTCGATCTCAGCGCGCGTCAGGTCGGCCACCTTCGTGCCGTCGACCCCAAGGATACGGCTCACGTTCACCCGCCAGACGCCCTCCTGTGGGCTCTCGTACATACTCAGGCGCTCGCGGGGGATGGTGTAGTCACCGTTCGCCTGGGCCGCCTTGATGCAGGAGCTAAAGGCCATCCGCTGCTCGATCTCTTCCGGGTGTTCGCGGAAGTACGCGTCCACCTTCGAGCGGTCGGCGTTGCCGACCCGGAAGAACATCGTCATCGGCTGGGTCAGCCCGTCAGAGTCCCGCCCAAGCTTGAAGGGAACGCCCGCCCGTGCCGCCACGTCAGCATCAGCCGAGCAGTCGATCGTGGTCGTGGCCTCAACGGCCTGGAGCCCTTCCTTGCTGTGGAGGACGGCGCCGCGCACAGCCGGCGTCCCGTCAATTGTCTCGACGAGCGGATCCACGAAGACGGTATGCAACATCAGCGTCACGCCCGCTTCGAGGCACAACTCGGCGCTTGCGAGCTTCATCGCCTCGGGGTCGAACGGCGTCACGCCGATGTGGCCGTGCTTCATGTAGGCGGACTTCGCGACGGCTGCCGGTACCTTCGAGGGGTGGATCGCGCCGCCGGTCTTCTCCATCCGGCGCACTAACTCGTCAAAGATGCCCCGCACGAGCTGCGTCTTGCCATCAGCGCTGAAGGAGGTCATGAACGGGCCAACCAGGCTGGCCGTGGCGTTCCCGCCCAGGAAGCCGTACCGCTCGACGAGGATCGTGTGGGCACCGTTGCGAGCGCTGGCGACCGCCGCCGCGATACCGGCTGGCCCGCCCCCGATGACGAGGACGTCGACCTCTGAGACAACCGGTACATCGCGGCTATAGTGAATCGTTCTGGTCATAGCCATGTCCTCCCTGGGCGCGCTGCTGGCCCACGCTGGAAGCGTTGCTGGCCCACGCCGGTGACCGCTTACGGGCCGGCGGCGCTGGCCGTGGCAACCCGGTCAGGCGACGCGGTGCGGCCATTCACCTGGCCGGGCTGCTCGCTTGCGGGGCGGCTGGTAAGCGTTCGCCCGTTGACGGTTTCGCCGTGCCCGGTCGGTGCGGACGGGCCGGCGGATACCATCGCGACGAGCAGATCGAGGAATGCGCCGACGATGCCGCCGGGCGGACCAGCGTCGGCACGGCGGATCGCCACCATCCGACGATGGATCGGCCCGGCATCGTCGATCGGGACTGAGGCAAGCTGGCCAAGCTCCAGTTCACGGGCGACGGCGATCTTCGGCAGCAGCGCGACGCCCAACCCCTCCTCGATCATCCGTTTGGCCGCCTCGAAGTTGTCCAGTTCCATCAGGATACGGACGGGTACGCCGGCCTCGGTGAAGAGGGCATGGGTCAACTCGAAGTAGCTGGAGGCGCGGTCGAAGACGAGCAATCCCCCTGCCACCACCTCGGACAGCGTCGTCGAGCCGCGCAGGGCAAACGGGTGGCCAGGGTGAGTAACAAGTGACAACTCGTCGTCGTAGAGCGGCGTGACCTCGAGGTCGTCATGGTGCAGGTCGCGCACGATGGCCAGATCGACAGCTTCAGCGGCCACCAGTTCCACCACCTGCTCGGAGTGACCGGTGCGCAGGGTCAGTTCAACGCCGGGGTGCTCCTCGCGATAGCGCTTCAAGACGCGGGGAAGCACGTAGCTCGACACGGACGGTGTCGCGCCCAGGATGAGCTTACCGGCTCGCCCGCTCCCCAGATCGTCGACAGCGCGCCGGCCATCGGCGACCGCGGCCAACGCGCGTTCGGCGTGCGGGCAGAACACTCGCCCGGCGTCGGTAAGTCGGACACCGCGCCCCGAGCGTGCGAACAACGGCTGACCGAGCTCGCGCTCGATGGCGTGCAGGCGCGCGGTAAGTGCCGGCTGAGTGATGCCGAGCGCATCGGCCGCGCGTGAGACCGTTCCACGCCGAACGACCTCCACGAACGCCTCGATCTGCTTGATGAGCACGTGCCACCTCGCTACGCTCAAGGGTATACCGAGCGAACAGAGGGGCGGGCCAACAATCGCCGCCCGCTGCCCACGTGCACCTGGCAGTTGGGCCATCGCCAGAAGACCAGAGCGTCACGAGGCGCAGTCACTTTGAGGTAGTGTTGCGACCTCGGCGAATCTGCTGGCCCGTCCCAGCGTAACGCGTGCCAGTGGTTATGAGGCAGTGTTGCGACGGCCGCACCTGCTACATGCGGACGACGCACCCGTCGGCTGCCGAGCGCTCGATGGCGGCGATCAGCGCGTGCCGCCTCACCGCGTGGGCAAAGTCGGGCTCAAATGGCTGCCCTGTTTCCATGGCCCGCGCGAGACGTGCATAGGCCTGGGCGACGTTCCGTGCCGGACCGGCCGGCGTGCTGTCCGGAACCAGGGTGAAGCGCTCGGGGACGTCCATAGCTGCGAGCGGCTGGTCGCCACGTGCCCCCTGGAGCCGATTCTGCCCGACGTTCGACGGCCCACCCGAGATCACCAGGGTTCCGTCGCGCCCGTAGATCTCGAAGCGGTTGCCGCTCGGATGGGACGGTACGGTCGTGACGAGAAACGTAACTTCGGCGCCTTGGCCAAGCCGGCCGGACACGCTGACCCAATCGGGCGAGTCGACCTGCATGCTCTCGCCGGTGTCCGTGTTGTGCCACGTGGTGATGCGAGTCGCCATCCGTGCCGAGACGTCCTCGAACTCGCCCAGCACGTGACAGAGCGCGTCGATGGCGTGCCCGCCGGCGATAGTCAGGGTGTTGGCGCCATTCCTCCGGTCGCCCTGCCAGATACGCCCATTGCCCCGCCGGGTCACCGCCTGACTAACCGCGCACATGTTGGCGGAGACAACCTCGCCGATGTAACCCTGAAGGACAAGCTCCCGCGCGTACATGAGGGCAGGGTCGCTGCGCGCCTGGAGGCCCACAGCGGTAGTGAGTGAGCGTGCACTCGCCAGGTCGGACATCTCCTGGGCCTCGGCCAGATTCGCGCCGAGCGGCCACTCGCAGAAGACAGCCTTGCCGGCCTCGAGCGCCCTCATCACCAGATCGCGGTGCCCAGGAACCCGAACGACCACGGCGACGAGGTCGATATCCGGGTGAGCGGCCATTGCGCCGAAATCGTGAAACGCGAGCTGAGCGCCGAACGCCGCCGCCGAGGCGTTCGCCGTCTCCTCGTGCGCGGTGCAAACCGCCTCGAGCACGAAGTCAGGCAGGGTCTGCAATGCGGGGACATGAGCGTTGGCGCCCCAACCGCTCCCGCCAGGTGTGACGGTCGCTCCGACGATGCCAACGCGGATCTTCGCTGCCATGCTTGCTCCCACTCGCCAGCCTGTCCGGACACCCACATGCCCGGACACACGCGTGACCGGCTGGCGTCCGCTTCAGTCTAGATGCTCGCGCTGGGCCCCGCAACGAGCGTTGGTACGGCTGTCGCTCCTGACCCGATGGTGAGGCGCTCTGCACCCGATGGTGAGGCGCTCTGCTCCTCAACAGTGGGGCTGTTGCATCGGCCGGAGGACCCAGCTTGCCGGTCGGCGCAGGCACCCCAGACGGCTGAATGGGAGCCCGATCTGGCAGCAGTCGGCCCGTCGAACGGCACGCCAAAACGGCGCATTATCGGAACTCTTGACAACGCCCTACAGTGGGCCTATTGTCCTCCACACGGCGGTGAGGGCGATCCGCCGAAGATGCGTTCTGTCGACGATGACACCACCTGGCGCCGTCCATCGCGAGCTCATTCGCGGCCACGGCGCCCGTAGGGAGGCGAACGATGTCGGAAGGGTTGACCCGTCGGTTGAGCCGGCGGGCCGTTCTACGAACTGGACTTCTTGCGGGGCTCGCGATTCCGGGGGCCTCTCTGCTGGCGGCCTGCGGCACCACCCCGCAGGCGCCCGCGAGCGGCGGCGCTGCGACGACCCCGGCGGCCGGGGCGGGTGCGACGACGAAGCCAACCGCCGGAGCAGGCGCGGCCTCCGGGAGTACCGCGGCTACCGCGCCGGCGGTCCAGAGTACCGGCACTGCGACGACGGTGGTCTGGTTCGCTGGCCGCGACACCACCGGCTACACGCCGAAGCAGGTCGAAGCGTTCAACAAGGCCAACAAGAGCATCCAGATCGACTACCAGGAGCAGGGCGCGGTGACCCAGGATCTGCACGACAAGTTCGTGACGGTTGCTGGCGCCAAGGACTCCAGCGTCGACATCGTCTCCATGGACGTGCCGTACGTGCCGGAGTTCGCTGCCGCCGGCTGGACGATCCCGGTGGATGATATTCTCCCCAAGGACGAGCAGGCGAAATTCTTCCAGGGCACGCTACACGGTGCGACCTACGAGGGCAAACTGTATGCAGTCCCCTGGTTCAACAACGGCCCCGGCCTCTACTACCGCAAGGATCTTCTCGACCCCAAGGGGCTGAAGCCGCCGAAGACCTACGATGAATTGCGCGACGCCGCTCTCAAGGTGCAGACCCCCGACATCGCCGGCTTCGCCATGCAGTTGCCGCAGTCCGAGGGCGGGATCATCAACTGGATGGAGTACCTCTGGGGCTACGGCGGGGATCTGGTAGACGACAAGCTCAACGTGGTGGTGGACAAGGGCAGCGCCGGCGTCGACGGGATGCAGAAGATCCTCGACTTCGTCTACAAGGACAAGATCCTGCCGGAGGCCGCCCTCCAGTTCAAGCTCGGCGCGGACGTGATGAACCTCTTCCGGGGCGGCAAGGTGGCGATGATCCGGCTCTGGTTCTCGCAGGCTGGCGACCTGTACAAGCCGGACTCCGCTCTCAAACAGGAGCAATGGGACGTCGCTCCGCTCCCATCCAAGGACGGTGCCAAGCCAGGGCCAGGCTGTCTCGGCGACTGGAACCTGGGTGTTCCGAAGTTCTCGAAGAAGCAGAAGGAAGCGCTGGAGGCCATCAGGATTCTGACCGACCAGGACAACCAGCAGAAGCGCTTCCTTGACGGCGGCTTCCTGCCCGCCCGGACGGCCGTCTTCGACGCCCCTGAGATCCAGAAGAAGTATCCTTACGCGAAGTCGGCGCAAGCCTCCTTCGAGAACCTGAAGCCACGTCCGGTGACCCCGTTCTACCCAGACATCTCGGCCAATGCCATTCAGCCCGCCTTCGGACAGGCGATGGCACGCCAGATCACGCCCGATCAGGCGATCAAGCAGATGGCCGACAAGATGCGCGAGATCCTCAAGAAGGGGTAGCGGGCGGTACGACGGGAAAGACGCACCAGGCGCTGCGCCGCGAGCCCCGAGGTCCAGGTGCCGCAAGGCTGTCCTCGTGCCCAGGGCTCGTGGCGCAGGTCTTCTTTGTCCAAAATGGAGGCCTAATGGCGACGACGGCGCGGCTGCCGAGACGCCTGGCGGGCGCCAGCCCGTTGGGCGCCTGGGGACGACGCGGCGCGCAGGAGCGCGCTGACGCTCGGCTCGGATTGCTGCTGGCCGCGCCCGCGATCGCGACCATCCTCTTGATCGCGATCGTCCCGCTGGCCGGAACCTTTCGCGACAGCCTGTTCCACATCAGCCTGAGATTCGAGAACGCCCAACGCCCCTTCGTCGGGCTGGACAACTACGTGACGGCGCTGACCGATGAGAGTTGGTACAACGCCCTGCGCGTCACGGGGATAGTGGCGGGCGTCTCGGTGATCGTGGAACTGGTGCTCGGCATGATCATCGCCCTGCTGGTCAATCGAGCCTTCTTCGGTCGCGGTATCGTGCGCGCCTCGGTCTTGGTTCCATGGGCCCTGACGACGGTGGTCTCGGCAAAGATGTGGGCCTGGATTTACGACGGGCGCTACGGCGTCGCTAACGACCTGCTGATGCGGTTGGGCGTGATCGACTCGCCGATCATCTTCCTGGTCAGGCCAGAGGTGACGATCTGGGCGATGATCGGCGCCGAAATCTGGAAGACGACCCCCTTCATGGCCCTGCTGCTCCTGGCCGGGCTTCAGTTGATTCCGCACGAGATCTACGAGGCTACCTCGCTCGACGGCGCGAGCCCCTGGCAGGCCTTCTGGAGAGTCACCCTGCCGCTTCTGAAGCCCACCATCCTGGTGGCGATGCTGTTCCGCACCATCGACGCGGTGCGCATGTTCGATTTGCCGCGCGTCCTCACCAACGGAGGGCCTGGAAAATCGACGGAGACGGTGGTGCTCTACACCTACAACACCCTGTTTACCAGCCTGAACTTCGGCTATGGCTCGACGCTGGCGGTCATGACGTTCCTCATCGTCCTATTCATCAGCTTCATCTTCGTCAAGGTACTTGGCGCGCCGACGCAAGGAGCACGGCGATGAGCGTGCCAGCACGGGCAGTCTCGACAGGTGCGCTTCCGGGGGCCGTGTCGCCGCGCCGGGCGCGCGCGACGCTCGTCGGGGGCTTCGGCTTCTACACCTTCGTCGTCGTGTTCGTCATCTTTTGCCTCGCGCCATTCGTCTGGACGTTTCTGACGTCCCTCAAGGGACCGACGACCATCTACAACGTACCAATCGAGTATCTGCCGATTCCCCCAGACCTCGCCAACTATCAAGAGATCTTTGGGCTCGAGCGGTTCCGCTGGGCGCTCCTCAATAGCGTGATCGTCGCCTCGTCCGCTACCGCGATCTCGCTGGTGATCGGCGCGCTGTGCGCCTACGCCATCGCACGGCTCAATTTCCCCGGCAAGAATCTGCTGCTGGCATTGGTGCTGGCGATCGCCATGTTTCCGGGCATTGCCATCATCGGACCGTTGTTCCGCCAGTTCAACGCCTGGGGCCTGACCAACAACTACCTGGCGCTGATCCTGCCAAACGTAACCTTCACGCTACCGATCTGCATCTGGACGCTGACCGCGTTCTTTAGCGATCTGCCAGTCGAGTTGGAAGAGTCGGCGCGCGTGGATGGCTGTACCCGGATGCAGGCGTTTGCCAAGATCATGGTGCCGCTGGCAGCACCGGGTGTCTTCACGGCGGCGATCTTGCTGTTCATTCAGGCGTGGAACGAATTCCTCTTCGCGCGCACCTTCATGAGCCAGCCGAACCGGCTGACGGCAACGGTCGCCATCGCGCAGTTCGAGGGGGCCGACATCGCCGCGCAATACCCCTGGGGCCAGATCACGGCCGCCTCGATCGTGATCACCCTGCCGCTGGTGGTGCTCGTGCTGCTGTTTCAGCGTCGGATCATCTCCGGCCTGACTGCCGGCGCGGTGAAGGGCTGAGAGCAACGCCAGGCCGTGGGTAGCGCCAGGCCGTGGGTAGCGCCAGGCCGTGGGTAGTAGTGGGCCGCGGTCAGTAGCGGGCCGCGAGCGGCACCGGCCCGAGGCTCACGATGGGCCGCGGGGGCGACGAGATCGGCGAAGGGTCGCCTGAGCGCGGTGGGATCAGCCGACGCCGCTCAGCGGGCGAATCAGGCCGCTCGCGCGTCACCCCCACTCTTGAAGCGAGAGTGGGGGTGACGTCAAAGATCGCTCGTCAGATGGGGCGAGGAAGAACGACTCAGGCTCCGCTCTTGACGCCCTTCAACGAGGCCGGGATTGGCTTGTCGATCTTGACCGGCTGAACGTATTTCCCGACCAGATCGGTCGTGTTCGTCGCGTTCAACTGATCCATCAGGAACTCGAACTTGTCCTGCAAGTCCTTCGCAATGGCCGCCCGCGCAGACCGGTCCATCGTCCAGGTCTGCTCCTTGAACGGACCCCACGCCTTCTTGCGGCTCTTGTAGACGAACTGCTCCTCGGTGTCGTCGGCCTTCCGCTCGTCGGCACAGTGCTCACGTACCCAGCCGTTGATCTCGTCCTTCAACTGAGTCGGGAAGTGACCGCCGTCCATCATGATGTTCTGGAACTCGGTGGCGAGGTGGACTTCGAGGGTGCCGTGCTGGGGGAAGTGCCCGAACGCCTCGGACGGCAGCGTCGAGGCACCGTGCTGGACCGCCCCGCCCAGCCCGTACTGCCGAGCCACGTCACCAAGCGTCTCCAGCGTATCGAAGGCGATCTTGACGCGGGCAATGGAACCGTCCGGCAGGACCACGCCGCCGTGACTGGTGCCGGTCTGGACTGAGACCTTGCTCAACCCGCGTACGCCCTGGTTCCAGAGCCGATTGAAGCCGTCCAGGTACGCCCGTAGCTCCTCGACGGTGCTGTTGCTCTTGCCGACCTCGCCGATCTCCCCGCCAATGGAGATGGTCTGACCTTTCGGCTCTTCTGTGCGGATGATCTTCGCCAGTTCGGCCGTTCGCTCGACGTTGTGCTTCTGCTGTTCGTCGAGCGACTCTGGCTCGAGCGTCACGAGCGTGGAGGTGTCGATGTCGATGTTGCCATAGCCGGCCGCGATTGCCTCACGGATCAGCTTCCGCAGCCCCTCAGTCTCCTTCTCGGGGTCGGCGGCGTAGCGCTTCGCGTTCGCCTGGAAATGGTCACCCTGGATGAAGATCGGACCGCGATGGCCCTCGCGGATCGACGCGGCCGTCACGACCGTCGCGAACTCGTGGGTGTCCTGGAACGTATACCCCATCTCCGAGCGGGCAAGCTCGAAGATGAACGCGCCGCAGTTCTTCGTCTTCGCGGCCCGCACAAGTGCCTTGGCCATCTCGTAGGCCATACCGCGGACGTTCACAGCGGGCACGGTCACCTTGCCGTACTCGCCGCGTGCACGGGCTTGATACAGCCCGTCGATCGAAGCTGGCTGTACACCGACGCCCCAGGCTGCCTGCCAGATCAGCCAACGGGCCGCCGCCTTCGACTCATCATCGCCGAAGACGGCGGTGTGGACGAGACGGTCGATGTACTCGGTCCGCAAGAGCTCAGGGTTCGTGACGGTCACGCCGCCATCGTTCAACTGTAGGGCGCCGCGGATGGCGTCGACCATCTCGGAGACGCTGGCATACTTCATAGCCTTGCTCCCTCTTCCGCGTCGTCGTTGAGGATCGTTGTCGTCGTTGAGGATCGTTTTCAGGGGGTCGCTCAGTTATAGCAGAGCCCTTAAGCCCGACTCGCCGGCCCAGGGAGCGTGCCTGTTACACTGCGCCCATGGCGAGGTACTTCACCCTCGAAGAAGCGACCGCCCTGCTACCTCAGTTGCGTGAGATCCTGCAGGAGATCATCAGCCTGCGGGCTCGTCTCGATCGGACCGAGCGGGAACTGGTCGACCTCCACTGGAAGGCTCGGACGAACGGCCATGTCAACTACGAAGGCTCGTTTGGCGAAGGGCAGAGCGAGCGCACGGCCCTGCGTCAGTCGATCCAGGCGGAGATGCTGAAGATCTTCGAGCTAGGCGTCGAACTGAAGGATCCGGCGCTCGGGTTGGTCGACTTCCCGTCTCTGCGCGAGGGCCAGGTGGTGCTGTTGTGCTGGCGTCTCGGAGAGCCCGCCATCGGCTACTGGCACGACCGAGAGAGCGGGTTCGGCGGCCGTCAGCCGTTGTAGGCATCTCGCGTGCACGTCGCCATCGATGCGCGTCTCGCTCACTACACGGTGGGCGGGATCGCACGGTACACCCTGGACCTTGCGGCCGCGCTGGCACACGTCGCGCCGGAGCACCGCTTCACCCTGCTGCGGAGCGTGCGCCAGCGGAGTGGCCTGCCGGGTGCCGCAAACCTCGCCTCGACGCCCTTGCTGACCCCGCCCCACCATCGCTTCGAGCAGTTGAGCCTGCCGCTGGAGGTCGCACGGCTGCGGCCGGACGTGCTCCACAGCCCGGACTTCGTGCCGCCATTCCATCGGACGTTCCGGAGCGTCATTACCGTCCACGATCTCGGTTTCCTGCACTTCCCCGAGACGCTGACGGCGGAGAGCCGCCGCTACTACGGCCAGGTCACGCGGGCGATTCGCAGCGCCGAGCGGATCATCGCCGTCTCGCACGCTACTGCCCGCGACCTCGCCGACCTGTTAGATGCACCGATGGAGCGGGTGCGCGTGGTCCACAACGGCCTCGACCCGATGCTACTTCGGCCGGCTGATGCTGCTCAGGCAGCGCGCGTCCGGCAGCGCTATGGCCTGGAGCGGCCGTACGTCATGTTCTTGGGGACGTTCGAACCGCGAAAGGACATCCCGACCCTGCTGCGAGCCTTCGCCGCCATGCACAAGCGCCACCCAGACGTGCTACTCGTGCTGGTCGGGCGGCGCGGCTGGCTGTTCGAACCGATCTTCGCGGAGATCGAGCGGCTCGGGCTGTGGCCAGAGATTCGCGCGTTGGAGGGCGTGCCGCGCGACGACCTCCCGCACCTGCTCGATGGCGCGAGCGCCTTCGCCTTCCCCTCGCTATACGAGGGTTTCGGCCTGCCGCCGCTGGAGGCGCTGGCGCGGGGCGTCCCGACCGTGGTCTCCGATACGTCGTCGCTGCCAGAGGTGGTTGGAGATGCTGCCCTGCGCCATCCGCCCGGAGATAGCGATGCGCTCGCAGAGGCGTTGTTGCGCCTGCTCGAAGACGGCCGGCTCCGGGCGCGCTTACAGGCGGCTGGCCCGCGTCGCGCGGCGTCGTTCAGCTGGGAGCAGGCCGCTCGTGAAACGTTCACCGTCTACCGCGAGGCGAGAGGACGAGCGGGCTAGGCGCGGACGATACGGAGGGGCTACCGCCGCTGGCTTGCGGCAGTCCCGGGCGACCTATTGGCCAGCGCGAGGCCGATGGCGGCGCCGAGCGCGATGCCGACGATCACGTCGATGACGGCGTCATCACCTGTGTTCGACCCGATGCCAATGACGTCGCCGACGATGATGCCGATACTGACGCCGGCCACCGCACCGACTACCATCCAGAGTGCCATGGCGCGACTCACCCGTTCGTTCATGCAAGCTCCTCATAGTGTAGTCTCTACCCCGGAGCGAGGCGCACGAGGCATGCCAGTCGAGCGAAATACCCGAGACGTCCGAATTCGCTTGCGTCCTGACGCCTGTCACTGGTATCCCCCAACCTCGTGGTGGCGACCACGATTCAGCCCGTAACCAACAGGTGCCCGACGCCGTGAAGATCCTGTTTCTGACGCCGCGCGTGCCCTACCCGCTCGACGGCGGCACCAACCTCCGCAACTTTCGGCTGCTTCAATCGGCCGCGCTGGAACATGAGGTCCACCTGCTCAGCTTTCTGGATCGGCCGCTGGGGACCACCGATTTCGAAGTCGTGGAGCAGGTCTGCCGCCGCGTCGAGCTACGGCCGGCCCCGCCTCACCGGCGGTTGCAGCGGCTGGAACGGACCGTCTCGTCGCCGCTCCCGGACATGGCATTTCGACGCTGGTCACGTGGTTATGTCGATATCCTCGAGACCATGCTCCGCGACGAGCGGTACGACCTGGTGCAGGCCGAGGGCATCGAGATGGCCCGCTACCTACCACTGAGCCGAGGGGTGCACCGCATATTCAGCGAGCACAACGTCGAATATCTGCTGCAAGAGCGCGCCTACCGGGTCGATCGTGCCCACCCCCGGCGCTGGCCGCTCGCGGCGTATTCGCTGCTCCAGGCTCGTCGACTCGCCCGCTTCGAACAGGCCGCCTGCCGCCTCGCTGATGCTGTCCTGACCGTCTCTGAGAACGATGCCCGCTCGCTACGTGGCCTGGAGCCGAGGGGCCGCTACGCCGTGGTCCCGAACGCCATCGACCCGGATGCCTACCCGCGCCGGGCTGGCTGGCCGGACCGCCCGACTCTGCTCTTGACCGGCACGTTCGACTACCGCCCAAACACCGACGCCGTCCGTTGGTTGCTCGACACGATCCTGCCGGCCGTGCACGTCGAACGGCCCGACACGCGCGTCTTCGTCGCCGGCCGGGCGCCCTCCCCTGACGTGGTGGCTCGGGGGCAGCACGATCCGCGCATCGTCGTAACTGGCGGCGTCCCGAGCCTCGATGCGTACTGGCGCCGCGCGACCGTCTACGTCCTGCCGATGCGGGGCGGGGGCGGCACCCGCTTCAAGGTGCTGGAGGCGATGGCAGCCGGCCTGCCAATCGTCTCGACCCGGCTCGGCATGGAGGGAATCGCGGCAATCGACGGCGTCCACTACCTCGCGGCCGACGACGCGCCGACCTTCGCCGCCGCCGTCCTTCGGCTGCTGGATGACGCGCCCCTGCGGGAACGGATCGCGGAGGCGGCCAGCGCGCTCGTCCGCGAACAGTATGACTGGCGGGTCGTCGCGCCGCGCCTGCTCGACGTCTACCGTACCGTCGTCCGTGAGGCCGCCTGAGCGGCGGAGCCGGCGTGTCTCTTCGACCGCTTCTGGGCACACCCGACCATTCACCGGGATCCTCCGGACAGTCCACGCTGCACGCCTACTCGGGTCGGCCGCGACGCGGCATCGGACGCCAGCCCGCGCGACGACGATGGATCGCCACAATCCTTGGCACCCTACTCCTGTTCGCCGGTCTGGCCGGGCTCGTCGTCGCGTTCCGCCAACCGCTCTGGGATCGGCTCGATCTGGAAACCAGGCATCGCCTGATCGCCGCCGGCTCACACTTGACGGCCCGCCACGTCGAGACTGCCGACGACGTGGCGGTCAGTCCGCGCATCAGGAATCCCGTCGGGGTAAACGTCTTCCTGGATCAAGAGGTCAGCATCGCCGACCGAGAGCGCAGTCTGGCCATGCTCCGCGCGGCCGGCGTCGGCTGGATTCGCCAGCAAGTCCCCTGGAAAGACATCGAACGCGACGCTAAGGGCGACGATTGGGACCGCAAGTGGAACAAGGACGCCTGGACGAACTACGACAACGTCGTCGATCTCGCACAACAGTACGGTATTGACGTGATCGCACGGGTCGATACGTCGCCAGCCTGGGCGCGCCCGAGTCAGGCTGGCGACGCCGACTGGCATCAGGCGCCGCCCGAGCGCTTCGAGGATTACGGCGACTTCCTCCACACCCTGGCGAGCCGTTACCGGGGGAAGGTTCGAGCCTATCAGGTCTGGAACGAGCCAAATCTGGCCATCGAGTGGGGGCAGCAGGCGCCCGACCCAGCCGCGTACGCCCGTCTCTTACGCATCGCCTACGCACGAATCAAGGAAGCCGATCCGGACGCCATCGTGCTGAGCGCCGCGATGGCCCCGACTCTCGAAGAAAGCGAGCGTGCCCTGAACGAACTGGTCTTCCTCCAGCGGATGTACGATGCCGGTGCACGCGGTAGTTTCGATGTGCTGGGCGTTCAGGCGTACGGGCTGCGGAGTGGTCCGGATGACCTCCGCGTCGAGGCGGATGACGTCAACTTCTCGCGCACGATGGTCGTCCGAGAACTGATGGTCCACAACGGTGACGCCGCCCGCCCGGTCTGGGCCACCGAGATGGGCTGGAACGCGCCGCCTTCCGGCTCCACCGAGCCGATCCCGTACGGCGCGGTCAGCGAAGCGCTCCAGGCGAAGTACACGGTCCGTGCGTTCGAGCGGGCGCGGCAGGAGTGGCCCTGGATGGGCGTCATGGCCATCTGGTTCTTCAAGCTCCCTGAGCCGTGGTCAGCCCAGCCCTGGCACTACTTTCAGATGGTCGGCCCGGACTTCACCCCGCACCCGGTCTACCAGGCCATCCGCGACTACGCCGTGCCCCGTTACGGCAGACCGGACGCGGCCGGCTCTAACACGCCCTCGGCGGCGGCACGCCGGTGAGCGCAGCCTCCGTCCGAGCGCAGCCACGGGCACAAGTGGAGCCGCCAAGGCCCGGTCCGAACGGCCGCAGGCCATGGGCGAGCGTCAGGCTGGATCGTTGGACGCTCCCGTTCTTGATGGTGCTCGCGATCGGGTTGGGGCTGCGGGGGTTCCTGCTGACCGGCCAGAGCCTCTGGTACGACGAGGGCGTCAGCGCCTACATGACCCACCGAAGCCTGCCGGAGATCGTGGAGGCCGCCGCCGCCGACATCCACCCGCCGCTCTATTACTGGCTCCTTTCCCTCTGGGTCGTCCCGTTCGGCAACGGCGAGGCCGCCCTGCGCGGCTTCTCGGTCCTCTGCGGTACCCTGACGCTCTGGACGGTCTGGCGCCTCGGGCTGCGGCTCGGGGACCGGTCTGACACAACGTGGGCCGGGCCGTGCAGCGGACTGTTAGCAGCGCTGCTGTTGGCCATCTCACCCCTCGCCGTGCAGTACAGCCAGGAAGTCCGGATGTACGCCCTGGCCGGGCTGCTCTCCGCCGCTTCTACCTGGGCCGCCATCGCGCTGCTCGCGCGCCGTAGTGCCGGCGAGCGCGATCTGCGCCGCCAGGCGCTCCTGGCCGGCGGCTACGGCCTCGTCGCCGCGGCGCTGCTCTACACTCACTACTATGGAGCGCTCGTTGTCGTGGCGCAGCAGACGTATGCGGGCGTGACTATCCTGCTCGCGCGGCGCTGGCGAATCGCCCCAGTCTGGGCACTCGGCAGCGGGCTCGCGGCGCTGCTGTACCTGCCCTGGCTGCCCTACGCACTCCGTCAAACCGGCTACTACCCCGGCCTCGGTACGCCTGAACCGGCCTGGGCGTTGGCGCTGGACGCCGTCAACGTTCTCTCGATCGGGGTTGCAACCACGCGCTTCGCCTTCAGGCCGGGTCTGACACCCTTCCTCGCGCTGGCGGCGGCTGCCCTGCTCCCCATGCCGCGCCGGCCCGTCGTGCCGACGCGGCCACCAGCGGTGCCCTCTGCATCGTACCCACGGCTGCTGCTGGTGCTCTGGCTCGGGCTGCCACTTCTCGGCATCGTGCTGCTGTCACAGACCCGGCCCCTCTACGAACCGCGCTTCCTGATGCTGATCCTGCCTGCCTGGACGCTCGTGCTTGCCACCGGCGTCGTGACGTCCGCGCTCTGGGCAAGCCGGCTGCTCGCCCGCTGTGGCTGGCTCCGGCCCTCCGCTCGGGCCATCGTGCTGGCCGGGCTCGCCACGATCCTGGCCGGTGCACTGCTCGTCCCCACAACGCGCTCGCTCTGGTCGTATTACGTGGATCCCTCGTACGCGCGGGACGACTATCGCGGACTCGCGGCGTTCATCACCGCGCGCGAGGTACCCGGCGACGCCGTGGTCCTGACGGCGCCCGGACAGGCCGAGATTTTCGGCTACTACTATCGTGGCCGCCTCGACGTGTTCCCGCTGCCCGCTCAGCGCCCGATCGACCCGGCCGATACCCGCGCCCGCCTCGAAGATCTGGCCACGACCCATCGACGGGTCTGGCTCGTTCGCTGGGCTGCCAACGAAGCCGACCCGGATGACCTGATCCTCCACTGGCTGGAGACGCGCGGCCGACTGGCCGGCAGCCGTTCGTTCGGCCGTGTCGAGCTACGCCAGTACGACCTCGTACTCGTGGGTCACGCCGCCAATGATTGAGCATCGGCGCTTCCGAATCGGCCGCCCCTCTCCCACGCACGGGGTAGAGGGTGGGGGCTCCCAGCCACAGGTAACGGGCGGTTGCTATGCGTGAGAGGGTTGCCCTGTGCCTGACCGTCCTCAACGAGGCCGACAACCTGGACGCGCTGTTCGCGTCGGCGGCAGGTCAGACGCGGAGACCCGATGAGATCGTGGTGGTGGACGGCGGGTCGTCGGACGGCACACCGGATGTGATTCAACGTTGGCAGGCATGCGGCCTGCCCATCGTATTCCTGGCTCGGCCCGGCGCGAACATCTCGACCGGCCGCAACGCCGCCATCGCGCACAGCACGGCGCCCATCGTCGCCGTGACCGACGCCGGCGTGCGGCTCGTGCCCGGCTGGCTGGCGGCCCTGCTTGCCCCGTTCGGTGCATCCAATCCGCCCGATGTCGTCGCTGGCTGGTTCGAGTCGGACCCACGCTCCGCCTGGGAGACGGCGCTTGGAGCGACGACCCTTCCGGACCTTGCCGACATCGACACGGCGACGTTCTTGCCGTCGAGCCGCTCGGCCGCATTCCGGCGCGACGCCTGGGCTCGCGTCGGAGGCTATCCCGAGTGGCTCGACTACTGCGAAGACCTCGTCTTCGACATCGCCCTGCGCGACGCTGGCTGTCGCTTCGCCTTCGCGGCCGAGGCAGTCGCTCGGTTTCGGCCGCGCTCGTCTCCGCAAGCGTTCTTCCAGCAGTACTATCGCTACGCTCGCGGCGACGGGAAGGCCGACCTCTGGCGAAAGCGCCACGCCATCCGCTATGCCACCTACCTCGGGTTGCCGCTCGGCGTGCTGGCAGCCCGCCATCGGCCCTGGCTCGTCCTGCCGCTCGTCCTCGCAGCGGCGGCCTACATGCGCCGCCCATATCAGCGACTCCGACCGACCCTCACCAACCTGTCCCCGCGCGACCGATGGGCCGCCATCGCCTGGGTTCCCCTCGTGCGCGCGATCGGCGACGTGGCGAAGATGGCCGGGTACCCGGTTGGCGTGTGGTGGCGGCTGCGACAGACACCACCGCCAGGCACCGAGCCATGATGTTTGGCGAGTGTCGATTCGTCGTCCCGTTTTGGGCAGGATGGGCGCTTGCCCATATCTGGCGCATGGCAGTATCCTCCGGGCACGCATGGCTGGACTTTCGCGGCTCGAACTTGCGCCTTCGGGTGTCACGCGCGCCGTGGATCGACCCCGCCCCCCAAGGCGCGGCCGCTCTGCGCCGTGACTGATACGCTGGCACGTCCGGTGCTGAGTAGCGTTCGGCCACTCCCTGGCGTCGTCTCTACGCGGCGTTCACGCGCATTGCGTGTCCTCAACGTCGTCGCGCTGCTCGCCGCCGACCTGCTGATGCTGTACGTCGCCTACCGGCTGACGTACCTGATCCGCTATCGCCCCGAGGTGCTGGGCGCCGGCGAGATTCCGGCGCCCGAACAGTACGCCGATGCCGTGACCGCAATCGCGGCCGGCCTGATCGGCGCCTTCGCGTTCTGTCGCCTCTACATCCCCCGACGGGGCCTCTCGCGGATCGATCTGCTGTACTCGCTGGCAGTTGGCGTGACGGCCGGCTTCGTTATCGGGCTGGCGGCAATCGTCTTGCTGTATCGCGGCCTCGAACTACCCCGCCTCGTGCTGGTGCTCTGGTGGGCGGCGTCGATTCTGGCAATCTGGCTCGCGCGTGTCGTGCTCGATACTGGCTTTCGCATCGCCCGCACCTTTGGCCTGGGCACCGCAAACGTCTTGATCGTGGGTGCCGGTGAGTCCGGCGAGATCATCCTCGACAAGATCCGCCACGCGCCGGAGCTTGGCTACCGGGTGGTCGGTTTCGTCGACGACGTCCACCTCGACCTCTTTCCCTCTGGCGCGCCCATCCTCGGCACGCTAGGGGACGTCCCCCACCTGATCCGTCAGCATGCCATTAGCGACCTGATCATTGCGGCGCCGCGCCTGGAGCAGCGCGATGTGCTGGAGTTGGTGGCGAACTGCGCCCACGCGCACGTCAACGTGAAACTCTTTCCGGACATCCTCCAGATCATGTCGACCGAGGTGACGACGAGCGACCTGACCGGGCTCCCGATGGTTCAGGTCCGGGACGTAGCGCTGCGGGGCTGGAACCTGACCTTGAAACGCGCGATGGACCTCTCGTTCAGCGCAGTCGCGCTGATCGTTCTGTCGCCGATCCTGATGCTGCTGGCCCTGGGCGTGCGGCTCTGGGGTGGGCGCGGTCCGGTCTTTTACACCCAGGAGCGAGTGGGCCTGGACGGGCGGCCGTTTCAGTTGATCAAGTTCCGTTCGATGAAGGCGGACGCCGAAGCCTCCTCTGGTCCAGTCTGGGCGACACCGGACGACGAGCGCCGAACCCGGATCGGCACGTTCTTGCGCCGCTGGAGCCTGGACGAGCTTCCCCAGTTGGTCAATGTGCTCGTCGGAGAGATGAGCATGGTCGGGCCGCGTCCGGAGCGCCCGCACTTCGTCGAGCAATTCAGCCGGGTCGTGCCACGGTACTCCGAGCGGCACAATGAGAAGGCGGGCATGACCGGCTGGGCACAGGTGAACGGCCTGCGGGGTCAGACGTCGATCACCGAGCGCACCAAGTACGACCTCTTTTATGTCGAGAACTGGTCGCTGGCGTTCGACATCAAGATCCTGCTCAAGACGGTCGGGGCGGTTTTCCGGGACAAGAACGCCTACTAACGCCGACCGGGGTTGCCCGTCGGTTCGAGCGTGCGGTCCGACACGCGCGTTACGCGGTCGGGGTGTCTGGAGGAAGAGGGGCGTCTGATCCGCCTCGGTCAGAGAACGCCCCGCTCCCTGAGCGCCGCGATCTCGGCTGGCGTGTAGCCAAGCTCCACCGCGAGCTCGTCGGTATGCTGACCCAGGGCCGGAATCGCCCCGGTCCGCTGGGGCATGTCGAAGAGATTGAGCGGGTGAGCGAGCGCACGGAGCGGCCCGACCGGGCTCTCGACTTCGAGCCAGCGATGGCGCGCCGCCAGTTGCGGATGATCGACCAGATCGTCCACCTCGTTGAGGCTGCCGAACGGCACGTCGGCGGCGGCGAGGCGCCCCTCCACCGTGGTGCGGTCGGCCTGTCCGAAGACCTCCTCGATGAACGGTTCCAGGACGTCGCGGTGATGGAGCCGCGCCTCGTTGGTGGCGAAGCGGAGGTCATCGACCAGGTCGGGCCGCCCGAGCACGCCCTCACAGAGCCGCCGCCACTGTCCTTCGTTCTGGACTGCCAGGTTGACGTACTCGCCGTCGCCGCAGCGGTACGGCCCATACGGAACGATGATGTTGTGCCGCCAGCCAGCACGCTCCAGCTTCGTGTGCCCGTACATCCAGAAGTAGGCCGGCCCGTTCATCCACTCTGCCAGGCAGTCGAGCATCACCGTCTCGATCGTCCGGCCCTGGCCGGTCCGCTCTCGCTCGTACAGGGCGGCCAGAATCGACGAAAAGGCGTACATTCCCGACGCGATGTCGGCGATCGAGATGCCGATCTTGGCCGGCGCCTCCGGCGACCCGGTCGTCGAGATCAGGCCGCTCTCCCCCTGCAACAGCAGATCGAACGCCTTGCGGTCGCGGTACGGGCCGCTGCTGCCGTAGCCGGAGATATCGCAGGCGATCAGCCGGGGATGGCGCTCGCGCAGCGTCGCCCCACCCAGGCCCAGTCGCTCGGCGACGCCCGGTCCGAGGTTTTGGATGAAGACGTCGGCTCGTGCGAGCAACCGGCCCAGCATCTCACGACCGCCGGCCTGTTTCAGGTCGAGCGTCAGGCTACGCTTGCCTCGGTTCAGCCAGACGAAGTAGCTCGACATGCCCCGGACTACCGTGTCGTAACGGCGGCCGAAGTCGCCGCCATCGGGCCGCTCGACCTTTACCACGTCGGCGCCAAGGTCGGCGAGGTGACGGGTGCAGAACGGCGCGGCGACAGCCTGTTCGAGCGCGACCACCCTCACCCCGTCGAGCGGGTACCCCATCCGAGCCCTCCGCGTATCCTGCGCGTCGGCAGTGTAACGCAGGCGGTGAGGGAGCCTCTCGTCAGGTTGAGCGGTCTCGCAGAAGCGCAAAGCCGACGACGTACGCGTACACGAGCGCTGCCGGTACGCTGGCGATGGCTGCGCCGACGCCGGTCAGCCCGGTGCGGCGCTCCAGGACGCCCGCACCTGCCCCCAGCAACAGGCCGTAGAGCAGGCCGAACAACAGCATACCGGCGACCTGGGCAGCAAGAATCCAGAGCGCGCCCGGCGTTCGGCGACTGATTGCCCACTCACCTACCCCGAGCGCCAGTCCGCTGGGCAAGAGCACCAGTGGGAACAGCGCCACTTCGCAACCAACCGATGGTCCCTGGCAGAACGCAAACGCCTGCCCCGCCATGAACGGCGTCACAACCACTGAGACGCTGAGCACGATCAGCCCCGCCAGCACCCACGGCAGCCAGCGCCAGACCACAGAGTCGGTCGGTCGACGCGGGAGCAGCGAGACCTGGAGCGCGTAGGCGAGCGGGCCGAAGAAGAGCAGAACTGGCCAGCCATCGCCGCTCCCAAGTGGCGGGAGGCTGAGCAGAGCGGCAATGGCCGCATGCAAGGTGATCCAGAGCAAGAATGAACTGAGCGGTGCCCCCGCCTTCGCCGACGTCTGACTCATCACGGCGCGCCCCTCACCAGCCCTGTTCCGCCTTCGCCATGCACCTGGATGTCGGGCGTGGGGCCAGATGGTGCATCATCGTGAGCGTCGGCGTCACGCCCCTGGCAGGCCACGTGCGCGGGCCTCGCTGGCGACATTGCGGTTCTGCGCCGTCACGTCGAACTGGCGTGGGACCGTAGCCACGGCGTCGAGGCTGTCGTGCATCGCCATCGGGAGCCGCAGCGGACTCTCAACCTGCCAGCGTTCGCACCACACCGTCGGCACGTTCTCCGGCAGCGGCTGGCCGCTCAGCGCCGCCCAGACCGACGCCCAGGCCCGCGGGACGACCGTCCAGAGGCCGTAGCCGCCACCGCCTAGCGCGATTAGCCGTCCCTCACACAGATCGTGGGCTAACGCGTGCGACCGCCGGGCCACGTGCTCGAAGGTCCGTGTCAGATAGTGCAGGTGGGTGAGCGGGTCGATGGCGTGACCGTCGCAGCCATTCTGCGTCACGATGACATCCGGTCGAAATGCACGAGCCAGGTCCGGCACGACCATGTCGTAGCACTCCACGAACGAGGCATGATCGGTGTACGGCTGGAGCGGCACGTTCACCGCGGAGCCAAAGCCGGCCCCAGTGCCCCGCTCTGAGACACCGCCAGTACCAGGGAACAGGTAGCGCCCAGACTCATGGAAGGAGATCGTTAGCACATTCGGATCTTCGTAGAAGATCCACTGGACGCCGTCGCCGTGGTGGGCGTCGGTATCCACGTACAGCACGCGCGCCCCTTGCTTCCGAAGCCAGGCGATGGCGACCGCGCAGTCGTTGTAGACGCAAAAGCCTGATGCAAGGTGACGGTTCGCGTGGTGCAGCCCGCCGCCGATGTTGAAGGCATGAGTCGCCTGCCCGCCCATGACCAGTTCAGCGGCTACCAGTGACCCGCCCGTCACCAGCGCGCTTGCCTCGTGCATTCCACAAAACACCGGGTTGTCCGCCGAGCCAAGGCCAAAGTCGACGAGGGGATTGGCATAGCCGCCGGTACGCCCCAGTTCACGGACTCGCTCGATGTACTCGCGGTCGTGGGCCAGCAGAAGCTCGTCGTCGCTGGCCGGGCGCGGGGCCGCTCGGAAGACTGATGGCACGTCGAGCAGGCCACACGCTCCGATCAACGTCTCGGTCAACTCGAGGCGGATCGGGTTGAGAGGATGCTCGTCGCTCAACTTGTAGGCCACGTACTCTGGCGAGTACACGAAGGCCGATCGACCGGTCACTGCGCGACCCCGAGACGAATTTCGCCGGAGTATACCGCCCGACAGATCGCCGGCTTACGACCCATCCTCATTCGGCGAGAAAGGCCCAGGTGGCGTCCTCCAGGTCGATCGTGCCGCGCGCCACTGCCTCCGCTCGGCGTCGCTCGCTCGCCTCGCCGGGCAGACGAATCTCCGACACGCCTGGCGCCCGTCGGCTGGCCTTGACGTCGGCTACCAACCGCTCGACACGGTTGTCAAACACCTCACGCTCGACGAACAGGTCCGGCCGGTAGGCCAGGTACAGGCCGCAGAAGTGTGCCGGCTCGTGAATGAATGGCTGGATCTTCTCGCCGCCGATCTCGGTGCCGAGGCTCGCACCACACAAGAGCTCGATCGCGAACGCCAGTCCGAACCCCTTATACCCCCCGAAGGGCAACAAACGCGCTCGCCCCGTCTCATCGACAGTCTGGGCCGGATCGGTCGTGGGGACGCCCTCCGGATCGACCGCGGCGCCGATGGGCAAGGGAACGCCGTTCCGCTGAGCCAGTGCGATGGCGTTGAACGAGATCGCGCTCGTCGCCATGTCGAGGACGAGCGGTGGCGCAGTGCGGCGGGGGATGGCGACGCTGAGCGGATTGGTACTCAGCAGTGGCTCTACGCCGCCCGGCGGCACCACCATCGACGGCGCCGAGTTGAGCGCTATGCCGACCAAGCCGGCCTCAGCCATCCGGCCCGTGTAGTAGCCCAGCGGGCCGCTCGCACCACCGTTTCTGGCCCCGACGATAGCGAGGCCGCTCGTCGTCGCCTTCTCGATTGTCAGCCGAGCGGCCAGGTCGTGGATGGTGTAGGAGAAGTGAAAGCCGCCGTCCACCAGTGCCGAGACCGGCGTCTCGCGCATCACGCGAAGCTCGCGGCGACGGTCCGCCCCGGCCTCATATTGGATCAGGTTGCGGCGCAGGTGGATGAAGCCATGGGTCTTTTTGCCGAGCAGTTCCGCTTCCAGGCAGATGCGAGCTGCCGTCTCGCCCTCGTCGCGCGGCACGCCGCCCCGCACCAACCGCTCGGCAGCGGCGGCCCGTGCCTCCTCGATCCTTACGACGACCATCCCTCACCTCACGTCGTGCGCAGTGTCCGCGCGAGCGTCGACGGCCGCTTCACCTGCCGCTGTCCATCGGCCGGCCAGCCACGCGATGGCAAGTGCGACGACCGTACCAGCAGCCACCAGTGCGTACCGCAGTTCCACCGACTCCAGGATCGTCCAGCGCGCATGGACCATGCTGGCAGCACATGCAACAACCAGGATGCCGGCGAGCAGCTGGCCCGTCCAGTCGCGACGCCTGCTCAAACGCTCGACGTCCAGCATGGCCAGCGGCACGACCAGCGGGAACAGGTGTGAAAGCACCCTGCCTTCGTCGCCTCGCGCCACGACGAGTTGGAGCAGGATCGCGACACCGAACGCGAGCGCACGCCGCTCGAAGCGAGTCGGGCCGGGCAGGTGACGGAGCGCCAGTAGCCAGAGCACGCCGAATGTCGAGTACAGGTCGAACAGGTTGGTGAGCGTCGGCAAGACGTGCTGCATCGCCCGCTCGCCCGGCTGGAGCACCCCGAGCGGCGCCGAACCGTCCAGAATCCCCGCCGCCCCGAGCTTGAGAGCGGCCGCGACCCCGAGCGCCAGGATTGGTAGCACCACCACCAGCCCGGCGCGACCCCAGGTCGTCCGCGCCGGCGGCTCGACGACCAGATACATCACCACGAGCGCGAGCGCCGTCTCGCGATTCAGCACCCCGACGATGACGACGACTAGAAACGGCCAGAAGGCGCTACGCGCCAGCAGCACGAACGCGGCGGCCTCGGTCAGGTAGGTGAGCGCGTCGACGTAGGTCGGGGTGGTGAGGAGACGGATCGTGCCACCGGAGACGGCGAATAGCAGCGCGCCAGCCAGCGACGCCGCCGCTCCACGCCCAAGGGCGCGCTGATAGGTGTAGAGCGCGGTCGCGGCGAGCGCCAGGCCGACGAGCGTGACCGCGGTGAAGCCGTCCAGAACGCCGCTCGGCCAGAGCCCGGCCAGGACCGGCGTCAGGATCCGAAACGTGTACGGCACGCGTGCCGCAAACGACCACGATTCCGCCATCCGGACGTACTGGCCGGCATCGTCGACCAGCAGGCCGGCCCGCGTCGTCGCGCCGACGTAGCAGGTCAGGATTACAAACGCCATGACCGCCGCCACCGAGGCGGTCTCAGCGAGCGGTACGGTGTGCCCGTGCCGGGCAGAGGTCGGCACAGCCGAACGAGGCGCAGCCGGGCTTGCCGGGGCGCTCTCCATCAGCGGCCGGCCAACAGGTCGAGCAGCGGTTGGCGAAGCGCCTCGGCGATGACTCGGTGTCCCTGGGGGCTCGGATGGGGATCTTCGCGGAGACGGAACCGCCGGGCGCGCGGGTCACGGACGTCCCCGAGCGCCTCCGTCAGATCGACGTAGCGGACGTTCTCCCGCACCGCGAACCGCTGGAGTTCCTCCCGGACAGTCAGCCGCTCGCCGGCCGGGCCGGGGCTGACTGGATCGGACATATTGTCGGGGTACAGCACCAGCAGGACGTCGGCGCCACTCGCCCGTGTCTCGCGCACGATCTCCGCCAACTCGCCAAGGCGCTGCTCCAACCGCTCGCGCTTCCGCAGCGGCTCAGTCGGCCCCTCGCTGGGGCGGCGTAGTTCCTGAGCGATCCGCCAGTAGCTGTCCTGCACGACCCGATACAGATGGCTGTTGCGGCGCAGCCAGACCTTGACGCCCGCGAGCAGTCCGCTCGGATCGTACTGGTGATCGAAGATCGAGAAGCTATCCAGCAGATCGTTTGCGAGAAACGTCACGACCACGGCATCAGGCTGGTAGTCCAGCCCGACCGCTTCGAGGAGCGCTCGTTCCTGCACCGTGTTGTAGCCGACTACGGCTGCGTTCACGGTCTGGATTGGACCACCGCCGGCCGCGTCGATCTCGCCTTCCACGAGGCGGGGGAACGCCTCTTCGGCCAGCACCCCCGACCCGAAGGTTACCGAATCGCCAAGAAAGACGATCCGGCGTACGCCGGGCGGCTTGTGCAGAGGTAGCTCGCGCTCGCGCAATCCCCGGCTATTGGTGATGACGCGCGTCCCTTCGGTGAAGCCGTCGAATCTCGGGCGTAGCTCGAAGAGCAACCGGGGGTTATCGCTCAGCTGGTACGCCTCGGGGGACGAGAAGTATGGGTGCCCCAGGTCGACGATTCGCAGCCCGGCCTCAGCCAGCAGCAGGGCCAGCAGCAGCCCGACCCCGAGCGCGGCCAGTTTGCCGAGGGGTAGAGCAAGCGGGCGTCGCGGTCGGGCCGCCAGGAGTGCCACGGGGCTCACTCATCCTTCGTCGAGAGTCTCGGATTATCCCGGCCGGGGCGGTTGACGTGGCAAGCGCCGTGCACCAGGGCTTTGGATGAAGGTTGCTACCACTCCGAGTGGAGATGCCGCACCACGCCATGGTCGAAATCGAGATCATCCTTGGACTGCTCGTGGCTGTCGCCGTGCTAGCGACGCTGGCGCGCTGGATCGGCGTGCCGTACCCGATCCCGATGGTGCTCGGCGGGCTGGTGCTCACGGCCATTCCCGAACTGCCAAACGTCACGATCGCGCCGGACGTCATCTTCTTGATCTTCGTCGCACCGCTGGTCTTTTCGACCGCCTGGGTGACGTCGTTGCGGAGCATTCGGGCCAACGTCCGGCCGATCGGTCTGCTCTCGGTTGGCCTGCTGCTGGTGACCACGGTAGCTGTCGCGGCGGCGGTGCACCAGTCAGTCCCAGATCTACCATGGTCGGCCGCGTTCGTGCTTGGGACGCTGATCGCGCCAACCGACACGGTAGCAGCCAGCGCCATCGCGCGGCAGGTCGGCCTGCCAGGCCGGCTCGTCACGATCCTCGAAGGAGAGGGGCTCGTCGACGACGCGACCGGGCTCGTCGCCTATCGCATGGCCGTTGCAGCGGTCCTGACCGGAACGTTCTCGATCTGGCAGGCCGGCATCGAGTTCATCGTGATCTCGGTCGGAGGAGCCGCGTTCGGGCTTGCAGTCGGCTGGTTGGTCGAGAGGATCTGGGCGCACCTCGACGATCCGCCGACCGAGATCACGTTGTCGATCCTAGCACCTTTCGCGGCGTACCTGCCGGCCGAGGCGGTCGGCGTCTCGGGCGTGGTCGCGGTGGCCGCCGCCGGGTTGTACACTGGCTGGCGCTCGCCGGTGCTCCTGTCGGCCGCCACGCGGATCGAGGCGTCGGCGGTCTGGGAAGTGCTGGTCTTCATCCTAAACGGGCTGCTCTTCATCCTGGTCGGCCTCCAACTTCCGACCCTCACCGGCGCCCTGGCCGAGCGGCCGCCGGCAACGGTGGAGGTAAGCGCCGTGCTGGTCTGTCTCACGGTGATCGTCCTTCGGCTGGTGTGGGTCTTCCCGTCGACGTACCTGCCGCGCTTGCTGAGCGCCGGAGTGCGCCGCCGTGACCCGGCGCCGCCCTGGCAGCAGGTTGTCATCATGGGTTGGACGGGGATGCGCGGCGGCGATTCGTTAGCGGCGGCACTGGCGATCCCGTTCACGTTACCCAACGGTGCGCCGTTTCCTGGCCGTGACCTGATCATTGCGCTGGCGTTCACCGTCATCGTGGTGACGCTGGTAACCCAGGGGCTGAGTTTGCCGCTCTTGATCCGCTGGCTGGGGGTCCGGGAAGGCGATGCGAGCGAGCGTGACGTCGAGCGGGCGCACCTGGCCGAAGCCCGCGCTGCGCTCGCCCGGCTGGACACGCTCCGAGGTCAAAGGTGGGCTGCCCCGGAGATCCTCGACCGCCTCCGCACGCGCTACCAGCACCTCGCTCGACATGCCTCGGACAGCGTGACCGAAGAGGATGAGGAGCGCCACGACGCCGAGCGACGCCTTCAGTACGATCTGATCGAAGCCCGGCGGCAGGCCGTCATCAACCTGCGGGATCGGGGCATCATCCATGACGCGGCGCTTCGCCACGCCCTGCGCGACCTCGACCTGGAGGAACTTGCGCTGGAGCAAGAGGAGAAGGATGAAGAAGAGGAGGAGGAGGAGGAAGAGGGACGGTCTGGCGAGGGCGGACAGCCCGGCGAGGGCGAACGGCTCGGCACGGGCAGACGGTCTGGCGAGGGCGGAGAGCACACTCCTCCCAGGACGGCCGGCACGAGTACGACTGACCTGTCACCCAGGCGTTGAGGGGTGCCCCCAGGAGTCCACTCGGAGCCAGATGAGCGGTCAAGGAGCGCCGCGCCGGCTCGATCGCTTCGGCCCGATTGTCTCAACTCGATCGCTTCGGCTCGATCGTCTCATATTGAGCGGCCGGGCCCCTGCTTTTGGTAGCATCCGTTCGACATGCAGTCCTTCGCGAGTGCCGCCGCTGGCGCCATCACCCTCCTGCTGATTTTCGTGATCGGCTGGATGGCCGTGTTTTTCGCCGGCGCCTACGTCGAGCGTAAGGTGTCCCGCAAGAAACCCGGTGGGAAGGCCGGCATCGCCGTTACCGATATGTTCACCTGGGTCTGGGACTATTCGAACGCGATTGGCATACCGACCCTGTTGCTCGGGACCACCTACCTCTTCTGGGCGATGTACCTCGGGCCAGGGCTGATGGCCGGCCCCTCCTTGCTGGTGATCTTGCTGATGAGCGCGGCGGCCTTGCTGATCGGCTTCGCGCCGAGTCTTCGCCGCCGCTGATGGCCGCCCTCGCGGTCTCCGCGACGACGGCGCGTCCGTCGCCGCCCCCTCGTGCATTCGTTAGCCGGTTCGTCGCATTCGCCCGCGCCCACCCCGACCTCATCCTGATGATCGTGCTGCTGGTGGTCGCGGCCGTCGTCCGAGCGGCCTTTGTGGTGCGCGCGCCACTCTTTATCCGCCGCGACAGCATCGCCTACTTCCAGGTGGGGTACGAGTTTGCCCATGGCCTTGGCTTCGATCTGCCGCTGCGGCGAACCCCCCTGTATCCACTCTTTATCGCTGGCGTCGTCGCGCTGTTCGGCGAGGACTTGCGGGGGCTGGCGCTCGCCCAGCATCTGCTAGGGCTGGCGACGGTCGCGGCCACCTACTGGCTCGGCCGGGCGATGTTTGGACGTACGGCCGGCGCCGTAGCCGGACTGCTCGTCGCCGTGTCCGCGCCGCTCCTGATCCTCGAACACTACATCCTGGCCGAGCCGTTGTTCATCCCGCTGCTGTCGATTGGGCTTGGCGCGATCGTGGCGGCGCTGCGCTACGAACGAGGCTGGCTCTTCCTGGTCGGCGGGATCGTGCTGGCGCTTGCCGCGCTCTCCCGCCCGATCGGTCAGGCGCTGCTACCGATCGTGCCATTGGCGCTGCTGGTCGAGTACCGCGGCCGGTTGCGCGCCTGGCTTCATCCTACCGCGCTCGTGTTGGCGGGCTTCGCCATCATCCTGGCGCCGTGGGTCGTACGCACGTCGTTCGTCACCGGCAAAGTCGACGGCGCCGGCGCGCTCGGTCAGACCCTGATCGGGAGGATCATTCGTCACGACGAGGGCTTCACGCTGCCCGACCCGGACTCGCCCGCCCCGAGCGGGGATGCACGCAACCCGGAGATTCGGAAGCTCATCCTGACCCAGATGGCCCGTGACGCCCGCCCAAGCGCCATCAACCATCGCATTCGCACCACCTTCGACCTGACCGAGACCGAGGCCGACCGGGCGCTACGCAACGTCGCCCTCGAGATCTTCCGCGACCAACCTGGTCGCTACGTCGAGGGAACGCTCGCCAAGTTCCGCCGGCTGCTGGTCGGAGAGGAAGAACGGCTGCGGACCCACTGGTCGACCCGCAAGGACGGCGAGCTACGCGAGGACTGGCTCGGCGAGGCGTCGATCGCGCACCTCTACAGCCCGCCCAGCCAGGTGCAGGAGTTGGAATATTCGAAGGCCGACGCGGTGACCGGCATCTTCCAGCCCTACGCCTGGCGGTACGCGCTGGTGCCCCTGGTTTTCGTCGGGCTTGGCTGGGGGCTGGTGCGCGGCCCGCGCGGCGCGACGTTGCTGCTGCTGTTAGCCGTCGTGGCGCTAGTCTTCCCGAGCGCGGCCCTGGTCGGCTACGTGCCCCGCTACCGCTACCCAGTCGATCCGCTCCTGGCGATCCTGGCCGCCGGCGGCCTCGTCGCGCTCACCTCGCTTGCGCATGAGGCGTTCCGGCGCGGTCGCTTGCGCCCCGGTGGGGGTACGAAAGGCGCGTGACGGCCACGCCCCCATGCATCTTCCAGCGGCTGCGATAGAATGGTGCCGCGCCGCCTCTGGCGGCCCTCTCCCATCCCTTCAAACGGCGTGTTACGCTCACGATAACGGGACGATGATCTGGGCATACTCGAAAGCAGCATCCAACTGGTACCATCGCGCAATGGTCCGCGCCGATGCGATACTCACGGCGGCCATTCGACGGAGCCGTGCCTGCCGGCCGGGGCCGCGAACCTGTGCGGCGGCAGTCGGAAAGCGCGCTGAGCGAAACGCTGATGGAGACTCAGGTACGGTGAACCGACAATGGGCGTAGAGCGAGTCGTGGCACCGGCAGAGCGCGCCGGCGGACGGTCGCGCCTGCAGCGAGAGTGGCGGGACTGGCTGCTCTTCATGGCGCTGACCGGGCCGAACCTGCTGCTGTTCGCGATCTTCAGCTACCGGCCGTTGATCTACAACGTCTACCTCTCGTTCCACGAATGGGACTTCCTTTCGCCGATCATGATCCCGGTCGGCCTCGACAATTACGTGGAAGCGTTCACCGATCCAGGGTTCTTACGCGCCCTGCGGAACACGGCGGTGATGACCGTCAGTTCGGTGGTGCTGACGCTCGGATTTGGGCTGGCGCTGGCCCTGCTGCTCAATCAGCGGCTGTGGGGTCGGAACGCCGCCCGCAGCATCCTGTTCGCGCCGCACATGCTGTCTGGCGCAGCCATCGCCGTGGTCTGGGTCTTCATCTTCGACCCATCCTACGGACTGTTCCGTACCCTGCTCTCGCCGATCAACGTGGTCCCGCCGAACTGGCTGCGCGACCCGAACCTAGCGATGGTGGGCCTGATCATCGTGACGGTCTGGAAGAACGTCGGCTACTCGCTGGTCATCTTCCTGGCCGGCCTCCAGTCCATTCCGAAGGAGTTGTACGAAGCGGCCGGCATCGACGGCGCGAATGCCTGGGGCCGCTTCCGCAACGTGACCATCCCGGGCCTCGCGCCGATCACCTTCTTTCTGCTCCTGGTGACCGGCATCCAGTTCAGCTACCAGACCTTCGACATCATCCACGTGCTCACACGAGGTGGTCCGGTCGACGCAACCACGACGTTGATCTACTACCTCTACGAGCAAGGCTTCGTCGGCTTCCGGGCCGGGCGAGAGGGTGTCGCGGCAGTCGTGCTGTTCTCGATCCTCTTCGCGATCACGCTGTTGCAGCTTCGGTACGTCGAACGACGGGTGACCTATTCCGCATGAACGTCAATGACACTCGCCGCACAACCGATCGCGGCGTATCCGTTCGCGAGGAGCAGCCGTGACCGCCCTGGAGCACGCCGGCTCACCACCCGGCGCACTGACGCGCCGCCGCGTCCATTGGGACCGCGTTGTCTCGCAGGCCATTGGCTACCTGGCGATGTTGCTGGCCGTCGCCATCATCGGGGTGCCGCTCGCCTGGCTGCTCTCGGCGGCGTTCAAGGCCACCAGCGAGATCTACATCTTCCCCGCGACCTGGATCCCGCACGAGCCGACGCTTGACAATTTCGTGGAAGCTTGGCACTCGGCGCCGTTCGGCCTCTACTACGTCAATACGGTCGTGGTGACCGTCGCGGGCGTCGCCGGCAAACTCATCATGGGCGCGATGACCGCGTACGCGCTCGTCATGGTGCGCTTCCCGTTCAAGACGGCGGTGTTCGCCTTCATCCTCGGCGCGTTGATGATCCCGCCGCAGATTGTGGTCGTTCCGAACTACCTGCTGTTCGCCGAGCTCAACCTCGTGAACACGTACCCGGCCCTGATTCTGCCGCACGTCCCGACGGCCATCGGCGCGTTCCTGATGCGGCAGGCGTTCCTCGGGCTGCCGCGTGACATCATGGACGCTGCCCGCGTGGATGGCGTCGGCCACCTGGGGATGCTCTGGCGCATCCTGCTGCCGCTCTCGATGCCGGTCGTGGTGACGTTCACGCTGCTGGCGACTCAGGATGTCTGGAACGATTTCCTGTGGCCGCTCGTCATCACCAACACCGCCGACATGCGGACGCTTCCGATCGGCATCTTCTGGTTGCTCGACCAGGAGGGGAACACGCAGTGGGGCGTCGTCATGGCAGGCGCGCTCTACGTCATCATGCCGCTCTTACTGGTGTTCATCTGGGCTCAGCGCCACATCGTCGAGGGTATCGCCGCCGGCGCGGTCAAGGGCTAGTCCGAAGACCGGCCGGCACGTACACATGCGCCTCTGCACCCGCCGTTCCGGGCGGGTGCAACTCGTGACAAGACCCCCTACCACGGGAGGAACGGGATCGTGCAGAAGACGTCACGTCGTGCCCTGCTCAAGGTCATCGCTGGCGCCGCCGGCCTGACGCTGCTGAGCGCCTGCGGCAGTTCGGCACCGGCCGCGCCGGCCGCCTCGAAGTCCGAATCCAAGCCGGCTGAGACCAAGCCAACGCAGGCCGCCGCGCCGGCCGCGCAGCCGGCTGCGACCAAGCCGGCGGCTGCCGCCTCGCCAGCCGCCGCGGCCTCGCCGGCTGCCTCGCCAGCCGCCGCCGGTCAGACGGCTCCATCGGCGGCTAGCAAGACCGGCTCCGGTGTCAAGATCACCCTCTGGAGTTCGTTCACCGCCAACAACGGCGATCAGATGCAGGCGATGGTGAATCGCTTCAACGAGAGCCAGAAGGACGTCACCGTCGACAATCAGTTCCAGGGTTCCTACGAGGAGACCGGCCAGAAGTTGACGGCCGCTCTCCAGGCCCGCCAGGCGCCGGACCTCTCGATCCTGTCCGACGTCTGGTGGTTCAAGTTCTACTTGAACAAGGCGATCATCCCGCTCGACGACCTGATGAAGGCGAACAACGTCGACAAGTCCGACTACGTCGACGCCTTCCTCAACGAGGGGACGCGCAAGGGCCAGGTGGTCTGGCTGCCGTACGCGCGCAGCACTCCGCTCTTCTACTACAACAAGGACGCCTGGCAGGAGGCCGGCCTGCCCGACCGCGGCCCGGAGTCCTGGGCAGAATTGAAGGAGTGGGCACCGAAGCTCCTGAAGAAGGATGGCGGCAACGTCACCCGCTTCGCGCTCGCCCATCCGGGCGCGGGCGGCTACATCGACTGGTCGTTCCAGAGCAACGTCTGGGGCTGGGGCGGCTCGTACTCGGATCCGGACTTCTCGATCCACATCGGCGATAAGCCGGCCGTGGACGCCGGCGAGTTCTTGCGCTCGACGGTCGTGGACGGCTGGGCAAGCACCCCTGCCAACCCTGACAACGACTTCCGGGGCGGCATCGCCACCGCACTGATCGGCTCGACGGGCGGCCTCACCGGGCACGAGGCGAACGCCAAATTCAAGGTCGGGACCGGATTCCTGCCGAAGGGACCGGTCGGCTTCGGCTGCCCAACCGGCGGCGCCGGCCTTGCGATCATGGCATCAGCGCCGAAGGAGCGCCAGGAGGCGGCCTTCAAGTTCCTCCAGTTCGCCACCTCGCCCGAGCAGACGGCGATCTGGTCGCAGGCGACGGGCTATCTGCCGGTACGGAAGTCGGCAATCGCCGGGCCGATGCAGGCGTTCTACCAGCAGAAGCCGAACTACCAGACGGCAGCCAAGCAACTCGAGCTGGTACGGCCGCAGGATACCGCTCGGGTCTTCGTGCCAAACGGCCAGCAGATGATCGTGAAGGGGCTGGAGCGGATCACGATCAACAAGGAGCCGGCCGAAACCGCGCTGAAGGATCTGGCGGCTCAACTCGAGAAGGAATCAGCGCTCGTCGTCCGGCAGGTCAAGGCCGTCGAGGGCTAATTCAGCGTCTCCGCCGCAGGGCAGATGCGCATCGGGCTGGGGCGCCGTTCCTGACGGTCCAGCAACCGAGGGGGCGAGCCAGTAGGCTCGTCCCCTCATCGCATCCGACACCACGGAGCGCGGCGCTCGTGGACAGCGGCTCAGCCGCGCCCTGCCCCGCTCACGACGCTGTTACGCCTCGTACACCGACTTCAGCTCGCCCTCGGCCCAGGCAGCCGCCGACTCGGCCGGTTCGCCCTGAATGACCCGTGCGAACATGTCGACGACGGTGTAACGCGACCAGGCCAGACCGGCCCTCTGACTGGCCGGCCCCGGCCAGCCGACCGTCCTGCCGATCGGGCCGAGATCCCGGAAGACGCTCACGGCCGGCGGCAGTTGATCCCAGGGCAGCATCGCATCGTGTTGCGGACTGATTCCCGCGATGTAGCTCTGATTCTCCAGGAAGCGCGGCGTGTAGACGTCGGGCCGCATCAAGTAGCGCAGCAGTTCCTTTGCGGCGTCTACGTTCTGGCTGTACTTCGGAATGACGTAGTGATCGGTTCCGAGCAACAGTGCATGGTCCTTCGGGCCACTGGGGATGTTCGCGAGGCCGATGTCGTCGAAGAACGGCATGTTGTCGTTCCGGGCGACGAACCAGATGCTCGATCCATTCAGCGTCGCCGAGACCGTCTCGGCCAGGAAAGCCCGGTTGTTGGAGCCATCGTCCCAGGCCAGGCCGGTCTCGTCGAAGGCGTCCAGGTACGCCTGCTTCATCGTATTGAGGGCAGAGATCGTCTCCGCAGAGTTGATCGCTACCCGGCCCTGCTCGTCGACCTCTCGGCCGCCGTAGTTCCAGAGCATCGAGTAGCACCAGCCGGGCGGATCGCCGAAGCTGTGCCCGAATGCCTGTCCAAGCGGCCGACCGGTGTCCTTGAGGGCCTTGCCAGCGGCGAACAGGTCGTCGTAGGTCGTGGGGAAGTTGCTGTAGCCGACCTCGCCGAACATCGATTGTCGCCAGTGGTACGCGCCGCCGCTATTGTCATGGGGCATGGCGTACCAGGAGCCGCCAACCGAGTCGTTGTTGGCGAAGATCGGGTAGAACTGGCCGTACGTCTGCTGAAGATCGTGGACCACGTCGCTGACGTCGGTCATGCTCTGAATGTACGTCTGGGCCCAGTTGTCGCGGATGTGGACGATATCCGGCCCGGCGCCCGTCTGAATCGAGGCTGAGAGCTTGGGCTGGATGTCGTTCGCATTGACGAACTCAACCGACACCTCGGCGCCGGTCTCCGTGGCGAAGCCCTGCTGGATCTGCTGCTTGACAAAGGCGTCGGCGGTGGGGATGAAACTGGCCCAGCCGAGATAGCTCAGTTTGGTGCCGCTCAGGTTGGTCTGCTTCGGCGCGAACGGCGCCGTGACTGGTCCGCTTACCGGGCCGGTGGCAGCCTCTGCGACCGTCGCGGCTACCGACGTACTCATGAGGAGCAGGCTGGTCGTTCCGAGCGCCGCCTTCAAGAAGCCGCGGCGCGAGAGGGAGCGGGTGGCACGGGGGTCGCGAAGCTCGCGGTCAGGCATCGTCGCCTCCTGGTGCAGGCCAGCGGTCTGGCTCGCAAGGGCACCGCCGTCCCCGGCGGCTGTCAGGCTACCTGCGTGTTCGTCGATCCGGGTGCGCGCCGGGCGGCAGGCCCGACCGGCGTAAGCGTAGCAGCATCTACTCGAGCGGTTTCACCGAGCGAAAGCGTTCGTCGCCCGAACCTCACACCGCTCCTGAGCTTCCTCGCCTGCCTAGCGGCCGAAGCGGGCCGACGTCGGGCGGACACGGCCGCCGGCAGCAGGGCATTGTCGCTCAAATGTAAGACAGATGGCTGCTGCTGTTAAGCATTTCGGCAGTGGGTGTCTTCCGCACTGCTAACAGCTAGCGAAACGTGGAGCGCGAAGCCCCGACGTCAACCGCCAGTCGGCGTGGTGCTATGAGCTCGGGGCCACCAGGTGTGAGACACGCACACAGGATTGATGGAGGAGGTGGGGACGAGGCGGGGGGCGAGGCAGCGCGCGGACGTGAGCGCGATCGACGTCACCGTTTCGCTCGGCGCGGCCGGGCCGAGACGTTCGGGCTGCTCGCGTCGAAAAAGCGCCAGGGGCGGGCGGCCCAGGCTCCCGCATAGTCTACGCCGATGCGGGCTGACGTTTCGATGCGGGCGACCGGTGCCGGATCGCGGGGTCGGCCGATCCAGAGCGACTCGGTCGTCAGGTCGAGGCCGTTGTGCCGGCGGTCTATGCCGAGCGCCCGGCACAGTCGGCCAGGGCCGTCCGTCCGCCCAGGCTCCTCGAAGCCTGGCCTAAGCGCCCGCACCAGGACGGCCCCGGCCACACCGGTGGCGTCGGTCACGACGTTGAAGCAATGGTACATGCCGTAGATGAGATACACGTAGGCGTGGCCGGGCGGCCCGAACATCACCCTGGTACGGGCGGTCCGGCCACGCGAGGCGTGCGACGCCAGATCGTCCGTCCCAACGTACGCTTCGACCTCGACGATCCGGCCAGCTCGCCGGCCCTCCGGCAGATCGTGAACGAGCCAGCAACCGAGCAGATCCGGCGCGACGTCGAGGGTCGGTCGGGCGTAGAAGGTGCGCGATAGCACGTCAAGAAGGGGCGTCCGTAGCTCGACGCTGGCGGTGTCTGTCGTCATCAGGAATTCCGTCATCCAGGGCGCGCCTCTCGCCGCCCCACCTGTACTCGAGCTCCGCCCTGCCATTCGAATCGCGAATACGCCGCCATCGATGCGTACATCGTCCACGATTGCCAGGGCAGCGCATCAGCCGGTGTGCGCCCATTATGGCGGCGGGGCTGGAAAGTGTCAGGATTCGCGCCCGAGACAGCGTGGAATGCGACGGGGCGTGAGGTGGGGGCGGGGAGGCCGGCCAGGGGGTGTGCTACCATGGTGCCGGACCTGGCATCGTGGCGTGGGCGGCGCGGGAACGCTGACACACGTCAGCGCAGGGCGGCCCAGCCAGGCCGGTGCCGCGTCCAGGCCGCTCGTCGGCGCGGCCCCAGGCGGGCGCACGGAGAGCACGGATGCCACGCATCGGCGCGCGGCAGGTCGTGCATCATCCGGCCGCCCGAGAGGGATCGGTCGGATGGCTCTGAAGTCGCTACTCGAAGCGGTCAACGAGGCGCTCCACGAAGAGATGGCGCGTGACCCGTCCGTCATCGTCTTGGGCGAGGACGTTGGGATTCACGGCGGCGTCTTCCGTGCTACCGAGGGTCTCCAGAAACGGTTCGGGGCCGAGCGTGTCATCGACACCCCAATCGCCGAACTTGGGATCGCCGGGGTTGCCATCGGAGCGGCGCTCAACGGGATGCGGCCGGTCGCCGAGATTCAGTTCGCCGATTACATCCACCCGGCCTACGACCAGATCGTCAACGAGGCGGCCAAGATTCGCTACCGCTCGAACGGCGCCTACGGCTGCCCGATCGTCATCCGCGCTCCCTTCGGGGCGGGAGTCCACGGCGGCCTCTACCACTCGCAGAGCGTCGAGGCCCTGTTCTTTCACGTCCCGGGCCTCAAGATCGTCGTTCCGTCCACCCCCTACGACTGTAAGGGACTGCTCAAAGCGGCGATCCGTGACCCAGATCCGGTCTTGTTCTTCGAACACAAGAAGAGCTACCGCCGGATCAAGGGCGAGGTTCCGGAGGGTGACTACACCGTGCCGCTCTCGTCAGCCGACATCAAGCGCCCAGGCGAGGACGTCACGATTGTCACCTACGGAGTCGGGGTACACCTGGCGCTCGAGGCGGCCGAGCAGGTCGAGCGCGAGGGCGTGTCGGTCGAGGTGCTGGACCTCCGCACCCTCGCTCCGTTGGACAAGGAGACGATTGGGCAATCGATCTCGAAGACCAACAAGGTGCTAATCGTCCACGAGGACAACAAGACCGGTGGTGTGGGGGCCGAGATCGCCGCGACCCTGGCTGAGGAGTACTTCGAGCAGTTGGACGGCCCAATCGTGCGGGTCGCCGCTGCTGACACCCCCATTCCATACGCCCCGAGCCTGGAGGATGCCGTGATCCCAAACGTCGACGACGTGCTGGCCGCACTCCGGCGCCTCGCGGCCTACTGACACATGCCCGCCGACCGATCGATCCCTGACCGTGTGCCAGCCGTTCAGTCCGCCCACCAGAACGCGGCTACCCGATCGCTGATACCCTCCTGATCGTTCATAGCCTACTGACCCTTCGAGGAGCGTATGTCGACGACCATCACGATGCCCCAACTCGGCGAGTCGGTCGCCGAGGGCACGATCGGCAAGTGGCTCAAGGCGCCCGGCGAGCGCGTCGAGCGGGATGAGCCGATCGTCGAGGTCATGACCGACAAGGTGAACACCGAGATCCCGTCGCCGGTGGCGGGCATCGTCGAGCAGATTGTGGTGCAAGAGGGCGACACCGTTCCGGTTGGCGCGGCGCTGATCGTGATCGGCGACGGCTCGGGCGTCGCGCCGGACGTGTCCGGCAGCGCGAGCGCCAGCACGGCCGTCACCTCAGCGGCTGCCGGTCCCGCCCTCGTCGCCGAGGTGAGCGCCGGGGAACTGGCGACCGTGCCAGAACGTGCGCCGTCACTGGTGCGCACCCCTGCCGCCGCTCCCGAACCGGCGACGGCAGGCGCCGATGAGCGTGGCACCCCTGGCGGTGACGGCTCTCCGAAGCGCGCTTCGCCGTTCGTCCGTGCGCTCGCCCGCAAGTACGGCATCCATCTGGACCAGATCAGCGGCAGCGGACTCGGCGGCCGGGTGACCAAGGACGACATCGTCGGCTTCATCGAAGGGCGCGGCCTCCAGCCGGTCCCCGAGGCCGCGGCCGCATCGGCCACCGCCGTCGCAAGCCCGCCAACGCCATCCGTTCACCCGGCCCCAGCCTACCCGCCGGCACCGGCCTACGCCCCTGCGCCTCCGGCTCCCCTCGCCACGCCACAGCCCACGGCTGCACCAGCCGCCATGCAGCCGGCTGCCGCCGGGTTGTCCCCCGAGGTGCTCGCCCCGGACGAAGAGCTCGTGCCGCTCCTCCCGATGCGCCGAGCCATCGCCGAGCACATGGTCCGTAGCCTCCAGACCTCGCCTCACGCCTGGGGCATGGTCGAGATCGACGTGACCGGGCTGGTCAGGCTCCGCGCCAGCCTGCTCGAAGCCTGGAAGGCGCGCGAAGGGTTCGAACTGACCTTCCTGCCATTCTTCGTCAAGGCGGTCGTGGAAGCGCTCCGCGAGAATCCGCACTTGAACGCTCGCTGGTCCGATCGGGGCGTCGTGCTGAAGAAGCGCATCAACATGGGCATCGCCATCGCGATCCAGAACGGGCTGGTGGTGCCGGTCATCCGAGACGCCGATCAGAAAAGCGTCACCGGCCTCGCCCTGGCCCTGCGCGACGTGGTGACCCGCGCACGCGAGGGCCGCCTGACGATGGATGATCTCCAGGGCGGCACCTTTACAGTCAATAACACCGGCGCGCTCGGCTCGATCGCCTCCGGCCCAATCATCAACCAGCCGCAAGCGGGCATCATTACGATGGAGGCCATCGTCAAGCGCCCGGTCGTGACTGGCGACGACGCCATCGCCATCCGGAGCATGATGAACGCCTGCCTCTCCTTCGACCACCGCATCACCGATGGAGCTGAAGCACTGCGCTTCCTCCAGAGCGTCAAGCGGCGAGTCGAGGCATACGCGCCAGGGGCCGCGATCTACTGAGTGTGCTGGCCGGCGAGGGAGTGGCTCCACTCGCCGGCCAGGAAGGTTTCGAGCACAGCATGGCGACACTACCACTACCGATCGTTCCCCGGACCGTCCCACTCTCGGTGGACGCGCCGGCGCCGCGCGGATCGCGTCCAGCCTGGCTAAAGGTCAAGTTCCCCCAGGGCGACAACTACACCGAGCTGCGTGACCTGATGCGGGCACAGAGTCTTCATACCATCTGCGAGGAGGCGCTCTGCCCGAACATCGGCGAATGCTGGGAGAACCGGACCGCGACGTTCCTGATTCTGGGTGACGTCTGCACCCGCAACTGCGGCTTCTGCAACGTGACGACCGGGCGTCCAACTGGCCTCGACCTGGAGGAGCCGCGCCGGCTGGCAGAGGCGGTCGAGAAGATCGGGTTGCGCCACATCGTCATCACCTCGGTCACCCGCGACGACCTGCCGGACGGCGGCTCCCAGATCTTCGCCGAGACGATCCGCGAGCTACGGCAGCGGGTGCCGGACTGCGGCATCGAGGTGCTGATCCCCGACTTCCAGGGCAACTGGGATGCTCTCGCAACGGTGATGGAGGCCCGCCCGGATATCCTGAACCACAACCTGGAGACGGTGCCACGCCTGTATCGCCGGGTTCGACCCAAGGCGATCTACGAACAGTCGCTCGAGCTTCTCCGGCGTGGCAAGGAGCTCGCGCCAGATATCGTGACCAAATCCGGCCTGATGGCCGGCCTGGGTGAGACTCGCGAGGAACTGCTTCAGGTGTTCACGGATCTGCGCACGAGTCAGGTCGACGTGCTGACGGTCGGCCAGTACCTACGTCCGACAATGCGCCATCTGCCTGTCGAGCGGTACGTCCCGCCGGAAGAGTTTGCCGAGCTCAAGGTGGAGGCCCAGGCGCTGGGCTTCGGCCACGTCGAGTCCGGGCCGCTCGTCCGGAGCTCCTATCACGCCCACCAGCAGGTACCGGGGGCGGGCGCTGCAAACCGCTCACGTTCCGCTACGAACGTCGACCTGGCGGGTGCCGCAAGCGACTGAGCGCCGTGGATGGACGGGTGCGTCGCGGGTGCACGGGTACGCGGCTTGACGCGCTGATAGTCCGGCCTGCGCTCTGCTAGAATGGGCGGGCTTTCGATCCGGTGAGCGAGGCCGGCTCCGTGGACAGCGTCCCGAGCCGGCGCCTCCCAGACCCACGATCGAGCCTGCCGCCGCGCTGGGAGCGTGACGGGAGCACGACACCTCGAGGACCACCTTGCAAGACGATACCCAGCGGCCGGAGGCCGGCGCGATGTCGGCCCAGCAGCCGCCCGTCCAGCAACAACCGTCGGCTCCACTCTCGCCGCCCCAGGCGCCGCGCACCGCTCCCCTTGCCGAGAGCGTGGTAGCGCCGAGGGGTCTGGACCAGTTGCGCGCGGAGCCGCCTACCGCGCCCCATGGCTTCGGAACGCTTGGCATCGCTGCCGATCCGGTCGACCATCACCCGTATCTCGGTGACACCGAACTTGCGATGTCGTATGCGCCCGAGCCACAAGAGCCGATGTACCTGCCGCTGGCCCTGTCGGTCGGGGCTGGTTTCAAGTTCGGCTGCGGGTTCATGCTCGCGGTCGGCGTGAGCATGTTCGGCCTGTTCCTGGTCGCATCGGTCATCTTCTTCGTCGCGACGCTCATCGGCCTGACGCCGCCGGTCGCCCCCCGCTAGAAATGTCGACGGGGCGCGGCCGAGCGCGCCCCGTCAAGTCGGGTCTGGCGAGCCGGAGATGCTTAGCGCGGTTGCTCGATGCCGTGCGTTAGCAGAATCGCCTCGGCTACCTCGCGCATCGACTTGCGGCTGTTCATGCTGAGCCGCTGGATGCGGTGGAACGCCTCGGCTTCCTTGAGGCCGTGCGTATCCATCAGGACGCCCTTGGCGCGCTCGACGATCTTGCGCGTCATCAACGCTTCCTTGGTGTCGCCAAGCTCCTTGTGAAGCTCGCGGTACTCGCCGAAGCGGGCCAATGCCACCTCGATGGCCGGAGCAAGCTGATTCTCGCCGTACGGCTTCACGAGATAGCCCATGACGCCGGCATCACGCGCGCCTTCGATGAACTCCTGATCGGAGTACGCCGTCAGCAGTAGAACCGGGGCTACCCGGTCCTCAGCGAGCTCCTTGGCAGCGTCGACGCCGGTGATCTCGCCGGGCATCTTGATGTCCATGATGACGAGATCCGGCTTCACCTCACGGGCCACTTCAACCGCCGTGCGGCCATCGCCGGCCTGACCGACGACCTCGTGCCCGAGGTTCTCCAACATCTGTTCGAGATCGAGCCGCGCGAGCGGCTCGTCCTCCGCAATGACGATCCTTCTGGCGGTCATATAGCTCCTCCACGTGCCTGCACCGGGGGCTGCCCGGCTACTTGCCCGGGCACCAGCCCCGGTTGTTGGATCTGGGCGCGAGCGATGCGAGGGAGTGCCCGGCGGGGGAACGACACGACGGCCCGTACCCCCTCGCCATTCTCAAGCTGAAATTCGCCCTTCAGATCCTCGCGGACGAGCGTCCGGATGATCTGGAGCCCGAGCCCGCCGCGCGATAGGTCGAATCCCTCGGGCAGACCTTCGCCGTCATCCTCGATCTCGATCCGCATGCTGTCCTCGGTCTGGAGCAGCCGGATGACGATCGTGCCCTCGCTCTTGTGCGCGAAGCCGTGCTCGACGGCGTTCTGAATGAGCTCGTTCACGATCAGCGCACACGATGTCGCCTGCTGGGCTGGCATCAAGAACTGGCGCTCGCCCTCGATTTGAATCGAGATCTTCTTTTCGGGATCGAGCGTGCCGGTCAAGAACTCTTGAGCGATCCGCTTGGCGACCTCATGGATGTTGATAATGCTCGACTCGTCCTTGGAGAGAAACTCGTGGACGACGGCAACGCTCATGATCCGGCCGACCGTCTCCATCAACGTCTCGGCAACTTCCGGCGACGGGGCCCGCCGTGCCTGGAGCCGCAGGAGTGCGGTGATGGTCTGGAGATTGTTCTTCACCCGATGGTGAATCTCCTGGATCATGGCGCTCTTGACTTTGAGTTCCTGCTCCTTCCGGTATTCGTCGGTCACGTCCTGGATGATGACGATCGCGCCCACCGGGTGGCGGCTGAACGTGCCGGGGAGGCGGGAGATCAGGCTCGGCGTCTCGTCGGCCATCAGTGGGACCACCTTCTTAATCCAGACGCGGTCCTGCTCCGCGACTCGCTGCTCGAGGCACACTCCCGTCTCCATCGACCGGAAGGCGATGTACTCGTTCGTTTCGAGCTCGGAAAGCTGGGTGTGCACCAGGCTGTCAACGTAGCCGAGCAGCCGGTAGAACCCCTCGGCAGCCGTCGAGGCATATTGGATCAGGCCGTTTGCGTCGATCACGAGGATACCGTCGTGGATGCCGAGGCGGCCGATGTTCTGCCCGCCATCGAGCCGCCCACGGGCGACGAGGTCGCGCACCCGAAGGATGGCGCGGCGCGGCACCGAGTCGCGCTTACGGAACCGCTCGTGCTCGATGACCGCCGTCTCGGTTGCCAGCGCCGCGACGATGTGCCCACCAGCCGCACGGACCGGGATGACCTCGCGGACGATCGGTACGCCGCCGACGACTGCGCCCTGGACCTCGTGACTCGGCCGCCCCTGATAGAGCAGCCGGGCAATCGGCAGCACCTGCTCGCGGCGTAGCCGGCGGCCGGTCAGTGAGTCCTGGTACACCGACGGTACTGGCACCGGCTGGGCATGCGCCAAGACCTCGACCTGCGATCCGGCCCGCGCGAACAACAGCACGTCCGCGTGGAGCAGATCGGCAAGGAGGTTCAGGTTTGGGATGATGCGCTCGATCAGCGCGGCTGCCGCGCTGTCCAGGTCGCTCGCCACGTCGGCTGGAATAGCCACCGTCCTCGGTCTCGCCTCGAAGGTCCGCTCGGTTCACCTGGCACCAGGAGGTACAAGCGCGAACCGCAACCCTTGATTATACGGTTCGGCTCGCGCCAGTCAGCGTTCGGGTTACGCGCCGCCGCCTTCTGCCACCTGGACGATCATCTCGATCTCGACGGTGATGCCGCGTGGCAGGCTTGCCATGCCGACGGCCGATCGTGCGTGGCGGCCCCGCTCGCCGTAGAGTTCCACCAGCAGATCCGAGGCGCCGTTGATCACCTCCGGCTGCTGTCCGAAGTCCGGCGTGCAGTTCACCATCCCGAGCAGTTTGACGACTCGCTGGACACGATCGAGATCCTGAATCGCCTCCTTCAGCGACGCCAGGAGGTTGAGCATGACGAGTCTTGCCGCCTCGTACCCTTCTTCGACGCTACGCTCGGCGCCCACCTTCCCCTGGTACACCATCGCACCATCACGGGACGGCCCATGCCCGGACAGGAACGCGAGATCCCCCACCCGCACACACCGCACGTAGTTAGCGACCGGCGCCGGCGGCTTCGGCAACGACAACCCCATCTCGGCAAGCTTTTGTTCGACGTTCGACATGCATCTCTCCGTTCCGTCGGCTGCCCCAACTCGCAGCGCCGCTCACGTGCCATCGCGCACCGCGCGGGCGCCATCAGTCCGTGCCGGCCGTCCGCCCGGCTCGCCTCTGGCGGCTACACGTGCTCCTCGGCTCCGACGCCGAGGCCACAGTCTGCGCGTGCAGCCGACTCGCGGTCTGCGACGCGTACTCTCCTCCTGGTCCGTCCCGTCATCGACCGCCCGCTCGTTGCGATGGTACGGGAGGCTCAGGGCGCCGTCAAACCGGCTACCCTGTGCAGGCGCAGTCAGGGTAGCCAGGCCCTGGGAGCAAGGCCCTGAAGGGTCAGACGGTTCCCAGGGTGCTACGTCCTATCGGCACACCGGCACGCCGTGCCCCGGGGGCGCGGTGCGAGGCAGACGCTCATGGGCAAGCTCATCGGCCGGATGCGCAGGTCGTGCATCGGGCGGTTCTACAAGCGCTGGACGTCGCGGCAGGCTGGTGAGGGCGCCATCCTCATCGCCTGGCAAGCGCTCTTCTCGCTGTTCCCGCTGATCCTGGGCCTGCTCTCGATCTTTGGCCTCGTCCTGCGGGATCCTGAACGTCGGGCCGAAGTGACACAGGCGCTCGCCGGCGCGATTGCCAGTCAGTTTCCGTCTCAGCTTGGGAGCCTGCTCAGCTTCCTCGACCAGACCCGCGAGATCGGCGGGCTGTTGGGTATCGTCAGCCTGATCGGGCTGCTCTGGAGCGGCTCTAACCTGTTCGGGGCGATGGGCACTGTGTTCGACCGTGTCTACGGTGCGCCGGATCGGGGATTCGTGGGTCAGCGCCTGATCTCGTTCGCGATGATGGCCGTCTACGCCGTACTCCTGCCGCTCTCAGTGGCAGCCGGCGGCGCAGCCACGTTCGTCGTCGGGCTCTCAGAGCAGGTAGTGCCCTTCGAAGTCCCGTATTCGACGCTGGTCAGCGGCTGGCTCGTCTCCCTGCTATCAGCGACGCTGATGTTCCTCGTGGTGTACCGGGTCGTCCCGAATGTGGCGATCGGCTTCCGCGACGTGTGGCCTGGTGCGGTCCTGGCAGGCGTGTTGTTCGTGGCGCTCAGCCAGGTATTCCCGGTCTATCTGGGCTATATGGGCGGGAACTTCCAGGCGTATAAGACGCTGGGCGCGCTCCTGCTGCTGATGACCTGGCTCTACGTCCTGGCTTTGATCCTCGTGGCGGGCGCGCTGGTCAATGCCACCCTTTCCGGTCACTGCCCAGTACCCGCCCCGAACGCCTCTCCCACGGCGACAGACCCTGCCGATCATGAGCGCGATTCTCGCCGTCAGAGGACAGCCACGCGATCTGCCGGTCGGCATGGTACGATTCGCGCGCCCAATCGTCCTGACGGGCCGGCCTGCCAGAAGCGAGATGCGTCCGGTGCGGCCGGGTCGCCCGAGCCTGAAGACCGGGCAACACCAGGCGGCGCGGGCGAGCAGCAGACACCGCTACGTCGACATCAGGATTCGTGAGCGCCGCGCTGGACCTCTCCACTCCGGACTCTGCCGACCCATCTGTACCCTGCACCCGGCCGCACGGCACTACGGGTGCACAAGTGACTGTGATCGGGCTGAGCGCCGCCATCCTGGTCGTCGTCGGCGCGCTGTCGTTGTTGGGCTGGCTGCTCGTGGGTCAGGTCGGCCGTCCGTTCGTCTACGACGACGTGAACTTCGCGCTTGGGGCGCGGGCAGTCGCCGAGACAGGTCAGCCCTACGGCAACCAGGGCTACCTGCTCCACCTGTACTGGCTGCGCGAGCAGTGGGCGCTCTGGCATCCACCGCTCTACGTCTACACGCTCGGTCTGGCGGTCTGGTTGTTCGGAGCCGCCGAGGAGCCGATGCGCGGACTGGGGATCACGTGTCTGCTCGTGGCCGCTGCACTGGCCTTCGACCTTGCCCGACGGACGGTCCTGGCTCACGGCGGCACCCCAACGCGGGCACACCTCGGCGGTGCGATAGCCGTCGCGCTGTACCTACTCAACCCACTCGCTATCCAGGCGTCGATGGTGCTGGACATCGACAACACCCTGTTGCTCGTGCTGGTGACGCTGACTGTCTGGGCAGCGGTGCGAGCGCCCGGACTATGGGGCAGTCGAACCATCGGCATCCTGACCGTTCTGTTTGCGCTGGCGCTCTGGAGCAAGCTGACTACCCCATTGGCGCTGGGGGCGGCGTTCGCGTTTACCCGGTTGTTCCAGAGAACCGGCTGGCGAGGCATGCTCCAGGCACTCGTGGTCGTCGCGATGGGATCGGCTCTGTTCGTCGTAACCTGGATTGGTGTGAGCGCGCTCACTGGCATGCCAATCGATTACACGCTGGACGTCGTGCGCAACGAGGCGCTCGAAAGCTCCCAGGCGACGCGGGACCGGCTGGTAAGCCTGTCCGCGTTTGCCAACGGTGCCGCACCGGCGTTGCTCTGGATCGGGCCATTCTCTTGCCTGCTGTTCGTCTCAGCCGGCCTGCCGGCGCTCTGGCGGCTGCTGCGTGGGCGCGGTCTGGACGCGACGGATCTGCTCGTCGTCCTGGGCGCCGCAATCTACCTCGCCTACATCATGAAGCTTGCCGGCGGCTTCCCGAAGTACCATGTAGCGATGCTGCCGCTCTGGGCAGCGGCATCCGGTGCGCTGGTCGTGCGCATAGCTGACCGCCCGACTGTCCCCCAGTACGCGCTTCTCATGCTCGGGACAGCCGGGCTGTACTACTGGTGGATGCCCAGCGTGCCCGACGTCTGGGGCGTGGGTTGGAACGACGACGTCATCTGGGACTTGCTGGTGCGACCGGGCCTGGCCGGGCTGGCATTCACGGTCGCGTGGGCCGCTCTCGGTCGACGCTCGCTGCTCTGCTCACTCCCGGTCGCGCTCGCGATCCTGGCGCTCGGTTGGTCAGTTGGGCTGGATCTCGGCCAGCGCGATCGCCCGGGCTCGACAACCTACTTCTACGGGCGGTACGGCAACCTGCTGGCTGCCGACGCCGTGCAATCGCTCCTGATGCCCGACGAAACCTATGTTGCCTCCAAGGATGTGGCCTGGTACCTGAGCAATCAGCGCTACGTCGATCAGGACTCCTGGCAGTACGTGGTCTGGGAGTTGGACCACGGCACGTTCGATGGCGCCTACCTCGGCATCCCAATCCGGGTGCTCGTGCTGGAGGTGGCCGACCCGACGACGCGCCAATCATATGAGGGCGCGCTGCTACCCCGGTACCGGCCAGCCGGCGAGTACGGAAACTACCTGGTGTTGGTACGCGCGCCGTAAGCGCCAAGCGAGCCTGACACTGGCGACGAACGGGGCCGGCCCGTCGCTGGTCCGGCCCCGTAGGCTGCCGACGCGCTGTCGCGCGGCTAGTCGGCGAAGTCGCGGAGATGGCGCGCGCGGCTCGGGTGGCGCAGCTTGCGGAGCGCCTTCGTCTCGATCTGTCGAATCCGCTCGCGGGTGACCCCAAGCTCCTGCCCGATCTCGGACAGCGTGTATAGCCGATCGCCATCCAGCCCGAAGCGAAGCTCCATCACCCGCCGCTCACGCGGGGTCAGCGTGTCGAGGACGCCATCGACGCGGAGGCGTAGCATCATCCTGGACGCCGCTTCATCCAGGTCCAGGGCGTTCTCATCCTCCACGAAATCCGCCAGGACGGCGTCCTGCTCGTCGCCAACCGGGCTCTCGAGCGAGATCGGCAGCGGGAGAATTCGCACGATCTCGCGAACTCGATCGGGGGTGATCTCCATTGCCGCCGCGACCTCGTCCGTGGTTGGTTCGCGTCCCAACTCTTGCTGGAGTGCGGACGACGTCCGAACGTACCGGTTGATCGTCTCTACCATGTGGACCGGCACCCGGATCGTACGGCTGTGATCGGCGAGGGCCCGGCTCACGGCCTGCCGGATCCACCAGGTCGCATAGGTGCTGAACTTGAAGCCACGACGGTAGTCGAACTTCTCGACCGCCCGCATCAGCCCGATGTTGCCTTCCTGAATCAGGTCGCCGAGCGGAATGCCACGATTCATGTAGCGGCGAGCCACGCTCACGACGAGCCGCAGGTTCGACTCGATCAGGCGACGGCGCGCCTCGGCCCCCCGAGCGACCTCGTCTTCGAGCCGCTCGACATCCGCAACCGTCCGCGCCGAGCCGTCCCGCAACTGGAGGACGGCCGCCATGCCGGCCTCAATTGCCTGCGCCAGCTCCACCTCGGCGGCGGCTGTCAGCAGGGGAACCCGACCGATCTCGTGCAGGTAGAGAGGAAGCGCTTCACTGAAAGCCTCCGCCCTCGATTCGGCGGCTGCTTCGGTGGTGACGACGTCATCGGTCACCATCATAGTTACGCTCCTTCGGCGCTGGCGCCTGCCAGCGCAGGGACTTCGGACCTGAGCGCTCCCCCCGAAGTCGTGGTAGGAACAGCGAAGTGCCGGCTCAGAGTCCCCCGTATCCGTATAACGATGTGAGGCCGCAAAAAGTTCCGGTTCGTGATGTGTCCGTAACCGACTTCCGTCGCGTTGACGCAGCACCTCTCGGAGCGCCTGGAGCGATCGACGTCAGGTATCGTCGCCCACACGTGCGATGCTGCGTCCGGTCCGATAGGCAGATCCAGCGGACTACGCCGCGCGTGTCGTCGGTCTGGAAAAGTGTGCCACCCAGAGCGGCACACGGGGAAGATTGGCCGCTCCACCCGGACGCCGCCGAGGCTTCTCAGGCTGACGAGGTGAGCGTCCGAGCCGGCCTCACGAGTGCGGAGGCGCCGAACCCGGTTCACCTCGGCGATGACGTCCACGTCATGCGCGATGTTGCAGGCCGCGAACCCCGTCCTGGTCTGCACCGCTTCGACGAGCCATCGCGACCACCACCTCATCAGCACTGCCCCCGAGCCGACCGATCCGCTTGCCGGTCGCTGTGCTGCGTCGCGCATGCAATGTCCGTGCCGCTGCCGGGGTGCTCGTGCTCCGGTGGCCAGCTCGAGTGAGCGGCACAGGTGTGCTACCCAGGTGAGCGGCAAGCCGGTCCCGGCGAGCCGAGGACGGAGTGCTGCCAGGTCGGGCGGAGAGCGAAGCACCACCTGCGAGATGCCACCGGGAACTGGAGTCGGGCAGGTGGCACGATACGCTCAGGCATGCAGGGGGAAGGACCGACGGGGGGCGGCTACTCGAGGGGCCGGAGCACCAGGCCAGTGGGCGCCTTTGGGTAGAAGTAGGTTGACTTCTCCGGCATGCGCTCATCGGCCAGCGCTACGGCGGCCACCTGCTCGACGCGCGTCGGGTTCACGAGCACGGCCAGGTCGGCATCACCCGCATTGACCCGCGCGATCGCGTCGTGAGCGTCGCGGCTATACGCGAGCGCTGCTTCAGCGGAACGCCCCAGCTCAGCCAGGAGCGGGCGAACGATGACATTATCGACGAACACCACGTCGAGCGCCTGCCACGATGGGTCGTGGCAGGCCGGTATCTCCGATGGCAGCTCAGCCGACCGTACGCGCGAGACGAGCCAGACGGACTCACGCTCCGGCCCATACAACGCCACCGCCTGACCGCGTTCCCCGCGTTTCCGGACTCCCTGCATCAGACGGCCGACCGCGTCGGCATCCGACTGGGAGAGGTCCGGTCCTGGCTCGACGTCCACACGATCCCGCAAGCGATCGAGCAACCCCGCGAACGCGTCTCGACCCACCCCAGAGACGAGCCGATGGAGCGGCAGGATGACGAGGCCCGGATCGTCCTCGGCAATCAGATGCATCATCACGAAGCGGGCAGGATCGTCCGGTGCGAGCTCCCCGCCCGCCTCCTTGCGCCGCTGCTCCAGGTAGGTGAGCGCCGTTTCGTAGCGATGGTGACCGTCAGCGATGAACGCCGGACGCTCTGCGAAGTACGCGTGGATGCGCGCTGCCAGCGGACCGTCTGCCAGCACCCAGAGGCGATGCTGGGCTCCATCCGCGTCCGTCCCACTGGCATCCGGGGCGCGATGTGCCGCCCAGTCCCAGGCCTCGGCGAGCGGGTCAGCCGTGGTTGCGCCGTGGCCGCGCTGGTAGAAAGCGAGGATCGGACTGAGGTTCGCTCGGGTCGCCGTGAGCAAGCGTAGCCGGTCGGCCTTGGCGCGGGGAAAGGTCCGCTCGTGGGGCAGCACGATTCGGCGGTCCCACGGTTCGAGGCGCACTGCCGCGATCAGTTCGCGACGGGTCGCACCGCCGCCGGGATACGTGAAGTCGACCTCATGCAGGTAGAAGGACGGGGTATCCTCGGTCCGCAAGATCCCCTGCTCGCGCCAGGCCCGGAGCGTTCGCGCGGCCTCATCGTACCGCTCCTCGGGGCCGCTCACGGCGGATGCGGCGGTCAATTCAAGCCGCACCACGTTGTAGGGATGACGCTCGCGCAGACGGCGACCGTCCTCAGCATCGATCACGTCATACGGGGGGCTCAGGACGCACCCAAGGTCGGGCGTCAGCGACTGGTCGTAGCGCAGACCGCGAAACGGGCGAATATCAGCCATGAAGCGATTCTAGCAATGGCCGGCCGCTCGTCGCCGGTATCACGATCGAGCCTCAATTGGGAGCGGAAGACTTGCATTCCGGCAGGCTGAGCCGTACCGTTTCGGCACGATGCGCCGACGGCTTCTGTTCCATGCTTTCCTCGCCACGCGAAACGGTATCGTGTCGGGCACTGGCGACTGCCTCAGGGCTGTCGTCGGAGATCGCCACCGCCTGCGACTCGGGGCCTCGCTGCTTGCAACCGGACTGATCGCGGCCTGTGGCTGGATCGGGGGCGGCTCGCCAACGCCGACCGCCGCGCCGGTAGCATCGCCGGCCGCCGTCGCATCGCTGAGCCCGGCAGCGGTCGTCAGGCCGGTCGAGATCGCTCCCTCCCCCTCGCCATCGCCCTCTCCGAGCCCGTCGCCTACGGCGGCAGCGACGACCGGCGGCGAGTCCTACACCGTCGCGGAAGGCGATACGCTGGCGAGCATCTCCAACCACTTCTACGGTGATCCGACCCAGTGGCGGCGAATTTACGACGCCAATAAGAGCGCGATCGGCGACAACCCAGACACACTCCGCGTCGGGACCACGCTCCAGATCCCACCGAAGCCGTAGCGGCGTTCGGCAACGATCGCCGTAACCGCTGCCGAGATCTGGGAACGCGACCGGTGCTGGGCACATGGATCGTTCTCAACCGCCGCGTCTTCCGAGGACGGTGCAGCCCGTAGGGTGCACCGAACGTTACAGTTCGACGCACTCGCACAGAATCGACTCACTGGCGGGTACTTCGGGTGGTCGACGGCTGGCCCTCAACGACGAATTCACCAATACTTGAGGCGTGCCGTGCGGTTGGTTCACCCCGGATGGAGCGTGCGGCAGCGAGATTATGTCCCCTGATCGACACGTCGCCCCCGATCGCCCGGCCGCTCAAGCGGGCAACCGACGCCGCCCAGGCCGTCGGGTGGGGACGCTGCTCGCCATCCCCATACTCGCCAGTGTCATGTTTGCGTGCAACCGAGCGCCGGCAAGCGGACCCGAGCCAACGTACATTCCTCAACCCACGCCTGACCGCACGATGGAAGCGATCGTAATGGCCACTGGCTCACCCATCGCGATCGGCGTTGACGGCCGACGCTCGCCCACCCCACAGCCAGCCGCCGCTCGTACCACGGCGCCGGCCGCGCCCGCCCGAATTGCGACCGCGGCCCCGGCACGCTCGGCCGCCCGTGCGACGCCCACCGTTGCCACACGCGAACAGCCAGCCCGTGAGGTCCCAACCCCGCGCGCACCCGAGCCGACGTCCCGTCCTGCGCCGCCTGTCGTGCCTCCGGCCTCGGGTGCTCGACCGACGCCCGTGCCTGCGCTTCGCCCGACCACTGGTCCAACCCGTGCGCCAGTGAATCCGTCGACGAACAACCCGGCCCCGGCCATCATCAACCCGACGTCGGCGCTGCCCGGGCGCCCGGCCGCACCCGCTCCGTCACGCTGAGATCCGTCGCCCACATTGCAGGTCCGGGATTGCCCTTGATCGCCCGCCCAGGCGCTTGAATTCAGCATGCCCCGGCCTGTACTCCTTTCGCCGACGGGAGGTAGCGGGTCTGGGGCCAGTATGCCGCCTCCGGTCAGCCTGATTGCCGACACGAGGAGCATGACCATGACATCGGAGCAGCGCGGCGAGCGGCCGCTCGCCGGGAAAGTCGCCTGGGTCACCGGTTCGTCGCGCGGATTGGGACGGGTGATCGCGACCCACCTCGGACGCCTGGGTGCGTCAGTGGTGGTCCACGGGACGTCACCAACCTCGGCGCGAGCCTTTGGCGAGGCCGACTCGCTTCAGAGCGTGAGCGACGCGGTGGCTGCCGACACCGGCGGCGAGGTCTTGATGGTTCACGGCGATCTGACGAACCCGGCGAACGTCGACCGGCTGGTTGGTGAGATCACCGAGCGCTTCGGACGGATCGACATCTTGATCAACAACGCCGGCGGCGATATCGGCGCGGGCGGGACGATGAGTGCGGGTGGCGGCCGGCCCAACCCGAACGAGTGCGTCAACATCTCACTCGACGATATCCGGGCCGTCATTGACCGCAACCTGATGTCCTGCATCCTCGTCTGTCGGGCCGTCGCGCCTGCCATGATCGAGCGGCGGCGGGGCTGGATCGTGAACATCGGGAGCGTGGCCGGGCTGGCCGGGCGCTCCGAGGGCGCGATCTACGCGACCTCCAAGGCGGCCGTCCATGAGTACAGCCGCTGCCTCGCCGATCAACTTCGACCGCACAATATCCCCGTCAACGTCATCGCGCCCGGCGGTACCATCACCGCCCGCTTCCTCGCGACCCGCCAGGCCGATCCGTCTCGGCTCGACGCGACCGAAACGCTCGAGCGGTACGGTCAGCCGGAGGAGGTTGCGCGAGCGGTGGCCTTCCTCGTTTCGGATCCCGGCCCGTTTGTCAGCGGCCAGGTGCTTCGGGTTGACGGCGGCGCTCAGATCTGGCCGGCGTAACGTCGGCTCCTGGAACCCAGGACCACCCTCCGTCCCTCACCGTCGCAGACGGAGGAGGGGCGGGGGGTAGTCGAGCGGCAGGGATTGCTGCTGGGCGGCAACGCTCCCTGACGACACAGACAGCGGCAGTGGAGCTCCGACGGGCGGCAGGGCTCCCGAACGCTCGAGATGACGAGGCGCTTCTCGACCGATGGCGACGACTGACACCAACGACCTGGATCGCGGCGGCGCAGAGTTTGGTGCGCTGGCACGCCGAGCCGTCGAGCTCCTGGAAGATGCACCTGACGGTCTGGACGGGGCCGCACTGGCCACGCTCTTGTTTGGGGCTGTACGCGGCCCCTGGGCCTTCCTGCTCGACAACGTCCTCGCGGCAGACGACCGCATCGAGCGAGACGGGGCTCGCTGGCGTGTGCGACGCACGGCGCCTGCTGCCGGCGCGGTCATCACACCGTCGGTGGTCGCGCTGGCGCTCGGGGTGACTGGCTCGGATCCACGGCGACACCGGTTGGTCCGCATCGTCGCCGTCCGGCGCGGCCACCGGCAGACGATCGGACGCCTGGACCTGCTCGTGAACCCGCGCCGCCGGCTGCCGCGGTATCTGGCGATCGCCGCACGACTGACGCCTGACGAGGTCGCGGAGGCGCCCGGTTTTGCCGAGGTCGTGCCTTTCCTACGGGAGTTTCTCGCCGCCGACGACTGCTACGCGTACGGGGCACACTGGACGGCAGCGTTCCTGGCCAGGGAGTGCGAGCGGGTCGGTGTTCCCGGAATTCCAAATCGCTTGCTGGAACTCGATGGCCTGCCCGGCACAACAGTGGCAGCCGGCCGCAAACCTGGGCTTGTCAGGGTCGCCGCCGCGTTGGGCATCGATCATCCGCGGCCGGGCGATCCTGCCGCCGACGCCGACGTGGCAGCCCGCATCGCCGCGGCATGCGTGCTGGGGGACGCGGCGCAGCAGATGGCGCTCCCGTCGCTCGATGCCGGAGCGGCGATGGCCCCGCACACACCACTGCTGCTGTCGCGCGGCTGGCTTGCCAGCGTGCCGGAAGTACCCGGCGTCTATCTCCTGCTGGATGCTGGCGGTCTGCCGCTCTACGTGGGTAAGGCGGCGAACCTACGGACGCGGCTCGCAAGCTACGTCGGACGGGCGTTCGGATTGAACCGCCGTCTCGAAGCGCTGGCGGTTCGCACTGCCGCCGTCGAGACACGGCCAACCGCCACCGACCTGGAGGCCCGGCTTCTTGAAGCGCGGCTCATTCGCCGGCATCGGCCGGTCTTCAACGTGGCGCGGCAGGTGCGACGCTCGTCAACAGTCGTCCGACTGTCAGCAGCCGACGTGGCACGGCCGATTCGGTTGGTGCGCGAGGCATCCGCCGACGGTGCCATCTACCTCGGGCCATATCGAAGCGAGCGGGCCGCCCGTGAGGCGCTTGCTCTGGCGCGGCAGGTGTACCCGGAAGCGTTCAGCCGAGGCCGTCGCCAGGCCGTCGACCGGGCGGCGATCCATGCGGTGACCCGGCTGCTCAGTGGCCAGAAGGGTCCAGCTCTCGACCGCCTTCGAACCGAGATGACGGCGCTTAACGCCGCCGGCGAGCGTGCTGCCGCCGACGGCCGCGCTGCCGCGATTCGAGCGGTCCAGGCGCTCGAGACCCGGCCCTCGCCGCTCATCGGCATCGATCTTTCGCGCCCCGTCCTGGTGGTACAGCGGGCACTCCGCGATGGCGTCGAGATGGCGTATCTGATCCGAGACGGCGATCTCGTAGCGACCGGCCCCCTGGAGGCGTGGGCATCCCCCGTCAACCGCGGCGAAGCTACCCAGGTCGCGGCGCGGCTGCTCGCGTCAGTCGACGGGGTACGGGCGGCTCTCACGCCCGAGAGCGATCCGCTCGGGCGTGAGGAGCATCGCGCGATCGTGCTCCGCTGGCTGATGGAGCGGCCCCCTGACGACCGCCTGTTCGTCCTCCTCACCGACGCGATTCCTTCGCGCTGAGCGAGCGACGGCCGCCCGGCCGACCGACGGTCAGGCGTGGGTGCGCGCGACGATAGCCGCGACCCGCTCCCTGACGCCGTCGCGAGCGGCCGTCAACTGGGCGGCCAGGTCCGCGCGGCGGTTCTCATCTTTCAGACTCGCGAGATTGATCTCGACGTTCTCCGCCGCGCTCTCCAATCCGGCGCGCGCCAGCAACGCCGCGACGGCGAGATCGCTGGCGACGTTCGGGTTGGTCTGCCCGACCGTCCGCTCGCAGTAGTCGACGACCGAACGGCAGGCCGCCGCGATGCCGAGCGGAACCAACGCGGCATGCTCGGTCGCTTCCTGAATGGCCGCGGTCCGAGCGCGCTTCTCCACGTCCGTCCCGCGCGGCAGCCCGAAGGCGGCCATGACCCGGTCATACGCCTCTGCATCTTCCTGAATGGCCGACGTCAACTGCGCCCGGACGCCCTCAGCCTGCTCGCGGATCGCACGCGCATTCACGTCATAGCTCGCGTATCGCTCGCGGCCAATCGTCAAGTTACACACCATACTCACCAGGGCCGCGCCAAGCGCGCCAGACAGCGCAGCCGCGCTGCCGCCGCCTGGCGTCGGGTCGCCGCTTGCGAGCCGGTCGAGGTACTGACGGACGGTAAGCTGGGTCAGGTCGGCATCCGCCATCGATCATCCCCGCGTACGCAGTCTTCCGCGCCACCTGGGCAGCGGACGGGGTGCAGCGTGGTCGGGCCGCACCCGGAGGCAGAAGTATAATCGGGCAATCTGTCGGCGATGGAGCGTGCATGCAACTGGTCGAATGCGTGCCAAACTTCAGCGAAGGCCGGCGCACGGCGGTAATCCAGACGATTCGCGACACGGCAGCCGCCGTGCCCGGCGTAACCGTCCTGGACCTCCATAGCGATCCTGCCCACAACCGAATGGTGCTCACGTTCGTCGGAAGTCCAGACAGCGTGGCCGAAGCGGCGTTTCGCTGCGCCGGGCGCGCCGCCCAACTCATCGACTTGACGGCCCATACCGGGACGCACCCCCGGATCGGCGCGACCGACGTCATTCCGTTCGTTCCCGTCACTGGCGTGACCATGGCCGACTGCGTTGCGCTGGCACAGCGTGTCGGCGCGAGGCTCGGGACGGAGCTTGAGATCCCGGTCTATCTGTACGCGAACGCGGCTCGGCGGCCGGAGCGGCGCCGGCTGCCGGACGTACGTCGAGGCCAGTTCGAGGGCCTGCGCGCGGCCATCGAGACGGACCCTGACCGAGCACCCGACTTTGGACCGTCGCGGCTTGGGACAGCCGGCGCGACGGCTGTCGGCGCCCGTGCGTTTCTGGTGGCCTACAACATCAACCTGGCGACGTCTGATCTGGCGCTGGCCAAAGAGATCGCGAAGGCGGTCCGCGAGTCGAGCGGCGGGATGCCGGCCGTCCAGGCGCTGGGTATGCCGACTCCGGACCCAAACGTCGTGCAGGTCTCGATGAACCTGCTCGACACGGCCGTGACCCCGATGCACGTCGTCTTCGAGGCCGTACAGGCGCGTGCGGCAGCACGGGGTGTCGCCATCGCCGAAAGCGAACTGGTCGGGCTTCTGCCACTTGACGCGCTCGTCGCCACCGGCCGTCATTTCCTGAAAGCCGAAGCATTCGAGCGCCAGTCCGTGCTCGAGGCCCGCCTTCTGCACGTACTGTCGGCGACAAACGACGATCCGCCCACATGACGTTACGTCTCGAAGATCTCGCTGGCGGACCCGTCACGGGAGGACATGCATGACCGCCGATGGGCCTCGGCGACGCGACGTCACGAGCGATCGTCCTGCCGAGGATCTCCGGATCGACGTCCGGTACATGGGCGGCCTGCTCGGGAAAGTCCTACGGGAGCAGGGTGGGGATATCCTGCTCGACGCCGTCGAGAGGATCCGGCGGCGGGCGATCGAGCTTCGTGAGGGCGACACCACCTCGATCGAGGATCTCCAGGCCCAGGTGGCGGCACTCGATCCGGCCCTCGTGCCCCAGGTCGTCCGCGCGTTCACCATCTACTTCCACGTCATCAACACCACCGAGGAGCATCATCGGCTCAGGTCACTGCGTCAGCGCCGCATTGCCGACCCTGACCGGCCCCTCGACGAATCGATTGCCGCCGCGATTGCGTCCGTTCCGGAGACGACGCCGGCGGAGCAGGTCGCGGCGCTGCTCGAGCGCCTGCGGGTGACGCCGGTCTTCACCGCTCATCCCACCGAGTCGCGGCGCCGCGCGGTGCTCGAACAGTTGGAGCGGCTGTCACAACTCGTCGCCTCGCGCGACGAGCAGCCGTTGACACCGGACGAGCAGGATGCCATCGAGCGGGAGATGCTCGAGGTCATCACCCTCCTCTGGCAGACCGACGAGGTCCGGCCCCGTCGCCCGACCGTGCTCGACGAGGTCGCAAGCGTCCTGGCAACGATCGGCCGGGGCCTCTTCGTGGTGGTGCCAGATGTAGACCGTGAGGTCCGCCGCACCTTCCAGGCGCGCTATCCGGAGCACGATCTCACCGGCTCGCCGTTCGTGGAACCACACTCGTGGGTGGGCGGCGACCGCGACGGCAACCCGAACGTCACACCGGACGTGACCCGCCAGGCTATCGCTCGCCAGCGTGACCTGGTGCTCCGGGTCTACCTCTCGCGGATCGAGCGACTGGCCCGCGAGCTCACCGTGTCGTCGACCCGCGAGCCAGTAGGCGAGGAGCTACAGCGCTCGCTGGAGCACGACGCCGGCGAGCTACCGGACATCGCCGCCCTGATGGAGCGACGCGCGCAGATCGAGCCATATCGCCGCAAGCTCGGCTTCATCGAGGAGCGGCTGCGTCGGACCCGCTCCGCGCCCTGGACCACGCGCCGACCGCCGGCCGGCGGCTACGCACGCTCGAACGATTTGCTCGATGACATCCAGGTGATGCGCGCGAGCCTGCGCGCCGCCGATGCCGGCCGGCTGGCCGATGGGCTGCTAGCCGACCTGGCCGTGCTGGTCGAGACGTTCGGCTTCCACTTCACCGCGCTGGAGGTCCGGCAGCACAGCGGGCGGCACGAGACGGCCGTCGCCGAGCTCCTGGCCGCCGCCGGGCTCGAAGCGTCCTACGCCGACCTCGACGAGGACGCCCGACAGACGATCCTCGAGCGGCTGCTGGAGCAGGCCCGCCCGCTCCCCGTTTCGGTGGCCAACCTGACGCGCGGCACCCGCGAAGTCATCGAGACGCTGGGGGTCGTGCGCGAGATCCAGGAGCAGCTCGAGCGCGACGCCTGCGCGACGTACATCATTTCGATGACGTTCGAGCCGAGCGACGTGCTCGAGGTCATGCTGCTGGCGCAGCAAGTTGGCCTGTTCCCGCCCGGACGAGGCGCGGCAGGGCTCGGGATTCGGGTCGTCCCGTTGTTCGAGACCGTCCACGAGCTTGGGCGGGCGGCCACCGTCATGGATCGTCTTCTCAACTTGCCTGCCTTCCGACGTAACGTGGACGCCTGGGATGGCGAGCTAGAAGTGATGCTCGGCTATTCCGACTCGAACAAGGACGGGGGCTTCGCGGCGTCCAACTGGCAACTGTACGTCGCGCAGCACGACCTGGCGGAACTAGCCGCGCGGCGGAACATCCGCTTCGTCTTCTTTCAGGGCCGAGGCGGCGCGATCGGCCGGGGCGGCGGACCGATGCAGCGCGCGATTCTCGCCCAGCCGCTTGGAGCGACCGGCGGGCGCTTCAAGGTCACCGAACAGGGCGAGGTCATCTTCGCCCGCTACGCCCATCCTGGCATCGCAAGACGGCACCTCGAACAACTGGTGAGCGCCGTCATTCGCGCCAATCTCGACCCGTCTGTCATCGCCGGCCAGTCGGCGGCCGATCCAGCCTGGACCGAGACCATAACCCGGATCGCCGAGAGAGGGCGCGCGGTGTATCGCGCCCTCGTATATGAGACGCCGGACTTCCTGGCCTTCTTCCATGAGGCCACGCCCATCGACGTGCTCGGCCAACTGAATATGGCGTCGCGGCCGGTCAGCCGGTCGAGCGGCGGCTCGGTCGACGACCTTCGCGCGATCCCGTGGGTCTTCTCGTGGACCCAGAACCGCTCCAACTTGCCCGGCTGGTATGGCCTCGGGACGGCGTTACAGGAGGCCGCCGAGGATGGCCGGGGTGGTCTGGACCGGCTGCGGACCATGTACCGCGAGTGGCCGTTCTTCCAGTCGTTGCTGGACAACGCTCAGATCAGTCTAGGAACCGCGTCGCTGGCCATTACTCGCCGCTACGCTTCCCTGGTAACTGACGGGCGGATCCGTGACGAGATCATGCGCCTCATCGAAGCAGAGTACGAGCGAGCCTGCACGTACGTCGTCGCGGCGACGGGCTACGACCGGCTCTTGGAGAGGGCGCCAGTCCTGCGCCGCTCGATTGCGCTCCGCAATCCGTACGTCGACCCGATCCACTGCGCCCAGATAGAGCTCCTAGGGCGCTGGCGCGCGACCGATGGCCCGCCCTCCGGCGATCTTCTCCCAACCCTGCTCCAGACCATCAATGGGATCGCCGCCGGCCTCCAATCGACCGGCTGACCCGGCACGACCACCCCACGAAGCGGCTGCCCCTCCACTGGCCGGAGCGTTTCTGATACCGTGATGGCAGCCCGAGTAGCGCCCCGAGACCGGGTGAACCGGCGGGCGCGCTCACTCCCGTAGGAAAGGTGCGATCCATGCCTCGGGCGACCCAGGCCTCTGGCGAGCCCAGGCAGCGGATGTCCCTTGTCGTCGACGCCCCTGCCGCTCGAACGGCGGCGATCCTTCCCGTCGGAGAGGACTGCGATGCCCTTGAACCCGCTGCGCCAGAAGATCGCCGCCGGTCAGCCGGTGATCGGCCCGCTGATCCAGGAAGTGCCGGATTCGATGGAGCTCTTCGAGTTCCTGAGCTGCGCCGGCTTCGACTTTGTCATGATCGACGGCGAGCACGCCGGCGTCCACGTCGAGCGTGCCCGCGACGTCGCGCGGGCAGCCGAAGCGGGCGGAGGCTGTGCGCTCGCTCGGGTGCCAGACGCTGACCCGACCCGGATTCTCGCCTTCCTCGATTCTGGCATCCAGGGCATCGTGCTCGCGCATTGCAACACCCGCGATGACGCCGAGGCACTCGTCAAGGCCGTGAAGTACCCGCCACGTGGCATCCGAGGCGCGGCGAGCGGGAGTCGAGCGGCGCGCTACGGCTACTCCGGCCTCAGTTTTCGCGAGCGTTTCGAGGAGGCCGACCGCGAGACGATGTGCTTCGGGCTGATCGAGGAGCAGCGGGCGGTCGCCGAGGTTCCGGCCATGCTCGCCATCGACGGCTACGATGGCTGCTTCCTGGGCGCGGGCGACATGGCGCTCTCGATGGGGATGGACTACTTTGCCCACAACGGGACGCACCCGGAGGTACAGCGCCTGATCGACCAGGTCCGCGCTGAGACGCTCGCGGCCGGCAAGTTAGTGATGGCGCCGTCTGGTACTGGAGCAGGCGCCCACGCGCTCATCGAGCAAGGCGTGCAACTGGTGATCGTGCAGTTCGGCCAGTTCCTGCGCGGCGCCTGCGACAGCTACCTGAAGGCGGCGCGCGGAACGGCGTGATCCCGCACCGCCCAGCCCGCCGCTGACGATCGCGGGGACCACGACGCCCGGTGAGGGGACTCCCTCACCGGGCGTCGTCGGATCTCTAGAACAACGTACGGCCTAGACGGCCTGGAGGACGACGGCGTTCTCGTCGTCGAATTTCCCGTTGGCAACCGCGCGACCGGACATGCTCGTCAGCGTCGTATCGCCGTTTTCGTCGAACGACCAGTGGCCGAGTGCGCCGTCGAAGTTCGCGGTCGCCAGGACAGCCTGACGGATCGCTTCGCGGTCCTTCACCCCGGCACGCGCGATGGCGTCGAGCGCGACCTTTGCCGACTCGTAGCCGTAGGCCGCGTACGCCTCCGGCTCGGACCCGAAGCGGGCACGGTAAGCGGCGTACCACTCAGCGCCCTTGCCCGTTAGCTTGCTCGGGGCGACGCCGCCAAACGTCACGAGGACGCCCTCGGCCGCATCGCCGGCGTCGTCGAGGAACGCCTGCTCGTAGATACCGTCCGGCCCCATGATCATCAGGCTCGATCCGAGCACTGACCGCAGATCCTTGACGAGTTTGCCGGCGTTGTTCTGCGTGATCCCGCCGAAGTACACCAGGTCGGGACCGGCCCCCCGGATCTTGGTGGCCAGAGCGCGATAGTCGGACGCCTTCGAGTCGATACCCTCGGGACCGCCGACGACGCTCAGCCCGATCCGGTTGGCGGTCTCGGCAAAGACCGTCGCGATGCCGCTGCCATACAGTTCGGTGTCGTGCAGGACGTACACCTTCGCGGCGTTGAGCTGCTGCGCCCAGTTGGCCGCTACCGAGCCCTGGAGATCGTCGGCAGGAACGACGCGGGTGTAGTTGCGGACGCCGGTCGGGTAGTAGACGTCCGGCTCGTTCGGCTCGCCCTTGCCCGGCTTCGTCAGGCCAGGGTAGGTGTTGGCCGGGCTGATCATGACCAGGCCGGCCTGGTTAAGGATAGGAATCGAGACCTTGGCGGCGCCGGAGTTGAACGTGCCGATGTAGACCATCGTATCGGCGTCGGCAGCCGCCTTGTTGGCGTTCTCGGCTTCCTTACCCGCGTCCCAGGCGCCGCGGGCCGGGGTGGCGTCGTCCATGTCCTCGTAGACGATCGTGAAGCCGCCGGCCTGACTCCCGACCTCATCGAGCGCCATCTTGATGGAGTTCACGATGGTATCGCTCTGCCCCTTGCTGCTGCCGGTGCGCGGCAGCGACGACACGATCCTGATCGTGTCGGATTGCGCGAAGGCCGCCGGTGCACTCCGGGCAAACGCGCCAGCCGAAAGCGTGACCGCCGCTGCCGCAACCCCAAGCCGAACGAATTCTCGCCTCTTCATTGAGTCCCTCCTCGAATCAGCTTTCCGGCGGTGACGAACAGCCGCCGCATGGCGCGTCACGCCGACCCCGCTCGGCGTGCACGCGCACGTCAAGCGACGATCGCCCGCTCGAACCGCGCCACGATCGCGCCGATCATCCTGCACGCAGGGCAGTCTGTCAAGCATCTGGGTACACGCGTGAGAAATCTCCGTGGCCGTTGGTGGGCGGGATGAGGGTCGGGTGAAACAGACTGGCCAGCGCTGCGATGACAGCGGCGACCCGAAGACCGGGCACGAGAAACGGCTCCGGGTCGGTGGGGACGTGGAGAGCGAGGGCAGCACGTGGCTGTAATTCGGGAGTCGTCGTACCTCGGGCAGCCTGGGTCGGCCGGGCCGGGGACGCTGACGCGACAGGCGAGGCCGTATCACGGTAGAGCGCCACGTTCGGACTGGTACCGACGATGATCTCGGGGGCCAGGGCGGCCACCTCCCGCCAGGACACGGCTCTCGGCGGCCGGCCCGCGCCATCGAACACGTCGAGCCCACCGGCCAGCCCGAGAAGCTCCGCCTGCCACCACCCGGCCGCGCATGGCGGATCGAGTGAGACGAGCCACGCGGTGCGTCTGGGCACGGCGGCCGCCACGCACAGGCTGATCGTGTCGATCCGTTCGCGCAGGCCGGCAACTGCCTCGCGGGCAGCCGCCGGCCGTCCGGTCGCGTCGCCCACGGTCTTGACGTCGCTCAGGATATCCCCGACAGTCCGGGGCGATAAAACGTACACGTGCGGGCGCGGCCGAAGCCCGGCCACGACGCGGCGCAGGAGCCGCCGCATCCGGCCGCTGCCGGCGTCGTCGACGAAGATCAGGTCCGGGCGGAGCGCCGCGACTCGCTCTCGGAGCGGGCCGACGTCCGCGGCGCGGCCGTCAGCTCGTACGCGACCATGACTGACTGCCCGACCATCGCCCTCGGCGCGGCCCTCTCCACCTGCCAGGCGAAGGTGTCCATCGAGATCGGAAGCCTCGAGCAGGGCAGTGCGGAGTCCGAGTGCCTGCACGATCTCGGCGGCCTCGCGGCTCACTGCCAGGATACGCATCGGCTACTCACGAGCACTCCGCCAACGTGATGTCGAGGGGCACTACTCGAAGGCGCATGACCATCAAGATCAGCCTGGCGAAGTGCTAGCAGCACTGGCCCGTGATGGCGGCTCAGGCGTCGTAGGCCGCCATCACGGGCCGCACGTGCTCCGTTACGAGCTTACCAACCGCGCTCGATCCACTCGTCCAGGTGCGGTTTCTCGGTGCCGATGGTGGTCGCTGTGCCGTGACCGGGGTAGACGACCGTGTCGTCCGGCAGGCTGAACAACCGATACCGCACGCTTTGGATGATGGTGAAGAAGTGGCCGGTCTTGTTCTTGGTGTTCCCGACGCCGCCAGGGAACAGGGTGTCGCCGCTGAACAGCAGGTTGCCGAGCGTGAAGCAGGTGCTGCCGGGCGTGTGGCCGGGGGTGTGGATCGCACGAAGGGTGTTCCCGCCGAAGCGTAGCTCCTGACGGTCGTAGATCGTGAAGTCGGGCGCGGAGTGCAGCAGCCCCTGGTCGAGCTCGCCAATTCCCGATGGCGCGCCGATCCGGCCCTTCAGCGCGTCCAACTCGTCGTGATGATCGCCGTGGCCGTGAGTGATGAGGATGGCGCGGACGTTGGTGTCTTCGACCTCACGAGCGATCGTGTCCGGCTCCCAGCCGGCGTCGATGACGTACCCCTCTTTGGTCCGCGGGTCCCGCACGATGTAGACGACGTTCTCAAACGTCCCGACCGGCAGGATCTTCAACTCGAAATCGGCGCCGTTCGCCGTCACGCGCTGCCACTCGGCCATGATCCCTCCAAATGGTCGTTGCGGAGGCGAGCCGGCGATCGCACGGGCAGCCCGTCAGCACTGGTTAGAGCGCGTCTGCTGCCTGAGTCGATGAGGAACACCGTGAGCGGCCATCGATCGGCCGCTCGCTCTCTCACTGCTGCGGTGCACACTCACCCGTACAGCGCCAGGCGCTCGTGTCGCAGGCTCCCGTTGGTCACCTTCTTGATCTCCGTCAGCGACTTCTCGTCCCATTCGGCAACGAAGGTGATCGCCATCCCGTTCCGGCCCATCCGAGCGGTCCGGCCGACGCGATGGACGTACGACTCGCTCTCCTCGGGGATATCGTAGTTGATGACGTGGCTGACTTCGGGAATGTCGAGGCCACGAGCGGCGAGATTGGTCGCGACGAGCAGTGTGACGGCCCCACGGCGGAAGTCGGACACGACCCGTTCGCGCTGGCGCTGGCTCATGCTGCCGTGGACTGCCTCCACCTCGTAGCCATCGCGCCGCAGAATCCGCAACAGCCGGTCGACGGCCGCCTGGGTGCGGCAGAAGACCATCGCCCGCTCAGGCTGCTGCTCGGAGAGTACCAGCCGCAAGGCTTCGGGCTTGTCGCGCTCGGCAACCTCGTAGTAGACCTGCTCGACGGTCGAGACGGTCTGCTCCTCGGGCTTGATCCGGATATGGACCGGCTGGCGCATGTGGCGGCGGGCGAGGATCTTCACGACCGTTGGGATGGTCGCCGAGAAGAGAGCGGTCTGTCGGGAGCGTGGTGTTCGCGACAGGATGCGCTCGACGTCTGGCATGAACCCCATGTCGAGCATACGGTCGGCCTCGTCGAGGACGAGGAAGCGGACGCTCCCGAGCCTGAGGGTGCCGCGCCGCAGATGATCGAGGATCCGGCCGGGCGTCCCGACGACGACCTGCGCGCCGCGTTCGAGGTCGCGAAGTTGGGTGGACATAGCGGCGCCGCCATAAATCGTAGCGATCTTGACGCCGCGCAGACCGCCGATCCGCCCGACCTCCTTGGAGATCTGAGCTGCAAGTTCACGGGTCGGTGCGAGCACGATCGCCTGGACGTCGTGAAGCTCGGGATCGATCCGCTCGGCGAGCGGGATGCCGAAGGCGGCAGTCTTTCCGGTGCCGGTCTGGGCCTGGCCCATGATGTCGCGGCCGTCGAGCAACAGAGGGATGGCGGCGGCCTGGATCTCGGTCGGGGCGCGATACTCCATCTCGGAGAGCGCCCGCGCGACCGGCTCGCTGAGCGGCAGATCGGCAAACGTCAGCGAGTCTGTGGCGATAGGGACCGGCTCGACGGCCGGTATCTCGAGTGGGATCAGCGGACCGTGCTCCTCACGAGAAATGGGTGTCTGAACGGCGTGCATAGTTGAGAAAGGGCCTCCTGGGGACACAAAAAAGGGGCGCCGAAGCAGTGTCGCTTCGCGCCCCTTCCCCGCAGCGTTGCAACGTTCGTCATCGTTACTCTGCCCGTAGTATACCCCGACGGGCCGACCAGGAGGAAGAGGGCCGCTGCGCAGCCCAGGAGGCGGGCGAATCAGCTCGGGCGCTGGCTCGCCTGGACTTTCTGGAGGAAGCCCCGCGCGCCGGCCGCGAGCCAGTTCGTCCAGGACGTGCCCACGAAGCGGACGCCTTGCGCCAACGTTTGTTCGACCGTCGCATCGGTTACCAGCGCACCCGCCACGCGGCCGGCCGTCACGATCTGCTCGATCGCGCGGTCGATGGTCTCCCGGACCGCGGGATGGTTGGCCTCGCCAGTGTGTCCCATGCTCTGAGCGAGGTCGCCCGGCGCGACGTAGAAGACGTCGATGCCGTCGACGGTCAGGATCTCCGCAAGGTTGCGCATCGCCACAATGTCTTCGAGCAGGATCGCGGTGACCACGTTCTCATTTGACTTGCGGTGATAGTCCGACACGCCCAACGAACGGCGGCTGCCAGCCTGGCCGCGATTGCCGAGCGGACCGTAGCGGGCCGACGCTGCCACCAGCCGCGCCTCCTCGGCGGTGTTGACGTGCGGGACCATGATCCCGTTGGCGCCGCAGTCGAGGGTGCGCGTGATAAGCGCAGGATCGTTCCGATTGACCCGCACCATCGACATCATGTTCCAGAGATCGCACGCGCGGGACATGTTGCCGATGTCCTGCCAGGTCGTGGTGCCGTGCTCCATCTCGCCCATGACGGCGTCGAAGCCGAGGCTGCCCAGGAACTCGCACATGTCGGGCGAGTAATCGCCCATCACCAGTGTGGCGACCTCGCCACGCTCGAGCTTCTGCTTGACGGGATTGACGCGGAACTCGGCCAAAGGTCCCCTCCGATACGATGGCTCCGCGGCAGTCTAGCATTCGAGTGGCGGAGGGCGAGTGGTGAGCGGTGAGTGACGGAGGGCGAGTGGTGAGTGACGGGTGGCGAGTAGAACCGAGTCGGATGCCCGGGCGTATGCTTTGTAGGGTCATGTGGGGATGCGGTCATGTGGGGATGCGGCGCGGTACGCTGGTGATAGACGGGGAGTCCACCCGGACCCGCCGCGAGCGCGTACTGGCCAGACCGGGAGTGGCCGCCGCTTCGTGGCGTGAGCGGAACTGCCCTCGCCTGGCATGAGATCACTGCGCGTTGCGCCTGGTGAGCCGGGCCTGTGTCGAGATCGCACACGTAGACGCCTCATCGGGGCTGGCAGATAGCAAGGCAGCCATCAGGGCCGGCAGAAAGGACGAGCGGCATGAGCGATCCGAGCAGTGAGGAACGGGCACCAGGCCGGATCGAGCGCCACGGCGCCCTGGCCGGCCTCCTGGCAGCAGCGACCATGACGCTCGTCATGATCGTCCTGCGCCTGACCACGAACGCAATCTCCCTCCCCGAATTGCTTGCCGAGGGGTTCATCGGGCTCCTGCCGGGAGCGGTCTTTTCAGCGCTGCTCGACACGCTTCAGAAGTCCGCCAAGCCACTCATGTACGTCGGTATCGTGGCGCTTCAACTGGGGATCGGCGCGCTGCTCGGGCGTGGCTATGCCTTTGGGCCGGTCACCTGGAAGCGGGCGCTCAAGCTGGGGCTGGCCGTCTGGGGGATCTTCGGCGTCGTGATCCTGCCGATCTTCGGGCTTGGGCTATTCGGGAGCGGTGCCCTGGTTGGCCCCTGGGTGATCGGGGCCCAGATGCTGGTGGACTTCCTGAGCTTTGCCGTGGCCATGGTGATACTCCTGCGCGTGTTCGCTCCGGCCCTCGCGGCTGCGCCCGACGGAGGGGCGTACGAGCGGGCCCCGACCAGCCGGCGCGCGGCACTGGTCACCATAACCGGAGGGATCGTCGCCATCGCTGTCGGCGGTACGATCTGGCGTTCGCTCCTCGAAGTTTGGAGCACCCCGCCCAGCACCGCGAGCGTCCCACCACCCGCCCCGGTCGAGGGCACAGCGGCATCGAGCGCCGCCGGACGGGCGGCTACCTCAGCTTCGCCGATTGCCGCCGCACCCGGTACCACGACCGCCGCGACGGCCGGGAGTCCGCTCGCGGGCGATCTCCCGTCCATTCCGATGACGGTGGCGCCTGAGGTGCCGAACCTGCCGCCGTTCAACCTGAAAGGGCTGACCACGGAGGTTATCGCGGGCAAGGACTTCTACACCGTCTCGAAGAACCTGCTGGACCCGTCCGTCAATGTCTCGAGCTGGCAGCTTGCCATCACTGGCCTGGTGGATCGGCCGGCGACCCTGACCTACGCCGCCATGACCGCTCTGCCGACCTTCAGCGACTACTACACCCTTCAATGCATCAGCAACACGGTCGGCGGCGACCTCTGGGGGAACGCCCACTGGAAGGGCGTGCGGCTGCGCGATCTGCTCGTCCAGGCGGGCATCCAGGCGGGCGTCCAGGACGTCGTCTTCCACGCAGTCGATGACTACACCGACAGCGTCCCGCTCCAGGTGGCGCTTCAGCCGGACGCGCTCCTGGCCTACGAGATGAACGGCGAGCCGCTGCCCAAGGAGCACGGCTACCCGGCCCGGCTGCTGATCCCCGGCATCTACGGGATGAAGAATGTCAAGTGGATCGACCGGATCGAACTGGTGAACTACGACTTCAAGGGGTACTGGATGCACCAGGGCTGGAGCGACGCCGCACCGTACATGACCGAGTCGAGGATTGACACCCCACGCAACCGCTCGACGCTCGGGGCTGGTGAGCTCGAGGTAGGCGGGGTGGCGTTCGCCGGCAATCGCGGCATCGTGAAGGTCGAGGTTAGTCTAGACGACGGCAAGACATGGGAGCAGGCCGCGCTCAAGCAGGCACTCGCTCGCAATGCCTGGAACCTGTGGGCGTTCAGGAAACAGGTCGCGCCGGGCACCTACACAGCGAAAGTCCGCGCGACGGACGGCACCGGTCAGCTACAACTTGCCCTGAACCGCGATCCCTTCCCAGATGGCGCCAGTGGCTACCACACCATCACGATCCGGGTCGGATAAGGCCGCTGCTGTCGCCGCCTCCTCTGCCTGGGTCCGTGAGATCGGGGCATCAAACCCCAGAACGCCCCTCCAGGACGCACCTCGGAGGGGTGTACATATCTGGTGGAGGGTGGTGAGGGCGCAGGGATTCGAACCCTGAACCTTGGGCTTCAAAGAGATCTGACGTCGCGACCGAGGGATTCGGGGCTTTTGGCCAATTACTTGGCCCGGACCGCCCGTTTCCGTCCCGCAGTCCCCTGGCTTGGTGTCCTTTGGCTTGGTCGCCCTTGGCTTGGTCGCCCTTGGCCTGGTGTCAGTGGCCTGCCATGCGCTGCTGGCAGGCGAGGGTGCGGAGCCGGTCTCAGACCGACGCCACGAGGTTCTACGGCACCTTGCCATTCACTGGGTCACCACTTCCAGGTACGGGCGCATGACGTTGGCGACGCGGCAGATTCGGGCGTACCGGAGCAGTTCGTCGAGCGAGCCACGGCGTTGGCGCCAGTAGTCCTGTAGCACCTCGAGGGCGACGTCGAGGCCGATCTTGTTGCGGTACTTGAAGCAGTCCGCCACGGTCTTCGCCGGCCCGTAGACGCGAACGACGACATGCCCTACCTGATGCTCCTCGATTCCCTCGTGGTAGGCCGCTCCTGAGAACCGAACGAAATGGAGTGGGATGGCGTCGACGCGTGGCTTCCACGCCTTCTCCGGGATCGCCATCCAGACCGCGTGCGGGTTCTGCGTGGTGAGTCCGTGGAGCGCGAGCGCCGACAGCAGACAGACGATCCCTTTTGGCACCTGGGTCGCCGCTTCCGCCAGGGTTTGATGGGTACCCAGGTCGAGGCCGTCGAGCGCAAACAGACCGCGGCCCACTCGGACGAGCTGGCCGCGGTGCCAGAGGTCGTAGACCGCCTGGCGCGGGACGCCGGCGGCTGTCGCGTCGCGCACCTTGAAGACGCGGCCGCGCATGGCCCGTCTCAGTCTGGCTTCTGCGGCTTCGGCCCGTTTCACAGTGCGCTGATCAGAACAAATCCTCGGGACTTCCTTACATATCCCGAGGTTTTATTGGCACATCCAGACAAGGAAGTCGTTCGATGTCAAAGCCCCGGTGGCACCGCCATACGTGCGCGGGCCGCCAGTCATACGCTCACGTTTGGCTGGCGATTCAGAGGAACCTGGGCCGTTCGCGGTCATCTGAGCAACAACTCAGCCAGGGTCAGCGCATCGACTGGCCAGAACTGGGCGGGGCGCGGCTGCCGGATCTGCGCGTGTCCGGACATCGCTCGGCAGGAGAGCACCATCCGCTGCCACTGACCGGGCACGGCATCGCGGCCATGCACGGCGCCGACAAGTGCGCCGCAAATCGCCGCATTCGTGTCCGTGTCGCCACCGGCGCGGACGGTCTGGACGACAGCATCCTCTAGCGTCGAAGCATGTAGCAACCGATAGAACGCGTTCTGCAAGGCGATGATCACCCAGCCTTGCTGACCCTGGTAGTCAGACGGTGGGACCGTTGCGGACTGCTCTAGCGCCTGCACGACCGACGGCTGGATTCCGTGCTCCCTGGCCCACATGACGGCTCTGTCGTACGTCTCCTGGGCGTCAGTGCGGTCCTTGATAGCCCGGGCGATGGCAATCGTGAACACCGCCGAGGCGTCCTGACAGACCTGGTGGGGATGGGTCAGTCGGGCATCCGCTCGCGCGGCCTCAGCCAATACCGCCTCATCCTGGCGCCAACCCCAGATGCCGAGCGGGCTGATCCGCATCAGGGCGCCGTTCGCTTGACTCGATGTGCTCGCCGCTCGCGTTGCGACGTCCGCCGCCGTCCCTACCTCCAGGTGCTGCCGACCAACCGCGCCGAGCGCCCGCGCCGTCGTGTTGCCAACGTCGAACGGCCGGCACGCGCGGTGGTGGCAGACACCTTCCTGGTGCGTCCAACCGTGGTACCAACGCGCGTAGGCAGCCGCGACGGCCTCGGCATTGAACGGCCCATGCGCGACGAGCGTCCGCGCCAGAATTAGCGCCAGTTCTGAATCGTCCGTCGGCTGTCCGGCCATGATGCGGTGCGGGCCGCCGTCCGCGAGCAGGCTCGGGCCTCCATCCGGATACTGCTGCTCGATTGATGCGGCGGACTGGAATTCCACGAGTGCGCCGAGTGCATCCCCGACGACTTGTCCCAGCAGGCAGCCCTGCGCGCGACGGACGACATCCACCGGCTGCACCGTTCGGGTCAGCGCCAGCCTGACAGGACGCAGGTCGTCTGGAGGGGCCGCATCGCCGAAGCCGCTGCCCTCGACTCGATGCCACGGCCGAGTGCAGAGCTCACGAACGATCTGCGGCGCGCCGCCGAAACAGTTGACGGTGCCGCTATGGCCATCGGCAGTATAGGTGACCTCCCTGCCAGACTGGTCGATCAGGACGCCGCCCGCGCCGCGCAGCAGCGCATGGCCCGCGCCGTAATCCCAGCCGCACGGGCCGTTCAGGGACACCCCGGCCACGGCCTCGCCGACCGCCACCAGGGCAAGGCGATAGGCGATGCTCGCGACCGGCAGAAAGCGCGCCGGGCTGACGCAGCGGAGGTTGCCGGCCGGGTGCCGATCGGCGGCCTGGGAGACCAGCACGACGTCGCCCGGCCCCAACTCGCTCGGCCAGAGCGGCGCCGGGACCGGCGTGCCGTTCCGTGTCAGCGGCCCACACCCCTCGGCCCAGGCGAAGCAATCCCCGGCGTCGTCTGGTGCATCCACCGCGTGCACGACCCCCAGCACCGGCATGCCGTTGCGCAGCAGGGCGATGGAGACGGCGTGGCCCCGAAAACCCTGCAGCATCGCCCGGGTACCGTCGTTCGGATCGACCAGCCACAGGTGGCGGTCCGGATCGGTCGAGGCCTGCTCGCCGGTCTCTTCGCCGAGGTATCCGAAGGTGGGGAATGCCGCCAGCAGTCTGCTCCTGATGAGTCGCTCCGCCTCGTCGTCGGCCGGGCAATGCCCGCCCGAGCCGCGCGGTCCTGTCTCACGCTGGCACTCACCGAGCAGGAGCGCCGCCGCCTCTGCTGCCGCTTCCAGCGCCACGTCGAGCGCCCGCCGATATGAGTCGATCATGACCTTCACCTCACGCCTGTGGCTGCCTGAACATCGAGATGTGCACCGGAACCCCCGCCTCGACCAGCGCGGCGCCGACGATTCCGTTGCCGTTGAGCCGAACGTCCACCCCCAGGCCCTCCGCACGGTACGCGATTCGCCGCGCCATCCGAGCACGGCTCATGAGGCGGCTGGCCGTGCCACGCGAGACCGAGCGCGCCGGGACACCGGCTGCCTCCAGCGCATACGAGCGAACCAGTCGGGCCCAGGCGGCCCGACTGGTTTCGGGCCGGTCGAAAAGGTCCGCACAACGGGAGCGCCCACCGATCAACGCGATAACCCCGACCGGATTGTCGGACGGGCAGGGGAGGGCGCCACACACGCTGTCAAGCTGCTCTCGCTGCTGGTCATACGCATCCTTCATGGCGCCCGTTCTCGAATCCCCGCCGATGCGCCTGTGCAACGCACTGATCTCGGCCCAGATCGCGCGTTGGTCCGCCATCGCGCGTCCGTCGCGGGCGAGCGCCTCCTGGACGTGCCGCGTCTTCTGCTGCCGCAACGACGGATAGGCCGCCTCGCCAACCGAAAAGTCGCGGCTCGTCTCCTCCCAGCGGTTCTGTTCGACGCACGTCACGAGCAGATCCATGGTCGTCGCGGCCGGTACGAGCTGCGAGCGGTTGACGATACGGTGCTGCCGACCGCCCACCACCTGCTCGCAATCCAGCAGGAGGATCGGACGCACCCCCCGATTCTCAATCCGCAGCACTGGCACGGTCTCCTGCTCCAATTCACGCACCAGGGCGTGGCCCTCGTCGATGGCCCGATCGAGCAGCAGATAGTCGAGCGACCCCGCCCTGGCTCGCTGATAGACCGGAACCAGGCTCAGGCTGCCGTGACTGCTGGTCCGCCCGAGTGTCAAGGACGCAAGCCAGGCGTCCAGGCTCCCGATTGCTAGCTGCGTCTGCTGCATCTCCCCGTCCTCCTTGTGCGCGGTGGCTGACCATCGCGATCTACATTCAGCATGACGACTGCGGGCCGCCTGAAAACTTGGGAGATTCTTGGGGCGCGTGCCCTGACCGCAGGCGCGCGGCGCATGTACGTGACCATCCGGGTGGCCGTACACTGAGGTGGATGCTTCACGCTGGAGACGAGTCCGTGCTCGCGGAGTTGGCAACTGGCGGTTTGCCGCCACTTCCCGTTGGCATGATCGAGCGGGCTGAACAGAGCGGGGCGCTTCGCGCGGCCCTGGAGCAGGAGCGCTCCATCGTCGTGATCCAGGGGTTGGGCGGGACCGGCAAGACCTCGCTGGCACTCGACGTCGCGCACCAGGTGCGTGGATCACGCCAGTTCGAGACGGCGATCTGGACGAGCGCACGAGACACGGCGCTCACGTTTGAGGGGATGTTGCGCCAGATCGCCCGTGGGATCGGGCGCGCTGACATCGCGACAGTCGCGGTAGACCAGCTTGAGCCGACCTTGCATCCGGAGCTTCGGGCGCGATCGCTGCTCCTGGTGGTAGACAACTTTGAGACGATCGCGCGGGCTGAGCAGGTGAGTATCCTGGGTCTCGCTCGCTGGCTCAACCCGTCGTCGCGTATGCTGCTCACCAGCCGGCACGCCGACTTCCAGGCACAGATGCCCGATGGCGCGCCGCCGCTCCTGGTCATGCCGCTCGGCGGCCTCTCGGAGGCTGAGGCGCGGGCATTGTTCGTCGGGGAGGTCGAGCGCCGAGGCATCGATGCGCTGCGTGGCACGTCCGATCGCCGCCTGGGCGAGATCTTCGAGCTGACCGGCGGACATCCGCTCGCGATTCGCGTGCTCGTCGGCGAGGCGCAGACCCGCTCCCTGGTGGCGCTCCTGCGTGACCTGCGGTCGAACGTGGGCGGACCGCTCGACGCCCTCTTCGAGTACACCTGGAAGCGATTAGGCGAGGATGCCTGGTGGACGCTCCAGGCCGCGAGCCTGCTCGGCGGCCCAGCTAGCCGCCAGGCGCTCGCGGCGATGACCAATCTGACCCGCGATGCCGTCGACCGGGCGGCGGGCGAGCTGGAGCGCGTCTCCTTTCTGGAGCCGCGCGGGCGGCAGGTCGACGGAACGCCGCTGCTCGGCTTGCATCCGCTGACGCGAGGGTTCGTCCGCGCTCGCGTCGTGGCCGTCACCGGGCTGACCGAGCGCCTGATGGGAAGGGCCGCCCGGTTTTACCTGGAGATGGTCGGCTCCAACAGCGACTTCATGAATGAGCGCGGACACGAGCAGGTCGAGCGCGAGCGGGAGGCGATCCTGGCCGTGCGAGACTGGTGCCATGCGAACGGTCGGCTGTCCGAGGTGGTCGGGTTGGGTCGGGCGTTGGGCAACGTCTTCTGGGTCAGAGGGTGGGCGCGCGAGCGCATCACGAGCGGAGAACTTGCGAGGGAGGCAGCGGCAAGGCTCGGGTGGGCCTGGGAGGAGGGCGAGATTCTGTCGCAGGAGCTCGGTTGGGCGCATCTCCAACTGGATGAGTTCGATCTGGCGCAGGATCGTCTGGACGAGGCGAGGGTGCTGCTCGAAGCCGAAGGCCACGTCGAAGAGCTGGCCAACTGCTGGCGCTATCTGGCGCAGATCGCACGACGACGGGACGACTATCAGAGCTGCCAGACGATGCTCAAACGGGCGTTGGAAGCCGTGTCCGGCCTGCCGGATGCCGATGACCGTGCCTATGCTGAGGCCCGCACCGCGACGGACTTCGGCTACCTGAGGCTGGCGCAGGGACACGCCGCCCAAGCCGCCGACCACTTCAGGCGCGCCGTCGACTTCTTCTCCGGCGTCGGCGACGAGATCCGGATGGCGTACGCGCTGAATGGCCTCGGCGACGCCGTGCGCGAGCAGCACCACACGGCGGAGGCCGCAGAGTACTACACCCGAAGCCTGAAGATTGCGGACCGCTATCAGAGCAGACCAGACCGCGTCCGCGCGCTCATGCGGCTGGCGGCGCTCCACGCGGGAACGGGAATGCTGCAGCAAGCCCTCGACGAAGTGACCGAAGCGCAGACTCTGGCACGACAGCTTGGCCTCCTGCGTGAGTCCAAGGCCGCAGACGACTTGCTCGCTGACCTGCGAAGCCGGCCATGCCCGGTCTGGGTCGATGTGGAGCACGGGCTGGTCAAGCTCAACGGCGCCGACGTCCACCTCGAGCCGCTCGCCGTAGAGCTCCTCGGTCTGCTCAAGGAGAAGCAAGGGGAATTGTGCTCTCATGCGGAGATTCGCACCAGGCTCTGGCCCGTCGCTCGTCCGGTCCCGGAGGCCCGTCGGGACGTTCACGTCCTGGTGCACGACCTCAGGGAGGCCATCAAACGCCACGCCCCCGAGTCGGTGAAATTGCATGGTGTGCATGGTCGAGGGTACATGCTCGAGATTTGCCCGTAGGTCGTCGCCAGTGCCGCATCAGGGCATCGGCCGCTCTTACGGCCCGATCGACAGGGACGTGGTGTTCGGCTATGTCCGGGTGACATGAACGGTTTCGCGTCCAGCAGGACGCGGATCTGCGGTGGGAGTGGCACGTCACGCATTGGATGGTCGAACTTCGAGCGACTAGTTATCTCTATTTGCCTTCAAAGCTACCTTGACGTGTCTTCCATTCCTTCAGGAAGATTGAAGGAATGGAAGACAGATCGACGCATTGACCCGATCGTCAGGCGCTGTTCGATCTCGCCAGCGAGCAGTACGGCTACTTCACCACGGCACAGGCCGCCAGGTGCGGCTATGCGCCCGACATGCTGACGTACCACGTCAAGCAGGGGAATTTTCGGCGGGCGCATCGTGGTATGTATCGCTTCCGCGACTTCCCATTCTCGCCCGCGAGGACGTTGTGGCAGCCTGGCTCGCCGTCGGGAAGGATGAGGCCGTGGTCTGACACGAGAGCGCACTCGACCTCTTGGACCTCAGCGACGTCGTCCCCGATGCCATCCACGTGACAGTTCCGCGCGCTCGTCGCTCGCTGGCTCGCCCGCTGGCTCGCCGCCCACCGGGTGTGATCGCCCACACGACGACGCGCCAGTGGGAGCATGGAGAGGTGCGGAGCAACGAGGGCATCCGCCTCACCTCGCCCGAACGAACGATCCTCGATGCGGCTGAGGCCGCCACCCAGCCCGAGCAGATCGAGACGGCCATCGAACAAGCTCTATGCTGAGGCTGGCTCGACGCGCTTCACCTCCGATCCAGAGCACAAGAACGAGAGCGCCGAGTCTCGTCGTTCGTTGGGCAAGCCCTGGCTCGGCACCAGATCAAGACTCCGGCACCGCGACCTTCTCAGCGGTAGTAGGAGGTGCTCATCCTCAATGAGAGATAGGCTGCCCTGTTCTCAGCAGGTCAGCCTTGGCGAGACTCGACTGCTTGAACTCGGGTACCATCCGGCTGCAACCGGATATCAGGCCACCAGTGATCAACGGGCCCTCGACGGTAGAGTCCCCGGAGGAGTGTAAAAGGGTCGGCCGTTGACGAAGACGGCCACCGTGTGGTTCTCATTGAAGTTGTCGAGACACCAATGAGGAGACCAACGCGATGGCCGAGACGGTAAGCATGGCA
>JADLFM010000203.1 GCA_020845495.1 Chloroflexota bacterium
GATCGAGACCGCGCGTTTACGGGAACGGGATCGGGAGGCGCTCCGCAAGATCAAACACTCCATGTCGATCATCAGCGGGCAGAATCATCAGCTGCGTCGCGCGGAAAAGGCGCAGGAACGCCTAACCGAGGCCCTGCTCACCGGTGGTGGCCTCCACGGCATCCTGGCAACCTTCTCTGACATCGTGCCCGGGTCGGCGATGCTGCTGCGGGGTGATCGGATCGTTGCCAGTGTTGGTGAGCCGAGCTCGACCATCGCATCGCTCCTCGAAGCGCAAGGATTGCTTGCCAGCGCTCAAAGGGAGCCTGAGATTGCCAGGGTCTCCAAAGCTCTGCGCCGGGCCGAGCCGTCCACCATCGACATTTCCAACGGCGACGGGGGGAAGCGCAGCCTTGTTGTCCCGGTGGTAGCCAGCGAGGAGGTTCTCGGCAGTCTCTGGGTCGAGGTGGAGGGTGCGGCGGTCGACGAGTATCGGGCTGTTTTGGAGCAGACGGCCAGGGCGGCAGCGCTCGAGCTGCTGCGAGAACGGTCGATCAGGGAGGCGGAGCTTCGGTTGCAACGGGAGTTCCTCGACGACCTGCTCGCAGCAAACCCTTCAGGACCCGTCATTGAGCGCCGCGCGGAGAGTCTGCGGATCAGCCTTGACGGGCCGTTGCGGCTTTGTGTCATCGGCAGCCAGGACAGCGACGACGACCTGCGTGTCGCCGAGGTTCGCGAGGAGACCTGCCGATCGTTGCAGTCTGAGCCTTGGTGTCGGTTCGCGGCCGAGCATCTCGGATTCGTCGTTGCGATCCTCGTCAGCGAGGAGCCTCCCAAGCCGCTGATCGAAAGGGTTCTCGCCGAGACCGGTCAACGCAGTCTGGCGGCGGTCGTCTCCGACCAAGGCTTGACCGTTACGGATTTCAGCGAGGCGTACTGGGTCGCTTGCCGGTTGCTGGGAGTTGCCACCGGCGGGCTGGTGGGGAGGGTGATCGACCTCTCGGAGGCGCGGACGCTGACCCTCCTGATCAGGAAAGACGACGATGGGTCCCTTTGGCGCTTCGTAAACGCGACGCTCGGGCCCCTCCTCGAGTTGGAGCCGGAAAAACGAACGGATCTCCTGCAGACGCTCGAGACCTTTCTCGCTGTCGGCATGAGCCCGAAGCGAGCCGCTGCGGAACTTCACATTCACGTCAACACGCTCTACTACCGCATCGAGCGGTTGCGGGAGCTGCTCGGGCCCTCGTTCTCCACACCGGCGCGCGCGCTCGACTTCCAGATCGCATGTTTGGCCCGCCGCATCCTCCTATCCGAGTCTTGATCCCCTTTGGAGGTTCTCCCCGAGAGCACCCCCTCGATTCAGATCGAGGCTCCATAGGCGTGCGAGATCGCCTGGGTTAGCTTGGGCTTCGCTCCTAGGGAGGGGCGATCTTCGGGGATGCCGGAACCGACGCCGACATACGAGACGCTACGCAGTGAGTTCAGCTGGAGTCTGCCGCGAAGCTGGAACATCGGCGTCGCCTGCTCAGACCAGCAGCCGGCGAGTTCCCTCGCCCTGATCGAGGTGAGCGAAGACGGCGCTCGCCGCGACTACACGTTCGGCGATCTGACCGAGCTCTCGAACCGCCTGGCGAACGCTCTCAGAGGCCGCGGCGTGATGCGTGGCGACCGCGTCGCCGTGATGCTCTCGCAGCGCGTCGAGTTGGGCCTGGCCCACCTCGCCCTCTACAAGATCGGGGCGATCGTGCTCCCGCTCAGCGGGCTGTTCGGACCCAACGCGATCCGCCATCGATTGGAGAGCGGCGACGCCTCGATGCTGATCACCGAGCCGCAGCACCTCGAGTCGGTCTCCACGGCGGTCGACCAGGGCGATCTCGAGATCGTCCTGGTGGAACCGGGCCCGGTCGAGCATGTCGAGTTCTGGGATCTGCTGCGGTCGGGCTCCGACGCGGCGCCCGACGGGCCGAGCGACCCGAGCGATCCCGCGCTGCTCATCTACACCTCCGGTACCACCGGGCCCTCGAAGGGAGCCCTCCACGCCCACCGCGCCCTCCTCGGCCATCTGCCCGGGTTCGACCTCTCCCACGACTTCTTCCCCAAGGACGGCGATCTGTTCTGGACGCCGGCGGACTGGGCCTGGATCGGCGGCCTGATGGATGCGCTGCTGCCGTCCTGGTACCACGGCAAGCCGATCGTCGCCGCCGCCCGCGGCTCGCGGTTCGATCCGGAGTGGGCCGTAGATCTGATGTCCTCACTCGGCGTCCGCAACGTGTTCCTGCCGCCGACCGCCCTGAAGCTCCTTCGCAGGCAGGCCGTCGACGCCTCCGCGGTCGACCTGCGCTCGGTGATGTCGGGCGGCGAGCCCCTGGACGCGGAGATCCTCGCCTGGGGCCGGGAGAACCTGGGGATCACGATCAACGAGATGTATGGCCAGACCGAGGCGAACTACGTGGTCGGGAACTGCGCCTCCGCCTGGGAAGTGAGGCCGGGATCCATGGGCCGGCCCTACCCCGGCCACGACGTCAGCGTTCTCGATGCCGAGGGCCTGCCGCTGCCCGTCGGCGAGGTCGGTGAGCTCGCCGTGCGGGCCTCCGACCCGGTCCTCTTCCTCCGATACTGGGAGGACCCCGACGCGACCAAGAAGAAGTTCACCGCCTCGCGCGATTGGCTTCTGACCGGCGACCTCGCCTACCGCGACAGCGACGGATACCTGTGGTTTAAGTCGCGCAGCGACGACGTCATCAACTCGGCCGGCTATCGCATCGGGCCCGCCGAGGTCGAGAGCTGCCTGCTCGAACATCCCGCCATCGCGATGGCCGCCGCCATCGGCGTTCCCGACGAGGTGAGAGGCCAGGTGGTCAAGGCCTACGTGGTGCTCACCGACGACGCCGACGGAACCGACGGGCTGATGGACGATCTGAAAAAGACCGTTCGCACTCGCCTTGCCGCCTACGTATACCCGCGAGAGATCGAGGTCGTGCCCGAGCTTCCCCTCACCCCCACCGGAAAGGTGCTGCGCTCCGAGCTGCGGCGCGCAGATGCCGACATGCGATCCCAAGCCACGCTGCAGGGCGAAAGCAACTGAGACGGAGGTAGCAAATGGAACGTGTATGCCTAACTATCCCAATTCTATCCGGCGCCGTAGACCAGGCCCGGGCATTCTTCGAGGAGCTCGAGAATGACCGGTATGCGGCCTACCAGGAGTCGCAGGAGAGAATCGGCGTTCTGAGTGAGACCTGGTTCATCGGCAAGGTCGCAGGTAAGGACACGCTGATCGGGTTTGTGACCTATAAAGACTTCGCGCGAGCCGTCGAAATCATCTCCGGGTCTACTGACGAGTTCGATGTGTGGTTCAAGCAGGGCTTAAAGGGGAGCACCGGCCTAGACCTGGAGAATCCGCCCGAGCTTGATCTACCGACCCTCGTATCGGATTTCCCCCGCTAGAACCTCTGGAGACATCCAGGCACCATGAGTACTCAAACGTCGAAAAACAACGCACAGGATCCGCCGCTCGTCGAAGTCATCGACGTCCACAAACGGTATGGCGGAGTGCATGCACTAAA
>JADLFM010000204.1 GCA_020845495.1 Chloroflexota bacterium
CCCGTCGCGTTCTCCGATCTCCTGCCGACCACGACGAAGGGAGGTGCCCTCACTACCTCACGCTAGCCCTGCCGGGGTGGGGACTTTTCCCTGGCCACCGGTGGGGACTTCCGCGTGGCCATTGACAGGAAGGTCGGGCGTAGTCGCGGGAACTACCAGTCGACCGGGCACTGAGCGGAAAGCGGTCGACAGGCCGTTCGCTCGACGCTGACACGCGCTCCAATCGCGGTCACTGACGCCGCCGGCGAACCCCTCGAACCCACGATGTCTTTACCCTGTGGTCGTGCGCCCGGCCGAGCCCGCTAGTTCGGTGTAGTGCGACGGCGACTGCCCGGCCAGTCGCTGCGCTACCGGACTGGTCTGGGCAGAGAGCGATCGAGTCACGCACAGAGACGGCGACGGGCGCTGAGTCGGGCCGTCGACGTGGGCCAAGACCGTCCGCGAGCCCTGACGTGAGATGCCCTGCGACCCGTTCGTCGTCCGATGGGCCGGGCCGGCACTCGACATGAGGAGAGCGATATCGCGGATGCCGGTCGCAACAGCGGTCGCTGCTCTGGTCGAAAGCTGCGGCGCAGCAGGATCAGCGATTCGCTTCATGCCTCGAAGGAGCAACCGGTCAGGGCGGGCTGATCGGTCTGGCTGTACTAACAATATTCATCATTACGTGCACCGTCACTCGCGCTCGTCGTCGGCCAGGGCGTCACGGTCGCACCGTGTTGATCAAGGGGCATCCGCAGGTGATGCCCTGTCACGGACAGGGTCACGTCCGAAGCGACCGCTGGTCACCGAAACGCCGACGGCGGCACCAGCAGCCTGACCTGCTCGCGGTCGATCTGTAGCAGACGCTCCCGGCGAGAGTACCAGACATCGAACGCCGCAGACTCGATCGTCGCCTCACCGTACGCGTGACTGCTGAATCCGAGGCGTCGGGTCAGGTAGGTCCAGGCACGGCGACCGTCAAAGAGCGGCTCGGCCTGGTCGAGCAGGAAATAACGTTCGAAGGTGAGTCCACTGTCAATCCCCGTTGGCGCCGGGCTGCCGGCATCCCGGCTCGGCAGCATGACGTACGCTGCGAACTTGGCCGGGGCACACCAACCGGTGACCGGATCGACGGCCACGTAGCGCACCGCTCGACGCCGCCACTTCTCGGCCTGTTGCGGATCGTCGGCCTCTTCGTTCCAGCGCCGCAGGTTCAGCAGGACGTCGAACACATCCGCTGCGAAGTGCAGGCGGCCCTCGCTGCGCACCGCCACTGGCTCGGCGACCGCCAGCACCCGCTCGATCTCGGGGAGCACGTCCGGGCGCATCGCCTGCAGCGCTACGGCGTCGTGATTGAGCGCTTTGATCCGCTCGCGATCGATGTTAGGCAGGAGGAGCGTCTGAAAGGCGTCGATGCCGACCTGCCGCATGACGTGGATCATGCCGGCCCCGAGATTGCGGCGGCCGCGCGCGACGTGGGCGCTGATCATCGAGACGAACGCGTCGGCCTCTCCCCATGGACGCAGGACGTGAGCCGTCGCGAACTTGGCGTGGTTCGCTGCCGGGTCGGCGCGGCTGATCTCGAACTCGATCCAGAGGCGCCGCGTGCCGTCTGCCCGCTCAAGCATGACATCGGCACGGGGGTCATATCCGAGGAGCGTGCGGTCTCGTACGTCGAGGAGCGGCCGTTCTGCCGAGCAGCGCCAGCCGACGGGGCACCGCACCAGGAACTGATCCTGGAGGTAGCGTGCGAGGCCACCGTGGCTGGATGTCCGGGACCGACCACTGGCCTCCATCGAGATGTCCTCTTCACCGCATCAGTCCGTCAACCGCATCGCTGTTCTTGGGCATTCTCGATGCTCCATCCGCGGCGACGTCGCACTTTCGGTCAGGTGAACGCAATCTAGGTAGAGACCTCTTGGACTACCGAGACGTTCGTCGGAATGAAATCCCGGAGCGGAGGCGTCCATCTTCCAGGCTGGCGTCGTCTTGGAGTCACGTGCCGTCGAGATAAATCGCTCTCGCTACTCTGTCTCGACGCCAGAGGCAGCCGCTACCTCGGTATTCCGAGCACGAGAAGCTCAGGCCCGCATGAAGCGAGGCGATCAAGGGCAGACGTCGATGCTGCGGACAGGCGAGCCCGTTACCTGCCAAGATGTAATAGGCTTCACGCTCGCCGAGCGGACCTGCTCGTTCTGTTACTGAATCGTCGACCTCTTCCGAACCGTTGAAGAAGCAACCGATGTCGGAGCAGCGGGTTCGTATAGGCAAAGGCCAGAGGTCGAGTATCAGACGATGACCGGAGACCGGACAGACCGATGGAGCAGCTACCGCCATCGGTAGAAGCTCTTCGGCATCCGGTACCTCTGTATCTGGCGGATGGACTGGCGAGCCGTCCAACGACGCGAGGTCGATCTCCGCAGGAGGTAGTGGGGGTAGGACTGCCGCTGGACTCCCCATCACCGGTGGCGGATCCTCGATCGCGGAGACAGGTACGGCGCTTCGACGGTCCACCCGAGCGTCAAGCGGGACAAGTCCCGCCAAACTGGCCACGAGTGGGGCCGCAGATGGGGATTCGACCTCAAGCGTATATGTCAACCCTGCGGCTGTAGCCGCTTGACCCCTAAGTGAGATTGCGAATCGATCTCCGTCGATGACGGCGAGGTCAGCCGGTGCGGGCTCATCTAGAAATCGTGCCTGAGGAAGTCGGATCTGCCAGTCAGCGTGGAGGTTCTTCCCACGAACCACCAATGCCGTGCCCTGATCATGAGCACGTTCGACCCAGCCGGCCGGCCGTGAGCCCTCACGGGCAGCGACAAGAAGATGGCGATTCGGAAGCCGCTGTTGATGGGCAGCGAGTCCTGCGAAGATTCCGCCCTCTCGAAAGAGTATTGGCCAGGCGGCAGGTGGCGGCGGTCCGGGCTGCCGCTCGCCTGTAGCGAGGGGAACGGAAGGAACGGCGAACTGGCCATCAGCCGTGCGAACGTCATCCAGAGTCAGCCGGACGATCGTCATACCGTCGAGCACCTGAGCAAGAGCCTGGTTTGCCCTGCCGCCCGCCATGCTGGCCCATCGATCCTCAAGGTGGCGCCAGTCTGCGACGACTATGAGATGGTGCCGTGCTCGCGAGACAGCCACGTTTACAAGGCGCCCGGCGAGGCTCCATAGGTCACCCCCAAGCAAGTAGCTCAGCCGCGTGTGGCCCGGTGCCGTGGTCAGATCCAGGACGATGATGTCGGCTTCGTCACCCTGGTATCGGTGCACAGTAGATGCCCTCAGCCAGGTGATACCTCGGTCCACAGCGAGGGCGCGGATCAGTGAAGCCTGGGCACGGTACGGCGTGATCACACCAACAGTCCCACCCAGGGCGTGCGCCGCCTGTCGGGCCAATGTCATTGATATGAGGGCGCTGACAACGTTGAAGCGCGACCCTCCCAGGTGCTTCGGTTCGGCCTGGCTGTATGGCGCCAGGTCACCGATGTCGACGATCACACCACCGGCTGATGGTCGAGTCCGGACCGTTGGAGCAGTCCGAAGCTGGCCTGCGTAGAAGACCCGACTCACCCGTTCGGCAAGCGAGGGTGTCATTCGGTACTGTTCGGCAAGCGTGATCATTCGGGCGTCACTACCCTGCCCCGATGCGAGCCGCTGAACGATGCCAGCATGATCGAATACGCTCCGTTCGAGTGTCCGCTTCGCAGAGGGCTCCATCGTGAGGACCACAGGTGGAAGCTGACGAAAATCGCCTGCATAGACGACTGAGCTCGCGGCGTACGATGATGCGAAGGCAGCAAGGGGTGTCGAGACCATGGACGACTCGTCAACGATTACCGTGTCGTAGATCTGCCCCTCCAACAAATCGGAGGTGGCGAGGCGCGCGGCGGTACACAGCAGGATGCGCGCATGCAGAGCCAGCAGATCAACCTCATGTCGAAGTTCCTGCCGACACGCCCGGACTTCGTCCTGCAGCTGGGCGAGGCGGAGACGATCGGCCTTGCGATCAGCACGCGTCCGTTCGAGCGCGCTTGAGAGGGTGTCGTACTGCTTCACGAGTGACGGCTTGAGCTGTCGAAGGGCGGCCAGGGGTGTGAGTGTGGAATGGTTTCGGACCTCTTCCCTTCGGGGATACCCGTACCGAACCACCACGCCGGGACGGCATAAGGACGGTCGGGCATTGTCCATGACCGCCAGTGCTGCAACGTCGAGAGCGTCGTTGCTGACCGTGACGACCAGAACTCGACGGCCATTCGCCGCCAAAGCCGCCGCTAGCTGACCGAGCGTCCGCGTCTTGCCTGTGCCTGGAGGCCCCCAGACGAACCACACGCCGGGCCGCTGCCCCACGGCCACCGCACGAGACTGTTCAAGGTTAAGGCCCGGAAGCAGTACATCAGAGGTGGATGTTGCCGGGGCTATCACCGAGCCAGCACCTGGAGCGGCACCATCGAATAAGTTCGAGGCTGCGCGCTGTGGGAACCGCAGGCGATCTCGTAGCTGTTCAAGAATGAACCATAGCTTCACCACGAGGGTCGCCCGTCCGGTCCGGTCCAGCGGCTCAGCGAGGGCTAAGACGATCTCATCCTCTTCGACGGAGATAACGCGCCCATCGACATGTTGGCCAGCCGACTCGACAGTGACCTCGGCATCATCGGGGACGGCGCACTGTCTGCCGAGCCGGAAGCGATACACGAACCGACCGCCGGTTTGACCCACGCGTTGTGCGCTGAACAAGGGGTAGCGATTGCCGCCCTTCCGCATTGCAGCGGCAATCTCGGCCTCCAGGGCAGGTATCCAGGTGCTGAGATGGTCCGAGATGGGCATGTTAGCGGTGCCGCCCCTGGTCGTCGCAGTCGTCGTTCCTGAACCAAACCCAGAAGTCTGCCTTTCCCTCCTGCAGGGTGTCCCCGTTGTCGAACGGCCCACCAGCATAGGTCACCGTCACGCGGGTGAACATGCCTGGAAGAATCTCCCGGAGCCGCTGATTTGCGTGCTCAGATCGTTGGTACGCCAGCTTTCGGTTCTCCTCTCGTCGCTGGTCGTTTGGAGCCTGCCTGACCTGGATATGTGAAAAAGAAACGACGAGGAACACGCGTTGCTGCAGTCCGCGTTCATCATGCTCGAACGGGGCGAAAGCGTCTATAAGGGCTTCATCGCTTGGAATTTCCGCATTCTGATCAACTTTTCGACCGTCTCCAACTGTGGTTGAATTCTCAAGCCGCTCAGGCGGTCCCGGTCGAATCGATGGCAGACAGAGTGCAATGGCCGCTGTCGGGACCGGAGGCTGCGTAGGGATCGCGGTCTGGGTCGGCACAGTGGTCGGCACCAACGTTGGAGTCGGGATCACCTGTGGAGGCGGCGAAGGAGCCGAAACCAGAAATACCAGTGCAAGTCCAAGCAGTAGATCCGCGAATAGCCAACCACTCAGGGAAAGGGTGTTCCCGACGCGCGGATGCCCCGTCTCGTGTCGCTCGTCCATATTCTGTAGCTCAGATCGACGGCGCGCCGTTGACGGGAGGCGTGGGCAAAGGCGGTCTGACAGTCGCGTCAGTCAGCGTGCGGACCAGGTCCTGCACCTGCTGACCGTTGCTCGCGATAGCTTCCCGCACCCCACGCGAGCCATCCTGAATGGCGCCGCGCATCGCGTCACCGTTCCGCTCCACACTAGACTGCAATCCCGCCAGGGCGCCGCTTGCATCCTTCTGGGCAAGCGTTGCTCCCGCAAGCGCCGATTCGAGCGCGGCGAGTCGCCTGTCCAGTGCGGCTGCAGATGCATCAAGCTGGGCTGCCGCTCCGAAGAGCTGAGCGGCGTAGTCTTGCACGGCTTGAGCAGCCCCGGCCTGCACCGAAGCGAGACTGGCGGCCAACGCATGCGACCTCTGGGCCTGCTGCTCGACAATCTCGATGTCGGCACGGAGTGCCTCACGTGCCTGCTCGACTATCTTTTGAACGGTCGCCGCAAGCTTCTCCTGCTCACTGATAGCGGTCGCGCCCAACCGATCCGTGGCCTCAGCTGCCCGCACGAGGCTCTGATCAACGACCTGGAGGGTGTTAGGGATCCGCTCGGCCTGAGCTCCGAGTTGGCTGATCCCTCGGACTACCTCCATCTGTCCGGCCGCCAGTTCAACGATACGATCGCCGAGTTGCTCTACCTTAGTGGCAGCGTTGGAGTGCGCAGTTGTCGAAGCCTGAATTGAGTTGACGAGTGCATCGGTTTGTGCTCCGAAGGCACCGAGAATCCCTTCCAATTGCGCGGCACTCGTACTGAGTCGCTCCGCATGATCGTGAATGCCATCGAGCACCCGAGCCTGCAGTCCGCTCAGCTCCCGAGAGAGTGCCGCCAGGCGTCTCAGCTCTTGCCGCACCTCGTCCCGCTGCGCATTGGCGACCTTGGTCAGGTCAGCGACTGCCTGCGTGGCATCACGCTGCCCCAGTACCAGGTCGCGAGCGCCGGCTGCTGCACGGCTCGCAGCTTCCGTCAGGGGGGGCAGTGCTCCGTCCACGGACTGTACCGCGCGCGTGAGACTTCCGACGGAGTCGTGCACGTCTGCGAAGAGCCCCTCAATGCGATCGGCCGTCCCAACCAACGTATCTGCACCAGCTCGTAGGTCATGTCCGAAACTCGCATGCTCCGAGAGAAGCCTCTCGAAAGTCTGCCCGGAATCTTCGAGCATCAGGACTTGACGGTCGAGAGCCTCCAATTGCCGAGCCGCGACTCCATCGAGGCGATCGACAATGGTGGCCGCAGCCCCCAGAAAGGCTCGCCTCTCCTCACGTGCGCCCTCAAACCACCCCCGCTGTTCCGCAAATCGATCGTCCTCGCGCGCTTGCTCGCTGGCAGCAAGGATGTGCTCCGCCTGCGTCAAGGTCAGCCGAATGTGATCCCGCTCAGCTTGGCGATGCCGGTTGCGCCCGGCCTCTCTGACCTCAGAGATCCAGTGAACCCCGAGCGTCAAGACGACGATGCAGCAGATCAGGATGAACGATGTGAATGCCAGGGTACTGAGGTGTGCCCAGCCCGGCAACTCTCCAGCGATCCCCGTCTGCCACAATTCCAGGAATGATTTTCCCTCTGTGATCGTTCGTCTTGAAGGATCTGCTAGAACGCGGCCATATGCGCTCATGGCCTCTGAGATGCCGAACCACGTCAAGCCGACGGGAACCAGAATTAGTGCGTTGCGCAGCAACTCCATGAGGCCGATGTAGCTGGGATTAGCGCGCGAATGCACTCGCTCGGCGAGACTCTGCGCATCGAATGCTTGAAGAAGTGGGATATCGGTCCAGACAGTCCGTATGCCCGGTTCACTACCGGCGGTGCGTACGGCGCCGGCCAACTGTCGTAAGTCTGCGGATCGTAAGTCTCCCAGGCCCTCGATGCGGTCGCTGAGAGTCTCCAGGTCATCCGCGACGCTGACAGCACTGTCATCGATGCGGGAATCGGCCGTCATCGTGCCCCCTTCACCTACGGATGTCCCGCCAGGTCATCGAGTAGAGCATCAAGCCTCGGGTCATCCGCAGCCCACGCCATCGGAGTGCTAGGCGCCCATGAGGCTGCGCCTGGGGGAAGGCCGCCGTAGAGCAGCCATGCCTCTGTCAGTCGACGAGGGTCGCGGCCGGCCTGCTGTATCGCCGCACGCGCCTGCTGGCGACGGCGGGCGAGCCCGATCTCTCGCCAATCTGCTCCCGTGAGGCGGCCTTCCCGTGTAAGGTCGACACTCAAGCGACGCAAGGTCCGCAGGATTGCTGCGTCGTCGCGATCCCTCAACGCCACGCGCATCTCTCGCAGGGCGGGCGGCGCCGGTCGCAGATCAACGACGGGAACCGATGCCAGGGGTGCGCGACACGTATCCCTCAGCCGCTCCGAGAGCTCGCGAACGGTCTGGTCGCTCGACTGGCCCAGCGCGGCAAATAGATCACTGCCCACGCCATCTGGGTCATCGAGGTCGTCCTGCCGAAACAGCAGATTCGTCGACTGGAGTCGGCCACCCTGCTCGATGATATATGGGCTGCGCCAGAGGTCTGGATGGATTGCAATCCCTCTGAGCGCTGTGCCAATCAGCAACGCCGAGAAGTTGTCGGCGTGCTCGTCATAGTGACGCCCCCCTCCCTTGAAGAATTCCGGATGCTGAAATCCTCGAGTCCCTTTCCCGGCAAGATTCCGAGTCCCTGCCAGCGAAGGAACGAAAGCCTCGTCATAGTCGATGAGCACGAGCGATCCGTCCGGGCGAACCATGACGTTATCGGCCGATAGATCGCAGTGGGCTATCCTGGCAGCCTGCATCTGCTCAATCAGTTCGGTCCAAGCCTCGAAAGTCTGAATCAGTGCGGCGGACTCGCCCCGCGTGACTCGGTCATGCACCCACTGGTGAAGCGAGACACCGTCGATCCACTCCATCTCCAGGATCGGATAACAAGCCGGGTTTGCCGTGTCGTGTGCGGTCGCGACTTCGACCGCCGCATGGTGCAGAGCGATTGACACAGTCGACCGGGGTAGATCCCGGCCGAACGCCTCAGCTATGGCTTCTGTCCGACGCTTAGCGTCTGTGGGAAGGTCGGCCAGGAAACACCGTACTGCGACCGTGCGACCATCGCCTGTTATGAACCGATAGACGGCCGCAAACCCGCCAACGGATTTCCAGGGCTTCTTTCTAGGGCTGTTGGGGACGAGAAAGACGCTCCCATTTGTAAGGTGAGGGACGGCGACAAGGCGCGTCCGCCTCTCCCACGCCAGCATCGCGTGATCGTATTCGAGAGCAGAGGGCATCACCATCGCGGCCCCCTCAAGCGAGCTCTCCTTCGATTGAATCGGCGATCACGGTGTCCGCCGCATTCGGCTGAGACTCGCACATCCCACCGCGATTGGCCTTCAGGGCTGACGTTGTAGCATCGTCAACCCGCAACGCAGACTCTACCCGGAGCACAAGAGCAGTCGAATCGTCAACGGTCATTCCCTCAGACCGCGCCACCCTTACGTACGAGGCCCATGTTTCCGGACTTTGGGATGTCACGTTCGACAGTTCATCGAATCCGAGGGAGTGTCGATGGAGTAGCCACTGAGCGACCGCGTCAGTCGCCAGGACTATGACCCCACCCCGTCGCACTGTTAGCCGGGTCACCTCGAACCTCGGCAGACTGGATGGATCACCTCTTGAAGGGATGAGCGGCGGCGCGACACCGAATTCATCGGAGCGAGTAAGCGGGAAGCTGGCCATCACCGCGTCTGGCTCGGTTCGCCAGATGACGCAGCTGTCGCCTACGGCCACGGTCTCGAACACGATGCTTTCACGGCGCACATTCACTATTCGCAGGCCAACGAGCGTGCTGTGGCTGACAGAGCGCTCGGCGCGGCGGGCTACCCGCGCACCCTTAGATCGGTACTCGTCGATCTCACGGAGACGTTCGTCCTTGAACGTGTTGGCGGCGGACCGGAGCCAGCACAACGCCTCCAGACGGTCGATGCGTCCGTCTTCCCCGGCAGTCAGTGGCTCCGCCACGAATTGCCTCGCAAGCACTCCCGCCCATAGGCCCGAGAAGAATCCGACCGTCACGCCATCGGCAACCGCGGCGCAGAGCGGACTCTCCGGCTCGCCTGCGAAGCGGTCATCACAATTCTCACCGGCTTCACCCGGTTTCGCCTCGCAAAGAGCTACCAGGCTCCAACGCAGCGGAGCCCGCGCCTGGACGAATTCGTCAGGCGATGAGCCGGAGAGCGGGGTTGCGCCCAACACTACTGATCGTCGCTCGGCGCGGCTATGGTGCCGAACGTCAGAAGGCGATGGACCGATCCGGCATCTCCGTTGAAGATGTATCCCCGTGTACCACTCTCAAGCACACGTTGTGTCTGGGCGAGGAATCCCGGCTTGGCGCTGTCGGGAATCGCGCTCGAAATGGCAAACAGGCGCTGGGCATACACATCCGGAGGCACCAGGGCCGGATCACTCGGAAACTCGAGCGGCTGCCCACCCCTCTCCGCGATGTGGCAGTTGTACAGGAGCAGGGTTCCGTCATCGGTAGAAATCTCCATGAGCCGGCGCGCCGCTGCTGTGGGGTCTCCCTTCGGAGTGCCATCCGTCGGCTCGCCATCGGTGATATTGATGACGACCGGCGGGTAGCTGCTGGCATGGCCTGCCGCAACCCAAGCATCAGCGATCTCCCGCGCGCGGTCGAACGCTGCCGACATCGGTGTACCGCCTTGTGCGACAGGGTCGACCCAGATCATTCGCTCGACTGCGTCCTCACCCGGCGCCGGCTGCTCGATGCGGAGCGGCTCCGCATCGAGATCAGACGGAGTCACCCAGGGCCGGTTCGCGAGCTCCCCAGCCAGAGCCGGCTCCACGCCTCGGCCGCCATACCCTAGTACCGCGAAGTGCGCCCGCTCGTTGTAGCCCGCACCTTGGGCACACATCGCCACGAATTCGTCAAGCACGCGGTTGACGGCCTGTGCCACCGCGTTCGCTTTGGTTCCACCACCAGTGCCCCCGAAGGCCTGCTGCATCGATGCTGACTGGTCGACGAGCACGATCAGAAGGCCCGGATGACCGGTTCCCCACGGCTTCTGATAGGGCACGACATCTCCTCCTCGAGTGCGGGACGAGTCGCGGCAGACGTGTGGCCTTGACCCGATTGTCACGAACGCTGCGCTAAGCGACTCGGATAGTACAAGCGGCGCTGAACACAGGCAAGTGAGGATGGCCTCGCGACGGAGCCCCATCGAGTCGTTCACATCCTTGAGACCCCTGTTTCGCTTCACCTGACTGTCGCTCAGATCCACGCCGACGACATCCGGTCGCTACCAATCTATGTCGATGCAGTACTTCGCGATCCGGATGGGTGGTGAATTCGGAGACCCGGCTGGCTGTTCACGTAGGAACCAGGCGCGCTGCACGGATTTTCCAGCTCGTTCCGTGACATAGGGTGATCGTCAAATTCGATCATTGGCCGAATATCAACTGGCCACCTGGAGCGGCGATGTCAAGTTCGTCTCGGCCACGCGCCCTTCGTGCATTCGTAGGTAGTAAGGAAACAGGTCTGGGTCAAACGCGCGGCTGTGAGAGATCAAGAAGATCTGGGCGAAGCTCTTTGCGATCTGGCCCGTCGTCAGTAGCTCTACCAATGCCGCCGTCCGTGGCTGGTCGAAGGCGCTGAGCGGCTCATCCAGGAAAATGAATCCGGGTGTCGTGCCGAGCTCCTGTGGCAGGGTCGCCAGCGCGAAGGCGAGCCGCAGCGCGAGTGAGAACTGGTCCTTCGTCCCGCCGGAGAAGATCTCCTTGGCGACGTAGCGGCCGGCGTCCGCGTCCCAGACCTGCAAACGGTACTCGTCGGACAGCGTAGCGTCGCGGTAGCGCTGCGTTGTCAAGTGCGGCAGCAGCAACCTGAGATTGTGCTCGGTGCTCGGTAGCACTCGTCCGATCAGGTTCGCGCGGGCCGTTCGGATGATGCGCGTCGCGCGCTCCTTGACCGCCTTGTCGCGCTTCAGGCGCTCGAGCTCGGAGTGGCACTCCTGTGCGTCCAGCTCGACTCCCGTCAGGCCCCACTGCCCTTCGAGTCGCTGCTGCTCGGCCCCCAGACCTCCGATGACGCCGTCCAGACGCCGCCGCTCGGCCTCCAGCACGTCGAGGTCCGACAAGCCCGGATCGTCCAGATCCGGGAGAACCAGGCTCAGCACCTCACGATTCGGCTCGACCGAGGCATCTTGGCCGACCGCCCTGAGCTGACCGGCGATGATATCGTGAGTCCTCGCCTGCTCGGCCTGGTGCGTGCTCGCCCTGGACCGGGCATTCGCAGTGGCTGCCAGGACGTCATCCCGACGCCTTCGTGTGCCAGTCTCGTCGAGCGCTTCGCGAGCCGATTCGAGATCCGCGAGCAGCAGGGCAGCGTCGCGCGACGCTGCCACCCCTCCCAGGTTCGCCAGGCGCCCGTCGATCGCCTCCCAGTTGCCGTCGATCTCTTGGTCGAGTATGGCGACCTGCGCGACAGCCGCGTCGCGTCGTTCGACGACTGACGGCCGCATGGCCAACTGGTCCCCGATCTGCGCCTGGCGGGTCTCCAGCACGGTCACGGCATCGTGCAACCCGTCCTGCGCGAGTGGAGCCTCAAGGCGCTCGGCCTCGGCGACGAGCGCCTGGCGTCGCATGCTCGCGCTCTCCCGCAGTGAGTCGGCATCGATCTCGTCTCCGTCCAAGGCCGCGTCGGCTAGTCGGATGAGCGCCGCGCCGGATTCCAATTCGGCCGCTTCCGCAGACGCGTCCTTGGCCACCAGTCGGCCGGCCTCACCAGCACGCTGCCAGGCTGCGCGGGCACTGTCCCGACATTGCTCGGCTCGCTGGCTCGCTGCCCCAATCGCGGCTTCGAGCCGACTGCGCTGCTGGTCGAGAGTGGTCCAGTCCCCATCGCTCATCAGCACGGCGATCCGTTGGCGAAGCGTGGTCAACCACGCGCCATCCGCGTCGCCAGGTGGCTCCTGCCCCAGGGCAGCCAGTCGGATATCAAGCGATCGTCGCTCGTCGGCCAGGCTCGCGGTCAACTCGTCGAGACGCTTGCCGGCTGCGTGAACGCTCGACGCGACCGATGGGATGCTCACGACTTTCTGCCCGTCTTGATCGATGGACGACTGCGCTACGGCTGCAAGTTGCCTCGCGCTCTCGGCCGTCGGTTCAGCACCAAGTGAAACGGCGCCTTCCTGTGCTGTGCGGAGCGCGCGCTGCGCCTGTTCAAGACGCCGCGCACCGTCGGTTCGAAGCACCGCAACGTCGCCACTTGCTGCTCCCAGCATCTCCCGGGCCGTCTTCACGCGCTCGGCGCAATGTTCGACCGCCTGATCGGACCGCCTCTGATGCTCCTCAGCCTGGCCCACCTCGCGGGTGAGCCGGGAGACCGCCTCGTCCAACTCGTGCTCGCGGGCGGCAATCGCCTGCGCCGCGCGGTCACGCTGGTCGGCCGCGGCCAGCCGGTCCCTCGCCTCGTCGACGCCGGCCGGCACCCGCTCGCCGACCGACTCCAAACTGCGCTCGGCCTCGGCCAGACGGTCGCTGGCGGACCCACCAAGTGCGAGGCGTGCGTTGACATCGGCCAGGTCTTGCTGGGCCAGCTCGACGGCTCGACTGAACTTCTGGACCTCCTGCTGGCCCGCGTTGAGTCGTCCACGATCGCGCAGCCCAACGGCCAGAGCGGCCAGCGCGACGAACGCCACAGCCCCGCCTGGTAGCAGAAGTCCAAGCGCCGCGAGCACTGTCCCTGCCAAGAGTCCGACTCCACCCACCGCGAGCCCAATCGTCGATCGCAGCGCAGTTGCAGATCGCTGGGACTCTGCCCGCCGGAGCCCCTGGCGGGCCCACTCCAACCGCTCGTTGGCCTTGTCTTGTGCCTCAGCTGCCGCCTCACCCTCGTCGACGGCAGCGCGGGCGTGGATCCAGGCCGCGATGAGCGGGCGAACGGCTGGCGAGCGTGCGCTTCGGGCTGCACTCAACGCCTGTTGGGCAGAGGTCAGCTGAGCGGTCGTCCCGCGAAGCGTCCGCGCCACGTCCGACCGCTCGTTCGTCGCGCTTGCCAGAGCCGACTCGGCCGCCGTGAGATCGTCCACGAGGCGAAGCTGTTGTTCAGCCTGGTCTCGTTGCTGGTGGGCGGTGTCGAGGTCGGCTGCCACCTTGACGAGCGATTGAACCCGGGCGCGCCGCACCGGCAGCCCGTCTCGCACGGCTTCCAGTTCACCCTGGGCACTCTGGAGTCTCGCCAGCTCGGCACCGGCGGCGGCGCGTTGGGAGAGACGCTCGGCCAGGCGCTCGGCCGACTGATCGGCCTCTCGCAGGGCGGTCAGGCGTTGCAGGCGCGCAGCCACCCTCTCCTTCTCCGCCTCGCGGCCCGCCATCTCGTCCTCGGCCTCGGACGACGCGCTTGCACTCGCGATGCCCTCGTCCAGCCAGGTGCGCCCCTGCTCGACCGTCTCCAATCGGCGCAGGCGGTCACCCAATATGGCCAGCGACGCGCGCCGAGTCTCCAGGCGTGGCAGCTCTTCGTCTGCCAGGCGGTCGAGCGCAGCGAACTCCAGTTGATGCGCGCTCACGTCGTCGGCTGCGCGCTGCCGCCGCTCGACGGTCCGTCCGACGGCCTCGACCTGTCGCTCCGCGGAGACGAGGTTGGCGATGCGCGCCAGCCGGTCATCGAGTGTGGTCGTCTCCTCTTCGAGTTGGATTAGCTCCTGGTCTACCTCGGCGAGGCCGGCCGTCGCAGCCGCGTGCTTCTCCAGCGCCGAGCGGATGTGCAAGGCGGCTAGGCGGCGCTCGGCCCGGTGCAGCTCGGCCTGGCGCACGGGGATCTCGTCACGTACTGTCGCCAACCTGAGGCGAGCGTCGGCGACGCCGATGGCCCGGTCGTCCTGGCTGGTGACTTTGAATCGACTCTCGAGCGCCGTCAGGTTGTCAAGGTTGAGCAGCCGCAGCAGCGATTCCCGGCGGGCCGCCGCGTCGAGCGACTCGAGCCGCTGGAGCTTCTTCTGCTCGACGAAGCAGGAATTGAGCAGCGTGTCACCGTCCAGCTTGCCGAGCTCGGCCACGATCCGCTCGTTCATGGCGCGTGCTCGG
>JADLFM010000205.1 GCA_020845495.1 Chloroflexota bacterium
AGCAGATGGCGGCGCAGGCCGGGCAGGTGACGACCTCGATCGAGTCGATTGCGGCGGTCTCCGAGCAGAATAGCGCGGCGACCGAGGAGGTGTCGGCCTCGGCCGAGCAGATGGCTGCCCAGGTAGAAGAGGTCAGCGCGCAGGCCGAAGAACTGGCTGCGGCGGCCGAGCAGCTCAAGGCGCAGGTCGCCCGCTTCAGGTTGGAGGGGGCCAACAGCACGGAGCAAGGGCCGGCAGTGCTGCGTCGACGGGCGAGTGATTGGGCCGCCGACGAGGCCGCTCCAACAGGCCGGTCCATGCGGCGGGCGAGCTAGCGCCCGGCGACGGGACGCGGAGTGGAGCGACTTCCGGGGAGACCGCGCGGTCTCCCCGGAAGGATGCTCCGGAGCCCCAGAGGACGATGGTGATGGATGAGTCGCCCACCCTGGACGAGGCGTCTGCCCTACTCGAAGAGCAGATCCGGAAGCTACGGCTTGGGCACGTTCGCCTGCTCCGGCTGACACATCTGATCGAACAGTTAGACGCCTGCATCGATGACCTGGGTCAGTCCACCATCACGCGTCAGCACGAGAGCGAGCGTCGCCAGCCCTCCTGACTGTATCTGGCTACCAGTCCACGCTCGGCAAACCGGCCCTCGCCGCTCGTCGACATACGGTACCCTTCCCGGCGTCCTCAGGCTGGTGAGGACGGTGACGGCCGTCGCCGACGACCGGCGGGGCCGCAACGACACGGGCGGAGCGTGCAGCATGTTCAGCGTCGGCGTCTCGGATCACATCATGGTCGCTCACAGTCTCCGCGGTGAGACGTTCGGGTCAGCCCAGCGCTTACACGGCGCGACCTACGAGGTCCGGGTCGAAGTGTTGGCGCCCGACCTCGACGCCGATGGGATCGTCGTCGACATCGGCGCCCTGACGACGGCGCTTCGCGAGACCCTCGCCCCGCTCGACTATCAGAACCTGGACGACCTCCCGGCGTTTGACGGGCAGAATACGACGACCGAGTTCCTCTGCCGATGGCTCCACGCGGCGCTTGCCGGCCGACTCGGAGCGCTCCCCGATGCGCGGCTGCGGGTGACGCTCGTCGAGACGCCGCGCGCCTGGGCCGCCTACGAAGGGCCGCTCGGCTGACCTGGGATTGGGCACACCGTCGCGGGGCGCTACCGTGCAGACCGTCGATCGATACGGCGCGGTGCTGAGACATGCCCGCACAGAAGAGGAGCGATGATGCCGGCCTGGCTGGTCAAGACAGAGCCGCACGGGTATAGCTACGCCGACCTGGAAGCGGACGGAACGGCCGAATGGGACGAGGTGACGAACGCGCTGGCACAGCGGCACCTGCGCGAGATGGCTGTGGACGACGTCTGCGTGGTCTACCACTCCGGCGGCGAGCGAGCGGCCGTCGGGCTGGCACGGGTCGTCCGCGCTGGCTACCCGGACCCCACCGATCCGGCGGGCAAGCGGGTCTGGGTGGATCTGCGCGCCGAGCATCGCCTTGGGCAGCCGGTCCCGCTCGCGGCGCTGAAGGCTGAGCCGAGCTTCGCCGAGAGCCCGCTCGTGCGGATGGCGCGGCTCTCGGTGGTGCCGCTGACGGACGAGCAACTCGCGACAATCGAGCGGCTGGGGCAAGCGTAGTCGAGCCGATGGGCGCATGCGGCATATCCAGGTAGCGAGCGCGCGATACCGGTGGGTACAACATCTCGTGATGGATGCTCGCCCAACGCCTGACGCCGACACACTGCGCGCCTACGGCTGGGATGCCTTGCTTGCCGAGCGGTTCGCACCGTTCGCCGAACAGGGCTACCTGCCGGGCCGGGTCGTGGTCGAATACCAGCACATCTACCGTATCGTATTGGCGGATGGCGAGATGCTGGCGACCGTCGCCGGCCGGCTGCGTCACCGCGCTGAGGGACGGCGGGACTACCCGGCCGTGGGCGACTGGATCGCGGCGCGGCTCACTCCTGACGGCGAGCGGGCCACCCTGCACGGCGTCGTTCCCAGGAAGAGCCAGTTCGTTCGGAAGGTCGCTGGGAGCGTCGTTGCCGAGCAGGTCGTGGCAGCCAACGTCGACGTGGTGCTGCTGGTGATGGCGCTGGACGCCGACTTCAATCCGCGCCGGCTCGAACGATACCTGATCCTGGCACGCGAGAGCGGCGCCCGGCCGGTCATCGTGCTGAGCAAGGCCGACCTGTGCGGCGCGGATACCCTGGCCGAGAAGATCGAGATCGCGCGCTCTGCCGCTGGCGAGGACGTACCGATCCACGCCGTGAGCGCTCCCCGTGACGAGGGGTACGACGCCCTCGCCGCGTACCTCCAGGCGGGGAAGACCGTCACGCTGCTCGGCTCGTCCGGCGTCGGCAAGTCAACCATCGTCAATCGGCTGGCTGGCGAGGACGTCCAGCACACCCAGGAGGTCCGGGTGAGTGACGGCCGGGGCCGCCACACCACGACCCACCGTCAGGTGATCCTGCTGCCTGACGGCGGCCTGCTGATGGACACGCCCGGCATGCGTGAGCTCCAACTGTGGGACGTGGACGAAGGCGTCGAGGCGACATTCGCGGACGTCGAGGCGCTCGGGGCCGAGTGCCGCTTCCCGGATTGTCAGCACGCTCGCGAGCCGGATTGCGCCGTGCAGGACGCCATCCAGCAGGGACGCCTGCCGGCTGGTCGCCTGGAGAGCTTCCACAAGCTCCGGCGCGAGCTACGGGCGCTGACGGCGCGGCAAGACCACCTCAACCGTCAATTCGAGAGGCGGCGGGTACGGGCCGTCACGAAGGCATTCAACCGCCACAACCCACGCGGCTAATCTGCCCAGCCCCATGATCCGCCCGGACCAGGGGCCCAGGCACACAACCGACCTACCCGTACCGCCGATCGGCTCGTATCGCCAACGGCCCACGCCGGACGTCCGCTCGTGCCTCCAGTGCGCGGAGCCGGGGATTGGTCGGTACGCCGGCCACCAGCAGCCCGAACGTCCGATAGCTCGGCGCTGTGAAGCACGGCTCGAAGGCGACGAGCAGCCCCGCCATCGTGCTCGGTAAGATGCTCTCGAACATGGCTCCCTCGCTTCTGGAGACTCGACATCCCCAGAGTCCACGCGGGAGCCATGTTCCGTCAACTCACCCCTGCTTCGCTGCTACACCTCGAAAATGGCGGAAGTCGAGACTAGAATGGGAGCCATCGGCGGCGGCCGTGATTGGGGGCGGGGGCCAGAGGGGTGGGGGCCAGAGGGGCGGGGGAAAGGCGATGGACCTGCTTATCGGGCGCATGCTGGGGCCGTACCAGCTACAGGCGCGGCTCGGTGCGGGGGGCATGGGGCTGGTCTACCGCGCCGTCCATCGGCGCCTTGGGCAGCCGCGCGCCGTCAAGGTGCTCCCCGAGAACCTGGCAAGTGATCCGGCGTTCGTCGAGCGCTTCGAGCGCGAAGCCCGCCTGGCGGCAGAACTACGGCACCCGCACATTGTCCCGATCTATGACGTGGGCGAGCAAGACGGCATCCACTATCTCGTCATGGAGCTACTGGAGGGCCGCTCGCTCTACGATGTCGTGAGCGAGGATCGGCCGATCTCGTTCCCGCGTAGCCTCTACCTGCTTCGTCAGCTTGGCGAGGCGCTCGACTACGCGCACGCGCACAGCGTCGTTCACCGCGACGTCAAGCCCGCAAATGTGTTCGTCAGCCCCGACGACGTCCTGACGTTGGTCGACTTCGGTATCGCACTGGCCGCCCAAGAATCGCGCCTGACCGGCTATGGCCAGATCGTGGGGACGGCCGAATATATGGCGCCGGAGGTGGCGGCCGGCGGGAGTAGCACCGCCGGCGCCGATCTGTACGCCCTGGGCATCGTGGCGTATGAACTGCTGGCGGGCCGAGTGCCGTTCACAGGAACGAATACCCACGCGATCATGATCGCGCAGGTGCAGGAGCCGCCGCCGTCCCCGCGCACCTTCCGCCCAGACCTGCCCCCGACAGCCGAGGCTGCGCTGCTCCATCAGTTACGGAAGCAGCCAGGCGAGCGGTTTGCCTCGGCACGGGCGTTCATGAACGCCCTCAGTACCGGGCTGGGCGCGGCAGCCGGAGGCCAGCCCGGCCCCAGGACCGGGCCGGAGGCGACCCGGGTGATGCCGCCTGCCCCCGAGCAGCCGCCGGCCGACGTGCGAACGCCGAGCGACGTGCACGCGCCCACCCCGCGAGGCACACCGGCGCCGCCCCTGCTCGGTCGTGAACGATCCAGCAGCACCCACGATCGCAACCGGGGTACGCCGCGCAGTGCTGGGTGGGAGCGGGGCGACAGTGTGGAGCCGGGCAGGCGCCCCGTCGACCGCCGGCCAACGCCGGTCTACCTGGCGGCCGCGGCTGGGATCCTGCTCGGTCTGGGCATCCTGAGTGGCGGGGCGTCGCTCGCGATGAGCGGGCGACACTCAATGGTGGCGCGGCTGGTGCTCGGACCGCCGGCCACGGCAACGCCGCTGCCAACGGCGACACCCCTACCCACCGTGACACCGGCCCCGACCACCACGTCCACCCCGCCGCCAACCGCGACCCCCAACCCTGCGCTGTCGCTCGATGCCCTGACCGGTGCCTGGACACTCACGCAGACGCTTCAGAATGGCAAGCCGCTGGAGAGTCAGGGCAGCGTCGGGCAGAAGATCACCGCGATGAAGGGCGGGGATCGGGCGCTCGTGTTCACCACGGGCCGCGCCGGCGACGTGCCCATTCGCTTTGACCTCGAACGAACGGAGGGGCGTAAGCTGGTCGGAACAGCCGCATCCGACTCCAAGCGTTACCCGGCGACGCTCGATCTGAGTGCGGACCGCCGCGAATTGACCCTGACCATCCATATGACCGCCACCCGGGGAACGCCGACGTCCGACTGGGCGCTGGTCTTCCGGCGCCCCTAGCGACGTCAATTCAACGCGTCGTGGCTACCAGCCCCGGCTACCAGCCCCGGCTACCAGCCCCGGCTACCAGTCCTCTGGCAGCGGGGTCGCCAGGGCGCGCCGCCGATCCGGTGACCCTTCGGGCAGCAATGCAATGAGCGTGTCGCGGATGATGTGTCGGGCCTGCTTGACACCCTCATCGCGCGGCAACGACCTCAGGTGGCTCAGGTCGAACTGCGGGCCGACCATCACCCGCACCTTGCCCGGCCTGGGGAAGATCGCGCCCGGCGGCAGCAGATCGTAGGTGCCCACCGCCGCGACCGGTACGAGCGGAATGCCGGACGAGGACGCCTGGATAGCAAGGCGCGCCAGCACCGGGTTCGTCGCGCCGAGGCCGCCCTGACGATTGCGGGTGCCCTCAGCAGCGATCGCGACGAGCCGCCCTTCCTTGAGGCTGCGTAAGACCTCGCGGATCGCGCCGGTGTCCTGGCCGTCCCGCGAGACCGGCACCGCGCCCCAGGCGTGGAGAATCTGCTTGACGCCCGGTGTCTTGAGCAGCGATTCCTTGGCGACCAGCACGGAGCCGGGAAACGGATCGGCCAGCGCGAAGGCCGGCACGTCCAGCAGGCTGGTATGGCTGGTCAGGGCCAGGACCGGCGGGCGCGGCGGCAAATTCTCGGTGCCGATGGCCTCGTAGCGATGGAAGAGCCTGAAGTAGCCACGGACGACCGCCATGCTGATCCGCTTCAGGCGGGGCGACCGTTCGCGCGGTAGCGGCGTCCCCTCGGTCATACGCCTCCCCTGGTCATACGCCTCTCTTGGCCATGCGTCCCCCTTGGCCAGCGCGGGTATCCACAGGTGCTCGGTTCACCGGCCCGAGACACGCGGCCGGCGCTTCACGCGGCCGGCGCTTCACGCGGCCAGTGCTTCACGCGGCCAGTGCTTCACGCGGCCGGCGCTTCACGCGGCCGGCGCTTCACGCGGCCGGCGCTTCACGCGGCCGGCGCTTCACGCAGGGTATCCGCGAGGTAAGGATACCGCACGCCCAGACGCGAGCCGGCCATGGTTCGCGTCACCACGTCGGTGCGCGGCTACAATCGGTCACGTGGCAAGTCTCCGGAGGTGTGGCATGGGAGTGTACGAGCGCCTGGGCGTCCGACCGATCATCAACGCACGCGGCATGAACACGATGGCCAGCGGCTCGCTGATGGCCCGGCCGGTCCTCGAGGCGATGGCCGAGGCGGCAACCGCCTTCGTGGACATGACCGAGTTGAACCGCAAGGCCGGCCAGCACATCGCGTCACTGGTCGGCGTCGAGGCAGCCCATGTCACCTCCGGCTCGGCCGGCGGCCTGCTCTTGTCGGCGGCCGCCTGCCTCGCCGGCGACGACCCAGCAGCCATCGTGCAGTTGCCGGACACGACCGGACTCCGCAACGAGATCGTTATCATGGCCTGTCAGCGCATCCGCTACGATCAGGCACTTCGGACGGCCGGCGCGCGGCTGGTCGAGGCGGGGGATACCGAACGCTGCACCTCCGCGCAGCTCGAGGCGGCGATCGGCAACCGCACGGCGGCGTTGATCTTCATCGTCTCGCCGCGCCTGGGTGAGGAGGGGGTCTCGGTCGACGAGATGATCCGGATCGGGCATGCCCATGGGCTACCGGTCATCGTCGACGCCGCTTCGACGCTCCCGCCGACCGGCCACCTGACTCGCTGGACGAGCCGTGGCGCGGATCTGGTGATCTATAGCGGCGGCAAGGGCATTCGCGGTCCGCAAGGGAGCGGGCTGGTGGTCGGACGAGCCGACTTGATTCGAGCAGTCGCGGCGAATGGCGCTCCGAATGGGGCGATCGGCCGGCCCTGCAAGGTGAGCAAGGAAGACATCATCGGGCTGGTGGCAGCGTTGGAGCTGTTCCTCCAAGATGATCACACGGGCGAGTGGGACCGACATCTGGCGGAGGCGCGCGAGATCGTCGACGCACTCGAAGGGATGCCGGGTGTTGAGGCGACGATCGAGGACGACCGTGAGATCTGGACCGCGCCCACCATCCTGATCGCGCTGGACGAGGCGCGGACCGGGCTGACGCCGGAAGGGGTCGTGGACGCGCTCCACGACGGCGACCCGCCGATCATGACGCGAGTCTTCCGCGATCGGCTGCTGGTGGACCCCCACTGCCTGTTGCCGGGCGAGGCGGCAATCGTGACCCGACGGCTCCGCGAGGAACTGGCGCCGGTCGCGGTGGGCGCGTAGCGGCGCGGCGTTCCCTCGCCACACGGCTCGAAAGGCCCCTCACGCACCACCCAGAGATTCGACCCTGCCTCGGCTTCCTCGCCCGCGTGCGAAACGTGTACGGGCCAGGAAGCCGAGGTCGGGCTTGCGCGGTGCTTCATGGCGCTGTCGTCGATTCGGCGCCGGCCGAGCCCGCGTTCGGCCGGCGTAACAGGGATATCGGGACGCGTCAAACCGATGACGCCGGTACCAGCGCCAGCGCGTCAGCGGTCGTGAAATTCCGAGGCGACGATGCCGTCCGGATCGACGGCGTCGAGGGCAGCGCGCTCGGCGTCGGTCGGCGGGGGGGTGAGCGGGGTGTGCGGGCCAGCTTCGACCGGGAAGCCGGTCCGCTCGCGCACCTCGTCGGGGCCGCTGAACGGATGAATGCTCTCGACGCTGAGGAATCCGTCCACCCGGCGAAAGACGCAGAGCGGCGTCACCACTCGGTCGACATGACCGGCCGCCGTCACGAAGTCCACCTGCTCGACGAACGTCCGGCGGTCGTGGCGGGTGCGCCAGAGGAGCGTGCGGCGAGCGGTGGGCAGAATCGCGGCGCTGCCGGCCCCACCCGGCAGCCTCACTTTCGGGCGGGCGAACGGGCCGATCGCGCTCATGTTGATCCGCCCCTGTCGGTCGATCTGCACGCCACCCAGGAAGGCGGTATCGAGGCGGCCGCGGGCCGAGAGATCGAAAATGTCGGTCAGGGTGACGAGCGCGCTCGCGCCTTCGAGTAGCCGAGGATCGACCGTCGAGATCGGCGGGTGAGACGGCGCTGGACTGACCCCGCCGGCGATGGTCAGGACGACCAGATTCGGGGCATGCAGGCGCTTCGCCAGCAGCGTCGCGATCATCGGCAGCGGTGAGGCGACCCCGAAGAACACCGTCTCCCCGTCGCGGAGCAGCCGGGCCAGCGCGACAGCCATCAGCTCGGCCGTCGCCAGCCGGCGTGCGTCTTCGGAGTCGGTACTGCCCGCTCCAACTGAGGTCGAGGCGGAGGGCGTTGCTGCCTCGTTCATCGAGTGCTCGAACGAGGTGCTATGCCGGATGAGGCCGCCTGCGGGTCGGCCTGTGCGGTGGGCTGCCTCGCGCCGCCCCTGGCAGCCGCGCCACGATCGTCGAGCAGCCTGCTCGGCGGGCCGGCGAGCGCCTCGTCGACCACCTGCCTGAGCGCCGCCTCGCCCGCCGAAGCCGCCGCGACGAAACGCGCGAGGAAGGCGCGGTCAGAGTCGTAGAAGCCGGCGCAGGAGGTCGGCCAGGCGCCACCAGGCACCTCCACCACCGCCTCGACCAGAAAGTGGGGGATGGTGGTCCGCTCCGGGCAAACTGCGAACGTACCGGACGCGACGATCCGCTCGGCAGTCAGGATCACTCGCCGCGCGGCCCGGACCATTAGCGTGTCCTCGAAGACGGAGCCAGTGATGCGGGCGTTGCCGGCCGGATCGGCCTCCTGCACGTGGATGAACGCCACGTCCGGGACGATCGCCGGGATAACGACCACATCGCGCTCGGAGTACGGATCGCGCACCGAGCGGAAGTCGCGGGCGGCCGGCAGGTCCGAACCTTGAAGGGCGTTCACCGGCATGAAGGGAACGCCTTGCGCAGCGGCCCGCAGCCCGGCGATGACGGTGTAGCAGGCGTGCTCGCGAGCCTGGACAACGCCGGACTCGACCGCGCGCCGGTACAGGGGCGCCAGCCCAAGTCCGGTCTCGTAGCCGATGAAGCCTGCCGAGACGGCCGCGACGCAGCCCAGCCCGCACAGGAGATCGACGTCGTAGGCGCCGGCCGTCTTCACGAGCTCCAGGCCGCGCGTGCGTTGACGTGCCAACTCGTGGACGGCAGCCGCCGGCGCGCGGTGGATCGTGTTCCCGCCGAGGGCCACGATGCTCCCATGCGCGACGGTCGCGACGACGTCCGCAAGTGAGCGGCGCTTGTCGAGCATGACGCCTCCGGGTGGTACGGTGGTGCGGCGAGTACCTGGGAACCGCTCGCGCCACAGGATCCACCGGCAGGGGACGGCGGCACACCATCGCCACTGCTAGTATCCGGATTATGGAGCCGCTCGCCCGGCCGATCAACCACCCTGTCAGGTGGGGTGCGACGGTCAGGGTGAGGGCCATGCGACGACGATCGGACCGCTCGGGGCCGTCGTCTGGGCGGACGCTTCGACCGTGATCTGAAGTGCGTCGGGGAAGGCGGCGACGTCCGTCCCCTCGACGATGAGCCGGACACTGCCGTCGGCGTCAGGTGTGACCGTCCCAAGCACCACCCACGCGCCGTCAATGTGTGCCCAGGCGCGGTAGATCTGTCCGCGCGGCGTCGGTGGCAGGTACGAGCTCGTCAGGATGGCGATGTCCGCGCCAGGCCGGCCGCGATAGGTCGCATGGGCCTCCGGCGGCACGCCGGGCGCGGCCGTCAGCCGAGCAGACTGGGTGTCGCTCGACGTGACCAGTGCGAGGGCGCGGTCGTCTTGCTGGAGGGTCGCCTGCTGTGCCTGATACCGGATCCCGACGTACGCCAGCGTCCCGCCGACTGCCAGCGCGGCCACGACCGTGCCGAGCTTCGAGCGTAGATGCTGGAGCCCGGCCCGGATACGCGTCTTGGCAGTGCCGAGCGGCAGGTTGAGGACCATCGCCACCTGCTCGTGGGTCAGATCGCCGAAATAGGCGAGGCCAAGCGCCTGCTTCTGGTGCGACGGCAACTGCTCGAACGCCTCGCGGAGCGCCGACCGGCGAAACTCCCGCCAGACGACCTCGGCCGGCTCGGGCGCGTGGTCTGGGAACGCGTCCGGCCCGAGAGCGTCCGGGTCGCCCGTCGAGCGCGGGCGTCGGCTCAGGCGGCGTAGCTCGTTCAAGGTCCGGTAGTGGGCGATCTGGAGCACCCAGGAGCGAAACGTCCCGCGCTCCGGATCGAAGGCGCCGGCTTGCTTCCAGACGGCGAGGAAGACGTCCTGCACGATCTCCTCGGCGCCTGGCCGCCCAAGTGACTGGGCGGCCAGGCTGAGGACGAGGGGAGCGTAGCGGCTGTAGAGGGGCACCAGCGCGTCCTGCTGCCCGGCGGCGAGCCGGCCCATCAGATCCTCGTCGCGGTCACTCTGCGGAATGGCTACCAGATGCATCGGCCCCACCTCAGTGGAATCTCCCCATGCGACACTGTCGGAACGCCGCGCCCTGACATCCCCTCCTCCATATACGGAAGAGAGGATGTCGGGGATGCGGACGGGAGGCGCTGTCCGCCTGGATGTGACAAGGAATCCCGCTCAGGGCGTCGCGTCACCCGTCAGCAGCGCGCCACGCATGCCGAGTGCTTCGTGGATCTTGCAGAAGAACTGCGTCGACCCTGCCTGCGGAAAGGTCACCTGTACCCGGACCTTGCCGTGCGGCGCGATGTTCTCGTCGACGCCGAGGGCAGGAATGCTGATGTTGTGCAGGTCGGACGCCTCGCTCTCGATCTCGAGCGCGATCGTCTGGCCCGGATCGCCGCGTAGGAAGGTCGGCTCGAAGTAGTTATCGTCCGCTTCGACATCCACGGTGGTCATGCCTCGCACGTCCATGGTGCCGCGATCGTTGACGGTAGCGCCCGCCGTCGTGCCGGATTGGGCAGCCCTGGGCGCAGCCGACATATCCATGTGCGACATCGAGGCGCCGCTCTCGCCCATCGCAGGGTTGCTGTCGCTCATCGCCATGACGGCGCCTGGCTGGACCGCGATCTTGCGCGGCGCGTTCCCGACCGGGATCGTCGCCAGCGCCTGGCGGTTGGCCACGTCCACCACCGTGACGGTGTTCGCGCTCTCGCCGGTGACGTAGGCGAGCCGGCCATCGCTGCTCGTCGCGACCCAGTGCGGCGCGGCCCCGACCGGCACCGAGCCGACCATCGTCGCGGTGCTCGGATCGACGAGGTCCAGCTCGCTTGGACCCTGGCTCACCACCAGGGCAAGCTGCCCGTCCGGTGTGAACAGGGGAACGTGCGGTGACGCGCCAACGGGGATCGGGTTGACGAGCTGATTGGTCGCCGTATTCAGCACCTGCACCGCGTCCTTGCCGGCCACAGTGAAGTACAGCCAGCGGCCGTCCGGGCTGAAGTTCATGGCGCGTGGCGTGTTCTGGAGCGGGATCAGGCCAGTCTGCGTCATCGTGGCGAGATCCAGTTGGACGAGGGCCGTCGCGCCCTGCTGCTGCGACCCGACGTAGGCGGTGCGGTTGTCGGGGCCGATGGCGCCATTGTGCGGCTGTCCAACCGGTATCTGCCCGAGCACCTTGTCGCTCGCCGTGTCGATGACTTCGGCTTGATTCGAGCCGAAGCCGGAGACGAGGACGAGCCGTCCGTCTGGCGAGATCGCCAGTCCGTGCGGGGTCTGCCCGACTTCGATGGTGTCCATCACTCGGTCGTTGCGGGTGTCGATCGCGCTGACAGTCGAGTCGCTGTCGCTGCTCACGAATACCTTCGAGCCATCCGGAGTCACGACCAGCCCGTGCGGTCCGGCCGGTACCGGAATCGTACCGATCACCTGATTGGTGCTCGTGTCGATCGCGGCAACGGCGTTGTCCTTGAACAGCCCCACGTACGCCTTCGGCGCGTCGGTCGCGGCCGGGCTCGCAGCCGTCGCGGCGGATCGGCTGGTCGCCAGAGCCGCGCTAGCGCTCGCGGCGAGGGTGACGGCGAAGATGGTGGCGACGAGCGCCAGCCACCAGTTCGAGGGCGCCCAGACGCCTGATCTTTCTAGGTCTGGTCTCTTCGGGGTTTTCACGGTCCCCACTCCTGGGGTCTGCGCGCCGAACCGCGCCGACCGGGTGTGACGGGCTCGATTCGGCGTGCCCGTCCGTCGTCTCATACACCCGTTTCGGCTAGCCGGATTGGATCAGGGCGAGCTGAATCTGCCCAAGCTCGACGAAGGGGGGAAGCGGCCTCGCGGATCATTCGCCACATGGGTGCACCCGCGACAACTGAGCCCCCTCTCCGCGCTGAGAGAACTGAGGTGAGGGTTCTCTTGGTTGATGACGGGGAGTTGCGGAAGCGGCCTCACCCGCGCTGCGCGCCACCTCTCTCAGAGGGAAAGGTGGGCATGGCCGCCCGGCTGCTCTCGTGCCTAGAGGAACGCCTGGTCCGGCTCCAAGCCGAGCAGGTGCTGACCGACTGTCTCGAAGTGCGCCTGCCGTGCCTGCACCTGCTGGCCGACGGCGTGGACGTCACGGAAGCGCCGCTCGAACGGCTTGTTCTCGAAGACTGCCGTCGAGCCGGCCAGATGAAAGAGCGTGTCCACGACGTGCAGTGCCTGATGAGTCGCGAAGGTCGCTGCGAGCCGGATATGGACCCGCTGGTCGAGCGTCAAGGGAGCGCCACCCGACACGGCATCCCAGATCTCGGCGAGCGTGGTGTGAAGGTAGGCGCGCCCTGAGCCGAGTGTCGCCTGGCACTGTGCCACCTGGGATTGCACCACGGCGTTCTCGCGCAGGGTGCCATGCGCGCCGCGCGCCGTCTTGGTGGTCGCCAGATCGAGGAAGGCGCCCATCATGCCTTGCGCGATCCCGAGTGCCACCGAGCCGAAGCCGCTCGCGTAGAGGTGGGTGAGGGCAAACTGGTAGAGCGGGCCAGGCTCGCGCCGCTCGTCTGGTGCCTGTCGCGCCGTGTAGCTCTCGGGGACGAACAGATCCTCGACGACGATGGTGTCGCTGCCGGTCCCGCGCAGCCCGCTGACGTGCCAGACGTCGACGAGGGCGCCGCTCGCGGCCGGGAAGAGGATCGTCCGCATGTACGCTGTCCCATCCGGGAGCCGTCGCAGGGTGCCGTCCCGCTCGTAGATTGGGCAGATGCCGCCGAGCCACGTCGCGTGGTGGCTGCCGCTGGCGAACACCCAGCGCGCGGTGACGCGGTAGCCGCCGTCTACGGCGACGGCGCGGGAGTCTTGCGGCTGTCCCCAGGCCAGCACGGCGCGCGGATCATCGCCGAAGATCTCCTGCGCGACGGCGTGGTCGAGGTACGCAGAGATCATCGAGCAGCCGGAGCCCTGGCAGAGACACCAGGCCGTGCTGGCGTCGACGGCGGCAACCGCCTCGATCGTGCTTGCGAACGTGACCGGGTCGACCTCGCGACCGCCGAGCGAACGGGGGAGGAGGGTTCGAAACAGCCCATGCTCGTGCAGCGCGTCGACGACGGGAGGGGGAAGGTGACGGTCCCGCTCGATCTGGTCGGCGCAGGCCGCGATACAGGGCGCGACGGCTTTCACAGCGCTGAGGAGCGTGGATCGCAATACGGCCTCGGGATCGTCGGCAACGGCGCCCATACCACCCCCCTGGGCACGATAGCCGACGCCGGACCTCCCCGTCGACTGGCATGTGCGTGGCTACTGGACGGAAGGAGCGGTATCCACAGGATGCGCCGACGCTCGCGGCGCGTGCCTCTGGCTGCGGGCGGAAGCGTTCGCGCAGCGAGCGCAGCGCGTGGAGGATGCCTACCGGGCTGGCTAGCGTGCTGGGCCGCAGGTCGGCGCGATTGTGGCTGGGAGTCGCTCGGCGAGGGTGTGGGCGACAAGAGCGTTGCCGGCCGGCTGATAGTGCACGCCGATGAGTTGGTCGAGGGGCGTCCTGCGTGCTTCGGCGCCGAGTACGTCAGTCAGGTCCAGCGTGGCGATCCCACGTATGGCCAGCGCGGCCAGCAAGGGCGCGTGCCGCTTTGGATGCCCGTCACGCGCGGCGATAATGGCGTCGCGGTGCGGGAACACCAGCACAACCGGCGTCGCCCCCGTGGCTCGGACGTCGGCCGCGAAGCCGGCCAGCACGCCGATCAACACGTCGAACGCCTCGGTCCCCTCCTGGTACGGCAGATCGAGGGTGCTGGCCGGCCAGTCGACGGCGCGAAGCTTGTGGACCCGGTAGGCGGCCGTTCGGACCAGCCGCACGGTCTCGAACGTGTCGAGTGGGTTCGGGACGAGCGTGCCGGGGAAGTACCAGCGGTCGTGGGGTCCAAGGTTTGCCTCGACCCAGGCAGGGTCTTTCAGGTCGTCGGCGCGATGCGCTGGGCTCGGCAGCAGGACGAGGCGGCCGTCGTCGAGGAGGAAGCGCGGCTTGGCCAGGGGGGTGCTGACGTGATCGTAGAACGGTCGGTAGCGGTTGACGACGCGATTGATGTTCTCGACCATGTGGCCGATCGTCACGGCGCAGGGGTGCCAGTCGGCTCCGCCGTGCTGGTAGCGTAGCCAGGCTTGATCTGGGCCGTAAGCGCTCACCCCGAAGTTGAGCACCTCGTAGCCGCCAGCGGACGCTTCGAGGCGATGCGTCCAGCAGTCGTCCAAGGCGACCTCGCTACAGTAGGTGAACGAATCGCCGTAGGCGGCCAGCCGCCGAACGCCGGGCGGGGGCGTCGGCGGGTACTCACGTTCGCCGCGCATGCCGGCGCTGTTCTGCCCCACGCCACCTGGCCGGCCGGCCGGGGTGTTGGTCCAGCCGAGATCCGGGTCGAAGATAATCCGTAGTTCGCCGCTGGCGAAGGCATCGAAGACGGCTGGGTCGTACGTGAGCGGCAGGCGCGGCTTCAAGAAGATAGGCCCGACCAGCCGCAGGATACCCTCGACGAGGACGAGCGCCACCAGCAGGCCAACCAACGCCGAGCCGAGGCGAGCGCGGGTGTGATTCGGCATCGCAGGCGGATGATACGCACAGCAGCGTCGCTGGCACAGAGCGTGCACAGGCAGAGAGCGGATGACCGTGGTAGGCGCAGTACCAACACGGTCACTCGCAGTGTGGGCGGCCAGGCTGGCGAACGGTCGGGTCGCTCACCTGTTGTTTATCGACAACGCGGCGCCACCGGGAGCGGGCGATCCTCGGGCGGTTCCGAGCCGCCCTCTTGTCTACTCCGCCGACACCGCCGGGCTGCCATCAGTCGGGTAGTCGCGCCAGGAGTAGCGCGGCTGGTAGCCCAGCAGCCGCTTCGCCTTGGTCGAGACGACGGCCGGCGAAGTGCCGGTCAGCCCGGCCGCCATCGCCTCAGTGCCCGGTACGTAGCGCGGCAACAGGCCGGCCAACGGCTCGCGGGCCAGCGCGTCGTCAGCGGTGATGAAGAACGTCTCGTGCTCGACGGTTTCATTCTCGAGCGCGAGCCGGAAGCCACTGACGAGATCGCGCACGTCGCAGTACACCCACATGGGGCGCTTCGAGAGGGACGGATCGGCCAGTCGCTCGGAGAGCTGATTCCCACCGTCCGGGAGGTCCGGCCAGAGGATCAGCGGCGGCCGGATCGCGATGGCCGGGATGCCGGTCCGGCGGTGAATCGCCCCGAGCGTCTCTTCGTCGACGAGCTTGGTCAGGCTGTAGGCGTCCTGTGGCAGGCGTGGATGCTGCTCGTCGATCGGCAAGTACGCTGGGGCGAACGGGCGCTCGGCCATCGGGATGCCAAGGGCGTTGATGCTGCTCGCGGCGACGATCTTGCGCAGGCCGAGCCGTCCGGCTGCCTCGGCGACATTGTAGGTGCTGACGACGTTGGTTCGAAAAACGGTCGGGTACGGATGAAGCTTGTTCGAGGGGATTGCGGCAAGGTGGACGACGGCGTCGTGCCCGCGTAGGACGTCGTAGACCTCGCCCAGGTCCTCGCACTGGCCGAGCTTGTACTGCACGCCGGGCGGAAGTTCGGACGGCGGGATCCGGTCGAAGATCGTTACCTCGTGACTTGGGAGAAGCTCGCGCACGAGCCATCGTCCAATCCGTCCCGATCCACCCGTTACCACCACGCGCATCAGCGTGCCCTCCAAACCATCCCAGACCGGTATGACGGCTGGAGTGTAGCCGACGCACGGGCTAACTCAGCCTCGTACCAGTGGCTGTTACTGGTACGAGGTCGAGTTGGAGCAGCCAGCGACGAACGCTCGCCGGATCGAGCGGCGCCTCAGACGGTGTCGCAGACGACGCCTCAGGCGGTGCCGTCGAATGACGGGCCGAGCAGCACCTGTGCCCAGCGGGCCGGCCTGGAGCCGTCGGTGCCGTCCGTGCAAAACCAGAGCGTGCAGTGCCGAGCGGTGTCTTCGACGGCCATCAGGTCGCCGCCCCGCCCATCGCGAGGCAGCAGTGGACCTTCCCTGCCGGCCGGGATGGCCTGAGGAGTAACAGTGACGGGTGATGGAAGTTGACGGCCCAGGTTGAAGGGCACGAGCTGAACCTGGGCCGAGCGTACCGCCTCGAACATTCCGCCCCGACTCTCGTTGCCCATGCCCACGCCGTGAATGCCCGGGCCGGCGTCGCCCTGACCGCGTGTGCCGATCGGGCCATGGCCGAAGACGCCGGTCGGACCCGAACCGTAGACACCGGTGTCGCCAGTCTCGCCAATGTTGGGGATCGGCGTGTCGCCGGCGAGGCCGATCACGCCGGCCGCCAATGGCCCTCGACGCGGAATCGGGACACCGCCCCGCCCGAGAACACCTGCCCCCGGCGTCAACGGCCCGATCGTCGTGGTACCGCTGTCGCTCGGGACGCTCCGGATCTCGGCCTCGGCGCCCTGCGCGTAGACACCCAGGCTGCCGGTATCCAACAGTGGCGGGAGCGGCTTCCCGCTGCCGCCGCCCATCGCGACGATGCCTGCACCGTGCGGCAGCCGCAGGCCGTTCGAGATGTCGGTCTGGCGCCCACCCTGTGCCACGACGCCGCTGCCGGGCGGGACGTTCGGATCCCAGGTCGGCGCGGTCTGCCCCCCGCCGACGCCCTGGACGCCGATCCCGCCAAACGCTGGGCCTGGCCCGCCGCCGTCAAACCCTGGGCCTGGCCCGCCTCCGCCAAACCCGACGACGCCGGTGCCCTGATTGAAGCCACCCTTGCCCACGACACCCGTGCCGCCGGGGGCACTGCTGGGGAAGAGTTCACCCCACCCGACTCCGACGATGCCGTCGAGCCGGTGGCCGGGCACATAGCCACGGTTCTCCCACTTGTCCGGCTCGTCAGTGTCTTTGGCCACCTCGACGATCAGGATCGCGTCGCCGGTGAAGTCAGTACCGTTGTTCGGCAAGGGCCGCTCCGCCCAGATGACTGTATGATCGTTCGCGCGATTGACTCGCCCGGACTCCATGTCCTCGCCGCTTTCATCTGACCCTGTCATGACACCCCTCCAGAGCCGCTGCCGACTGGCAGCCGCTGCGCACCCTCACTCCACATGTGGCTGGCTCTGTGGCTGGCCCGACGAGACGCCCGTCTCGGAGATTGTGACGGTACGATCCTCCTGTATGTCGATGCCCAGGCTCGTGGCAGGCAGGCGGCGCAGGCAGGCGGCACGCAGCCATCCGCGCCCCAGCCTGCGCCGCCTGCGTCCCCTGACGACGTGGGTTCAGGATAGGGCTTCCAGTCATCGACGAACGTCGACCAGCACACGTCGGTGCTGTCGGCGCGCCGACATCTGCCGACATCTGGGGGTGGATCAGAGCAAATCGGGAGAACGTCCAGACAGCGCACCGGCGTATAGGCCACCCGCTACACTGTGTCGCGGCCTACTCCGCGCACGCTGGAGCAAGCGGAAGCAGTGGCCGGGCACAGCCTCGTGCCCGGAGCTGACGGCCCAGCGACGGAGGGCCGGCTGCCACGCGTATGACGTGTCTTCGCGTGTCTGTTCGTAGCTGCCCCGATCCGGGGCGGAGAGATGAGAGCGCCCGTGGACGCCCGTCGTATCCTGCTCCTCGACCACACCCGTATTCACGCTGCGCGGACGTCCTCCGAGGCGGACCTGGCTGCTGCCGGCGGCTTCACGATGCAGGACGCCTGCTTGCGAGGACTGGAGGAGGCGCACCTGCGCGCCGTCCCCGGCCCCGGGCTGATGTCGATCGTCTGGCACGCCTGGCATCTGACGCGCATCGAGGACTTGATCGTCAACACTGGCCTGCGCGGCATGTCCGAGATACTCGACCGCGGCGACTGGCTGGCGCGGCTGAAGGTCGACGAGCGCCTCGTTGGGACCGGCGACACCGACGACGAGGTACGCGCCTTCGGGGAGCGCGTCGACGTGACGGCCCTGTTCGACTACCGCGACGCCGTTGGGCGGGAGACGCGCGCCTGGATCGCCGACCTGGACCTCGCGGCGTTGGAGGAGCCGCCGGATCTGACGGTTCGTCTGGCCGCCGCTCCGGCCTGGGTCCGCGAGCGCGGAGCCTGGCTCGGACGGTTCTACGCCGGTAAGTCCGGGCTGTTCCTGCTGACGTTCCCGGTCGCGAACCACGCCTTCATGCACTGGGGGCAGGCGCTCGTCACGCGGGCGGCGCTCGGCTTTCGGAACCCCTGACGCGGCTCAGGCTTTCGGGCCTGTCAGACACGCGGGCTGGGAACTGGCACCCGACGAGCACGCCGTGGGGCCGGCCGTGTCGGGTGTGCGAACTGGCGTATGGCACAAGGGCTGCGCTCCTATCCGGTGATGCACGTTCTCCTGCCGGCTCCATCCGCTCTCAGCATGTCTGCCGTGCTGTCTGCCATCCCGTCCCACGGCGATCGCTCTTGAGCCGATCTCACCGCACTGGCCCCGCATCGGCACCCGAGGATGGCGCCGTGCGGAATGGACCCCCCACGCTCCGGGGTGACAGCCGGCACCCTGCCGCTACGTTGGCCGACGTTCGGGGAATCAGCAAGTGGGCGATTCTCACGCTGGTGGCGATCGGCTCGTTCATGACGACTGTCGACAGCTCGATCGTGATCATCAGCCTGCCGGCCATCGCCCGCTCGTTTGGCGCCCCACTGGCCGGCACGATCGAGTGGGTGGTCATCGCCTACCTGCTGGTCATCGCCACCGTGCTACTCACGTTCGGGCGGCTCTCGGACATGATCGGGCGGAAGCCGATCTTCGCGGCCGGCCTCGCCATCTTCACGCTTGGATCGGGGTTCAGCGGGGCCGCGCCTTCGCTCTCGATCCTGATCGTGGCGCGCGCCATTCAAGGGCTTGGCGGGGCGCTCATCTTCGCTCCCAGCGTTGCCCTCATCACCGACGCCTTCCCCCCGAGCGAGCACGGCAAGGCGATCGGGCTAAACGCTATCGCGGTCGCGCTCGGGATCAGCACCGGCCCAACCCTCGGCGGCCTGATTACCGAGCATCTGACCTGGCACTGGATCTTCTACGTCAACCTGCCGGTTGGGGTGGCCGGCCTGATCGCCACCCTGCGCATTCTGCCAACGACTCGTCATGCACCGCAGCGGTTCGACCCACTGGGCGCGATCCTCCTCGGGCTGGGGTTGGGCGCCACGACCCTCGGCCTCTCGTTCGGAAGTGAATGGGGCTGGACGTCGCCCCAATTGATCGCTACGGTCGCGGTCGGCATCGTCGGGCTCGTGCTTCTGATCATCGTCGAGCAGCGCATCGAGAGCCCAACCATCCACCTCGCGCTGTTCCGAGACCGGGTCTTCGCGTCGGCGATGGTCAGTCTAGTGCTGACCTTCCTGGCGCTGTTCGCGGTGAGTTTCCTGATGCCGTTCTACCTCGAAGATTTGCGCGGCTTCTCGACACAGAAGTCCGGTCTCCTCCTCACCCCGATGTCGCTCGTCCTGGGAGTCATCGGGCCGTTTAGCGGCGCCCTGGCGGACCGCTTCGGCTCGCGCTGGCTCACGGCCGGTGGACTGACGATTGCTTGCGTGGGGCTGGTCACGCTGACCCAACTCGACGTCAACACGTCGATCGTCGGCATCATCTGGCGGCTTGCGTTGACCGGCTCAGGTATCGCCCTGTTTCAGACGCCCAACAACCGCGCCTTGATGACGGCCGCGCCACGCTCCGAGCAGGGCGAGGCATCGGGCTTGCTGGCCACCGGGCGTGTGGTCGGTCAGAGCGTGAGTGTCGCGTTCGCGGGCGCGGTCTTCGCGATCATGGGCGGCTCGGAGGCGGCGAACGCTCTGGTGATCGCCCAGGAAGCGGGTCGGACGCTCCCGCCCGACCAGTTGATGGTGCTCCAACAGACGTTCGTCCTGGCCTTTCGGTACGCTCTCTTCGCCAGCGCCATTGTCGCGGCAGTCGGCATCCTGACCTCATTGGTCCGGGGCCACGAGGACGGCGTCGGCGAGGCCGCAGGCCACGAAGCAGCAGGCCACGAAGCAGCAGGCCACGAAGCAGCAGGTCACGAGGCCGCAGGCCACGAAGCCGCAGGCCACGAAGCCGCAGGTCACGAAGCCGCAGGTCACGAAGCAGCAGGCCCCGAGGACGGCGCCGGCGCGACAGCGGACCGCGCACCGCGCGAGTCTGCCCGCCCTCATCACCCCCGCCCGGATGGTCGGAAGCCCGGGTAGCGCGGCCGGCGGTCACGCCGGCCCGGTGCCGCCCCAGACCTCGCGGGCGACGCTCCCAACGAGCGCGAGCTTCTGGCGCTCCTCTGCTTCGCCGAGCAGGTTGCCGGGCAGGGTCGAGGCGAAGCCGCACTGCGGGCTGAGCGCTAGTTGCTCGAACGGCAGGTACTGGGCCGCCTCGTCGATCCGCTGCCTGATCTCATCCGCCGTCTCGACGCGCGCCTCTTTGGTCGAGATCAAGCCGAGCACCACGACCTTGTCCCTGGGTACCAGCCGGAGCGGCGCGAACGTGCCCGCCCGAGGTGTGTCGTACTCCAGCAGCAGGCGGTCGACCTTCAAGTCATTGAACACCTGCTCGGCGATCGAGTCGTACGCCCCTTCGACCGACCACATGCTACGGTGGTTGCCGCGACAGAGATGCAACCCAAACGTGACGCCCTCGAAGCCCTCGATCAGTCGATTGTCGAAGGCGATCATCTGGGTGAGCCATGCTTCCGGATCCTCGATGCCCAGGCCACGCAGCCGGTCACGGCCCTCCTCGCTACAGACGTAGGTGTAGCGCGGACTGTCCAACTGGATGTAGCGGACGCCCATATCGACGAGCGCCTGTAACTCGCCACGCATCACCTCGACCAGATCGGCGACGTACTCCTCGCGGGTCGGGTAGGCGCTGTCCGACACACCCGGCAACCAGAGCGCGCTCGCCTGAGCCATCGCCGGCAGCGTCGCCTTCGTCGGGGAGTCGGTGTGGGCGAGCAGATAGCGCATCTCGCGCCGGAGCAGGTCGTTCCGCACGCGGACCTTGCCGGTCACGGCCGGTAGCTGCACCGCGTTTTGCGTGCCGCCGAACCCGACCGGCGACGTCGATTCATACTCCAGCCCGTCCAGCGTCGCGGTGATCGGATCCCAGAACATCGACCGGCGGTATTCGCCGTCGGTGATGACGTCGATGCCGCACGCTTCCTGGAGCGCGATGGCGTCGAGGATAGCGCGGTCTTGCACCTCGGTGAGCGCCGCCTGGCCGATCTTGCCCTCGGCGGCGTCCTGCATGGCCTGCTTGACCTCGGGCGGACGCAGCAGGCTCCCGATCACCTCTGCCCGATATGGCGCACTCGCCGTCATCGCACCCTCTCCTCTCGCTCGGCGTTCGTACGGTGCTCGCTGTCTTCCACGCGGCCGTTCCACAGGCTCAGCCTCGCCGCACGAGTCGGCCACGGTACCGACCCGGCAAAGTTCCGGCTAGCCAGCGCAGCCGCGGCGCGCCGCGCCCGTCAGCCGGCTCCCGTTATCGGGCGCGGCGGCTCGTCCTCGATGCCTGCCGCCTGCATCTGACGATAGCCTGCCAGTGCTCGTTCGATCAGCATATCCGTGCTGCCCAGGTACGAGGCCGGGTCCAGCACCCGCGCAATTGTCTCGGGTGACGCCACCGCACCGATCTTCGGGTCGGCGAGCGCGACGTCGCGCAGGTGGCGACCCTCAGCGAGAGCCCGGTCACTGGCCGCTCGCACGAGATCGTGGGCCGGCTGCCGCCCGAGCGCCGGCGCGAGCGCCATCGTCAGGCTCTCGGCCATGATGAGCCCATTCGACAACTCCAGGTTGGCGCGCATCCGTGCCGGCTCGACCCGCAGCCTGGCGACGACGGCGTACACCCGCTCGACCACGCTTGCCGTCGTCCGGAACAGGTCTGGCAGCGCCATCCACTCCAACTGCCAGCCGCCAACTGCACGCTCGTGTTCCTGAAGTAGCGCCCCGAGCAACGTCGGCGCCTGCCCGAGCGCGAGCCGCGCGCCGGCCAGCGCCATCGTCGCGTCGACGGGATTGCGCTTCTGGGGGAGCGTCGACGAGCCGCCCTTGCCCGGTGCCGCTGCCTCCGTCGCCTCGCCGATCTCGGATTGACCGAGCAACAGCACGTCCCCGGCGATCTTCCCGAGCGAGCCAGCCAGGATACCGAGCGCTGCTCCTAGCGCCGCCATCCGATCCCGCTCCGCGTGCCAGGGCAGGTCCGGCGCGGTCAACTCCAACTCCTCGGCCAGCAGGTCGGCGACCCGCGGTCCGTCCGCTCCGAGCGAGGCGAGCGTACCGGCGGCTCCCCCTAATTGAACGACCAGCACCTGCCTGCGCAGCGCCCGGAGTGCCTCGATCTGGCGGCACGTTAGCGCTAGCCAGCGAGCGGCTTTCAGCCCGAAGGTCATCGGCAGCGCCTGTTGGAGAAGGGTGCGGGCTGCCATCGGGTCGTGGCGGTGCCGCTCGGCGAGCGTCGCGCAGGCATCGGCAAGGTCGAACAGGTCGGATAAGAGTAAGGCCAGGCCGTCCCGAACCTGGAGGATCGTGGCGGTGTCGATGGCGTCCTGGCTGGTCGCGCCCCAATGGACGTAGCGGCCGGCGTCGTCGCCGACGTGTGTGGAGAGCACTCGGACGAGCGGGATCGCGAGCGTGCCGGCCGTTGCAGCCGCTCGCTGGAGTGTTGCCACGTCGAACCGCTCGACCTGGCAGGCTGCCGTAATGGCGTCGGCGGCCTCGCTCGGGATGATCCCGGCCCGCGCTTCGGCCCGTGCAAGCGCGGCCTCGAAGGTGAGCATGGCGCGTACCTGATTCGTCCCTGAGAACACGTCGGCCATGGCCGGCGTGCTGAACAGCACCGCCCCAAAGTCGGGCATGGGGTCGGTCCTGAGCGGCGAGTGGCGAGTGAGGAGCGGCGAATTGTCGGCCATCAGTCGTCAGGGCTCAGTCGGTCGTTCTCGGCCGTCAGGTGTCCGTTCTCCGCCGCCAGCAGGTCGTCCTCACGCGTCAGGGGAAGGCTGGTACCCCTCGATGAAGGGCCGTGAGGGATCGAGCGGCGAGCGCCGGGTGCCTGGTGCCCGTTGGCAGGAGTGAGATGGTTGTGCTCGGCGCTCGCGCCTGCATTCATGTGCTTAGTCTCGGCTGTTTGAGGCAGGCTGTCAGTCGAGAGCACGCTGTCAGAGGTTGAAGAAGACGGTTTCGGCCGCACCTTGCAAGACCAGGTCGAGGCGGTAGACGGTCTCGCCGTCGACCTTGGAGCGCTGGGCGAGCAGCGTCTGGCGGCGTGCCTTTGGGACGAGCGCGAGGATCGGGTCGTCGGCGGTAGCGGCGTCGTCGGCGAAGTAGAGGCGGGTGACGGCGTGGTTGAGCAGGCCACGCGCGAAGATCGTGACGACCAGATGCGGTGCTTGCATCCGACCGTCGTCGAACGGGACCGGGCCAGGCTTGATCGTCTCGAACCAGTAGCGGCCGTCGTCGTCGGCGCCGCTCCGCCCGAAGCCGGTGAAACGGGGATCGAGCGGCAGATCGCGCTGGTCGAGCGGGTGGTTGTAGCGGCCGTGCTCGTTGGCCTGCCAGATCTCGACGAGTGCGTCGGGGACGGGGTCGCCCGCACCGTCGAGAACACGCCCCTCGATGCGAATGCGTTCGCCGGTCGTCTCGGCGTCGCAGAGCAGGTTCTGCTCTTCGCGTAGCAGGGCGGGCGAGAAGAACGGGCCAACCGTCTGCGAGGAGGTCAGTCCGAGCTTCGTCGGCGTCGTCATCGGGTGACCTCCAATGGGGCCGGCTGGCGCTCCTCGATGGGAGTGGCCTCGGCCCCCCGCAAGACGATGTCCCAGCGATACCCGAGCGCCCACTCCTGCTCGGTGACGCTGTGATCGTAGGCGGCGATCAGACGGGCCCGCGCCGCCTCGCCAGGAATGCTGTTGAAGATCGGGTCGAGCGCGAAGAGCGGGTCGTCCGGGAAGTACATCTGGGTGACCAGCCGCGAGACGGTCGACGGCCCGAACAGCGAGAAGTGGATGTGGGCTGGCCGCCAGGCGTTCGGGTGGTTCTTCCAGGGGTAGGCGCCCGGGCGGACCGTCAAGAAGCGGTAGACGCCTTCGCCGTCGGTGAGGCATCGCCCGATGCCCAGGAAGTTCGGGTCGAGCGGGCCGGGCCACTGGTCGCGCTTGTGGAGGTAGCGGCCGGCCGCGTTGGCCTGCCAGACCTCGACGAGCGTGTTCGGGATCGGCTGCCCCCGCTCATCGAAGACGCGCCCGGTGACGATGATCCGCTGTCCAATCGCCTCACCACCGGTGCCGGCGTTGCGGGTCAGGTCGGCATCCTCGGAGATGATGTGGCTGACGGCCGGCCCCGGCCCGGTCAATTCGGAGAGGGTGAGCGGCACGTCGACGAGCGCCAGCGCCGGTGCGCGGCGACGGGTCGACTGGTATGCCTCGTAGAGATAGGGCGGAAAGACCTCGCGGTCGCCCCGCACGATCGCCCCAATCGTTGTCGTGATCGCCGTCATGGTGGCTGGACCCCTTGCTGAGCTCGCGCCTGGCCTGGCTCGGTCGTGGCTACTCGCCTCTGGCTATTCGCCTCTGGCTATTCGCCTCTGGCTGCTCGCCTCTGGCTGCTCGCCTCTGGCTCCCCTACGGTCGCCGTGCCTCAGGTGCTCCGGTTGCTGCGTCTCGGTCGTTCGGTATGCCTACTTCGTGCCGACTCCCACCAGCACCTCGCCGGGCGCCGCGAAGCCGTCCGACCCCTCGAAGCGCTGAAACTCGTGCTCGATCTCATGCGTGGCCTGGGCTTGCTGGTCGGTGCTGAGTTTCGGCCAGACCTCGCGCAGAGCCGGTGACTGGCGTTGGAGTTCCAGCGCAGCGGCGGCCGAAGGGAACCGCATCGACACGGAGACAGCGTGCACCTGGATATCCTGGAAGCCGGCGTCGCGCAATGCCGCTGCGAAGGCGCCCGGCGCCCCGAGCGCAAACATGCCCGGCTCGCCAGGTGGCGGTGCCGGCAGGTGTCCGATGCGCCGCACGATCGTCGCGGGCACCGTGAAGTACGGGTTCTTATCGAAGGAGGAGAAGACCATCGCGCCGAATTTCGCGCCCGGTGTGAGCGCGCGGTAGATCCCGCGCAGCGCGTCCTGACGGTCCGGCATGAGCATCAAACCCATCCGCGAGATCGCGGCGTCGAACGACGCGTCGTCGAGGTCGAGGCTACGGGCGTCCATGACCCGGGTCTTGACGTTGGTGAGGCCAGCCTCACGGGCCGCCTCGGCCGCGACTTCGAGCATGGGCGCGGCGATGTCGATCGCCAGCACCGAGCCGCTCGGCCCGACGCGCCGCGCGGCGATGAGGGTCTGTTCGCCGGTGCCGGCGGCCACATCGAGGATACGCATCCCGGGCGTGAGGCCCGCCAGATCGAGCAGTTGTTCGGTCGCAGGCCCGAGCGCCTGAGCGCGCAGCGCCTCACCGCGCCGCCACCTCGCGACGACATCTGGAGAGCCGAACGTCACGGCGATCCGATCCTCGGGCCGTTGCTGTGTCATCGCTGGCCTCCCCTTCTCCCAGACCATCGTACCCCAGGAGCGGTCAGGTGGCGCGGCAGTTGGACGCTCGCATCTCGGCGCCAGCCATCGGGCGCGCCCGTCTGTAGTAGGGCACGCCCTCCACGGTCGCACGTCCGCCTCAGATGGCCATGTCGAGGCGGAAAAATCCCCGGAAGTTCGGGGTGGTGACACGGATGGCCGTGTCGAGATCGACGTCCCAGCGCTGCGCGAGCGGCAAGAGCTCCTCGAAGGCGACGCGCGCCATCACTCGGCTGAGTGGGGCGCCGATGCAGAAGTGAGTGCTGTGGCCGAGACCGAGGTGGCGTGGCCTCGGACGGTGTAGATCGAAGCGATCCGGGGCGTCGAAGCGGCGGTCGTCGCGGTTGGCCGCTCCATAGTGGACGTAGACCTGAGCGCCCTCAGGGATGAGCTTGCCGTGCAGTGCCACGTCACGAGTGGGGGAGCGCACGAAGCCCTGCGCCGCCGAGTCCCAACGCATCGTCTCCTCGGCGAAGGCCGGCACGAGCGCCAGATCGGACTGGACCTCGCGGAGCACGTCAGGATTGACGTAGAGCGCGTGAACCATGTTGGTAAACAGGTTGTTGGCCGACTCGAAGCCGGCCCCGAGAAACGTCAGCGTCGTGACCACGATCTGCTCGTGCGAGAGGCGAACGCCCGCATCCTCGGCCGCGATCATCGCCGAGAGCAGGTCGTCGCCGGGTGCCTTCCGCCGCTCGGTCGCGAGCGCATCCACGTAGGTCCGGAGCGCGCGCATCGCCACCACTTGCCGAGGCTCGCGGCCCGGTTCGGCTTCCTCCCGCAGGAAGAAGTCGTCGAGCCAGCGCCGAAGCTGCACGAAGTCCGCTTCCGGGATGCCGAACAGGGCGCCCAGAACGAAGGCGTTTAGGGGCGCGGCGATCTCATGCACGTACTCAAACGTACCCAGGTCACGGGCGCGCTGGCTGAGGCGCCGGGCCGTGGCCCGGATGGTCGGTTCGAGGTCGGCCACCACCTTCGGCGTGAAGCCCTTGTTGATGAGCTGACGGACGATGGTGTGCCGGGGTGGGTCGGTCGTGCCGAGGGTCTTGCCGATCCGCTCGGGGATGTCGTTCACCAGGTTGCCGCGCCGCTCGGACGACCAGGTCTTCCAGTCGGCGAGCGCGGCCAGGCAGTCGTCGAAGCGCGTCAGCACCCAGAGATCTTCGACCTCCGAGTAATGGGATGGATCGTCGTCACGCATCGACCGATAGATGGGGTACGGGTCGGGCAGGGCCGTGATCGAGAGGCGGTACTGAAACGTCACCGTCGACTCCCTGACTCGTCATCGAGCGGCGGACTGCTGGACGCGGGCCGGTCCTCGCGAGGGTGTCGCCCGAGTATACGCCGAGCGCCATGGCGCACCCCCTCCTCCCGGCATGGACCGAGCCCCACGACCTCTTTGGGGCCAACCACAGATGCTCACCCGCACGTGAGCGGGGGTGCGGAACGTCGACCCGGCGGGAAGCCAGCCTCGTCGTGGATCCGGCTACACTGCCGTGAGCGGGCCGGACGCTGTTCCGCGACAGCCGGGATCGCCGTCCGAATGAGCCGGGCGGCAGTCAGTAGATGGCAACCAGCGGGCGGCGGTCAGCAGGTGGTAGTCGACGGGTTGCCCGGCGCCGATACCCCGGTTGTCAGGACCAGCCAGCGAAGGGCAGCCATCGCCCGCGAACGCTCGCGTGCGGGATGGGCCGGGGCAGGCGGGTGCGCTGGAGGAGGGGACGCGATGCGCGAGTCGCCAGGCACGAACACCTACGACACCCACTGCTGCATCGTCGGGGGCGGGCCGGGCGGCATGGTGCTGGCGCTGCTCCTTGGGCGCCAGGGTATCCCTGTTACGCTGCTCGAAGAGCACGAGGACTTCGAGCGTGACTTCCGAGGCGACACGATTCACCCGTCCACGATGGAGGTGATGGACGACCTCGGGTTGGCCGACCGCCTCCTCAGGCAGCCGCACACCAGGATCGACCGGCTCAGCTTCGATACGCCGGGGGGGTCGTACGAGCTCGCCGATTTTCGCCGTCTGCCGACGCAGTTCCCCTACATCACGATGATGCCGCAAGCACGCTTCCTCGACTTCCTCGCCGGCGAGCTCCGTACGTATCCCAACGCGCGGCTGCTGCTGGGCGCGAACGCCCAGGCACTGCTCTACACCGGCGCATCGAGTGGTAAGCATGAGGCTGGCGAGCATGGACCAGCTATGGTGGTGCGAGGTGTCCGCTACCGCTCCCGCGACGCTGAGCACGAGATCCGTGCTCCGCTGACGGTCGGCGCTGACGGCCGTTTCTCGCGGATCCGGCGCCTCGCCGGCCTCGACCTCATCAAGACTGCCCCGCCGATGGACGTGCTCTGGTTCCGGCTGCCGCGTTACCCTGGCGACCCCGAGGACGCGCGGGGCAAGATCGGCCACGGCCACCTGACGATCGTCCTCGACCGGGGCGACGTCTGGCAGATCGCGCTCGTCATCGCGAAGGGCAGCTACCAGGAGTTACGCACGGCCGGGTTGCCTGAGCTGCGGCGGCAGATTGCCACTCTGATGCCAGAATTCGCGGATCGAGTCGAGACGCTTCAGGATTGGCGGCAGGTCTCGTTGCTCTCCGTGGAGTCCGGGCGCGTGCAGCGCTGGTATCGGCCGGGGCTGCTCCTGATCGGCGACGCCGCGCACGCGATGTCGCCGGTCGGCGGCGTCGGCATCAACTACGCTATTCAAGACGCTGTGGTCGCGGCGAACGTCCTGACCGAGCCGCTCCGGCGCGGCCGGCTCCGGCTGCGCGACCTCGCCGCCGTCCAGCGTCGGCGAGAGTGGCCGACGCGGATCATCCAGATGCTTCAGGGGCTGATGCAGGAGCGGGCCGTCAGGCGAGCGCTGAGCGGCGACGGCTCGATTCGACCGCCGGCCGCGCTGCATCTGCCGATGGTCCGCGACCTGCCGGCGCGGATCATCGGACTGGGCATCTGGCCAGCTCACCCGAGGTACACGGCCCCCCGCGCGCCGCTCATGTGATGAGCGCCGCTGATGAGCGCCGCTCTGCGCCCGACAGGATTCTGGGACAATTGGTGCATGCACACGGATCCTGCCGGAAAGCTCCGAGACGCCCCGCCAGACAGCGTACCCGGGCCGCTGCTGGCCTCGGGTCGCAACGCCGACGTCTACGCCCTCGATGCTGGGCGAGTGCTGCGCCGTTACCGCGCGCGGGCACGTCGCCAGACCGAAGCCCAGATCATGAAGCAGGTCCGCGCCTACGGCTTCCCGGCGCCGTGCGTCTATGAGGTGACGGATCGTGACATGGTGATGGAGCGCGTCGATGGCCCGACGATGTTCGACGATCTCACCCGCCGGCCCTGGATGCTCGTGCGGCACGCGCGCCTGCTCGCGCGACTGCACCGCCGCCTGCATGCCATCCCGGCCCCGGACTGGCTACCGGCGCTCTTCCCGAGCGCGCCCACTCAGCCCGAAGCGCTACCTGCCCCTGAGCCGCCTCCCCACCTGGAGCACGCCGCCGACCGGGTAGCAGCAATGCAGCCTCACAGACAGGGAGCCGCCGTCGCACCGGCCCCCTCGCCTCACACGGACCACCCGGAAGGCGGCGCGATCCTGCATTTCGATCTGCACCTGTTGAACGTGCTGCTCACGGCGCGCGGGCCGGTCGTCATCGACTGGGAGGCAGCGAAGCGGGGGCCGGCCCTGGCCGATGTGGCCCAGACCTGGGTGGTCCTGGCGACCTCCGAGATTCCTGTCGGCGGCTGGCGCGGGCGCTACCTCGACCTGCTGCGCCGCCTCTTCGTCCGGGCGTTCCTCGCGCACTTCGACCGTCGGGCGGTCCTGGCGGTGCTCCCACGCGTCGCCGAACGCCGCCTCACCGACCCTAACGTCCGCGCCGGCGAGCGCCTCGCGATCGAGCGCCTGCTGGAGCAGCACGCGGGGCGTCACTAACCAGTGTGGGCGACCTGCTCCTCCTGGTAGGGGGCATCCGGGAGTGGCCCGGAGAGGTGAAAAATAGGTACAATTGAGGCGAGATTGTGGAGTGAGCGCGAGGGCCGAGCGGGCGCACGCTCGGCCCTTTTCTCGTCCTGCTACGTGTCGTCCTGCTGGTAGCCATCCTGCTGCGAGGCGAAGGAGAGTCTATGGAGATCGGCATCGTCAAACAGATCACGGTCGAAGAGGAGATGCGGAACTCCTACCTCGACTATGCGATGAGCGTCATCATCTCGCGCGCCTTGCCGGACGTGCGAGACGGCTTGAAGCCGTCGCAGCGACGCATCCTGGTGGCGATGCACGACCTCAATCTCTCGCCGGGCCGCCCCTACCGGAAGTGCGCCAAGATCGCAGGGGACACCTCGGGGAACTACCATCCCCACGGCGAGGCCGTGATCTACCCGACCCTCGTCCGGCTGGCGCAGACCTTCAACATGCGCTATCCGCTCGCCGACGGTCAGGGCAACTTCGGCTCCGTCGACGGCGATCCGCCGGCTGCGATGCGCTACACCGAGGCTCGGATGACGGCGCTGGCCGTCGAGATGCTGGCCGACATCGACAAGGACACCGTCGACTGGACCCCGAACTACGACGGCACCCGCAACGAGCCGACCGTCCTGCCTGGCCGCTTCCCGAACTTGATCTGCAACGGTTCGGCCGGCATCGCCGTTGGCATGGCCACGAACATCCCGCCGCACAACCTGAACGAGGTCGTCGGCGCGCTCGTGATGCTGATCGACAACCCCGAGGCGACGGTCGACGATCTCTGCAAGCACATCACCGGCCCGGACTTCCCGACCGGCGGCCTCCTGATCACCAAAGAGAAGGATCCAAAGACCGGCCAGACCATCGATAACCTGAAGACAGCCTACGCGTCCGGTCGCGGCCGGGTGGTCATCCGCGCCCGCACGATCGTCGAGGAGCGCAAGGCCGGATTCTTCCAGATCGTCGTCACCGAGCTGCCGTACCAGGTCAACAAGGCGACGCTTCAGGAGAAGATCGCGGAGCTGGTCCGCGAGCGGCGGGTCGAGGGCGTCTCCGACATGCGTGACGAGTCGGACCGCCAGGGCATGCGCCTGGTGATCGAGCTCAAGCGCGAGGCGAGCCCCCGCACGGTGCTCAATCAACTCTACAAGTACACGGCCATGCAGTCGTCGTTCGGCATCAACATGCTGGCGCTCGTCATCGAGAAGGACGAGCAGGGGAACGCGCTGCCGCCACAGCCTCGGGTACTGTCGCTCAAGCGGATGCTCCAATACTTCCTGGACTACCGCCACGAGGTGCTCACTCGCCGGACCCGCTTCGAGCTGGAGAAGGCCCGCGCCCGCGCCCACATCTTGGAAGGCTTGAAGATCGCTCTCGACAACCTGGACGCCGTGATCCGCACGATCCGAGAGTCAGCCTCGGCCGAGGCGGCGCTGGTCACCTTGCAGGAGCGGTTCACGCTCTCGGAGATTCAGGCGCGGGCGATCCTCGACATGCAGTTGCGCCGACTGGCCGCCCTCGAGCGGCAGCAGATCCTGGACGAGTACAAGGCGGTGATGGAGAACATCGCCTACCTGGAAGATCTGCTGGCGCACCCCCACAAGATCCTCCTCCTCGTCCGTGACGAGTTGCTGGACCTCAAGAAGAAGTACGGGGATGCGCGGCGGACCGAAGTGGCCGCCATCATCGGCGGCGATCTGTCCGAAGAGGACTTGATCCCGAACGACGAGGTGCTGGTCACGATCTCGGGCCGTGGCTACGTCAAGCGGCTCCGTTCCGACACCTACCGGGTCCAACGGCGCGGCGGGCGCGGCATCAAGGGGCAGGTGCTCCGCGAGGAGGACGCCCTGCGGCACATGGTCGTGGCGAACGCCCGCGACAACATCCTCTTCTTCACCAATCAGGGCAAGGTCTACCAGACCAAGGCGTACCAGATCCCCGAGTTCGAGCGAACGGCGAAGGGTATCCCGCTGATCAACGTGATCGACCTCGACCCCAAGGAGTCGGTGACGGCAGTCCTGGCGGCCCCGGACTTCGAGAACAATCAGTTCTTGCTGATGGCGACGCTTCAAGGCGAAGTGAAAAAGGTCGCCCTGAAGCACTTCGAGACGGTCCGGCGGAACGGCCTGAAGGCGATGGACATCGAGCCGAACGACGAGCTGTGCTGGGTGAGGCACTGCCGAGCAGGCTCGGACGTGATCCTGGTCAGCGAGCAGGGTCAGGCGCTCCGCTTCGTGGTGGACGAAAACCTACGCGAGAGCGGGCGCGGCAGCGGCGGCGTGCGCGGGCTCAAGCTCGCCCCGGGGGACAACCTCGCCGGGATGGACGTGGTCGATCCGGATGGGCAATTGCTGGTGGTGACCGAGCACGGCATGGGCAAGCGGACGCGACTGAAGCACTACTCGACGCACGGTCGGGGCACCGGCGGTCAGCGCATCCTCAATATCACCAAGAAGACCGGAAAGGTCGCCTCGGTCCAGGTGGTCCACGGCGACGAGGAATTGATGATGATCTCGGCTAGCGGCATCGTGATCCGCACCGAGCTGTCGACCATCAATCAGCTTGGGCCGTACGCGCAAGGGGTCATCGTCATGAACCTGCGCGAGAACGACCGGGTGGCCTGCATCGCCGTGATCGACAACACGCAGTCCGAGAACGGCAAGGCTGACGCGGCGCCCGAGGATCTGGCGGCCACCACGCCGCGAGCCTCACGGCCCCGCAAGCCCGGCGAGGGCTCGGACGGCAAGGCGTAAGCCAGACCGTTTGCCTGCCTCGCGCTCGATAAGCACCAGGCGCGCGTAACGGCGGCGGCGAGAGGCCCACTCCTGTGTAGGGAGTGGGCCTCTCGCTGTCGTCTCGATCCCGGCGTGACTCGACGCGCGTCTGGATAGGGCCGTCCCGGGGAGAGGTGGTCGGCAGGCGGCGTCACAAGGAAGCACTCCCGAGTGATGCGAGCCGGGTGCAGCTTCAGGCGAATCGTTCCATCATTGGGCCGGACCAGGCGGGAGTGAGGGGCACGTCTTGTGATAGGGCTCGTTCCCCAGGAACTGCTGCCATTCCTGGAGGGTCAGGTTGCGGTTCGCGACGGCGCACGCACGGGCGGGCCATGAAGCCGGGTCCAGATTCCAGAGGATCGTCAGCCCGTCGCGCGCGCCGGAGGCGAGCTGTTTGCCGTCCTGGCCAAAGCTCAGGGTGCTGACCCAATCCTGGTGGCCGTTCAGCGAGCCAAGCGGTTGATGACTCGCAACGTCCCAGAGCCGGATCTTGTTATCGCCGCCGGCTGACACCAGGAGTCGTCCATCTGGACTGAATTGGACGCTGAAGACGCTGTTGGTATGGCCGACGAGAGGCTGACCGATCTGTTGACCTCTCTCGAGATCCCAGAGAACGACGTTGGTGTCTCGGCTGCCGGAGGCGAGCAACGCGCCATCCGGGCTGAAGGCCAGACTAAACACTTCCTGAGAATGACCGCCGGGCAGCCGTACGACCGAGCGATCGGCCACAACGTCCCAGGCCTCGATCGAGCCGTCAACCCCGCCCCACGCGATCAGCCGGCCGTCCCGGCTGATCGCGACGGCCGAGCCAAGCCCCGGGGCGCTGAGAATGGGCTCGCCGCGCAGCTCGCCCGTCTGCGCGTCCCAGATACGGACCGCGCCACGGCTACAGACGGAATCATACGGCGCCGCGCATTCGCCGGCGACGACAGTACGGCCGTCATCGCCGAATGCGAGGGCCTTCACACCACCGTCCTGAACCTGCGTCAGCACGCGACCCACCGTGGGATCCGCGACCTCCTGGAGTGTGATCGTGCTCGTTCCAGGTCCGGTCGCGCCGGCCACAGCCACTACAGCGCTGTCCGGGCTGAACGCGACACTGGTGACACCAACTTGCGTCGTCCCGAACCGGCCCAGGAATCGCTGAGCTGCGAGATCCCACAGCATCAGCCCCATCCCAAAGCCACTCGACGCCAGGATGCGTCCATCCGGGCTCAGCGCCACACTGGTGGTGGGTATGGTGTAGCTCTGAAGTACGCCGCCATCGCGCTCGCCGCTCGGCAGGCTCCAGAGGTAGACGTTGCCCCACAGGTCGCTCGCCGCTAGCGTCCGTGAGTCCGGGCTGAACGCGAGACCTGCGATGGCGACAGTGTCCGTCACCAACTTCTCAGTTTGCTCTTCGCCGGAGGCCAGATCCGACAGCGATACGGTCCCGTCTGCATGGCCGGCTGCCAGCGTCTGACCGTCCGGGCTGAACGCAAGGTTCGAAAGGCCATCCGGATCGCTCGGACGCTGGAAGACGACGTGACCGTCCGAAAGGTCTGACACGACGATCGTGTTGGCATGGTCGTACGCAAGTCGCTTACCATCCGGTCCGAGGGCAAGCGGGTAGCCGGGGCCGGCCTCGGCCACTATCTGCGAATGGGGCTCGGAGCCCATCAAGTCCCAGCTCACGATGGAGCCGTCGGCGGCCCGTGCGGCTAGATACCGTCCATTGGGACTGACGACGAGTCCCCTGACGTCAGATTGTCCTGATACTGTGGGACCGCGTTGTTTGCGTCCCTCGACGTCCCACAGCCGGATCTCGCCCTGCTCGCATGCCGGCCAGTTTCCCTGAGCGCAGCCGGCGGACACCAACAGCCGCCCGTCCGCGCTGAAGGCGACGCTGGTGATCGTGCTGCTCGCGCCCGTAATGAGGCGACCGAGCGTTCGTCTCGTAAGCGGGTCTGTCAGAACGATCGCTCCGTCGTGAGTGCCAGTCGCCGCCAACCGGCCGTCCGGGCGAATCGCCAGGACGCCGGGTCCCATCGGTCGCTGGGTGGCGCGTCGCCTCGGTTGGCGCGTGGCCAGATCCCAGATCAGGACGGTCCCGTCCAGACCGCTCGCCATGAGCGTTCCGTTACCGGGGAAGACCAGTCCAATCGCGATCGTCGGGTGTCGGCCAGCGACTATGCCGAGTGGTAGTCGACCGCTACCCGTCCAGAGCACGACCGCGTGGTCACCCCCGCCCGAGGCCCAGGTTAGCCCCCCTGGGCTGAACGCGACACTGTTGACCCAGCCGGCGTGGACTAACTGGGGGGTACCGATCCGCTCGCGGTTGGCGACGTCCCAGAGGCTCACTTCCTTGCCGACACTGCCGGAGAGTAGCGTCCGTCCATCCGGGCTGAATGCCACGCTCACGAGCGGCGTAGGCCCGGCGTCGATCGGCTCGCCGAGCATCTGGCGCTGCTCCACGTCCCAGAGCGCAATCGTGCCGTCCCAGGTCGCAGCCGCCAACGTCTGGTTGTCCCGCGCGAACGCGACGCTGACGATATCGTCGTTGATCGGGTCGTGCGAAGGGCCAGGTAGTGGTGCGCCGAGGGGTTGAAGGTGCTCGACGTCCCAGAGCCGGACCGTCGCATCGTCACTGCCAGACGCGAGCCGCGTGCCATCGGGGCTGAAGGCAACGCTCCTGATGTTGTCCGTATGTCCGCTGAGCGGAGCGCCGATGGGGTGGCCGGCCGCGACGTCCCACACGATCAGGGTGCGATCGTTGCTGCCGGATACAAGCCGTCCGCCGTCGCGGGGGTCGAACGCGACGCTCCTGACGGCGGCGCGGTGGCCGGTGAGTTGGCCGCGCTGCTGGCGGGTGGCGACGTCCCAGAGGACGATGCTTCCATCTTTGCTGCCGGCGGCGAGCGTCCGTCCATCGGAGCTGAAGGCGATGCTGAGGATCGGCGCCGAGTAGGCGAGCGTTGCCTGAGCGGCGTGCGTCCCGCCCTTCGCATCCCAGAGGATCACGGCGCCATCCTCGCCACCGGAGGCGAGCAACGCGCCGTCGGGGCTGAACGCGACGCCGCGGACCGGCGCGGTGTGGCCGTGGAGGAACGTTTGAAGGGTTGGGCTGGCGCCTAAACTGTCCACCAGGCTGTGCGTTACCTGAGGATCATCCAACCGTTCACGTTCGGCGATGGCGTTCGCCTCCACGCTCAGCAGCAAGGACAGATCTCGGTCGTCGAGACGGTTCAGCGACTCGGCAGCGAGTTGGCGAGCAAGACCGGCCTGCCGCTGACGCTCCGCATCCGTAGCAGCCGCCTCGGCGCGGCCCCACTGGCTGGCGGTGAACAGGGCGACCGCCACGCTGACGATCGCGGCGGCGAGCGCGCCGACTGTGATGAGCCGTCGGCGGCGCTCGCGTTCGGCTCGCTCGCGGTCGCGTAGGGCGGCGCTCGCGTCGATGAACTGGCGCTCGAGGTCGTTGGGCGCCGTACTATGGCCGAGACGCCACTCCTGTGCCTCCGCCAGCCGAACCCCACGATACAGCAGCCCGTCGTCGCGGCCGAAGCGATGCCACTCGAGGGCGGCATCGGTCAGCCGACGATGCACCTTGAGCGCCTCGCGATCTGCGTCGATCCACTCCTTCAGTCGCGGCCAGCCCCGGAGCAGCGCCTCGTGTGAGAGCTCGACCCAGGTCTCCGCGGCCCTGTCACCAGCGGGGGCGCTGGCGTCCCGCGCGCCGGTATCCCGCGCGCCGGCGGAGCCAGCGGGGCCGTCGCCGCTGGCCGGGGTATCCGATCGGCTCACCGTCAGGAGGCGGGCATCGGTGAGCCCACGGATGACTGCCTCCACCGCTTCAGCCCGACCCTGGGGGACCAGTTCGTCAAGGGTCGCCCGTCTCCTGGTGTCCTCGGTCCCTTCGCCGGGTTGGGTAAGCCGCAGCAGTACGTCCCGCGCAGTCGCCTGTTGGTCGGCCGTCAGCCGGTCGAACGTCTCGTTGGCGCTCTGGCGAAGCGCCCCTTCGACGCCGCCGCTCTCCTTGTAAGCTGCGAGAGACAGCGTCGAACCGCGTCGGCGCTTCCACAATTCCAGAAGTGCGTGCTGGAGCAGTGGCAGCGCACCCGGCCGCGCGGCGACCTCGTCCAGGATCGTTTCGACCAGCCCCGGCTCGAATCCCAGGCCAACCGCGTGGGCCGGCTCGACAATCGCCCGTCGAAGCCCGGCCTCGTCCAGAGGGCTGACCAGGTATTGCGAGGCGGCCACCTGCTGCGCGAGCTCTGGGTACGAGGCGCATCGCGGGTAAAAGTCAGCCCGCATGGTGAGCACCACGGTGCAGCGGCCGTCAGGGACGGTGGCGGCGTAGAGCAGGTTGTCGAGGAACCGCGCCCGCGCGGCGTCGTCGTGGCAGAGCGTGAAGATCTCCTCGAACTGATCGATGACCCAGACCGCACGGCTTCGGGGTGACCGATCGGTCAATGCAAACGCGGTGGCGGCATGCAGGCCACGACGGTCTCCGGCCAGTTCGTCGACCGTCCGTAGCATGCCTGCGCGCGGGTCGAGCGCGACGAGACGGGCCGCTAGCTCCTCGAGCGGGCGGCCGCCCGGGCGGAGGATCTGGGTCGCCCAACTCTCACTCTCGGGTACCTGGCCACGCCGCAGGGCCGGCACCAGCCCGGCACGGACTAACGAGGACTTGCCACTGCCGGAGGGCCCGAGTACCGCCAGAAAGCGCGCTCCTTTGAGCTGTTCGAGCAGACGCTGCACATCTGGCTCGCGGCCGAAGAAGATGTCAGCGTCGGCTTCTTCGAAGTTTTCGAGGCCGCGATACGGGCAGCGGTCATCGACGCCGTCCGACCGAACCTCGCGCTGGCGCAGCCGGCCGGCGATCGCGCAGGTGAAGTCTTCGAAGGCCTGGGGATCCTCGATACCGCTACGGAAGTCGACCCAACTCTTCAAGCCGAGGAAGCCGGGCAGGGCGGTCGGCTCGAAGCGGTCTGGCACGCCCGGCAGGAGGACTGGGAAAAGGCGGAAGGCGCGATCCTTCGCATCGCGGTCCTCGGCCAGCCCGAGCTCCTTGCGCGACCAGTCGCCGACCCCATGCATACCGATGAAGACGGCGCAAGCCGTCGCCGCGCGGAGTCCGGCCGCCATCTCATCCTGGAAGTCGCCGCCGGGCGTCAGGTGCCAGCGGTCGAACCAGGGTACGAAGCGTGCCGCCATCAGTTTGTCAGCCAGGCGCAAGACCGCCGCCTCGTCGCGGCGGTTGTAGGAGAGAAAGACGTCGAAGCGTCCCTGCTCCGCGATGGCTGCCGACGCGTCCGCCACTGCTTCACTCATCCCAGTGTCCCCGCGCCCACCGCCCGGACCTGCCATCCCGCCGAGCATCGATCCCACGGTCTACGGCAAGCCGGTCGTCCTGACGACACGCCTCGTACCCGCCGAAACGCGCTTCGGCGGCGATGGTTTCAGCTTATGTCTCGAACGTACACCCCCATTGGCGAGCCGCGCGCCACTCGCGCGCCTCGCGCATGGGCGACCTGAAAGCGCGGATGTGCGTCCCGCTCCTGGTGGCACCAGTGTAGAGAGCCGCTGACTGCCTGTCAAGCGTCGACATACTCTTGACGGCTCGTTGTTGACAGTAGGGACAAATCCACGTACAGTGGCTGCCACGGGCGCTCAGCGGCGAAGCGCTGAGTGCAGGGGTAACCTGGCTTCGCCATCTGCGCGCCGCCCTCGATCCCCGAGTCGCGTACTCGCCACCCTCGATACCCGACCAACTCAATACCGTGTCACGTAGGCCGTGCTGACATCAGTACAGGAACGAACCGATGGCCGACGATGCTGCCGATCCGACACGAGAGTCAAGCGGGTCATCCGCTCGTGCGAGCGGCTTCGCAGACTATCCGGCGCTCTACAGTGCCGCGGATGCCGCGTCCCAGATCGGGCAGTCGCTCTATTCGCGATTCGTCAGGAGCGACCTTACCTTGCTGGTCCTGGCGCCGGTGATGAGTGCGGTTGCTTCATTGTCGATGCTTCCAGCGGCATTCTCCGTCCCACTCACGCTGGCCACCATACTCGTGCTGATTCTCAGTATCTTCGTGAAACTCGTGAACCGTCTGGGACGGTACGACCGCGACTGGTTCGATGGGCGGGCAGTGGCGGAATCGGTGAAAACCGCCACCTGGCGCTACATGATGCGAGCCGAGCCATACGATCGGGACAACTCGACCGCTGAGACGAAGTTCCTGGGTGACCTTCGCGCCGTGCTCGAGTCCCGACGAGATCTTCGTCAAGTTCTGGAAGTCGTGCCGCACGACGCTCGGCAGGTCACCCCAACGATGGAGCGCATTCGGGCCGAGGACTGGACGGAGCGTAAGGCGTACTACATCCAGAACCGCCTCCGGGATCAGATTCACTGGTACTCGGCGAAGGCCGGGGCCAGCCGCCGTCGCGCGAATCAATGGTTTCTCGGAGGTCTCGGTGCGCAGATCGCTGCGATTTTCATGGCGGTTGCGAAAATCGAGTTGCTCTGGCTTCCGTCGCTGGTCGGGGTCTTCACCAGTATGGCGGCCGTTACGGCGGCCTGGTCTCAATTCCGCCGCCACGACGAGCAGATCAAGACCTATGGAGTCGCGGCGCAGGAGCTCATCACGCTCAGAGACCTGGTCGAGCGGGCTGTGGATGAGCCCAGCTTTATCGCTCGGGTCGTCGAAGCCGAAGAGGCCGTCTCCCGCGAGCATACGATGTGGCTGGTCAAGCACAAGTGAGCGGCCGGCCTGAGCGCGGCCGTCGTCGCTCACATTCGCACGGCGCAGGCAAGGAGTTGTCGTCGGCCCTCGGTGTCGCCGGGGACGCTCGCCGGTGGCGTCCCGTAGCGTCCCCCTCCTGGCCGAGGGGACGTGAGGCGTCAAAGCGCGAACGATGAGGGTAGAGGGAGCACTGAGGCTATGCCGCGGCCTCAGTATGGCGTCGGGGTGCGCTCGCGGGTGGCGATGGCACGGATGTCCCCGAGGCTCGTCTCGAACAGGCTCAGGTTCTCGCCGAACAGCAACTCGAAATCCTCGCGTGTGACCGCCCGCGCCAGCCGCTGGCTGTAGACCTCTTTCAGCCGCCGGATGTAGTACTCGGCGTCCGCATCGTCGGCGAACTCGTCGGCCAGCTTCTTCCGGCCGCCACGTGCCTGGTAGTAGCGGACCCGCTCGCCGGAGCGCCAGGAACGGCCGGCGTGCAGCAGCACCTCGTACTGTTCCTCGCGGCGGCCGCTCCGCGCGTACGTCTCCGGATTCTTGCTCAGGATGACTGAGATGCAGAGATCGTCCACCGGTACCTGCCGGGAGCGCAGCCGGGTCACCGTATCCAGGTACAACTCGCGTAGGGCCGGAAAGTCGCCCGAGAGCAGCAGGGGCGCGGCGGCACGCAAGAACTGCTCGCCGTAGCGCTCGCTCCGACTGGAGCGGAACGACCCTCCAACGAGCTTTGCCCGCCCGTCGTAGCCGAGCAGGATGTAGTTCTTCTCCGCGTAGCTGTACATCGCGGCGTAGCGGCCGTCGTGCTCGATGCGGATGCCCTCCGGCAGCGTCGCCCCGACCTCCGCGATCAGACGATGCTCGTCCGCCTCGGTCCAGGCGTCCGGCACGCTGAACAGCACGCCATCGGTGTCCGCCTCGACGAGCAGGACGCCGCGCCGCTCCAGTTCCATCAGCATCTGGCCCAGGATCTCGCGGCCCCGTCGAGTCACCTCGCCAGCCGCCTGGGTGTCACCGAACAGCGCGAAGCTCGTCCCGAGACTGCCGTAGAACGAGTTGATGAGTTGTTTCATGGCGCCGGATGCTGCCTCGTGGGCGAGCGCCTCGCGGCTGAGCGCACCCAGTGGGTCCGGCGCGAGCCGGCGGGCCTCGGCCTTGTGTCGGAGCCGCAGCGCAGTCAGTTCGCGCAGCAGCGCCAGGAACGCGCCGAGCGTGTCCGAGCGTGGCCCGATCTGATAGGTCAGCATCAGGCTTGGGTACAGCGAGGCAACGTCGGCCTTGACCACGTTCCGCACTACCCCGCTGGTGAACAACTCGGTACGGCCGCCGGCGTACGTCCCACCTTTCCCTTGCCCCCCCGGCAGCGCCCGGCCGTAGGTCAGGTAGCCGCGCACCAGGAGCGGCTCGATCAAGCCCTGACCCGTCCCCGAGGTCGCGATCCGCTCGTACGGCTTCGGGACCATCTGGGCGATGGCGAACGAGGTCCGGAGGAGCAGGCGCGACAGTTCGTCCACTTCGAGGACGTCGTCCAGGGCGTAGCGGCGAACGCGGTCAGGGTCGCGCTGGAAGGTGGCCCAGATCTCCGGCCCTGGCACGTACTCGCGGCCCTCACGCGCCACCCCGAAGTAGCGCGCCGCCTCCTTGAGCCCCTGGTGGCGCATATCTCGGACGATTGCGCCGTAGCGTCGGACCGCGTGCAGGGTGTCGACCACCTCCCGGCCAGCGACGGTCCAGCGGGTGAAGCTATCGCTCCGCTCCCCGACCTTCAAGCTGTCCTGGTAGCTGGTGGGCGCTGAGCCGTCGCGGCCGAGCGCGAGTGGCACCCCCAGCACCGCCGCCCGCCGCACCAGGAAGGGCAGGTCGAAGCCAAAGATGTTGTGATTCTCGAAGACGTCCGGATCACGCTCCTGCACCACCCGGACGAACCGCTCGATGAGCGCTCGCTCGGCTGCGTCGGTGATGGTGTCCGCGTCGACGTCGAAGACCGCACGCAAGCCATCGCTGTCGGCGATGCTGATCATGAAGATCCGGTCCTGCTCCATGCTGAGGCCGGTCGTCTCCAGGTCGAACTGGAGTCGCCGGAGATCCTCGTACGCCATGCCCTTGAAGCAGGTTTGGCCGGAGTAGGTCAGGTACTGTTCGACGGGCGGACGGCTATAGGCGACGCCGTGCAAGTCCCCCAGGCTCCGGACGGGTGTGCCGCCGCCGCGCTTGCGGTACGCGGCAAGTACACGCGCCTCCACCTCGGCAGGCCGCGTCGTCAGGCCGAGCCAGCGATACAGCCCGTTCCCTGCTAACTCCACCGTCGCCACGCCCGAGAGCTGTAGGGCCGCAAGCAGCGCCGTGTCGTCGCCACCGAGCGCGGCCAGGAAGTCATCACGGCCGAGGCGAGCCGGGCGGAGCGGATCGAGAACGGTCGCGTCGGCCAGGTAGAGCCAACTCGGGAACGTTACGTCCTCGAGGACGGTCCGGCTGAACGTCCCGGGCGCGCCGCTGTCGCTGGGCGCGCCGGGTGCCTCAGGCAGACCGCTGGAGCCGTCCGTACGGTTCCCGCCGACGATACGGTTGACCTCGGTAGCGCCTCTGCCCTCAGGCCCACCGACGCTCGCTGCGCCGCGTTCAACTGACTGGCGGCGCCAGATACGGGCGTGGCCGTCGCGGCCAGCGTTGACCGAGACGATACCGGGAGTCGGGTCGTGGCCGAAGAGGAGGATGCGCGCGTCGAGGGCGTCAGGAATGAGAGTCACGTTGGAATGGTACCGAGAATGCCCCACAGGGCCACGGATAGTCACGCCCACTGAGCTAGGGCCGTGACACGCTGCATCCAGCAGGCGGCATACGCCCGGCGGCGCCCTCCCTCGATCCGCCACGGATGCGGCCGCGGAGTACGCTCACGGCCCGGGCAAGACACGTCTTCCGGCCGGGCGGGTACGATACCGGGCGTCTGTGATACGGACCAGGACGCGCCGGGTCACGACGAGGTGGCCCGAGATGCTACGAGAGGGCATGCAGGTGGCGAATTCGATCGCGAACTTCTTCGTGATGCTGGAGCCCCAGGAGGGCGGCACCTACGACGAGATGCTGGACCTCGCGCGGCGGGCCGAGGCGCTCGGCTTCGGCGGCTTCTTCCGCTCCGACCACTACCATCCGATGAACGTTCCCCTGACGACCGACTCGACGGATGCCTGGACCGTGCTGGCCGGCCTGGCGCGTGACACCAGGCGGCTCCGGCTGGGAACGATGGTCAGCCCGATGACGTTCCGTTATCCGGGCGAGTTCGCAAAGATCGTGGCGACCGTCGATCGGATGAGCGGCGGGCGGATCGAGGTCGGCATGGGCGCCGGGTGGATGGAGAAGGAGCACGTCGCCTACGGCCTGCCCTTCCCCGACGCAAAGGGCCGGATGGACCGCCTGGAGGACGCCCTCGAGATCTGCACCCGCCTCTGGTCGGATGGCATCGGCAAGAGCTACGAGGGGAAGCAGTTCAGCATCAAGGATGCGCCCGGCTACCCGAAGCCGGTCCAGCGCCCGCACCCGCCCATCATCATCGGCGGCGGCGGCGCCAGGCGGACGCCGTCCCTGACGGCCCGCTTCGCCGACGAGTGCAACGTCTTCGGCGGCGGCCCGGCGCAGTTCACCGAGCGCAAGCAGCGCGTCGAGGCCGCCTGCCGGAAGATCGGGCGCGACCCAGCCACCCTCCGCTACACCTGGGCCGGCCCCACCATCGTTGGCACGGACGAGGCCGATCTCCGTCGCCGCTGCCAGATCCGGCTGGACTACAACAACGAGAAGGACGACGTCGGCGAGTGGATCGAGCGGATGCGCTCGCACGGCATGTTCATCGGCACCATCGGTCAGGTCGCCGAGCAGATCGAGGCGCTGAAGGCAGTCGGTTGCACCCGCTGGTACTTCCAGTTTGTGCCGGTCAACGACTACGGCATGCTGGATCTGATCGCGAGCGACCTCGCCCCGAAGATCGGTTGACCGCGAGCGCGGTCCGCCCAGGAGCAAGCGGCGTTACTCGACGCGTCTGATGGGCGAAGGCGAGGACGGCTAGACCGGCCGTCCTCGCCCTCTCTGGACGCCGGTGTTTGCCCGTCCGTACTTCCCCAGCCGTACTTCCCCAGCCGTCTCACCAGTGGATGTCGATCTCACCAGTGGATGTCGATGGGAGTGCCGAGGGTCGCCCAGTTCCAGAACCAGAACGAATCGTCGTAGTTCATGCCCAGGCAGCCATGGCTACCGGCGTACCCCCAGTTGCTTGACCAGTAGTTGTAGTGAATCGAGTGCCCAGCGCTCGTGAAGTACTGGGTGTACAACACGCCGGTCACGTAGTAGCCGGGGCCAGTCATCACCTCGTTGGCGACGCGCCGCTCGAGGACGTAGGTGCCGATGGGCGTCTCCCAACCCCCAACGCCGTGGATCGCCATCGCCGAGAAGAGCGGCTTGCCATTCTCGTAGGCCGCGACGATGGTTGGCGCCGACAGGCTCACGTCGATCCACCTGCCAGCCGGCGGGGTGATGTGAGCGGGCATGCGGACGCCATCTTCCGCAACAAACGTCCCATCGTCGAGGCGGTACCACTTCGAGCCGTCGTCTGCTTCGACGAGATCCTTCACCATCACTGCGTCATTGTGAGTAAGATCGTTGACCCAGGCCGTCTCTTCCACGAGGGGCTCACGGTAGATGCTGGCCGTGCCGACGATGCGGGCTGGCATGTTGAAGGTGTCGAGGACAGCCGGGCCAGCGAGGTAGGCCAGAGAGGGCGGCCCGGCCGGCCCGACATTCCTGGCGTCGACATAGGCGTAGCCCTGGGTCTTCGGATTGAAGACGTATAACCGCCCGTTCTCGTCTTCTCCCTCGACGCGCAGGTAGGTGAACGGCCGGACCTTGCCGAAACTGATCGCGGTCGGCCCGGTGTTCGACCAGAGATCCGCCGGCTTGAAGGTCTGCACCCAGCGCTCTTCCGCTCGCGCCACGTGTGCCCCGAGCGGGCCCAGCGCGAGCGCCGCGCCCAGGCCGATGCCGCCCTTCAACAACTCTCGTCGGTGCATCCTCTGGCTCCCTCCGCTGTACCAGCGCCGCAGCGGTCCATCGGCTGTCGGCATGCGCACGACATGACCGTTGGCCTGCGCGGCCCCACCCTCATTATTGGCGAGCGGCGGCGAACCGTCTAGAGTGAGCGGCTGGCTGCGAGGGATTTGTGAGCCAGGCTGAGAGAGTATCGGCACCGTATCGGGAGTGGGCACCCCAGTCCCAACAGCCGGACCGGCTGTCAGACCGGGCAGTCGCGCCAGAGTCGCGCTGGACGGAGCACGGCAAACGAACGCCGCACCAACTTTGGAGAGGCGGGTCGCGCCGGGGTCGTGCTGGACGGAGCACGTGCTGGGGGCGACAGTGCATCCGATCTGAGCACGATTTCGTATACGCTGCTATCGACGCCGTACGCTGGCGTACCCCGCCCCGCCGGCCGGTACCCTGGGGTGGTGGCGGCATAGCGTAGATCGTGCTGGCCCGCCATGCGGTCGGCATCACGGAGGGATGCATGAACGACTTCCAACGGTACGTGGCCGAGGAGTACGTCGAGCACTACAAGAGCGGCGAGATCAGCCGCCGCGGGATGTTGCGGCGGGTCGGCTTGATTGTCGGCAGCGCTGCGATGGCCGTCGGGTTCTTGAAAGAGATGGGCGTCGAGACGACGGCAGAAGAAGTCATGGCGGCCGGCCCCGAGCCAGCCCCGGCCAATCAGGCGAACTCTATCACCGTCGCACCAGACGACCCGTCCCTACGGGCCGGCTGGATCGTCTATCAGGCGGATGACGGCACGCCGTTGATGGGCTACCTCGTGCGGCCGGCCGAGATGGGCAAGCAGTATCAGGGCGTGGTGGTCATCCACGAGAATCGCGGCCCGACCGAGCACATCGTCGACGTGGCCCGGCGCTTTGCCCGTGATGGCTTCGCCGCACTGGCTCCGGACCTGCTCTCACGGGCTGGTGGCCTCGGCTCGTTCATGGATCCGGCCCAGGTGCCGGCAACGTTGTCGGCGGCGCCCCCGGAGCGCAACACCGGTGACCTGAGCGCGGCGGTCAGCGCGCTGATGGCCCGCGACGAGGTGCGGCCGGGCGGCGTCGGGGCGGTCGGCTTCTGCTTCGGCGGCGGCCTGACCTGGCGGCTGGCCTCGGCGAATCCGCACATCGTGGCAGCCGTGCCGTTCTACGGGCCGGCGCCGGCTCCAGAGAGCATGGCGACCGTCAACGGGCCGATCCTGGCGATCTACGCGGCCGACGACCAGCGCGTCACCGGCGGCTGGCCAGGGCTCGAGGATGCGCTGAAGGCGAACGGGAAGACGTACGACGACGTCATCTACCCCAACACCAGGCACGCCTTCCACAACGATACCGGCGCGAACTACAACGAGGACGCCGCCAAGGACGCCTACCAGCGCACCATCGCCTGGTTCCGTGAGTACCTCCCCCAGGGATAACCTCATACCTCATCACCCCCTCGCCTGCGTGCGGGCGAGGGGATCGGGGGTGAAGGGGCCGGAGGTGAAGGGGCCGGAGGTGAAGGGGCTTTCGGCTCCACTAGCTCCAGCGGCGACTCCGCACCCAGAGTACCCCGACGAGCCACGCCAGCCAGAGCGACGCGATCCAGGGGATCGCGTCGCCGCCGAGGTCGCGGCCAAAGTTGAGGCTGAAGCCGAGCAGCAGGAAGAGCGTCACGAGGAACAGCAGGCGAAGCGAGGTCACGGAGACCATCCTTTCCGGGCAAGCCATACGGCCCCAGGATGGTATCCGCGATCGGCGCACCCGGCACGGCGCACCCGGCACGGCGCACCCGGCACGGCGCGTGGTGCCTCGCTTAGCGGCGGGCAGGCGCGACGGACGCGTGCTCCTGCTTCGCGGCTCGCACCCGGTCGAGGAACAGGCGGTGGAAACGGTCGTCACAGGTGAGCTCGGGGTGGAAGCAGGTCACCAGCAGGCTGCCCTCGCATGCGGCGACGATCGTGCCGTCGTCGAGCGACGCCAGCGCTTCGACATCTGATCCAACCGACCGGATAGCCGGCGCCCGGATGAAGACAGCGCGGAACGGCTTGCCCTCCATCCCGGCGACTGGCACGTCCGTCTCGAAGCTCTGAAGCTGCCGGCCGAAGGCGTTTCGCTCGACGACGAGGTCCATCGTCGCGAGCAACGGCTGATCCAGTCCGCCGATGTCGCGCGCCAGCAGGATCGTGCCGGCGCAGGTGCCGTAGATCGGGAACTGCCGGTCGACGAGGCGGCGCAACGGCTCCAGCAGGTCGTACGCGACGAGCAGTTTGCCAATCGTCGTGCTCTCGCCGCCGGGGATGATCAGGCCGTCGAGCCCGTCCAGGTCAGTGGGGAGCCGGACCTCGCGCGCCCGCGCCCCGAGCCGCTCCAGCATCGCCACGTGCTCGGCGAACGCCCCTTGTAGGGCCAGCACACCAATCGTCAGGTCCGCATACGCCGAGTGTGCACCATCGTGATCCATCGTCGCTCCGGCGAGTTATCAGCAGTCCGTGGTCAGCAATCAGAGGAAGGCGGGTGGATGGTCTGGTATCAGCGGTCAGCAGGCAGCCATCAGGTAGCAGCGGGCGATGCTCGGGGCGAATCCGCCCCGGCCTCCACTGATACCTGACGGCTGATACTCGAGGGCTCGTTCGCCCTCCGCTGATACCTGGAGGGCTGATGACTCGTTCGTTACCAGCCGCGGGGGGCCATCAACTCGCGCTCGGGGATCGCCGCCAGTTCCAGGCCAGGCATCGCCTCCCCGAGCCCCTTCGAGACCTCGGCCACGATCTTCGGGTCCCGGAAGTGGGTGGTCGCCTTGACGATCGCCACCGCCGTCTTGGCCGGGTTCTGGCTCTTGAAGATGCCCGAACCGACGAAGACACCCTCGGCGCCAAGCTGCATTACCAGCGCGGCATCAGCCGGCGTCGCCACCCCGCCCGCGCAGAACAGCACGACCGGCAGCTTGCCCTCCTGGGCGATCTCGCGGACGAGGTCGTAGGGCGCGCCGATGTTCTTGGCCTCGGTCATCCACTCCTCGGGGCCGAGCGTGGTGAGCCGCTTGATGCCGCCGACGATCTGGCGCAGGTGCCGGACCGCCTCGACGATGTTGCCGGTGCCCGGCTCACCCTTCGAGCGGATCATCGCGGCGCCTTCGCCGATCCGCCGGAGCGCCTCGCCCAGATTGCGCGCGCCACAGACGAATGGCACCTTGAAGGCGTGCTTGTCGATGTGGAACTCCTCGTCGGCCGGGGTGAGCACCTCGGACTCGTCGATGTAGTCCGCCCCGAGCGCCTCGAGTACCTGGGCCTCGACGAAGTGGCCGATGCGCGCCTTGGCCATGACCGGGATCGAGACGGATTCCATGATCCGCTCGATCAGCTCCGGCGGGCTCATTCGGGCCACGCCGCCGTGCGCCCGGATCTCGGCCGGGATCCGTTCGAGGGCCATCACAGCGCAGGCGCCGGCATCCTCGGCAATCTTCGCCTGCTCCGGCGTGACGACGTCCATGATGACGCCGCCCTTCAGCATCTGAGCCAGACCCTTCTTGACCGTGAACGTCGCTTCTTGCATGCGAGCCCCTCCAAACTCCGACAGCACGGCGCAGCCGCCGCGCACGGCGCGTCTTGACAAAACCGTAGCAGGTAAAATGGACTGGTGCAAGAGCCACTTCAGCATGGTACCATCAGTCCAATTACTGATTGGCCGGGCGCGGCCGGTTCGGTCCTGGCAGGCTGCGGCGAATGCGGGCGTATCTGGGGCGTATCTGGAATGGGCGGCTCCCGGGCGCAGCGGCTACTGGCACGGCTGTTCCTCGGCCGTGGAGGTGACGCAGCGGCCAGTGGAAGGCCGGAATCGTACGGGCAGAGGGGGCAGGCCGCCTGAGTGGGCGATCTGGGGTCGATCGACGCGCGGCAGGCAGACTCGGCGGACGGTCTGGAGGGGAGGACTCGACGGATGGCACAGGCGCTAGCGATCACGCTGGACGAGCGCGGCGGGCTCTCACTCCAGCAGCAGTTGTATACGCGTCTTCGGGATGACATCCTGGCCGGCCGGCTGCGACCGGGCGAGCGTCTGCCGGCCTCGCGCAATCTGGCCGGCCAGCTCGCCGTTTCCCGGACCACGGTCGTGCTGGTCTACGATCAACTGATAGCCGAGGGGTATGCAGAGGCGCGCCAGGGCTCTGGCACCTACGTCTCCCGGCAGATCCCGGATGACCTGATCGCGCTGCCATCAGGAGGCGGCGGGCGCACGGCACGTTCGCATGGGACTGGCTACCTGGGCGGCGTCGCAGCCGGCGCGCGCTGCGACGTGCAGACCGACCCGGCCGTCCGGCCGTTCACGCCTGAGGCAAGCGTATCCTCCCCGCCAGCGAGCCTGTGCCAGTCCTCCCCGCTACCGCCGTCCCCGTCTCCAGGTGCATCTGGATCTCCAGGTGCATCTGCGCCCACATCTACGGCGTCGCTGCCTCCGCTCCCGGCATCTCCGCGTATGTCGGGGCCGCCGGTCCGCGCCATCTACCCTCCCAGCCGGCTCTCGGCCTGGGGCAACCGGCTGTCCGAGGTGCACCGAGCGGTCTGGGGCGCCGATGACCGCGTCGGCGAGCGGTTCGCGCCGTTCCCCTATGACTTCCGGCCCGGGCGCCCGGACTGGGACACCTTCCCGCGCCTGCTCTGGAGCCGCCTCGCTGCGCGGCAGGTCCGCGACCGTACCGAGTCGCTGGCGTCGTACGGGAACCCGGCCGGCTACCGGCCGTTGCGTGAGGCGATCGCCGCGCATCTCTCCCTCTCGCGCGGCGTCCGCTGCCACGCCGATCACGTCGCCATCGTCAACGGCTCGCAGCAGGGATTGGATCTGCTGATTCGTCTCTGGCTGGACCCCGGCGAGATCGCCGCGCTCGAGAATCCTGGCTATCCAGGCGCGGCGCTCGCGTTCCGTGCAAACGGCGTCGGAGTGCGGGCCTGCCCGATCGACGAGGAGGGACTGGACGTTGCGGCGTTGCCGGCCCCGGATGCGCCGGATGCGCCTCGCCTCGTCTACGTGACGCCGTCACACCAGTTCCCAACCGGCGCCACCTTGAGTTTGCCGCGACGCCTGCGGCTGCTGGAGTGGGCCGCCCGGCGCGGAGCCCTCATCGTCGAGGATGACTACGACAGCGAGTTCCGCTACTCTGGCCGGCCCCTCGAATCGCTTCAGGGGCTCGATCCGAACGGTGTCGTCGCCTACGCGGGCAGTTTCTCGAAGGCGCTGTTCCCGCCGCTGCGGGTCGGCTTCGTGGTGCTACCGCCTGCCCTTCAGGCGCCGTTCGTGGCCGGGAAGTGGCTCGCCGACCGGCAGACGGCGACGCTCGATCAGCAGGTATTGAGCGACTTCATTGGGGAGGGGCACTTCGAGCGGCACTTGCGGCGGATGCGCCGGTTGTATCAGGCTCGCCGTGACGTGCTCCTCGCTAGCCTCCGCGAGCAGTTCGGCACGTCGGTGGTGGCGGGCGGAGACGGCGCCGGGCTGCACCTGGTGGCCTGGCTCCCGGACGACTGGGACGCCGAAGCGTTGTCGGAGGCCGCCACCCGGTACGGCGTCGCCGCGCCGCCGCTCGCGCCGTACTACCTGGAGGGAACGGGCCGACCGGGACTGATGCTCGGCTTCGCGGCGCTCGACGAGGCGCACGTTGCCGAGGGCATCCGACGGCTGGCTCGTGCCGCCGATGACTGCGCGGTCTGGAGAGTACGCGCCCATCATCGTCAGTGACAGGATGGCCCGACACGGATACGGCGACCTGACACACGCCCGCACCCTGGCCGGTACCCGCTCACCGAGGGACACTCGGGCGCAGTGTACCGGAGCGGCGTACTGGAGGTGACGGACGAGCACCCGGCATCCGCACCCAGGAGGGGCAATCCCTACCTGTTTGACGCCCGTCCTCGGCGATAATCCAAGATCCCACTGATAGCGCCATCCGACGCAGACTCGGTAGCCTCGCGAGATCGTCGCCTGACGCACATTTGACAGCCTGACGAGGAGGAGTGGTCCGATGGCCGTGGCGCGTGAGCGCGGGCGTAGAGCCGAGCGACTCGGCGGCGGTGAACTGCCAGCAGACCCGGACCTGATCGTCGGGCGGGACGCCGTCAACCTGTACGTCCGCACCTACACGACGATCCTGCGCACGCCCGGCGACGTGCGTCTCCGAGCCTTTGGGGCGGCGCATCAGAGCGTCGGGTCGAGTCTCCATCCGCGCGCTGCAAGCGACCTGCCGGACACCGGCGCCTTCATCTACGCGGTCCAGCGGCTGCCGGCCTGCGTCCGCGATGTCGAGCGAGTGATCCTCGGGCAGCTACCGGAGCAGTTCCCTGGGGTTATCGACGGCGGCATCGATCACTGGGAGCAGGTCAGTGCGCCGGGCCGTCGCCGTGAGTGGCGCTGGGATGGCGGCGCGACGCTGGCAGTCACGATCGCGTCGACCTCCGACCTCGACGACGTGATTCCGACCCTGGTGGCGTATCAGATCGAGTGGAACAAGCTGCATCGGATGATCCGTGAGCGCGGCGACCTCGAAGCGGCGTTCGTGCAACCTGAGCCACCCTCGGCAACGTTCCTCGACGATCTCGGCGAGTGGCTGAACCTCCCGCCCGAGGACTGGGCGAGGCTGCGAACCGCCTGGGGCGGCTCACTCTGGCCGACGCTTCAGGCATTGGCGGCCGGCCCGAAGGATATCCGGGTCCGGATGCTCGGCGGCACTCACGTCGGCTACAGCAAGCTCGTCGACCGCTGGTGGCAGCCGATCGGCGAGGCGCTGGCTGTGCGCGGGCTTCTGGACCGACCGATCTACTTCGTGTCCTCCAATCCGCACAGCATCGTCAACCTGCTCTCGGGCTACGTCCGTCGGCGGGCTGAGACGCTCTGGCGCTTCCTGGAGGCGAGCACCGGCGGCGCAGCAGCCGTCGAGATCGAGGCGCTGCGCAACGCCCGCCGTTACAGCAACCCGGAGAACGTGCTCTACTACGCCGCCCGGCTCTGGCACGGCGCCAACCAGCAGCAGGATGCCCGCGACGTACGCGCTGCCGAGGAGGCCGAGCGTGGCATCCTGACGGTGACTCAGGCGAGCGAGCTCGAAGTGTGCGCGCAGATCGTCGACCTGGACCGGGTCCGGGCCGACGACCTGGACCCGCGCCTCGCCGAGCTCGCTCCGGTCCTGGAGCGGACCAACGCCGTGATCCTGAATATCGACTATCCGCTCGGGATGACGGCGTACCACATCCTCCGCGAAGTGACCGAACAGGTCGCGGACCTGCGCGGCATCTACATTCTCGGCAAGGCGGCCACGCTCAACGGGGCCGTCGGCGACGTGATGATGGCCGACGTGGTGTACGACGAGCACACCGGCAACGTCTACTCCTACCCGAACGCCTTCGGCTACGACGAGGTCGCGCCCTGGCTGGAGCGCGGCTCGGCGCTCGACCGTCAGAAGGCTGTGACCGTGCGCGGCACCTTCCTCCAGAACCGCGACTACCTGGAGTTCTTCTACCGCGAGGCGTACACGGTGGTCGAGATGGAAGCCGGGCCGTATCTGAGCGCCATCTACGAGGCGACCTATCCGGACCGTCATCCCCAGGGCGAGGCAGTCCACCTGCGCGATCTGCCATTCGACGTGGGGCTGATTCACTACGCTTCGGATACGCCGTACACGCGGGCACGCACGCTTGGCGGTCGTCGCCTGTCCTTCGAGGGCATCGACTCCACCTACGCTTCGACGGTTGCCATCGTGCGGCGCATCCTCGAGCGCGAGGCAGTCCACCTCGGCTAGCCCCAACCCTCCGTTGCGCCTGCTCCTTGCGAACCCCGCTCGTGAAGATGGCCGGTCAATATGACCCTGGCCGCCTATATCCTGGGGGGCACTCCTACACCGATACCGCGGTCAAGTCCACACGCGCTCTGGCTACCTGGCTACGACTCTGGAGATGCCGCCGTGACTCCGGTGTCGGTTGCTCGCCACGCCTGGCTCCACCAGCGGCATCCACTGGCCGATGACGCAATGCAACGAGCCCCCGGCCGCAGTCGCGGCCGGGGGCTCCACGCATCACGCGTAGATCCGAGGTTTAGTACTCCGGCATCGCCGGGGCGGCCGGCTTCTCCTTCTCCGGGATCTCGGTCACGAGCGTCTCGGTGGTCAGGATCATCGTCGCGATCGACGACGCATTCTCCAGCGCCGAGCGCGTCACCTTGAGCGGGTCGATGATCCCCCGCTCGATCATGTTGACGTACTCGCCCTTCGACGCGTCGAAGCCCTCACCCACCGGCAGCTTCCGGACCGCCTCGACGATCACCGAGCCTTCGAGACCGGCGTTCGTCGCGATGCGGCGGAGCGGCTCCTCGAGCGCTCGCTTCAGGATCGTGGCGCCCGTCCGCTCGTCGCTTGCGCCCTGGTACGAGCTGAGCACCTTCTCCAGCGCCGGCAGCGCGTTGATGTAGGCGATGCCGCCGCCGGCGACGATGCCCTCTTCGACCGCCGCTCGGGTGGCCTGGAGCGCGTCCTCGACGCGGTGCTTCTTCTCCTTCAGCTCCACCTCGGTCGCCGCGCCCACCCGGATCACCGCGACGCCGCCAGCCAGCTTCGCCAGCCGCTCTTGCAGCTTCTCGCGGTCGAAGTCCGACGTCGTCTCGCCGATCTGGGTGCGGATCTGCGCGATCCGGCCCTTGATCGTCTCTTCCGAGCCGCGGCCCTCGACGATCGTCGTCTCATCCTTGTTCGAGACGACCCGGCGCGCCCGCCCGAGATCCTGGATCGTGACGCTGTCGAGCTTGCGGCCGACCTCCTCCGAGATCACCTGCGCGCCCGTCAGCACCGCGATGTCTTCGAGCATGGCCTTGCGGCGGTCGCCGAAGCCCGGCGCCTTGACCGCCAGGACGTTCAGCATGCCGCGCAGCTTGTTGACGACCAGTGTCGCCAGGGCCTCGCCATCCACGTCCTCGGCGATGATCAGCAGGTTCTTGCTGACCTGAACGAAGCGCTCCAGGACTGGCAGGATGTCGTTGATGGCCGAGATCTTCTTGTCGGTAATCAGGATGAACGGCTCGTCCAGGACGGCCTCCATCCGCTGGGGGTCGGAGATGAAGTACGGCGAGATGTATCCGCGGTCGAACTGCATCCCCTCAACGTACTCGGTCTCGAACTTGAGGGTCTTGCTCTCCTCGACCGTGATGACGCCGTCCTTGCCGACCTTGTCCATCACGTCGGCGATGAGCCGGCCGATCTCCTCATCAGCGGCCGAAATCGCGGCCACCTGGGCGATCTCGCTCTTGTCGCCAATCGTCTTGCTCTGGCTCTTGAGTTCGTCGATGACTGCCGCGACGCCCTTCTCGACGCCTCGCTTGAGCAGCAGCGGGTTCGCGCCGCTCGTCACGTTGCGGAAGCCCTCGTGAACGATCGCCTGGGCCAGCACCGTCGCGGTGGTGGTGCCGTCGCCGGCGATGTCGTTCGTCTTGGTCGCCGCTTCCTTGAGAAGCTGGGCGCCCATGTTCTCGAACGGATCCTGAAGCTCGATCTCCTTGGCGATCGAGACGCCGTCATTCGTGATCGTCGGCGGCCCGAACTTCTTGTCCAGGACGACGTTGCGGCCCTTGGGGCCCAGCGTGATCTTGACGGCATCGGCCAGCGCATCGACACCGCGCTTCAGCGAGCGGCGGGCCTCTTCGCTGTACTCCAACTGCTTGGCGGGCATGAATCCTCCAGAAGCGTCCAGCGGCCAGCGGTCGGTTTTCAGGCGTCGGTCATCAGCAGTTGGCACTCGGCAGTACGGCGCGTGCTCCGGAGCTCCCTGCCCCGGCATCCACGTTGCCTCCCGCCCCCTGGCAACTGATACCTCACTCCTGAGGCAACTGATATCCCGCTACTGATAACTCTCTGCTGACAACTGATGACTTGTCTCTTACTGGCCGTTGCTGACCATGACAGCCAGCACATCCTTCTCGCTGAGAATGAGCAGGTCCTCGTTCTCGTGCTTGAACTCGGTGCCCGCGTACTTTGCGAACAGCACCCGATCCCCTTCCTTCAGGTCGAGGGTGATGCGCTCGCCGCTGTCGAGCACGCGGCCCGGGCCGACGGCCATGACCTCGCCCTGCTGGGGCTTCTCCGTGGCAGTATCCGGCAGGACGATGCCACTCTTCGTTACGTCTTCACGGGCGACTGGCTTGATCACTACGCGGTCGCCGAGCGGCCGCAGACCGATGGCCATACGATTGCCTCCCACAGTACAGGACTTCACCAGGGCGGATCCGGCGGGCCTGGCCAGATCCCTCTCCCTTCGATGTTAGCACTCGATCCTGCTGAGTGCTAACCATGCGCAAGTGTAACGGCTCCAAAGCCACCGTGCAAGCACTCTCCCTCATCGAGTGCTAAGCCGCATCGATGCCCCCGCGGGCTGCGCCAGGGAGAAAGCAGACGCCGCGCCTTACGCCGGCGATAGATGATCTCCGCGCACCGGGCTGGCGGCTGACTCGGATCACGCCCGATGCGACCCTCCAGCCTGTCCATTCCCCTCCGTGGATGCCCCCAGCCAACCGCCACCTCCTTCGCGGATCGCCCACTGTAATCGTCAGGAAGTCATAAGAAACGTCGGCTGCCTGATATCCAGTGGCGTCGGACTGACGTATGCTGAGGACGCTCTCCGAGGAGTCGAGATCGGCTCGTGAACCGCCCGCGCCGGCTGTGGCCGCGCAGGCCATGCATCCGGAGCGCGCCAAACTGGCGCGGCCTGTCGTGCCGGCCGCCCGTCGGATCAGCGTCGCCCTCAGAGTGAGGGCGCCAGCCAGTACGCCTCGGAGCAGCGGCACTCAGCGACGCAAGAAAGGAGCAGGCACAACACCAGAGCGGACGGCTGGATGGGTAACGAACGGGTGGCAGCCGGCCTGCGCGCCCGAGTGGAGAGGGGAAGCCCGCGATGGCAGTCGAGCAGCGAATCGATGAGGAGAAATTGCACGCGTTCCTCGGGAAAATTGTCGGCGACCTCGGCGCCACGATGAGTGTCGTGAACGCCGTGATTGGGGATCGACTCGGACTGTACCGAGCCATGGCCGGCGCAGGACCGTTGACCTCCGACGACCTTGCGAGTCGGACCGGCTTGTCCGAGCGGTATCTCCGTGAGTGGCTGATTCACCAGGCCGCCGGCGGCTACGTCGACTACGATCCGACGACTGGCCGCTATACCCTGCCAGCCGAGCACGCCCTGGCCCTGACCGACGAGGACTCGCCGGCCTTCGTCGCGGGCGGCTTCGGGGTGATGGCCGCGACGACGTACGCCCTGCCGCGCATCATCGAAGGATTCAAGACGGGCAGCGGCTTGTCCTGGGGCGAGCACGACCCCAGTCTCTTCGTCGGTACCGAGCGCTTTTTCCGCCCAGGCTACCGCGCCAATCTCGTGTCGACCTGGATTCCCTCCCTGGATGGCATCCATGACCGGCTCGCGCGCGGCGGAAGCGTCGCCGATGTCGGCTGCGGCCACGGCGCTTCCACGATCATCATGGCTCAGGCGTACCCCCGCTCGCGCTTCGTCGGCTACGACAGCCACGCGCCGTCGATTGAGCGTGCCCGCCAGAATGCTGCCGCGGCCGGCGTCGCCGACCGCGTGACCTTTGAAGTCATCCCGGCCGCACAGATCCCGCACCCGGGCGGCGACCCGAGCCGTGGCTACGACTTGATCGCCTTCTTCGACTGCCTCCACGACATGGCTGACCCGGTCAGCGCGGCCACCCGCGCCTACGATACCCTGGCCAAGGGCGGCGCGGTTATGCTGGTAGAGCCGATGGCCGGCGAGCGCACCGAGGAGAACCTGAACCCGGTCGGGCGGGTCTACTCTGGTGCGTCGGTGCTTATCTGCACCCCGAATGCCCTCGCTGGCGGCGGGACCGGTCTGGGTACGCTAGCATCCGAGGCCGCGCTGCGCACGGTCTTCGAGACCGCCGGCTTCGAGACGTTCCGCCGCGCCACCGAGACCCCGTTCAACCGCATCTTCGAGGCCCGCCGTTAGTCACGCACCGGGCCAGGGCCGCATCGTGCTGGCCCCGGCTCGGTGTCTCCATCCTGGCCGACTCCATCCTGGCTGAAGGACGTGGCCGAGCGTTTTCACGACCCAGGCGAGATCCGTACGTGCCCAACTGACGCGAGTGTGTGGGAGAGGGTTGATGGCACTTGCCGAGACACCAGCCGCCGAGGCACAGACCGCCGAGACACGGGCGGCGGTCAACCGCTTCAACGACGCCTTCAATCGCCACGACGTCGATGCCGTCATGGCCTGTATGACCGATGACTGTGTCTTTGAGGGCACGGCGCCGCCCGACGGCGAGCGCCACATCGGACAGGCGGCCGTCCGCCGCGTCTGGGAGGGCCTCTTCGCCGGATCATCCAATGCCAGCTTCGAGGCCGAAGAGATCTTCGCGATCGGCAACCGGTGCATCGTCCGCTGGCGATATGCGTGGACCGATGCCGAAGGACTGCCCGGCCACGTCCGTGGCGTCGACCTGTTCCGGGTGCAGGATGGCAAGATCGCCGAGAAGCTTGCCTATGTGAAAGGTTGAAGCATCCAGGGGGCGATGGGCTGGTCGTGCTCGTGACAACTGTGCGGAGGTCTGTCATGTACGATGCGATCGTCGTCGGCGCTCGCTGCGCCGGCTCTCCGACTGCCATGCTCCTGGCTCGTAAGGGCTATCGCGTCCTGCTCGTAGACAGGGCGACGTTCCCGAGCGACACCATCTCGACGCACATCATCTGGCCTCCCGGGGTATCCAGGCTGAAGCGGTGGGGGCTGCTGGACAGCGTGGTTGCCTCCAACTGCCCGCCCTTGCGGCAGATCACCCTGGACGTCGGCGAGTTCGCGCTCGTCGGCTCGCCGCCGCCAGTAGACGGCATCGCAGAGGCGTATGCTCCGCGCCGGACCGTGCTCGACAAGGCCCTGGTCGACGCGGCCGCCGAGGCCGGCGCCGACCTGAGGGAAGGCTTCGCTGTCACACGGGTCGTCATGGATGGCGCCCGAGTGACAGGCATCCAGGGCCGTCTGCGCGATGGGACCGCTGTCGAGGAGGAAGCACGTCTCATTATCGGTGCCGACGGTCAGCATTCGATCGTCGCGCGCACCGTCCAGGCTCCGAAGTACGACACCCGGCCTTCCCTGGCCTGCTGGTACTACGCGTATTGGAGCGGCCTGTCAGCCGATGGACCGGAGTTTTATCCACGGGACGGCCGAGCGATAGGGATCATTCCGACGAACGATGGCCTGACGGGTGTGGCCGTGGTCGTCGCTCACCGCGACCTCGCCGCGTTCCGCTCGGACGTCGAAGGCAATTTCCTGAAGACGCTGGCGCTGGCCCCGCGATTGGCGGAACGGGTGCAGGCAGGTCAGCGCAGGGAGCTCTTCCGAGCGATGGTCGACGTGCCGAACTTCTTCCGGCGGCCGTATGGTCCTGGCTGGGCGCTGGTCGGTGACGCCGGGTACCACAAAGATCCGATCAACGCGCAGGGGATCAGCGACGCGTTCCGGGATGCCGAACTGCTGGTCAGTGCCATCGATGCTGGTTTCAGCGGCCGCCAGCCGCTAGAGACCGCGCTGTCCGAGTGCGAACGGCGGCGGAACGAGGCGGTCAAGCCGATGTATGACTTCAACTGTCAGCTTGCCACGCTCGATCCACCTCCGCCTGAGATGCAGGCACTTCTCGCCGCGCTGCGCGACAATCAAGCTGAGACCAATCGCTTCCTTGGGACGATTGCGGGTACGGTGCCGATTCCCGACTTCTTCGCGCCGGCGAACGTCGAGCGCGTCATGCGGGGAGCGCGTATGGCGGCCGAGACCTGACGTGCCGCGCGTGCCTTGACCAGATGCCGCGTGTACCCCGCCCAGAGCTCCGATCAGAGTTGTGGGGTGGGGTCTGGTAAGGAGGAGTTGCCGTGGCTACCCGCACCTGATGACACGCTGGCTGAGGGCAGGACAGCCCTGGGCATGGAGCCAGGAGCCGGAGAGCGCACCGAGGCAACCTGAACCCGATCGGGCGGGTCTATACAGGCGCCTCGGTGCTCGCCACCTACCCGTAGATATCCTTCATCTCACGCTCCGCGCCGGCCACCGCCTCCTCGGGAGAGGTGCCCTGCACGGCCTTGGCGAACATATTCACGATGATGTACTTGGCCTGGGTCAGCCCCGCCTTCTGGTTTGGCGGCCCCGGCCAGCCGATGCCCCGGAAGTTCTTCGGCGCGTCCTTGAACACCTGTGTCACCGGCGGGAACTTGTCCCAGCGCGCCGCTGCATTCTGCTTCTCACCGATGCCGCAGATGAAGCTGCCCATCAGGTCGAAGAGCGGCATCCACTGCGCGTCTTGCATCTGCCAGCGGATGAACGCCTTCGCCGCGTCGACGTTCTTGCTGTACTTCATGATGCCGAGCGTCCAGAGCTGCCCCATGGTGGCATTGCCCTTCGGACCGCCCGGCAGGAGCGCTAGCCCGATGTCGTCGAAGAACGCGGCCTTCTGGTTCCTCGCCACCCACCAGATGCTCGCGCCGTTCTGGGTCGCGGCGATCGTCTCGGCCAGGAACGCCCGGTTGTTCGACGAGTCGTCCCAGGCAAGCCCGGTCTCGTCGAACGCATCCTGCCAGGCGTTCTTGATCGTCGAGACAGCCTGGATGGTACCCGGCGAGTTGACCGCGACCTTTCCTGACTGGTCCACCTCTGCACCACCCTGATTCCACATCACGGGGTAGGTAAAGAAGACCGGGTCGCCGATGCTCTGCCCGAGCGACTCCCCGAGGGGGTGGCCCTTCTCCTTCAACTTCTTCCCGACGGCAAGGTACTCATCGAAGTTCTTCGGGAACTCCTTGGCCCCAACTTCCTCGAACCAGGACTTGCGGTAGTGAACCGCCGTTCCGAGGAAGTCATGGGGGATGCCGAGGAACTTGCCGTCCACTTTCGCGTAGGCCGCGAAGCCAGGGAAGAACGAGCCGGTCACCTTCTGGACGTCTTCAGCCACGTCGGAGACGTCCACCAGCCCCTCAGCATACGTGTTTGGCCAGTTATGAGCGAACTGGATGATGTCCGGGCCGGAACCGCTCTGGATCGCGGCACTGATCTTGGGCGCGATCGAGTTCTGATCGGTGAACTCGATGTTGACCTGCGCTCCGGTCTCCTTCATGAAGCCGTCCTCGATCTGCTTCTTGAAGAAGGGATCGGCGTCCGGGATGAAGTTGGACCATTGCAGGATCGAGAGGGTCGTGCCCCGCAGGTTCGGCAACGCGCCCGCCGTCGTCGAGGCCGGTGCAGCTTGGGCGGCTGGCGACGCAGCAGCCGCGGGCGATGCCCCTGCTGCCGGCGATGCCCCTGCTGCCGGCGACGCCCCGGCCGCTGGCGACGCTCCGGCTGCTGGCGATGCCGCGGGTGCAGATGCGCCTCCGCTCGACGGCGATGCCGCCGTGGCGGGCTTTGGAGCGGCCGTCGCAGCTGGGGCCGTCGTCGGCTTCGACGCGGCCGGTGTCGCGGCGGTTGGCGTGGTTGCGCCGCCACACGCGGCAAGCAATAACAGGCTCGCGCTCGAGCCAACGAGGCTCACGAAGCGCCGACGTGTCAAGTGAACGGTTCGGGACAGACGAGGGTCATCGGGACGGTACATGGAAAGCGCCCCTTCGGCGACGCCCTCATGGCATCGCGGCTCACGATCGCCACCCCACTGTGGCAATCCACACTCACGTCGTTCGGAACCGCGCGGGTCAGACCATCGGCACCTCCTGCCGTCAGGTGCGCCGAGAGTAGCACCGCCCTCGCTCCCCGTCAACGGATACCGGCACTTGAAGAAAAACACCCCCTCATCCACGTGCGGATGAGGGGGCTGAGGCGAGGTGCCCGTGGTGAGAGGGCGGGGAGAAGAGGCGTGTAGCGGCCTCAGTACGCCAGTGCCCAGCCGTCGCGGCGCGGGTCCGAACCGGCCATCAGCATCCCGGTGGACGGGTCACGGCGGATGATCTCGATCGAGCACGGCCCCTCCAGTCCGCCGACCACCTTCACCTGATGGCCGCGCCAGGTAAGCTCCTCTCGGATCGCCGGGCTGAACCGATCCTCCATCAGCAGTTGGCGCGGCTGCGCGTGCGGGTAGTTCGCTTCCTGATCCGGCTCGTCGCTCGCCCAGCGTGGCGCCTCGGCGGCCTGCTGCGCGTCGAAGCCGAAGTCGATCATCGAGGTCAGCACCTGCAAGTTCACCTGCACCTGTCGGTCGCCGCCCGGCGTCCCGAACACGCACCACAGTTCGCCGTCCTTGAAGACCATCGGGGGGTTCATCGTGTGGCGGACCCGCTTACCCGGTTCCAGCCGGTTCGGGTGGCCGGGCTCCAGGTGCCAGGGCGTCATCCGGTTGTTCATCACGATGCCGGTCTCGCCGGCTGTCACGCCTGAGCCATACGCGCTGTTGATGCTCTGAATCGCCGAGACAGCGTTGCCCTCACCGTCGACGACGCAGAAGTACGTCGTGTCGCCCCTGCCTGCCGAGACGCTCGCACTCGGTAGCTGCGCGCGCCGCATGTTGATACGCGCGGCCAGCCGAGCGGCGTGCGTGTCCGATAGCAGGTCGTCCAGCGGCGCCGACACGAAGCGCGGGTCGCCAGCGTACAACTCGCGATCCTCGAACGCGAGCTTCTTCGCCTCGACCAGCAGGTGGATAGCGTCCGCCGAGAGTGCACCCAGCGCCCCAAGCTCGAACTGCTCGACGATCTTCAACTCTTCCAGGAGCACCCACCCCATCGAGTTCGGCGGCGCCTCGCGGACGGTATACCCCCGGTACTGGACCTCGATCGGCGCCTGTTCCTCCGGTCGGCAGGCGGCCAGATCTTCGGCCGTCACCAGCGACCCGACCTCTGCCAGCCCGGCCGCGAATGCCTTCGCCAGCCGGCCTCGGTAGAAGCTCTCTGCGCCCTCCTCAGCCAGCCCTTCGAGCGTCCTGGCGAGGTTTGGCTGCACGATCGGCGACCCAAGCGCCGGCGCCTCACCGTTTCGCAGGAAGGTGCGGGCGCTCCGAGGATCGGCGCTCAGGATGCCACGCGCCTCGCCGGTGTAGTGGCGGTAGGCACGGGTCGCCCCGAAACCCTCCCGAGCGTAGTAGATGGCCGATTCGAACAGGCTGGGCCAGGAGCGCCGACCGAAGCGCGCGTGCATCGCCTCCCAGGCGCCCACCGAGCCGGGCGTCGAGAACGCCAGCGGCCCGCTCATCGGGATGCCGCTGGCGTACCGCTCCGGCGTGGCCGCCTTCGGCGCGGCGCCCGTGCCGTTGAACACCACTGCCTCGCCGCTCGCCCGACGGTACACGTGGTAAAAGCCGTCGCCGCCAAGGCCGGACATGAACGGCTCGACGACGCCCAGCGTCGCCGCAACCGCGACCGCCGCATCCACGGCGTCGCCGCCGGCCTGGAGCGTCAGCAGCCCAGCCTGCGTCGCCAGCGGATGGTTCGATGCGACGGCGCCACGGCGCCCCATGATCACCGGCCGGTACGCCCGGATGCTCTCGTCGGCCACGGTCGATCCCCTGTCCTGGTGGGTGTCACCCGACGAGCGCCACGCGGGCGGCGACGAGCGCGCCGGCATCATACCCCGGCCGGCCCCCAGCCCCTCCTGCCTCACGCCACGCGCCACCTGCGACGTGCCATCCGCGAGTGCCATCTGCCAGTGCCACCCGCGACGTGCTCCTTTGCCCTCACCTTCCGTCACCTCCTCATGATTCACGGCTCCGACCTCTCGACTCGCTCGCCACATCCTGCAACCCCAAGGGCGATACTGGTGTTACACCCAGGAGAGACGCCACACGGGATACAGCGTGGACGACGAAACCCTCGCGCAACACCTGGCCGCCGACCTCGATGGAACGTTTGAGACGCTCGTCCGCGCGTACCAGGACCGCCTGTACGCTTTCGGACTGCGCCTGACCGCGAACCCTCGCGACGCCGAGGAGATCGCGCAAGATGCCCTGATCCGAGCCTACCGGGCGCTCGCCCGCTACCCGGCCGAGCGAATTGCCACCCTCCACCTGCGCGCCTGGCTCTTTCAGGTCGCCGTGAACGTGGCCCGTAACCGGGCACGAGCGCGTCGGCTGACCGAAGTACCGCTTGACCCAATTGACGGCCCGGCCGACCGGCTGGCCGACCGGTTGGCTGATCCGGATCTCGAGCACGCGCCTGCCGACGTCGCGGAGCGCGCTGCCGCTCGCGCCGAGCTCGCCGAGTTGCTGGGCAGCCTGCCCGAGCCAGAGCGACTCGCCGTCACCCTTCGCCACGTGCACGACCTGTCGTACCAGGACGTCGCCACGATCCTCGATCAACCAGTCGGCACCGTCAAATCCCATGTCCATCGCGGCGTCGCTCGCCTGCGATCCCGGCTGGCCGAGACGGATGCCGCGGCCCCCGCATGACCGCCCTTAGGAGGAGGCTCGCATGAGCGGATCAGATCACCGGCCCTCGTCCCCCGCTGACCGTCAGAATCACTACACGGACGCCCCGTCCCACTCGCTGGCCGGCCCAGCCGGGCGATTGACGGCGGCCCGTCTGCTGCGACAACGCTTGCGTGGTCTTGAAGCGGTCACCGCACCGCCCTCACTCCTGCCGGGCGTGCTCGACGGGGTGGGTCTGGAGACGAGCTACGTCCAGATTGCGTCGCCGATCGGGCCGGTCTTCGTCGCATTCGCCGGCGAGCGGATCGTCGCGATCGCACCCGCCAGCGATGCTCTGAGCTTCGTACGTCACTTCCGCGAGCGGTTCGGCCGCTCGATCCGGCCCGCTACTGAGCCTCCGGCGGCGCTGCTCGCCGCGATCCAGCGACGCCTTGCCGGCGAGCCGGTTGACCTCGATTTCGACCTCAGCGCCGTCTCGGAGTTCGAGCGCGCGGTCTTGCTCAAGGCGCTCGAAATTCCCCGTGGGGAGGTTCGGCCCTACGGTTGGATCGCCCGCGAGATCGGTCGGCCAGGAGCGGTCCGCGCGGTCGGGTCGGCGCTCCACAAGAACCCGATTCCGCTGCTGATCCCCTGCCATCGCGTGGTCAAGAGCGACGGCCGGATCGGCGAATACGCGCTCGGCGTCCAGGCCAAGCTCGCGATGCTGGCCGCCGAGGGGCTCGATCCCGACTGGCTGGCTGAAGCTGCCCGGCATGGCGCCGCGCTGGTCGGTGACCGCTCGAGCCGGGAGTTCTGCTACCCGACGTGCCGCTGGGTGCCTGAGATCCCGCCCGAGCGGCGCGTGACCTTCCCAGGCGCTCGCGCTGCGCTGGCCGCCGGCTATCGTCCATGCGATGCCTGCCGTCCCGCCGCTATCGTCACCGCCTGAGCCGGCGCGCCGCTATCGCCACCGCCTGAGCCGGCCTGCTGCTATCACCGCCGCCTGAGCCGGCCCGGCACTTGTATCTTGACAGGCCGGGGCGGCTGCCGCATGCTGACCCTATGCGGTGTACCCTCGGTGCGCTTCCGACCCGGCGCTGGCCGACTGGCTCGCACGCCTCCCGGGCACTCCAATGATCGAAATGAGCGTCTGTGGGGTCAAGCGAATCGCCGGCCAGGAGACGATCGTGGCCGCGCTCGAAAGTCACGATGAGTTGTCGACGCCACGACGGCTTTTCGTCGTCGTTTCCAGGGCCGAAGCACACCTCATCTACCACGAGCTCCGGACTGAGAAGACGGTGCCCGGCCAGACTCTCGACCTGCTGGCTGAGGTCGTTGCCCAGCTCGACGGTAAGCTCGCGGCCGTCGAGGTCCGCGCCGGCGCGGACGGCAGTCCCACGGCGCAGCTACGCATGGAGCGCCCGCCCAATCGCGTCATGGTCTCGGTGCCAGCCGGCCAGGCACTCGTTCTGGCCGTGCACTTGCGGGTGCCCCTACTCGTCTCGGAGGCACTCCTTCAACGACGCCCGACGACCGGCGCTCCCGCCGACGTCCCCGGCGCCGCTCCCCCGAGCGGGGAGGTTTCAGCCGCGCTGACCGAGATCCCAGACGCCTTCCTGCGAGCCTTCGAAGAGTAACCGCTCCTCAGCTTCGGAGGGAGCCGGAGTGCTGCTCGCGTTCCATTCCACTGGCCGCGCCTGAGAGTGAGCCCGCTTGATGGCGAGCCCGCTTGATGGTGAGCCCGCTTGATGGTGAGCCCGCTGGCCATACCCCCAGCTTCGGCTTCTCGGGCTCCGGTGCGGGAACGGCGTTGTCGCGCGGCCTGTACGTCATCGTGCGACGCGGACCGTCCGACGGTGGCGCGCAGTACCCCGCACGAAGGATAAACGAGGGACCGAGGCCGAGTCGTCGCCGACGACAACGCCGAGCGCGTCGAGAGCGCAAGGAGTGGAATTGATGTCTGATACGGAGACGAGCACGATGTACGAGCGCGGCGTCGCAACGATGAAGGCGATTGGGAACGCGGCGCCCGGCCCGGGCCGCAATCGGTTCCCCGGCCTGCCGCCCGAGCAGGCCGACGATGTCCAGCGGAAACTGGTCGAATTCTGCTTCGGGGACACCTGGGGCCGCGAAGGCTCGTACATCGACCTGAAGACGCGGCGCCTGCTGACGATCGCGGCACTGGTCTCGCAGGGCAAGGAGCGTCAGCTTCGCGGCCACATCGGCGGGGCGCTCAATCAGGGCATCAGCCCAGAGGAGATCGTGGAGAGCATCGTGCATCTCATCGCCTACGTCGGCTTCCCATCGGGGCTGACGGCCCTGGAGATCGCCAACGAGGTGATCGGCGCCCGCAAGTAGCCGCGCTCCCGTGTGGCCGCTCTCCCTGCCCACGAGCAGCCGCGTTGGCCGGGAGAGCGGTCGCGCCAGCCTGCCACTACCCTGGCGTACGGCCGGACACGCTGACACCTCGCGCCCCGGGACTCCGACAGACCAGGCTGCCTCGGTCCGGCCGGTGCGCGAGCCCGTAGCAGCGCCCCTGTGACGTCTGGGTCCGGCGGAGCGTTCCGAAAGGTGCTGGAGCAGGCACTCGGGGGTGCTCTGCGGGTGAGCGGGTGTGCGCGAGCGGGTGTGCGTGAGCGGGTGTGCGTGAGCGGGTGCGCGCTCCAGCACGGCGACGCGATCCAGGAGCACGACGGGCGCACTGCGCGTGAGCGAGTGCGCCTGCGCCCGGACGCCCACGCCCGGACACCCACGCCCGGATACCCACGCCCGGATACCCACGCCCAAGCAGACGCAGCATGGGATGAGCCGGGCATGGCCTCGTACAATCCCCGTGCGCCTGTCTCGTCGCGGCGGCAGACGCGAGGAGCAGGCGTACAGAGTGCGGGCTGGCGCTGCCATCCGGCGCTGCCATCCGGCGCACGCATGAGTGAAAGGGAACGAGTGGGAATGCGGCTCTACTGGACGGTGGGCGGTATGGTGCTGGTGTTCCCCCTGGTGTTGTTCCTGCTCGTCGAGGCGCTCGGCATCCCGCTGCTCGACGACCCGACCCCATGGCTCGGGCACGGCGGTACGCTCGCGGCGGCTGTCGGCGTCTTGCTGCTCACCGTGGACGTGTTGCTCCCCGTGCCCTCGAACGTCGTGATGATCGCGCACGGCGCCCTGTTTGGCGTGGCTGTCGGCACGATGCTCTCGATGATCGGTAGCATGATCGCCACAGTCGCTGCCTTCTGGATCGGTCGACGGGGCGGCCGCCTGCTCGCGCTCGTCGTGGGGCCGGGCGAGCGCGACCGTGGAGATGCCGTGTTTCAGCGCTGGGGCACGCTGGCGATCGTCGTCAGCCGGCCGCTCCCGCTTCTCTCTGAGGCAGTCGTCGTCCTGGCCGGCACGTCACGGCTCGGCTGGCGCCCGGCCATGACGGCTGCGGCCCTCGGGTGGCTGCCGCCGTGCCTGTTCTATGCCTGGGCTGGCGCCTCTTCTATCGGCGTCGAGGGAGGGGCAATCGTGTCCGGACTGGTGGTCCTGCTGGCCGTGGTCGTCGGGCTCGTCGTCCGCACCCTCGAGGGATGCCAACCCGGTTCCGAGCGTCCGCTCCAGGAGCATCCCGTTCCTGGGCGCTCGCTCGCGGACTGACCGCGCTGTGTGGCGTGAGCATGCTGGGTCAGGTAGCCGAGTGGGCGCGGGCAAGGTCATGGAACGGGACCGAGTGTCGTTGCCGCCTTCCCAGGCCGCCGTCCGCGCCGAGCGATCCGCTCCGGCAGCGCACACGGCGTCCAGATGACTCCCTCGCTCGGATCGCCGTACGCGACGGCCTCGCCGCGCAGGTAGGCCCGTGCGGTCAGCGCCGCCGCGACCGCGTCCGGCGCATCCTTACCCGTCCCGGCCAGCACGTACCCCTGCCGTCGCAAGATGCCGCGCGCCCAGACGGCCGGCTCGACGCCCTCTGAACGACCCGCGCCGGTCAGCGCGACGTACGTGCTGTAGGGAAAGCACTCGACCGCGCCGCGCTCTACTCCTGGCACCCGCGTCACCGGGAAGCCATGCTCGCGGAGTTGTTCGTACACCTCCCAGCCACGCTGCATCCAGCCCGGCGCTGCCTGGGCCGAGCGCGGCGTGAGGTGCAGTGAGACGCCGCGCCGGCGCAGTTCCTTCTCCACCAGTCGCCCGCCAGCCTCACGAGCCACGTGGTCCGGGGCGTCCACGGCCACGACGGTGAGCCGCGCGCCCCAGGCATCCAGCCAACTCCCCAATGCAGCGACCCCCGGCAGCCAGGACGTTTCGATCAACGCTCCATCCGCGCCCAGGATGGCAGCGTCCAGCCCGTGCACCTCGCTCACGTCGATCCCGGCCGCCAGTACGGCCGGCGGCGCTGCATCAGCCATCTTCACTCCCTCGGCTCAGGTGAGCCGCCCTGGAGCGCCATCACACGAGCCCGCGCAGATATCCGCCGCCCCAGACCAGTGTCCCAGACTGACCAGTAGCTCGTCGTCAGGCGACGGCTATCATGCAGCCACCCTCAGTGGACCCGTCCCCCGAGCGGCGCCTCACGCTCCGTCGAGAGCAGGATGACGTTCCCATCAACATCGGGCACGCCAAGGACGAGCACCTGCGACTCGAATCCTGCAATCCGCCGCGGCGGGAAGTTGACGACGGCGAGCACCTGCCGCCCGATCAGGTCGTCTGGCGAGTACAGCGCCGTCACCTGGGCGCTCGACCGACGCGTCCCGAGCGGCCCGAAGTCGACCTCGAGCCGATAGGCCGGCTTGCGTGCCTTCGGCAATGGCTCGGCCGCCACGATCCGGCCGACCCGAATATCGACGGTGAAGAACGTCTCGACGGTCGTTTCTGGCGGTGCTGCTTCCTGCACGCTCACCCCACGCTCCCCCATCTGTTGATGGTCCCAGGCATGATGGCTCAGGACACGCTGGCCTCGGGCGGCCAGCGCGATCACGTTCGCCAGCCGACCGGCCTGAAGGAGCGTACGCCGGGTAGCCTCTCGCCTGCACCTCGATACAATGCCACCAGGCGAGTGCGCGAGCGGGCGCCTATCCAGCCGGCGCCGGTCAGATACGCACGCAGCGTTCAGCGCGCTCACCGTAGAAGCACCGCCGGAGCACGACGCCACGATCCAGCACGACGCCACGGTCCAGCACGACGCCACGATCTAGCACGGCGCCACGATCCAGTACGACGAGGTCGGATGATGGAGTTTCCAGCACGGGTCACGATGCGAGAGGTCGGCACGCGCGATGGGATTCAGAGCCTCGGCGCGTTCGTCCCAACCGAGCAGAAGGTCGAGATGGCGAATCGGCTCGCCCGGACCGGGCTGACCCGGATCGAGGTCACCTCGTTCGTTCACCCCAAGGCTGTCCCTCAGATGGCCGACGCTGCCGAGGTCATGGCTGGTATCGAGCGCGCACCGGGCATCGCCTGGGAGCCGCTCGTCCCGAACGTCCGGGGCGCTGAGCGAGCCATCGAAGCGCGAGCGGATCGGCTTGTCGTCGTGCTCGCCGCCAGCGACACCTTCAATCGGAAGAACATCCGGATGAGCGTCGGCGATTCGTTGCGGGTGATTCGCGAGATCGTGCCGCGTGCCCGCTCGGCTGGCCTGCCCGTCAGCGCCGGTATCGCCACGAGCTTCGGCTGCCCCTATGAGGGAGACGTCCCTGAGGAACGGTTGCTCGAGGTCGTTGGGCGGCTCCGAGACGTCGGGGTCGAGGAGATCATCCTCGCCGACACGACCGGGATGGCAAACCCCCTCCAGGTCGAGCGGACTGTCGGCCGGCTCCGCGAGCGCTGGTCGATGCTGCCCTTCGGGCTTCACTTTCACAACACGCGTGGGATGGGGCTAGCGAACGTCGTGGCGGGCCTACGCGTCGGCGTCACGACCTACGACGCTTCGATCGGCGGGATCGGCGGCTGCCCGTTCGCACCGAAGGCGACCGGCAACGTTTCGACAGAAGACGTCGTCCACATGCTTCACGAGATGGGCATCGAGACCGGCATCGACCTGGACGCGCTCATCGCCTGCGCGAACCGGATGGCCGAGATCCTCGGCAGCGAACTTCCCGGACAGGTCATGAAAGCTGGCCCGCGCAATACTCGCCACGCCGCCTGACGCTCGGGAGACAAACCAGCATGCAGGCTCCCGTGCGTCAGCGGTCTCCGGCCTGGCATCTCCGTGGCGACCGGCCCTCCTACGCTGCTCCGCTCCTGTGCGCGGTGCGCCATGACACCGGCGTACCTGCATGCGTTATCGGACGCATGCTGCGATCCGGATGACGCTGATGATGCGGCGGATCAGCCCGATGAACACGACCAGCCAGACGACCAGGGTCACGTAGATGAAATACTCCGGGAAGACGTGCAGGAAATCCAGGTCCATAGCCTGGGCCATTCGGAGCGTCGCGACGGTGTACATGCCGAGCGGGAAGACCACACCCCAGTACAGGGGGTCATAGGTCAGAGGAAAGCGCTTATAGACATGGCGCCAGATGGCCAGGATGATGAGCATGGGGATCCACCAGGTTCCAGTCGCCCAAAAGAAGATGGTGAAGCCCTTGATGAAGGGAAGGGTTGCCTGCAAGAAAGGCGCCTTGGAGGCGTCAGCGTTCACGATCAGGACCGAGCCGCCAAGCGCCGAGATCGCCATGGCGCCCATGTTGATCCAATACGGCGGCGAGAGATCCGCGGGAGAGAATGTAAAGAACGTATAGCGGTAAAAGATGAGCGAGATCATCCAGATATAGAGCATACCGCCCCAGAGCCACATCGAGAGCGCGAAGAAGTTGAACTCGAGCCGTCCGGGCTGTTGCACGTGGGGCGCCAGAAACGCCGCGAGGACCGCTACCGATTGCGTCGCGACAACCGCAATGAGCCACGCTCCGGTGATGCCTTCCGCGAGTGACGGCTTCTTCTCCTTGACGATCAGCCCCGTGAAGATCAGGTAGGTCAGGCCGATCCAGAGAAATACCCCTATCACCCAGAACATCGTGGCGGCGCGGTAGTCCTCCCAGAGAGAGATGAACTGGGTGCCGAGGATGGACGTAGCGGCCACGATGGTGAAGAAGCCTGGGCCACGCACATGGTCGATCAGGTCGGCTGCGAAGTCATGGGTGAAGCGCCAGAGGCGCAGCAGCGTCAGCACCCAGAGGACGATATAGAGCACGATATTGAGCCAGGTCAGGACCAGGGCCAGTGGTCTCATCCCGAGCAGGTTGGTGCCAATGGCCACGATGCCGGTAGCCATGACCATCGCAAAATAGGCCGGCGGCAGATCTTTGATTTCGGCCTCGAAGGCAGCCAGAAGGCCAGCCCTCGTCCGCGGCGGTAGAGTGTCGGTGGCGTGCCCGGAGGCCGGTCGACAGGTACGTTGACTCATCGCCTCGCACGCCTCTCTACTCAGCCCTGCTCGGCCGTCGGTAGTACCTCGATCGGGCCGGTCCGTGATAGTCCCCCGGACGGGTGTCTACATCGTGAGTTGAGATGCTCAATCGTCCCGGACACCCGGCCAGGACAGCATCACGACATGACGTGCCTGGACCTGACGACAGTCGCGACATCCCCCTCAGACGAGCCGCACCTACCGTACCAGCCAGGGGTACCTACACTACCACATGGCGAGGGGCTGCCAGCAGATCGCCTGACCTCCCCCTCTCCCTACGGGTCGCTGGCTGGCACCGCGCGCGGAGTCGGCATCAGCCCCGTGCGTGACCCGAGCAGCAGCAGCAGGAAGCAGGCGCCGAACGCCACCCCGCCGGCGAACAGTGGCGCATCCAGCCCGAAGAACGTCGCCAGCGGGCTGAGCGAGATCGGACCGACGGCGGAGGCAGCCATCGCGACGCTCGCGAACATGCTGAAACTCGAGCTCAGACGGTCGGCCGGGATGAGCCGCGTCGCCTGGGAGTACGCCAGCGTCACCGTCCCACCGGTCAGGACGCCCATCAGCAGGCGTAGCCCGACGAACTGCCAGACCGTGCCCGCCAGCGCCAGCATCGGCAGGCTCACCGAGCCGGCGGCGAGCGAGGCCAGCAGCAAGGCACGCGGGTCGTACCGCCGCGCGAGCCGGCCCCCGACGATGGCAGAAAGCGCCGTCGCCGCCGACCCAGAGCCCAGCACGAGGCCGGTCAGCAGGCCCAACTGCTCGGAGCCGGGCGCGAGCTCCAGCACGAGCAACGGCGCGAGCGGCCAGAACGTGCGCTCGACGTACTGCCCGACGAACACCACCACCGCCAGGAGCGCGAGCCGCCGGTCGCGCAGGAAGCCCCAGTAGGTTCCGTCTCGCCCGTGGCTGGCATCGGCCTGGGCTGGCTGCCGCGCCTGTGTAGGGTTCTGATAGCCGAGCCACATCGCCACGAAGCTGAGCACCATGATCGCGGCGCCCAGCACGAAGTTGCTGCGCAGTCCCCAGAGATCGACGAGTAAGCCGGCGAACGGCGGCACGATCGCTAGCCCGATCATCGAGACAGCCTGGAGCGTCCCGATCAACTGCCCCACCTTTTCGCGGCTGACCGTCTTTGCGGCGAGGCCGTGGACGAGCACGTAGAACCCGCCAAGGACGCCGCTCAAGAAGCGCAAGGCCAGTACCTGCCAGATGCTGACCGCGAACGCGAGCAGCACCACCAGCACGGTCGAGCAGAGGATCGTCCGCATCAGCGCCGAGCGGCTTCCGAAGCGCTCGGCGAACATGCCCCAGAACGGACCGACCACCGCCGTCATCATCGGCGAGATGCCGATCGCGATGCCCGACCAGAAGGCGGCGGCGCGAGCGTCACCGTCCAGCAGTTCGAGAACGAACAACGGGACGAACGGAGTGATCAGGTTCCAGGCGGTGTTGTTCGTCGCGACTACGACGAGCAGAGCCAGGGCGTTGCGAGACTCGGCGTCGGCCGCCATGCGTCCGGTGGCCGATACGCCTCCCCCACGCCGCCAGTGCAGCAGCGAACCGAGCATACCCTTCCGAATGGCCGCTGGTCTGCCCTCGTGCCGGCAGTCGGCCGTCGAGACGCTACCGCGCCTACGATCGCCCGGTCAAGGCGCACGCAACCCACCTCGTCACGTCATGGCCATCTTCTGTTCCTTCAGGTGTCTGGCGAGAGCGAAGGTGCAGGCAGCCGGATGGTCGGTGACACGGCAGCGGTGAAACTGGCCAGGGCCGGGTTGGAGGTCGATGCACACGAGCCAGGCGACGGCGACGCTGGCCGCCAGGAGGTGAAGCCGGCCAGGGCCGGGTTGGAGGTCGATGCGCCGTGGCGGCGGCCGTCACACCGACCGGCGCAGTCGTCGAGTGCGGGCGGCGGCCGCCTGAACCGCGCCGCTCGAACGGCGCTCACACGCCGACCGACACCAGCTTCCAGGCGTCCACGTCTACCAGACCGCGATCGGTGAGCTTGAGTGACGGGATCACCGAGAGTGCCAGGAACGACAGGATCATGAACGGGCGGTCGATGGTGCAGCCGAGCACCGCGCTGGCCCGCTCGACGGCCTCGAGCCCCGCCGCGACCTCCTCGAAGGGCCGATCGGACATTAGCCCGCCAATAGGGAGCGGGAGCCGGGCCAGCACCTCGCCATCCCGGACGACGGCCAGCCCGCCCCGCTGCTCAGCAAGTGCACCAACGGCTGCCAGCATGTCGCGGTCGTTCGTGCCGACGACGCCGATGTTGTGGGCATCGTGCGCGACCGACGACGCCAGCGCGCCCGCCTTCAGCCCGAACCCGTGCACCAGCCCCACGCCGACGTTCCCGGTCGCGCGGTGCCGCTCGACAACGGCGAGCTTGAGGATGTCCCGCTCGACGTCCGCGACGATCTCGCCGTCGTGTACTCGCGGCTCTACCAGCAGATGCTCGGTCACAACCTGGTGGGGGATCAGCCCGATGACCCGGCAGCGGCCCGCGGTCCCCGGCAGGCGCAGGCTGTCGGTATCCAGGCGACCGACGTGGATGGTATCCATGGCAGCCGCGTAGTCGAACGGGGGTGGGATGAACGTCGGCCGGCCCTCACGGGCGACGACGGCGCCGCGCTTCAGAACCAGGCGCGGGTGCAGGTCGGACAAGTCATCGGCAACGATCAGGTCAGCAAGATAGCCGGGTGCAACAACTCCGATCTGTTTCAGTCCGAAGCGCTCGGCCGGCGCGATGGTCGCCATGGCAATCGCCCAGACCGGATTGAGCCCTTCGGCGATGGCTCGTCGCACGGCGTGATCGAGGTGCCCCTCGTCACGCAAGTCGGTGGCAGCGCGGTCGTCGGTGACGAGCATCGCTCGGCGCGCCCGCAGCCGCTTGACGACCGGCAGCAGTTCGCGGATGTTGTGCTCGGTCGAGCCCTCGCGCACCATCAGCCACATGCCGAGCCGGAGCTTCTCCTCGGCTTCCTCAGCGCTGGTTGTCTCGTGGTCGCTCTCGACGCCAGCCGTGAGGTAGGCGCACAGGTCGCGCCCCCGCACGCCCGGCGCGTGGCCGTCGATCGGCACGCCGCGCGCCTGCCCGAGCGCCACCTTGTCGAGCACGTCCGGATCGGCCGCCAGCAGGCCCGGGAAATTCATCAGTTCGGCGATCCCGACGACCCGGTCGAGGTCGAGCAGTGGCGCCATATCGCCGGCGAGCAGGGTGTGGCCGCCATTCTCCATCGACGAGGCCGGCACGCAGGACGGGACGTTGACGAAGACCGTGACCGGCAGGCCGTCGGTCGCACGGAGCAACATTCGGACGCCCTCTGCGCCCAGCACGTTGCCGATCTCGTGCGGATCAATGACGACGCTGGTGGTGCCGTGCGGGACGACGGCGCGGGCGAACTCGCCGGCCGAGAGCATCGTGCTCTCGATGTGGAGGTGTCCGTCGACGAAGCCCGGCAGCACGAACGCGCCCTCGAGGTCGAGGACGTCCGGCCCGTCGTACTCGCCCAGCCCGACCACGTAACCCTCGTGGATCGCCACGTCCGCCGGGTAGAGCTCGTTCGTCAGGACGTTGACGACGCGCCCGCCTCTGAGTACCAGGTCGGGCGGCAGGAGGCCGCGAGCGGCGAGGATCCGTTCTCGAAGCGCCATGCGTAGCCCCCCGCGCCAACGGCCGGCCCGAACGAGCCGAGGGTTCGACACCCCCCGGGCGCGGCGTCGTGTTCGTCAGAGCATAACGAATTCCCCGCCTTCCAGCCCTCCTCAGGTCGAAAGCGACTCCCGGATACCGGCCGGGACTTCCGGGACGGCGGCCGGGACCGCGTCGGCGCGCGGGCGGAGTGTCATCAGAACGCCGTACTTGGGGCGCAGTGTGATGACCGGCTCCTTCACCACCGGGAACCCCGGCACTAGCTCCAGGTGGTAGCGCTGGGCGATCGTCGCCAGGAGGAGTTGCATCTCCATCATCGCGAAGTTCGCGCCGACGCACAGGCGCGGCCCGCCGCCGAACGGGAAGTAGGCGAAGCGATGGCGGTTCGCCGAGCGCTCGGGCGAGAAGCGCTCTGGATCGAATCCCTCCGGGTTCTCCCAGAAGTCCGGGTGTCGGTGGGTCACCCACTGGCTGAGCACGACTGACGCCTTTGGCGGGATGTAGTAGCCGCCGAGCCGGTCCTCACCCAGCGCGTCGCGCTCGATGACCCAGGCCGGCGGGTACAGTCGCATCGACTCCTCGATTACCATCGTGGTGTACTTCAGCTTCGGGATGTCGGCGAACGTCGGAGTACGCCCCCCGAGAACGGTTCGGAGCTCGTCGTGAAGCTTGCGCTCGATCTCGGGGTGGAGCGAGAGCAGGTACCAGGCCCAGGAGAGCGCGCCGGTGACGGTCTCATGGCCGTTGAGGAAGAGGGTGATGACCTCGGCTCGCAACTGGTCGCGGTCCATCAGTTCGCCGGTCTCTTCGTAGCGCGAGAACGCCAGCGTCGAGAGCAGATCGCCCTTGTCCTCGCCGGAGTCGCGCCGCTCATCCATTAGACGATTGATGCAATTGTGGATGGTGGCGACGGCACGCTGGTAGCGCCGATTCTCAGGGGTCGGCCAGGAGTCCGGCAGGTTGAACAGCGAGACGATCTTGTGCTCGGCGTGCGCGAGTGCGATGGCGTGCGCCTCGCCAATGCCGGCCGTCTCGTTGCTGATATCGTAGCTGAACAGCGTCGTGCAGACGATACTGAGGGTGAGCTTCAACATCTCGTGTTGAATGTCGAGTGGCTGGCCCCGCTCGGCGCTGCTCGCCCATCGCTCGAGCATCGTCTCGGCGTAGTCGGTCATCGTCTTGCCGAACGCGCCGAGCCGCTGGCGATGGAAGGCCGGCTGAACCAGCCGCCGCTGACGGAGCCAGAAGTCTCCCTCACTCAGCATCAGGCCGTTGCCGAAGATCGGCGCGAGGGTCTCGTAGTGGGCGCCCTTGCGGTAGTTCTTGTTGTTCTCCTGAAGGACGTGCCGCACGTCCTCAGGGTGGCTCGCGATGTAGATCGTCTTCGGCCCAAGCTTGACCTGCGCGACGTCGCCGTACAACCGCCGAGTGCGGGTCAGGAAGGTCAGCGGGTCGCGCTGGACGTCGAGCAGGCTTCCGAGGAGGAACTGTCCGCGCGGACCAGGAACGGCCGCGATTCGGCGGTCGGGCTTCCCATCGTTCATCCTGACACGTCGCTTGTTGAGCATGGCGACCCCTTCCTGTGCCCTCGCGGTCCATGCGCGCCGACCGACACCCGGCGACGGGGAGTGATACCGCTCGCCTGCGGGGGCACGTCAACGAACGTCAACCGCACTGGCGCTCTTTGCGCCAGGATACACCGGGATCGTACGTCCTGGCGTATCGCGCGATCCGGGTGTTGCTCTGCGAACAGGATGCGGACCACCTCCATGTGGCCCACCTGCGTGCTGATTGCAGGGCGGAGCAGCAGAGGCAGGCTGTGCCCGTCGTATGCCGCCCACTTGCGTGCTGATTGCGGGGTGCTCGTCCGCGGAGCGCGGTGCGGTGGCGTACATGCGGCCGTACCCGCCCGCGTCTCTCAACCGGCTACCATCGAACGACAGCACCGAATGTCGAACGATGGCGTACTGCCATGACGCTGGGGCGGAGGCGGACGATGAACGTGCAGAGCCTGTACGCGGCGGCGCACAAGACGGTGGCCCTGGAGCCGCTGCGAACGAGCCTGGAGCGGGCGCTCGAAGCGGATGGCATGCCGCGCGGCCACGCCGTCCAGACGGCAGACGTCCTGCTCGACGCCGAGTTGCGTGGCTACGACGACCACGGCGTCTTCTTCCTGGGTGAGATTCACAAATGGTTCAAGAGCGGAGCGCTCAATCCGAGCCCGAACATCCGCGTCGTCCACGAGACCGACTCCTCGCTCGTGCTGGACGGCGACCGGGGCTCGGCCGTCGCGGCGTCGTTCCAGGCGATCCACTGGTGCGTCGAGCACGCCCGGGCACACGGCATTGCCACGGCCGGTATCCGTAACTCCGGGCACTTCGTGGCGGCTGCGCCGTTCCCAACCTGGGCCGCCAGGCAGGGCTTCATCGCCATGGCTGCCGCGAACGTGGTCCCGCTGATGCCGGCGCCGGGCGGGCGCACCAAGACGCTCGGAACCAACCCCTTCTGTTTCGCCGCGCCGACCGGCCTCGACTATCCGCTCGTCTTCGACATGGCCACCAGCGCCATCGCCGGCTTCAAAGCCCGCATCCTCGCCCAGCAGGGTAAGTCAGTGCCTGAAGGGCTGGTCATGAACGCCGAAGGCCGCCCCACGACCGACCCGGGCGACCTCGACCGTGGCGGCTCGCTGGCGCCGGTCGGCGGGTACAAGGGGTTCGGGCTGGCACTGATGGTGGAGGTACTCGCCGGGGTGTTGACCGGTGCGCAGTTCGGCCAGAACGCCGGCGTGGTGAATGGCAAGGAGGGCCACTTCTTCCTGGTGCTCGACCCGGAGATCTTCATGCCGCGCGCCGAGTTCACCGCCCGGATGGACGAGTTGCTGCGCTGGGTGAAATCGGGCCAGACGATCGAGGGCGTGAACGAGATCGTCTACCCGGGCGAGCGCGGGCAGCGGCGCGCGGCAACCTTGACGGCCGAGGGCCGAGTGCCGCTCGACGCTGTCGCCTGGAGGACGCTGGAGACGGTTTGCGGCGAACTTGGTGTGCCGCTGCCGTCCTGAATGTTGACTATCCACCTATCGAGGGGGAGCGAGGAGGCGGGCTGTGGCTCGTAAGTACACGCGCCGGCACGACGTCATTCAATCCTGGATCGAGGCTCGGGCCGGGCAGCCGGCGCGGGTGCGCGGGACGTCGGTGCTGCGCGTCGCCTTCGGGACGCTCCCGCCGACCTGGGAGACGTTGGAGTGGCCCGCCTTCTTCGACGCCTTCGACGCCGATCGCCTGGCCTTCCTCTACGAGGAGCAGGACGGTAGCCGCATCTGCAAGCTCGTGAAGGGCCACACCGTTGGCGACCTCGACGAAGACTGACGCGACGGTATTCGCTCGCGCACGCGATACTCTCTCGCAAGTCTGACGGCAAGCCCGAGCCAGCCCGTCCTCTCGTGTACACTCAGTGAGATACGGAGGATCAGGCCGGATGGCGGATGACAGCACGGGCAGCATCGAGCAGGTGAGCGGGATCGTCCCGAGCAGGGGAAACGGGGCGCGCGGCGATGTGACGGGCCGGGAGATCTACCTTCGCGTCGCCGAGGCGTTCCCCTTCGACATCCATCGCGGCATCGCTCGGATGGATCAGGAAGCGTTCGATGCCCTCGGCATCCATCCTGGCGCTCTCATCCACGTTGCCGGCAAGCGCCGCACGACCGTGCGGGTCGAGCTTGCCCCGGATATGCCCGGCCCGAACCTTGTCCGCCTTGACGGCACGCTCCGCGACAACGCGCAAGTCAGTATCGACGAGCGAGTCAAGGTGCGCGCGGGCGGAGCCTTGGATGCCCATAGCATCACGCTCTCCGCGCCGGACGCTGCCGCCCTGTCGGATGAGGAATTGCTCGCCACTCGAATGTACCTGTCGGGGCGCGTGCTGACGCCCGGTGACCGGGTGGCCGTCACGATCCTTGCCCGTGGCGACCGCATGTTCCAGGTGGTCGAGACCGAGCCGACAGGGCCAGTCGCGGTCCGCCTCGAAACGATCATTCGCACCCGCGTCCCGCCGGCTCAACGCGCCAAGGTCGGGCCATCCAACGTGCGCTATGAGGACATCGGCGGCCTCGACCGCGAACTGACGCGCGTCCGTGAGCTGATCGAGCTGCCGATGAAGTACCCCCAGTTGTTCAGCCGGCTACGGATCGAGCCGCCGCGCGGGGTACTGCTCTACGGCCCGCCCGGCACCGGCAAGACGCTCATCGCGCGGGCCGTCGCCACCGAGGTGCAGGCGACGTTCATCCACGTCAACGGCCCCGAGATCATGCAGAAGTATGTCGGCGAGAGCGAGGGCCGGCTGCGTGAGGTGTTCGAGCAGGCCCAGCGTGAGGCGCCTGCCATCATCTTCCTCGATGAGATCGACGCGATCGCCCCGAAGCGCGCCAACGTGGTCGGGGATGTCGAGAAGCGGGTCGTCGCACAGTTGCTGACGCTCATGGACGGGCTGGTCTCGCGGGGGCAGGTCACGGTCATCGGCGCGACTAACATGCCGGACCTGGTCGATCCGGCCCTGCGTCGCCCGGGCCGCTTCGACCGCGAGATCGCCGTCAACGCGCCCAGCCCGACCGGTCGGCTCCAGATCCTCCGAATCCATAGTCGCGGCTTCCCGATGGACGAGGACGTCGACCTGGAGCGGTTGGCCGAGATCACCCATGGATTTACCGGCGCCGACCTTGAAGTGCTGTGCAAGGAAGCCGGCATGCTGGCGCTCCGCGACCTGCTCGACAAGGCCGGCTTGGACACCGTTGACATCGACGCGCTCAGCCACTCGGCCCGCATCCACGCCCACCACTTCTACAGCGCGCTGAAGATGATCGAGCCAACCGCCACCCGTGAGGTGCTCGTCGAGAAGCCGAACGTGCCCTGGGAGAACGTCGGCGGCCTCGACGAGGCCCGCGGCGTGCTGGAAAATTCGATCGAGCTCCCCCGTCAGCGGCCGGACCTGTTCGCCCAGGCCGGTATCCGTCCGCCGCGCGGCATCCTGCTCACTGGTCCGAGCGGCACCGGCAAGAGCCTGCTGGTCCGAGCCATCGCCACCTCGACCGGCCTGAGCCTGATCACGGCCGACGCAGCGACCCTGCTCTCGAAGTGGCTTGGCGAATCCGAGAAGTCAGTGCGCCACGTCTTCGCGCGTGCTCGTCAGGCCGCTCCGTGCCTCCTGTTCTTCGACGATCTGGACTCGATCGCCCCAATGCGTGGCGGCGACCAGGCCGGCGGCGCCGTCGACCGGGTGGTGAGCCAGTTGCTCACGGAGTTGGATACCCTCGACGAGTTGAGCGAGGTTATCGTCCTTGGGGCAACCAATCGGCCCGATCTGGTCGATCCGGCCCTGCTCTCGCCCCGGCGCTTCGCCTACGTGGTAGAGCTCGCCCTTCCCAACGAGACGGCGCGGCGGGAGATCCTGGCTGCGCACACACGCAAGATGCCGCTCGCCGACGACGTGAACCTCGAAGCGCTGGCGGCGCTGAGCGACGGCTTCAGCGGCGCCGATCTGGCCGCCGTCTGCCAGCGGGCCGCACTTGCCGAGATCCGCTGCCTGATCGCGCTGGACGGACAGTCCGGCCACACCAGCAGCTCTGCGAACGGCACAGCGTTCCACAGCGTCCTGAAAGTCGGGCAGGCGGCCTTCGAGGAAGCACTCGCCGACATCCGGCATACCATCGAGGCCCGCAGCCGCAGGGGCCGTCCGTCCGTGGCGGCTGATGGCCCGGCAAGCGGCCCGGTCGCGCGTCCGGTCTAGCGGCGACCGGCCGGCCCGCTCGTAGCGATGCCGTCGATCCTCACCATCGGCCACTCGAATCACCCGCTCGAGCGCTTCCTGGCGTTGCTGGCCCAGCACGGCGTCGACGTCGTCGTGGACGTGCGCTCTGCGCCCTACTCCCGCTATGCCCAGCACTTCAACAAGGATCTGTTGGAGGCTGGCGTAACGAACGCCGGGCACCGATACCTCTACATGGGGACGGAGCTTGGCGGACGGCCGGAGGGCGACGAGTTCTATGACGAGGACGACCACGTCCGCTACGCCGCTGTGGCCCAGGCGCCCTGGTTCTTGCACGGCATCGACCGTCTCGAACGGGGCATCACGAGGTTCCGGGTGGCGCTCGTCTGCGCCGAGGAAGACCCGACTGGCTGCCACCGTCGGCTGCTGGTCGGGCGGGTACTAGGCTCGCGCGGGGTCGAGGTGGCGCACATCCGGGGCGATGGTCGGCTGGAGTCGGAAGCGAGTCTCGCGGCCAGGGAGTCGAGCGCACAGCTCGGGCTGTTCGAGGGGGAGGACGTCAGACCATGGAGGTCTATACGATCGGTTTCACGCAGACGACCGCCGAGCGGTTCTTCGGACGCCTGAAAGACGCTGGCGTTCGACGCCTGCTGGACGTTCGCCTGAACAACACCTCCCAGCTCAGTGGTTTCGCGCGCCGCGACGACCTGCCGTTCTTCCTGCGCGAGTTGTGCGGCGCTGAGTACCAGCACGAGCCGCTGCTCGCGCCTACCCCTGACCTGCTCGACGCGTACCGCAAGAAGCGGATCGATTGGGACACCTACGCGCAGCGCTTCCTGCTGCTGCTCGCCGAACGCCGCGTGGATGTCGTGCTCGACCGCTCGCTCTTCGATGTGCCGACCGTGATCCTCTGTAGCGAGGCCGGCGCCGAGCGTTGCCACCGTCGCCTCGTCGCCGAGTATCTGGGCGACGCCTGGGGTCAGATCGCCCCGGTCCACCTGTGAGGCGGCGGCAGGATGAAGATCGCGATCGTTCACCTGACCCGCATGCAGCCGGGGTACGTTTGCGTGGCCGGCCTCGATGTGGACACTGGCGCGCACGTACGGCCGGTGTTCCCCGGCCAGCGTCTCCGAGGCAGTCTGACTGCGCGGCAGGGCGGTCCATTCGACATCGGCGTCGTTGTGGACCTTGGCCGGGTTCGTCCGACGCCGGTCACGCCCGAGCACGAAGACCATGAGTTCGAACGCCGCTACGTTCGCGTGACTCAGCGTATCGAACCAAGGCTCTATTGGGATATGCTCTCGTTCGTGTCGCGGCCGTCCCTTGGCGAGTTGTTCGGGCCGGCGCTTCAGCGGCGCGGGAAGGATCGCGCCGGAGTGGAGGAGGGCACGGGCGAGGCATCGCTGGGCTGCTTCCGACCTCGGTTGCGGCCGTCGCTCTATGTCGGAAGGAACCTTCGAGGTGAGCGTGCCTTGCGGATGTCCCTGCGCGATCCACAACTCGGCAGCCTCGATCTCAGCGTCACCGATCTGCGGCTCTACGACGAGGATGGGCGCGCCGACGAGCGCCGTGCCGCGAAGCTCGAGGAGCGGATCGCACGTGGGGCCGGCGTTGTCGTGGGCGTAGGATTGACCCGAGCATTCCGAGCGCGGGCGGACCTGGAGCCGCTGCATTGGCTCCAGGTCAACAACCTGCACCTCGAAGACGATCCGACGTGCAGCCTGGGCTGCCCACGCCACATCTCGCCGTGCACCCGTCCGCGCATCATCCCTGAGGACGAGCTTGAAGATCTGCCGTTCTAGCCTGACTCGCCGTTCCCATACGGGCCGCCGTTCCGACCTGAACCCGCCTCGTCTCTGGGGCCTTCGCTCCGTCCGGGACAGGCAGTGCCCATGCGACCATCGTCCTGAACGGATCCAGGGTCATGGCCGGACCGCCCATCCGCATCTGCCACCTTCAGTACACCAGACTCACCGCGCGAGCACGCGCACGCCGATCGGAGCCGGCCGTGGCGCGTGAGGATCGCGAGCGCTGGAACGCGCGCTATGCCGAGCGCGGCGCCTTCTGGGATCCGAGCCGCTGGCTGGAGACGCTCGGCGAGCGATTACGGGCGCCTCATCCCGGCGCACGGGCCCTCGACGTCGCGTGCGGCCCCGGTCGAAACGCCATCTGGCTGGCCGAGCGGGGCTACGACGTCGACGCCTGGGACCTGTCCGACGAGGCGCTCGCCTTGCTCCGTGCCCAACTCGACGAGCGCGCAGCGGCCGGCCAGCCGCTTTCGATCCATCCGCGTCAGGTCGACCTCGATAGCGCCACGATCCCGCCCGGCACCTACGCCCTGATCGCCAACGTCTACTTCCTGGACCGCCAGTTGTTTCCCCAGTTGGAGCGTGGGCTCGCGCCGGGCGGCTTGCTCGTGTTCGAGACGTTCGTGGCCGCCGGGCGCACCTGCGACCGAGGTGTCAGCCCGGGGCACTCGCTCCGGCCCGGCGAGCTACGCGCTGCCTTCCCCTCGCTCGACGTCCTGGAGTACCAGGAAGACGCCGAGCGAGGGAAGGTCGGGCTGCTGGCGCGCCGGCCAGAGGCGATCTAGAAGACGCTGGCGAGCGTGCCGGCCTCGCGCGCCCGAAACGCCACGTTGACCCGCAAACGCTCCAGGTGTTGATCGAGCGACTTCTGCCCCTGCTTGACGGTGTGGGTCTGGAAGAACTGCTCGACGTCCCCGGCCAGATCCGGCGTCGAGAGCGCCGTCAAGCCGGCCAGCATCCGGACGTGCGAGTTGTCGGGGAAGCGGCCCGTGACCTCATCCCAGCGCATCTTCACGAAGTTCCAGGCCAGATCGCCGCCGTCCAGGTTCGTCATCAGCGAGCCGATCAGGTACGGCGCATTCTGACTGCGGACCTCCGGCATCAGCGTCTTGTTGAGGGTCTGCTGGAGCAGGTCGCGCTGACGGAAGGCGGCCAATGCGAAGAGGTAGCGCTGCTCCTCCTGCGGCGTCGGCGCCTCCTTGTAGCGACGGACGTACAGGTCGTACTCCTCCGGCCCGCCGGTGTGAGCCACGATCCCGATCACGGCCGGCACGACGTCGCGGTCCACCGCCGAGCGATCCTTCAGGTACGCCTGATGGAGTTCCTTGGCCCGGCGCTGCGTCGCGGCGTCCTCACCGGTGACGCCGAGCGCCCCGATCAGCGTGCCCCGAAGCTGCCCAGTGAGCTCCGGTTCGCCCGGCTTACGCTCCCAGCCGAGCCGCTCTACGGATGGCCCGACCAGTTGGCGCACGAACGCCTGGAGTCCGGCACGGCCGGTCGGCTCGAGCATTCGATTCAGGTAGTCCAGCCCACCCAGCAATGCCACCCAGACGTTGCGGTCCGCCTCATTGGTGAACAGCCTGGCAAGCGACAGGAACTCCGAGACCGGCGTCGTACCGGCCACCACCGACGCCCAGGTGTCGCTGACGAGGTTGAAGCGCTCGACGGCCGTCAGGTTGTCCTGGAGGTCGGTCGTCAGCGCGCGGAGCAGTTCCGGCGTATAACGTGCTCGATAGAAGCCGTTGCCGTGCTCGTTCGCGACGGCCCATTCGACCGGCGCACCGAGATCGACGGTCGTGCGCTGGCCTTCGAGCAGAACCTTGCGCGTCTCGATACCCTCGGACGTCTTCACCCGCAGCATCACCGGCACCTGCCAGCGGGCGCTGGTATCGTCCTCGGTCGGCAGGTAGCGGAACCGCTGCTGCGAGAGGGTAAGGCTCTTGCCATCGGCCGTCCGCTCGACGGACACCATCGGGAAGCCGCCCTGGAAGATCCACGAGTCCATGATCCGGCGGCTGGGCTGACCGGTCGCCTCTTCGATGGCATCCCAGAGGTCGGTGGTCTCGGCGTTGGCGTACTCGTGCGACTTCAGGTAGAGCCTGATCCCGCGCTGGAACTCCTGCCCGCCGAGGTACTGTTCGAGCATCCGCAGCACCGCCGCGCCCTTCTCGTAGGTGAGGATGTCGAACATGCTCTCACACTCGTCGGGGCGGCGCACCGGGTACTCGATGGGGCGGGTGCTGCGGAGTGCGTCTGTCAATTGCGCGGCCGAGCGCCCGATGGCGAAACTCGTCCAGCGGTGCCACTCCGGCCGGAACGCGTCGACGGCCAGCATCTCCATGAAGGTGGCGAACGCCTCGTTCAGCCAGATGCCATTCCACCACTTCATGGTGACGAGATCGCCGAACCACATGTGCGCGATCTCGTGGGCTACCACGTCGGCGACGCGCTCCAGGTCGGCGCGGGCGGCCGTGTTGGCGTCCACCAGCAGCGCCGTCTCGCGGTAGGTGATCGCGCCGAGGTTCTCCATCGCACCGGAGGCAAAGTCCGGCAGCGCGATCATATCGAGCTTGTCGCCCGGATACGGGATGCCGTAGTAGCCGGCGAAGAAGCGCAGCGAGTGGGCGCCGGCCTCCAACGCGAAGTCGGCCAGGTTGCGCTTGCCGGGCACGAAGACGATCCGCAGCGGTGTGCCATCCACGTCGACCGGATCGGTCACCTCGAGCTCCCCGACGATGAAGGCGACGAGGTAGGTTGACATCGTGATGGTGTCGGCGAAGCGGACCGACTTCTTGCCGCCGGGCTGCGGCGTCTCGGCGATGGCGCGGGCGTTGGAGATGGCCGTCAGCCCCTCGTCGACGACGAGCGTCACCGCGAACACGGCCTTCAGCTCCGGCTCGTCCCAGCAGGGGAAGGCGCGCCGGGCGTCTGTCGCCTCCATCTGGGTCGTAGCGATAACGTGCTCGGTGCCGTGTGCGTCACGGTAGGTGCTGCGGTAGAAGCCGTGGAGCTTGTCGTTCAGGATGCCGCTGAAGCGGAGGCTCAGCCGCCACGCGCCCGGCTGAGCGGTAGTGGCGAGCGCGATCCTGGCGCGCTCATCCTCCGGCTGCATCTCGACCACCCCGTCAATTCGGTCGCCGGCGTCGTTCGTGATGAACGCCTCGTGGATGTCGAGATCGAGCGCGTTGAGGAGGATCTCGGTCACAGGCTCGCGGACCCGGACGCTCACGATCTCGTCGCCGGTGTAGGTGGCATCGGCGAGATCGGGCGCCAGGATCAGTTCGTAGCGCTCGGGAACGACCGTCGCGGGCAGACGGTAGGATCGCTCATCTGGTGACGCTGCCTGAGCGGCCTGATCTGTCACAACCCTCTCCTTACTGTCGTCACTATCGTCGACTACTTGGATGTGCTGCCGTCAGCTCCTCGGATGTGCGGCTGCCGACTACTCGGATCGCATGCGCGGCTGTCGGTTCCTCGGATGTGCTGCCGCCGATCGTGTGTCTCGGTCGGTCGTGGGTCTCGGTCGGTCGTGGGTCTCGGTCGGTCGTGGGTCTCGGTCGGTCGTGGGTCTCCTGAGTATGGCGGATTCTTGGGGCGCTCCGTTGGTCTGGTGCTGGGACGATGCGCCGTCGCCACGATGAACGCGCGTCGTCATCCCGCCAGGGCGTTCTGACCAGGGTTGTCAGATCGGTGTCAGCGGCTGCCCGAGTGCCCACTGGCCTACCCTCTCCCGTTGCACGCGCCGTCGTGCTACTGGTCCGGCCGGCCTTGCCGACCTGCTCGCTCGCCAACCCCCTCTCGCCAACCCCCTCTTGCCACGCGAGGTCCACCGCTGTGGCACAATGGCGTCCAGATCTGGCTTTGCAGCCGAAGATAGGGGAACGCGGGATGGCGCTCGATCAGGCGGTCGGAGTTCAGGAAGCAGCTCGCCCCCCGTCAGCCGCCGCACAGCCCGAAGCGGTCACCCTCGCGACCCCGCGCGGGCGGACTCTGCTGGCCGGCTTTACGGCCGCGCATTTCTCGCACCACGTCAGCAACAGCCTGCTGAACCCCCTGTTGCCGTTCATCCGCGATAGCCTGTCGATCTCGTATGCCCAGTCCGGGCTGCTGGTCTCGGCGTTCGCCGTGAGCCTGGGCCTCTCGAACGCGCCCATCGGCGTGCTTGCAGACCGGATCGGGGCGCGCCCCGTCGTCGTGGGCGGATTGATCCTGACCGGTGCGATCAGCGCCGCCGTCGCCTACGCCGGGGATTACTGGCAGTTGTTCGGGCTGCTCGTCGTGATGGGCTTGATTGCGGGGTCGTACCACGCCCCAGCCTCGGCGTTGCTGGCGCGACTGTTCCCGCCCTCGGTACGGGGGGCCGCGCTCGGGCTACACATCACCGGCGGCCACCTGAGCTTCTTCATCGTGCCGGCCGTGGCAGCCTGGATGGTCACCCAGACAGGCACCTGGCGCACGCCGTATCTCTGGCTCGCCTTCGCGCCGGTCGTGACCGGCATCTGGATCTGGTTCCTGGCGCCTCAGAAGCGCGACCGGCCGCCGGGCGGGACCAGTCGGCTGGCCGTTTTCCGAGAGCTTGGAACGATCGTTCGGACGGTTGGGCCGCTGGTATCGGCTTCGATCGTGTTCCAGGTCGTATACGCTGCCCTGCTCGCCTTCACCGCGCTCTACTTCGTCGACGTTCGAGGCATCGAGCCGGCCTGGGCGGCGGTGCTGTTCGGGCTGCCGCAACTTGTCGGCGTTCTCGGTTCGCCCATGGGCGGGTACCTCTCGGACCGGCTAGGCCGGAAGGCCGTCATCGTCATCTCACTCCTGCTGATGGGGCCATCGGCCTGGGCGCTGACGGCTGTCCCCAACGATCTCCTGTTCCTGCCCCTGGTCGGCCTGGGCGTGGGCGCGGCGATGCGCCTGACCGTGACCGAGGTGCTGGTGATGGACAGCGCCCCAGATCATCGGCGGGCGACCGCGCTCGGCGCTTATCATATGCTCGTGCAGCAGACGGGCGGGATCGCCGCGCCAGCGCTCGGCCTGTTGGCGACCGGGTTCGGGATCGGCCCAGCCTACGCGGGGGTATGCACGGGATTGGCCGTCGCCTCGGTCGGGGTGGCCGCGTTCAGCCGCCGCCTCTAGACTTCGGACGTCGGCCCCGGGGATGGTGCAGTCGACTGGGTACTGTGGCCCCCTACGGCCGATCTGACCCGCTCAACGCACGAGTCGGTTTCGCGGAACTGTCTCATCGCTTCCACTTCAGGCCCCAATCGACGCCACTACGCTCGATCGGCGACCGCCTGAAGGGACCGTCTGGGTAATGGTCAACCCACACACGCGAGCGGGGCCGGGAGGAAGGGGCGGCTACCAGGCGCCGAACGCCGCCACGCTCGACGGCTGCCGGCCCTCGGGATAGATCAGATAGACGGTGCCACCAGAGTGGGTGAGCCAGAGCCGCTCGAACTGCTCGCGCCGGTATACCCGCCGGACCGACTGGCCGCGCCGAGGATCGGCGGCCGGGTCGTTGACTACCACATCGCCCGCGGCGTCGATCCCGACCACCACCAGCAGGTGCCCGTTCGTCGAACCGACCGGTGCAGCGTCCAGGTCGCCCGGCTCCCAGGCCAGGCTCGCGACGACTGGTACGCCGGCCCCAAGCCACTGCTCGACCTGCGCCACCGATGAGAAGCGGCTGACGTAGGCCGTCAAACCGTCCTGCGCAGCGTAGGCGGTGTTGAACGGCCAGTTGCCGTTCCCTCGGTAGACCGGATCGTAGGTGCCGGCCGCGACCTCCGGCACCGAGTGCAGGAGCGACGGCTCACCCAACACCGCGGACCAGTACGCGAGCACCATGCTCGTCGAGGTTGGGCTGCACCAGACTTCGCCACCGTTCGGATAGACCATCTGGGACCGTTGCGGGACGGCGAGGAGCGTGCCCCAGATGCTCCGGTCAGGGTCGAGCGGGCGCGGCGACGGCGACGGTCGCGACGCCACGGCTCCCACGAGCGACGCTGATGGCACGGCGACACCCTCGTCCGAGGCGAGCAACACGAGCAGTTGATACGCGTTGCCGTCGGCCGTTAGCCGCAGCGTATCGGTGAGCAGGCGGGCATCGGCGTCGTTCTGCCCACGCACGCTCTGGCGGCGCTCCGGCGTGCCCTCGGACCAGGGGCCGAACCGATACCAGCCGCTCCAGCGTTCCCCGAGCCGTGCTCGTGCCCGTACCTCGATCCAGGTTCCGGGCGGCGTCTCGGCGTTCCAGGACGGAATCAGTTCTCGGTACGGCGCCGACGTCTCTCTGACCGGCCCGAGCGCCGCACCAGCGTAAGCGGCCCCGGCCGAGGCAAGCACGTCGGCAAGCTCCGAGTCACTGTCGTTCACCGACATGGCCGCGCCGCCAAGCGTCAGATGTCCCCCCGCATCACGCACGCCGGCCAGCCGCCAGTCCGCGAAACCGGCCTCGCCGCCAGCGCGCCAGAATTCGTGAAAGGGAGGCGTCTCGGCCTGAGCCACACCCAACGGCGTCAGCATCAACAGCAGTAGGACGGCGATCGGCACGAGCGAGGGCGAGGGCACACCACGTCTCCCTGGGCAGCGTTCCTGACGAGGCCAGCGTTTCGGGTGAACCTGGCGGCGCCGACGGAGCCAGCGCCTCAGTTGTACCGGACTTGCCTACCGAGTTTCGGCCGGCAGGGTGACCTCCAGGTGGGGGGTGGAGACCGCGCTCGTCCGAGCCTACTACCACGTTCATGGCCCGCGGCAGTGCTCAGTGCCTGCGGCAGCGTTCAGTGCCTGCTACACTGCGGTCGCGATGACGGCCGATTCCATCTCGACAGCACCAGCGCCGGAGGCGTCTGATCCCTGGTGGGAGATCACCTACCGGCGCTTCAAGGCGAACGGCATTCGGATCGTGGCGCACGTTCCGGATGCAGCGCTGATCGGGCTGATTCAACGCTGCGAGTCCGACCCGGATATCGAGGTCATCCAACTCACCCGCGAGGAAGAGGGCGTCGGCATTCTCGCCGGGGCGTACCTCGGCGGGATGCATGGCGCGTTGCTGATGCAGTCGAGCGGGCTTGGTAACTGTGTAAACGCGCTCGGTGGTCTGCCGATGGCGTACCGCATCCCGTTCCTGACGGTCATCACGCCGCGCGGACGCCTGTCCGAGTTCAATCCGAGCCAGGTGCCGGCCGGGCGAGCCGCCCCGAAGATCCTCGACGCGCTCGGCATCGAGACGGCGACTCTCGAACGTGTGGACGATGTCGAGACGCTTGTGGATCAGGCCATCTACAGCGCCTTCTCGACGAGCCAGCCGGTCGCGCTGATCGTCTCCACGCTGTTGACGGGCGGCAAGCGCACGGCCGTCCAGCCGGCCGCGGCCACCCAGGATCGCGCGCAGCAGGTTGGTATCCGTGGATAGCGGCGAGGCAGTCCGCATCCTCCGCAAGCTGGCCGGCGATGCACTGGTCGTCTCCAGCCTCGGGACGCCTTCGTACCTGTTGAACGCGGCCGGAGACCGCCCCGAGCACTTCTATCTTTGGGCGGCGATGGGCATGGCTTCGTCGGTCGGATTGGGGCTAGCCGTCGCGCAGCCGGACCGGCGCGTCGTGGTGCTGGACGGCGACGGCGCAGCGCTCATGAACCTCGGGAGCATGGTGACGGTCGGGTCGCGCGCGCCGCGCAACCTGCTCTGGATGATTCTCGAGAACGGCGCATTTCTGGAAACCGGCGGACAGGAGATCGCGACCGCCGCGAGCGCCGATCTGGTCCAGATCGCCCACGGAGCCGGCATCGCCCGAGCAGCGCGGGCCGAGGCGGCCGACGACCTGCGTGTCCTCATCGAGCGCGGCCTCGCCGAGTCGGGTCCGAGCCTCGTCGTCGCGCGGGTCGGACGCGATGGCAGCCGTGACTTCCCGCCTGTCGACCCCGTCCGGATCCGGCTGCGCTTCATAGACGCCCTGGCGGCTCGGTCCGAACCCTCATCGCGCTAGCGTCCTTCGCGCACGTTCGAGCGCGCAGTAGGCACCATATCTGGGGATCACCCGGAGAGTTTGCCGGGGACGTGTTGGCGGATGTTCGGAGGGGGCCGGGCTCACGTACGCTATCACCTCGAACGGGGTATCCTTGTCGTGTCAGCATCCCGGCGTGTCTCGGCACGAGTCACATGGATGGTGCTGGCGGTCGACGACGGAGCCCGGCGATGGAGCGGCAACGCGGCGGCAATACCTGGAGCATCTGGCGCTCGTTCCTGCTTACCGCTGGATACGGTGCCCTGCTTTACCTCACCGACGCGCCGAGCGGTGAATCCTGGCTTGGCGAAGCGACCGGCATCCCCTGGTTCGATGCGGTCCTGGGGGTGATCCTCGGTCTCTATGTCTGCTCGCATCCGGCCGCCAATGCGATCGACTTGCTCTACCTGCACCGTGGCCCAATCTTGCACATGTCGTCCAGAATGGGCGGCCTTGGCTGGGTCGCGCTGAATGTGGCGGCGATGGCGGTGGGGCTGCTCGTCATCGTGGTCGGGACGACCCGGCTGGTTCGGTAGGCGACAGTCAAGTACCACCTGCTACAGCGGTGGCTTGTGAGCGGCGGCACGGCGAGATTCAACAGCATCCCTCGCGACAGGCAACTTGACGGACTGCCCGCCGGCCAACGACGATGGCCAGACTGACGCCTGTTGACACGCCCTCACCTTCCGGAGAGGCGCTGCCGACGTTCACTCAGTACGTTTCTTGGTAGATCGGTCAGTGCGAGACGCAAGCGTACCCTCGCACCCGGGAGCCGCCCACCATGCTGATCCTTGCACATCGGGGCGCGTCGGGATACGCGCCGGAGAATACCTGGGCCGCATTCGAGCTCGCTCACCAGATGGGGGCGAATGGGATCGAGACGGATGTCCAGGTCTCGCGTGACGGCGTCCTGATCCTGATCCATGACCCGCGCGTCGACCGTACGACCGACGGCAGCGGCGCCGTCGCCGAGCTTCGCTGGTCCGAGTTAGAACGCCTTGACGCTGGCCGTTGGATGGGCGAGCAGTGGGCCGGTCAGCGCATCGTTCGGCTTGGCGACTTTCTGGACTGGTGCTTCCCTGCCTCCGAGGTCGCGAGTCGAGCGCTTTCGCCGGCTGCCCGGCACGGTCCCGGCGACACGATGGGCGAAGGCGCGGCCCGGCGGGGCGCTGCCGACGGTTGGCCCGGGGGGCTGGCCGGGAAAGGCGCCCGTGCCGACGACTCACCGAAGCCAGACTCCGAGAAGACCGGGGTGAGTGGAGCCGGTCTGCCCCAGGACAACCTGGGCTTCACGATCTGCCTGGAGGTGAAAGCGCCGGCCGCGGCCGCTCCGCTCACCTCGGCGCTGGCAGCGCGTGGCCTCACCGACCGTACCAACCTCCAGATCACGTCGTTCGACTGGGAAACCGTCCTCCGGCTGCGCGCTGGCCTGCCCGGTCTGCTCTCCGGCTTCTTGACGCCGCGCTTCGACAGCGCCGAAATCGTGCGGGTCGCTGAGGCGAAGCTCGGCCAGATCTGCCCGCGCGCCGACGTGCTCACGGCCGAACTGGTCGGCGAGGCTCACGCTCACGGCCTGGAAGTCCGCGCCTGGGGTGTTCGCACGCGCGACGACCTTGCGCGCGTGTTCGCGACGGGAGCTGACGGCACCACGCTCAACTGGCCCGATTGGGCCGCCGAGTTGGCTTCCGGGACCACGATCCAGGCCACCCCCGGCGAGCGTGCGGCCAGAGCGTCTGACCGGCGTCTACCGCCGCACTTGCCGGCTCCGCCATCGCCGCTCGGCCCCGACGACGCCAACCCACCCAGGACTGGGCCGGGCGCACCGATGTAGTCTGGCTCCGGTGGCGCCCAGAAACCCCCATCCCCAGGAAGCCCGCAGGAAGTCCACAGGAAGTCTGCGGAAGCCCGCTCGCTCCCGGCCGCTTTGCGCATCCGAGGGGATTCGTGGAGGACACAGCGGGCGTCCGGGCGGGCGGCAACTGGTCCGGGCGGCAATCGGCCGCGCTCCGCTATACTGGACCGAGCACGGGGCGTAGCGCAGTCTGGCAGCGCGCATGGTTTGGGACCATGAGGCCCCCGGTTCGAATCCGGGCGCCCCGACCACGCACTCGGTCGGGAGGCCGCGTGGCTCATAGCTCCCCTCTACGCCGGCCCGCACGGCCGGCCTGTGCGGGCCGCCCGGTCCCGCGCCTCATCGCCGTCGCCTGCGTCGTGCTGCTGGCCGTCGCCTGCTCGGGCGCGCCGAGCCTGCCGATCTCCTTCGGTCCCACGCCGACGCCGACTGAGAAGCAACTCAAAGAGGCTACGAAGGTCGCCGCCGCCGCTACCACCGACGCGCGCAAGGCCGCGCCAACGGCCACGCCCTACCCGGCTATTCAGGATCCAGCCAACGCCATTGCGCCACGCTCGACCGTCTACGTCGGGGCTGTTCAGATGCCGGTCGGGCTGACGTTCGCGCCGGACGGCCGCCTTTTCTTCAGCGAAGCGTTCGACGGCGCCGTTCGGATTGCCGAGCCGGGCGACGGCGTGGGTCAGGTGCGCGAGCGGCCATTCGTGAAGATGGACATCGCTAAGGGCCCCGAGACGGGTATGCTCGGGATAGCGATGGACCCGGACTTCGTCCACAATCACTGGGTGTACATCTACTATTCGGAGCCCGATCCGAAGCGGAAGGACCGGGTGCCGCTGCGGAACCGGGTCGTCCGGTTCACCGAGCGCGATGGCGTCGGCACCGACCTGACGGTGATCCTCGACAACATCGGTATCTCGCGCGAGGGCCGCCACAATGGCGGGATCATGGGATTCGGCCCGGACGGGAAATTGTACGTCACCGTCGGCAACGCGCAGGAGCGGGCTTACCCCCAGGATTTGAGCAAGCTCAACGGTAAAGTGCTCCGGCTCAATCCGGACGGCTCGGTGCCAGACGACAATCCTTTCCCCGGTTCACCAGTGTACGCCTACGGCTTCCGCAACCCGTTCGGGCTGACCTTCCAGCCGGGCACCGGCACGGTATTCGTGACCGAGAACAGCGGCGACCACGACGACGAAGTGAACCGCGTCGTGCCCGGCGGCAACTATGGCTTCCCCGAGTTCGAGGGGCCAGGCGGCGATCCTCGCTTCATCGACCCTGTCTGGAGCTCGGGCACGAAGACCATCGGGCCGACAAACCTGACCTTCTACACCGGCGATCAGATCCCGCAATACAAGAACGACCTGTTCTTCTGCGCCGTTAATACCGGCACGCTGATGCGGCTGCGGCTCCAGGCGCCGGATGACAAGCAGGTGGAGGCAGCCGAGGAGGTCGCCAACAACTGCCACCTCGGCGTGACGAACGGGCCCGACGGCGCGCTCTACTACGCCTCGATCGCGCAGATCTTCCGCCTGGGCCGGTAATCAGGATCCTGGGCCGATAGTCGAGACTCTGTCAGGCTACGCGGCGGTCACGCTCTCGACCTTCACTTCTCCCATTGGGAGAGGTCGCGCACAGCGAAGGTGAGGGGGTCTTGCAACTGCCCATGAGCTTTCGAGTGACCCCTCACCCCAGCCCTCCCCCAGCGGGAGAGGGAACCTACGACCGCACGGCGAAGGTTGTTGATGAGTGCGAACTCTCATCTTCTTCTTCTCCGTCTTCACCTCCGTGGCCCCCATTCTCGCCGAGGGTGCTGTCCAGACGGGCGACGGCGTACGGCAGGAGCTCCAGGTCGAGGCAGCCGTTCGGCGCGTCTCGATGGTGCCCCGGGTCGCTTCGGAACGCCTCTGGTTCGCGCATCGCGGCCAGAGCCGTATGCTCGTCCAGCAGACGGATGGCGACGGGCGAGGGCAGTCCTCGAACGGTGACCTGCTGCTCGTAGGGTGTCAGGTTCGCGAGCAGCAGCCGAACCTGGTCACCCTGGCGCAGGGCGAGGCCGGCGACCGTCAACGGGTCGCCTGGGGTGACTGAGAGTATGTCGGCGTCGGCGTACTCCAGCACGTCGGCAAGGACGTGGTAGAGCGGAAACGCGCCACCCGGTACCGAGTGGAAGCGGTCTGGATCCAGCGAGCCGGTCGTCGCTTCGAGGACGCCGCGTGCCCCAATCGTCTCGTAGTAGGTCACGCTCTCTGCGCCTGCTTTGGCGAGGCTGGCGATACTGCCGAGCGTCCAGCCTGCGCCGAGCAGCGACATCTGCCGAACGTCGATGGGCGAGGTCCGATCCCCGATCTCAGGCGCGGGCTCGGTCGACTCGGCGACGGCATTGAAGCGCGGACGCAACGTCACCGGGCTGACCACGACCGGGAGTCCACCGGACCGCGCCCGCGCGCACTCGACCGTCCACGCCTGGGCCTGTAACGTCTCCACCAGCGAGGTATTGTCGAAGGCGTGGACCTGGGGCGTGATGGTGTAGCAGACAGCGTCGAGGAGGTGGACCGGCGGACGGCCTCGATTCAACTCGGTGAAGTTCGCGTCCGTGCCCGAGACGAACGCCGCCTCCGGTGCGTAGGCCCGCAGGATCGTCCGCGCCCGTCCTAGCCGTGCCTCGCTCGCCGTGGCGCTCGTGGCAGCGTCGAAGACGAGCCAGCGCCGAACGCTCGGCCGCTGCGCTCGCAGGATCCGGTCGACGCGCTCGATCTGGTCGTCCAGGTCGTCGGGCGTCAGGAAGATAGCCGCTTCGATCGGGACGCCAAGCTCGGCGGCGCGCTCGACCCCACGTCGCAGCCGGATGCCAAGGTCTGGATCGTTCAGGTGCAGGTCGACGCGCAGGTGCGCGAGACCGAGCGCGATCAAGCGGGCACGCTCCCGGGCGCCAAGCTGATCGCCGCCAGCGTCGGCGCCCAGCCCGAGCGACGGTAGCCGCCCAATAGCCGGCGCCTCGGCATCCAGGGTGACCTCGAGTGGAGGCGGCCAGAAGCCGGGCGGCGTTAGCTCGTCGGCATCGGCGCCAGTCTCGACGAGCGTCAGGGTCACCGATTGGCGCACGCGGGTGCCGGCCTCGACGGTGACGGGGCGAGGCAGACGCAGCGGCGTGCTGTAGGTCTTGAACGAGGCGTCGGTCCAGTTCCGCTGATCTTCCATCTCGAAGGTATCACCCTCGAAGCGGATCGAGGCGACGAGCCCTGGTACGACGTCGTGCACGAGAGTGCCGAGATCCTGCACCGGCTGGTGGGGCGAGATCGTTCGCGGGAAGACGGCCAGCGTGGCCGTGCCGTCCACCTTGCGAGCCAGGAACGGCGTACCGGCCACGCTGTCGCCCGGGTGGAGGAAGCAGATGCCGATGCGGTTTCGAACGAACGTGCTCCGGGCCTCGCCATCAAGGGCAAAGGTGACAGTGCCGTCCTCCTCGCCGGCGATGGTGACGCCAGCCGCGAAGTCGACGTCCCGCCAGCGGAACTCGCCGAGGTATCTGATACGGAACGCCCGCTCCTGCTGCTCGACGGATAGGCCGGTCACCCGCAGCGGCGGGGTCCGCCAGTTCCGGTCCCGCACCGCGACGTAGATACGACGCACGATCTCCTTGTCGCCGTAGCGCACGTAGCGTAGGTCGCCGTTTTCGAGGATCATCGTCAACGGCCCGGCCCGAAGCGGGGTCCGGAGGGGCGGCGCCTCGTCCTGGCCGTCGAGGAGCACCTGTCGCGGCAGATCGGTCATGCGGGCGTACCTCGTGTGCGTGTTGGGCGGTGCGTTCTCGCCCGCGCCATACGCTTCCCGGACCATAATAGGCGGTATGACCGAGCGATTCACCGACCGACTGCGCCGGCTCGCCGGCCACGCCTGGGAAGGGCAGCACGAGCATCCGTTCGTCCGTGGGATAGGGGCGGGCACCCTGGACCTCGAGCGCTTCGCCTACTGGGTCCGCCAGGACTACCTCTACCTGATCGAGTATTGCCGGCTGTTCGCGCTCGGAGCCGCGCGGGCGCCCGACATGGAGACGCTCGCGCGTTTCGCCGACCTCTTGCAGGCGACGGCTCGCACCGAGATGGACCTCCATCGCACCTATGCCGCCCGTTTTGGTATCAGGCTAGCCGACCTCGAGCGGGAGGTGATGGCGCCGACGACCCGCGCTTACACCGACTTCTTGTTGCGCGTTGCGGCGATGGGCGACTTTGCAGAGCTTGCGGCAGCACTCTTGCCGTGTACCTGGGGCTTCTCCGAGATCGGCCAGCGGCTGGGCCAGGAGTCTCGTCCCGCCGACGACCGCTACGCCGACTGGGTCACCATGTACGCCGATCCGGACTTCGCGGCGCTCGCCGACTGGTGCCGTGATCTCGTCGACCGCCTCGGTGACGAAGCCGGCCCATCCGTGCGCGCACGGATGGAGCGGGCGTTCGTCACGAGCGTTCAGTACGAGTGGCGCTTCTGGGAGATGGCGTGGACCCTGGAGCGCTGGCCCGACGAGGTGGCGGGCCAGCAGGCGGCCCTGCCGAGTTGAGCCGGCGATCGAGGTAGGCCGCTCACGGCGGGCAGGCTACGGGCAGGCAGGCCGATTACGGCAGGCCGATTACGGCAGGCCGATTACGGCAGGCCGATTACGGCAGGCTTGCCTCCGGCGAGGCGGCGAGCGCACTCAGTTGGTCGGCTACCAGCCGCGCGTAGAGGCCCCTGCGCTCCAGCAGGTCCGGATGAGTGCCTTCCTCGACCACCTGTCCCCGATCGAGGACGAAGATTCGGTCGGCGTCGGCAACCGTCTCCAGCCGATGCGCGACCTTGATGACCGTCCTCTGGTGCTGTGCTGGCCGGCCGGACGTTTGCAACGCGGCCTGGAGCGCTCGCTGCGTCGTCGCGTCGAGCGCCGACGTCGCCTCGTCGAGAATTAACACGTCTGGGTCGCGCAGAAGGGCTCGCGCCAGAGCGATCCGTTGCCGCTGACCGCCCGACAAACCAGTGCCTCGCTCGCCAACCACGGTATCGTAGCCTTCTGGCAGCGTCGTGACGAAGTCATGGGCTTGCGCGAAGCGCGCCGCCCGCTGCACGTCAGCATCGGACGCATCCTCCAACCCGAAGCGAATATTCTCGTAGATGGTCGTGGCCAGCAGTTGGGTGTCCTGAGGGACGATCGCGATGTGGTCTCGAAGTGACGCGATGCGGGCGTCTCGAATGTTCGTGCCATCCCAGGTGATGCGCCCGCTCGTGGGTTCATACAGGCGGGCCAGGAGCGCAATCACGGTCGACTTGCCGGAGGCGGTCGGCCCGACAAAGGCGATGGTGGCACCGGCCGGAATGCGGAGCGTCAGATGGTGCAGCACCTCGTCGTCGCTGTCTGGATAGCCGAAGCTGACATCGTCGAAGCAGAACGCCTCGCGCAGCGGGCCGAGCGTGATGGTACCGGGTAGCTCCGACTCGATGGGCTGCCCAAGCAACTCGACCACCCGCTCTACACTGGCTCCCGCGTCGGTCAGGCTCTGGCGAGCGGTGGCGACCTGGGTCACCGGTCCGAAGATCTGACTCAGGAGCACGTAGAACGCCGTCAGGCCGCCCACCGCGAGGTCCCGGCCCTCGCTCGTGATCACCAGGTACCCGCCGACGAGGAGGACGATGACCTGGGTCAAATGCATGATGAGCGTGGCGCCCTGGGCGAGCACGGTGGTCTCACGTGCATACGCCAGGTTGAGCTGGCGGTGCTCCGAGAGATGTCGGCTGAGACGGCCGATCAGAAAGCGCTGCGCTCCGTACACCTTGATGAGCGCCTGCATCATCGTCATCTCGCTGATGGCGGCAGCCAGCGCGCTGATTCGTCGACTCCGCTCGCGAGCAGCGGCTCGGAGGTTGCGGCGGCGCAGCCGGTAGATCAACCCCAGCAGTGGGAGACTCAGGAGGAGGATGGACGCGAGCCTTGGCTCGAGGCTGAACATCACGGCGGCGTTCAGCACCAGCGCGATGAGGCCGGCGATGAGGGGCAAGATGGCGCCGGTCACGGCCTGTTGAATCGTGGCCGCGTCGTAGACGATGCGCTGATTCACATCCGCAACGGTGGTGTGGGTAATGAACGAGGTTGGCAGCCGGACCACTACTGCCAGGAGCTTGCGGCGAAGGTCGAAGACGATCGATTCCCCGACCATGTTCGCCAGCAGCACCAGACGCAAGCGCGCTACGGCCGAAAGGAGGTACAGCAAGCCGAGGCACGCTACCAACAGCAGCAGCGCGCGTAGTTGCTCGTTAGTGCTGGCAATGACGTATCCACGCGGTCCCAGGAGCGGGATGGCCTGCCCCAACGGCTGGTGGGCCAGGACGTTGTCGATGAGGAAGCGGAACGCGAGCGGCAGCGCCAACGAGAAGCCGATGCCGATCACGATGTAGCAGATGATCGCGGTCGCGGATCGCCAGTATCCGCTGAGGAGCGGCAGTAGCCGCTGAACGGTGGCGCGGGCCGAGAGTCGCCGCGAGCGGGCGGCCTCCTCCAGCGCACGGCGCCAGTCCCGATCGACGACCGCTAGGGGGCGCCGATAGACGTCCGCAAATGCCTGCTGGGGATCGTACCGAGCACGCGTCAGGAGCGCGAGATACTGGGCCAGCCCGAACTGCCCGATCAGGTGACTGGCAAAAGCCGTGGCCACCGTCGTGGTAAGTGGCGAGACATGGACGGCGGCATCCACCACAAGATCCTGCACCGATGGGAGAAGGTTGGCTGTAAGGAGGGACTGGCAGTGCTTTTCCTCGGCGGACTGACGGCCTGACCCGGTGCCAGGCACGCCGGCGTACCCTGCGAGACCTTCATCCCAGAAGCGCGCCCGTGCCGACGGACCAAATCGGCGCGCGGCAAACAGCCGCGTCAGGTCTGCCGCGATGTTCGGAACGCGTAACCCCGGCCCCAGCGTGACGTGGATGATCGGCTCGTGGTCCGGACCTCGTTCGAGCCGTCGTTGGCCGGCAGCGCCCGGAGGCGCCTGCTGCCCCTCATCAGGCGTCGAGCGGCCGGCATCGACATAGATGACCACGGTCGATAGCTGTCGAACGTCGAGACCAACGAGCCCGGCGGCCAGCGTTGCCGACGCGTAGAAGCGATCGGCCAGGTTCGAGATCTTCTCGCCGACGCGCGAACCTGGCCGGTAGCGAATCTCGAACAGTCGTGCTCGCTGCCGCATCCAGTCTCCGCGTAGCGACGGGTCCGGAGGCGTCAGTTCTGGTGGCTCCGGCGGCGTCAGCTCCGGCGGTATCGGACCCGGCGGCATCAACTCCGGTGCCATCAACTCTGGCGCCGTCGAATTGGGGTCCGGCCCCCGGCCGCCGAAAGCCTTCAGCCGGGCTGATTGCGGCGGGCGGGCGTCATCTCGAGCGGTGCACGCCTGGACATGCGCTCGGAGTGCGAGCCTCGTCGTGGCCTCACGCAGTAGCGGTTGGAGCCTCGATATCGTTATCGCTGGATTCATGGCCAGGTGCGTGCCCCCATGCTGGGCGCCGTCGCTCCTGAGCCGGGCGCCCAGGGTCGAGCGTACTACCCTGGCAGGGGCGTTCATCTCGATCGTTCCGGCGGCATCCGTCCGCGTCACTTGGCACGAAACGTGCCGCGTCGCGAGTCCGCTGTTGCGCTGACGACACGGTCATCTCGCCGCAAGGCCGCGGCCCGGCTGGCGAGCGTAGCGGCAGTGGGCGGGCGTCGTCTCGAGGGCTACGGTCACGGGCTCCGCCCGAAGCGACGTCCGGAGGGGTGACATCTCGTCCTGCACGGCGAGGCGCGCCTGTGACGCCGCTCCTCCGAGCGCCCGCATCGCCTCACCGAGTACCCGGACGGCCGGATCGCCCAGGAGCGTCCGCGCCAGTGCGATTCGCTGCCGTCGGCTGCCCAACAGGCCAACTGCCGTCGCCACTGGAGATTCGAAGGTACCTGAGAACGCGGGAGATGTGACCCTGGAAGCCAGCCTCTGAACCAGGAAGAATTTTCAGGCGGGCGTCCAGGTACCAGCCGTCACCTGGACGAGCAGACCCGTGCCCAGGCAACGAGCCGCCACTCACACGGCAACAAGGAGGGCGTTTGATGTGTCTGGTGCTGCCGGCGCGCGTGCTGGCGGTGAACGGCGCAGCCGCGGACATCGAACTGTACGGCGGGATGCGCGCGACGGTCAGCCTGGCGGTCTGCCCTGACGTTGAGGTCGGTCAGTACGTGCTGGTCGACCGTGGGCTGGTGCTGGAGGTCATCGCGCCCGACGAGGCCGAGGCGATCCTGGCGATGTACGAGGAAATCGGGCAGATGCAAGCCGTGCCGGATGAGCAGATGCTCGCGAGCGGCGATGAGCAGACAGCCCCCGTCGTCACCGCCGAGAGCGCGCGTCATGCGTGACGTCAGCCAGCGCGTAGCCGAGCCGCGCGCCCCGAGTCTGGCCGGGCCGCTGCGTTTCATTCGCTACGCCTTCATGCCGAACCGGCTTCGGTATTGCGGCAGCGACGACAACAGCACGCTGTTTGGGTACGCCATCGAGGGCGTTGTGGACGGCGGCCTCAGTCCCCTGCTGCGCCGCTTCACGGGCGCGCTGCCGTACTTGCAACTCATCGCCCGCTCGAACGGCATCGCGGACCCATTCGACACGCGGGTCGTCGAAGCATACTGGCTCGGCAACGAACTCCTGGATGGCGTCGAGGTGCGGCAATTGTACGACTCCCTGCGGGAGCGCTTCGGCAAACAGCTTCAGGGCCGCACCCGCGACCTCGTGCTCGGCAAAGCCCCGGCCGGCGCACAGCCACACCACAGCTTCCACGTGCTCGACGTTCACAGTCGAGTGGGGGAGCTAGGGCACACCCTCGAAACGCTCGAAGGTTGCCGAATTAGCTGGGGGCGTGTGGCCCGTGTCGAAGGTGCCCAACTGGTCGTCGAGCGGCAGCCGCTCGTGCTCCACAGTGGCAAGCTCGCGCTCGGCGAGACCCAGGTCGAGCGAGCGCTGCGGCAGGTCGACGGGCACGGCTTTGCGGAGTGCGCCCAGCCCGGTGACTGGGTATCGTTGCACTGGGGCTGGGCCTGCGAAGTGCTGACCGCGCGCGAGCGCGCAAACCTGGAGCAGTACACCCGGCGTCATCTTACGCTCGCGAACGAGACGCTCTGACATGGGGCGGCCGCGCGAGAATGATCGACCCGAAAAGGTGCAGTCGAGCCAGCGGCCACGGTCGACTCGGCGGGCGATCTTCGGCCAGATGGCCGGTCGAGAGCTCGGCGGCGTGCGGACAGCGCCGCCATCGTCCAGTCGCCGCGATTTCCTGCGCCATGCCGTGGCGGTCGCCGCCACGACGCTCGTTGCTCCGATGCTCGCCGCCACGGCATCGGCCTGCTCCCGGCTACCCTCGCCACGGCCTTCCCTGACTGTCGCTCTCGGAGCCGACCCGGCCGGGCTCAACCCGCTCCTTCAGACCGGTCTCGTCGAGGCCAGCGTCCACACGAACATCTACGACTCGTTGGCCTTCCTCGACGCCGAGGGCGCGCCCCAGGCGGCGCTGGCCGAGTCGTGGCGGGTGCTCGACGACCGAACCTGGGAGTTTCGCCTACGGCCGAACGTGACGTTTCACAACGGCGAGCCATTCGACTCGTCGGCCGTGCGGTTTACCGTCGAGACGATGCTGGATCCGGCCTCGAAGTCGCCGGTCAAGGCGCAACTCGACAGCATCGACCGTGTCGAGACGCCGACCCCACTCGTCGTGCGGATCGTCACCAAGAAGCCGTTCGCCCCGCTGCTGGCCGAACTGACGGCGCTGGCGATGCTGCCGCCCCGCCATGCGGCGGCGAGTGGGATGGACGCTCTGAGCGAGCGGCCGGTCGGGACCGGGCCGTTCCGGTTTGTCGAATGGGCTCATGACGATCGCCTGGTCCTGGACGCGAACCGCCAGCACTGGCGCGGCGCGCCCGGCGTCGATCGCGTCGAGTTCCGGCCGATTCCCGATGCCGCCACTCGGCTGGCTGCGCTCAGGACGGCCCAGGTCGATCTCTCCACCAGCATCTCAGTCGATCAGGTGAGCGAACTGGCGTCGGCCGAGCTGCGGCTGTTCCGTCGGCCGGGCATCCAGACGCTCTACCTCCGCCTGCATGCACGCCGCCCGCCCCTCGACGACGTGCGGGTGCGCCGTGCGGTGGCTCACGCCATCGACGTGGACACCATTGTCGAGAAGCTCTACGGCGGGTATGCCCGCCGAGTGACGGCGCCGTTCCCGTCGAACGTCTTCGGCTACGATCCGAGCGTCGCCCCGGTCCCGTACGACCCGGCCCGCGCTCGTGCGCTGCTGACTGAGGCCGGCTATGGCGACGGCGTGCAGGTGTCGCTGGAGACACCGCGTGGCCGCTACCCGATGGACGATCAACTCGCGCTCGTCGTGGCTGGCTCTCTGCGCGGTGTCGGCATCGAGGTAGAGCAGAGCACGCTCGAGTGGGGCGCGTACCTGAAGAAGATCAACGCCGGGCAGGGCCAAGACGTCTTCTTGCTGGCTGGCACCAACCGTACCTTCGATCCCCACTTCACGATGGCTCGCATCTACGCCAACGCGTCGAGCTTCGGCCGCGACTACTATGGGAACCCGGATATCGATCCGCTCGTCTCCGACGCAGCGGCTACCCTCGACGCCGACCGCCGCCGAGCGCTCTATCAGCAACTTCTGGGTACCCTGCGGACCGACGTACCGGCCGTGTGGCTGGCCCAGCTCGACGACCTGTACGGTGCGCGACCGAGTCTGGAGTGGCAGCCCCGCGCCGACAGCCTCACCTGGCTCTGGGGCGCGAAGCTGACCGGGTAACCCGAGCGTACTACGACTCCATGTATCGTGCGCGGCCCACCCTTCGGCGCCACAGAGTACGGCGCCTGCTCGCGTTGACGCTGGACCTCGAGGCCCATCCTCGCTTCGTCAGTGCCGCGCACCGGCATCGACGACGCGCGTGTGCGCGGACGCTCCTCGACCCTTCTCCCGTACCCAGGAGAGAGGCCGAGGGTGAGGGGCTTCCCGGTGGTATGGAGGGCGTTGTGGGCGCAAGATCGTGCAGAACACCCGTACGGTCCACTGGTGAGGGTGCTATCCGGCCGACGCTCTATACTCGGGCGACACGCGACATGAACGGTGCGACGGCGCCAGGTCGAGCGGAGCGACGTTGGGAGGGGCCATGAGTGCTGAGGCGACGAGTGCTGAGGCGACGGGTGCTGAGACGACGAGCGCAGGAGCCACGAGCGAAGCGCGGCAGTTACTCCAGGGAGCCGTGGATACTCACGTCCATAGCTCGCCGGATCTGGTCGAGCGAAAGCTGGATGACTTCGCGGTGGCGCGCCAGGCCCGTGAGCGCGGTATGGCGGCGGTCGTCCTGAAGAACCACTTCCTCAGTACCGCGCTCCGTGCCCAACTCGTCGAGCAGCAGGTGCCGGGCATCCGCATCATCGGCTCGCTCGTGCTGAACCAGCCGATGGGCGGCATCAACCCCTGGGCGGTCGAAGCAGCGGCGCGCGGCGGGGCGAAAGTCGTCTGGCTCCCGACGTTCCAGTCCGAGAATCAACTCGAGCACGAGGCGCATGGCGGCGAGCGTCACCGCGCCCAGTTGAGCGTCAAGGGGCGGGAGCAGGCCGTCCGCGTGTTCGACGCGGATGGCACGCTCACGGCGGACGCCCGGGCGGTCGTCGAGATCGTACGGGACCGAGGCATGGTACTCGCCAGCGGCCACCTCTCCCCTGACGAAGTGGATCGGCTGACCCGTCATACCCAGGACGTCGGGCTCAAGCGGGTGATCTTGACCCATCCGGACCTGCCCGTTATCTCGATGCCGGTCGATTTCCAGAAACGGCTGACCGAGCGTGGCGTCTTTTTCGAGCGCACCTTCAACGTCACTCGCCCGCCGTACGCCGCGCTCACGATGGTCGAGCTTGCCGCCCGGATTCGCGAGGTCGGCGTCGACTCGACGATCCTGGCCACGGACTTCGGGCAAACCCAGAATCCACCGCCCGTCGAGGGGCTGGAAGCCTACGTACAGGGGCTGCTCGACGCAGGATTCACCCCCGTCGAGATCCGCCCGATGGTCGGCGGGCACGCCCGCGCGCTCCTCGGCGTGTAACAGACTGCGGAAAGACGGTCCCGCTACTCTTGGGGCATTTTCAGGCGGCCACTGCCAGGAACATGCGGACGAGCGTCGCTCAGACTGGCATACCCTCGTACACGGCATATTGCGCGATGTCGTTGAGGGGGACGATGCGCGTCAGATCAAATCCGGCGTCGGCGAACAGAGTCCGATGCTCATCGTCGGTGCGCTGGACGCCGCCAGTATTGACCAGCATCGTCATGTCTACCTGTAGTACTGGCATCGCGTGTGGATAATCTGGAGCGATCGCACGCTCGATCACCAGCACTCGGCTGGTGGGCTTCATCGCCATCCGGCAGTTCTTGAGGATGCGCAAGGCGTCCGCGTCGCCCCAGTCATGCAGTATTTGGCGGAGGATGTAAGCGTCCGCACCGGCCGGGATCGATGCGAAGAAATCACCGCCCACAATTTCGCAGCGGTCAGCGACCCCTGCCGATTCGAGGAAACTGGCCGCGCTGGCCGTCACATTCGGACGATCGAACAGGATCCCTCGCATCGACGGATGCGCCTTGAGGATCGTGGCAATCATCCGACCCTGGCCGCCGCCAACGTCAGCCAACCGCTCGATCTCAGAGAAGTCGTACGCCTCGACGATGGCCGTGCCCGAGTCCTCCGTGTTGCTGGTCATGTACCGATCGAACAGCGTGGCTGCGTCCGAGTTCTGGGCCAGAAAATCGAAGATTTCCACACCGTGGACGTGAGCGAAGGCCGTCTCGCCAGTCCGCACGCTGTGGATGAGATCGCCCCAGGACGCCCAGAGATGCGGGCTCAGGAGGTTGAGCGCCATCGGTCCGACCGAACGCGGCACGTCTGACCGGAGGCCCGTGCCAAGCGATGTCAGGGCAAACCGACGCGGTGCAGTTTCCTCGACGATTTCGACGCCCGCCAGGAAGCGCAACAATCGGAAGAGGCTGGTCGAATGCGCCTGGGTGACATCAGCCAACTCGTCAATGCCCCGAGGGCCGTCCTTTAGAAGATCGGGGAGCCCGAGTCTCGCGAATACGCCGATGGCCTGGGACACGCGATAGCCCACAACCATCCGCGTAAGTTGTCCGATCTGTGCGCTCGTCGGCATTCCCGCTGTCGCGATCTCCCCAGACGCTGCCATTCGTCATCCTCCAGGGGCCAGTTCGGAGACGCCACGCTCAACAGAATGTCTGACGCGTTTCAATCGCCGCAGTCGATCTTTCCAGGGCAGCATACGATGATACGGGCTATTCCCGCGATATCTGCCCACGACTCGGCTCTGGTTTGAGCCGGATCAATGATACTTCCGGAGGAGTTCAACCTCGGGATACGATGGACCACCTTGGTTAGCAAGGACGGGATACGCGGTCGCCGGACTGGATTGAGTGCCCCGCTAGCCGCCCAGGGCGGGTATACTGCGGGCTGCAAACGTTTCTGCAAACGTTGCAGGGGGCAGCGGTACCCATGTCGGCGAGCATCTAGCGCCATGCGCGTCACCCTTCGCGAAGTCGCCCAGCGTTCGCACGTCTCGATCAGCACCGCCTCACGGGTTCTCAACGGCCGTGGCGACGTCCGGAAGGAGGTGCAGGAGCGGGTCCTGACCGCTGCCCGCGAGCTTCAGTACACCGTGAATCAGCATGCCCGCGCCCTCCGGGAAGGCACCAGCAAGACGCTTGGAGTCGTGCTGTACGACGCACGCGCCACCTCGTTCAACGGCCCCTTGCTACGTGGCATCTACGACGCCGCTACCCCGCGTGGCTACAGCGTCATGGTCTGCGACGCTGGCGCATCGGCCGAAGCCGAGCGTCAGGCATATCAGCAACTCCTCGAGCGGCGAGTGGACGGGGTGCTGATCAACTCGGGGGTCGGCGGCGTCGAACCGCTCCGCCGGCTCGCCACGGCTGGCATGCCGTTCGTGGTGCTGAACCGCCGCATCGACGATGCCGACGGAGTCGAGGCGGACTACGTGTTGGTCGAAGCGGAACACGGCAGCTATCTCGCCACTCGCCATCTCCTGGAGCTTGGCCACGAGCGTATCCTGTACCACACGCTCGCCGGGCAGAGCGTGCCGGCGCTGGAACGCTCACCTGGGTACCGGCGGGCGCTGGCTGAGTACGGTATCCCCTTTGCGCCAGACTGCATCCTCGAAACCCCGGCCAGTCTGGCGGAGACCCATGCACGCGTTATGGATGCGATGGGCCGGCTCCGGCCGCGCCCAACGGCTGTCGTCGCTTTCAATGACCTGCACGCAACGGCCGTCCTCAAGGCGCTCGCCGATCTGAAACTGCGTGTCCCCCACGATGTCGCGGTGGTCGGGCAGAACAACCTGGAATTTACGCCCTACCTGGTGCCGCCACTGACCACCGTGGTGCACACGGTCCAGCAACTCGGTCGTCAGGGCGTCGAACTGCTGCTCCAACGACTCACCTGGCCGGACGACGAGCCGTGGCTGCCGCACCGAGTGGCGCTCGAACCGACGCTGATCGTGCGCGAGTCGTCGGGCGGCCCGCGCAGCAACGTGGCCAGGGGATCGCGGCGGGGCCGGGCAGCACGTGGGGTCAGCGCGTCGGCTTGACCGCCATGATGGCCCGTGCCATACTGCCTGCAAACTTTGTGGCAACGTTTGCAGATGCGTCGATGCACCCTCGGAGGCCGCTTGGAGACCATGTTTGACGCGCCCGCGTCCGGATCGCGCTCAGGCGAGGCAGCCGGCACCTGGTGGCGCCTGCCGTTTGGAATGTTCCAGACCAACCTGCGCGAGATCGATGCAACCCTCGACGTTGAGGCCGTCCTCGACTATATCCAGCAGCATGGCGCCGACGCCTGGCTCGTGAACGCCGGCGGCATCCTCTCCTTCTATCCCACCGACCTGCCATTCCAGACCCGCAATCCGTACCTTGCCCAGCGCCCTGGCGGCGACATGCTGGGTGACGCGGTGCGAGGGGCGCACGCGCGTGGACTGCGGCTCGTGGCGCGCATGGACTTCTCGAAGGTTTCGGCCAGGATCGCGGCGGAGCATCCCGAGTGGCTGTACGTCTCGCCGAGCGGGCAGTCGCAGGTGTACAACGGGCTGTTCAGCGTCTGCCCGAGCGGACAGTACTACCAGGAGAAGACGTTTCAGGCGCTCGACGAGGTGATCGACCGCTATCCGGTCGACGGCTTCTTCTTCAACTGGTTCGGGTTCAACGAGGTCGACTACAGCAAGGTCTACAACGGCGTCTGCCACTGCCTGAGCTGTCAAAGCGCCTTCAAGGTCTACAGCGGCCTCGACGCGCTCCCGGATAGCCCGGCCGCGCACTCTTACGGGGTATGGCGAACGTTCGCGGCGGCTACTATCCACGACCTGACAAATCGCCTGAAAGACCACATCGCGGCGCGCCGCCCGGACGCCTTCCTGCTCGGCCGGACGGCGAACCTGATCTTCCACGAGGCGAACAACGCGCTGGGACGCGAACTCTGGCCCCACGCGACCAGCGAATCGGTCAGCGCGCCGAAGGCACACCGCCCGGAAGTGCCGGTACTGGTCAACGCCGTGGCGTTCATGGACATGCCGTACCGTCTGGCCGGCGAGCAGCCGGAGCAGTTCGCACAGTACCTGGCCCAGACGATTTCCCGTGGCGGCAACCCCTCGACCTACATCATGGGTCCCCCTGGCCTGATTCCGTACCCCTGCCTGCCGGTCGCAGGTGAGATCACGCGCTTCCACAAGCGCTGGCGGGACGTCTACCTCAACATGCGTCCCACAGCGCGCACCGGGCTGGTTCTGCCGAAGCAACTCACACGCTCAGCCGTGGACCACGAGCGGTCGACGGCGGAATATCGTGGGTTCTACGAGGCTCTGCAACAGACCCATGTGCCGTTCGACGTCGTACCCCAGGACGGCATTGTCGACATGGCCGCGAGCGGCGGGCTGGCCCGGTACTCGGTGTTGATCTTGCCGGACCTGGGCGAGTTAGCCGCGCCCACGGCGCGCACCCTTGATGCGTTCGTGGCCGATGGCGGCCGGCTGCTCAGTTCCGGTTCGTCGGGGCTGGCCGCTGATGGCAGCATCCAGCTCGCGAGCCTGGCTGCTGAAAGCCAGCTCGCCGTGACCCAGGGGCAGGCGCTGTGGTCCACCTGCATCGCGCCGGACCAGGAGGGGCGGAGCGGTCCACACCAGTATCTCGGCCCGATCCTACCGGTGTACGGGGCATACCACTTCTGCGCCTGGAAGGATGATGCCGAGCGCCATCAGGTCATGCTGGCGCGTGCCTCGTTCGGGCCGCCCGAGAAAGCGTACGGCTACGAGCCGGTCGAGCACCCCGGATACGTCGTTCGGGCGCACGGCAAGGGCCGGACTGCCATGCTCCCCTGGACCATCGGGCGGTCCTACCGCGACCTCGGCCTCACCGTCGCCCGCGACGTCATGCATGAGATCGTGCAGGAGCTTCTGGCCGGCGATGAGGTCGTGTCGGTGGATCTGCCGGAGCATGTAGAGCTGACGATTCACCGGTCGGGCGAGCGCCTGATCGTGCACCTCGTCAACATGTCGGGCGCGCGACGGACCAACTTCGGGCCGCCCCTGCCGGTGCGCGGCGGTCAACTTCGCGTGCGGGGGGCCGGCGCGAACGCGGCCGTGCATGCCCTGGTGAGCGATGCGCCGTGCCAGACTACCCAAGATGGGGACTGGCTGAGCATCGCGCTGCCGGAGATCGATCTCTTCGACGTCATCGTCGTCAATTCCTCGGCTAGCTAACTCCTCAGATTCGGATAGCCAACTCCTCGGATAAGGTGACGCGGTACATGGACGCACGCATCCCCGTTCTGGTGACCGGACAGTTCTCGGACGAGAACAAGCAGCGCATGCGGGACGCGGCACCTGCTGCCGATCTCCATTTCGTCGGCAAGCTGAGCGAGGCTGGCGACGTGCTGGAAGAGGTCGAAGCGATTGCAGGCACCGTGAAGGCAGCGGACCTCGCTCGGGCCAGGCGCCTGAAGTGGGTCCACAGTTGGATCGCAGGCGCCGACAAGGATCTCATCCCGGAGATGGTTGCCAGCCCGGTCGTGCTGACCTCGTCTGTCGGCAACGGCGCGATTCCGCTCGCCGAGCACTCGATGTTGCTGATGATCATGCTCAATCGAGACGTTCCGCGTTGGATGCGCGCCCAGGCATCGAAGACCTGGGACCGTTTCACCCATCCGGAGCTCAACGGTCTCACCGTCGGCATCGTGGGGCTCGGGAACTCCGGGTCCGATCTGGCGTTGAAGGCCCAGGCCTTCCACATGCGGGTGCTCGGTCTGCGGCGGAACGCACAGCGACCGGTACCCGGTGTGGACGAAATGTACCGCCCGGATCAGCTTCACGAGATGCTCGCGGAGTGCGACTTCGTGGTGGTCACCGCGCCAAGCACTCCTGAGACCCTCGGCATGTTCGACGAGGCGGCGTTTCGTGCGATGAAGCCATCCGGGTACTGGATCTGCATCTCGCGCGGAGGCATCGCCGACGATGCTGCGCTGCTGCGTGCGCTCCGTGAGGGGTGGATCGCCGGAGCTGGCCTGGACGCACACGGCGTCGAGCCGCTGCCGCCGGACAGCCCGTTCTGGGATCTGCCAAACGTCATCATCACCCCGCACAACGGCGCCACCACCTTCGGCACCGCTCGGCGCAGCGTGGAGATCTTCATCGACAACTTGAAGCGCTACGTTGCTGGAGAGCCGCTCCACAACGTAGTCGACAAGCAGGCCGGATACTGAGCGCCGGATCCTGAGCGAGCTACGGAAGGGGAGCCGGCGTGACCTCAGAGCGTGTCATTCGCTCCGCGGCTGGGACGTCGCATGCAGGGCATCCGGCAGTCCCCATCGTCGTGCGGCGCACGAGACGGTACCGGCACGGCTATGCGCCGTGGCTGTTGTTGACGCCGTGGCTCATCGGCCTGTTTGCGATCACGCTGGGGCCAATGCTGGCCTCTCTGTATCTCTCGTTCACGAACTACAACCTGCTCGGCGCGGCCCGATGGATCGGTCTGCGCAACTACGTCGAGCTCTTCACGGATGACCCCCGCTTCTACGCGGCCGTTGGCGTGACCTTCAAGTACGTCGTGGCGTCCGTGCCCCTGCAACTCGTGTTCGCGCTCGCCATCGCCATCGTGCTGAACCAGGGCTTGTCCGGGCTTACTCTCTATCGCTCGCTGTACTACCTGCCATCGCTGCTCGGGTCGAGCGTGGCGATTGCCCTCTTGTGGCGCCAGATCTTCGGTTCGGCCGGCCTCGTTAATCAGGTGCTCGGAGCGCTCGGGTTCACCAACCTGCCGGCCTGGATCGCGACCCCGGAGTATGCGCTCGGTACGCTCGTCTTGCTCCACGTGTGGACGTTCGGGTCGCCGATGATCATCTTCCTGGCCGGCCTTCGCCAGATCCCACGCGACTTGTACGAAGCAGCGTCCGTCGACGGAGCCGGGTGGTGGACTCAGTTCTGGCAGATCACCCTTCCGCTGCTCAGCCCGGTGATCTTCTTCAACCTGGTCCTCCAGATGATCCATTCCTTCCAGAGCTTCACCCAATCGTTCGTGGTCAGTGGAGGGACCGGCGGGCCGGTCGATTCGACGCTGCTCTACACGCTGTACATGTACCAGCAGGCGTTCACCGACTTTCGGATGGGCTACGCATCCGCGATGGCCTGGCTGCTGATGATCGCCGTCGGCTCGCTGACCGGGCTCGCCTTCTGGACGTCCAGGTACTGGGTTCATTACGCGGGAGACAAGTGATGAACGACGCGGCTACGCACGACGCGGCGTCGACCCTGACGCGCCGCCAGCGACTTTCGGCCCGGCACCTGGCGGCGCACGTGGCGATCGTCGCGCTGGGGCTGGTGATGCTCTACCCGGTGCTGTGGATGGTCTCGAGCGCGTTCAAGCCTCCGCAGTTGATCTTCACCGAGCCGGGCCTGTGGCCGCGACAGATCACGTTCGAGAACTGGGCGCTGGGCTGGATGGGGCTCGGCATCCCGTTCTCGCGCTTCTTCTTCAACTCGACCGTCATCGCCGGACTATCGGTGCTCGGCAACCTGTGCTCCTGCTCGATCGCAGCCTACGCCTTCGCGCGCCTGGAGTTCCATCTCAAGCCGCTGCTGTTCGCCCTGATGCTGGGAACCATCATGCTCCCATTTCAGGTCGTGATGGTGCCGCAGTACATCCTCTTTCAGGGGCTGGGCTGGACGAACACGCCGCTGCCGTTGATCGTGCCCAAGTTCCTGGCAGTCGACGCCTTCTTCGTCTTCTTGCTGGTGCAGTTCATTCGCGGCCTGCCGCGCGAACTGGACGATGCCGCCACGGTCGACGGGTGCGGGCCGCTCGGCGTGTTCTGGCGGATCATCTTCCCGCTCTTGCGGCCGGCCCTGGCGGTGACGGCGGTCTTCACCTTCATTTGGAGCTGGAACGACTTTCTCGGCCCCTTGATCTACCTCACGGCGACAGACAACTACACGGTTTCGATCGCGCTGAATGCGTTCCTGGACTCGACCGGGACGTCAAACTGGGGCGCGATGTTCGCTATGTCGGTGCTCTCGCTTGTGCCGCTGTTCCTGGTCTTCGTGTTCGCCCAGAAGCAGCTTGTGCAGGGCATCGCAACGACTGGCCTCAAGTGAGTCATACGACTGGCCTCAAGTGAGTCATTGGATGCACGGAATGGAGGGCACATGACTATCGAGACCCGTGGCCGCCGTCTGGTGTCGCGGCGCGAGTTCCTGGCCTGGAGCACGGCCGGCCTGGCGCTCGTGACTGCTGGATCGGCCTGCTCGCAGCTCGGCATCGGGGGCGAGCCCAAGACGCTCAACGTGGCCCAATGGGGCACGGCGCAGCGGGCCGAACTGTACAAGAAGGCCATCGCGCTGTTCGTGAGCCAGAATGCCGGTGTGACGGCGGACCTTCAGTTTGCCGACCTGGCCCCCTACAACGACCGTCTGACCACGCAAGCCGCGTCGAAGAGCCTGCCCGACGTCCTGTGGATGCGCGATGACCGTATCGGGCGGTTCGGCTCCGCAGGTGCCCTGCTAGACCTCAGCCCTTACCTCGGTAAGGGGATCGACATGAAGAGCCTGAGCAGCGTGGCTGCCGCCGATGGCACCGTCGGTAAGGGCGTCTATGCACTGCCGAGCCATTACGTGGGCCAGTCCATCATCGTCAACGCGGCCTTCATGCAGGAGAAGGGCATCAAGTACGACCAGCAGGTCAAGACCTGGGACGATCTGGCCGCGCTCGCGAAGCAGCTCACTGATCCCGGGCGGCAGTTCTGGGGCATCGCCGACCCGACCCTCGGCACCACCCAGCGTCACCTTCAGGCGTGGATTCGCCAGTCCGGCCAGGAACTGTTCACGCCGGACGGTCAGCTCGGGTTTACGGCCGAGACGTTCGGGGCATGGCTAGAGCTCTGGAACAAGCTACGCCAGGCGAGCGTCATCCCGCCGGCCGACGTTCAGACCCAGGCCGACGCCGGCAGCTTCGCGACGAACCTCCTCGTGCAGAATCAGGTAGCGATCGGAGCCCAGAGCACGAACCATCTGACTCAGATCCAGCGCCTGACGCCCACGCCGATGGCGATGTTCAGCATCCCCGAGATCGCAAACGGCTCGAAGGACTGGTGGTTCTTCCCGCCGATCCTGCTGAGCATCTCGGCGAACACCTAGAGTCCGCATCTGGCCGTCTCACTGTTCGATTTCTTCATCAACTCCGTCCCCGCCGGCAAGATTACGCGCGTGGACCAGGGCGCTCCGTCGTCGGCGGCGGTCCGCGAGGCACTGGCGCCCGAGCTCGAGCCGGCCGAGGCGGCGTTCGTCAAGCAGATCTCGCGCGAGATGACCTATCCGTCGCGAGGGCTGCCGGTCTTGCCAGCCGCGTCGGCGGCTATCGTCAAGGCTCAGTCCGATGCTGGCCAGCAGGTAGCCTTCGGCAAGGCATCCGTGTCTGAGGCCGTCGACACGTTCATGGCGGCGGCCCGAAGAGCGATCCAGGCGTCATGAGCGACGCAACGCCCTGCCCGATCTGCGCCTTCGCCAACCGGACGGACGACCCGACCGCCGGCATCGTCTTCCAGGACGAGCACTGGCTGGTGCGCTCGATCTCGAACACGCCGGCGGTGGCCGGCTGGTTGCTGCTGCAAGCTCGTCGTCACATCGCCGATTCGGCGGATCTGGACGCGGCCGAGGCGGCCAGTCTCGGCCCGATCTTGCAACGTACCAGCAGCGCCGTGCGCGAGGTCACCGGCGCAGTGCGCGTCTACCTGGGCTCCCTCAACGAGGGGAGCCCGCACTTCCACGTGCACGTCCTGCCACGCTTACCTGAGATGCCGAATGGGGCGCTCGGCTGGAGCGCGTTCGGGCTCTCGGCGCTCGCGCAGCGGGGGGAGGTCCGCGCCGATCCGGAGGACGTACGACGGATCCTGGGAGAGATCCGGGATCGACTTCAGCCCCACGCGGGATAATTCGCAGCAGAGGGCACTGCCTCACAGGCGGCAGGATGGTGCAAGACAGAACGGCGTTCCTGCTCGTCCGTTTGAATGGGTGCAGTGCCGCCGACCGCCGGCTGCGCGGTAGCTCCGCGCCTCAGATCGAGGTGGCGAGGGCTGCCGCGCGGGCGGGGCGGCTCAGGAGCCGCTGTGTCCGTGTCGCCGTCGCCTCGTGCCGGCTCGCCCGCACCCCCTCGTCAGATTCCCGCACGTTCGCCGCGTTCGCCCTCACCGACAACGGCCGGGCGCCTGCTCCTCGTGGTGTGGGTAGCCGCGGTCCTGGCCGGCCTCCTCCCGACCGTCTCGCCAACTGAGGCTGCCGTGGGCAGCCAGGGGCTGCAAGGCGGCTGGGCCGTCGACGACAGCGGGAGCCCGGTCTTCTACCACTCGGTGTACGACCAGCTACCCATCATGAGCGACGCCGGAGCCGGTTGGGTTCGCATCAACTTCCGGCTCGGCGCCTGCTACTCAGACTGGACGACGCGCGGCTGCAACGGACGGACTGCGCTCGACGCATACGATCTGGTCGTCGAGCGCGCCTGGCAGCAGAACCTCCGGGTGCTGGCGCTGCTCTCCAATGAGTCCTGGCCCGGCAGCCAGGGCGACTGGATCGCCAACAACGCCGAATCGGCCGGCGGCAGCGGCGACAACGGCTACGCTCGGGCGTTCGCGAGCGGCGCGGCCGGTGTCCTTGCGCGGCACTTCGCGGACCGAATCGCAGCCTGGGAGATCTGGAACGAGCCGAACGCCTGGACCGCCATCGGCGACGACGGCAACCCGACCGGTGGCACGTTCCTCTTTCCGTCGAACTATGCCTGGCTGCTCCGCCGCTCCACCGAGGCAATCAAGGCCGTCCGCCTGGATGCCGCGATCGTCAGCGGCGGGCTGCTGGCGACCGATCCTGGCGGCCTGACCACGTTCGTGCGGACCACGGCCGGCCCGCGCCGTGTCACCCTCTTCGGCGAGCGCGTCGGCACACGGCGCTCGCCCCGCACGGCGCGGGTGGCCGGTGCGTCCTCGGCGTGCCAGGAGTCCGCGCCCACCGGCGCCGGCTACCTCTGTGACCTGTACGTCATGGGCATCGGCGAGGCCGGCTGGCGGAGCGGCGCCTACCCGCTCGACCACATCGGGATGCACCTGTACGTGGATCAGGGCGGGCAGACTTCGGGTGATAACCTCCGGTCGTACGTTCAGGCGATCCGCTCGGCGTACCTCGCCTATGAGGGCGGCGGCACGTCGAAGAGCATCCAGGTGACCGAGCTCGGCTGGACGAACGTCTTCGTGGACGCGGCAACCCAGGCTCGCAACCTGGAGATCAGCTACGACACGTTGCGGGGTGTCGGCTACGTGGGTCAATCCTACTGGTTCGCGGTGCAGGACATCCCCGAGGCCGGTCTCTACTACGGCCTCGTCGAAGGAGATGGCCGGGTCAAGTCAGCCTACAGCGCCTACCAGCGCTCGGCGAGCGGCGCGCCGCCACCCCCGACCGCCACGCCCACGCCAATTCCCACCCCCACACCCATCCCGACGCCCACGCCGCCGCCAGCAGCGTGTCAGCCACGCCCGCGCGTCGAGGTTCGGACCACACCCATCGGCGGCGGCCAATTGGACGTGGCGCTTGGTGCGAACGGGGCGAACAACTGGCTCGTCGCGGTACAGGTTGGCGCAACTGTCAACGCCGCCGTCGACGTGGCCGGTCAGGGCGCCCGAGCCGGCCCGTTCACGGCGAGTCTGCCGCCCGGCACAACCCTTATACACTTCACGGTCCGCCGGACGGCCCCCGGGCCAGTCACAATCCCGCTGACGATTCAGGACCGCTGCGGCCCCTGGCCAACCTTCGTGGGCGGCGGCCCGGCCGCGTTCTGAGTGAGCCGCCAGTTGTCAGTCGCCAGCCATCAGGCGCAAGTGGTACGTAGGCACGAGTGGTACGCAGGCACGAGTGGTACGCAGGCACGAGTGGTACGGGGAGGCGGGCCGTCAGCGATCGGTCATCAGGTATCAGCCAGGAGCCAGCCAGGAGCCAGTGACAGAGCGGGTCACCGCCCGCGGGGCCACGCCCCATTGCTGAGCACTGATGACTGAGCACTGATGACAGAGACCTGGATCGGGATCGCTCGCCACTCGCCAATGGTGTACCCTGTCGACACCACCGAGGAGGGCAACCCATGAAGGTCGTGTCCGCCGTCGCGGAGATCCTCAAGCGCGAGGGTGTCGAGTTCCTGATCGGCTATCCGGTCAACCACATCATCGAGGCCTCGGCTGAAGCCGATATCCGTACGATCATCGTCCGCCAGGAGCGTGTGGGCCTGCACATGGCCGACGCCGTCAGTCGGTCTACATCCGGCAAGAAGATCGGCGTCTTCACCATGCAGCACGGGCCAGGCTCCGAGAACGCCTTCGGCGGCGTCGCCCAGGCGTACGGCGACTCGGTGCCGATCGTGGTGCTGCCGGGCGGCTTCCCGCGCAACCTGCTGAACATCACGCCGAACTTCAGTTCGCTGCTGAACTTCCAACACGTCACCAAGTGGGTCGAGCAGGTCACCCTTCCCGAACAGGTGCCGGCCGCGCTGCGGCGGGCCTTCACCCAGGTGAGGAACGGCCGCCCCCGCCCGACGATGGTCGAGTTGCCGGCTGACCTCGCGAACGCCGAGATCTCGGATGACTTCCGCTACGAGCCGACGCATCACGTGAAGACGGCCCCCGATCCGCAGGCCGTGGCGAAGGCCGCCGAGGTCCTGGTGAGTGCCCAGCGCCCGGTGATCTACGCCGGCCAGGGCGTCCACTACGCCGAGGCGTGGCCACAGCTCAAGGAACTGGCCGAGCTGCTCGAGGCGCCGGTCACCACCAGTATCCAGGGCAAGAGCGCCTTCCCTGAGAATCATCGGCTCGCGCTGGGGACGGCTGGCCGCTCGATTCCGAAGGCCGCCTGGGATTTCCTCCAGAATTCGGACGTCATCCTCGGCATCGGCTGTAGCTTCTCGACGACGAACTACGGCACCGCTATGCCGAAGGGCAAGACGATCATCCATGCCACCCTCGACAGCCTCGATCTGAACAAGGACGTGGTAGCGGATTACGCCCTCATCGGCGACGCCGACTTGATCCTGAACGCCCTGATCGCCGAGGTGCGGGATCGGCTCGGCGGTAAGCCGCGCGGCCGGGCCGACGCCATCGCCGCCGAGATCGCGAAGACCAAGGCCGGCTGGCTCGAGCAGTGGATGCCGAAGCTGACCGACACCTCGACGCCGATCTCGCCGTACCGCGTCATCTGGGATCTGCTCCACACCATCGACGTGCCGAACTCGATCGTCACCCACGACGCCGGCAGCCCGCGCGACCAGATCGTCCCGTTCTGGGAGCCCATCTCGCCACTCAGCTACATCGGCTGGGGCAAGACCACGCAGCTTGGCTACGGCCTCGGCATTGCGATGGGCGCGAAGCTCGCCCACCCCGACAAACTCTGCATCAACGTCTGGGGCGACGCAGCCATCGGCTTCACCGGTATGGACGTCGAGACGGCCGTCCGAGAGCGCATTCCGATCCTGTCGATCCTGATGAACAATTTCTCGATGGCGATCGAGATCCCGATCATGAAGGTCGCCACCGCGAAGTACGGCAGCACCAATATCAGCGGCAACTATGCCGACATGGCGAAGGCGTTCGGGGCCTACGGCGAGCGGATCACCAACCCGAACGAGATCGTGCCGGCGATCAAGCGCGGCGTTCAGAAGACCCAGGAAGGAACGCCGGCCCTGCTCGAGTTCATCACCCAGAAGGAGAACAGCACCTCGGTCTTCAAGTAGGCCTTCGACGAGCGGTCCGAGCCGCGCACCGGATCGCTCCGCTCATCGAGCCTCCCCGGTCAGCCGGTACCCATGCCGGCGGGCTGGAGGCGCCGACCGGCATCTGACTCCTCCGAGTGGCCCCCGCCCTCACAGCAGAGAGCGGGGGCCGCTCTCTGTCTCGCAGAGCCGTGCGGCAACTTTTCCATCACTCCTGCGCGTGACCTGCCTGTTGGCTGCCCCGTTCGCCACGCCTCACGCTGAGATCGGACGCGGTGAGCCGACCGGTGACCGGTGGGTACTGACCGTGGTGATAGTGACGCCAGCGTGGCCGCGACCGTCGCATGGTGACGCCCCATCGCTCGGCAGCCGACATCTCGATTTCCGAGACTGACTCGCGTTTGTGCATGAGACCGCTTGTAACACGGTCAATCCTTCTGTATGCTTGATTCATCGCCGGTGCGGCTTGTGAATGCGACGGCGACTCCAGCGCATACTGCGCCGATGCCGACATGGACGAACCACCGCCGGTTCGCCCCGATGTCAATCCCGATCCCGACGTACACAGGGGTGCGTCTGTCACTGGCCCGTGTTGACGAGCGGTGAGGGCTCTCGCCGCGGGAGGTGTCGGATGGGTGGTGCTCGGATCCTGGCCGTCGTCCTGGCGCTGCTGCTAGCGGCCACCCCGATAGTGGCGCTTGCCGATGCGCCCATCCTGTCACGGCCGGTGCCGTTCGTCGCGCTCTCGGGCCTGGTTGGTGGCATCACGACCGACACGAATGGCAACGTCTATATCTTCTCAGACGGCGTCACTTCGCTCGTCTTCTCCAAGCTCGCGCCGAACGGTACTCTGCTCGGTCAGGTCCGCGTGGGGGATATCACCTCATCCGAGCTGCTCGGGACACTGACGACCGACCCGGCGACCGGCTGGATCTGGCTGCTCTCCCAGAACGGGTCGATCTACCTGATCAATCCCGACACGCTCCAGTTCTTCTTCCTCATCGACGCCGCGCCGATCCTCGATGCCACCCAGATCTACGATATCCAGACCGGCCTCGTGGGCGGGATGGCCGGGCTGATCCAGCCCTGGCGGGCCTCGTACAACGACATCGCGCTGCTGTCGCGGCCGACCGGCATCGACGTATTCATCACCGGGCTATCGGTCGGGTTTCCGTTCGTCGGCCGTCTGCGGTTGACGCCGGATATGGCCCGGGTGACCTCGGCGCGGGTGATTGTCGCCACCCGCGCGACGAACGCCCCGTACCAGAACGTCGCGCGGGGCATCGCCGTTAACCAGTTCGGCACCGTCTTCACGACTCTGCCAGCGGGCCTGCTCGGCTCGCCGCTGCTCGTCGACCGTGGCGTCGGGTTCTCGGCCGACTTTCCCGAAGGCCAGGGCTCGCCGCCGCAACTGGTATTGGCGGGCCGCGATTTTACGAGTGCGGGTGCAACCGCGGACGCCAATGGCAACTTCTACGTCGCAACCGGCGCGATCGGGCTCAGCTTCTGCGGCGTCGGGGGGAGTGGGGCGATCGTGACGCTACCGCCGGACCTGAGCGACCTGGAGTGCGCGAACTTCGGAAACATCCTGCTGATGTCGAAGGACGTTGCCGTCGGGCCGCGCGGGGACGTCGGGTATGCCGCCATCCAGTCGGCCGTGGCGAAGTTCGACGTCGAACAGCGCGCCACGCCCCCACCACCTCCGCCCCCACCACCTCCGCCTCCACCACCTCCGCCTCCACCACCTCCACCGCCACCTCCACCTCCGCCACCCTCACCCCCGGCGGCATGCGCTCCGAGGCCGCGCGTGCTGATTCAGACGGCTGCTATCGGCGGGGGGCGTCTTCAGGTGACGGTCTCCGCCACCGGCGCCAACAACGGGCTGGTCCGGCTCCTGGTCGACCAGACCGACAATGCACTCGTCGAGATCGCCGGCCAGCCCGCGCGGGGCGCGCCCATCGACGTCAGCCTGCCGACGACCCCTGTGACGACCGCGTTCATCGTCCAGCGGGCAGCGGCGGGCGCAGCTACGGTCCGCTTGACCGTGGAGGACCGCTGCGGCAGTTGGCCGACCTTCGTCGGAGGCGGACCAGCCGCCTTCTAACGTCTACGTCCGGGATCTACAGGTAGCTCTCGATGACGTCGGCGGCGCTGGCGTCACCTGGCTCGGCTCGGCGGCGAAGCTCGCTGGCGATCTTCCGCTTCAGTTCCGGCGGGCCGAATGGACCGGCTTTGAACTTGGCCTGGGCTTGCAGGACCGTCAGGCGCACGGCCGCGAGCCGCCGCAGGCGCGACCCATAGTAGTCGCCGTCCGCGATGGCCGTGTAATCGGCGCCCGGGCGCTGGTCTGGCTCGTAGGCCGCGAGCAGGCGGGCGAGCGCCGCCGCGACGTCGGCCGGATCGGTGGAGACTTCGGCTCGGCACTCGAACTGGACGGCTCGGAAGTTGAGGGTCGCGCGGCCGGCGTCGGCCGGGTCCACCCAGTCGTGCCGCGAGAACGCCAGGAAGTCGGACACCAGGAACGTGGCGCGGGGGTTGGCGCGGAGCGCCGCGAAGACCGGATCTTCCTGCACGCAATGGATCTCGATAACGTCGTCGTCCTTGACGAACGGCAGGATGCTGATCTGGGGGAAGCCATCCGGCGGCGTCGCGATCAGCGTCCCGTGCCGCTGACTCGCGACGAAGGCGTCAACGGCCGCCCGATCGACGCGGTACCGCTCCGAGTCGTACATACGCTCCCTCGTCTCCTTCGCCTGACGGGCGTCAGTGCACCATCAGGTGCTCCAGTGAGTGCTCTGGCACACACGGTACTCGACTGCTCGTGTGCACGGCGAACGCTGCGGACGCCCACGGAGGAGCGAGATCGGCCGCGACGCTGACGAGGCAAGGGATTGCCCCTGACGCTGATGAGGCAATGTACGCCGCGGGCAGCGCGGCCGGGCGGCACCTGAAAGCCCTGCAAGTGGCTCGGTCGGAATCGGCCGGGCGGTCCGTGCTATCCTCGGCTGTCGCATCTGCCGGGCCTCGGCCTGCGCTGGGCGACGACTGTGGCGCCGCGTGAGTGGAGGCCACGAGAGGGGTGCAGATGATCGAGAATACGATCCTGAAGAAGAACGCCGAAGGGAAGAAGGCGCTCGTTCTGGGCCTGACCGAACCGTCGATGCAGGCCATCGAACTGGCGGCGCGCGCCGGCTTCGACGCCGTCAACCTCGACGGCGAGCACGGCGCGTTCACGCCGGAGTCGGTCGACATGATCTGCCGGATCGCCCACGGCTACAAGATGTCGGTCACGGCACGCGTCCCGAGCATCGACCCGTGGATGATCAACCTCTGGCTGGATCGCGGCCTTCAAGGGATCCTCGGCCCGCACATCGAGAGTGGCGAGGAGGCGCAGCGCCTCGCGGATGCGTGTCTCTTCCCGCCGGATGGCAAGCGCTCCTGGGGTGGCGGCCGTGGCACGGCGTTCAATCAAGATCCCGAGCTGAACGTCTGGTACGGCGGCAAGCTGGCGTTCGCGCAGTGGTCGAACCAGAACATGATCGTCATGGCCCAGATCGAGTCCAAGAAAGCGTACGACAACCTGGATGCGATCCTTGCCGTGCCGGGGCTGACCGCCATCGCGGGCGGACCGAACGACTTCGCGGCCTCGCTCGGCTTCCCCGGTGAGCCGGACCATCCCGAGCGCCAGCGGCTGACCGAGGATGCCGAGTCGCGCGCTCGCGCGGCCGGCAAGCGCGTCACCTCGGACCTGACGGTGACGCTCGCGCTCCAGGACTTGATCCTGGGCACTGGCCGCCAGTTCGTCGAGGAGCATCGCGACGACGCTATTGGCAGCTAACAGCGCAGCCTCGTAGCTCCTCGGCCTGCATCACCGCCAGGCTGGCCGGCTGAAACGTCAGGCGTGTCGCACGGCATCGTCGATACCAGTGGACCAGGAATACGCGGGGCGAGCGCTCCCGCCACTCAGATGAAGGCGCCGGCCAACTGGCCAGCGCCTTCATCTTCTCAGATTCACGAGCAATCGAGGGCCAGGAGGCTGCGCTCGTGACCGTCTGCAAGCGGCTCCTCCAGAAGCCACGGGCGCGGCCCACAGTGCACCGCTACTGGGCACTGCTGGCGGCCTCGAGCGTTGTTCGGCGCCGAACCTGCTCGGTGTCGTCCGCGCGATAGCTGCTACCCCGCCAACACCCCATCCTGGAGTCAGTCCCACATATCGGGGACTCGAGGAGCATGGCATAGCGGGAGTAGATACCTATGATTGCAAGGGTGGCGCGTAGAGGAGCTCTTAGCCTGGTAGCAGCAGCGTTGGCCACGGGCATCGTGTTGAGCCCATTCATGAGTACGTCGACCTTCGCCGCCTCAGACAAGGTCGCCTACACCAAGATCCTGGTCAGCGCGGACGGGAATCTGGTCTTGGTGTGCCATTACACCGCTAAGGGCAAGCTGTTGTTCTGCGACGTGAATCCTGGGAAGTAGCCAGCGGGCGATCGGCGTGCGCCCTACCCAGTTCGAGGGCGGCGGCTCCACAGTGGAGCCGCCGCCTTTGCTGGCTGACTGAACCGCAACCGTGATGGCGGTCACGCACTGGACGATGGGTGCGTCACCGAGTCAGGGGGCAACCTTCACGACCGGCTGCTATCAAACGCTGGTCCACTCGGCGGGGCCGTCCTGGCTGTAGCCGCACTGCTCACAGTCGTGGTAGATGTGGACCGCCGGCGGCATCGCTACCGCGAGCCGGAGGGACGTCTCGTTCCCGACGGTGCGGATGTGGTGGACGCTCCCGCGCGGCACCCAGACGATGTCGTCCTTCCTGGCGTGGACGACGTGCCCGCCACTCAACTCCCACTCGAGTTGGCCGCCCATCACCACCCACCATTCGTCGAAGTCGCGGTGCCAGTGCGGGCGGTTGCCGGCACCGGGCGCGGTGGCGATCAGGGTCACGAGATTGCGCTCGTCAGCGATGATCAGCACCGCCCACGGCGGCGGCCCCTTCTGCGCGACGATCTCAGAGATACGAGTGTGGAAGACGTTTGGCCAGGCTGCGTTCAAGACGCGGGGGGCGATCGGGCCGGTCGGCACGACATCGTCGATGCGAATCGTCGTGGGCTGATGCTCGTGGAGAGTGTCGGTCATTGGGCGTGCGCTCCGGGTCGTGCTCGGGCGCGTGGACGTCTGACGCCCGAGCGGATGTTGGGCCGGCCGGCGCGTGGCCGTCTTGCCAGCCGCTCGGCGCACACTGTACCGCACGACCGCAGGCGAACACGCGGGCGCGCCGGCGTACTCGCCCATGGGCGCCAGCAGATGCGCCGGTGTGCGTCAGCGGGCAGACGGCGGGTTCACCTTCTCGGTCGGCAGGACGGTGTTGTCAGCAGCCGGGACCGCATCGGGGGCCAACCGAACGTCGCTGGCGCGTGAGTGCTCGCCCGGTTGGTCACCATGCTCGAGGCCGCCTGGGTCGAATATGACGGTCACGCCGGGAGCAAGGTTCTCGAAGTCGACACCTGTCAGCGCGCCACGGTGAAGGAAGTACACCTGTCCATCATCGCCACGGATGAACCCGAAGCCGCGCTCGGGTGAGAGGCTCGTGATCGTTCCGCGCATCGCTCGTCCTCCGAGGTGCGGTCAGCCGAGGTGCGGTCAGCCGAGGTGCGGTCAGCGCCCGCCCTGACTCCCGGCCAGTGGGCTACGGATCCCAGCCTCCTCCGCTGCAAGGCAGTTCGGGCAGCAGAACGGATCGTTGCCCCGCTCCGCCATCGTCATCTCGTCGACGATCGGCGTCCCACAGTGGGTACAGCGGAAATCTTTCTCACCGTGGCGCATCGTATCTGGATCAGAGCCGGAGCCCGTTACCTCCATCGCATAGGCACAGTTCGGGCAGCAAAAGGTCTGGTCGCCGCTGATCACCCGCGTCGACGGATTGACGATTGGCGTCTGGCAGTGCGCGCAAGTCGTGACTGTCGGCATCGTGCGCTCCCTCTCGCGTGGTACCAGCGTGACGGCGCTGGCGCCACGGTTCTTATCTGATGGATGGGGGCCGCACGGGACGTGCCAGCGTGGTGAGCAGTCAGCCGCCAGTTCTCCGTCGTCTCGACAGCCAACAGCGGCATGGTGCGGAGGCGATACCAGGTGCTCGTGTCCTCACTCTCAGATCTGCCGCGTTCCGGCGCTCACGTCGTTACGCTGGAGGTGGACAACTGTATGCCGTCTCCCGCGCCGGCCCATGGGAGTAGCGCGCTACGGTCGCTTTACACCGAACCGCTGACCCTTGACGTAGATCGACATCCGGCCGTCCGGGTCCGGCTTGAACTCGAGGAGCGTCTCGTCGAAGACCGAGACGTCGGTGTGGATGACGAACTGCGTGTCCGAAAGTGCTTCGAGGTCCACGCTGAACGACTGGATACGCCCGATTAGTCGGTCGCTGTCTCGTGCGATCCGCAGCGTCCCCTGCGGCGTGTCGTACTCGCCGACGTAGGCGTCCCAGACGGCCCGATTCGGCACGAAGGTGTTTGCCGCACCGATGGCCGGCACCGCACGCAGGACCGGCTCAAAGCCGAGCAGCAGCCGGGCGATGCCTTCGGCGATCTCGACCTTGGCGTCGTTGTCGATGTTGGTCAGGACCGCCACTCCGAGGTTCCGCTCTGGGACCAGTACGTACGCTGAGCCCATCGTCAGGATCTCGCCGGGGTGAGCGACGACCTTCAGCCCCTCTTCCTGACGAATGAACCAACCTAGACCGTATGCCGTGTGCTCGTCCACGCTGGCGGCCGGCGTCCAGAGTATTTGAATGCTGTCTGCTGAGATGATCTGGGCGCCGTCGAGCGCCCCCCCGCCGAGCAGCGTGGCGAGGTAGCGCCCGGAATCCTCGGCGTCGGTGAGGAGCATGCCCGAGGGGTTGTAGCCGCGCGTCAGACGGGTCTGCGCTGCCATGAGTTGGCCCGTGCGTCTGACATACCCCTGCGCCAGTCCGAGCGACGCTGCCTGAGCCGGGTCGAACGTCGAGTGGGTCATCCCGAGCGGTCCGAAGATGTGTTCCTGGACGTACTGCTCGTACGGCACGCCCGACACGACCTGAACGATCAGGCCAGCCGTATTGAATCCGTCGTTGGCGTATTCCCAGCGGCTGCCCGGCGCGCTCCGGAGCGGGGAGTACTCGAGTGCGCGGACCCGCCGTTCGAGGCCGTCAGGCTCCTGGCTGCCGGTCAGTTCGGCGCTCGCCGGGATGCCAGAGGTGTTGTCGAGCAGTTGACGGACGGTGATCGCGGCGGAGCGCTCGTCGTCGAGGTGGAACCAGGGTAGGTAGCGAGTCACCGGCGCGTCGAGATCGATCGTGCCTTGCTCGGCCAGTTGCATCACGGCCAGCGCGGTCACGCCTTTGGTGGTCGAGCCGACGGCGACGAGGGTGTGCGGGGTCATCGGGGTGCCGTCGGTGAGGTTGGCCGCGCCGTACCCACGCGTGACGCTCACCCGCCCATTCTCCACGATCGCCAGCGCGAGGCCGGGCACGTTCCAGGCCGACATCCGCTCCTGAACGTAGCCGTCGATCTGGTCCTGAGTGGCATGGACCATCACCCCAGACAGGGTGACTCGCACGTCCGGAAGGTCGGACGCCGGCGAGAACGGCGGGCCGCCGGACGTCGACAGTCCAGCCGGCTGCGCCCGGGCTGCTGCCAGCGGGGCTGCGGCCGCGACAGGCGCTGCGACGAGCGGGCCGGTGGCGATCAGCACAGCCAGCGCTGGGGTCAACACCCGACGATGGAGGTGACGGGCTTGCCTCGCGACCTGGCGTGGCAGGCGAGGAACGGCGAAGCGTGGCATACAGGCTCCGGGATGGCGAGCAGAGTGCGCGGCGGGCAGGACGAGCGACCGGGGTGAGCGGGCAGGACGAGCGACCGGGGTGAGCGGGCAGGATGAGCGGCCGCGGCGAGGAGTGGATACGCCAGATGAGAGGCGTGCGGCAACCAGCGCGGTTGATACGCCGCGAGGCCGGCCGGCAGCCACGCTCGCGCGGATGATGCCATCTGATCTGCTGGCCTGCCTCGGATGTCGCCGGTGCCGAGGATCGTGCGGGAGACCACACCACCGCGCTACAACAGCGGATGTGACGACGACTGACTCACCCCAGGATGCCACGTCCAGCCGATCCGTTCGGACAGTCGTGGCCGAGTCGTCTGGCATCGGCCCGCCGTTCGCCGTCGAGGCTGGCTCACCCCACCCGCTCGGCGCGACGCCGGACGCCGAGGGCGTGAACTTCTCGATCTTCTCGCAGAACGCCACCAGCATCGAGTTGTTGCTGTTCGCCGCGCACACGGCCGTCGAGCCGTTCCAGGTAGTGCCGCTCGATCCGGCCCGTCATCGGACGTTCCATTTCTGGCACGCCTACCTGCGCGGTCTCCGCCCCGGCGTCCAATATGCCTACCGCGTGAACGGTCCCCACGACCTGCACGGCCTCGGTCAGCGCTTCAACCCGAACAAGATCCTGCTCGATCCGTATGCGAAGGGCGTGACGACGACGCTCTGGCAGCGCGCCGACGCCTGCACCCCAGACGACAATCTGGCGACCTCGATGCGGAGCGTCGTTATCGATCACGCCGATTACGATTGGGAGGGCGACCGTCCGCTGAAGCGGCCGATGGCCGAGACGATCGTCTATGAGCTTCATGTGGGCGGTTTCACGAAGTCGCCCACCTCCGGCGTGGCGCATCCGGGCACGTTCGCGGGCCTGATTGAGAAGATCCCGTACCTCCAGGCGCTTGGCATTACCGCCGTCGAATTAATGCCGGCGACGCAGTTCGATCCGGCCGACGTCGCTCACTCGAACCCGGTGGACGGCACGCCGCTGGTCAATTTCTGGGGGTACAGCCCGGTCGCCTTCTTCGCACCGCACGATGGCTACTGCGTCTCGCCGGATCAGGCGACCCACATCCGGGAGCTTCGCGATCTCGTGAAGGCGCTCCATCGGGCCGGCCTCGAAGTCATCTTGGATGTGGTCTTCAATCACACCACTGAGGGCAATCACCTCGGCCCGACGATCGGCTTTCGAGGGCTCGAAAACTCGATCTACTACCATCTGGACCCGGCCGACCGGGCACGCTACCTCGACTACTCGGGCTGCGGGAACACCGTCAACTGCAATCACCCGATCGTGGACAAACTGATCGTCGAGTGCCTCGAGTTCTGGGTTCGCGAGGTCCACGTCGATGGGTTCCGCTTCGACGAGGGCTCGATCCTGTCGCGCGGCGAGGACGGCGTGCCGATGGTGCACCCGCCAGTCGTCTGGCACATCGAATTGTCCGAGGAGCTCGCGGACACCAAGATCATCGCGGAAGCCTGGGATGCCGCCGGGCTGTACCAGATCGGTAACTTCCCCGGTGGCCGCTGGGCGGAGTGGAACGGCCGCTACCGCGACGACATCCGGCGCTTCGTGCGCGGCGACCCTGGCATCGTCGGAACCGTGGCGAGCCGGATCGCCGGCTCGTCCGACCTGTATGCCTGGGACGGCAGCCTGCCGATCAACAGCGTGAACTTCATCACCTGCCATGACGGCTTCACGCTGTACGACCTGGTCTCGTACAACTGGAAGCACAACGAGGCGAACGGCGAGGGCAACCACGACGGCCTCGACGACAACCTCTCCTGGAACTGCGGCGCCGAAGGGCCGACTGACGTCGCGGCGATCGAGACGTTGCGACGGCGGCAGATCGCGAACTTCGTGGTGATCTTGCTGCTCTCTCAGGGTGTCCCGATCCTCCTTGCCGGCGACGAGGTGCGTCGGACCCAGTGCGGTAACAACAACGCCTACTGCCAGGACAACGAGGTCTCATGGCTCGACTGGGCGCTCGTCGACGAGCAGGCAGACCTGCTGCGCTTCTTCCGCGAGGCCATCGCCTTTCGGAAGCGCCACCCGGTCCTGCAACGGCGGCGGTTCTTCACCGGCGCGCTGAACTCGCGAGGGCTACGCGACATCGACTGGCACGGCTTCTTGCTGAACGAGCCCGGCTGGTTCGATCCTGGCTCGCACGTGCTGGCCTTCACGCTCGGCGGGCTCGACGGCGACGCCGACCTTCACGTCATGCTGAACATGGACCCATCGGCGCTCGATTTCGAGATCCCTGTCGTCAAGGGGCGGCGCTGGCTCCGCGCCATCGACACGAGCCTGGCATCACCGAACGACATCGCCGTGCCGGGCGACGAGACACCCGTGTCCACCTCCACCTACCAGGTTGCCAGTCACAGCGTCGTCGTCCTTATCTCGACGTAGCACCCCGCGCCTCGGCCGTGCCAGCCGGTCCTGTGCCACAATGAGCGCCTATGGACGCTCCGCTCACGCAACGACTGCTCGATCTGCTCGAGGCCAACCGCGTTCCACATCGCGTCTTGCGCCATCCGCCCGTCAAGACGAGCGAAGAGGCGTCACGTGTCCGAGGGACACCGCTCGCGGCAGGCGCTAAGGCGCTGGTCTGTCACGCTGACGACCGGATCGTGCTGATCGTCGTGCCCGCCGACGCCCGCCTTGATAACCGCGCGTTCCGACAGCAGAGCGGCGCGCGGAGCGTCCGGATGGTGGACGCGGCGCGGATCGAGGAACTGGTCGGGGCGCCGGTTGGCGCAGTTCCACCGTTCGGGAGCCTGTTTGGCCTGACGACCTACGCGGATCGTGAGGTCGTCGAGCGCGGCGAGATCGCGTTCAACGCCGGCGCTCGCGACGTCTCGGTGACGATGGCCGGCCCGGACTACGCGCATCTGGAGCAGCCAATCATCGGCTCGTTGGCCCGGCACAGCGAGGGATAATCGCAGCCCCGGTACCTGGCGTAGGGCCTGGCGCAGGGCTACCTGGGGGCAAGGCGAAGGTCACGTCGAGCGCTCAGGTGTAACTCGGACAGGGGGCGGCAAGCGCAGGCGCGGCTCACTCGTTGCCTGCGGATTGTGATCCCACAGGTACCCGGCTCGGCAGGCGCAGGCGCGGCTCACTCGAACAGCAGCCAGGTGACGTACTCGCGCGCCCGGCGTGGCGTGAACGTCCGGGCGCCGTAGGCCAGGAGATCGGCGTTGGCAGCGACAAGCTCGCGTAGCCCGTTTGCGGAGATGAGCCGCTCGAGGTAGCCGCCCGTGCAGAGAATTTGCCCGACGACCAGCAGTTGCCCCCAGACATTCGGATGCACGCCGTCGCCGTGCATCAGGTCCACCCCGTCACGGGCGAGCGCGGCAGCCCGACATCGGTCCATCTCGGCATCGAGGTCGACGAGCAGGGTCCGCCCTGGATACGGCCGTTCGGCGCTGGCGACCGCCCGAACGATCTGATTCAGAGTCCTGCCATCGGAGAGCGGGCGGTCGTACTGGCAGTCCTCGCGGGCCGGCCGATAGTCCGGGGTGGTCAACATCAAGAGCGTCGTGGCGACCGTGTCAGTGGCGGCCGCGCGGAGACTGACAAAGGCATCCTCGTACCAATCGGCGGCCCCAACGTGCTGTCCCGCCTCCTCCAGCACTACGAGGTCACCCGGACGGATGGCACCGTCCGCGATCGCCTGACGGATTGACTCAGGCGTTACCACAGGGTCGCTAAACGACGGCGCGCCGGGCCGCCCGCCGAGCACGCAACCGGCGTAGACGACGGCATCTGGAATGCCATGCTCGGCGAATAGCGCGGCGATGGTCGAGGTGGGCGAACGAAGGGAGTAGAGTGGGTGCGTTGGCGCCGGGGTGAACGTCCGGAGTGCCCAGCCTCGGAAGATCGAGTCGCCGTACAGGTGAATGACTCGCTCGGGGCGGTCACAGTCGGCAGATGTCCTGGCGGCGGTCATGGGCAGCACGATCGCTCGCTCTACGATCTTCGTTAGGCGCAGCCGGGACGCCAGGCGCCTGATGATGACGGCATGCTGGCGCTACTCTTGCAGTGGTGGAGGAAGGCTCATCGGCGGCTCATGAGTATAGCGTTGCTGCCAGCCGACGGGTCGTAGCGGCGATAGTGTAGGAGCAGCGACGGTGCGGAGACCCGGATGTGAACCCGGGCGGCCAGCAATCCACCAGGGCGTCGCGGAGAGGGGGCCAGGGTGCAGCACGAACCACTCGGAGCGTTCTATGCGCGGAAGGTCGGGGAGACGTCGCGGGAGCTCCAGTCGCGCGAGCGCGAGCGCCGACGGCTCGTCGGGATCGCCGAGCATGGGTTCATCAACCTGGAGGTCGCACTGGCCCACCAGGATACCCGCGAAGTCGCCCGCCGCGACGCCGAGATCGAGGAATCCGCGTCGCTTCACCAGGACGAGTTGCTGCGGCTCTCGGTCGAGATTCTGAAGCTCCAGAGCCGGCTGCTCTACTACCGCCAGCTTGAAGCGCTCCACGCGGACGGCACGCTCGCCGAAATGAACTGAGGCCGGCTACGCGGTCACTACTGGCATCCTTACACCATCGACGATAGCGCAGCATGCGTCCTGCCGCTCTGCATATCACCCGTCGAAGCCAGGCTCTCACGAGCGCCCGGCCACGCACGTGGCCGGGCGCTCGCATCAGTCCTCGTGCGCGCGGCGTCGCGAACTACCGCGGCCGCCCGATATCGCGCGGCGCGCTGGCGTCGGGGTCTCGAGATCGGGAGCAGCCGGATTAGAAGGCGACATTCGGGACAGCCCGCTCGGCCGCGTCCTCGATCTGGAACGACGCGGCCGGCTGGAACCCGAGGCTGGCCGCGAACAGGACCGCCGGGAACGACTGCTGCGCCGTGTTGAACTCCATCACCGAGTCGTTGTAGTGCTGGCGAGAGAACGCGATCCGGTTCTCAGTCGAGGATAGCTCCTCCTGGAGTGCCAGCACGTTCTCGTTCGCGCGGATCGTTGGGTATGCCTCGGCGACGGCGAACAGAGAGCGTACGGCCTGAGTAAGCTCGTTCTCGGCTGCCGCACGGGCCGTCACGTTGCTACCGGCGGCGATCGCGTTCGCACGGGCCTGGGTCACCCGCTCCAGGATCTCCCGCTCGTGCGCCATTGCGCCCTTGACTGAGGCGAGCAGATTCGGCACCAGGTCGTGGCGACGCTTGAGCTGCACGTCGATCTGCGACCAGGCATTCTGCACCCGGTTCCGTAGCCCGACGAGCCCGTTGTAGGTCGAGATGGCAAACAGCGCGATGCCAGCGACGATCGCGGCGACGACGACCAGGGCGATGACCATGGGAGCTCTCCTTCTCGCGACGATTCAGACCGTGTGCGCCCCTACCTGAGCGGCACTCGAGAATGCGTGGTGCCGACACGCCCGACCTGCACGTGCTTAGAACAACAACTCGAAGACGGCGTACACGAGCGCCATGGGGATCATCATGAAGACGACGGCCAGCCCGGTTGCCAGCACCACCGCAATACTCATCAGCACCGCGATCAGCAGCCCCAGCGGGCCAAGAACCACGGCCATCAGGGCCTTTTGCGAGGATGACATGCTCTGCTGGTTCACCGGATCTGCGACGTGCGCGCCGAGGGCGCGGAGGCGTTCCAGGCGCTTTTCCAGTGGCGGGTGGGGATCGATCCAGCCAAAGGTGCTCAACTCTGAGTCCGCCGATTGCGTGGACCGGCCGCTTGCCTGATCGGCGGACTTGCCGCCACGGCGCTCGCGTTCGGCGTCGGCGATCGCGCCGGCAGCGGCCAGCCGCTCGACCAGCGAGCCCCCGCCGGTCATTTCTTGACGTAGCCTGGCCGCCAACTCGGCATCCTCACGTCGTGCCGCCAGGCCGCCGCCGACCACGAACAGGTGTGACGCCCATTCGCCGCCGGGGATGCCGCCGCCACGCATGAGGAGCTCGCTCAGACCACGTGCAATACCGTCCGGGTTGCGGGTAAGCTGCACCGCCGTCGCGTCGGCAAGATAGCGGCGAGTGCGCCAGGTCCAGGCTAGCAGCGGACTCAGCACTCCCAGAATCAACAGGCTCATCGCGGTCCTCGCCATACCGCCGGCCGCCCAGATCGGAAACAGCCCGTAAACTCGGATCTTCATGAGCAGCCCTCGGACGCCGCCCGGCATCCGCTGCTTCTCCGCGTCGGAGCCGAGGACGGCGTCGACGTCCGACATGTCGACATCGGTAGTACGATTGCTGAGGAGTCGGGCGGTTGCTTCGGCCTGTTCCTGCTCGCTCGACCCATGCCGCCCGAGCAGGAACAGGATCAGTCGTCCGAGCGTCGCACGAGCCGAGGCGCTGATCGGCGCGTCGAGGATGGTGTAGACCAGCCCGAAGGTGCGAAAGATCGTCACCATCATCAGCGCGATACCGAGATCGCCGTTGCCAATCGAGGCGATCAAGTGTCCCAGTACACCCTGGGTCTCGTCGCGGTCCATCTCGTCGAGCATCCGCCGCGACACCACGACCACCGCGTCGTCTGGACCGGACCCGACGGCGGCCGCGTTGGCAACGACCCCGTCGAGCAGCATGACGCGGGGAGCCGGCAGGCCGGCGGCCACCGCCATCTCCTCGACGACGTTGACCAACTGGCGCTCTTCCAGATCGGTCAGGCGCGGCTCGCGCGCCCCGAGGCCGAGCAGGATGCCGCCAACGCCGGCGCGTGCGAACGCTCGCCGCAGCAGGATCCAGATGGCCAGCATCGTCACGATGCCGGGCAACAGGATTGCCAGGATGCCGGCGATTAGCGGCAGGATGTGCTCTGGCGCCGGTGGCCAGCGCTCCTCTTCCACGACAACCATGATGGCGCCGATGCTTCCGGCAACCGTCCGGTAGAAGCGCGGCACTTCCGGTGAGAGCGGGATCGCGTAGCTCATCGCCTTGGTCAGCAGCACGATCGCCAGATACACGAGCGGCGTCACCACCAGGCAGAGCGGCAGTCCGGCCAGGATGACGGCGACGACACCCAGGATCGACAAGCGCCAGGTCTGGCGTCGGCGGCGGGCCTGCTCGGCAAAGAAGCTCACCCGGTCGACTGGCCCGGCGATGCTCGCCCAGCCACCGTCGCGGTGAGCGCGGGACGTATGGGCCTGGGAAGCGTCGTGCGTGGGGGAGCCGAGGTGCTCGGCTTGCTCGCGGGCGGCGCGGTCGACGCGTACGGCCTCGCCCGCCCCCATGGCTGGATTGGCGCGCACCGCCCATGGGTTAGGAGTGGGCGCCTCGTCGTCGATCGTCTCGCCACTCATCCTCTGGCTCCCGTCAGTTCTCCGGCCCTCCATCGGACCGACGCCAATCAGATCGTTCTCGCTTGCCAGGGCACTCCCACGGATTACCACGGTAGATACGGGTTACCACGGCGGAGGATGGCCCATGTGTCGTGGCCATCCTCCGCCGCGTATGGTCAGGGTACATCCTTCCTTGACGAGCGGGCTGTCAGTTCGGTGACGTTTCGGGCGCTCGCTCGGCATCAGGCCACGCGCTCTGCCCGAGCGCGACGCTGGCCGTTGGACGGCCCTGCCGCCTGACATCGCCTTGCACGATCCGCCGGGCTTCACCGCCGGTGACGCCACACACGGCCTGCCAATCAGGCCAATTGGCGAAGCCGCATGAGCATAACATCTGCGCCATGCGGGCGCGACGGTAACCATTCGCGGCCGAGGAGCGTTAGTCTCATCTCACGCGCCAATGATAGGAACGCCTCGGTGTGGGGCCGGCCGGGGTCGGCCAGCCAGGCGCCCCCGCCGGGAGCCAGGTGTCGAGCCAGAAAGACGGCGACTGGGCGTACGTTGCGCTGCTCGTAGAGTACGTCCGCTGCGAGGATCAGATCAAACGATCCGAGGAGAGGCGGCATGCGCCAGTCGCCCGTGACGAACTGGAAGGCAGCGGGTGGCTGTCCCTGTGCCCGTGCGCTCGCCGTCACGATTTCGATGGCACGCGGCTCCCAATCGAAGAAGGTGACGTGCGCGCCAAGGCCAGCGGCGGCAAAGCCACACGCCCCGACGCCGCAGCCAAGGTCGAGGACCCGCCAGCCGGCGAGCGGGGCAGCGTTGGAGGTCTCGCCGGAGAGCAGGTACGCTGCCAGCGAGTCGGCGGCCGGCCAGAGCGCCGCGAAGTACGGCATTCGCTCGTCGGTGCGGGCGAACTCGCCGGGCGAGATGGCATCGAAGAGGTCGTCAAGCGAGCAATCGGGTACCCAGAATCCGATAGTGCGGGCCTCCCCCGCGCCATCTGGCCGGCCGACTCGGACCGCGTCGAGCACGTGCCAGCGGAGCGGCAGATCGTCGCCGGTCCGCTGCCCGACAGGCAGCCCCCGGTTGGCACCATCCGTCTCGCCGGCCTCGTGCGGGCCGTCATGGCGGGCTGTCATGGCGGGCCGTCATTGTCGTGGCAGCACGACATCTGGCCGTCTCCTGCCGAGTCAGCGCGTCGCTCCCTTCAGCGCCCGGCGATCTCGTAGCGCCCGATACCCAGGCCGGTCGGTGGCCTCCTGGCCAACCTACCCGGCGGCCAGGCCGACCACTCGCTGGACGGCGTCTGGTGAGAGCGGACCGTGCTCGGCCCAGCGCAACACGTCTTCGAGCTGAGACAGGTCCGAGGCGCCGACGAGCGCCGTCGAGAGACCGGGCAGGCTCAGCACGAGTCGATACGACAGCGCGGCCGGGCTTTCCACCCCAAGCTCGTCGGAGAGCGCCCGCAGGGCGCGCGCCCGTTCCAGGTCGGAGCGGTAGGTGCCGCCAGACACCAGCGCCGAGCCGGGATCGCCGGCATTTTGGTGACGCGCCTCGGGCGGGGTGCCGGTGAGTGCACCGGCCGCCAGCACTCGGATCGCGATGGTGCCCAGCCCGGCCGCCGCCGCTGTGCTGAGCAGGCCGTCGAAGTTCTGCGAGCCGGCCCGTTCGACCGGCCAGCCGGCCGAGGGATTCAGCGCGTTGACGTAGCACTGCACGGTGTCGAAGCGGCCGGACTCGACGACGCGCGTCACGGCGGCCGTCTCACCCAGGCCGGTGATGCCGATGAAGCGGGTCAGACCGGCGTCGCGGACGGCGGCGAGCCCGTCGGCAACCGGGCCGACCACGTCTTCGACGGAAAGCGCCCCCTGATTGCCCGACACGTCCACGCCGATCCGATTGTGCAGTTGGAAGAGGTCGACACGCTCCGTGCCGAGACGGCGCAAACTCTCTTCCAGGTGACGGCGAATCTGCGCCGGTGCATCGGCGACGTCCTCGGGATCGAGGCGAAACTTCGTACCGAGGTACACATCCGCGCCAACCTCGCGCAGGAGCGGCCCGATGGTCTCCTCGGAGCGGCCGTCGCCGTACGATGCAGCGGTGTCGAAGTAGGTAATGCCGGCTTCGATGGCGCGCTCAACTGCACGCCGCTGCTCGTCGCCTGCGCCGCGCACCATCAGCCCGCCGATGCTGCCACACCCGAATCCGAGCGCCGATACGCGCACGCCGGTGCGCCCGAGATCTCGGTACTCCATCGGACCCCTCCCGCCACGCTGGCCAACGTCGGGCCGAGACGTTCGCTCGCGCCCTCATCATGCGAGCGCCGTCGCCCGCCCCGGACGATTGTAGCCCCGGCGGTGGAGCCCCCTCACCCCGGGCTGCCCCCTCACCCCCCAGCCTCTGTACCCGCACGCGGGAGAAGGGGCCAGGGGGTAAGAGGATACGGCCACTCGTCACGACCGCCGATAATCCGAGCGCATCCGGCTCATACGGTAGGCGGCAAACGTCGTCTCCTTCATCATCGGCGCGGCCATCGCGACCGCCGCGTGCTGGTGAAGCTCGCGGAGGGAGCGGATCGCCTCGGCGAGCTCTTCGTCCGAGCCGGCGTAGCTCGCGATCCGCTCGGCCGTGCGTGCGAGGACGCGCTGCGCCTCGTCGTACCGCCCTTCGCGGTTCAGGCGAATTGCCTCCTGCTTCGCCCGCGCGGCGTAGAGCAGGCCGGTCGCCTTCTGGACGGCGAACACGTGCCGCTGCGCGTCGACCTCGCCGTCAGAGGCATGGCGCAGTTCGAGGGCCGGGAACGCCTGCTCGCGCCCCCGCTCCAGGTCCGGCTCACGGTACATGAGCACCGCCTGGAGCGGCGCCGTTGTCCCGGCCGCTGCCGGCGTCGAGGTCACCTTCGCAACCAGCGACTTCTGCTCGCGGCTGCACAAGTCGCCGATCCGGACCCGCACGCCATCCGGGATCGGCTCGCTCGGGATGTCGTTCAGGATCGAGAGCGCGGCTCCCGGCGCCCGTAGCTCGACCACGACTTCACGCGCGACGATCTCGAGGAGTCCGCCAAGCTCCTGGCTGAAGGCCGGGGCCAGATCGTCGGCCGAGCGCAGGTAATAGTAGTTCCCGCCTCCCTTGTCGGCCATCGCCTGGAGCAGGTCCTCGTTGTAGTCGTCGCCCATCCCGAAGGTGGTGGTGCTCACGCCGCGCTGCCGAAGCTCGGCCGCGTGGGTGCACAACTGCTCCTGATCGACGATCCCGACGTTGGCGAGGCCATCGGTCAGGAGCAGCACCCGGTCGATGGTGCCGTGTCCCTGCTTCTCGGCTACCTCTCGGCAGCCCTCCAGCCAGCCGCCGCTCAGGTTCGTCGAGCCGCCGCTATGAATCCCCCGGATCAACCGCTCGAGGTCGGCCTTAGCAGCCGGCGTAGCCTTCCGCGAGGGCGCCACCACACTCACCTCGTCGTCGTAGGCGATGATGGCGACGCGGTCCTCGTCCTGCAACTGCCGAATCAGGAGCGCCGCCGCATCGCGGGCCAGCGCCAGTTTCGCGCCGGCCATCGAGCCGCTGCGATCGAGCACGAGCGCGAGGTTGAGGGGCTGGCGCGGACGGCGGATCTGCAAGGCCGGCGCCGCGATCTCCAGCAGCGCGTAGCGGGTCGAGGCGGCGCGAGTGCGGACCAGTGGTCGATCGAAGGTTGCTTGAAGCTCCATCGTGGTACTCCTGTTCTCCGCATAGCGTGGATGACGCGGCAGCCAGCCGCGACGACGACGCGCCGCCGCGTTCGGAGGCGCACACCGCCCGGTCTTCCTGGGCCGGCAACGGGTGGTTGGGTCGGGGTGTCGCCCCGGATCGGGCACGGATGGGTCGCGGCTCCCGGCGACGTTCTGACGCCCGCACCTGGTGGTGAGCTCCCGCCTCGGTCGGCGTCTCTCGCCGCACTCGGCTCTCGGGTGCGGCGGAGCTAGTCGCGGAGGATGCGTCGCAGCGCGTCGACCATCCGCGCGATCCTTCGCCGAGCGCCCGGAGACGTCCCCTGTCGAACGTGGAGCTCCACTTCATCCGAGATTCGCAGCCGCTCCCAGGTCTGGGCGCTCGGCATGGGAGGTGATGGCGCGACCGTTGGTTCAGGGAACGTGTCCAGGCGGGGAGCGGCTGGCGCAACCTCGTCAGCCAGCGTTGGTGGATCCGGAACAGCACGCGCGCTGGGCACGACCCGCCCAGGTGACGCGTCTACCGGCGGCTCCGGAGGCAATGGCGCGGGACGCTGTGGCGCGGGATGCTGTGGCGCGGCCAGCCATGGCGTGGCGAACGCCGAAGGCGCCGCTGGCTCGCCCTCCACCTCGTCATAGCCTGCATCGGGACCGGTAGCCCCGCGCAGCGACGCGGCGTCGGGCGCTACGGAGTCAGGCACGGCAGCGTCAGGAATGGCGGGCGCGGGCGCCACCCTTGGGGAAGACACCGGCGGCGGCACCGGTGGCGGCACCGGCAGCGCGCAGAACGACGGTTTCTCCGTGCGCCGGAAGCGACCAGCCCGGTCTGACCGGCGCGAGTCGCTCCGGCCCGCGTCGGCCGTACGCGGGCCGAGCACCTGACGCAGGTAGGCCCGCGCGTCGTCCGGCGGAGCCGGCTCCCGCGGTGCGTCGAGCAGGGCCAGGATCTCGCCCGTGCTCAGCCCCTCCAGCCGCCGTCGGATCTCGGCGAGCGGCAGGAACTCGTCCTTCAGGCGGCGGATCAACTCCAGGCGCGCCAGGTGCTCCACACCGTACGTCGAGGCCGGCCCGCCGCCCTCGGGTGGAGGGAGCAGCCCTTCGCTGACGTAGTAGTAGACCGTCCGAGGGGTGACCCCCGTCCGATCCGCCAGTTCCTTCACACTGTACCGCTCGTCCGCCATCGTGAATGCATCGTAACACTACTACGTCACACTGTCAAGATATAGCCGTGAAGCCGTATCCGTCCAAGAGGGCTGGCCCGGGTGACTGGCCGGCTACGGAGCCGGAGCTTCAAGGCCCGTCGAATGGACCGTATAATCGGAGGAGGCGACCGAGCGGAGGCGACGATGCTGACGGTAGAGGCGGGGCGGACGGGAAGCGTGCCGGTGGATGAGCTGGCGGCGCTCGAATCGATCCAGCGCCGCGTGCTCTGGCTCTCGACGAATATGATCCATTACGCGAACCACGTTCGCCCGAACCTCGACGGGTCGAAAATCGGCGGGCACCAGGCGTCCTCGTCCTCGGTGATCTCGATCCTGACCGCGCTCTACTTCAAGGAGCTCCAGGCCGGTGACCGGGTCGCGGTCAAGCCGCACGCCTCGCCGGCCTTCCACGCCGTTCAGTATCTGCTCGGCAACCTGCCCCGGCAGTACCTGACCGAGCTCCGATCCTACAAGGGCATTCAGTCGTACCCAAGCAAGTTCAAGGATCCGGATCCGATCGACTTCTCGACGGGATCGGTCGGGCTGGGCGCGGTCGCACCGGCCTTCTCGGCGGCGGTGGCCCGCTACGCGAAGTTCCACTTCAGCGACGTCACCTCCCGCCGCTTCATCGCGCTGATGGGCGACGCCGAGCTCGACGAGGGCAACGTCTGGGAGGCCGTCTTCGAGGATCATCTGGCCGGCCTGGGGAACGTGCTCTGGATCGTCGACCTGAACCGCCAGAGCCTGGACCGAGTCGTTCCCGGCATCCGCGCCGCCCAGTTGAAAGCGCTGTTTCGGTCGAGTGGCTGGCAGGTCATCGAGTGCAAGTACGGTCGACGGCTGAAGGCGGCCTTCGCCCGGCCGCACGGTGAAGCGCTCCGCCAACGCATCGACGAGATGAGCAACCCGGAGTACCAGAGCCTCATCCGGGCGTCTGGTGAGGAGGCGCGCGGGCGGCTGGTGCTGCCGGCCTCGGACCCGCAAGGCGTCGGCAAGGCCATCGAGGATATCCCGGACGACGAGCTACCGGCCCTGCTCGCCGATCTGGGCGGGCACGATCTGGAGGAGCTGTCTCAGGCGTTCGCCGAGGCGAAGGCGAATCAGGACGCGCCGACCGTCGTCTTTGCCTACACCATCAAGGGCTGGGGGCTGCCGATCGCCGGCCACCCGATGAACCACTCGGCGCTCTTGACCGACACCCAGATGGCCGAGCTACGCGAGGAGTTGGGCGTGCCGGCGGACGGCGAGTGGGACCGCTTCACCGAGGACTCAATCGAGGGGCGGCTCTGCCGAGCGGCAGCCGAGCGGTTGCGCGGCATCGACGAGCCGCCGCCGGCCCCGCTGGTACCGCCGACGCTGATCCCGGAGTCGCTCGGGCTGCGGACGGGCGCCAGGATCTCCTCGCAGGAGGCGCTCGGGCGGCTGCTCACCGACATCGAGCGGATTCCGGGTCTGGGCGAGCGGGTGGTGACGGTCGCGCCCGACGTCGCCGTGTCGACGAACCTGGGGGGCTGGATCAACAAGGTCGGGGTGTACTCGTCGCACGAACTCCCGGACTTCGAGGCCGAGGGACCACGCCTGTTGCGCTGGGAGCCGGGGCCGTCCGGCCAGCACTTCGAGTTCGGCATCTCGGAGATGAACCTGTTCATGATGCTGGGCGCGCTCGGCACCTCCTACGAGTTGTGCGGTCAGCACCTGTTCCCGATCGGGACGGTCTACGACCCGTTCGTCTGCCGGGGTCTCGACGCGCTGATCTACGACCTGTACAACCACGCCAAGATGATCGTGGTCGGGACGCCCTCGGGTGTTAGCCTGAGCCCGGAGGGCGGCGCCCACCAGTCGACGGTGACGCCGTCGCTCGGGATCGAACTTCCGAACCTGATCTTCTACGAGCCGTGCTTCGGCCGTGAGGTCGAGTGGACGCTGCTCCAGGCGCTGCGCCAGATCGCCGATCGTCAGCACGGGATGTCGACCTACCTGCGGCTCTCGACGAAGACGGTCGATCAGGACTTGCTCGATCCGGCGTTGGCACGGCTCGGCGAGGACACGCTGCGGCGGCAGGTGCTGGCCGGCGGGTATCGTCTCGTCGATTGGCGCGCGGACGCTCCGAACCTGGACGGCCGGTACGTCATGCACATCGCCGCGGCCGGCGCGATGATCCCAGAGGCAGTAGAAGCGGCGCGGCTGCTCCACGCCGAGGGGGTGGCCGCGAACGTCTTGAATCTGACCAGCCCTAGCCTGCTCTACCGTGGCCTGGCCGATGCCCGCCGCCGGCACCTGCGTCAGGGCACGACCGGCGTGGACGTCGGCCATCTGGCTGAGCTGATCCCGGCCGAGGAGCGGCGCGCCCCAATCGTGACGGTGCACGACGGCGCCTCACACGCGCTCAGTTTCCTGGGCAGCGCGTTCGGAGCGCGGCTCGTGCCGCTCGGCGTGGATGACTTCGGCCAGTCCGGCACGCGCGCCGACCTGTACCGGCACTACGGCATCGACGCCGAGAGCATCGTCTCGTCGGCGCTGCTGGCCCTGGACCTGTCGTAAGCGAGACCGGCCGCGAGCATGCGGCCGGCATATCAGCGTCCTGACATCAGCGCCTCGGTACCATGCTCATGACCGGGGCGCTGATGGTGTACTGCGAGTCACCGGCGTACCAGGGAACCTGCCCAGGCCCTGGACGGGCCGAATCACCCGGATGGCGAACGCGGGACGTGTTGGAAGATCGTCGACGAGATCCACACGTGACACGCCGGGCAGGCTCCAGGCGAGGTCGAGCGCGCTGTTGCCGAGCTACGGGTCGGAGTACGTGCCAGAGTACGCACCGAGGTACGCGCCGAGCGGCGCATCTCTCAGGCCGAGATCGCTGACGAGCCTACGTCAGTCTCGTCGACGTGTATGCGGCGCGGAGGCGCCTGTCTGAGGGCTATCCTTCGCGTCGCGGCCATCGGTACCAGCGTCGCGGCCATTGGCCGGGGAATCTCGGCGCGCGTCTGTGGAAGCGGCTTCTCCGCCCGGCGTAGGAGGCTTGTCCGCGGGCGCCGGGGCGCTCGTCTCGCGGCCAGCCGCGCCATTCGGACCGGGCGCAGGTGCGGGATGGACCGTATCTCGGGTAACCGCATGCGTCGGGGAACTGCGCCGGAACAGTCGCAGGACGGCGTTCTGGGCGTCGTCGAAGATGGTGAACATGGCCGGTACGAACACCAGCGTCAGCAGCGTCGATGTCAGCAGGCCGCCGATCAGCACCACCGCCGCTGCCTGAAGCAGCTCGGATCCCGCTTCGACGCCACTGGCGATCGGCAGCAGCGCCACCATCACCGACAACGTCGTCATCACGATCGGGCGAAGGCGGACCGGCCCGGCCGCGAGCAGCGCCGAGGTTCGGTCGTAGCCCCGGCTTTGCAAGATCTCGGTGTAATCGACCAGCAGGATCGCGTTCTTGCCGACCAGCCCGACCAGCACCGCGAACCCCAGCAACGAGAACAGGGTGAATGGCGTGTGGGTCAGCGCCATTGCCCCGAACGCGCCGACGACCGCCAGCGGCAACGACATCAACACCGCCAGCGGCAGCACCAGCGATCCGAACAGCATCATCATCAGCATGTACATCAGCACGACGGCCACACCCAGCGCGGCAAAGATGTCCGAGAATGCCGACCCGCCCTCCTCGCCCTGGCCGGCGTAGCTGACGCTGTAGCCGGCCGGCATCGGCACCTGCGCCACCGCGCGCTGCACGGCCGCCTGCACGTCGCCGACGAGCTTGCCCTCGCCGGGCTCGGTGCTGACCGTGACGCTGCGAAGGCGGTTGACGTGGCGGATCGAGGTCGGGATGGTGACCTGCTCGATGGTCGCGATCTGGCCAAGCTGCACGATCTGGCCGTCGGTGCCCGCGATTGGCAGCGCTGCGATGTCGCTCACCGAGAGCGATCCGGCATGCGCGGTCAGCACACGGATGTCGATCGAGGTCTGACCGGGGCGCTTGAATTGATTGGCGGTGGCACGCCAGCCGTCGATAGCGGTGCGGAGGGCGACGCCGGCGTTCTGGACGGTGACGCCCAGGTCGGCCGCGCGGCGCCAGTCGACGGTGACCCGGAGCTGCGGCTGAACGTTCTCGTTGCTGTTCCGGACGCTGACGGCGCCGGGCACGTTGCGGACAGCCTCTTCGACCGTCTCCGCCAGTTGATTGACGGTCTGCGGATCTTGCCCCTGCACCAGAACCTGGATCGGCTGACCGCCAAAGCCCCCGAAACCGAAGGCGTTCGGCCGTCCGATCTGGACCTTGACGGACGGCGCCGCGTTCACAAGGATCGGGCGGAGCTCGTCGGCAAGCTGCGCTGAAGACTTCGCCCGCTCGTGGGCCGGAACGAGCAGCGCGGTGATCTGAGACTGATTCGTGCTCGTACCACCGCCAAAGCCGTCACTCGACGCCCCAACGACGGTGTAGAGCGTGGTCACCTCGGGGTAGCTGCGCAGAAGCGTCTCGATCTGCTTCGTCACCGTGTCGGTCGTGTCGAGGGAGGAAGCCGGCGGCAGGGTCAGCGTGATGTCCAGTTCGCTCTGGTCGCCGCTCGGGAAGAAGTCCGAACCGATCAGCCCCATGGTCCAGAGAGAAATGCCGAACACGAAACTCGCTAGCCCGACCACGATCACGATCCAACGGTGCGGGAGCGCGTGTCTCAGCAGCCACTCGTAGCGCCGCTCCAGCCACATGAAGCCGGCGTCCCAGATCCGCCCGAAGCGAGCCATCAGGGTCCGAGCATGTGGATCGTCGCGGGCCAGGAAGCGACTCGCGAGGAGCGGCGTCAGGGTGAACGAGACCAGCAGCGAGGCGAGCGTCGAGAACGCGATCGTCAGGGCAAACGGGCGCAGGAATTGGGCGGCCACGCCGCTGAGCATGATCGCGATCGGCACGTAGACCACGACGTCGACGAACGTGATCGTGACGGCCGCCAGCCCGATCTCGCTCCGGCCGTCGATAGCCGCCACTCGCGGCGGCTTGCCCATGTGGAAGTGGCGGTAGATGTTCTCCAGCACGACGATGCTGTCGTCGACCAGGATGCCGACGCTGAGCGTGAGCGCCATCATCGTGAGCAGGTTCAGGTTGTAGTCGAGCAGGTGCATCAGGATGAGCGTCGAGAGCAGCGAGGTCGGGATCGCGATCAGGACGATCAGCGTGCTCCGCCAGGTGTGCAGGAAGATGAGCAGGATCAGGCCGGTCGCGAGCACCGCTTCGAGCAGCGCGCGCTGCACGGTGGTGAACGACCTGGCGGTGTAGGTCGAGGAGTCGATGACCACGTCCAGGCTCGTGTTGGGGGGGAGCTGTGGCGTCAGGCGCTCGATTGTCTGCTTCAACCCGTCGACGACGGCGATGGTGTTCGCATCGGCCAGTTTGGTGACGACCAGCGCGATACCCTCCTGGCCGTTCACTCGGACGATGGCGCTGCGCTTCTTGTACGTCTCCTCGATGTGGGCCACGTCACGCAGGTAGACCGACCCGTCCTGGCTTGCCAGCACGACGATGTTGCCGAGTTGCTGGGGTGTGTGGGCCAGCGAGTCGAAGTAGACGCTGAAGTCGGTCCCGTCCTGGCTGATGGTGCCGGCCGGTACCTCGACCTGCTGGGATTGAATGGCCGCGATCACGGTGTTGATCGTCAGGTCGCGCGCCTTCAACGCCGCCTCGTCCACCACGACGTGAATCTCGCGGACGATGCCCGAGCGGATACTGGTGGAACCGACGCCGGGAACGGCGTTGAACTGCTTCTGAATGACGTTCTCGGCCACGTCTTGCAAGGTAGTGAGCTCTTGCTGCCCGGAAAGGACCACCGTCGCGACGCCGAAGGCGTTGATATCGATCTTGGTGACGGTTGGCGGGTCGGCGTCCGGCGGGAGGTTGTTCCGGGCGCTGGTGACGACCCGCTCGACGTCAACCGAGACGAGGTCCGGATTCGCCGCCGTCGTGAACTGCACGCCCACTATCGAGATGCCCTGCGTCGACACCGAGGTCAGGCCATTCTTGTCGATGTTCGGCAAGCCGGCGATGGCGTCTTCGATCGGCGTGGTCACGTTCGTCTCGACCGTCTCCGGGTCCGCGCCGGGGTACACCGTCGTGACGACGACCGACGGGAAGTTGACGTTCGGGGTGATCGCGACCCCCATCCTGGCGTACGCGATCGCGCCGAAGATGACGATCGCGGCGGTGACAGCCAGGATGACCAGTGGGTTGCGAACGGCGAACTCGGTGAGCTTCACGGAGCGTCCTTACCGGTCGGAGCGGCCCCGATGGTGTCGGGACGGCTCGCTGTTGCACGCACGCGGATGGACGACGAGTGGTGGGCGCAGTGGGGCGTGGGAAATCGGGGCGTAGACCGATGGGCAGCGTCAGGAAGCGCAGCGCGTCAACTGGCTACACAGCGAGGGGCAGCGAAGGGCAGTGGGAGGCAGCGCGAGAGGGCGACTGCCGGCCCAGCTTAGCCCCGGGTCGGAAGGCAGGCCTGGGCGAGAGCAGCACGCCAGGGTGCCAGGGCCAACATGATGGTGCCAGAGCGGGCGTATCACGCGGGATGCGCGGCACCCCAGACGCATCGCCGCGGTCCTCGCCTGGATCGCGGTTCGTCACGTCATACCATGATCGTACGAGGGTGAGGGTGGGCGCCGCACGTTTCCACCGCGATGGTCTGCACGGCGATCCGCCCGGATTCTGCCCGCTTCGGTATCCAAGGGAGGGGCTCGCCCGCCAATCGCGCCCTGATGGGGACAGGTTGGAGAGAGGGCCCTGCTGACGGTGCGCGGTCGATCCTGTTGGGGGGGAGACCTACCCGTGCGGACCGACCAGGTGCTCAGTTTCCCTTGAACTCGCCGACCAGTTCGCGGGTCAGATCCAGATAGAGCGTGCCATAGCTCGTGGATGGCTCGATCTGATGCCCTTCGAGCCACTCGTTGAACGAGGTGATCGTGATGTGATCGGCGCCGCTTGCGATGGCGCCCTCGAAGGTGCGGCGGTAGTAGGCGCCGCCAGCCCGATCGACCGCGAAGGTCCGGCCACGCCCGGCGATGTGGGTATCGTCATACCCGGGCATGGCGGTCGCGATCCAGAGCTTCGCCGTGCCGTGGCTGACGTTGTAGGCGGCTACCCGGCGGGCGTAACTGGAAAGCTGCGCGGCGGGGTCACCCGCCCAGGCAATCGAGTAGGGAAAGATGCCGTCGAAGACGTCCAGCACTGAGACGTCTTCGCCCTCGGCGATCCAGACCGCCGTCCGGTTCGGGTCCACCTCGTCCAGGAGCGCCCGCCACGCGGCTGCAACCGGCGCACCGCTGCCGTACACGCGGGTGCCGTTTGTCCCGTACACCGCCGAGGGCCGCCAGACGAGGATAGCGGGGCGGCCGTCGAGGTGGAGATACGCGGGGTGCGCGGCATGCACGGCCAGGAAGCGCCGAAGCGCCCGCACCAGACTTGCCCGGTCGGGGAAGAAGATGCTGCTATCGGTCTCGAGGAGCAGTCCGGCGCTCAGCCCCTGGCGTTGCGCCTCGTCGAGCAGCAGCGTGAAGTTGCGCTCGGTGGGGTTGTCGTCAGCGGGGCCATACCATGCCGACATCAGCGCGTCGATGCGCGCCTCTTTCGCCCAGGCGACGTGCTGCCGGATCGCCTCGGGGTCGAACGAGTCGTAGGGGATGAGTGGGACGTCGGCGGTCTGGCCGCTTCCCCAGGTGCTCTCGTCGAACCAGGGGTAGTAGAGCGCCATGACGAGATGTCGGTCGGCCGCCCTGCCAGCAGCCGGCGGCCCGACGCAGGCGAGCGCGAGTACGACCGCCAGGACCAGGAGGAGAAGGCGTGTAGTCATCGATGATGCTCCTGCGGCCACCAGTTCATGGCGACGGTCTGACCGTGGCTCGGGTGCGGGAGACGCGGATCGAACGAATCTCTCTACAGAACGAAGCTGCGGCCGTTCGGGCATCGCGAAAGAGCGGGTGCTCCGCTGTCTTCCGTGGAACGACGGTTACCCCATGCGGAGCGCCGGGGTGTAACGGGGTAACGTCACGACCGGCTACGCTATCGTCTGGACACCAGCGTACATGCGGTGAGGAGGGCCAGGATGGCGAAGCGATGGGGGACCGGGGACTACTGGTACGAGGTCGTCGAGGGCTGGCCGAAGGTCGCTGTTCGGGGGGTTGCGGCCGATGTGGCGCTCGATGCTCAGGGCCGCGCCTACGTGGGTGTCCGCAATCCATTGCCGGACGGCAGCCCCGGCGGCATCCTGCCGGGCGTCGGGCACGTCCTCGTGCTCGGTCCCGAGGGCGGCGAGGTCATGACCTGGGACGTCGTCTTCTCGTCGCCGCACGGCGTCTGGATCAACGGCGACGACGAAGTGTTCGTCGCCGACACCGGCCGCCACACCGTGACGAAGCACGCGCCGACTGGCGAGGTGCTCTTGACGCTTGGGACGCCCGGCCAGCCGGGGGCGCCCAGCGCGCCCTTCAATATGCCGACTCGCGCCAAGCAAGCCCCGAACGGAGATATCTTCGTCTCGGACGGCTACGGCCAGAACCGCGTTCACCGGTTCTCGGCGCGGGGCGAGCACATTCTCTCCTGGGGGAAGGGCGATCCGGTCTTCATCCAGAAGTTCAAGGGTGAGCCGGTGACCGGCTGTGCCGGGACCGGGCCGGGTGAATTCAACCTCCCCCACGACGTGATGATAGACGGCCAATCGCGAGTGTACGTGATGGACCGCGAGAACAGCCGCTGGCAGCAATTTACGACTGACGGCACGTTCGTCTCGGAGTGCCAGGGCGTGGATCGTCCAAACGACGTCGCGGTCGACCCGGATGGGGTGTTCCACATGGTGAGCGGCAGCGGGGTCGAGATCCGGACGGCCGAGGGTACGCTGATTGGGAGATGGGGCGAGAAGGGGAGTGCGCCGGGGCAGTTCGCCAACGGCCCGCACGGTGTCTGGATGGACCCCGAAGGCTCGCTCTACATCGCGGAGGTCGGCGGTAACAACCGCCTCCAGAAGTTCCGCCGCGTCTGACGCTGCGCTCTGTGCTCCCCGCCCCCGGCGGCGAGGTTCAGGCAGTGTCGCACGGCCAAAGCTATCGAGCACGAAGTCTTGGATATGCTGCGCGACGGGATTGATCCCGCCGCTCGGCATCAGGCTGGCGCGTCGCTCTCACCTCGGCGGCCGGGGCCGGCCGCGAACTCCTCTTGCGCGGCGGCGAGCAGGGCGCGGTCCGTCAGAATGTCGATGGCGGTCATGGCGAGCCCCTTCGCCGCTGCGATCGACGCTCCGTGGGCCTTCTCGGAGAGCGCGGCCTCGGCGAAGGCGGCCGAATGGTGCGGGACGCCCGGGTCGGCGATCGCGATGGCCGCCTCGATCGAGGGCACGCGCCGCGAGACGTTGCCGAAGTCGGTCGAGCCTAGCCCTGGCTCGGGACGGCTGGGCAAGACTTCCAGGCCGAGCGCGGCCAGGTTATCGCGGAAGGCGCGAGCGAGGGCGTGACTCGGGACGACGTTCTCATAGGCCGGCATGTACTCGTGGACTTCGAGGCGGGCGCCGGCCATCAGCGCGCCACCCTCAGCACAGCGCACGATCTTCGCGAACACGCCCTCCAGCGTCTCGGCGTCGGGTGCGCGTACCCGGAAGCGGCACGCTGCGAAAGCCGGCACCACGTTCGGAACGCCGCCACCGTCCGTGATGACACCGTGGGCCCGGATGTCAGGGCGGAAGTGCTCGCGGAGGGCGTTGACGCCGTTGAAGGTGTGAATCACTCCGTCGAGCGCGTTCACGCCTTCCCAGGGCGCGAGCGCCGCGTGGGCCGCCGTGCCGTGGAAGCGGAAGTCAACGCCGCGCGCCGCCAACGAGCCTTCGAGGCTCACCGTCGTGTACTGGCTCGGGTGGAACATGATCGTCGCGTCGACGTCGTCGAAGGCACCGGCTCGCACCATGTGCGCCTTGCCGCCGGAGTTCTCGACGGTTGACTCTTCGGCCGGGGTACCGAACACGACCGCGCTGCCCGGCAGATCCTCGGTAATGGCCGCAAGGGCCAGTCCCGCGCCGACCGCCGACGTGCCGATCAGGTTGTGCCCGCAGCCATGGCCGACGTTCGGGAGGGCGTCGTATTCGGCCAGGATCGCGACGGTCGGCCGCCGGCGGGAGCCGATGCGGGCCTCGAACGCGGTCGCGAGGCCGTACACCCCGACCTCTACCGCGACGCCACCCTCGCGCAGTAGATCGCCGAGCCGCCCGACCGCCCGGGTCTCCTGGTGCCCAATTTCGGGGTCACGGCCGATCGCCTCGGCCGCCGCCCAGAGCCGTGGCTCCAGCCGGTCGACCTCGACGATGACAGCGCGCTTCAACTCCTCGATCGTGCGCATAAGCTACCCCTGGTAACGAAGTATCAGCCGTCAGCACGCAGGTGTCAGACCGAGACATCTCGGCGGGGCACCACTCTCGGTCGCCGATAACCGCTACCTGACAACTCAGGATCAGTGGGTCGCGGAAGGGCTGGGAATGCTGGCGATCGTGACGTCGACGCACGCGGGCTTACGGCTAGCAAACGCCCGTTCGAGGGCCGGACGTAGCTCCTCCGGCCGCTCGACGTGCTCGCCGTGGCAGCCCAGGGCTTCGGCGACTTTGTCGTAGCGGGTCGGGAGCAGGTCCGCCGCGATCACCCGCTCTGGCCCGTACAGCTCGCGCTGGCGATGCCGCTCCGCTGCCCAGCCAGCATCGTTCCCGACCACCACCACCATCGGGATGCCGAAGCGCACGGCCGTATCGAGCTCCAGGCCGTGAAAGCCGAACGTGCCGTCGCCCACGAACGCGACCGCCCGGCGCTCTGGGCGGGCAAGCTTCGCGCCGATCGCGAACGGGATGCCGGGGCCGATGCCGCCGAGCTTGCCGTTCCCGACCGTGGCGAAGCGGCCGTTCCCAATCGCCCAGCGCGCCCACTGCCCGAACTCGCCGCCGTCGAGCGCGACGCTGTCGCCGTCGTCCAGCCGGTCGCGCACGGTGGCCGCCACCCGGAGGGGATGGATCGGCGTCTCGTCCGTTGTCTCATTGGGCGCCATGCGGCGCAGGTTCTCGGCGTGGGCGGAGTCGAGCTCATCGCGCCAGCCGGACGTTCTCCAGGTGCGCGAGCCGGCCACCTTGGCAAGCTGCCCGAGGACGGTCGCGGCGTCCCCGACCAACCCGATAGCGACCGGGCGGTTCTTGCCGATGGCGCCCTGACTCGGCGCGATCTGAATCAGCCGGGCCGTGCCCAGGACGCCTGGGCCGGCGAACCCGACCGTGAAATCCTGAGGGCAGGCCAGCACCACGACGTCGGCCTTCCGGAACTCGGGCGCGAGGCCGTGGAGCGACGGGTCGGTCAGGCCGCGCGGGCTTTCGACGACGAACGCGGGGATGCCCGCCACCTCGTACACCTGACGGAGATGTTCGGCCGCCGCGCCCCGCGAGGCCGCCGGGCTGGCCAGAATCAGCGGCCGGCGTGCCTCGGCCAGCATCGCCACAGCCTGGGTGATGGCGGCGTCATCAGCGCGCTGGGGGGCGGGCAGGTAGTCGGATGGGGCGGGTAACGCGGTCTCGGCGTCGTCGAGCGTCGCCTGGAGGATGTCGAACGGCAGGGTGATGTGGACCGGGCCGGGGGTACCGTCGAGGGCCGTCCGATGGGCGCGAGCAACGAGCGCAGGTAGCTCCGTCGGAGAGGTGGCGACCCAGGCTGCCTTGCAGATCGGCCGGATGATCCCGACCTGATCGATTTCCTGGAACCCGCCCTTGCCGGCCTGGGCCAGATTGCTGCCGCCGCTCAGGAGGATCAGCGGTGACTCGGCCATCCAGGCAGTCGCGACGCCGGTCATGGCGTTGGTGTGGCCGGGGCCAGCCGTCACCAGCGCGACACCGGGCTTGCCGGTCAGCCGTCCCCAGGCATCGGCCATGTTGGTGACGGCGGTCTCGTGGCGGCCGTCGACGAAGCGCAGGCCAGCGTCAATGCCGGCATCGTACACGGGTAAGACCTGGTTGCCGGACAGGGTGAAGATCGGGCCGACCTCGGCCGCGGCGAGCGCGCGGGCCAGCAGAACCGCGCCGTTGATGGTGCTCATCGACACCCACCTCGGAGTCGGATATCGGTCCGTGACCGATGGCAGTCGTTACGGTAGCCGAAACCCGCCCCGGAGCGTGAACCGGGCGGACTCACCCGGTTCACGCGCTGCCTCGTGGCGAGGTAACCCTCAACTCGGTAGCCCTCAACCCGGAGACGGTCATTCTGCTGGTACGGATGATATGGAACGCCTGCAACGGCTAGCCGACGGCGCAGTCCGGTCAGGAAGCGCCGCCGGCCGCGAACGGCTCGATGTCGGCGGCCGAGCCAGCGCCAACCGCGACGACCACCTCATGGCTGGTCATGCCGGTGGTGGGGAACAGCCCGCTCTGGAGCAGCGATTCGTTCTGGTCCTCGAAGAGCTTGCGGTACAGGCCGTCGCTCGCCAGCAGTTCCTGGTGGGTGCCGTGCTCGACGATCCGGCCGGCGTCGAGCACATAGATGACGTCGCAGCGCATCGCCAATGCCAGGCGATGGGTAATGCTGATGACCGTCTTCCCCTTCGTCACGCCGGCCAGTTCTTCGAGGATCTCGTGCTCGGTCTCGGCGTCCAGGGCGCTCGTCGCCTCGTCGAGGATCAGGATCGGGGCGTCGCGCAGGAGTGCCCGCGCGATGGCGAGGCGCTGACGCTGCCCGCCGGAGAGCCGGCCGCCTCGCTCGCCGATGACGGTGTCGTAGCCGGCTGGCAGGGTCATGATGAAGTCATGGACCCGCGCCGCGCGCGCCGCTGCGACGATCTCAGCATCGGTCGCGCCGAGTTTGCCCATCACGATGTTATCGCGGATGGTCGCGTTGAACAGGTACGTCTCCTGGGCGACCATCCCGATCTGACCTCGCAGGGCCGGCAGGGCGAACTCCCGGACGTCCCGCCCGTCGATCCTGACGACGCCGCTGTGCGGCTCGTAGAAGCGCGGGATCATGTTCACCAGCGTGGTCTTGCCGGCGCCGGTCGGACCCACGAAGGCGGCGCTCGAGCCGGCCGGGATCTCGACGCTGACATCTTCGAGGGTCGGGGTGGTGGCGTAGGCGAAGCTGACGTTCTGGATGCTGACGCCTTCACGGACGGCCGGCGGCTCGGGCTCTCCACCTGCTGGAACGGCGTACGGCTCTGAATCCTGCTTCAGCACCTCCTCGATGCGCCGGAGCGCCGCCGCCGCGATGGCCACACTCGCGTAGATGTTCGCGAGCCGGTGGACCGGCAGCACGAAGCGGCCCATCAGCGTGTTGAAGCCGACGACCGTGCCGATAGTGGTCGCCCCGATGACCGCCGCGACGTTCGGGTCGTACTGGGCCAGCACCAGGACGCCGCCGATCAGCAGGACGAGCCGGACGTGGACGAGGTCCGCGATGTCCGATGCTTCCTCGAAGATCGAGCGCAGGAAGTCGGAGCGGATCTCGACGCGTCGGAACTCGTGGATCTCCGGGTGGACCCGATGCCGCAGGAAGCGCTGAAGGTTGAAGATCTGGACGATCGGATGGGCGATCACCATCTCTTCGAGGTGGCTGTTGATCTGAGCGAGCCGCTCTTGACGCCCGCGATTGGCCCGCTGGATCGGCGGACCGAGCAACCGGCTGATGCCGATATAGCTGGGCACGACCACCAGCAGCACCAGCGTCAACTGCCAACTGAGCCCGATCAGCCCGAAGAAGGTGATGACCAGCAGGATCAGGTAGTAGGTGCTGTACGCCACTGTTCGCGCCAGCGGATCGGCGAGGCGCGACATGTCGCTGGTGAACCGGGCCATCAGGTCGCCGGTTCGGATCCGGGCGAAGTAGCCAGCGCCGAGCGCATTGACCTTGTCGATGTAGGCCAGGCGCATGTCCCGCAGGACATTCTGGCCGAGGATATTGACCACGTAGACGAGCCGGACGATGCTACAGATGTTCACTAGCGCGGCGAGCGTCATGATGAGGAGGATCCACAGCACCTGGGGCAGCCCCACCTCCCAGGGGTTCGCCTTCACCTCGTTCGTGCCGAGCAGGTCGATGAGGTTGCGGATCTGATAGGGCGCGACCTGAGTGCTGATGCTGCCGACGATCATCAGTGCCAGGCACTCCACCTGCCGCCAGGGGTACGGCTTCAGGTACGGCCAGACGCGAACCAGGAAGCCCCAGAGCGAGAGGCTCCGCCGCCCGACCCCGCCCCGCAGGTGGCTGACCCATTCCGCTTCCAGCAGTTCGAGAGTCTTGCCGTAGATGACCTCAGCGCTGTGATTCGGGTCGGCGCGAGTGCCGGCCAGGAACCGCAAGAACTCGCGTATGCCGTCCCGCTCGACGAGGTAGCCGCTGAATGCCTCTTGCAGCGCCGCGTACAGATCCGGTCCGACGCCCGCGGCTGGACCGCGCATCATCGCCTCATACAGCGGCAGCCGCCAGCCGTTTCGGGTCGCCTCGTCGACGCAGGACGCCTCGGCGGCCTCGGCGCCGGACGCGCGCCCGCGATTGCCGGGCGCGGTCACGTCTGCCAGGTAGCGGGCTGTCCCGTGGATGAAGAAGGCTTGCACCTCGGCCGTACCGATCTGGGCGTCGTGGCGGGTGACATCGCTCGGGACGCTCGCCATCATCCGGTGGAGCACGACCCGCGCGAGATGCTCGGCCAGCCCGATTCCGGGCGCCGCCGCCGTGAAGACCGTGGTAACGACGTCCGCGCCAAGATCGCTGGTGGTCCCCGCGTACGAGACCCTATCCGGTCGACCTGGATCGGGGATCGCATCGCCGCCGACGACGGTGATGCGGTGCGGCCGCAACAACGCCTCGCCAGGGATCTTCAGTTTGCCGAGGATGCGAGCAAGCGCGCTCTCGGCTGCACGGGCAAGCTCGTCTTGATGCTGCTCGGCGTAGGAACCGGGCCGGTAGACGATGGTCAGGTGGGCGGTATCACGCCGGGCCGGTGCCGGAGCCACGGCGCTGCCATTCCTCATTCCAGGGCCTCGTCATCGTTGATGGGCCGGATGGGCGGGAGCCAATCACGGCTACGGCAGTCCTCACGGTGCGGCGTCAGCGTACGGCTACTCGGTACAACGGTCAAGGGCCAGGGTGACGGCCTGCCCATTATGCGGAATTGCGCGCGTTCCAGCCTCGTAGCGTCGGGGATGGGTTGTGGAGCGCACATCACGCTACAGCCAGCGATCACGATCGCTCCGACGAGCACGTGCCGTGCCGCCGGACATCGAGCGTTCGGTCGGACATCGAGCGCTCGACCGCGCGGCGTCCAGGCGCGCCGGACTATGGCTTACGGCCACCGAAGAGCGCGATCGCCAACTCCTTCCAGAAGCAATCGACGTCCTGGAAGCCGACCGCTTCGAGCAGGTGCATCTGCCCGAGCACCGGGCTGGTGTGGCTGTGGTGGCCCTGGTGATGGTCGGCGGCCGGGCTGGAGGCATCGGCCGCCTCGTGCGCGCTGGCGGCCGGCGTCGCGTGAGCGTGCTCGGCGTGAGCGTGCTCGGCGCCAGTCTCGCCGCCGTGCGCATGACTGCCGTGCGCATGACTGCCGTGGGCACCGTCGTGGGCGTGGTTGCTCGGAGCCGCTCGCCCTTCCTCGGCGGCGCGAACGTAGACGTCGGCGAGGGCCTCGCTCGGGGCCCGGACGTAGTCGACGTTGAGGAACCAGCCGCCCGAGCATAGCCGCTCGTACGCTCGTCCGAAGACAACCCGCTTCTGGTCGTCGCTCACATGGTGGATCGCGCGGGAGGAGACGACGGCGTCGAACGGCCCTGACGCATCGGCCGGCCAGTTCTCCTCGCCCAGGTCCATAGTGACGTAGCGGGCACGGTTGCCGAAGCGGGCGAGCCGCTGTCGGCCGGCCTCGATCATCGCCGGGTTGACGTCCAGGCAGACGACGCTGGCGGTGGGGAAGTGCTCGAGCAGCGCTTCGGCGAGGGTGCCATGTCCGGCGCCGAGGTCTGCGAAGCGGGGCGAGCCACCCACCGTGGTGCCGATGATCCGTGCGACCAGCGCGAACTCACGCGCCAGATCGGAGGCGCCCTGACCGTGCTTTTCGAGCCAGTCGCGTGCGTGCTCCGTGCTGTGCCAGCGATGATCCGGCTCCTGCTCGCCGTGTGGCTGCTGTGACTGCCCCTCTCGCGCCTGCCGATCCTGCATCTTGTACCCCCGATCCTTGCCCGGAGTCCCGCCTGGCGGACGTGGCTGTTTGCCCACGCCGTGCGCCCAGGTCGATTGTCGTCGTGTCTCGTGTGTTGTGTCTCGGGTGCTGCGTTTTGTGTATGGACGTTCTGCGCCGCCTCGATTGCTGGCGTAGCGGCGGGCATGCTACGGTTCGCTGAGAGGGTACCGCGAATGGGTCAGATGATCCAGGCGCTCAAGGAACGCGGCCACCGCCTGACGCCGCAACGACAGTTGATCGTCGAGGCTATCGAGTCGTCCGAGGGGCACGTCTCGGCCGAGTCGGTGCATGCCAAAGTTGCGGCGCAGTTCCCACAGGTCAACATCTCGACGGTCTACCGCACCCTCGAGTTGCTGCAGGATCTCGGGCTGGTCACCCACACGCACTTCGACGACGGGATCGCGCAGTACCATCTGGCGTCCGACGCCGGGCATCAGCACCTGATCTGTCGGCGGTGCGGCTACGAGCGCGAGATCGACGTCCGTGAACTGGACCAGTTGGACCGCCACCTTCGAGAGCGCTATGGGTTCCAGGCCGATCTCGCGCACTTCGCGATCGTCGGCACGTGCGCCCGGTGTAGCACCGAGCTCGTGCGTCCGGACTGACCGCTCGCTGCTGGCTGGCTCTGGACGCCCCTGGCCGCTCGTCCCGCCCTCGACGGGAATTCCCTCACCCTGGCCCCTCCTCCCGCGTGCGAGAGCGGAGGGAAGGGAGCTCGTGGTCCGCCGTCTCTCGGGGCCGGCCTCTCGAAGTCAGTCCTCCTATGGCGTCGGGCGTGAGTGCGGCTACGAGAGGTCGCCTCCCGGCAGCGCCTGGAGCAGCGCGGCCGCGCCTGCCAGCGCCGCCTGCACCCCAAGATCCGACAGGCTGACGGCGCCGCCAAACCCCCGGCAGTAGTCGAGTTGGGCGTCGCCGGCCAACTCCCGGAGGAGCGGGCCGAGCAGCAGGTCACCGGCGCCGAGCGCTACGCTGCCGCCGATCACGACACGGTCGAGGTCGAGCAGGACGGCGGTCGCGGCGATCCCCCGTCCGACGGCCATCCCGGCCTCTTCGACGAACCGTGCGGCGGTCGGCTCGCCGGCCCTGGCGGCGGCGACGACGTCCGCGCCGGTCGGGCGTGGCGGCAGGTCCGGCAGGAGGCCCTGTTTCTTCGCCAGCGTCGCGCGTTTCGCAAGTGCGGTGCCGGAGGCGACCGCCTCGACGCAGCCGCGCGCCCCGCACTCGCAGGCCGGGCCGTCGCGGAAGGCGATGACGTGGCCGAGGTGGCCGGCGTTGCCACGGGCGCCGTGGATCAGCCGCCCCGCTTCGACGATCCCGCCACCGACGCCGGTCGAGACGACCATACCGAGCAGGCAGCGAGCGTTCTGGCCGGCCCCGATGCGATACTCGCCGAGCGCGAGTGCTTTGGCATCGTTGTCCACGATGGCGGGTCGACCGTAGCGCTCCTGGAGGGCGGCACGGAGCGGGAAGTCACGCCAGGCCGGAATATTGAGCGGGGAGACGCGGCCCTCAGGATAGAGCATCGGGCCGCCGCAGCCGACCCCGACTCCGACGATCTCTGATGCGCGCACCCCGCCACGCGCGAGGATACTATCCGCGAGGGCGGCGAGGTCGGCGAAGAGCGCCTCGGGGGTGCCGTGGGCATTGGTCGGGACGCTTGCCTGCACGGCGACGCGTCCATCCCGATCGACGAGCCCGGCGGCGAGCTTGGTACCGCCGATGTCGAGCGCCAACGTCCATCGTCTGGAAGCCCCGGCCTCCTGCCCTGACGGGTTCGCGTGCGGTTGCTCCGCTGGCATCGTTCGTCCCCTCACGTCCTGCGTCCGTATACTACACGCCCGCCATGCCTCGTCTCGTCGCCCGCTTCGTGCTCGTGCTTCTGGGATTGCTGCTCGGGCTCCTCGTGGTCGAAATCGGCTTTCGTCTGGCCGGTCCGAACGTCCCGCTCGATCTGACGATGGCGCGCTTCCAGGAGTACCACCCGGTCTACGGGTTCTTTCATCGGCCTGGGGTGAGCGGTTGGGTCCGCACCTCCGAGTTTACGAGCTTCGTGAAGTTCAATACCCAGGGGCTACGCGGTCCCGAGGTAGCGGTGCCGAAGCCGGCTGGGACGTTCCGGGTGCTGGTGCTAGGGGACTCGGTCGTTGAGGGGGCGCAAGTGCCAGTCGAGTCGACTATGGCCGCGCGACTGGCGGACGATCTGGCGCCGTATACGGGCGGGCGTCGCGTCGAGACGGTAAATGCCGGGGTGGCCGGCTTTGGGACCGGTCAGGAGCTCTTGTTTCTCCAGCGGGAGGGGTTAGGCTACCAGCCGGACCTGCTGGTGCTGGTGGTGACGATCGCGAACGACGTCGCCGACAACAGCATCGACGTTGCGCGCCGCTGGAAGCTCGCTGCCGAGCGACGGCCCTTCTTCGTGGCCGGCGCTGACGGGTCGTTGGAACTGCTGCCGTTCGATGCGCCGCCGGCCGAGTCGCTCGCCGGCCCGCGCACCTTCCTGCGAAACTCATCGACGCTGTTCACGACGTTGGAGCTCTGGTGGTTGGGGAAGACGGTGGCGCGGGCTCAGGGCTCGGTAGTGCCGCCGCTCGACGCCGAGAAGGAAGTCTACCTGCGCGAGCCGGGCGATGACTGGCAACAGGCCTGGAGAGTGACCGAAGCCTTACTGGCGCGGATGCAGGCGGCGGCCGACGATGCGAACATCCCGCTGGTGGTGGTGCTCTCGCCGACCGAGTGGCAGACCTACGACGATCTCTACCATGAGTTGATGGGCAATGGCGACCAGGCGCGGCGGCGCTTCAGCCCGACCGCGCCGAACGAGCGGCTCGCCGAGATCGCGAATCGTCATGGCCTCACGATGCTGGACCTGCGGCCGATCTTCCGCGCCGAGGTAGCGGCCGGCGCGCCGCCGGTGATCTTCCGCAAGGACGGCCACTGGACGGAGTACGGTCATACGGTCGCGGCACAGGCGATCGCCGACGAGCTAGCGGGGCGCGGCCTCCTGGCGCGTTAGCTGACGCGTTAGCCACCCCCTGGCCGCTCCGTGTGGGTGTCATCGTGGAGTGTGGGTGTCCTCGTGGGCGGCGTCGGCGTTTGCTGCCGGGTACGGCGGCTGGTACAATGACGGAGCTACGGGCCTGTGGCGCAGCGGGAGCGCGCTTCCTTGGCATGGAAGAGGTCAGGGGTTCGATTCCCCTCAGGTCCACCAACGTGCTACTTTGAGGATCCCACGGGGATCCTTTTTCTTCAAGGGGCAATTCCTATTCTTGTTTGGAATAGCCGCATCCTATCCAGAGTTTGGGAAGCGGCCGGAACTCCTGCCTTCTTCCCTAGATACGCCCAGCGCGGGTGCCAAACCACAGGTTGTGCCTGGCAGGTTATAGGACCAAAGCTCGCCGACCGCCTGGCCTGATCGTCGAGTTCCTGGCCAAGAAGGATGCCGAGCAGGTGAATCGCCCTGGATTTAAGAACCGGGGTTACTGGGAACTTGCCCACCAGGGTGTAGCTTGCTGTGGATAGCGACCTTGGTCCGTCATCGGATGAATGTTGTCGCCAGCCAGGCTGACAAGCTACTCTGGCGAAGCATAACCGCACCGCGATTACCGAATAGCGCAAGTCGCCAGCTTCCGGGGGCTCACCGTGACGGAGCGCGCTCTTCTTGACACCAACATGCTGATCTATAGGGAGGCGGCGACAGTAGTCCGCCAGAACATCGGTCTGGTCTTCAACTGGCTCGACTGTCTCGGCTATGTAAAGCTGGTGCATCCCGTGAGCGTGGCCGAGATCAATCAGCACCAGGACGAACGAGTGCGACGCTCGTTTCGAGCCAAGCTGGCCTCCTACCGGCTCATTCAGGCGCCGGCGGCGATGAACCCAGTGGTGCAGAAGCTCAGCAGTCAGCGCGACACGACTGATAACGCCCGCAATGACAGCATCCTCCTGAATGAACTGTACTGTGATCGGGCGGACTTACTCATCACTGAAGATCGCGGCTTGGCCCGCAAGGCGGACGTGCTCGGCATCGGCGACAGGGTATTCACAATTGATGCCTTCCTCGAAAAGGTCACCGCCGAGCATCCGGACTTCGTCGAGTACGAAATCCTGTCCGTTGAGAAGACGCTATTCGGCCGCGTCAACGTCAGCGATGGATTCTTCGACAGCTTTCGTTTGGATTATCCGGGCTTCGACAAGTGGTTCAATCGCAAGAGTGAAGAGTCTGTCTACGTTTGTCGACAGGATGACAAAATTGTCGCATTTCTCTATTTGAAGACTGAAGACGAACGCGAGCCCTATCATGACATGTAAGCGTTCAGGTACCCCAGGCAGCATGATCTAGCCTGGTCGGTGGTCAGGCTGAGGGAGCCGGCAGGAGCGAGGGCGGGGGGAGGCCGAGGCGGTCGGCGGTGACGGCTGCGACGAGGAAGTCGA
>JADLFM010000206.1 GCA_020845495.1 Chloroflexota bacterium
AGCGACAGGCTAAGTGAGAGCGGATCGCGCCAGATCTCGCGAAGCTCTTTGCCGATGATCGCGCCGACGATGCGTCTCATCGGACCGACCCCTCTCGGCTGAGCAGCATGGCGAACGCGTCCTCCAGCGTTGGCTCGGTCGGCGTGATGCGAATCGAGCGGTCCTTGGAGGCGAGAGCGGTCGCGAGTCGTTCGGCGGCAGTGCTCCCATCCAGGGCGACGCGGACCGTGCTGCCGTAGAGCGTGGCCCACGTCACTTCGGACCAGCCCGACAACCCCTCGAGGATGCGCACCGGGCTCGTGCTCTCGACGACATAGAGTCCGCCGACGCTGCTCATGGCTGTGGCCTTCAACTCGGCCGGGCTGCCGAGCGCGATCAGTCGCCCGCCGTCGAGCACACCGATGCGGTCGCAACGCTCGGCCTCGTCTAGATAGTGGGTCGTCACCAGCACGGTCGTACCGGCTCGGGCGACCGCATAGATCAGGTCCCAGAACCGGCGCCGCGCGATTGGATCGACGCCTGAAGTCGGCTCGTCGAGGAAGACCACCGGCGGAGCGTGTAGCAGAGCCACGGCCAGAGCGAGCCGCTGACGGTGCCCGCTCGCAAGGGCACCGGTCCGCATCCGCTCCTGTCCGCTCAAGCCGGCCAGGCTGAGCGCCCAGGCCTTTCTCTTCTCCAGGTGGCCACCACTGAGCCCATAGACGCCGCCGAAGAAGTCAAGATTCTCGGCTACGCTCAAATCGAGGTAGAGCGAGAAGCGCTGCGACATGTAGCCCACATCCCGGCGGAGCCGGGTTCCGGCGTCGACCACGTCATGGCCGGCCACGCGGGCCGCGCCCGAGCTCGGCGGCAGCAGCCCAGTGAGCATTCGGATGAGCGTCGACTTGCCGGAGCCGTTGGGCCCGAGCAGACCGAAGATCTCTCCTGGCCGGATCTCAAGACTCACGGTGTCCACGGCCGTGAACGTCCCGAAGCGCCTTGTCAGACGTTCGACCGCGATGCCGCCGGCGGTGAATGGATGTTGGACCGCCGCATCGGCGAACGCTTCCCCCGGTTCAGCAGGCGTTTTGGTCATACCGCCGATCCGCGCCACGAACACGTCCTCGAGCGTCGGCTCCATCCGCCGCGCCTCCTCAACCGGCACGCCGGCGCTGAGAAGAGCTTCGGATGGGCTGGTCGCATCGTCGGCTGGCACCGCCACCCGCAGGTCACGGCGGACGAGATAGGTCCGGCTGGCGCCGTAGCGGTCGGCGAGCAGACTTCGGGCGCGCTCCAACGGCTCGGCGCGAAACTGCCAGAGTGCACCGTCAAAGTGCTCTCGCAGTTCGGCTGACGAGCCGAGCGCGAGAACGTGACCTTCGTGAAGCAGCAGCGCGCGCTGGCAGCGCTCGGCCTCGTCCAGATACGGCGTCGTCACGACGATCGTCATTCGCTCGGCCAGGAACCGGTCCAGCAGGCGCCACAGCTCCTGGCGGGAGAGTGGGTCAACGCCGAGTGTCGGTTCGTCGAGCAGCAGCACGCGGGGTCGATGAATCAGCACGCAACAAAGCGCAAGCTTCTTCTGCATGCCGCCCGAAAGGTGACTAGCCCGCCGATCGAGGGCGGTGTCCAACCGACTAAACCGCAGGAGCTCGGCGGTCCGGCGCTCGCGCTCCTCCCCGACTACGCCGTAGAGGGCCGCAAAGAAGGCCAGGTTCTCGGCAACGGTCAGACTTCCGTAGAGCGTGAACCCCTCGGACATGTAACCGATCCGCTCCCCGAGCGCCGTGCCGGGCGTCCGTACGTCCAGCCCATCGACGAGGGCCGTACCGGCAGTCGGCTCGAGCAGGCCGGCGAGGAGCTGGACCAGCGTGGTCTTGCCGGCTCCGTCTGGACCGACGACCGCCAGCATCTCGCCAGGGACGAGCTCGAAGGAGACGTCCTCCAGGGCCGTCTTCGCGCCGAACCGCTTGCCCAAGCCCGTCGCCTGGACCCCTTTGGAGGCTCGGTTGACCGCTGCCGGTGCTCCGGGAGACCGCCAGATCGACGGGTTCCCAGCCAGGCCCGCCAGACCGGAGCGGATGGCGTCTACGACATGGGTGGTCATAGCTCACTTCCAGGCCAGTCAAAGGGGTGGCGCGGTCGACTGGGCGCGCCCGACGTGTCGGCGACGGACCTTCGGACCGGTCCATCATTAGCTCACCGATATCCCATGCTCTGGCGTAGACGATCGGCGTAGTCGATCATCGACTGACCGTTCTGCTCGAGGTAGCCACCGACCTGATTGGTAGTCACAGCGGTCTGGCGCAGTTCGACGGCAGCCAGCCCATTCAGTCCGTGTCGACCGATCATCAGCTCCATGTCTTCAGCCATGTTCCGACCGTGATCGGCCATATTCCGACCCTCGGCTCGCATCGCCAGGCCGTTCCAGCGGAGCGCCTCGAGATCTACCTCCCGTGCTCGGCTTGGGTCGTGGAGCATCTGCTGGGCCGTCCGAGTCAGCTCGCCCCAACTGCCGTTCGCTCCGAGATCGCTCGGCGAGGCGACGAGGCTGCCCGGGGCGGTCGGGTTCATGCTCATCCACTGGCCACCCTGCACCAACGCCTGGCCGTCGCTTAGCCAGTGCTCACCGCGAGCAATCAACTCCTGATCTCCCGTCCGCTGACCCTCGGTCAGCATCGCCTGAGCATGGAGCTGCATGACGTTGCCGGCGTCCTGCATCGCCTGGGCGCTCTGGCTCATCGAGACCAGGCGCGGCCCCTCCGCGGCACTTGTGGGGCGGGCCGACCTTGCGACCGTACCGAAGACAACAACTGCCAGCGCGACGACAATGGCGAGTCCGATGCTGAACCTGCTCATCGCAAGTACCTCCTCCCTGATGCTCGTCATCACTGACGTGGACCCGGCGCCATCCGCCACCAACTCGATGGGGTCCGCTCAGACGAGACCCCCAGTGGCGCCCTTCGTCATGAGCATCGCAGGCGAGGCTGAGGCGAAGCTGAGGGCAAGCTGTCGATCAGATGAGGAGATCGGTGGCGGTCGTCAGTCGGTCGATCAATGACCACCCGAAGTCTGGTCTGACACGCGCCGATCTGTTGACAGGTTTGATCCCTCGCACCGGCGTCGTGATTCGCTAGGCGCAGCAGGCCCGCCTATGCCAGCGCTGGAGCTGCCAGAGCA
>JADLFM010000207.1 GCA_020845495.1 Chloroflexota bacterium
GTCACAGGTGTGGGATTCCGAGTCGGCTCTCACCCCGACGCGCCGCACCCTGCCTCGGAGCGCGTCCCGAAGTCGAGCGATTTGTCGCGCTGGACTTCGACCCCAGCAGTGGATGTACGGTCGGCGCCGTCCGGGCATGCCGCCCGGCCACACCGCAGGAAGGGGAACATCATGTCGTTGTCGCCGAAGCAGTTGGAGATGCGTCGCACCGGCGTGGGTGCGTCGGAGATCGCCGCGCTCGCCGGGTTGTCGAAATGGAGCTCGCCCATCGCGCTCTACGAAGCGAAGGTGCTCGGGAGCCAGATCGAGGCCACCTACGCGATGGACCTGGGCACCGAGATCGAGGCGCCCATCGCCCGGGTCTGGGCGAAGCAGCACCAGCGCTTCATCGCGCGGGTCGCCACGCTCAGGCATCCGAACAAGCCGTTCGCGATCGCCACCCCGGATCGCGCCGTCTACCTGACGGCCGAAGCCCGAGGAGACGGGCGCAGGCTCAAGGAGCAGGTGCAAGACGCCGAGAAGCTGCTGCAGGTGAAGAGTACCAACTGGCGCCTGCGCCACCTCTGGGGCGAGGAGGGGAGCGATGCGATTCCGGACGAGTACCTCTGCCAGGCGCACTGGGAGGGCTCGGTGGCCGGCCTCTCGGTGGTCGACTTCGCGGTGGACTTCGACAAGACGCGGCTCGCCCACTACCGCGTGGTGGTGGACCCCGGCATCTTCGACGCACTCTACGAGATCGCCGAGCGCTTCATGCGCGAGCACGTGGAGCGCCGGGTTCCGCCCCCGCCCGATGCGACCGACCGGTACGGCGAGTACCTCGCTCGGGCCTTCCCGCGCGACGAAACCACCGCGCTCGAGGAGGTGCAGGCGTCTGCAGAGGAGCAGCTGGTTCGGACGGTCGAGCTCTTCGCGAAGCTGAAGGCCGGGGAGAAGCGGCTCAAGTCGCTGAAGACGCTCTGCTACAACACCATCGCCGCGCGGATCGGCGCCGGGGCTGGGTTGATCGGCGAGTTCGGGAAGATCACCTTCAAGCGCACGAAGGACGGCCACCGAACGGACTGGTCGAAGGTCGCCGAAGAGGCGCAGCGGCTGGCGGCGCTGGTGATCCAGACGATGCCAGGAGGCGAACAGCGGGCTGCGCTCGAGCAGCAGCTGGCGGCGCTGGTGACCACGCACACCGTTATCACGCCGGGGCATCGCACGATGCGCACTACCTGGGCCGGGCCGCTCAAGTACGAGGTCGGCGCCATCGAGCTTCGGCTCGAGCAGATGCAGAGGGGTCTTGCCTCTGAGGGCGAAGACGAGGTCAGCAGCGAGGCGCAGTCGTGAAGTCCATCACCACCACGAAGGAAGGGGAGCACCACACCATGAGCACCGAGAAGATCGAGCAGGCCATCCAACCCGTCGCATCCATCGCGCGGATCGAGCGCACCCACGTCACGCCGTGGCAGCAGCTGGAGTTCACGAAGGAGCGCCTCGACATCATGAGGCGGACCATCACCCCTCCGACCGCGAGCGAGGCTGAGTTCGGCTTCTTCGTGGAGTGGTGCAGGCAGACGGGGCTCAACCCGTTCCTGAAGCAGGCATACCTCGTGGAGCGGTGGGACTCGAACAGCAACACGAAGAAGCACGATCCGATGGTCGCCGAGGCTGGGTTCGCTGCGCGCGCCGATGCGCTTCCGGACTTCCGGGGGATGCGCTCGGGCGTCGTCTACGCTGGGGACGAGTTCTTCATCGACGAGTCGACGCAGGAGATCGTCCACCGGTGGTCGGTGGAGGCTCGGGCGAAGAGCGGGAACAAGGTGATCGGCGCCTGGGCGCATGGCCGACGCGAAGGGCGCGAGGTGGAGATCACCTGGCTCACGGTGGAGAGCCGCATCCAGAAGAAGCGCGACGGGTCCGCGAACATCTTCTGGGCGCGCGACCCGGGTGGGCAGATCCGGAAGTGCGCTCGGGCGGACCAGTACCGGCGCCTCTACCCGAACATCTTCGCGGGTTGGTACGACCCGGCTGAGATGCAGACCGAAGTGGAGGTCAACCCGGCTCCGGCGCTGCAGGCCCCCACCGTCCAGCAGCCGGCTGCGAAGACGCGAGCCCTCGCGCAGCGGCTCGGCGTGACGCCGGTCGATCCGGGAGCCCCCACCAGCAAGGCCCCCGACTCGGACGCCGATCGGGGAAAGAACAAGGCGTCCACCGAGGCGCCCAAGGCCGAGCCCCAGCAGGAGGAGCCGCCTCCGTTCATGCCCGACGACGAGCCCGCGCAGCCGAAGCCTCCGAAGACGCCTCCAACCCCCGCCTCCACGGTGCCTCCGCTGACGCACCTGCGCTTCGGCGCGAGCAAGGGGACCGCGCTCGAGGACTGCTCGACGATCGAGCTTGAGGAGGCGCTCCAGACCGCCGAGGCGAACGTGGCCAAGGCGAAGGGGAAGGAGCCCTGGCTCGCGCCGGTGCGCGAAGGCATCGCCGCAGTCAAGTCGGAGATCGCGAAGCGCGAGGCCACCCTCGACGCGCCCGAGCCCGGCAGCGAGGGCTGAGTTCCGGCCAGCCCCGGCTCAACCCGGCCAGAGCGCCCGTAACAAGGCGACATCTGGCCGGGTTTTCTTTCGTCCGATTACCGCTTGCATCGCGGGACGTGCGGAGCGAATGTCTGTCCCACGCCGGGCATCCAGCCCGGCCGCAGGAAGGGGACAGCATGAAGACGCAGACGCCGGCCGAGCAGCAGATCTCGAAGATCCTCGCGCAGCACTTCCCGGGGATCGAGACCTTCGAAGCGCAGGGCCTCGACAGCCTCGACGTCCACGAGGTCGATGTGGTGGCGCTCAAGAACGCGGTCGCGACGGCCTTCGCGGCTGGCCGGGACTTCGAGGGCCGGCTGCGCGACCGCCGAGCCGAGCGCGACGAGAAGGCCCAACAGGTGACCGTCGACACCAGCGAGTACCGGAAGAGCCACGGGAGCGAGCCGCGCGGACGGGGCGCCTGGGCCTTCGTGTTCTCCTGGGCCGAAGCGAAGGAAGGCTTGGTCGAGTCGGCTTGGTTCACGCCGGGCAGCCTGCTCACCTTCGGAGAAGCCAAGAAGCTCGCGGTGGCCGAGGCGCAGCGCCGAGGCAGCGTGGTGGCCTACGCCATGCCCTGAGAGCAGGACGACTGCCGGGCGCTACCCGGTACCACGCCTCCACGCGGAGATGGGCGCCGCAGCAGGAAGGGGAACACCATGAGCGCAGTTCCACGCAGCACTCCACCCGGCTTCTACGACGTCACCTCCGACGCGCCGATCGGCGAGACGCTGTCGCCCGTCGATCCCGTCATCCCTGCCGCGTCCCCCGAGAGCATCGGCCGGGACGCGGCCCTCCCGGCAGGCGAAGCGGCGCGGTACCAGAGCGCGATGCTCCCGTGGGCGCAGGTCGCCAGCGCCTGGCGCCTCCGCATCGAGACGGAGGCCCTCGCCGATGTGCAGATCCGCCACTACCGCACGCCGACCCGGCAGGCGCCGCTCGGCCTCCACCTGCGCCCGTTTGATGGCGCCCTGCTGCGCCGCCCCGACCGCGAGGCGCTCGCGTACACCCAGCGGGCCTGGGCTCAGCTGATCGCCCTGCTGCTGCAGGAGGTCCCGAACAAGCCGAAGGGCGCCGCTGAGCCATACCGGTTCCTCGGCCCGGAGGTTCGGGCGCAAGTCTTCGCGCATCTCCGAGACCGCAGCCGGCGCAGGGAAGGCAACGGGCATGAGGTCCTGCTTCGCAGCTTCGTGGACCCGCGCTTCGGCCTCCGCGCTCTTCGCGCCGTCGTCAGCGGGCGCCACAGCGGCGTGCACTTCGACGACCTCGCGCTCATCCACGCGCTGCGCCCCCACGTCCGGGCTGACGGCCTCTCCTCCTGCGTGCGCGGGATCGACGAGACGCATGGACAGGCAGTCATCGAGTCCAGCGGCGATGTGCGGGCGATGATCTACTGGCACAACAGCGAGACGGGCGCAGCAAGCCTCGGATTCGGCGCCGGGTGCTACGTGACGGCCCTCGACTCCATCGTCGCGAACGGTCGGATCGTCACCACCGAGCGAGGCATCGAAGAGCACGAGGTCAGCATCATCAGCGCTCGTGGGTCGACGCGCCGGGCGCACACCCTTCCTCGCGCTCGCCAGACCGAGGAGGACCGGGCCCGCATCGCCCAGGCGCGCATGCAGGCCGACATCAAGACGGCCACCGACGAGAGCCGGGAGCTCTGCAGGGCCTGGGGCGATGCGCTCAAGGAGTTCCCCACGACGCAGGGGGCCTGGTCGGAGGCCGGGGCCAGCGACCGCGAGACGGCTTCGCAGGTGGTGCTCGACCTGATCGAAGAGCACACGCGGGGCTTCACGGAAGGCGACCGCACGGGCCTGCTGATGCTGCTGAAGACCGAGGGTCGCCTCCGCGCGCTCCCCTTCGCGAGTGCCGCGCACATCGCGGGGGCCTGGGCAGTCCTCGCGTCGAAGCAAACCAACTGGGATGAGGCGCGCAGGATGCAGGCCGAGGCCGGCCGCTGGGTCACACAGGGGTTTCGCCGAGGTGGCCGGTGAAGGCCGAGGTGTCGGAGCGGCACATGCGAGTGACGAAGCTGCGCGCTGAGGGCCTCACCTGGCCGCAGATCTCCGAGCGACTCGGCATCACGGAGCGCCAGGCGCGCTGGGCAGCGAAGACCGAAGAGGAGCGCAAGGCCATTGGCGGGGCCGACGAGGAGCACATCTGCCGGCTGCGGCAGGCGCTCGGGAAGCACAAGGCCGCCTGCCCGGCGTGCGCACGGAGGTCGCCATGAAGCTCAATGCCCCGCTGGTCTTCTTCGACCTCGAGACGACCGGGACGCAGCCCAGCGCCGATCGCATCGTGCAGTTCGCTTGCGTGAAGCGATACCCAGACGGTCGGGAGGTCGAGTGGGAGACGCTCGTCAACCCCGGCCGCCCCATCCCGCCCGAGGCCTCGTCCATCCACGGCATCACCAACGAGCAGGTCGCCGACGCACCCACGTTCGCGGCGCTGGCTCCGAAGCTCGTGCGCGCGCTCGACGGGTGCGACATCGGTGGGTTCAACGTGCGCCGGTTCGATCTCCCGATGCTGCTCGCCGAGTTCGCCAGGACCGGGCAGACCTTCTCGCTCGACGGCCGGGCGATCATCGACGCGATGTCGATCTTCTACCTGCAGGAGCCACGGGACCTCAGCGCTGCCGTGAAGTTCTATCTCCTGCAGGAGATGACGGGCGCCCACAACGCGCTCAACGACGTGCGGGCGACGCTCCGGGTCTTTGACGCCCAGACGAAGCGCTACCAGTTGCCCGACACGGCTCAAGGCGTGAGCGCTCTCTGCGCCGGGGACTCAGTCGACATCGCCGGAAAGCTGGTCTGGAAAGACGGCGAAGTCACCGTCGCCTTCGGGAAGCAGAAGGGCAAGACGCTGCGATGGCTCGCGAAGAACGATCGCGGGTTCCTCGACTGGATGATGCGCGGGGAGTTCGACGCCGACACGAAGGCGATCGTCTCCCAGGCGCTGCAGGGCAACCACCTCACCAAGGAGAAGACATGAGCACCGAGAAGCGCAGCCTGGCTGTGTTCGCAGTTCGGAAGAGCAAGGACGGAGGGGCGGTCTGGGTTCGCGCGGGGGTTGCGCAGGTGAACCGAGACCAGAGCATCAACATCAGCCTGGACGTGCTGCCGCTCGACGGGCGCCTGCACGTTCGCGACGCTCTGGACGCCCGCGGGGAGGTGTGGATCGAGCGCATGGCGGCTGGCGCGCGCATCGTCCTGAAGCGCGGATCGAGCCGCACGGTGCTGCACGAGGACGCAGCGATCACCGAGAAGCAGATCGCCAGCAGCTACTTCACGCGCGCGGTCAACGCGGCGGTCGACCACGGCGCGGACCTCGCCAGCATCTGGCTGCGGGAGGAGGCGCCATGATCCTCGACTGCAGAGTCTGGCTGCCAGACCACGACGATCGCCTCTTCCCGCCTGGAGGGTACCGACTCGGGCGCGCCACGGTCGCCGGAAATGAAAGCTTCCACGCGGAAGCCATCGCGGTCACCACCGACGAGAGCGGCGTGCATCACGCCGTGGTTCCCGAGTACGAGAGCCGGATCGACGCGCTGGAGATCGAGCACGAGACGCGCTTCGCGACGATGAAGCTGCCGGGCTCGGACCGCGACTGGGTTCTCCTCATCACCCCGATGGGAGACTGACGATGGGGCGCCCACGCAACGAGCACCCGCACGTCTGTTCCATCTGCCAGCGCGAGTTCCGCAAGGGAGGCGTGGCCGGGCCACCGGCGCTCTGCCCAGCGCATTACCACCGAGCCCGGCGCGAATCTCCTGCGGCCGATGCGCCCGAGGTGCTGGTCGATCACGAAGGCGCCGAGCGCGTGTACATCACCCCGACCGCAGCCGGGCGCCTGCGCAGGGAGTTCGCCCGAGCGCAGAAAGCAAGACCCGGCCTGCGGTTCGCCTCCTGGCTGGGTGACTTCGTGATCGCAGCGCTGGACTCCGATCCCTGAGTGGAGTCAAGGTGCGCAGGTCGGAAGGGGAAGCCCCTGCACACGTTCGCACGCCTCGGCACCGGCCCGAGGCGCTGCGCGTTCATCGCCGGAAAAGGTCCTGCCCATGGAACCCGAAACGCAGTCGAAGAAGAGGAAGAAGACGGTCGCCGACGAGGTGGCTGAAGGCCTGAAGATCGAAGAGAAGGGCGCCGCGAACTTCGGCGAGCAGGTGAAGGCCGCGATGGGGTGGGGCACCGGCGCCGATGTCGAGAAGAACGCCTCGGCGCCGCTGCCTCCACCGTCGACGCGCCTGGTGAGCATCCCGCTCGATCTGCTCGCCGAGTCGCCGACCAACCCCCGCAAGACGTTCGGCGGAATGGATGCGCTGGTGCAGTCGCTGAAGGCGGTCGGCCTCATGGTGCCGCTCATCGTGCGCAAGCTTCCAGGCTCGGAACTGCACGAGATCGTCGCCGGGCATCGGCGCTTCCGAGCCGCGAAAGAGGCCGGTCTGGAGTCGGTGCCGTGCGACGTGCGTGCGCTCAACGACGTTCAGGTGTTGGAGATCCAGATCACTGAGAACCTCCAGCGCGCGGACCTCACGGAGCTCGAGGAGGCCGAGGCCTACGAGTCAATGCAGTCGCGCTTCGGGTACACCGTCGACCAGATCGCGGCGAAGGTGGGGAGCTCGAAGGCCACGGTCTACTCGAGGCTCAAGCTGACGTCGCTCTGCGGAGAGGCCCGGAAGGCGATGGCCGACAAGGTGCTGCCCGGATCGGTGGCCGTTCCGCTGGCGCGCCTGCCCACGCACTCGCTGCAGGCGAAGGCGCTGAAGGAACTCGTCCAGCGATTCGCGCACTCCGATGACGGGGCGATCGCCGCGCGCCCTGCCATCGACTGGGTGCAGCGCGAGTTCTGCCACACGCTGAAAAGCGCGCCCTTCTCGCTGAAGGACGAGATGCTCCTGCCAGAGGCCGGCAGCTGCGATGCCTGCCCGAAGAACTCGAAGGCAGCCACGCCCGGTCTCTTCGACGATCTCCGACAGGCCGGGCAGGTCTGCACCGACGTCGGGTGCTTCCGGCAGAAGGCCTCGGCCGCCTGGGCAAAGAAGGCTGCCGCTGAAGAGAAGAAGGGCGCCAAGGTGCTCAAGCTCGAGGAGGGCGCGAAGATCTTCCCGCACGGGAGCCAACTGCCCTACGGGTCCAAGTACGTGGACATGAGCGAGCCGAACCACGCCGACTCGAAGAAGCGCACGTGGGGCGAGCTCTGGGAACGCGCGCCGGAGGCCGCTCGGCCACCCCGTGTGGTGGCGCCCGACCGCGAGATGAAGGCGCACGACCTCGTGGAGCGAGATGCGCTGGTGAAGGCCCTCGCCGAGAGCGGCCTCAAGTGGGCGCAGAACGAGACGAGCCGCGCCCAAGAGCTCAAGGAAGAGAAGTCGGAGGCGAAGGAACTCCGCGAGGCGCACGACACCCGGCAGAAGGTGGTCTCCGCTGCGGCGCTGAAGATCGCCGACTCGGTGGCGCGCGTCGGCATGGACGACGTCGCCTGGCGCATGCTGGCGCGGGGCCTCGCCGGCCAGTGGCAGCGCAAGGAGATCCTCGATGCGCTCGGCTGGGAAAGCGTGGAGGAGAAGCTCGAGCGTGGACAGCGGCAGGATCTGGTGCGCTTCCTCTTCGTCAAGGCGCTCATCGACGGTGACGATGGGGACGTGAGCGACGGCTACACCGATGCGCTGAAGCGGTTCGCGAAGGCGCACGCCGTGTCGCTGTCCGACATCGAGAAGGCGGTCGAGAACTCGGCGAAGGCCGAGGCGCTCATGGGCGCGAAGAAGGCCAACCCGAAGTCCAAGAAGGAGGAGTGAGATGGCGAAGCGACAGGGTGAGATTCCAGGCACGGAGCGGAAGACCATTCAGGAGATCGACGCGGCTGCCGAGGCCTACGTCGACGCGCGCGACAAGCGCATGAAGCTCTCCGACAAAGAGAGGGTCGCGAAGGACGCGCTGATCGGCGTGCTGAAGAAGCACAACGTCACCGTCTACCGGGACGATCAGGCCAGCCCCCCGCTGGTGGTCACGCTGCTGCCGGGCAAGGACGGAGTGCAGGTGCGCGCTGCCGACGACGAGGAAGGCTCGGAGGAGTTCGACGGCTGAACGACACCCGCTGCTGGTGCGTGCGCGTCGGCGCGCCTGGACGCCTTCAAGGGAACTGGCCAACACCGTCGCCGCATCGGGAGTTCGATTCTCCCGGAGCGGGCTTCAACGAAGGAAGGGGTGCTGCATGCGGTTCGCGTTGCTGTTGTTGTTGGCTGGCTGCGGAGTGGTTGAGGAAGTTCGGGAGGAACTCCCATCGGTGGCGGTCACGCCAGCGGGGCCCGAGGTGCTCCCGCCCGGCTGGTACCTCCACCTCTACCCGGCGCAGTGCATCGTGCTGGTGCGCGACGAGGAAGGGACCGCCCGGCGCTGCATGGAGGAGCGCGTTCGCTGCACGCCGACCGATCCGCGCTGGTGCGCCGGGACCTTCCCGGGGGTGCCGCGATGATCGGGCCGACGCCGGGGCCATGGATGTACAACCCGTACTCGGGTGTCGTGGAAGATCATGACGGCGTGCCGATCTGCGCGATGCCGGCGCCAGAGGCCGAGACATCCTACGAACAGCGCATCCTCGCCGACGCGAAGCTCATCTCGCAGACGCCGGAACTGCTGCGGTGCCTGAAGCTGGCCTGCGCGCGCCTGGCTCGGGTCGATGGTGGCGACAGCATGACGATCGCCACCTGCGTCTCGGCAATCAGCATCGCGACCGGCGAAGAGTTCGATGTGGAGGCCTTCATCGAGGCCGAAGACGAGGCCGCGCCATGAAGGAGCGTCCGATCCTCTTTTCGGGGCCGATGGTGCGCGCGCTGCTCAGCGGCGCGAAGACGCAGACGCGGCGCATCGTGAATGACTCGAGCGATGTCGATGCGTGGGCGCCCATCGGACTGGGCGAGGCTCGCATGGGCGAGTGGCGCATGGGGTCCTACGGCGAGGGGGGCGTGCTCTGCGAGGTTGGCGGGATGCGCTGCCCATACGGCGTCCCCGGCGATCGGCTCTGGGTGCGCGAGACCTGGGCGTACAACGGCCAGGCGTGGAGGAACTGCGGGCCGAAGGACAAGCGCCGCGAGGGCTTCGTGTCGTATGCGGCCGATGGCGCGAAGGTGACGCACTACTTCGAAGACGGCCCGGTCCTGCTGTGCCCAGAGCAGCACCCGCCGACGCAGCGCGAAGACGAAGACGAGTGGGCGTTCGACGTTCGCAAGTCCGAGTACTTCAAGAACTACTTCCGGCGCTGGCGGCCCAGCATCCACATGCCTCGCTGGGCGAGCCGGATCACGCTCGAGGTGACGGAGGTTCGCGTCGAGCGGTTGCAGGCGATCTCGGAAAAGGACGCGATCGCCGAAGGCATCGAGCGCAGCGTCAGCGGGTACTGGATGAACTACGCAGAGGACGGGCCCACCCATCAACGCGCCGTTGATTCATTCCGATCGCTCTGGGAGAGCATCAACGGCGCGGGCTCGTGGGCGTCGAACCCGTGGGTCTGGGTGGTGAGCTTCAGGCGTCTCGAACGTGGACCCTGACGAAGCAGTTCGTCGGGACGGTCTGCGTGCCGTCGACCCACGCGAGCTTCCACGTGCAGTCGTAGACCCCGGCGTCAGCGACGTCGGCCGGGACCCACGAGTACTCCACGATGCCGTTGAGCGCGTCGATCTTCGCGACGGTGCCGACGAGCGGGACCTCCACCCCATCGCTGCGGCGCACGCGCTTCAGCGTGACAGCCGCGGTCGTGACGTCGATGGGCGTGGCTCCGTTCTTCAGCTGCATGCGGAGCTTCGGCAGCACATCGCCCTTCGTGGTTCGGAACTCGGTCAGGCTCATGCGATCTCCGCTGTGGACTCGGCGCCGATGAGGGCGGCTTCAGCCGGTGCCCCACCCGCCAGCGAAGCGCTGGCGTCGCCGACGAGTAGACCAGCTTCAGCAGCGGCCACAAGGACGAGGGTGGCCTGCGCTTCGGCCCCGGGCTCGAGGTAGAGCCCGGCCGGCGCTGGGTGCCCCAGGCGCCCGAAGATGCTCGTCGCCGGCAGGGCGACGGCCGACTGCCCGACGATGATGGGCGTCCCACTGGCGGCAAGGGACGGAACGGGCAGCCCGACCATCCCTGCCCCGGCAGCCACGACGGTTCCAGAGGCGGCCAGATCCACCCCGGGCAAGGCCGCGCTGCCCTGCCCTGCAACGATCGGCGCCCCGGACGCCCCAAGAGCCGGGGCCGGCAGCGGAATCGTTCCTGCGCCAACCACGGCCGCCACGCCACCAGCTGCAGCCAGCGACAGCGCCGGCAGCGGTAGCGCCCCGGCGCCGACGACGAGCGATCGGCCGAACGCGGAGACCTGCAGGCCCGGAAGCGCAATGGCCCCGGCGCCCTGAACCACCAGGGAACCAGCGGCAGCGAGGGTGGGCGCAGCCAGCCCGATGGTCGCGCTGCCCGAGACAGCCCCGCTGCCCTGTTGACCGGCCGCCTCGATGTCCAGAACGGGCAGCGGAACGGAAGCCGCGCCAGCGACGGCCGGTGCGCCCTGGGCGGCCAGCGTCGGAGCCGGGAGCGGAACGGCTGCCGCCCCGGAGATCACCGATGCCCCCGAAGCCTGCAGGCCGAGCGCAGGCATCGGCACGGAGGCCGACCCGACGACGATCGGTCGGCCTGTGGCTTGGAGCGCAGGGGCCGCAAGCGGAACGGCTGCCGTTCCGGTAATCGCCCCAGCCCCGACCGCGGTCAGCCCGAGGTTGGCCAGCGGGATCGTCACCGAGCCCGAGACCGCAGGGGCGCCCGCAGCTGCGAGCCCCGTCGCTGGCATGGGCAGCGTCGCAGGCCCGGCCACCACCGGCGAGCCAGCAGCGAGCACCGATGGCGCCTGCATCTGGAGAGCGGCAGCCCCGGCAACAACCGGAGCACCTGCTGCCTGGACAGAGAGCGCCGAAAGGTCGAAGGGCGCCACCTCGAAGGTCGGGCCCGTCGAATCAGCCCAGGCACCAGAGCCCGGGGACGTGAGGCTGTTCCCGACGTCGGCCACCAGCTTCGAAGCGGCAGAGGCCAGCGGGTAGCTGCCAATCAGGTCGACCGGAGACCGCGGCGATCGGCTGGCGAACTCGGCAAGCAGGTCTGCCTCGGAAAGCTCGCGGTCCCAGACGCGCACGCGAGCGAGCGCGCCGTTGATGCCGTTGCCGAAGTTCGGGCCACCCGCGATGTCGAGGTGCACCCACGGCAGGGCGGCGGTGTAGCCGGCCTTCGTGACCGTTCCCCACCACACGCTGGCACCGAGCTCGCGCACCCACGCCTTCTGGACGAGCCCGGCATCGACGGTGATCGCCACGAAGTACCAGCGGTCGTTCTGCAGCGCTGCGCCGGCAGGACTCGAGGTGCCGAAGTTGTCGATCAGCACCACCCGGCCGCTGGTGTTGATCGAGAGCGTGTGGTTTCCGCCCGTGCTGTCCTGCAGGCGGAAGATGCGGCCCTCGTTGATCGCCGCTGGCTTGAACCAGCCGGACACCGTGTAGCTCTCGATGGCGCTCGGAACGTTGGTCCCGCGAAGAGCGTCGGCGTCGGCGTCGAAGGCAACGGCCCCGCTGCCGAACTTCTGGACGATGACTGGCGAGCCAGAGGCGGCAACGCCTGGTGCAGCCAGCGGGATGACGGCGTCGCCGGTGATGATCGGCTGGCTGCCCTCAGCCGCGATGGAGAGCACCGGCAGCGGGATAGTGGCGGTCCCGGTCGTGCCAGCGTCCTGCGGACCGAAGAACTCCTCGGTGGCGACTGCAACAGCCGCGCCTCCGTCGTCGAGGTAGAAGAACGCACCTCTCCCGCGGCTGAGCAGGACCGGGCGTCCGAGGACGCCCGGTGGGCTGCCGGCGCCGCTGTTCGGGTACCGGAGCCAGTCAGAGGCCATGGCCTACCCCTCGATGATGGAGAGGCCCGCTTGAATCTCGCCGGTGCTCGTCGCGCTGCACAGCACCATCATGGCGAGGCAGGAGTTCGCCTCCAACACCCCGCCGCCAAGACCGAAGAAGTCGAGCACGCCACCGACACCGGCAGCTGTGAGCGGAATCTCCGCGAGGCGCCGCAGCAGCGTGAGCCCGAAGTTGCCAGCGGTCCCCGTCGAGATCGACAGCTGCAGCGACTGCACCGAGCGCACGCCGGAGTCCCCGGCCTGCAACGAGAACGGAACCATCTGCCCGACGCTGAGCGCGTTGGCAGGCTGCGTGTACGAGGCCGAACGAGAACCGGTACCGTCCTGGTTCGTGTAGATGGCCGTCATCACCGTCCCGGTGGCGCCCATCGCCGAGTAGACCTCGCCCCAGAGCTCCACGCCGTCACCCGTGGTCGCACGCGTGAGTGCGGGCTGCGTGAAGCTCTGAAGCGTGGTGACGTTCCCCACGAGCGCCGAGTTGTGCCAGAGGCGATCGTAGAGGATCAGCGTTCCTGCCGTTGAGCCCTGCGCGCTCAACCGCCCGACGTAGCCGAGGTTCGCGCCTCCCGGATTGGTGTAGGGGATCGCGCCGGTGGTCGCGCTCGTGGGGATCGCCCCGTTGACCGAACCGGCCGCGGCCCCCGCGCCAGGCTGCCCCGCGAGAGCCCACAGCGAGCGCCACGTGCCAGCGCCCTCGGAAGTCGCAGACGCCTTGCGGAATCCGCGCTTCTGCGCGCCCGCGAGCGCAGCCACGAGCGCGTCCTGCGTCGAGATCGCCACGGGCTACTCCTGCGGTTCGGGGTCCAGCGTGCGCGCGGAGATGCGCAGCTTCCGTGCCAGCACACGCGCCTGCGTCGGGTCGAAGCGAAGCTGGACGAGCCCGATGTGGATCACGACGGCGGTCTCGCTCACGCGGGTCTCCACGCGGGCTTCGACGCCGTCCTTCGTGAGCGCCTGCGGCTTCTTCTTCGCCATGGCTCAGTAGGTCCCGAAGCCGTTGGCCGCAGCGCCAGCCTGCCACTCGGTGGCCTCGGCCTCCGACAGCGGGTTGCCCTCGTTGAGGAGGCGGAACGGCGGGGCCGATCCCGCGATGCTGCGAGCGAGGTTCGCGCGCTCCGCGGCGACCTCGATGGCGATGGGAATCGACGCCACCGGCTCCCCCAACTGCGTGCTCTGGCCGCCCAGCTCGGACTCGATGATGAACATGGTTTCCTCCGGGTGTTCGACGACGATCAGCCCCCGCCCTCGTTGAGCGTGAGCGAGGTGATCTGCACCGGCTGCCCAGCGACGATGGAGGTCGTCACGAGCTCGAGCTCACCCCCACCACCGGTCGCGGTCACGTCGATGTCGATGACGGCGGCCGGCCCCGTGGCGTTGTAGAGACGCGCCCAGAAGGCCGTCCCGCTCGCATCGGCCGAAGAATCCTGGGTGATGGCGTTGGCGGTCGCCGAGCCGCCTGAAGGCGCCGGGGCGAACGGCGAGCCGCCCGTCAGCGTCGCCAGCAAGGTGCCCGTCGCAGCCGCAGCGACGTTCGCAGGCCGCGGAGAGGTGCGAATCTCGATGAGCGCCCCGTTGCCGAGGTCGCTGATCACGGAGGCGAGGCGGTTGTTACGGGCGGTCGTCGAGAGCTTGACGGTCATGCGCGCAAGGTATCACCAGCCCACGCGGAGGCCCACACCGGCCTCCCAGACGGGCCCGAAGGCCTGCAGCCCTGGGAGGCCCGAGGCGACCTGTCCGTACCCGAACACCGTGAGGCTCTGCGCCGGCCTCAACCCGGCCTCGATGCGGCCGAAGACGCCAGCCGTCGAGCGCACGCCAGCGGTCGCCTCGAGGTAGCCCCCACCGATCGGCAGCAGCGAGGCCTTGTCGAGCCCGCTGCGAACCTCCCCGCGCACCTCCTCGAAGGCCTTCTTGCTGGCCAGCGGGATATCCGTCGCGAGCGGGGCGTCGATGGGGGCCTTTAGGGGACCGAGGGCTTCTCGATCTCAGGCGTCGGAGCGACCGGGGCTGCAACCGTCTGCATGCCGCCAGGCGACTTGATCGTGGACACCGCGCGCTCGAGCAGGCCGCTGATGAAGGCGCCGAGCCCAGTGTCGGAGAGCCCGAGAAGCTTCGAAAGCTCGCCCAGCTGGGTCGCAGCCTGGTCGCGGAAGATCTGCAGCGTCTTTGACTTGAGGGCCGCGGCCTCTTCGGGCGTCAGCTTCCCATCGGCGAGGGCCTTCTGGATCTCGGGGCGAAGCTCGCGCTCAGCATGCGCGACGGCGGTCTGCATCATGATCCACAGGCCGTTGACGAGAGCCCAGACGCGGGAGTCCTTCGCGCGCCTCGACAGGAACACCCCGACGAGGCCGACCAGCGCGACCAGCGCTGAGACGCCGGCCAGCGCGAGCCAGGTGAAGAGCGAGCCGAGCGCGGTCGGCTCGGAGACCACGGGCGGGGTGACTCCTCCGTCTTGGGCGAAGGCGGGGAGAGCGAGCGCGAGCATCAGCAGCGCGAAGCGGATCATGGAAACCTCAGTTGTGGGTGAAGAAGCGCACCGGAATGGTGGCGAGGAACCCTTCTAGCACCCGACCGCGCCTGAAGTTCTTCCCGCCAGCCTGGGCGATCCACAGCTTGCCGGGCTCGGCGCCTTCGGGCGCGCGAGTGCCCATGGCGATGTGTCCGATGCCGCCCGGGTTCTTCTGCGTCACCACCACCGGGAACCCCGAGTCCGCTCGGCTCCGAGCGACGTGCTCGGCGACCTCGTTCCATGCGTGCTGGCGACCCATGTTGCCGAGGAGCCAGTCGCACATCGCGTTTGCGTTCTGCTGCACGAGCCCGCGGGAAGTGAGCTCGCGCTGCGGCACCTCGCACGCCAGCGCGCGGGTCGCGTCCCAGACGAAGATGTTGCACTTCGTCCCCTCTGGCGCGCGCCGGTACCGCTTGGAGGTCTCCACGTCGAACTGGTCGAGAATCTGCTCGAGCAGCTGCGAGGAGCGGTTGGTGCTGCCCCCGGTGATGGGAGGCGTGAGGGACCACCATGCGTCGTCGGGCATCCAGTTCATCGCGTCTCCGATCGGTCGGCCGCCAGCACCATGAAGAGAAGCAGCAGGCCAGCACCGACACCGGCCCACTTCGTCGCGTCGACCACGCGCTCGGCCGCGTGCTCCTCGAGCGCGAGCAACACCCACCCGATGGGCAGCATGGCCACGCCGAGAGAAGGCCAGCGCCAGAACCGCGCGAAGCGGCTCACGAAGTAGGCCATGACCCCGCCGTAGACGAGAAGGATTGCGACGTCAGCGGTCGTCACGGTGCGGCCCTCGCCCAGGCTGATCGTCCTCTTCTCGATCTGCCGCCCGACCCCCAAGCTCGCGCTCAAGGTCGGCCTCCGGGTGAGCGACCCGGCGCCCCTGGCTGATGGCCGCGGTCAGCTGCCGGACCCGGTCCCTTGCCGATGCAGCCTGCTTCGTGGTGCTGGGCTGCTTGAAGATGCCGATCGCCTTCGCTGCCATCACGGTCTCTCCCTTGGGGTGGGCTTCGGGGCGACGATCGCCTGGAAGCGCGCGTCGAGGCTGATGAGCCGGTCCTGTAGGTCCAGCTGACGCTCCCACTGCCCGCTGATCGCGCTGGTGAGCTCGACCACCTCCCGGATCGTCGTCTGGTGGGCGTTCTTCTCGCGGAGCAGCAGCCAGAAGAGCACCACGACCGCGACGATCGTCAAGGCGAGGAACCCCGCCAACGGCGCGCGCTCGAGGAGCGCGGCGATCTTCTCGGCTTCTTCGAGACCCATGCAGACGAGGGTATCAGCCCGGCGCTCAGCGACAAGCCACGGGGTCACTGCAGGCCGAGCACGATGATGTGGGCGATGAACGTGTTGGTGTTCAGGTTCACCGTGGTGACCGCGCTGCCATCGGTTGGCCGGTTGATGGCCTCGAAGGTGAGCGTGTTGTCGTTCGCCCCGAGCGCCGCGGTGTAGTCGTAGGGCGAGAGGTCCTTGTCGGGGAGGTCGGACTTCCCGATGACGATGCGCGAAGCCCTCGGCACCGGAGAGGCGAGGTTGAGCTTGAACTGCCCGCTCGTCGGCGTGGTGCCAGCGACCAGCGATGCGATGTTCTGGCCTGCGAGCAGTTGGTAGCTGCCGCTCGCGATGCGGATGCGCGCCCAGGCCTTCACGATGAGCCCCGGCGACAGCAGGTTCGTCTGCGGATCGGTGACGGCCTTGTCGGCGCCCACCATCGAGAGGTTGCCGTTGAGCCGCATGTCTCCGGTGGCATCGACCGAGTACCCGGGCCCGTTGTCCCCGGTTCCCGCGATGGCCACGACGCCGGTTCCGCCCTGCACAGCGCCGGTGCCCGGGTCGGCCTGGCTGCCGCCCGTCGCATGAACGCCGGCCCCGCATGGGCCCTCGTTATACTGGGCGTAGATGGCCCCGCCGACAGCCTTCACCCCGTGACCAGCAGCGACATTCGAGATGGCCGGCGCGATCGAATCGTCGCCAGCCGACATGCCGCCGACCGCGCTCAAGCCGTGCCCCGCGGGGGCGCCCTGGTTGTTTGCCGGGTCGTCGTTGCCGCCACCGTAGGTCTGGATGCCGTCGCGCCCGGCGTAGGTCGATGCGGCCCCACCCCCTTGCACGTACAGCGCTGGCTGAGCAACCGACGTCGGCGTGCCGAAGCCACCCGAGACGTAGGCCGCGAGGCTGTCGGCGTGGGAGCCGGTGGCGATGAGCCCGATGGCCCCGCCAGCACCGTCAGCCCAGACGCCCTTCCCTCCAGCCGCGGTCGCCTGCCCATAGACGCCGGTGCCGCTGGTGCTCGACCCGTGCACGCCCTTCGCCTGTGATCCGACCGTCGCCGAGCCGCGAACCCCCGTCCCGCCGTTGCCGGTGTGGACGCCGTGCACGCCGTGCTCGTTCGCGCCCGTGAATGCGCTCAGCCCGTACACCCCTGCGAAGCCGCTGCCGCCAGAGTCCCCTCGCACGCCCGGGTTCAGGTTGTTCCCGTACCCGCGCAGGCCGCTGTTGAAGGTCTGGAAAGCCGTCCAGGTGTGCGCCGTGATCTGCAGGTCGTTGACCCACAAGATCCACTGGTGGATCAGCTTCATCCACCAGTTGAACCACTGCGCCGGAGGCTTCGAGGCGACCGCCCAGCCAGCCTGCTTCTCTGCGAGGAGCGGTTCCGTGATGGGAGCAGCGCCAGTCGCCCACTCCGCGAGGTTCGTCGGCTTCGTTGCCATGGTGTTCCCTTCCTATCAGGCGCGCTCGGCGCCAACGAATGCACCACCCGTTGCCGGCGTGGTTGAGTCCCCGAAGCCCTGCGTCGCCGAGGCCTCAGGCGAAGCGGAACTCGAGAAGGTGAAAGCCGCAGCATCGGCGACCGTCTGGTACAACACCATCTGGCCGATGGCCGCAGACCTGGTGCACTTCAGAAGTCGAAGCAGCCGGTCGACCACCGTCACAACAGCGCCCAAGCGCACCTCCACTGCCGCGGGGAAGTACTGCGTGACGAAGAGCGTGGGCAGCACGCCTCCATTCCACGCCTTCACCACGGCGATCAGGTCTTCGACGCGACCGTTGCTTCGGTTCGCGTGGATGCGCGCGCGAATGAAGGCCCGGTAGTCGGAGTCGGCAGCGCCGTCGCGCGGCTCGCCGATGATGGCGCCGAGGCGGTCCAGCCAGATGCCCGTGGCAGTGGCGATGCTCGTCTCGCTGATGAGATCCCAGATGGCCGCCTCGGCCTCCTGGGCAAGGCCTCCGAGCTCGCCAACGAGCCCGGCGATGCGCGGCTTGTCCGAGTACTGCGCCAGCAGCTTCGCCTTCGCGCGCGCGGCATAGTCGGTGATCTCCACCAGCATCACGGCACCCCGCTCGTCGAGACGACGGTGATCCGGCTGGTGTCGAAGTCGGCGCGCTGGCGCAGAGAGATGGGGATGGTGGTCGGCAGCGTCGGGCCCGGCGCGGTGCTCACGAGCACGGCGGTCACGTCGAGTACCCCAGGTACAGCAGCGAACACATCGCCCGCGATGCGCGACGAGACCACGTCAAACCCCAGCCCGCGCTGGTCTCCGGCTGCCACGATGGCCGCTCGCACCTGGGCATCACCGTCGAGCGGGAAGCGCGCAGGGTCCTTCGTCAGTGTGATCGCCACGTAGATGTTCACCACGGACGGGCGAGTGAACTTGATCGTGTGCGAGTTCCCGCCCGAGTCGGCGACCGTCCCGGAGACGCCACCCACCGTCTCGATGCCGGCAGCCACGGCAGCGAAGATGGCGGAACGCAGGTCGGCGTCAGCACCGCCTTCGACAAGAGCCTCGATCGCGTGTGGCGTGATGCCATCGACGGTAACGTCGGTGGTGTTCTCGAAGACGGTGCAGCTGGTGACGCCGGCCACCTTCAGGATCTCAGCGCGCACAGCATCGAGCGGCGAAGTGCCGATGGCAGCGATCTCCTGCTGCCGGCGAAGACGAAGCTCGGCGTCCGTCTCCTGGTTGGTCCCAGGCAACGCGTCGAGCGCGTTCGTGACGGCGTTCCACCCCGAGACCGGCGTGTCGATGACCGTCAGCGTTCCGGCGAAGCCCTGCACGGGCCCGGTGACGGTCGCTTCGGCCTCCACGTCCACGTACCCGACGCCGCTGCCGAGGCGAACCCATGTCACGGTTCCGTCGACGAATGGACCCGCACCGTTGGGCGCGACCACCCCGGAGGTTCCAGCGACCGAGGCTCGCCAGATGCTCGAGTCGGACGCGACAATGGCCCCGGCCGCGTAGGGCGTCGAAGCAGCCCAGGCAGGCGCAGCAGCGATCGTCGCCAGCGCAGTCGTCTCGAAGACAGCTGAGGTCCCAGCGACCGAGACCCGGCGCCCAGCCGCCAGCGCGGTCGCTACGGTGCCGATGCACGTCAGCGTCACGGTGCTCTTCGTTGCCGGCAACCGGAAGGTGTTGGTGAGCGCCGACAGGTTGTCGAGCAGGACCCCGGAGGCGCCAGACGGGTCGACCGCACCGGCCACGGCCTCGCCGAGCTCCCAGACCGTCGAAAGAGCGTCGGCCATGATGTCCACCAACTGCCCCGCTCGAGCGCGCGGGTCGACGTTCACGGCAAGACCAAACACGCGTCGGAAGGCTGCTCGGAGGTCACTCTGAAGCTCCCCCAGCGTCTTGCTGACCCACCCGGTCGAAGTCACTCCTGCCATGTCACGTTCCCCCTGGCGTCGCCTGCAGCGAGGCCGAGATCAGTTGTCCGAGGTCGGTCGTCGCCCGGAAGGTGATGCTCAGGGTTCGACCAGAAGCCTCCACACGCAACGCCTCGAGCCCCGAAACCCCGGGCGTCTCCAAGATGGCTGCGCGGAAGATCTCCTCAAGCCGCACCTGCTTCGGCTTCCCGAAGATCTCCGTGAAGTACGGGAGCCCGAGGTTGGTGTCGAGGAAGTACTCCCCTGCGAACGTCTGCAGGCGCGACCGCAGGTCCGAGGCGATGCCATCGACGCCTGCCAGCATCACGAGATCGCCGTCAACGAGCAGGAGATCTCCGGTGGCTGAGTCAATGGCGAAGTCGCGAGACGCGGAGGCCCCGGCTTCAGCGCCGGCCGATGTGGTGGCCGAGCCTTGCGTTGCCGGTGTGATCGTGAGCGTCCAGTTGAAGCTCGGCATGGATCACGCTCCGGTTCCGACTGCGTCGACCGCGTACACGTCCAACGTCGGGGCGTCCACCCAGCCGCCGTTCCTCAGCACCGTGAAGCGGAACCCGCCCGCGATGCTGACGCGGGTGCTCGAGCCATCGTACTGCGCCGAGAAGCGCTGGCCGTTGTGGACGACATCCTCGATGCCGCGCGCTTGGAAGCGCAGCGCGACGATCACCATGCCGAGCGCGACGTTGTCGGTCACCTCGAAGACGAGCGGCGTGAGCGCATCGATGGGTGAGCCTGCGGCCGGACCAATGATGGCAACCACCGGCGCAGCGCCATCGCCCGGCTGATCTCCACCAAGCAGAGTCGTGTTCCCGAGCCCACGTTCGGGGCGTTGGACATCGAACCGGTCGTCGTCGACCACGGTGATGTTGTTGAAGTCGGGCATCTCAGATGCTCGGGACGACGCCGATGAACGGGACCACCAGGTTGCCCATGACGGTCCGGATCTGGGATGCCCCGTTGGGAATCGACCCGCCAACAGGGCCGTCGCCGATGATGAAGAGGTCCGGGAGCGTTCCACGTTCCGTGTACTGCGGCGTGGACTCGATGATCCTGCACTCGATCGCGTTGTAGGTCGCGTTGATGGAGTCGACGCCGCGCCCAGCCACCATATTGCCGCCGCAGTAGAAGTGCACCAGGCCCCCACCGGACTTCTGCGATCCGTTGGGAGTTCTCGATGCGGCGAAGACAGGCAACTCCAACCGCGATTGGCTCGGGGAGCACCGACCCGATGCCGCTCCGTTGCCGGAGAGGACGAACCAGTTCAGGTTGTCGCCAATCTGCTGGCCGGTGGTCTTCCAGAGGCCGAGGAAGAGCGGGAAGCCTCCGAGGCCAACGCGAGATGTGGCGAAGACGAACTCGCCGTTGTCGGCGATGGTGAGGTGCGCGTACCAGGTGTTGCCGAGGTTGGTGGTGTCGCCGAAGACGTTTTCCTGGCCGCCGTCGTTCGACGAGTAGACCGTCTGGCCGGCCTGGACGGACGCCGAAGTGGGACTGGGCGCCGGGCAGGCGCTCACGGTGCCGCCGCTGAAGGTTCCGCTGGGGCCGACGCTGAAGCAGAGGTAGCTGCTCGTCTGGCTCATGTTGAGCAAGAGCTCGAGGCCGAGGGTGGTGTTCTCCAGCAGCATCCAGTGGTGGTTGGTCGAGTTGTTGCCCCGGATGAAGGCGCCCGGGAAGGTGGCGCCGCCCCATCGATCGGTCCCAGCCACGCCAACGGAAGTCACCGCGCCGCCCGTCACGCCGTCGCTGGAGCCTCGGCAGATCCAGATGCTGTTCGCGTGGCGCGTCCCACCAGTCGATCCTGTGGAGATGATGTCGCGCAGCATCGCCTGCAGCACCCACACGCTGAAGGACTCGAGGATCAGCTGCAGCGTGTTGTTCGCCCCGAACGGGACGTTCGCCCGGGTGAAGTAGTTCCGAGAGTGCGCCGGCAGGTTCGCCATGGCGTCACCCTATCGCTTCTCAGGCGGCTTCGCGCCCCGAGGTGTCGATGGCGTAGATGTCCAGCGTCGGCGCCTTGGGCCAACCGGCCGTCCTGCGGATCGAGTACTGCCAGCCTCCGGAGGTGGCGGTCCGCTGGCTGTACGCGAGGTACGCCTGCGCGAAGCGTTCTCCGGTGTGGACCACCTCCTCGGAGCCATCCGAGAAGCGCGCCACGATGAGCGCCCGTCGCAGCGCCACGTTGTCGGTGATGCTGATGGCGAGCGGCGTCTCCGCGAGGACAGAGGTCCCGGTGGGCGGGGAGATGACCGAGACGACCGGATCTTGGAAGTCGCTGCTGCCGAGGAGCACCAGCGCGTCCTGCATGAACTCCGGGGAGGCTCCTGCTGGGGAGTCGGATCGGAAGCTCACCCCCGCGATGAGGTCTGCCTGTGTCGGGGTGACGGTCATTAGGTACGGCCTGACGGCCAGCACGCCAGGCGACGGGCGAGGCCCGGCCATCGAGACGTAGCTGGCGAGGCTGGATGGCGCTCCAGCCCAGAGGTCGCCCGCGTCGTCTTCGAGATGCCAAGCGGCGAAGGCTGCGCCTCCCGTGGTGACACTGTCGGCCTGTCTCTGGGGAAAGGCCCCGGGCCCGTTGTCGACGAGCCATGCCACGCCCACCTCCTCATCGGCATCCGTTGGGAGGAATCCGTACTGGCCTCCTCCGAGCTCAACGATGGTGGGTTGCGCGCGCTGCACCAGGCCGCGATCGATGAAGTCGATGAAGCGCATCCCAGCCGGGCCGATAGGCAGACCCGTCGCTGGCAGGAGGCTCCCGTCCGGTTGCACTTGGTAGACGCACCACGCGACGAGCGAAGCCATGGTTCCTCAGCGGATGAACTTCGAGCCGAAGACGTTGGTGATTCCCTGCGGCGCAGGCAGCGCGGCCAGCGCTGCGAAGGTCGAAATGGCGCCGTCGAGCGAGAGCTCGTTGGTCACGCCGGTGAACGTTGGGGTTCCGCCGAGGAAGTCGATCGTGCCTCCGCGCAAGACCGAGGCCGCAGTTGTGACCGTGTCGAACGTGATGCCGTTGACCACCCAGTACGACGGGCCCTGCACCAGTACGCCCGTCCCGCAGTTCTGAATTCGCAGGACGCCGTTCGAGCCGAGCGAAGTGGATGAAATGGAAGATCCGACTGCTCCTGTCGACCAGCCGATTCCGCCTCCGGTACATGTGATCCAGAGTGATGCCGCGAAGGCCCTCAGCGAGTTCCCGTTGAGCGAGACAGCGCCGACAGTCGTGCCGCCTCCTTCGACGACAACGCTCGACAGCGATGGCCCAGACCAGTCGGTTGATACGATGCCTCCATTTGAAGTCGCGGTGACGAAGGAGCTCGTGACTGATCCAGTTGGATTCGACACTCCACCAAACGATGTGAAGTTGAGCGCTGCGCTGCTCGAGACGGACTGAACGATCGAGCGCGTGAATGAAGCCCTTCCCCCAACGACTTGCATCGTGAAGCTGTTGGATGAGTGATTGGTGATCTTCACGTTGGTGAAGGTGATGTTCGGAGCCTCAACAACTGCCTGCATCACGCCCGTCTGTCCCGCGCCTCTGGTGATGTGAATGTTTGAGAACGACGCGGTTCCAGGGCCGATGAGGTTTGCGATCCGAGCCGAGGTGGTCCCGCCATTGAAGACCACACCAGGCTCCACGATTGAGTAGGCGATGCCGGTGCCTGGCGCAATGATGTTGCTGATCGTGAAGCTCGTGGAGGTGTTCGATGTGATCGGGTGCGTCTGCCCCGAAAGGGCGCCGGAAGCGAAGGTCACCATGCGCCCGCGTAGATCGTTTGTCGTCCACGTCTGCGCGGAGTCGGTCACCGAGCACGGGCCCGATTGAGTCCCGCCAGTTGAACCAGTGGTCGTGCCAGAGGCAGACCCGCTGGCAAGCGTTGATGCGACGAGCGTCCCAACGACCGAAAGCGTGGCGCCGCGAGCGAGGAGAAGCCGGGGCTGGAAGTCGAATGGAGCCGCGTACGTCCCGGTGGCGATGTTGATCGTGATGGCGAATGCCGTCGCGTTCGGCAGCTTGTTGATGACGCCTGCGAGCGTGGCGCATGCACCTGTCCCGGAGGAGACGCACGGGCCAGAGTCGTTCCCGGTCGGGTCGACGTACAACGTGAGGTTCTCCCGAGCCTCGGTGAGCACATCGAACCCTGCATCGCTCGAGTTCGACAGCACCGTGAGGCTTTCGGCACGGACCCCGCCATCCACGAAGGTCTTCAGGCCCCCCAAGCTCTGAGTGGTGGTGTTCACCACGCCGCGCTTCGATGGCGTGGCATCCGGGATCGGGGAAGGCGTCGGAGCGGCAACGAGGATGGCCAGCAGGCCTGCGAGCGTGTGCATGCGGGCGAACCTAACCCGCCCGGGCGGTCAGCGGTACGGAGCCACGTTGTCGAAGGTGCGGTAGCCCTGCCCCGTCGAGTACCCACCCGTGGTGCGGAACAGCACCTGCGTGCCGATGAGATCGCACCGTCCGACCCCAGCGTCGGTCCCGACGAGCCAGATCAACCCGTCGCGCTCCGGGCGCATCCACTCGGGGAGCTCGAACATCACCTCTCCGTTCACTGCGGTCCCACTCGTGCGGTAGCAGGAACCCTGGAGGTGTTTCAGCCCGAGAGCATCGACCCAGCAGAGGATCTGCGTGTCGTAGACGCCACCCAGGTGCGCCCAGTTGTTGGCGAACGCCGGCTCTGCCATCGCGGGGAGCGCCTGCAGCGCGCGCAGCGTCCCGTAGGTCGCTTGCCGCACGGAGATGTCCATCTGGGCCTGCCACTGCTCAGGCTCCACCAGCCTGGGCAGCACCTCGGCCCCGCTGACACCTTCGGTGAAGACCTGCTTCGTCGCCTCGGCTGCGAGATCGGCCCGACCCTTCTCGTCGTTGTTCACCACCAGCGGGTTGGGCATGGGTCACTTCACCTTCACGACCTGCGAGAGGTGCTGGGCGCCACCGGCCTTGAAGCTGGCGATGCCCGAGATGATGGATCCCAGACTGCTGGCGATGAGGCCAAGCTGCGTCACGACGGTGGTGAACCCGGGAGATGCCAGCGCCCCGCCGACGATGGGGATCGCGTTCGCAGCAGCAGCAGCCGTGAGGCCTGTCGCTGCCACGCCCAGTTGGGTGATCACCTGCGTGACGGTCTGCGTCACCTGATCGAGCATCTCGTCTTCAGCCTGCCGGTACGTGCTGCCCAGGACAGCCGGCTCCGTGACCGCCGTGTTGGAGTTCCCGCCGATGTGAATCTCGGCGTCCTTCACCACCACCTGCGGACCTCCGTCCTTGCCGATGGTGAGGTCGCTCTCCGATGCCCCGGTCCATGCCTGCGTGTCATCGTGCAGCCCCACCAGCGCGATGCCATCGGCGAGGTGGAATCGACGCCCGTCCGTCGCCTGCTCTCCCCCCAACTTCTGCCAGCGGTCCAGCGAGGCCTCTGCGAAGACCACCAGCACCCCGTCGCCCTGCTTCACCGGGAAGGTGATGCGGAACCCGCCAGAGCCCGGGAAGACCACTGGTAGATTGACGAGCATCGGGAGGCTCTCATCGGCAGGAGTTCCGTCCTCGAGGACGATCCTGCTCTTGAGGAGCGGCTGCACGTCGACGACCTGCTTCGCGGCGTCGTAGCGCTCCACCCGCCCGGGCAGCACGGTGTGCGTGTCGGACAGGCGCCGCATGATCACGGCGTCAAGCACCTGCGCCAGCGATGGGGTGCGCACTGCGCTCATTCGGCGACCGCCTCCACATCGGTGTACCAGTCGTTCCCGAAGGTGTCCCCGCTGTGGGTTACCTTCTTCGCCACGAAGGTGCCGCTCCTGCTGGCGCTCTCGAGCTTGAAGCGCTGCCCCGGCCGCAGCCTGGGCTGCAGCAGGCTGCGGCACTTGAGCACTGGAGGCTCACCCTTCGCGCCAGGCGAGCCCATCTCGGGGACGCCCACCAGCCCGGTGCTCGGCGAGAACAGCGGGGCGAGTTCCCCGAGTACCTCACCGGGCCCGAGCAGTTCGATGCGACCGTCCTGCACGCTCCAGGACCAGCCGGCCGGTTCCAGCAGGCGGGTGAGCTCGGTCGACGCCTTGGCGTGCTGCACGTAGCCAGACGAGAACTCGCCGGCCAGTTGCTGGGCCTTCTGGAGTGCGTTGCCCGGGTCCATCTGCAGCGACCGGATGGTCTTCCCAACGATGTCCTTCACGGCAGTGCCCGGGCGGAAGCTCCCGCTCACGCGCGCGTGCTCGAGCGCACGCTCTCCATCGCCAGCCTCGAGCTTCGTCACCCAGTCGACGCCCTGCTTGAGGTGGTTCACCGTGCGCACGTCTGCAGAGGCGATCTGCGCCACGTCATCGCCGTACCCGGCCTGCAGGACGATCCGCACGCCCTTCTCGTCGCACTTCGAGCGCGATCCAGACGAGAGGTTGAAGATCGAGATCTCGACCTGGTTGGGCTCCGGCTTGTCGTCCTTCGTCACCTTGAAGGTGACGCGCAGGCCGTCGATCTTCAGCGCGTCTGGGATGAGCAGGACGTAGTTGTCCGGAGGCGGCTTGCCGACGAGCACCACGCAGCGCCGATCGAACAGCTGCGTCACGCGATCTCCTCCTGCGAGAGGTAGAAGAGAGCCACACGACGCCCGAGATCTTCGAAGTCAGCCTCGGTCTGCGTGCCGCTGGTGTCGACCGCGATGATGTCCCCGGGCGGGGTGGCTGCGAGGCCCCGGTAGCGGGAGAGCAGGGGGACGTCGAGCACGACGCGGATGCCGGTGACGATGGCGACGCCCTCTCCGTCGAGCACGTCCATGGACCACTGGCTGACGCGATCGTTCCAGCGGAAGAGGAGCCCGAACGTCGTCCCGTCGAGCTCGGTGGAGAACTGGAACTGCGCGCCTTCCTGGTTGATCGGAAGCTGGAGGATCACGGGGCCACCCCACTCCCCGGCGTCGTCGCGCCGGTCCAGTCGGTGAACTTCTTGAGCAGACTGCGCTGCTCCTCGGGCTTCGGTGTTCCCGGCTTCTTCGTCTGGTCGGTCTTCGTCACGGGCTTGCGCGGGTTGGCCTGCGGCTTCTGCACGCGGTCGAGGCGCGCGAGTTCGCTCTTCACGAAGCGCACCGACTCCATCACGAGGCTGAAGCGGATGGCGTCAGCCGTCTTCGCGTCGCGAGGAACCTCAAGCGAGACGACGACCATGTTGGAGTAGGTGCGGAAGGCGGTCTTCAGGGTGACGGCTCGGCGAGCCGACTTCAGCGCTCGCAGCTTCCCGAACTGCTCCTGCGCGTAGCCGGGGACTCCCGGAGCGCCTGGTCGGCCTTCCACCTCGCTCAGGCCGCGAGCAGCGCGCTCCTCTGGGCCCAAGGGGGTGTTCGTCAGGAGCCCATCAAGCTGAACGCGCTCGGGCTGCTCCCGTGCATGGTCGACCGGGCTTGCGCCCTCTTCGATGGGGTGGCGGGTGAGCTCGACCACCGAGGTGTGGCGCTCGGAGATGGAGCAGTCGATGGTGATCGAGTCGTCGATGACGACGCGCGTCGGTGCGGCCATGGCTTAGCTCCCAGGCGCAGCCGGGGCGACCGCGCGCATCTTCGTGTCCCACCAGTCGTCCAGCGTGTCGCGGGTAGCGCTGGCGACCTCCTGGGCGTTCTGCCCGGGAGCAGCCTGCACCACGAAGTTCCCATTGAACGACGGAGCGTTGACGATCGGAGCCTTCCCGGGGGCCGATGCCGAGGCGCTTGCGGCCGGCGATGAGCCTCCCCCGAAGTAGCCCGAGACGCCTTCGGCCACAGCCCCGCCGACCGTCACCTCGCCCGAGAAGAGGCGCCCCAGCACAGGGAAGTCGCGCACGAAGCCCTTCACGGCGTTAGGCAGCGTCTCCGAGAAGAACCGGACGATCATCGCCTTCCACTCGGCGATGGCCGCTGGGAAGCGCGCCCCGATGTCGGTCAGCAGCCAGATGACGGCCTTCAGGGCGGTCATGAACCACCCATCGCCCGCATCGTTCGCCAGCCACTCGTCGAGGAACTTGGTCCACTTCGGACCGATGTCGCCGATCAGCGAGTCGCCCCCCTGCAGGAACACGTAGACGTCTTCGGCTGCGAGAGCGAGGAGCGTCAGCAGGGCCGTGAGGAGGATCACTGGCGCAGCAGCTGCGAGCCAGGCGGCTGCTGCCTTCAGCCCGGTCGCGACCATCACGGCCCCGTAGGCGATGGCCGCAGCCGAGTTCAGCGCGAAGGCCACCAGTTGCTCGAGCAACAAGGCGTTGAGCAGGACGAACTTCGCGACGACGAAGCTGCCGATGACGATGGCCAGCAGCTTCCAGTTGTCGACGAGGAACTCCACGGCCTTCACCAGCGCCCTGATGACGACGAGCAGAGCCCGGCCTGCGGCGATGAGAGCCTGGGTGAATTGCAAGATGCGGGACCGCAGCATCTCGCGGTTGGCGCGCACCCACTCGAGCATCTCCTCCACGACCGGGGAGAGCGCGTCGATGAGTGGCGCTCCGAGATCGCGCTTGAGCGAGTCGACGATGCCTCGCAGGCGATCGAGGTTGTCGTTGAACTCGGCTGCCGAAGAAACAGCGTCGCCCCCCATCACGATGCCGAGCTCACGCGCTTCCGTGCGCATTCGCTGGATGCCATCGGCGCCCTCGTTCAGGAGGGGCAGCAGTTGGATGCCGGCCCGGCCGAACACGTCGAGGGCCTTGGCGGTCCGCTCGGTGGGGTTGGGGATCGCAGCGACAGCCGAGGCGAGGTCGGTGAAGACGGCGTCGGTCGACCGGAGCTTGCCTTCAGCGTCGGTCACCTTCACGCCCAGGCGTGAGAAGCCCGACATGGCCTCCTTGGAGCCCTTCGCGGCCTCCCCCATCGTCATCGAGAGGCGCGTGAGCGCCATGTTCATCGTCTCGGATGATGCCCCAGAGAGGCCAGCCGCGTACCCGAGCTCCTGCAGGGCCTCCACCGAAGCGCCGGTGCGCACAGCGGCGTCCGACAGGTTGTCGGCGAACTCGGCCGTCTGCAGCACCGACTCGGCGACCGTCTCCGCGACCTTCTGGAAGGCCGAGACGAGCAGCTGCGCGGCCTTCTCGAGCGCATCGGTCGCTACCTGCGCCTGGGCGAAGCCAGCCGCATCCCAGTCGAGACCGAGCGCAACGAAGAGTTCGCGGAGAGATTCCATTGCCCGGGCATCCTCTCACTTCTTGGCCACACGCGCCTCGGCAGTCTGGGCCGCATCGAGCGCGTGGTTCGCGTCGAAGAGGTCCGCCAGCGTCCAGGTGGTTCGGAGTTCGGTCAGCGTGGCCCACCCCGCATGCACGAGGCGCCACGCCGGCCACTGCTCGTTCACGCGCTCGGAGGCGTGGGGCCCTCGAGCTTCTTGCTTGCGGCGAGCTTGCCGAGGGCGGCCTTCACCTCGCCGAAAAAATCGCCGTAGTTCACCTCCACGGCGAAGGCGACGATCTTGAAGACCGTCAGCAGCTTCCCCTGGAACTCCGTGTCGAACGTGCCGATGCCGACGATCTGCTTCCCGTCATGAAGCGTCAGCCGGCAGGTTCCGAGGAGCCGCTTCATGAGGGCCGTCACCTCGGCCGGGGGAGTCGTCATCAGCGCCTGGCTGACGCCGGTCCCGATGGCCTGCAGATCTCCCTTCGCAGCAGCCATGATGCCGGTCAGGGCCGGTCCGACGAGGCGCGTCAACTGGTGCAGGCCTTCGAGGCCCTGCCATGCGGGGAGCGGGGAAAGCTCAACGGTGTACCCGTCGATGATGCGCTTCTGCGGTTCCATGTGGGTCCCTTCCTGAAGAAGAACGGGCCCGGCCGAAGCCGAGCCCGCTGCACCCTACCGCAGTCGGCCGTCAGGCGAAGCCGATCAGGCAGCCCCGCCGACAAGGCCGTCGAGCTTCGGCACCACGATGGTCCACTCCCGGGCCTCGAGCTCCTTGCCGAAGGACACGTCGGCCGGCTTCAGCACGTAGGCCTCGTCGCCACCCATGACGGTGTTGCCGAGCCCGTCAGCGATGCGCGTGGCCCCGGCCGGGATGCCCGTCAGGTAGTCGCGGTTGTGCAGTGCGCTGAGGATGTCGTTCGCCGGGCTGGTCTGCATCAGCGTGACGACGATCTTCCCGGCGCGGTTGTGGTTGCGCGCGCGGGCGACCTCCCCATCGGAGCCAGTGAGGAGCGTCCAGGTGTCCTCGTCGCGGGAGACCTGGATGAAGGTGCCATCCATGAAGCCGCCGATGATGTTGCCACCGACGACGAGAGAGACCTGAGCGGGATCGTACGTTTCCAAGTGTGCCTCCGAGTGGAAGTGGGCCCGTCAGATCAGACGACGACGCTGCCGGAGATGATGACCTTGTGGATGGCCCCGGCGTAGGTCGCCGAAAACGCGACGTCGCGCAGCGTGCGGGAGGCCTTGTCGGCAGGCGCCGCGTTCGCAGCCTTCGGGACCGTGACCGTCCAGCCTGGCGCGAGGGCCTCGCGGGTCTCATCGCTCTGCAGTTGGCCGCTGATCTCCGAGGCCACCACGGCGATGCCCTTGTCGGTGTAGGGCACCTTGTTGGGCGTCGAGAGCTTCCCGAAGACGCGCTCGCCGATGCGGGCCTCGAGGAAGTCGAGGTAGCGCACGAAGTCGATGTAGTCGCCCGAAGCCGAGTACCCCTCCTCGAGCATGTTCACGCCGGCCGTCGTCTCGTAGAAGTTGACGTTCTTCGCCCGGAGGTTCGAGCGCTGGGTGGCCGTGTACGAGAACACCGGGGCCCCGGCGAGCGTCTTGAACTTCCACGTCTCCTCGCCCGGGTTGATCGGGAAGCAGCGCCCGACAGCCGCGGCGTCGGGGAAGTCTTCGGTGCCCGCGCAGTCGATGACGGCGGTCTTCTTGTACGAGAGCGCCTTGAGCGCCTCGCCGAGATCGTCGGTGCCCGATGAGGAGGTGTTCCGCATCGCGCTGTCGCACGAGGCCACCACGTAGAGCTTCTTGTTCGCCTCCACCCACGCCGCAGCCGCCTCCACGTAGGCCTTGCTGTTGAAGTGGGTCAGCAGGCCGTACCAGTCGTTGCGCTCGAGCGCGATGGCGGCCAAGTCGGTCGCCACGCCCGGGTCGGCGTGATCCTGCGCCAGACCCACGTTCGGGTCGCTCGCCGAGATGCTGAAGAAGGCGCCCGTCACGTTCGCCAGTGCGCGCAGGAACGTCGTCTGGTCCGTCGTGGTGATGGGCAGCGCCAGCGCGTCGATGGCGGCCTTCAGTCCGAGGATGATCTCGTTCAGCGTCGCGGTCCCGTCCGAGAGGTAGGAGACCTCCGTGCCATTCACCTTCACCTTGTAGGTGTAGTTGTTCTGCACGACGGGGGTGATCGCGTAGCGCTGCGTCGGCTTCAACGCGGCCCGGCCGATCAGAAGCTTCGGGGGCCGGGGCGTCTGCCCGAAGACCTTCGAGGCCTGCTTGTACTCCGGGGTGCTGGTGGCGAAGTCGGCCTGGACGGCTGCCAGCGAGTCGTACTCGCGCACCCGCTCGACCCACGCCGCGGTCGAGCTCAGGATGAGCGGAAGACCGAAGCCGGCCTGAGAGACCTTCGAGGCCTCGCTGGTGATCGTGATCTGGACGATGTCGGGAATGGCGGACACGGTGTGCCTCCGGTGCTTCGGTTCGCGGCCACCTTATCCGATGGCCATGGGGTTGACGATCTACGCCGGTTCGAGGTCCAGCGGCTGATCCAACACCACCGTCTCGATGAAGGTGGTGCGCTCGGTGGCCGACACCTGCACGGCGAAGCGCGTGGCGAGCGTCGCCCGGTCCTCCTGCATGCCCCCGCGCGCCTGAGGGATGCGTTGCACGTTGCCCTCCTGCAGCACGCCCAGCCCCGCGGCGTTCAGCGCCTCGCGAATGGTTGGCAGGCTCAGTGCGACCTGCGCCGCCTCGAGCAGCGAGCGCGCGGTCACTCCCGGGCCCACGAGGGTGGGTGCAAACGCCTGCAGGTCGACCGTGAGTTCGCGCATGCCCCGCGCGCTGAATTCGATCTCCTGTCCTGCGGGGCGCCCGGCGTCGTAGTCGTGACGGGTCTCGTCCAACCCGCGATGCACGGTCCCGCCGATGCGGATCGTCACGCGAGGGGCCTGCTCGGAGGCCGGAATGTCCTGATCGGCGAACCAGGCCTGACCCTGCGGAAGGCCCGTCCCGGCGAGGACCCACGCTCGAATCGCATCTTCGATCAGGCTCCAGAACGAAGATGTCGGCGGGGCGAGGTTCCAGGCGAGCGAGACGGTCATTCGGGAATCCTCGTCACCGTCGCGCGGTAGTAGTTTCCGAGCGCAGCCCAGCGGTCGACGGCAACCACCTCGAACGTCGAGCCGTCGATGGACACGCGGTCAGCCTCGATACCGCTGGCGACCTGGGCGGTTCGAAGCTCGGTGGTGGTCCAGAGCGTCATGCCTTCGCGCTCTCGCAGTCCTTCTGGAAGGCGATCCATCTGTCGCCCGCTCGCAGGTTGCACCGAGGCGACGATCGAGAAGCTCGAGGTGGACCCGGCAACCCTGCGCCCACCCGAGAGCCCCGTCACGCCAGGGCGGGTCACCGTGTAGGTGCCCGAGGCCAGCAGCGCGATGACGTCGGCCATGTTCTCCACGCCGGCCAGTCTCTCAGATCAGCGCTCGATGGACCAGCTGATGCTCTGCAGCAGCCGCCCGGTGTCGATGAGAGGCTTCGACGAACCCTTGCGGCGCACCGTGGCGGCCTTCAGGGGCGGGTCGATGCCGTCGCGAATCGTCTTCCGCACGTCGGCGACTGCCTTCTCCCCGAGCAGACCGAGCGCCTGATCTGCGTCGATGCGGCCAGCCGCGATGGCCTTGAGCAGTCGCTCGGCGAACTTCTGCCATTCAAGCCGTCGCGCATCGAAGGTGGATCGCAAGAACGAGCGCTCTGGAATGCCAGCGCGGGGAGCGCCGAACTCGTGGATGGTGGCGAGCTCGGCGTTCGTGAGGTCGGGGCCGTGATCGCCACCCCCAAGCACGCCGACCTTCACCCGCGGCTTGCCGGCCAGCTGCTTCGCCGAGGCTTGCAGGCGCTTCAGCCCGTCGCCTCGCACGCGGTAGGCCGACTTCACGAAACGCCTGCGCGAGGGCTCCAGAGGCGCACCAGGCGGATGAACTCGCGCCCGTAGCTTGTGGTGCCCATCAGCTGCGCGCTCGCCGAGAGCCCCGACGACTCCACCGGGTTCGCGAAGCTCTTGGACACCCCGCCAACCGACACGCTGGTGAGCGGCCCAGCCGGGGCCGACGTTCCCGAAGCGCCGGCCTTGCGCGCCTTCCACCCAGTGGCCTGATGGGCGACGAGCAGCACGCCCAGGCGGTTGGCTTTCTCCTGCGATCCTGCGGCTGCGACGTTCACCTCGAGCGCAGCCTGGGCGATGAGCTTGTCGAGCACGTCGTGATCGACAGCGTCGCACTCGAGCTCGGGTGCCTCCATCCAGACGTCGCGCTTGGTGATCGTCAGAGCCACAGGTCAGCCCCTCCGCTGCTTGTCCTTCTCAGCGAGCGGGCGAAGGTCGGGCACCAGCGCGTCGGCCGCCTGCACATCAGCCATGGCGCCAAGGTCGATCTCTCCACCGGTCGTCACCGTCGCCGACACCACGTTGTGCCCGGCCGCCTTCAGCTGCGCGACCGCCTTCGCGGCCACCTGCTCCACGTCGGTCTCTTGCTGATTGTGGTGCGGACCCACGCCGCGAATCGTCACGTTCCAGTTCCCCATGATCAGGCCTCGTCCTCTTCGCCATCGAGGTCGTCGCCTTCATCGGCCGGGGTCTTCGGGGAGATCGCGTCCATCTGCTTCTCGATGGCATCGAGCACCACCTTGCGGCTCTCGTCGGCAGCCCAGCGCTCGAGCAGCGCCTTGTCGACGGTGGCGCCCACCAGCTTCGCGGCTTCCTTCGCGTTCAGGTCGCTGAGCTTCGCCTCGGGCTTCGCCTCGATGAGCTCGATGTTGCCTTCGCCGAGGTGGAACTGGATCACCGGCAGACCATCGAAGGCCTTCCACTGCTTCTCGGTGAGCTCATTCACGCCGGGCAGCAGGCGAACGAAGTCGCCATCGAGCTTCGTGGCGACGATGGACGGCAGGTTGTTCTTGATCAGCACGATGGAGGCCTCCCCTTCGAAGTGGACCCGGGAAGTTGAAACACGAAAGCCCCGGCTACACAACGCCGAGGCCTTCGCTTCCTCTCCCTGCCCTGGGATCTCGGTCCAGGAACCCCGCGCTCAAGCGCAGGGCCCAGCTGGGTTCAGATGCCGTCGCCGTACGCCATCGACAGCGGGTAGTAGACCTGCACGCCACCCACGCGCGCGTGGCACGGCACGACGAACTCGAGGTTCCGCTCCTGCACCGGCAGCTGCTCGAACTCCTGCGGGATGGCCGCCTGCAGGTGATCGGGCGTCATCGAGTACGCCACCATGCGGTCGGTGGAGCCCGCGCCGGCCTGCTTGAGGCGGTACCAGGTGTCGACCATCACGCTCGGGTAGGTCGCCTGGAACCACTGCAGGATGGTCTTGTCGCTGTTGGTGTCGAACCGCTTCGTGCGGATCAGGGTGTACTGCGCGCGCGGCAGGAGGAGCATGTTCGGCGCCTCCACCTCGTTTGTCTGCGTGACGATGTACTCGCAGATGTTGATCATGTCGTCGACGATCTGCTGCGCCGTCTTCGTCGACCACGCCGTGCCAGCGCCGGGGTTCGGCACGGTGAAGGTGAGCGCGTTCGGCTGATTCAGCAGCCCGCGCAGGCCGGTGGCCGTGTCGCCCAGGGCGAGCACGCGGTCGATGACGACCTCGACGGCGCGGCGAGCCGCAGCGGCCTTCTTCGCATCGAGGGAGACGCCGGCCTTCGCCGCGGCGCGCACCTCCTGCAGGTTGAAGCCGTAGCTGGCGCCGATGCCTTTGACCGAGAAGGTCTCCTCGTCGGCCTTCACGTCGGCGCGGGGCAGGTCGTCGGCGTAGCTGGCGAGCAGCTTCGCGATGCCGAACTGCGTGTAGCTGCGCAGACGGATCGTCTCGACGGCGTTGTCGATCTCCGGGTCGAGCGGGATGAACTCCCGCGCGCGCAGGTTCGGGTACTTCCGGTCGTACGTGCGCGCCTTGACCATCTCCAGCGCGCGGCTGAAGAAGATGTTCTCGGCCGCATCCAGCTGATCCATCCGGCGCATCGCCCGCTTCATGTTGTTCTCCTTGGGGTGCGCCGGGAGGCGCGACTTCGTGGGTGGTGGTCCTCAAGTCGCCCCGCAGGCCGAACAGCACCTGCGGGGCATCGCTTGGGGGGTTAGGGGTTGATCACGTCAGCCCGGTGGTGGCCGGGATGTTCAGCATGTCGACGTCCAGCTTCACGAGCCCGTCGCCGTTCGAGGCCTTGGTCTCCGCGAAGGACAGGCCGCGGCAGAGCACCGCGGTCGCGGTGTCGGCGTCGGCACGAACCGCGCCCTTCTGCGAGCCACCCGCGCCCGTGCTGTGGCGCACGAACACCTGGCCGCCCTTCGTGCAGGTGCCCTCGAGCACCGCGTAGACCTCGCCCTTCTTCATGACGCTGATGAGGTTCGCCGGCTTCACGCCGGTGGTGCCCAGCTGCGTCTCGCGGTCGAAGTCGTGCGAGTGCAGCAGCACGCCCGCGGGCTTGCTGTTGGCGTCGACCATCAGGATCGCCTTGTCGGGCGTGCCTTCGACGGTGGAGGCCGTGCCTTCAGCCACCACGACGCCGAAGGGGACCTCGGCCGACGCCTCGCCCTGCACGTAGGTCTCGACGGTGTCGTCGCGGAGATCGCACTTCATGCCGGCGAAGGCCCGGCTCTGCTCGGTGTACGACTGGGTGTTGATCGGCATGGGCTGCTCTCCTGTTCTGCGTGTTGGGTTCCGGCATCACGTGCTGGGCGCCATCACGAGCACGCCCAGCACATGTGGCCTTGGGGGGGGGATCTCGCTCAGACCTCGATGTTGCCGCGCTTCAGGGTGCGCTTCCACGCGTCGGCGTTGTCGGCGCGCATCTTCTTGTACGCCACCTCGGCGTCGGCCTCTTCGGTGGTGTCGGTGTCGACGTTCTCCGTGGGGTCGACCGCCTTGCGCGCGTCGGCCAGCGCCTGCTCGCTGTCTTCGTCCTGCGCGTCGAAGGTCTCCAGCGCCGCGTCGAAGCGCGCCTCGATGTACGCCTCCGACTTCCCGTCCGCCTTGAAGGTCGGGTTGATCTTCTGGATGACCGTCAAGCGCAGCTTGGCGTCGTCGGCGTCCAGCTTCGCCTTCGGACCCAGCACCTTGCGGGCCTTCGCCTCGAGCTCGGCGCGCGCGGTCAGCTTCTCCGAGAGCTTCTTCGGGAGCTCGGCGATCTCCGCGTCCTTCTTCTTCAGCGACTCGGTCGCCTCGTCCAGCTTCGCCTGGAGCTTCTCGTTCTCGGCGAGCGCCACCTTGGTCTTCGACTCCGAGGCAGCCAGCGCATCGGCGTGCTGTTTCTCGAGGCGTGCGAACGCCTGCACAGTCTGCTCGGTGCTCACCTCGTAGTCGACGCCATCGATGCGGATCTTCATGGGGCTGTGGCCTTTCTGGTCGGCCCGATCTGGGCTCGGTGGGTTCTGAGGTGAGATCGATAGCACCCGATCATGTGGGGTGTCGATCTCCTCACCGACCCCGTCCATGCGCACCCGAGCCTCGGGACCGGCCCGGCCCTTCTGGACGATCGCCACGTGGTTCCCGCGGATGTTCCGCTGGATGGCGTCGTAGCGATCGCCGTCTTCGGTGACGCCCGGCTTCTCCTCGAGATCGCAGTTGTACCCGCAGGAGATCTCCCGGGCCGTCCCGCCCTCGAGCTTCGCGATGAGGGCCGCGTCGGTCACCAGCAGTTCGCCCACCACGAAGGTGCCGTCCTTGCGCGGCGCAGCGGAGACGGCCCCGCGGGCGAAGTCCTTCGTGTTGCTGGAATCGAGGAACACCGGAGGGTGCTCGTCGGTGACCGGGACGAGCCCGAAGCTCTTCAGCGCGTCGGCGTGGAAGACCTCCTCGGGCAAGCGAAGTTCCCTGCGCACCTTCCCGTCGCCCAGACGGTACGCGAACACGCCGGTGCGGGTCAGCTTCCCGTCGACGCGCAGCCAGCCGTTCGCCATCTTCGTCGGCTTCTGCAACTCCCCTCGGTCGATGCGCTGGACGCTCATGCCAGCCACCATACCCTCACTCGAGGTCGTCGAGCAGATCGCTGAAGTCGGGCTCAGCTGTGCACCGGCAGTTGATGGGCTGCCCCGGGTGCCCGTCTGCCGGAGGGTCCTTCCATGAGTACCGGTTCCCTTCGCGGTCGAGGTGCGCAGGCCGCACGCGCTCGTCTCGCTCGGTGCGCCAGAAGTAGTGCGTGAGCCCGAGCTCGGTCTGGCGCGCCTTGTTGACGGCCCCGTAGAACTTGCCCACCTGGTCGCGGGCGATGAGCGCCGCCCTGCTCTCCGACACCTTGAAGCGCTCCTCGATGTCGTCGGCGATCTCCTCCCAGCGCCGGCCGTCGTTGACGCCGCTGAGCACGATCCGCTCGATGCGGTCGAGGGTCTCGCTGGGCAGCGACTTGATGAGCGAGACGTTCTCCGTGGTCCAGTCGCGCAGCTTCTCGCCCACGCCTGCATCGCGCAGGGGGACCTCCACGCCGACCGCCGTGCGGATCTGCCGCTGCAACTGGCTGCGCTGGTACTCGGTGGTGCGCCGGCCGAACTCGCGGATCTGCTCGCCCAGGCGAACCTCGTTCCCGGCCGACGCTCGGCGCAGGTTGTCGACGATCGACTTCGCGCGCTTCGGTCGGTCGTCCTGGCGCTGCGCATCGGTGCGAACGGCCAGCGCCGACAGCTGTGGCAGAAGCATCGCGCGGGTGAGGTTCCGAGCCTCGCGCAGAAAGTCGAGCAGGTACCTCAGGTATGCGCGCTCGATGGCCTTCGGTGGCTGCTGCGGGGCTACGCGGCGCCGAAGCCGGGGGCTCCCGCCCATCGACGCCATCTGTGCGCGTCGTCGCTGGATCTGCTGCGAGATGAGGCTGGCCACGTCACGCCTCGTCTTCGGCAGGGGCCTCTTCGTCGTCCTCGGGCTCGGGTGGATCTCCGGGCTCGGGTTCCTCCGGCTCCATCTCAGCTGCCTCGGCCTGAACCTTCCGGGCGTCCATGTCGATGCGCGTGTCCATGCTCCACTCGTCTCCACCGAAGCGGCTGATCGCCACCTCTTCGGGCGTGAGCACGCCGGCATCGACGTAGGCCTTGTCGGCGGTCGCGACCTTCGACCTGATCTCAGCCACCTCGGCCTCGGTCGCCTTCCACAGCGGCTCGAACTTGACGGTCCACTTCTCCGGCTCGGCGCCAGCGGTCGGCCCTTCGCTCGAGAGGAATATGAGCCGCACGAGCTTATTCAGCTTCGGCCGAAGGGTGAGCTCGCGATCGGCTTCCTGATCGTCGTACCACCAGCGGGTGTTGGCATCGCCGGTGGCGTTCAGCCCAGCGGGGGCCTCGCCGAAGAGGAGGGACACCGGCATCTGCGCGGCTGCGGCGAAGCGGGTGGCGACGCGATCGAGAAGCTCAGCCAGGCCTGCGACCGGCGTCTGCTGACGGGAGAAGTCGTCCTCGGCGTCGATGACGAGGCTGCGCAGTACCGACCTCGCCATGTCGAGGTTCTGAATGCGCTTCGTCACCACGTCGTCTTCGTTCGACATGAAGAGCTCGGCGAGGCCCTTCAGCTTGTAGACGCCCTGGGCGAAGTCGCTGATGAGGTTCGGCACGGCAGCGAAGGACAACTGGAAGTCGCTGAGCGGCTCCACCAGCCGGTTCAACACGCTGTCGCCCCATCCACGGTTCTCGGTGGTGGCGCGCTTGCTGACCGCGATGCCGTCGAAGCGGATGATGCGCGAGGCGTGCACGGTGAAGCCGGGGCCGCTGGGGACGCCACCCGAGGCCTCGCGTCGCACCTGGTACACCGTGGGCTGCCCGTACCCCCCCGAGAGGGGGTTCGTGTTCCACCGGAGCGGCCAGATCTCTCGGGGCCGCAGCACCACGAGGTACCGCACGGCCTTCACGGTGGCTTCGCGCACCGGCAGTTCGAGGTTGGCCTGGCCGTCATCGACGCCCATCAGCAGAGCGGCCCCGCCGTATGCGCGCGCGTACTGGCCAGCCTTGATCATGTTCATCGTCGCACTGAGCTCATCCAGCCGCGCCTGCATGCCCTCTTCGGCTTCCTTCGTCTCGGTACCATCTTCGTCGATGCGCTCGGCATATGGCTTGCCGGGCTCACGCTTCTCGAGCTCGCTGACGTTCACGGAGAAGCCGTTGCGCAGCTGAACCTTCGGCGCCGTTTCGATGATGCGGGCAGCCATGTCGTCGCCACGCCACATCTCCTCGGCCGTGAGCTCGTCGACGAAGTTCCGCGCGTACTTCGCGCCCAGGCGCTTGTCGCGCGAGAGGTCCCCCACCTTCGTGAAGACGTTCGACCACCCGTCGACGCGACGCTTCGCTGGCTTCTTCGCCTTGGCCATGCGGGGCACCGTACAACGATCAGCCGGCCTGCGCTCGTGCGCGCGCGGCTGCTGCGCCGCCACCCGTGAGGTGAGCAAAGCCCTGCGACACGCTGTCGGCCTGGTCGTCGTGACCCACCGGAAGCGAGGTCATCTCTTCCACGTAGGCCTTCGTCCACGGGCCTCGCACCAGCACCATCGGAGAGACGTTCGAGAACCCGGAGAGCGGCTTCCAGTACTCCTCCTTGGGCCCCGTCTTGCGGACCGGGATGATCTGGTACCCAAGCAACGGCCGGGTCTGCCAGTTGGAGATCACCGTCTTGCCGGCGCTGCCGGGCTCCTGCTCCATGAGGATCGGCACCCTGCGACCGTCGCTTGATGCCGTGGCGACAACCCGACGCTCGGTCGGGCCCGGGTCTTCTCGGAAGCGATCGATGTGCGCCACGACGAAACGCGGGGCGCTCTTGGCATCAGGCTTCCACAGCCCCACCTTCGCGCCCACCGACCAGTCGGGGTCCTTGCCGGGCTGCTCCTTCGTCGCCGCGAAGTCCCAGCTACGCAGCCATCGGATGTTGGGAGGTTCCACCTCCACCCACTCGAAGCAGGTGATGTTGAAGAACTGCCCGCTGGCCAGCGCGTCCCAGTCACCATGCTCCAACTGCGCGCGGGTGATCGGATCGAGCTTCGACAACTGTGCCTTGTACGAGGGCAGGTCGAGACCGGGGTTGTCGGCTGCGAAGGAAGGCACGAAGTGTGCGCCCTCGGCCTGCAGCCCCTGGAGGCGAGCCGACTCCACAGCGTCGCTGGACGGTGGCGAGACGTACAACCGGGGCGCCGGCAGCGGGGCGCTCTTCTCGCGCTGCGCCCGGAGATCCTCCCGAACGTCCCGGCCGCTGACGACGTGCCGAGCGTGCTCGATGAAGCGTTCCTTCACCCATGCCTGCCCAGGACCGCCCGGGTTTGCAGACGCTCGCACGCGCAACGGGAGTGCTTCGTGCTTCAGCCTGCGCACACGCGAGAACAGGTACCGGTAGTGCTTCTCGGTCCACTGCCCGAGCTCGTCGATGAACAGGAAGTGGAAGCGCGCGCCCTGGTACCGCAGCAGGTCGCGGTCGAACTGCATGTAGCCGAAGTGGATCGAGCTCTCCGGCTTCCCGGGCTGGGTCTGGAAGAAGTAGCTGTTGCTCTCGTCGTCCCAGCGACAGAGACCAGCGGCTTCAGCGCCTGCGAACCACCCGCGCGCTCTGGCGAGGATCGCATCGGGCATCAGCAGATCCACCTTCGTGCGCCGGAAGATGCCGGCCGAGTACCCGGGCACGTCGATGTACTGCAGCGCCGCCATCAGTCCGGCGTCCGACTTGCCACCACCAGCGGCGCCTCCAAAGAGGGCCTCCTCACACGTCAGTGCCAGGAACTCCAGTTGCTGGGGCGATGGTGGATGTGGGATCAATGCCCTGGCCGATCGCAGCGACTGCGTCGCTCGCGCTGCTCGCAGCGATCGCAGTTCCCCCAGCGCGAGTTTCGCCAACGAGGGCCGAGAGCGCTCGCTCAAGAAGTTGGTCTTCACCGGCGAACTCCCTCTTCAGCCGATCGATGGCGGCCGTCAGTTCTTGTTCCACAACCACATGCACCCGAGCGCCGAACGCCTCGGGCTCCGTGACGCTGGCGATGAATGCGATCCCGCGCCAGTCCTTCCGTTCCGTCGCCTTCTTCGCGATGTCCGCCCGGTACCACCTGCGGCGCTTCGCCCTGGCCTGCTCAAGGGCGTGCAGAAAATCCCGGTAGATGCCCTTCTTCTGGGCCTCACCCTTACGCACCCACATCAGGGCCGTGTTGCGCGCCACCCCAACCAAAAGGCATGCGTCAGTGAGCGTGGCTCCGAGAGTGATCTCGTCCAACATCCTCTTCTGCACATCCGGGGTGAGGAGCGGCTGACGACCCCTCCTCCGGATGGCTTTGGGCACTTCGGCGTCCTTCACGTCTTGACCTTACCGCCAGGCGGAACCCGCGTGGGAGCGGGGCGTGGCGCAGGCCGATCCGACGCAAGCAGCCTCCGGTCGTCGGTCCCCTTCGCGCGCATCGTGAGGCCCAGCAGCATCAGCACGCAGCATCCGGCATGCGCGAGGTGGCGATGACCCGACTCCGGGTCGCGATCCTCTCCGCGAGCCCACGCCGTGAGATGGCGCAGAGCAGCGGCCAGCAGCCGTCCCCACGCCATGCCGAGCTCCCAGTTGCGATCGGAGTACTTCCGAGCGCCGTATGTGAAGACCTGCGCCACCTCGTCCATTGCATCGAACGGGACGAGATCCCACCGGGCCTTGTCGGTGTCCTGCTTGACCGCCTCGATCAACTGGCTGCGGCAGTTCACGTCCTCGGGCTGCTTCGGCCACTTCATCGGGCCTTCCGATGCTCGTCCGCGTTCGGGCAGGTGGCGAAGTGGCTCGTGTACCGGTTCCGTTTCGCGTCGTGACGCGCCGGGTCGAACTTCTCCACCAGCAGGGTGCCGTATTCACCACCACGCAGCGTGAGCACGAGGGTTCCGCCATTGGGTGGGGGGCGCTGATCGGCAACTGCATCGACCGGCATCTTCTTCTGCGATCGCTCCCACTCGCCCCACAGCACGTCGGCGCCGCAGGAGCGGCACTTCGTGGGCTTGGTCACTGGATCGCGGCGCCGCATCACGCGCCTCCCTTCAGGCGACGGACCTCATTGAGCAGGCCGTCGATGCTCCAGTGGTTGACGTCGGCCGGATCGAGCACCCGGCGCAGCGATGCAGCCACGTCAGACCGCCCCTCCATGCGTCCAGAGTTGAAGATCGGGCCGTCGACGACGTTCGCGCGACGAGCCTCCTCGAGCGCGATGACCGCCGACCGCATGCGTCGCTCCATGTCGGAGACGAGGCTGCGCGCAGCTTCCACCCACTTCGCCCGCACGGCATCGTTGAGGTCGGGCCACCTGGGCACCGGTCGGCCGTCGAAGGTGACCCACGGCGTGTGGCCCGTCTCGTTGTAGGCGTCGAACGCCTGGCGCGCGATCTCCTGCCAGCGATCCTCGGTGGTGCCCCAGGCCCACTCGGGGCTCACCTCCGCAGCTTCGCGCTCGAGCCGCTTGAAGGCCTCAATGATGGTCTCGGGCGGCGCCACCTCCACGCCGGCCTGTCCCTCCGCGTGGTTCGCGTAGCCGATGCCTTCGCAGAGCTTTTCGTACATGCCCTGCCACTCGTTGGATCGCGCGATGGCGGCACCGAGCGCCCGATCGGTGGCGTTGCAGGCTCGCTCCACGATCGCGTCCACCTCGCTAGGCTCGTAGAGCCTGGGCGCCAGGGACTCGTGGTCGACCGAGATCACCTCGGCGAGGAAGTACCTCGTGTCGGAGGATGGCTCTGACTGCATCGCGGCGAATGCCACGCGGTTGGGCTCGAACCGCAGGTACACCTGCCCTCCCCAGATCACGGCCTCCGGGAACTCCTCCCCTGCGATGCACACCGAGCCGATGCGCTCGCCATCCAACTTCGCGTGGAAGTCGATCGTCAGACTCATGACCGCCCCTCCAACCGGATGCCGCGCAGCGCTGCCTCGCGCCGGATGAGTTCGGCGCCGTTGCTGTCGCCGTTCGCCTGGGCACGCGCAAGCGCCTGCTCGAAGATGCCGCGCTCGGCGCACCGCTCGACTCGACCAAGCCGCTGCTTCGGCCGCAACATCGCGATCCACCATCCAGCGTTCGTGACCAGTACGCCGACGACGAGCCCAAGCACTCCGATCACCACCACGTTCTGCTGTTGCATGCGTTTCCCCTTCCTGCGGTTGAACTACAGCTTCACGACCTTCTGCTGCGTGAACGCCTCCCATCGGGCGATCGTGCGCTGGACGTAGACCGGATCGAGTTCGATGGCGCAGCACTTCCGCTGCAGACGTTCGCAGGCCATCAGCGTGGTGCCGCTCCCGGAGAACGGCTCCAGCACCACCTGGCCTGGCGCGCTCGAGTTCCGGAGCATCGCCTCCACGAGTTCCACCGGCTTCATCGTCGGATGATCGTCGCTGCGCTTCGGCTTCGGGAAGGCGAACACCGAGGTCTGCGCGTTGTCGCCGTACCAGCCCTTGCCGCCGCGCCCACGTCGCCCGCTCTCGGCTGCCTTCATCCCGTAGATGATCGGCTCGTGCATGTAGTGGTAGTCGGCATGGCCCAGCACCAGCGAATCCTTCACCCAGGCGAGCCCCTGCTTGAAGACGAAGTGCTTGGTGAAGCGCTCGTAGAAGACCAGCGAGTTCGCCCCGGCAGGATGCGCGACGTAGATGAACGCCCCCGGCTTCATCTTGCGAGCGACCTGCGCGAACACCTTGTCGAGCAGAGCCCCGAGTCCATCGGCTCCGTCGTTGTGGACCTTCCCGGCCTTCGACTCGTAGCTGACGCCGTATGGCGGATCGGTCCAGACCCCATCAGGCGCGGCATCGGCGCAGACGAAGTCGATGTCGTCGCCACTCGTGCTGTCCCCGCAGAGCAGCCGATGATTCCCGAGCGAGAAGAGATCCCCGGTCTTCACCCAGAGGTTCCCGGCCTCCGGGATGTCGTCCGGATCGGACGCACCAAGTGCCGCGCGCGCCGCGTCGTTGATCATCTTGTCCACGTCGTCGCCGTCGAACCCGGTGCCAATGAGCGCCTCGGGGCCAGCCTTCGCGAGATCGATGAGCACGCGCTCGAGCATGGCGTCGTCCCACCCGCCGAGTTCCACGAGCCGGTTGGCCGCCACGAGGAAGGCTTCGGCCTCGGCATCGTCCTTCGACGCCCAGCCCCGCTGCACCGGAAGGAGCCAGTCGACGATGTCGGCGGCCCCATCGAGCACCGTTGAGATGCCAGCCGGCGTCTGCATGCGGCTCTCGCGATACATCGAGCGCAGCGCCTCAACCCGCCCATGTCCGCTCACCAGTCGCCCGGTTCGGTCATCGACGATCACGGCATCGTTGAACCCGAACCGAAGGATCGACTGCTGCAGCGCGCCGATGTCGTGGCCCTTCACGTTGCGTGGCGCGATCGGAACAGCGCTCAACGGCATGTACTCGATGCGCCTCGTCACGGTGCCTTCCCTTCGTCCGCGTCCAGCTTGCCCTGCCCAACCCCGGCGACGCGACTGCAGAACGCGTCGTCCTTGCACTGGAATCCGTGCGCCACCTGATCGCCCGGCAGGCAGACCCAGGAGGTCTCAGCGACATGCTCGGGCCGCAGCCAGGTGCCGCAGCGCACGCACTGCCGGTAGCCGTGCTTATCCGGAGTCATCGCGTCCTCCGGGCAGACGGAGGCCTCGCGCCGTCATCGATGCCGCGAGATGAAGTGGAAGCCGCCGTGCCAGCATCGCCCGGAAGGGGATCTAGGCGCTGGAGGCGTCGTGAAGGTCCACCGAGAAGCTGCCACCCGTCAAGGATCATCGCGGCCAGCCCTCCACGAGGAAGGCCCAGTCCCGGTTCGCAGGAAGGCTGGAAGCGAGGGCTGGGGCAACAGGTCGGCGCGTCGGGTGCGCGTAGAAGACCATCGCGCTCGGGAACGGGGCGCCCGTCTCCATGCCGTCGAACGGCAACCGCTCGTCGTGGAAGTACACGCCGGTGATGAGCCGGTCCCACCGGTACCAGTGGACCCCGGTGTGCGGAACGAAGGCGACTGAGCGCAGCCGCCCAGGCTTCTGATCGCGGCACATCACGAAGTTCTGCCACCAGTCGGTGTCGACGCGCGCGGGCACCAGCGCGAGCCCCATGGCGCGTTCGAGCATCGCGCTGTCGCGCGCCTTCGCCATCCAGCCACCGATCTGCCGGCCATATGGCGGGTTCATCCAGAACGTTTCACCCTCCCAGGACTGCGCGAGGCCGTTGTCGGCCTCCGAGAAGAACTTTGGGTGCTTCGCGTTCTCCTCGTTCGCGCAGACATCGATGGTGAAGTGCATCAGCCCATCGAGCCAGTCATAGATGTGCGGAGGCGTCGCGCGCACCATCGTCGTCGATGCGGTCATGACGCGCATCGCGTTCCTTCGTCCTGCTGCTTGCATCGGTTTCCCCTTCCTCGAGTTGAGGTCGTCACCTTCGGTCGTTGGGCCCGCTGAGGTCAAGCCGCTTCGCTCGGCGGAAGGCCCGGTCCAACATCTTCTGCTGATCGTCGCTGCGCTCACGTCGCAGTCCGATGGCCTCTCGGATCGCCAGCGTAGCGATGCCGATCGCCAGGGCCGCCAGCACGAAGATGCTCAGGTCCATGGATCTCTCCGGTTTCGGATGAGATGCAGCGAGGCGTGGACCGAGGCACAGGCGTCGCCCGCGTGCTCCAGCAGCGTCTTCTGGGTAGGCCAGAGCGACCGAAGCTCCGGGTATCGGTCCTCGAGCGATGCGCGTACCTGGTCCTTCGTCCCACTGACGCTGCCGGTGGTCGACCGCTTGAGTTCTTGTGGCATGCGCTCGAACAGATCGGCATCCACCTCGGTGGCCAGAGCATCGACCAGCGCGCGCGCCCGGCCGAGCCCCGAGATCACCGACCACTGCACCCGTCCCTGCGGGAAGGCGAGCGACTCGACCGTGATGACGTTCGGCCGATGCTCGTGCGCCAGCCCGCGCAGGTTCTTGTAGATCCACCTGCAGCGCGCCGAAACGTCGTCGGCCTTGCGGGCGAAGGCTTCGGGGTTGGGCGCGGTCTTCCAGACGCCGACGCCGAGGAATGTCAGCACACCGTCGCTGGAGAGCGTCGCCTGGCACCATCCGAAGCTTGCAAGGCCAGAGTCGAAGCCGAGGATGTTGATCACGGCCCCCCTCCAGAACTGCGCGGCGCACGCCGGCATGCAGACGCGAACGATGTCGACTCCGTTGCCCAGTCCGGCCGGGCGCCCGCGCTTCGGCGCATCGGAGGCCACGGGCTGCAAGGCGTAGTGCCACCCGCAGAGCGAACGTTTGCAATGGTGGCAGGTGTGCTCGGCATCGCGCCCGCAACCCGGCGCGCCGCAGGCGAAGGCCGTCTGCCGAGAGATCATCCGCGTCGGAACGTCCTCGGTCATAGGTCGAGCCCCGCCTTCGCCCGCTTCGCCATGCGGAAGTGAATCCGCTTCGTGGGCGGCAGGAGGATCTCCTGCTTGGTCTGCGGGTTCAAGATCCGACGACGCTTCCTCGTTCGCATCGAGAAGACGCCGACCCCCACGAGCGCCACGCGCCCGTTCTGCGCAACGCGCTCGAGCAGCGCCTCGAAGAACAGCCGAAACTCTTCGGCCGGTCGCACCCGGTGCTGCTCGAACTTCGGAGGCCGCTGCGCGCGCAGCTGCGCAAGCACGACCTCCTCGAGCGCTTCCCACTCCGTCAGCCTCTTGCCCATGTGGTCCCCTTCCTGCTGGCCGCGGTAGCGCGCGCGATGGCGCGGTCGAACACAGCCAGGACGTCGGCCTGTTTCCGGCCTGGCTGCTCCTCCCAGTCGTACAACGTCATCCGACCACTGGGGTCGGCGATGATCTTCAGCAGATCCTCCGCGGCGAGGATCGTCTCCACGTCGGGCGCGTAGATCGCGACGGCGTCGTGCAAGCAGAACAACGTGACGCCCTCATCGTCGGGCGCGCAGATCTTGCCCTGCGCGTCGAAGGAGAAGCATGGGGCCCACCCGCCAGCCAGGGCCTGACGCGCCTTGCGCAGACCGGTGGCGATGCGCGCGAACTCGGATGCCCCCGGCGATGGCCAGAGCCCGAGCCTCATTCGTCCTCCCGAACCATCGACAGCTGGGGGGCCTTCCGCGCCTTCGCCGCGGCCTTGGATGCGCGCTCGGCGTCGGCCTTCTCCTTCGCCTCGTTCTTGATGCGCTCGCGGCTCTCCTTCTGCGCTTTGAGCTCAGCAAGCCGCTCGGAAGCGAGGTTCACGGTCTCTCCGGAGAGCCGGTCGATGAGCGCAGCGGAGGTGTGGCGCTCGAGCTTCAGCGTCACGTTGCTCTCGCCCTCGGTCTGCTTGAGCACCGTCGCGCGCATCACCCCGGGCTCCTGCAGCTTGCGCCACACGCCGAGAATGAGCCGGGCGCGCCGCTCGATGTAGCTGCTCTCGGCGATCTCCGTCACCCGCGGGGGGCGCTCTTCGTTGTCGTCGCCGGGCCTGCCGGTGTGCGCGAGCACCACAACCGGGACCTGGTACCGCAGCGCGAGGTTCCGCAGGCGCCGGTACGACTCAGCCACCCTCAGCCGATGCTCATCGAAGCGGTCGGTGTGGTGATCCACCTCGCCACCGTGGTCGACGTAGATGACCTGCACCCCCTTGTTGACCACCCAGTTCGCTGCGCGCCGGCAGAGCTCGTCGACCGTGATGGTGTCGTGGCGGTAGGTCACCAGCTGCGCGAGCTTCTTGTGCGCGACGGGCGCCACATCGCCGAACCGCGCCTGCTGCTCAGGCGTGCGCGTCGCTGTCCCAATGGCGCGCACCGGCATCGCCATCTCCCGCGCGATGATGCGCTTCGCCAACCAGCGCGTTCCGTCCTCGAGGCCGAAGAGCCCCACCTTGAAGCCTGCGTCCAACTGCGCGTCGATCATCGTGCCGAGCAGCGCGCTCTTCCCGACGCTCGGCAGCCCGACGATCATGTTCAGGTTCGGCACCAGCCCACCGATGACCTCGTCGAGCTTCGGGATGCCGGAGGGGATCAGGACCGGCCCCGCCTGCCCAGCCTCCTGCCGGTCCCAATCGTCGGAGATCTCCAGCACGTCTTGGTCTCCCGAGCCGTCGTCGCTGGTGAGGGAGACGAGGTCTCGCAGCGCCGCCTCGAGGTCGCCAGCGATGCGAGGCAGGTCGGCCCCCTGCTCACGCAGCGCCGAGAGCCCACGCTCAAGGGCGCCCTGCAGGATGCGCCCACGGGCCTGCGCGCGCATGCTGTCGACGAGGTCGGCGAATCGCTCCCGGTCGAGCGCGTTCGAGCCCTGGAGGCCCTGCAGCCAGCCCAGGTCGTCTTCGCCGAAGGCCTTCGTGGTGCGCCCAGCCGCGAAGACCGAGACGGCATCGGCCGGCCTACGTCGCTGCGCCAACCGCTGCAGGATGCCCCAGGCGACCCGCACGCGGGGGTCTCCGAAGTCTTCCGGGCGCATGCCGGTCTGGTCGATGAGGGCCCCGGGGTTGGAGTTCAGCACCGGCCCCTCGGCATCGAGGACCGCCCCGAGGATGGCCTGCTCGAGTTCCCGGCTCACATCCACTCCATGGTCTTGACCGGGTCGCGCGGGCCGCCTGTGACCTGCAGGGCCTTGAACCAGACCTTCTCAGCCGTGAAGCCGAGGAACGGAAATGGGGGCTCTCTGGTCTTCGCCCAATGATTCCAGAGGTATCGCTCCCAGAGCAGCGGGATGTCATCGACGTCAAGGTTCCACTCGACCCCGTTCTGCGACGGCAGGGCCTTCATGCGCTCGAGCATCTCGGAGAGCTTCGTGTTCACCAGAGCCGGAGGCACGGCCTCGTCGTCGTCGGGAAGCCCCAGTTCGGCCAGCCGGTCGCGCCTGACGGCCTGCATGCGCCGCCAGAGTTCCTCCCAGATCGATGGCTCCCGGGTCTTCTTTGATTTCGGAGCTTTAGGCTCTTGGGGAAGCAGATCCGCCTGCCGGGCGGCCCCAGCCGCCAGATCAGTTGTACTGATCGCTGATCGCTGATCGCTGATCGCTGTGTTCGGTGCTGGGTTCGGTGACGCTTCGGTGCTGGGTTCGGTGACGCTTCGGTGCTGGGTTCGGTGACGCTTAAGCGAAACCGAACCCAGGTCCGAAGCGTCGACCGAACCGCCACCGAACTGCCCGGTGGTCGGGGATCGGGGTGGTCCACCAGTTTCTTTTCTAGCCTCAGCGGATCTCGCACCACCCTTTGACGCGATGCGCCGATTCAGCACGCGACGCTGGATCGGTTCGAAGGCCCTGGACATCCCCCGTACCCGGAAGCCTTCGGGCTGGGTCTCCAGCACCCCAAGCCGCGCCAGCACGATGGGTTCGACCCGCTGATCTGACGCCAGCTGCCACCGCAGGGCGACATCGTCCGGAGCCAGCACCAGGGCCGGCTCTTCCCCTCTGGGCGTCACCTCGATGATGGCTTCGAGCTCTCGCGGGTCGCTGCAGAGCTTCCAGAAGGCGTACAGGCTGCCGATCGCGTGCTGGTGCGTCACCTTCATGTGCGTGGCCAGCAGCGCTGCGGTGGGCTCGATGGCGCGATCGATCTGCACGTACGGCAGCGGATCTGATGTGCCCTGCTTACGTCCCATGGTCCCCTCCCAAGGTACTGCCCCCCGCGCCGGGTGAGAGGCCGGCGCAGGGGCGGACGCCCGAA
>JADLFM010000208.1 GCA_020845495.1 Chloroflexota bacterium
GCCAGTCCGACGGCGCCCCGTCTTCGGCGCCTGACCCTGTACCGCCGGCTCGCCGGTCCACCTCCACGTCCGCGCGTCCCCCGAGCGGCGTGAGTCACGTCCAGCAGGAAGTCGGGAGGCGGACCCAGAAATGGGCCCGCCTCTCGGCTCGTCGGGACACGACATGCCCAGATTCTCTGACGTTCTCTCGCCGGAGGCACGCCTCGCGTTGGCGGTTCGGACTCAGAGCCCGTATCAGCTCGCGCTGGCCTTTGCCGCTCACGCCGGCCAGTTCTACGATCGGACGTCCTTCGACGACCTCGCTCGGCAGGTAAGCGATCTCTATGCTTGCCGTGATGACGAGCGCGCGAGTGAATTTCGACGGCGCCTCGATCGGCGCCTCTGTGACCGCTTCCACCAGCCGGTCGCCTGGGACGTGACTCGATCCGATCGCGACGACGCCGCGTGACGGTAGCGCCGGATTCCCACCAGATCAGTCTGTTGCCACCGGATGCCGCGTCACTTCTGCATCTCGTGCGGGAGAACCTCCGCCTGCTCGCCAAGCTTGCTGGACGGTACGAGGTCGGCCGACTGGATGCGACCGTCGACGGGCTGACAGTTCGCAAGCCTGCCGACGTGGCTGAGTATCTGAGCGCAGAGCTAGCGGACCTTGCGCAAGAGCAGTTGCGAGTCGTCCTCCTGGACAGCAGCAACCGAGTGATCGCCACGTCGCTGGTGTACCAGGGCGGCCTGAACTCAACGGTGATCCGACTCGGGGACTGCTTCCGCGAGGCAGTTGCCCTCGGGGCGGCTGCCGTTGTGCTGGTTCACAACCACCCCAGCGGTGACCCTACGCCTTCGCCAGAGGATGTTCGCTTGACCTCCGACGCGGGACAGGCCGGCGACCTCCTCGGTGTCGAGCTCCTCGATCACGTCGTGATCGGCCGCGCGAGCCACGTGAGCCTGCGCGAGCTAGGACTCTATAGCCCTGTCGCGCCACCTGACGCGTGAGCGTGATGGCGGGTCGAAGTAGCTCGACCCGCCACCGCGTCGCCGAAGAACGGAGGTAGCCGATGCTTGACGTCGCTACTGAGAGGAAGCTTGAGCCGGCAGACACACCACGCGATGGCGTCGAGGCTCGCGCTGAGCGTGCGGCGGGTCGCGCAGGCGTCGAGGCCACCGAGATTGAGAAGCTGCCGTTCGACCTGTCCGCGCTGGAGGATGAAGGCGTCTTCGTCAATGTCGATGCCCGCGGATTTGGGCTTCTTGATCGGCGGCTGGAGTGGCATGCGCTCGGCGTCAGCTTGCCGCGCGGAACCAACCTCGCGTTCCGACCACCGCGCTGTGGACTCCTGCCAGATCGTTACCGGCTACCCCTGCTTCGCCCAGCGGCTCGCGCCCACGCCGCGCTGCACAAGTACTCTTATCGGTTCACGCTGACCGAGACGCTGTTCGAAACACCGGCCTATCGGTGGGTTCCCTGGTCGGCCTTCGAGGTGTTCGAGCGCGATTTCCAGGCCGCTCGAGAGGCGCTTGAATCCGCCAGGACGTCCGTCTTGGATCAGTACGATGGCATCCGAGAGGAGGTCTTCGAGACGATCCTCCGCCTGGCTGATGACTCTGCTCGGCGACTGATCGCGACTGGCCATGTCGTCCCTGAGGGTTACCGAGACGTCATCGCCAGAGGTATCGACGCCGCGGTTCCGACTCCCGATGACCTTCGCGACAAGCTCACCCTGAAATATCGCGTGGGCGTGGTGCTGCTGGGCAGCGAGATGTTGGCCGAACAACGCCGCGTCCGCGAGGAGCGCAGTCGGATTGAAGCGATCGAGGCATCGACGCGGGTCGAGCGTCAACAGCAGCAGGCCCGAGCGCGCCTCGTCCAAGAAGAGCTGTGGGCCGAGGAAGAGCGCATCCGACGCCGTCTTCAGGCCGAGGAAGAGGAACGACGACGAGAGGCCGAGGTCAAGGAGCGCCTGCGCAACCTGAAGCTTGAGGCGGCCAAGGAACGCCTGCAGGAGGCCTTGAGCCCGATCGAGGAAGGCGCGCAGCAGCTGCACGCGGCCGTCTTCGAAGCGGCCACTGCGATCAGGACATCGCTCAGGAAGCACGGCAGTTTGCCTGGTGGCTCGGTGCGGCGAGCACGCGAACTGACTCGCTGGTTCCGTCTCATGAACTGGCAGTCCGACCAGCAACTGGAAGCCCTGCTCGCAGAGCTTGAAAGCCTTGCCAGTCGTCCGGCCGGCAAGCGGAAGCGTGATACCGGCCCCATCGACCAGGTGCTGAGCGAGATCGTCGAGATCTGCTACGCCGACGCCCGCGCAATCGCCGAGCCGAACCGCATGGTGGCGCTCGAGCTCTAGCCCGATGACTGGATGCCGGCCGGGTAACTGCGCCGTAGGTTGCCCTGCCGGCTTTCCTCTGGGAGGAGTCGCCTGTGATCGATACTCCGTCCGTTGAAGCACTCGTCCGCGAGCTGGATGTACTCATCCGCGCTCGCTATCCACTCATCGCCGTCAGCACCTTTGAGGAGCAGCGGTTCCGCCGGCTGATGGCCGCCGTCAGCCATCTGGAGCGGCACGCGCCGAAGGGGTTGTACGCCTGGAGCCGCACGAGCGGACTGCGCCAGTTGTCGGGCCCGGGCCTTGGCACAACCGAGCGGGTCTTCCCCAGCACCGAAGATCCATTGTCGGTTCTGGATCACATTGCCGAGGCCGAGCGTGGCCTCTACATCCTGTGTGACTTTGGGCCGTACCTGGCGCCATTCGGCCAGGAAGAGCCGCTTCTTGTTCGCCGCCTCCGCGAGCTCGCCTGGACGATCAAGTCACGCCCCGTGACCGTGCTCTTCGTCGGGCCGAGCTTCCCAGAGATTCCGGCCCTTGAGAAGGAGGTCAAGACGATCGACCTCCCTCTGCCGGACGAGGGCGAGGTCGATCGCATTCTCCACCTACATCTCGACCGACTCCGGGAGAATCCCGACGTCACACTCAAGGTCGACGGGCGCACTCACGAACAATTGGGGCAGGCACTCCTCGGATTGACTGAGACCGAGATCGAGAATGCGTTGGCCAAGGCTGCCATCACCTTCAGAGGTATCGGCCCGGAGGCGCTGCCCCTCATCCTTGATGAAAAGCGGAGCGTCATTCGGCAGGGCGGCGCGCTCGCCTACAGCCATCCGGAACCGGCCGACCATCTGGGTGGCTACGCCAACTTGCGCGTGCTGCTCCAAGAGGCAGCGGTCACGTTCACGCCAGCGGCACGCGCATTCGGTGTTGAGCCGATGAAAGGCGTGCTACTCGTAGGACTACCTGGCACAGGCAAAGATCTCACGAAGAAGATCGCTGCTTCGATCCTCGGTCGTCCGTTGCTCGATCTCGACTTCGGTGCCGTCATGGGTGAGGGCGGTGGTGTGATCGGCTCGGCGGCAATGAGTATCAAGCGAGCGCTGGCGATCGCCACGACGCTCAAGGGCATCCTGGGGATCTCGGAATTCGAGAAGGCGGTCGGCGGCCTCCAGTCTTCGAATCGCAGCGACGGCGGCGAGACGGCGCGGACGATCGCGCACCTCCTCAATTGGATGCAAGAGCAGCAGGAAGTGTTCGTCGTCGGCACGGCCAACGACGTGCGCCAGCTCGCTCCAGAGCAGATCAGACAAGGCCGGTTCGGGCAAGTCGTCTTCGTCGATCTACCGACCACCGACGACCGCGCCGACATCTTCAGAGTGCACCTGAGCAAGCGGGACCGCGATCCACTCGCCTTCGACCTCGACCAGTTGGCTCGCGGTTCAGAGGGCTTCTCGGGCGCCGAGATCGAGGCCGTCGTCAAGATGGGCCTGCTCGATGCCTTCATGGACGGCGCCCGCGAGGTGACGACGCCCGATCTGCTCCGCCGCGCACAGTCGATCCGGCCGACATCGGAAGTGAAGCGCGAGGAGATCGAGGAGCTCCGACGCTGGGCGCGCGAGCACCTGGCGATTGACGCGGTGCAGGGCAAGGCATCCGCCGGCGAGCGACTGATCGAGTTCTGAAGCCGTCGCTGCGCAGCGCTTTCTGGGCGGCCCGTGGTCGGGTCGCCCCACGCCTCCTTGCCGGCCCAGACTGGCGGCGTGACCTCACACCAGGAAACTCTGGAGATGGTCCAGCATGTCGAAGTACCTGATCTTCCCCGAGATCCTGTTCAAGGACCGGCGGCTCCTCTTGGCCGCGCTCGCCGAGATCGGCTTCGCTGACATCGAAGAGGGCGAGCAGATCCCACTCTACGGCTATCAGGGTGACCGTCGCCCGGAAACGGCCGAGATCGTCGTTCGCCGTCAGGTGATCGGCGCGGCCTCCAATGACCTCGGGTTTGCTCGGACGCCTGATGGCTATGTCCCAATCGTGTCCGAGTACGACCAGCGCGCGCTTCTCGCCGGGCAGTTCCTGCCCAGGCTCCGAACGGCATACAGCGAAGCCGTCGTCGAAGAGGTGCGCCGCCGGCTCCACGGCACAACGCGCCGTACGGTGGAAGGCGGCGTCGTGAAGATTCGCGTCCGCTACTAGGAGGAGCTATGCCGGAGATCGAGTTCACGATCGACGAGACGACCGGCGACTTGACGATGCACGTCAAGGGTGTCGCTGGGCCGGCCTGCGAGGACGTGGCCAAGCTCGTGAGGGAACTACTTGGCAACCCTGGCACCGATCGGAATACGGCCGAGTTCTTCGCCCGAGCTCAGGTGGTCCGACAGGTTCGGCCGCAGCCGAAGGTCTGACGTCGACGATGCCAGAGCTCATCGTCGACATTGACACGTCGACCGGCGACCTTCTGGTCGATGCGCCGGACTCGTTTCCGGATCGACTCCGCAATGGTCTTGAGTCGCTGGCCGGGACGGGTAAGGAGATCGGGTGCGCGGCGCCAATCGCTATGAAGACGCTAGCGCCCGCCCCAGAGGACGAAACAGTCGTCGATGCCTGTATCCGGATCGCCGGGTATTGGCACGGCAGCCTGATTGAGGGCCCAGGGCGACGTAGCACCGTGAAGCTCCAGGGATGTCCGATCCGATGCCATGGCTGCATCACGCCTGATAGCTGGGACGCCACGGGAGGCTCGCTGGTCCCCGTCGAACGAGTGGCGGACGCGCTCCTCGATCCGTCCTTCGAGCGAGATGGCGTGACGATCCTCGGGGGCGAACCGTTCGCGCAGCCGGACGCGCTGTTCGCACTCGTCGAAGCGCTCCGGCAGCGTGGCTGCGATCACATTCTCTGCTATAGCGGCTTCACCTACGACGTGCTTCGACGCCGAGCCCAACAATCCCCTGCCATCGACCGCGTGCTCGACGAGATCGACATGCTGATCGACGGGCCGTTCGTCTCCGCCCTTGTGGACGGCGGAGGGCCATGGACAGGCAGCGCCAATCAGCGAGTGCTGACGCTGAAGACGTCGATCGGGAGGGGTGGCGTTGCAGCTTGACCTGGGGTTAAACGGCGCCAACATCCGAGACGCTTCGCCGGGCATCGGGAGCCGACCCGCCGCTGTTGGGATCGCCGGCGTCAATACCCGCCCACTGATGCGAGCCGCCGATCCGTTGATCGGTATCGCCGGTAACTGGGGAAGTACGCTTCGGCCGCACGTCGGCCGCGTCGTTGACCCGGGCACATCGATAAGCGAGACGCGCCTGGGCGATCAGGCGGCGATCCATGCTTCAAAGCGCGCGTGCTACTTTGTCGACTACACCTACATCGCGTGCCCCGAACGCCGTGACGGCCGCATGCGATACCGATCTGGCTTCGCGGACCTCTGCGCCGTCGCCACCCGGCCATTGCCGGTCTTCCTGGATAGTGCCGCCTATCGCGAGTTCACTGGTGGCGCTCCATCGTGGAGCAGCTACTCGCGGTACTGCGAGACGATCGATCTGGTACGGCCCGATGGCGCCATGGCCAAGGACACGGTGGGTGATCAGGACGCGAGTCGCCTTGGGTACGAGCGAATGTGCCGCGACGGCTATCGCGACCTGACGATCCCGGTCTGGCAGATCATGCCGTCGTGGGTGAACGGCCTGTCAGTCGAGGCCAATGCCTGTGTGACTTGACTCATAACTTTGCCGCCGCGGCAAGACTATCGTTCCAACGCAGCAGCGAGTGGGCCATCGGGCGCCAATCGCCCTTCACTACTCGGAACTCGCGGCAAAGCATTGGTTCCGATGGCAACTCACGGCAAGACGATGCTTCTATCGACCGCGCCGACGGCCCCCTCGAAGCCAGGAAGTAGGCCCCATCCAGGGCCTCGAGCGGCAAACTGATGGTTCCAACGCGGCAAGACTATGCGTCAAGTCACAGCCTGGCTCGCCGCGCACGACCCCGTCCTACGGTTCTACTGTGATCGGGCACCACTCGTGGCGATCGGCGGACTCAACCAGAGTCCATGTCGGCGGAGCGAGCGTCACCTCTATCTGGAGACGCTTTGCCGGGCCTTTCCTGACGTGCAGTTCTGGGGACTCGGTCAGGCGAACCCGGTCGTGGTGAACGGTCTTGGCTGCGCAGGCCTTCTCGACCGTGTCTGGGTCGATGGAAGCTGGTGGATTCACGATGCTCGGGCGGAGGTTCTGGCTGTGCTGGAGGACGGCCTCATCAAGACCATCCGCCTGACCCGAACTGGCGCCCGAAGCTTCTTCCCCCTCCTCGACCTGATGGGCTGCAACCTTCGTTCGTTGCTCTCCGCCTACGCCGGCCTGTGGACGTTCCCCGGGCCGGCGCGGGTGCCGACCGACCTGGACGATCTCGATGCTCGGCTTGAGCTCCGTCGCCGGCTCGACGCCGTCCAGCTCGATCTCTTTGACTCGGTTCAGTTGTCGGAGAGAGCCGATGCCGCCTCAGTCGCGGCAACTGTCGCTTGACCTGACACCGCTGGAGGTATCGCCGACCAGCGACTGGTGTCAGCGATGGCGTGACGGCCGATCACACTGGCGGCACCGCTCAGAAGGCGGCTTCGATGCCACACAGTACGAAGCGGCGCCGATCGACGACCGGACGGCGAAGGCGTACGTCGAACGCAACCACTACGCCGGAACCTACGTCGCCAGCCGCCTAAGGTACGGGCTCTGGGATCGGCGAGGCGAACTGCTTGGCGTCGCCGTCCTGAGTGTTCCAGTCAGACGGCAGGTGTTGACCCTGCCGTTCCCCGACCTTGTGCCATTCCAGGAATCACTCGAGCTTGGACGCTTCGTATTGGCCGACCGCGCTCCAGCCAATGCTGAGAGCTGGTTTCTCGCCCAGGTGTTCCGCGAGGCCGGCCGAGTGGGAGTTCGGGGAGTCGTGAGCTTCTCGGACCCGGTCGCTCGGCGGAACGCGGACGGACAAATCGTCTTCCCGGGCCATCTTGGCATCGTGTACCAGGCGAGCAACGCGATCTATGCCGGCCGCGGCACAGCGAGGAGCATCCTGGTACTTCCCAATGGCCGGGTGCTCAACGAGCGGGCACTCTCTAAGCTCCGCGCGTTGGAGGTCGGCCACGAGTACGTGGAGCGGTTGCTTCGCTCGTTCGGCGCGCC
>JADLFM010000209.1 GCA_020845495.1 Chloroflexota bacterium
GATTGCATGTTGATGTCGTCGTGCCGCCGCGTCGGGGCTTGAAAGCCCCGCCTACGATCCTGCAGTCGCTGCGCGACGCTCCAGTCGCACCAGTGCCTGCCGTTCCCTGCGGCCGTCGCGCAGCGACTGAATGCGTGTAGGCGGGGACTTCAGTCCCCGACCGCCCGTTGAACATGCAATCGCCCTGGCGCTACGGTGGCTCGTGCGCGAGACTCACCAGCGCAGGGCCAGGACCAGCAGGAACAGCCCGGTAAGCAGCGCCGTCAACGCGCTGAGCCAGCCGAGCACGAATGCAAACATCGAGGCCAGGCCCGGACGTCCCACCGTCCCGGCCAGCCGGGCGTGCAGCCAGAATGCAGCGACGGTGCAGATGACCGAGCCGCCAAAAACCATCCCGATCATCTGGGAATCCATCGGCGATACGCGCTCCGGTCCGACGTTCTTCGTATCCGCCATCATCCAGCGTGTCAGGCCAGGGGCGGGGCGTGTCCCGGAGCGTTCGCAGCCGCATCCAGGGCACAGCAGTCAAGACCTCCAACGTGGCGCCGGCCGGAGGTCCACCTGCGATGACGGGAGCTTACCAGCCGCCGCGTTCCAGCCGCGAATGGCGCTGCTCGCGACGCGTATCGCCTCGAGCCGTCTCGACGATCTGGACGTCGGAGCCGTGCAGCCATCTCCGGTTTTCAGCGTGCGGCGCGCGTGGACACCGGGCGCTCGGATTCAGGACAGCAACCGCAGCTCTCGGGCGCGTGCCACGGCCTGGGTCCGGCTCGCAGCGTCGAGCTTGCCGAAGATGTGGGTCAGGTGCTTCTTCACCGTATCGAGCGTGACGACCAGCCGTGCCGCGATCTCCCGATTGGACCGCCCCTCAGCCAGGAGCAGGAGAACCTCGGCCTCTCGCTCGGTCAGCGGCTCGATCAGGACCATTGCGCTGGCGATGCGAGCAACCGAGTCCGCGCCGTCGTGTCCGTTCCGCGATCGGGATGCCAACGCCAGCAGACCGGTCGCGTAGCCCACGACCTCCTCGGTGACCGATGGACGGTAACCGCGCTGTGATGATGCCACGAACCGTCGCAGCAGATCGGCCATCGGGGCGCCCTCGTCAACGAACGCGGCCACATAGGCCTCGGGCGCAGCGAGCGTCAGTGCGTCGTGCAGCGCGTCGAGCGCGCAGTCTGGTCTGGCTGCTACATCGAACGCGAGCGCCTGGAGTGCGCGTACCTCAATCGTGCTGCCGGTTCGGCCCTGGGTGACCGCCGCGGCGTGGAGCCGGCTGAGCAATGGCAACGCCCGCTCAGCCTCCCCGTGTGCGAGGCGCAGCCGCGCCAGCACGAGCTGCTCGCGCTCGTGCGGATAGCTCGGCGGGTCCGTCTCCCGGAGTCCGCGTTCGGCCACCCAGCGGTCGATCTCGTCGGTCTCGCCCAGCGCCAGGAGCAGCCGGGCGCGCTCGGCCGGCCCGGGGTTGAACAGCGATACCACCTGGGCGCTCGGCACCACCCGGGCTGCCTCGTCTGCCGTGGTCCGCGCCGACGCCCGGTCTCCGCTGGCGTATTGCGCCCAGGCGAGCGTGGCGAGGCCAGCCGAGACCGGCTCGGTGCTGACGATCCGACGGCTGAGGTCAAGCCCGATGGCGGCGTGGCGGAGTGCGCCTTCGAGGTCGCCACGCTGGCGGAGCACATCGGCGAGGCCGATGTGCTGGAGACTCGCGGCCGGCGGAGGCTCGCCGGCCGATGGCGACATCCGCTCCAGGGCCCGCCGAAACGTCTGCTCGGCGTCGCGCAGGCGCCCGCCGGCCTGCTGGATCCGGCCCTGGACAAACAGCAGGCGCGTCGACATCTCGGGCCGGTCGTCGATCCGGAGTTCTACGATTGCTGCGCTGGCAAGGTGCTCGGCGTCGGCCAGCCGCCCGGCGATCCAGGCGGCTTCGGCCGGCAGCGCCTGCACAACCAGTCCAAGCTGCCTGTCGTCCTCGGTCAGGTGGTCGAGCGCCCGTCGTGCATTCATCTCGGCCTGCTCGGCGTCGCCCACGCGGCTCGCCAGCACAGCGCGGATGAAGGCAATCGTCGCCACGACGTTGACCAGCTCGCTCTGCTGGCGGCCAACGGTCGCGGTGAACGGCTCCACGAGTGTCGAGGCTGGCGCGCGCTCGGCTGCCGCGACGCAGGCCGCCGCCTCGTCCATCCGCGCCGAGACCAGCGCGCGCAGGCCGCGAGCCAGTGCCAGCCTCGGCCGCTGGCTCAACGTGCCGGGCGGGAGCATCGCGAGCCACCGTTCGAGAGTCGCGCCCTCGCTGCGCCACCAGATCAGCTCCTCGGCTGAGGCCTCGATCAGCCTGATGGCGTCGCCGTCGTCGCCGGCTGCCAGGACGTGATGCACGGCGTCGGATACGAGTCCATTCCCGCGATACCAGTCAGCGGCCCGACGATGGAGGCCAGCGAGCTGCTCGGGACACTCCTGTCCCAGCCGCACGCGCAGCAGATCGGCGAACAGGTGGTGGTACCGGTACCAGCGGCGCCGATCGTCCAACGGCGCCACGAACAGGTTGGCGCGCTCGGCCTGCTCCAGCAGTTGTTGCCCATCCGTGCGCCCGGTGAGCGCGTCGCAGAGCGGGCCGGACAGCCGCTCCAGGATCGAGGTCGTGAGCAGGAACTGCCGCATCTCCTCGGGCTGGCGGGCCAGCACCTCCTCGCTCAGGTAGTCCAGGACGAATCGGTGGCTCCCGGCGAATGCTGCCACGAACGCCGCCGGATCAGGCTGGTGGCGAAGCGACAGGGCGGCGAGCTGGAGGCCGGCCACCCAGCCCTCGGTGCGCTCCGTCAACGCCGCCACGGCGTCGTCTGGCAGTCGAAGACCACAGAGATCGCGCAGGAAGGACGCCGTCTCTTCCGCGCTGAAGCGGAGATCGGCGGCGCGCACTTCGGCCAGACGCCCGCGGGCGCGCAGGTCACCGAAGGGGAGCGGCGGGTCGCTGCGCCCGGCAATCACCAGGCGAAGGCCGGTCGGAAGATGGTCGATCAGGAACGCCACGCCGTTGTGGATCCGCGGCGAATCGACGACGTGGTAGTCGTCAAGCACCAGCGTGAGGTCATCGTCGCGCATGGCCAGCTCGTTGATCAGCGCGGTGACCACGGCATCAACGTAGACGTCCCCGGGCCTCGTCAGGAGGGTCGAGGCCTGTTGACCGATGTCGGGACGTACCTGGCGCAACGCGGCGAGCATGTAGCGCCAGAAGCGGACCGGATCGTTGTCGTCCTCGTCCAGTGCGAGCCACCCGACGCGGCGCTCGCTGCCGGCAGCCCAGGACGCCAGGGCCGTGGTCTTCCCGAAGCCGGGGGGCGAGCAGACCAGGCAGAGGTCGTACGTTGTGGCGTCGGCGAGGCGACCGGCGAGGCCTGGCCGTGCGACGAGTCCGGCGCGGACGCGCGGCACCGTCACCTTCGTCGCCAGCAGATCGCCCTCCAGTGAGACGCTGGATTCGGCCGAGACCGACGTCGGGGATGAGACCACGCGCGAACCCGGATCCATGAGTCGCCCTTCTGGCTCCGTCTGGGTGCACGTTCTGGGTGCAAGTCTCGTGCCCCACACCGGTCACGCATGGCTGTGCGCCTCGCCTCAGTACGGCGGTGGGCGGTCGCGGTCATCCGCCGGCTCGGTTCACCTGGCTCTGCGCGTACCCCGTCAGGGAGGCGTAGCCGCGCACGATGGCCTCGCGCTCGGCGTAGCTGGCGACGGCGTCGAGGTCGTCGAAGCCGTCCGGCGCGCGGGCCTCGATCAGGTCGATGACCCCCTCCGGGCCGCCGCGTCGGTTCGAGAGGACGATCTGGGCCGTGGCCGGGCGGCGCTCGGCATCGTAGGCTGTCAGCGCCTCGGTCACCGAAGCGCCCGAGGTCAGGTTGTTTGTCAGTGCGCGGGCGTCGAGGATCGCCTGGCTGGCTCCGTTCGCGCCGGTCGGGTACATCGGGTGGGCAGCGTCGCCCAGCAGGGTGACCCGCCCGAACGACCAGCGCGCGAGCGGGTCGCGGTCGCAGCAGGGAAACTCGAAGAACGTGCCGGTCGCCTCGATGAGGGCCAGGGGGTCCAGGAAGTCCAGCTCGAACGTGTCGCGCACAAACGGCAGCGCCTCGTCCAACCGGCCGGGCCGGCTCCAATCCTCCCGGCGCGGCGGCGGCTGCGAGCCATCGCCGATCCGCGCCATGATCGCCCAGTTGGTCAGCCGGCGGTCCGGGCGCTCGGGATCGGCGTGAATCGGGTAGTAGACCAGCTTGGCGTCGTTGCCGCCGGCGATGATCTGGGTCCGGCCATCAGCGTAGACCGGCCAGTCGGTGGCGCCGCGCCAGAGCATGTGGCCGTTCCAGGACGGCGGCCCCTCATCAGGGTAGAGGCAGGCCCGCAGGGCCGAGTGGATGCCGTCCGCGCCGATCAGCAGGTCGCCTGCGACCTCGACCTGCTCGCCGTCAGCGCGGCGCTCGAAGCGCGCCACCACGCCCTGGCCACGCTCCTCGAAGCCCACGAGCCGGTAGCCGGTCCGGACGCTGTCGGCGCCGAGCCGTTCCAGCGCCGCCCGGTACAGCACGCCCTGGAGCGTGCCGCGATGGATGCTGATGTGCGGCACGTCGTAGCCGGCGTCGAGGCCGCGCAGCTCGTCCCAGACCGTCTGGCCGCGCCGGGTCATCAGGAGCAGGCGGCGGGCACGGATGCCGGCCCGGTCCAGGGCCGGCAGGAGCCCCAGAGTGGCCAGCTCCTTGACGGCGTGCGGCAGCATGTTGATGCCGACGCCCAGCTCGCGGACCTCCGACGCCTGCTCGTAGACTTCCACATCGATGCCGGCCCACTGGAGCGCCAGCGCCGTCGTCAGGCCGCCGATGCCGCCCCCAGCGATCAGCGCCTTCATGCGCGCAGGCCCGCCGCGCCGACCGCCGATTGACCGCGCGACTGCAGGTAGGCCTTCGCACTCTCCGGGCTCTCGAAGATGGCCCAGTTGCGGGCCGGTGCGTTGAAATTGTCCACCACCTCGTCCGCGATCTCCTTGCCGCGGGCCGCCGCCTCGAAGACCTCCAGGACGTGCGGCGCTGGCGGGTGCAGGGCGGCGTTGGTCCACTCGGTGACCGGGCGGACGTACTCCCAGATGCGCGCTTCGACGGCGCGGCAGAACCCCTCGTCATAGCGTGCGTCCCGACGCGCCGCCTCGGAGATGGCCTCGCCGGTGACCCAGGCGGCGTAGGACGCCGCGTTGGCGCCCTGGCCCAGGATCGGATCGTTCAGGACGTGGACATCGCCAACCGCCAATGCATATCTCCCGTTGGCGAGCGGCGCGTAGCCACGTCGGACGGTCGGCGTGATCGCGCCCTGGAGCAGGTCCAGGGGCGCGGTCAGCCCGAACTCGGCCCGGTCGATCCGCTCGTAGACGCGCGGGGCGTGCTCGCGCAGCAGGTCAAGCAGCAGCGCCTCGAAGGCGGCCGGATCGTCGTCGTAGCGCTGCGCGGTGATCGGCTCAAGCGCGCCGCCGGGGATCGCCTCGACGAAGATGCTTGCGACGCGGCCGGCGAACGAGTAGAACGGGGCCTGGAACACCTCGCCGTGGCCCGGCGAGATGTTGAACGAGACGCCGAGTGGATCGGCCAACGAGACGCCACGAAACAGGCCAGACATCAGGCGGCGTTGCGGCTGGGAGTACGGCGAGCGCTCCGGCAGGCGCGGGAACATCTCGGCGAGGCTGCCCCGGCCCGAGGCGACGACCATCAAGTCGTGGCCGGCGGCGAGCCGCGCGACGTCGTCGGCGTCCAGCGCCCCGACCTCGACGTGCCCGCCACGCGCCGCGAAATCTTCGAGGAGCCGGCCGAGGTAGATCCGCATGTCCACAAAGCAGCCCGGCTGCTGGAGGTCGCCGCGAAACGTGAGCGGCGGGTCGCTTCCGAGGTAGAAGTAGACGCAGAAGATCCCGAGGTCGGGCGACTCCCAGTGATCCACCCCCAGCTGGCGGTCGCGGTCTCGCGTGTGCTCGAAGCGGGCGACGGAGTTGGGCAGGCGGCCGGCGCGGATCTGGTCTGGCGTGCGGTCGCTGTAGATTGTGGCGGGGATGCCGCGCTGCTGCAGGTAGAGACCGAGCTGCAAGCCGGCGATGCCCGAGCCGACGATGCCGATGTTGTTCATGGTCGACGTTCCCTTCTGCCGCGGTGCGCGCCGGCCTGACGGCCGCGGCGACGCCCCCACACCATGATCTGACGCCCCGGCGACCGGGGCATGCCGCCAAGGTGGAAGGCGGGGTGGAAGCCTGACGTGCGTTCCGCCGAGCGTGGCTGCCGGCGCACCGTCTCTTCAGCATCTCGGGCCGCCCCGGACAGCCCGCCGGCCAGAAATCGTCCAGGCCTGAAGAAGGCCTGAAAATCGCGCGGCGGCCTATTTGGCGCGTGTCTTGCCGTCGCAAGCGCTGGCGGGCGTTTGTTGGTGAGCGTTCAGGGAACGTTCAGGCCGGCCGCCGAACGTTCGGCGCCGGGCCGGGCCTGTCGCGGCACGCTGTGCGCTCAGAGCGCGTAAAGGAGCAGAGCATGACGGGGCGAACTGGGCCATTCTGGGACAGCGTGGCGGGGCGCGTGCCGATCCCCCGGGCGGCGGCGACGCTCGGCTTCGACTTCATCGGCGCGGACGTCGAGCACGGAACCATCGAGGTGGCATTCACGGCGACCGAGGCGTTTACGAATCCGACCGGCAACGTGCTTGGCGCGTTCGTTGCTGCCATGCTCTACGACACGCTGGGACCGGCCCTGCTGGCTACCCTGGAGCCGGATGAGTTCCAGTCCACCCTCGATCTGAACGTCCGGTTCCTGCGACCTGTGCGGCCCGGGCGGCTGGTGGGCAAGGGGAGGGTGGCGCACCGCGATGGCGAGATGGCCTCCCTGGAGGCTTCGCTGCACGATGCGCAGGGCGCGGCCATCGCGACGGCCACCGCCACCGCCCGGGTGATCCTGCTGAGCCAGGCGCGCTCCGCCGTCTGATCGCGCGGGCCGCGCCGAGCGCCGTTCACCATCAGGCCGAGCGCTGCTCACCGTCAGGTTAGTGGCGAGTCAGAAGGGGAGAACCATGCACCTACCGCGCTCGCTGCTGTACACGGCGGTCGCCCTGCTTGCCGCGTCAGGCATGGCCGGACCGTCGCCCTGGACTGCTCCCCCGCACACGTTGGCGGCTCAAGAGACCCCGAACGAGATCACCGACGAGGCCGCCGCGCGTGGGGGCGCCTCGGAACGCGCCGTCGTCGTCTCGCCGGATGTGACGATCCGAGTCCAGGAGTATCCGGGTGTGCGAGAGACGGTGGTGATGCTGCCGGGGGCGGGAATGGATGTGGCGGCTCTGGGCGAGATCCCCCAACGGCTGGCAGCGGAGGGGTACCACGTGCTCGCCGTCAACCCGCGCGGCGCGGCTGGCTCGATGGGGCCGGTAGACGGCATCACCCTGCACGATCTGGCGGCCGATGTGGCCGGCGTTGTCGAGCAGCTGGGGGGCGGGCCGGCCCATCTGCTCGGCCATGCGGGTGGCAACCGGATCGGCCGTTGCCTGGCCGCCGACCGGCCTGACCTCGTCAGATCGGTGATCCTGCTGGCAGCCGGCGGGCTGGTGCCGCCCGACCCTGAGACGGCGAGGGTGATGGACCGGGTCTTTGCCGGGGAACTCGTACCTGAAGCGGAGCACCATGCAATCCTGCTCGCACCATCGTCCGATCCTCGGGTACTCGACAGCTGGGTGATCTGGCCCGAGGCTCAGCGAGCCTTTCAGTCGGCGGCCTCATCGACGCCGATTGACGAATGGTGGGCTGGCGGCGGCGCCCGGATGCTGGTGATGCAGGGCCTTGAGGACAAGGTCGCGCCGCCTGGGAATGGCCGTGCGCTGGCCGGTACGTCTGCAGGCAACGTTCGGCTTGTCGAGATCCCGAACGCCGGCCACGCGTTGCCAGTGGAGCAACCGGGCGCCGTGGTGGACGCGACACTGGCCTGGCTCACCGACATCCGGGCCGAAGACGACACCGCCACCGAGACGGATGGGTCTCGGTAGCGGTGGGTTCACGCAGCGATAGGTTCGCGTAGCGGTGGGTTCAGGCTGACGCCTGGCTGGCGTGCGCGGCTAGCGGCAGGTAATCGAGCGCTCCTCGTCACGGCTGACGACATAGAAGTGCATGTCGTAGTGTGGCACCTCGTATCCCTCGTGGCCGTGCTCCATGAAGTCGATGTTCGCGTGGTCAATCGGGAGGGGCCTGCCCTGGTAGCGGAACGTCAGGTTCTGCCAGCTCTTGCCATCCTCCAGCGCTTCCTGCGAGGGCATGTACTCGATGGAGATCAGCTTGTCCTTGTGGACCGTGTAGATCGGGCCGAGCGGCATATCCTCGCGCCGCGCCCAGTGCTCGCCCATGTAGGGAACGCAGTCAGTCAGCTTCACGACGCCGGGCGGCGGCGTCCAGTCGATCGGCCGCAAATCGGACTGCTCCTCGTTGGCCACGGCCGGGACGACGGCCACGGTGAGGGCGATCCCCATTCCAAACACAAGCGATCCGAATCGATGCCAGATGCGCTTTGGACCATTGTTCACAGTGAGCTTGTTCACAGTGAGCTTCCTTTCTTGCAGCGTGCGTCGGACGCGCCACCCCTTGCCACCCTCTGGCGGCGCGCAGCGGTCAGGCGCCGGACTCTGATTCATCCTGTCGGTTCAGACCTTGCAGGCCGCTCTAGCGTGCCCTTGTCGTGAACGTGGCCGTATCTTCCAGGAACACCGTCTCGTCAGCTCGCATCGCCTGAACACGAACGGTCTCCTGTCCGAACGGCGGCGCCACGGTGCCGGCCAGGCAGCGGTGACCCTCCGCGAACTGGTCTTCCAGCAGGATCAGTGAGCTTCCTGCCACGATGCTCTCGATGTGGATCGTTGGCGGCGGAGGCGGCGGGTAGAGCGCGACCTGCGGAATGCTCGCCGAGGCGCAGACCGTGATCCGGTCGCCTTCGACATAGGTTGCGCCCTCGCCCCGATCCACGCAGACGGCCAGGCCACCCGACGTGCTCAGCTCTTCGGCGCTGACGGGGCAGTCTGGCGCGATGATCGCTGGCGTGGCGCTCGGCGGCGCGCCGGTCGCGGGCTCGATGGCGGCGAAGGCCGGGGCGGCGCGCAGAACGACGAGCGATGCAACCACGAGCAGCGCTATGACCGTCGCGCTCAGCAGCACAATCTTTCCGATCGGCATCTCGGGTGATCTCCTTGCGTGGTCTCCGGCCTGCCGGCACGCGGCGACTCGCGAGTCCGACAGACCCACCGGATCAGCCTCGCACCGAGCGCCGGAACGCGCGCTGCCAGCCGTTGCTGCCGCCCTGAAAGCCGCCTGAAGATCCGGGGGAGTACGCCGTGGCTCCGATGAACGCCCAGTTTGACCGCTGGCCCCGCGAGGGGCGGACCGGCTCGGTGGCCTCCCGCCAGCCTGCTGGACCCGTCGTGCAAGGCGACTGCCGCGCAAATGGCCGCGCAACGCACCTGACTCCGAGCCTGGACTACTCCCCGACAATGGTCGTGGCGGCCCCGTCGTCGTCCAGCGCGTCAGTGGACGGGCGGTGCAGCGGCAGCGTCACCCGAAATGTCGAGCCTCCGCCGAGCGTGTCGTGAAGCTCGATGGCGCCGCCGTGCGCCTGCACGATGCGGTTGCTGATGTACAGGCCCAGGCCAGTTCCCTCAACGCCCGCCTCGACCGCCGTCATCGTTCGGCTGAACGGCGCAAACAGCAGATGCCGCTCGGCTGCGGGCACGCCGATGCCCTGATCCATCACCTCAACGGCCGCCTGCTCGCCCTGCTTACGTACCGCGATCTCCACCCTGCCGCCGTCCGGGCTGTACTTGACGGCGTTCGACAACAGGTTCGCGACGACTTGCTCCAGGCGCGCCTCATCTCCCTCCACCACCACCTGGGGGTGCTCGGCGCGCAGCACGATCTCGTGCGTGGTGTGCTCGGGGAGGGCGTCGCGCTCGCGGATCACCGCCGCCCGCGCCAGCATCACCAGATCGACCGGCTCCCAGTTGAGCCCGAGGCGGCCGCTTTCGATGCGGGAGATGTCCAGCAGGCTCCGGATCAGCCTGGATACCCGCGCGACCTGTGCCCGGATGGTCCCGAGGTGGCGAGTCAGGCGGGCCTCATCCATCGGGCCGCGCTCCACCATCCGCTCGATCATCTGTGCCGCCAGCCCCAGCGACGTCAACGGTGTCTTCAACTCGTGGCTGGCCGTCGAGAGCATCTCGTCCTTCTCGCGCTGCACGCGCCGCCGCGCCACCACCGTCTCGGTTGTTTCGAGGACGACGCTCAAGATCGCGTCTGGCCGCGCATCGTCGTCGTCCAGGCGGGCGACGATGTGCGTGAAATACCGACCTTGCTGGTTCTCGGCCTCAGCCTCGGCGTCGAGCGCCCACGCCTGATCCACCAGGACCGTCTGCTCGCCGGTGGCGTACACCTGGTCGAACACGTCGCGCATCGCACGGGCCGTTTGCGCCGGGAAGATCGTATCGACGCCGCGCCCCACCATCGGCGACTGGGGCTGGAGCGCCTGATACCGGGCGTTGAGCGCTTCGTATCGGTAGTCTCGGCCACGCAAGATCGCGATGGCTACCGGGGCCGATGCGATGACGCCCTCGAAGAAACGGCGCCGCCGCTCACTCTCCGCGCTGACCTGACGGAGCACCTGCGAGGTCTCCTCGGCGCGGGCGGTCGCGATACGCTGCCGTTCGTACAGGTCGGCGAGCCGGCCCCCGAGCACCCAGCTGATGACGCTGGCGAGCACCAGTGCCAGCCCGAGGATGACCGCCCCCAGGAGCGTCTGCCGACGGACGACGTCGAACGCCAGGGCTGCTGGCTGCGTCACCAGGACTGCCCATCCCAGCTCCGGCACGGCAGCATAGGCGATGAGCGTCTCGACCCCGTCCGCATCCAGGGCCACCAGGCTGCCCATCTCGCCCCCGAGGGCCGGCTCGACGCCCGCCCAGTCTCGGACATCTGGCAGGCTCTCCACGAGGCTCAGATCCGGGTGCGCGAAGAGCTTTCCCTGCTGATCGACCAGCAGGAGGCGTACACCGGCATCCTGACGGAGCGCCTGCAGCTCGCGCGTCAACTCGGCCGGCGAGAGCGAGACGATGATCGCCCCACGACCGTGCTCCGCAAGCTCGGCGGGGACTGCCAGCACGATGGTCGGGTGGTTGGTACGGCGGTTGTAGACGGCCGGGCTGACCGTCGGCTGGCCGGTCCGCATCGCCTCCTGAAAGTAGGGGCGGTCGCTGATGTCGAGCGTGCCCGGCGGGCTGCCGGTCGTCGCCAGATTCTTCCCGTCCGGGCTGGCAATCCCCCAGCCTTCCCACGCGCCGTTCACGGCGAGGATGCCCTGAAGCGCGTCGTTCAACTCGTCGAGGGAGTTTGGAGCCGTCAGCGCTCGCATCCGCGCGACCGAACGTGCCGTGGAGAGATGACTCTCGATGAAGCTCGCGGCCGAGAGCGCGCCAGCCCGCGCCAGCGCCAGTCGTTCCTCGGCCACCCTGGCCTCGGCCAGCGTCTTCCCCTGCCAGATGCCGACCATGACGATGAGCAGCAACGGTAAGCTGGCCGCCCCGACGATCTTGACGACATCTTGCCGCCGCGTCAGCGATGAACCGAAGCTTCTCACCATCGGCCGCTTCGTCGTCACCGTTGCCACAGCGTCCAAGCCATCATGGTCACCTGAGCATCTCTCGGGAATCGGTCGGGCGCGAAGGGGGGATCGTCCAGGCATGTCCGTGAGGACTGCGTGCCGAAAGGCTTTTGCGCGCGGGACGGTGTATTCTATGGCCGCGCCGGCTGGCGTGCGCCCCCCCAATGTTTCGATTTCCGTCCAGTTTCCTGGGGGTAGGCAGTGCTGCCCCTCCAGCCCGCGGCTCCGGGCCGCGGCGCCGCGTGACGGCGCACCACGGGGGCTGTGCCGCAGGGCGATGGCATGTTCATTGGTATACCCGAAGCATCATGGAACGGGCGGTCGGGGGTTGAAACCCCCGCCTACAGTCATTCCGTCGCTGCGCGACGGCCGCCGGGAACGGCAGGCACTGGTGCGACTGGAGCGTCGCGCAGCGACTGCAGGATGGTAGGCGGGGCTTTCAAGCCCCGACGCGGCGGCACGACGCGCTCAACATACGA
>JADLFM010000210.1 GCA_020845495.1 Chloroflexota bacterium
GGACTGAAGTCCCCGCCTACAGTCACGCCGTCGCTGCGCGACGGCCGCCGGGAACGGCCGGCACTGGTGCGACTGGCGCGTCGCGCAGCGACTGCAGGATGGTAGGCGGGGCTTTCAAGCCCCGACGAGGCTGCACGACGCGCTCAACATACGATTGCACTGGTAGCAGCATCAGGGCGATGGCATGTTCATTGGTGTACCCGGAGCATCATGGAACGGGCGGTCGGGGACTGAAGTCCCCGCCTACCGTCATTCAGTCGCTGCGCGACGGCCGCCGGGAACGGCCGGCACTGGTGCGGCTGGCGCGTCGCGCAGCGACTGCAGGATGGTAGGCGGGGCTTTCAAGCCCCGACGCGGGGACACGACGACATCAACATGCAATCGCCCTGTAGCAATACGGACCACCGGTTCGCGAATGGCCCCTATGTACGGGCGGCAACCATCTGCGACCGGGTGCTCGACGAGAAAGACAACGTCCTCACACTGGTTCGATTGGTGGACCGCCTGAGCGTACAGAGTCGAATCCTTGGCCCCGCCAGCGAATAGGCTGCCATCCCGCTGCAACTGCTTACCCTGGTCGTCATGCTGACATCGGGGGAGGCCCGAGGGGACTATGCGCTCCGGTTTCGGCTCGAGAATCCCTCGGGGCTGCACTCGGATCTGCTGACACAAAGCGTGCGCTTTGCGGGCGAGGATCATGGGGTCAACTTTGTCGCAGAATTCCCGATCCAGTTCCAGGCAACGGGGTTGTACTGGTTCGACATTCTCCTGGACGACATCAGGCTGACACGGGTTCCGTACCGAGTCGAATATATCCGGACAGTGCTCGGCGGTCAGTCACCATTTCCCGCGCCCGGTGCTTGATGAGCGAGCGAGACGGGTCTGATCCAGTCCTCGTGCCATTGGGCCAACTGAGCAACCGCAAGTTGCTGATGGGTCCGACCAACTCAGCAATCTCGGCTTGAATGTCGTGCGGGTCATGCTCGACGCCAGCCACACGAAAAGCTCGCGCTCCTCGACCCTGCCATGAACGAAGGCGAGCAGTCGCTAGACGAGTTCTTCGTCGAGGCCCATTGTGCCCTCCAATAGTCCAACGGAACGCATTGTCTGTCCGTGGATGTTACGTGCTCTCTTCGCAGAGCGCCAGATTCTCGAGAAGATCAGCGAGGGAATCGTCATTGCCGAGCCACAACGCGGCCGGCACATCGGCCGGGCAACTGCTCACCGCTGGCCCCCGAGAACAATGACTCGGATGACACGATTCCGTGATGTGGCGTCGGGATCAGTTATCTGCGAGACGCACCATTATGAGTATGAACACGGGAAAACCCTGGCCGGCGGGCTTCCAGACCCCCAGGCGTTCTTCGAAGAGCATGAAACGCTCGTTGCCGATCCGTACCATCCCGACCGCCGAAACTTTCGCTGCGATGACCGTTGTAACGGCTACCGGGCCGTCGCAGAGGCGGCCCGTGCTGGTGCCCTCGCAAACTACATTGTCGAGTGTGAGCCATGCAGCCGCTGGCTCGCAGCGCGTCCATGATGGATGGTGGTACCCTCGCGGAGGACTCGTGCACAGACACTCTGCAGGCTCATGCGCGGTACCGTTGCTACTCCGTTGGGTCTTCCTTGTTCTCGATGAAGTCGCGCGGGACGTCTGGCCCCCAGCAGTAGAGCGCGTACTTCGGGTCCCACTCGCGGGCTTCCCAGTCCGCATCTTCGGGGATGTAGTCGATGTCGTGGAAGTACTCGGCGTACGAGCCCCACGGGTCCTTGATGTAGTAGAAAACGTTGCTGCCGATGGCGTGCCGGCCCAGCCCCCAGGCTGGCTCCCAGCCGCGCTCGCGCATCCACATGCCGCCCATGCCCACCTCGTCGAAGCTGCCGACCTCGTATGAGGCATGGTGGAACCCACGATGGCTCGACTTCGCAAAGGCGATGTTGTGGTGGTCCGTCGAGCAGCGCATGAACGAGAGGATGCCCGGCACCCGGTCTGAGACCTTGAAGCCGAGTGTCTCGGTGTAGAACCGCGTCGCAGCATCCGGGTCCGGTGTGAAGAACAGCACATGCCCGAGGCGGCGCGGGTCGGCCCGCTCGTAGGTGGGCAGTCCGCGACGCGCCACCCGGGTGACGTTGCCCGGTCCGTTGTAGTCCAACAGCGGCTCAGAGGGGATCGAGCGGCGCTCCTCCTGGCGGATGTTGATCAGGTTGCCGTCCGGGTCACGCACCCAGATCCCCACCTGCGGCGCATCCTTCGGCGGATCGATCTCCGGGATGCCGGCCGCCTTGATCGACGCCCGGACCTGCTCGAAGTCATCGCCGGGGGCCGCGAAGGCGATGTGATGCAGCTTCTTCTTCGGGCCTTCGAAGAGCAGCAGCTCGCCAGCGCCACGGCTGGTCTGGAGTCGCAGCGAGTTGCCCGCGCTGTCCGACTCCTTCAGCCCGAAGTCCCGGTAGAACGTCTCCCCAACGACCGGGTCGGGCACTTCGAGCGCGTAGTGAATCAGCCCCTTGACTGCCATCAAACCGCCTCCTCGTCGAGCCAGCATCTGTCAGGCAGTCTACCGCGCGCGGGCGACAGCCGTCAGAAACACCGCCGTCAGCATGGCCGGGCGTGCCCTCAGACAAGTCCGCCGCCATCATCGTGTGGCCGGGCACACACGCCAGACGTTCGTGCTGCAACAGACGACCACCTCGCCTGCGTCATACGATCAGATCGGGCGTACGAAGGCTGTGCCCGGTAAGGCTGTGCCCGGTGTGGAGGAGTGGTGAGCGTGGGACTGTTGATCGGCGAAGCCCTGCCCGACGAGCTGGCGCTGGACCGTCGCGAGGCGTGGACGGCGAATCGAGACGTGCTCGACGAGGTGGTCGCGTTACTCAGCCAGCCCGAAGACGAGGATACGGACTTACCCCGCCTGAATCCCCAGGACTGTGCGCCGTGGACGCGCCAGTATGAGCCGCGCCTCGGCGAGCTGCGGCGGCTGTTCAGCCCCGACGAGTAGGCGGCCATCCGCCTCCAACGTCTGCCCCGACGACGTGAAGACGCCCCCGGCTCCACAGAGGAGCCGGGGGCGTCTTGCCGTCCGGAAACGGGCCAGAGGAGGCCCGTCGGCCTGTGGCTACTGGGCGGTCCGGTGGACCTCGACGTTCGCCAGCTTCTCGAAGTAGTGAACCAGCGCGCTGTGGTCCGCCTCGAGGTGCCCGTCGATCTTGATGGCCTGCATCATCTGCATCGCCATCGCGGTCAGCGGGAGCGGCGTGCCGGTGTTCTCGCCAGCCGAGAGCGCGTTCTGCAGATCCTTGATGTGCAGGCTGATGCGGAAGCCCGGCTTGAAGTTCCGGTCCATCATCATCGGCGCCTTGGCATCCATGACCGTGCTGCCGGCGAGGCCGCCGCGAATCGCCTTGTAGACGAGGTCGGGATCCACGCCAGACTTGGCCGCCAGCACCAGCGCCTCGCCGACCGCCGCGATGTTCAGCGCCACGACGATCTGGTTCGCCAGCTTCGTGACCTGGCCCGCGCCGATGTCGCCGCAGAGCACCGCGCTGCCCATCGCGTCGAAGAACGGCTTGGCCTCGTCGAAGTCCTTCTGATCCCCGCCGACCATGATCGCCAGCGTGCCGTCGATGGCCTTCGGCTCGCCGCCGCTGACCGGCGCGTCCAGGAAGCGGACGCCCTTCTCCTTCAGGCCCTTGCCGACCTCGCGGGAGATGCCCGGATCGATGGACGACATGTCCACGACCAGCGAGCCCTTCTTGATGCCCTCGGCCACGCCGTTCTCGCCGAAGACTGCCGTCCTGACGTGGGGGCCGTTGGGAACCATGGTGATCACAAGCTCGCACTTCTCGGCGACTTCCTTGGCGGAGCGAGCGCCTTCAGCGCCAGCCGTCATGATCTCGTCGACGGCCTGGGGCACGATGTCGTAGACGACCAGCTTGTGGCCGGCCTTCAGCAGATTCCGAGCCATGGGCTTGCCCATGATCCCGAGACCGATCAACCCGATTGGCCCGTTCGCCATGCGTGTGCTCCTCCCAAACAATGGCCCACGAAGGGTCTGACAGCGATTTCTGCAGTCTCGCCCGCCAGTATCCCCTGCCGGACGCCTTCGCGCCAACCCCGCCGCTGGCCGGCCCCACCCTCCGGACACGCTGCGTCCCCGCCAAGAAGCGACCGGCATCGTCCGGCCCAAATGTCACCCAGGGCACGACGGGATCGCCTCACCCGTGACATTCCGACCCGAAATCGTCAGAAACAGCATCCTGGCGTCATATGCTGGCCGTAACCATTGACAGAGCGGCCAGACCAGCGTACGACAGCAGCAGGCCAACCTTACGACTACCTCACGGTATCAACGGGGGCGTGGGCGCCGCACGGTCGGATTCGCAGACGGCGGTCGAGGCCGGGGGGAGGGGGCAGGGCACGCCTGGCTGCTGGGGAGCAGCCAGCGCTGGGAGCCGCCGGGGCGCGGCCCCGGGCAACGGCGTTCGGACGGAGTCACGCGCGTAGCCGCGGATGGGGGTCCGCACTGGAGAGGGGCGCACGATGGCAACGATGCAGACGATTGACGAAGCTCAGTTGATGGCGTTCATCGGCAAGGTGGTGGGGGATTTCGGCAGCGCCACCGGCATCGCGCTGGCGGCCATTGGGGACCGCCTGGGCCTGTACAAGACGCTGGCCGCGTCCGGGCCGATGAACTCGCAGGAGTTGGCCGACACGACGGGCTACTCCGAGCGCTACCTGCGGGAGTGGCTGCTCAACCAGGCCGCCGGCGGCTACATCGAGTACGACGCCGCGGCCGGCCGCTACTGGATGACGCCGGAGCAGGCGCTGGCCCTGGCCAACGACGACTCGCCGGCCTCGGTGTCTGGCGGCTTCCACGTCATGATGTCGGCCGTCCAGTCGATGTCGCGGATCGCTGAGCTGTTCAAGACGGGCGGCGGCATGACCTGGGGCGAGCACACCGCCGAGCTGTTCGGCGGCACCGAGCGTTTCTTCCGCTCGGGCTACGTCGGCAACCTGCTCTCCTCCTGGATCCCGGCGCTGGACGGCGTCCAGGAGAAGCTGGAGCGTGGCGCGACGGTGGCGGACGTCGGCTGCGGGCACGCCGCCGCGACCATCCTGATGGCCCAGGCGTTCCCCAACACGCACTTCGTCGGCGTGGACACCCACGAGCCGTCGATCCAGCATGCGCGCCACGCAGCCCGCGACGCTGGCACCACCAACACGCTGTTCGAGGTGGCTGAGGCGCAGTATCTGCCGCGCCCCAACAACGAGGCGGGCCGCTACGACCTGATCGCCTACTTCGACTCCCTCCACGACATGGCCGACCCGGTCGGCGCGGCGTCCAGCGCCTACGACACTCTGGCCGAGGACGGCACGATCCTGCTGGTCGAGCCGATGGCCGGCAACCGCCCCGAGGAGAACCTGAACCCGGTGGGACGGGTCTACTCCGGCGCCTCGGTGCTGCTCTGCACCCCGAACGCCCTGGCCGGCGGCGGATCGGCGCTCGGGACGCTCGCCAGCGAAGATGCGCTCGCCAGCGTCTTCCGGTCGGTCGGGTTCACCCAGTTCCGCCGGGCCGCCGAGACGCCGTTCAACCGCGTCTTCGAGATCCGTCGCTAGCCGGGGGTCATGGGTCGTAGGTCGTAGGTCGTGGGTCGTGGGTCGTGGGGATAGGCTTCCACGGCCCACGGCCTGCTGGCCTGTCAGTCGTGAACGACCGGGTCGGGTCACTCGACGCTTCCCCCGCCATCCCGAGCGACGTGAGCGTGCGAACGGAGTCGAGGGCTCTTCCCCTTGGTGGCTACACGAGGAAGATCCCTCCGCTCCGCTCGTTCCTCGCCGCGGTCGGGATGACGATGGGCACCGAGCGACCCTGCGATTCACGCCTGCCGAGCCAACTACGTCCCGTAGACCTGTTTCAGCTCGGTCTCGGCCCAGGCCACTGCCGCCTCAGCGGACTCACCCTGCGTCGCCCGTGCGAACATGTCCACGATGATGTACTTCGCCTGGGCCAGCCCGGCCTTCTGGCTGGGCGGCCCGGCGTATCCGATCCCTCGGAACGAGGCCGGCGCGTTCTTGAACACCTGGGTGACGGGCGGGAACTTCTCCCAGATCGGGTTGTTGTTCTGCTTCTCGCCAACGCCGCAGATGAAGCTGCCCATCAGCTCAAAGAGCGGCATCCATTGGGCCTCCTGCATCTGCCAGCGGATGAACGCCTTGGCCGCGTCCACATTCTTGCTGTACTTCATGATGCCGAGCGTCCAGAGCTGCCCCATCGTGTAGCGGCCCTGCGGCCCGGCTGGCAGCAGGGCCAGCCCGATGTCGTCGAACATCGGGTGCTTGTCCTTGCGAGCCACCCACCAGATGCTGGCGCCGTTCTGCGTCGAGGCGATCTGCTCTGCCAGGAACGCGCGGTTGTTCGCCGAATCGTCCCAGCCCGCGCCGGTCTCGTCAAACGCCAGCGGCCAGGCATCCTTGAGCTTCTTGACAGCGGCAATGGTGCCCGGCGAGTTGATGGCCACCTTGCCACTGGCATCCGTCTCCGCGCCGCCATGCGACCAGATCAGTGGGTAGGTGAAGAAGACGGGATCACCGATACTGTGCGCCAGCGACTCACCCAGCGGGCGCCCCTTCTCCTTGAGCTTTCGCCCGACCTCAAAATACTCGTCGAACGTCTTCGGGAAGGCAGACGCGCCGACCTCCTGGAACCAGGACTTGCGGTAGTGGACGGCCAGCCCCAGGAAGTCGTGGGGGATGCCAAGGTACTTGCCGTTGACCCTGGCGTACGCATCGAAGCCGGGGAAGAACGGCCCGGTGACCTTCTGGACATCCTCAGCGACATCGGAGACGTCCACCAGCCCATCCTGGTAGGTGTGCGGCCAGTTGTGCGCGAACTGGATGATGTCTGGGCCGCTGCCACTCTGAACCGCCGCCGCGATCTTCGGCGCGATGGTGTTCTGGTCGATGAACTCGATGTTGACGGTCGCACCGGTCTCCTTCATGAAGCCGTCCTCGATCTGCTTCTTGAAGAAGGGATCGGCGTCCGGGATGAAGTTCGACCATTGGAGGATCGAGAGCGTGGTGCCACGCAGGTTCGGGAGGGCAGCCGTCTGGGCGGCCGGGGCCTGCTGGACCGCAGCGGCCGGGCTGGCGCCCGGACTCGCGGCTGGACTGCCTCCCGCGGCCGGGCTGGCAGAGGCTGGCACACCAGCGACAGGGCTGGCCGCTCCCGGCGCAGGGCTGGCAGCGGCCGGCGCGGCGGGCTTCGGAGCCTCAATCGGCTTCGCAGGCTCGGTGGGTTTCGCTGGCTCAGCAGGCTTCGCGGGCGCGGTGGCCCCGCCGCAGGCGGCCAGCAGCAGGACGCTGGCACTGCCAGCAGCGGTCACCAGAAAATGTCGGCGCGAGCGGGTGGCACGGAGCAGAGCACGGTTCTCATCGTTGAGTGCCATGAGCCATTCTCCCTCGTCAGTTCGCGTCGAGTGCCGAGGACGCCGGGACAGCGTGCGGATGTCAGCGTCGGCGAATAGCGCACTCCTTCTCAGTCCCAGGACACGCCTGTAGGACCGTCAGCCATACGGCGGGGTAGTCCGAGTCTACAAGAAATGCTACGCCGGCACACGGCATTTCCTCGCGCGGCACGGCGAAGGGCGCCGGAGCGGCTCGCACCGTCGAGGGCTGATGGCCGCACAGCACACAAAGGGCCGCGCACCCGGCGCCCGGGTGCGCGGCCCTTGCGTGCTCCCAGCGCGTCTGAGGGACGGCTGCTCAGTAGGCCAGCGCCCAGCCGTCCCGGCGCGGGTCCGACCCGGCCATCAGCATGCCGTTCGACGGATCGCGGCGGATGATCTCGATGGAGCACGGCCCTTCGAGGTCGCCGACCGTCACCACGTTATGGCCCCGCTCGGCCAGCCCTTCGCGGACGGTCGCCGAGAACCGCCCCTCCAGCGTCAGCGCGTCTGGCGCATCGTGCGGGTAGTTCGCCTCCTGGCCGGGCGCTTCGCTCTTCCAGCGGGGAGCCTCGGCCGCCTGCTGCGCGTCGAAGCCGAAATCGATCATCGAGGTCAGCACCTGGAGGTTGACCTGCACCTGATTGTCGCCGCCGGGCGTTCCGAAGACGGCCCACAGTTCGCCGTCCTTGAAGACCATCGGCGGGTTCATGGTGTGGCGGACCCGCTTGCCTGGCTGCAGCCGGTTCGGGTGGTCCGGCTCCAGGTGCCATGGCGACATCCGGTTGTTGAGCAGGATGCCGGTCTCGCCGGCCGTCACGCCGGAGCCGAACAGGCTGTTGATGCTCTGGATCGCCGAGACGGCGTTCCCCTCGCCGTCCACCACGCAGTAGTAGGTGGTGTTGCCGCCGCCCGCCACGACCGGCGTCCGCACGCCCGGTCCGGCCTTCCGCCCGTCGATCAGCGCGGCCCGCTTCGCAGCGTACGCCTCGGAGAGCAGCTCGTCCAGCGGCGCATCGATGAACTTCGGATCGCCGCCCCAGCGCTCGCGATCCTCGAACGCCAGCTTCTTGGCCTCGACCAGCGTATGGACGGTGTCCGTCGAGAGCGCGCCCATCGCCGCCAGGTCGAACAGCTCGACGATCTTCAGCTCCTGGAGCAGCACCCAGCCCGTCGAGTTCGGCGGGGCCTCGGTGACGGTGTACCCCCGGTACGAGATCGAGATCGGCGACTGCTCCTCGGGGTAGCAGTTCGCGAGATCCTCGGCCGTCACCAACGCGCCAGCCTCCGCCAGCCCGGCCGCGAACCGCTTCGCGATGGCCCCCCGGTAGAAGCTGTCGCTGCCCTCGTCGGCAAGCTGCTGGAGCGTCCGTGCCAGCTCTGGCTGTGGGATCGCCGTGCCCAAAGGCGGGGCCTTCCCGTCGCGCAGGAAGGTGCGGGCGCTGCGGGCGTCGGCAGAGAGCACCTTCTGGGCCTCGCCGGAGTAGTTGCGATAGGTGGGCGTGGCCCCGAAGCCCTCGGCGGCGTAGTGGATGGCGCTCTCGAAGAGGCTCGGCCAGGAGCGGCGGCCGTAGCGGGCGTGCATCGCCCCCCACGCGCCCACCGAGCCGGGCGTGGAGAATGCGAGCGGCCCGGAGATCGGGATGCCGGCCGCGTACCGCTCGGGCGTGGCAGCGGCCGGGGCGGCGCCCGTGCCGTTGAAGACCGTCGCCTGGCCGGTCGCCTTGCGGTAGACGTGGTAGAAGCCGTCCCCGCCCAGGCCCGACATGAACGGCTCGACAACGCTGAGGGCGGCGGCGACCGCCACCGCCGCGTCGACGGCATCGCCGCCAGCCTGGAGCGTCAGCAAGCCGGCCTGCGTCGCCAGCGGATGATTGGACGCCACTGCGCCGCGTCGGCCCATGATGACCGGTCGGTACGAACGGATGCCGTCGTAGGCCACGATGCTCGCTCCCAGGCAGGAGTCTGGCCGGCAGGCCGGCCACGAGCATGATAGCGTGGGGATCTGGGGATCGTGGGACGTGGATCGAGGGTCGCGGGGGGAGCGCCCCCACGACCCTCGATCTTCGACCTATGCCCCGCGGTCTACGCGGCGCTGCTAGCGGAGCAGGGACAGCACGCCCTGCGGGAGCTGGTTGGCCTGCGCCAAGATCGAGGTGCCCGCCTGCGAGAGAATGTTGCTCCGCGTGAACTGCACCATCTCGGCAGCCATGTCCGCGTCGCGGATGCGGCTCTCGGACGCCGTCAGGTTCTCGCTCATCGTCGCCAGGTTCTCGATGGTGTGCTCGAGGCGGTTCTGGA
>JADLFM010000211.1 GCA_020845495.1 Chloroflexota bacterium
ACCGACCACCCCGATCCCACCGACCCCGAAGACCATCGTCAACGGGCGCCCCACCAAGGCTCATCCCTGGAATCGACGCTTCCTCCCTCATCGTCCCGCTTCGCCTGCAGAAAATTGAAGGGCACCCTTATGCGCCCGATAACGAGCCGCTATTGGACAGCCGTCAGGTACACTGGTAGCCTGTAGGACATTCGGATGTCTGGGATGGCGACGTCCCGGACTCGCCCGTGACGTGGCATCTGGCCCGGGCGGGACGAGCCGGCCTGACCGCGCACGCTGCCCTCGCCTCAATCGATCGGGAACGGCGATCCGAAGCCAGGCGCCGCGTCGGCGCCATGCCAGCCCTGACGGATGATGCGGAGGGAGTATAGATGCGCCCGCACTCTCACCTGATGACTCGACGTGCCATGCTCACGGCTATGCTCGGGAGCGCCGCCGGCGCCCTGCTGGCCGCCTGCTCGTCCCCGGCAGCGCCGGCCGCCAAGAGCGAGGCCGGCGGCGCTGCCAAGCCCGCCGAGGCCGCGAAGCCGACCGCCGCGGTGGCATCCTCGCCGGCGGCATCCTCGCCGGCCGCTGCTGCTGCACCTGCTGCCTCACCTGCTGCCGCGAGCTCCCCTGCCACGGGCGCCTCCCCGGTAGCATCGCCGGCCGCGGCTGCTGCGCCGAAGCCGCAGACGACGCCGGTCATTTCCGGCACCTATGAGGTCACCTTCCTCACCACCCAGACCAACCCGGCCGACGTCAAGATCTACGACGAGCTCTCGTCCAAGTTCCACGCCGAGAACCCCAACATCACCGTCAAGATCACAGCCGAGTCCGGCACGAACATCGACCAGAAGCTGCTGACCTACATCGCGGCCGGCACCCTCCCGGACATCGTCCAGACCAACGACAACTTCGCCAAGCCGTACAAGGAGAACGGGATCACCCAGGACATGATCCCCTACGCCGAGAAGTACGGCTTCCCCTGGCGCGACTTCGACCCGACCTTCCTCAACCTCGGCCTGATCGACGGCCAGCTCCACATGCTGCCGAAGCAGGGCGACATCATCATCCCCTACGTCAACCTGCGGATGGCCAAAGAGGCCGGCGTCACGCCGCCGCTCGATTTCGACCCGGCCAAGGATCCCAACGGCTGGACCTGGGCCGACTTCGAGAAGATGTACAAGCGCCTCTCCGTCGACCAGAACGGCAAGCGGGGCGACGAGCCGGGCTTCGACAAGGACAACGTGGCCGTCTACGGCGCCGCCATGAACGTCGACCAGTGGTACATCTACGTGCCGATGGTGCTGGCCGAGGGCGGCGACTTCGTCTCCGAAGATCTCAAGCAGTCGAAGCTCAACTCACCCCAGGGCGTCGCGGCCTTCAAGAAACTGACCCAACCGATGATTGACGGCCACTGGGCGCCGCTCACCCTGATCCAGACCATGAACAACCAGGCCGGCAACATCTTCGCCGCCGGCCAGTCGGCGATGGGGCTGATGCAGCGGCTCTGGTGCACCACCCTGCGCTCGACCCTCACCGACGACTTCGATGTCATGCACTTCCCCAAGGGCCCGGCCAAACGTGTCGCCGGCATGGGTACCTTCGGCTTCGCGCTCACGACCAAGTCCAAGAACCCGGACGCGGCCTGGGCCTTCCTCCAGTGGATGTACGGCGAAGAAGGCATGAAGATCATCACCTCGTCGTACTCCTCGGTGCCAGCCATGAAGCGCTACTACAACTCCTCCTTCTGGCGCGACCTGCCGCCGCCTCCCCACCACAATGCCGTCTTCGTCGACGCGTTCTCCTACGGCACCACCCCTCCACGGATCCCGTTCTACTCGACCGGCCCGTTCCGCCAGGCGGTCACCGATGGCATCGTGGCGGTCATCCTCGGCAAGTCTACCGTTGAAGAGGTCGTCGCGAAGGTCGACGGCGAGTTGAACAAGATCCTGCAAAGCCGGCAGTAATGTCGACGGACACCGGAGTCGCTCGCTCGCGACAGGCGCCCGCCGTGCGGTCAACCGCACGGCGGCGCATCCCCCGTGACTGGTGGTGGGCGCTGCTGTTCCTGGGGCCGAATCTGGCCCTGTTCCTGGCCTTCACCTTCGTCCCGATCCTGTTCGGGTTCGGCGTCAGCTTCTTCCGCTGGACCATCATCGAGCCGCCGGTCTTCGTCGGGCTGGGGAACTACATCCAGTTCTTCGTGGGCGACCCGCTGATGCCGAAGGTCATCAACAACTCGCTGGTCTACACTCTGGGCGCGCTGCCGGTCTCGGTGCTGCTGCCGCTCGGGCTGGCGGTGCTCCTGAACTCCCGCATCCGTGGCCGGATGGTCTTCCGTGGCATCTACTTCCTGCCGCTGGTGACCTCAGCGGTGGCAACAGCCACCATCTTCAAGTGGATCTACGCCAAGCAGGCTGGCCCGATCAATCAACTGGTCGGGCTGTTTGGTTTCCCCCGCCAGGACTGGCTCTTCGACGAGAAGCTCGTGTTGCCGGCACTCATCATCGCCACCATCTGGCACCGCGTGCCCTTCAACATCATCTTCTACCTGGCCGCGCTCCAGGGTGTGCCGGCCTCGCTCTACGAGGCAGCCAAGATCGACGGCGCGAACCGCTGGCAGGAGTTCCGCTACGTGACCTGGCCGCTGGTCACGCCAACGACCTTCTTCGTCCTGATCATCACCACCATCAACCTGTTGGTCGGGTCGTTCGACATGATCAACGTCATGACCCAGGGCGGCCCCCTCGACGCCTCGAACGTGCTGGTGTTCAACATCTGGCGAACGGCGTTCGTCTACTTCCAGATGGGCTACGCTTCGGCGATGGCCTACATCCTGTTCCTGATCGTGCTCGGCTTCACCGCCCTGCAATGGATCTTCCAGAAGCGGTGGGTGCACTACTGATGGCCACCAGCGCAGTCGCTCGCCCCACCCGCTCCCGGCCTCGCCGCCTCCCCTGGTCAACGTTGCTGATCTACCTGACCCTGATCGTCGGCGGCTTCTTCATGCTGGCGCCCTTCCTCTACATGCTCTCGACCTCGCTCAAGCCGGCCAATCAGGTGTTCCTGTACCCGCCTCGCTGGATCCCCAGCCCGATCGTCTGGAACAATTATCTGGTCGCGCTCGGCCGGCTGGGCGTGCAGCCCTTCATCGTCTCCGTGATCTTCACGACCACCATCGTGCTCGGGCAGGGGCTGGTGACCACGATGGGCGGCTTCGCCTTCGCCCGCCTCAAGTTCCCCGGCCGCGAGGTCATCTTCCTGGGCTACCTCGGCACCATGATGATCCCATTCGTGGTGACGATGATCCCGACCTTCGTGATCGTCGCTCGCCTTGGCTGGCAGGATACCTATCAGGGGCTGATCGTACCGATCCTGGCCAGCGGCGCGTTCGGGACGTTCCTGTTCCGACAGTTCTTCATGCAGATCCCCGACGAGATCGGCGACGCCGCGACGGTCGACGGCGCCAATCCGTTCCACATCTACTGGAAGATCTACCTGCCCCTCTCCGGGCCAGCCCTGACAACCTATGGGGTCATTACCGCGCTCGCGGCCTGGAACATGTACCTCTGGCCGCTGATCGTGGTGCAGTCGCCGGCGCTCCGTCCGCTCACGCTGGTGATCGCGCAGTTCGCCGGTCAGATGAACGCCGAATTGCACATCCTGATGGCCTGCGTGACGATCAGCCTGCTGCCGATCTTCCTGCTGTACCTACTCGGGCAGCGCTTCTTCGTCGAGGGCATCTCGATGACCGGTCTGAAGGGGTAGCACCGTGATGAAGCTCGGATTTAGCGCCTGGGCGATGCGCGAGCGGCCCGTCGACGAGCAGATCGCCATCGTCCGCGACGCCGGCTACGCCAGCATCTGCCTCGTCTCGGGGCCAACCTTCAGCCTGGATGCCATGCAGGCCGGCACAGCCGAGCGGCAGCGGATCCGCCGCCTGCTCGACGAGGCCGGCCTGGAGTTGTCGGCTGTTGCCGGGCACGCCAACCTGCTCGAACCGGACGAGGTCCAACGCGCCGCGAACGTCGACCGGGTCAAAGCGACGCTCGACCTCGCGGCCGACCTGGCCGGACCGAGCGGGCCGCCGCCCGTCATCTGCATGGGCTACGGCAAGCCTGAACGGTACGAGGACGAGCGGCACCGCCTGGCGCTGGCCTTCGGGGAGCTTGCCCGCCACGCCGCGGCCCAGGACGGCGTGCTGGCGCTCGAACCGCACGTCGGGCAGATGATGGACGCGCCGGAGAAGGTCATCTGGCTGATGGAGGCGGTCAACTCCCCCCATTTCCGCCTGAACCTCGACAACAGCCACTTCGAGGTGATGGGCCGCGATCTCGACGACTATCTGCCGTTGCTGATCCCGTACTCGGTGCACACCGATCTGAAAGACCAGCGCGGGCGGTTCCCGGACCACGAGTTCCTGGTGCCCGGCGAGGGGGACTTCGACTACGCCCGCTACCTCCGGGCGATGGACCGGGCCGGCTACACTGGCTGCATCACCGTCGAGATCAGCGTGATGGTGCAGCGCCGGCCGAGCTACGATCCGGCCGAGGTGGCTCGCCGTTCGTTCGCGACGCTCGTCGCGGCCGAGCAGGCGGCCGGCGTGCCGCTGGCCAGGCAGAACGGGCGTATCCGGAGCAGCCGTCCAGCGTCGACGGGAGGTAGCGCATGAGTGACGTCCCGATCCCGGAGCCGCCGGCTTTGCCCGGCCTTCTGCCAATCACCCGCATCGATCAGGTCGCGCTGGTCGTGCGCGACCTCGAAAGGACCGTCCACGACTACTGGGCGCGGCTCGGCATCGGTCCCTGGTCGATCGTCACGTTTGGACCGGACTCGGTGCGCGAGTTGTACTACCGAGGCGAGCGGGCTTCCTACCGGATGCGCTGCGCCTTCGCGATGACCGAGAACGTCCAACTGGAGATCATCCAGTCACTGGACGGCCCGAACATCTACGAGGAGTTTCTGGCCGCCCACGGCGAGGGGATGCACCACGTCGGCATCCGGGTTCCTGACGTGCACACCGCCGTTGTCGCGATGGAGGAGCGGGGGTACTCGGTGCTTCAGGCCGGCTACGGCACCGGCATGAGCGGCGATGGCGGCTTCGCCTATCTCGACACGGACGGCCTCCTCGGCACGCTGATCGAATTCATCGAGTTGCCGATGCAGCGGGCAGCTCAGGCGATCGCCTACCCACCAGAGCCGTAGACGCGGGCGTCTGCGCCCACGATGCAAGGGAGGCCCCCGGGGGCCGAGGCACGTAGACCAGATTGCTCTCGCCGCGCTGGTTGGCCAGCACGATGCAAGGGAGGCTCCTCGGGGGGTCGAGGCACTACGCCAGCATCCGTAGCCGGCTGGCGCGCAGTGTGATCCAGAGCGCGACCGCTCCGGTCAGGCCGCCGCCGAGCAGGAGCACGGCCGGGACTCCGACCACGCTGCCGAGTGAGCCTTCGAGCATCGTTCCAAGCGGCATGATGCCCATCATCGTCAGCCCGTGCAGGCCCATCACCCGGCCGCGCATCCGGGCGCTGCTATATGCCTGAAGCATCGTGTTCGCGCTAATTGAGGAGAACGTCGAGCAGAAACCCAGGACGGCGCACGCGGCGAGCGACACGGCCGGGCTGGTCGACAGCGCGAAGACCACCAGCACCGCGCCGAACAGGACGCCACTCAGTGCGACCACCAGCCCTCGGTGTTTGAACGTACCAAGTGCCGCCACCAGGAGCGCGGCCACCAGGGCGCCGGCTCCGGCCGCGCCGGTCAGCGCGCCGAGCCCGGCCACGCCGATCTGAAGGATGTCACTGGCGAAGACCGGCAGTAACTGGTTGTACGGCCGGGCCAGCAGGCTGGTAACTGCCATCAGTCCGACCAGCGCCAGCAGTTCCGGGGTCTTCCAGACGTAGCGCAGCCCGTTCAACATGCTGTCGAGCAGGCTCCCCTTGCTCGGGGGTGCGGACTGCACCGGACGGATCATCATCACGCTGATGACCACCGCGACGTAGCTGACGCCGTTCAGCATGAACAGCGCGCCCTCATCCGTGACCAGGATGAGCAAGCTCGCCAGGGCCGGGCCGATCACCGCCGCCGTGTTGAAAGCCACCGAGTTCAGCCCGACTGCGCTCACCAGATCCTTGCGCTCCACGAGGTCGGTGACGAGCGCTTGCCGGCAGGGCACTTCGAACGAGAAGGCCAGGCCGCTCAAGAACGACACGGCGATGATGTGCCAGACCGCAACGTACTGCGTCCAGATGAGGATGCCCAGGAGGAGTGACAGCACCGCGACGACCGAGTTCGCCATCGCGATGACGGTACGCCGGTCGGCCCGATCCGCCACCGTCCCGCCCACGAGTGAGAAGCCAAACACCGGTAATGCGCGGGCGAACGCGACCAACCCGAGATAGAACGACGACCCGGTCAACTCGTAGACGATCCAGCCCTGGGCGATCATCTGCATCCAGCTTCCGATTGCCGAGATCGCTTGACCGAAGAAGATCAGCCGGAAATCGCGGTAGGTCAGCGCGCCGAAGCGCTCGCGGAGCCCAAGTCGCCCGACGAGGCCCGATGCGGTGAACGGAAGGGCAGCGGATCGAAGTGCGGACATCATCGCGAGAATAGCAACTCCCCCGGTGTGATAGCAGCACGCCTGAGAGGACGTTGCACGCTGCATACCCGCGAACACGTACGGCCCCGCCGGCCCCGCGGATCGACGGGCAGTGGTAAGCCACTGCCGTTCGAGAACGGCGTATCAGGGCCGGTGACCGCGACACGAGGGGGCGGCGCAGGCGCAGCGCAGGTGCGCCGTCCCCCTCGCTCGTGTTGCCGACGCCGCTACTTTTTCGCCTTCTTCTTCGCGTCATCCACGACGCGCTTCATCTCGGTAGCGCCCCACTCAACGGCCGACTTCGGGCTCTCGTTCTGGACGAGCGCCTTCTGCACCATCGTCGGAATGACCATCCCCGCATCCACGGCTGGCCAGAACGGATTGACCGGCCCTGGTGTGACCTTGTCGGCCGTGATTTCCGCCCCGGCCTCGGTAATGTAGTCCAGGCTATTCGCCGTGTTGTACAGCCAGTCGATCTCGGCCTTATGGGACTTCATCAGCGGGTGGCCGTCCCAGAGGTGGGGATCTTTGAGCGTCTCAAGGTACGGGGGGATCAGGTGGCCCGGCACCGTCAGCGCGAAGTCGGTCGCGGTCTTGCCGGTCAGGATGTACTTCAGGAACTTCTTGCCAGCCTCTTGCTCGGCCGGTGTGACCCCCACCTTCTCGTTGAACAGCGCGTACATGTCCCAACTACACGGCCCCACGTCTCCGCCGATTGGGCCGGAGGGCTGGTGCGCGCCGTGGGTCGCGTCCAGCAGATCCTTCGCGTTGTCGTAGACCTGACCGAGCGTGCGGCCCGCATACGGCTGAGTGACGGCCTTGCCGCTGACAAAGGCGTCGATGGTCTCGGTGTACGAGTAGTTGGCGAAGCCCGGCGGCCCGAACTTGACCATGTCCTTGTAGTACTGGAGCGCCTGGACCGCGCCGTCCTTGCCAAAGATGACGTTGAAATCCTTGTCGAAGATCGTCTCGCCGGTCTGCCAGAGGAAGTGCACGTAATTTGCCATCGTCCAGCGGTTCTTGCCGCCCGGCAGCGAGACGCCGTACAGGTCGACGCTGCCGTCATTGTTGGTGTCCTTGGTGAACGCCTCGGCGAGTTTCTTCCACTCGTCCCAGTTCTTGGGCGGCTGCATGCCGGCCTTCGAAAGCAGGTCCTGACGGTACCAGAGGGTCCGATAGCTGCCGCCGTTGTACGGCAGTGAGTAGAGTTTTCCATCGACCTGCGCCCCGTCGAGGGAGCCCGGCTGCCACTTGTCCCGGCCGCCCGTCTCCTTCATGAGGTCGTCGACGTTGGACAGATAGCCGAGCCGGCCATACTCGAGCACCTCGTAGGCGACGAGCTGGGCCATGTGGGGAGCCTTCTTGGCGCCGATGCCGGTGACGATCTTCTCAGTACGGTCGTCGAACCCAATGTACTCCATCTGGATCTTGATGTTCGGGTTCGTGGCCGAGAACTCCGAGACCGCCTGGTCGTAGACCTTCTGGGACGGCGGATCGCTCTCGGTAGTCAGGAAGCGCAGCGTCAGCGACTCCTTGCTGCTGGCGCCGCCGGCCGCGCTGCTTCCCGCCGACCCCGGCGCAGTCTGCCGACTGCACGCGGCGAGCATCGCCATGCCCGCCACCGCACCCAGCCCACTCGCCAGGAAGCTCCGTCGTGAGATGTACCGCATCGTACCCTTCCTCCCCTTCCGTCTATGCAATGACGAGACGGAAGCTCGTGGTGCTTCCGTCGGGTCGAGCGGTCCGGCGGCCGTCGCCGGGCCATCAATGCCGTCCTACGACTTGACACCTCCCTCGGTCAGGCCAACCACCAGGTTGCGCTGAACCACGGCATAGAAGATCAGGACCGGGACCGTGATGAGGACGCTCGCCGCCATCAGCACGCCCCACTGGTAGACCGAGTCCATCTTGATGAACGTCCCCATCCCCGGCGGCAGCGTGCGCAGCGAGTCGGAGTGGATGAAGACGAGCGCGTAGAGGAACTCGTTCCAGGAGTTGGTAAAGGCGAAGATCGACGTCGCGACGACGCCCGGAATGCCGAGTGGCACCACGATCTTGAGCAGCGCCTGCATCCGGGTGGCGCCGTCGATCATGGCCGCCTCTTCGAGTTCGACCGGGATGGTCGAGAAGTACGCGCGGAGCAGCCAGAGCGCGAACGGCAGGGTAAACGTGGTGTTGGTGATGATCAGGCTCTCGAGCGTGTCGACGAGACCATAGTCGCTCATCGTGACGTAGAGCGGGATCACCAGCATGATCGACGGCAGCATGTAGGCGAGCAGAGTGAGCCGCGCGAAGGACTTGAAGCCCGGGTAGCGAAAGCGGCTCAGCGAGTACCCGCCCAGCGACCCAACTACCATCGAGAGCAGGGTGGAGCCGACCGCGACGATCAGGCTGTTCTTGAAGTAGGTGGTGAAGCTGGTGCCGAACAGCAACTCGACGTAATTGCTGAGGGTATACGTGTGCGGCAGGAACGTGGGCGGGAAGGCGTACAACTCGTTTCGGGGCTTCAGGGACGAGGCGATCATCCAGAAGAGCGGGAACGACACCAGCGCCACGATCACGATCACCGAGACGTACAGGTAGACGCGCCCCACGACCCGGAAAATCCGGGCCTGGGTGTTATCGGTGATCGGCAGGGTGAACCGACGGGCGCCCGTTACGTCGGCTCGAGACAACGTCTTGCTCATCGGGTCGCCCCCTCGGCCTGGTCATAGAAGCGGAGGTAGATCAGGGTGCAGGCGAGCAGCACCATGAACGTGACCATCGCCACCGCCGAGGCCCGGCCCATCCGCCACTGTTCGAACGCCTCTCGGTACACGAAGATCGGGAGGGTAGTGGTGGAGTTGACCGGGCCGCCCCCGGTGAGCAGGTAGATGATGTCGAACTTGTCCCAGGTCCAGATGGTGCGGAGCAGGGCGGTCAGCAGGAAGACCGGCAGGATTGCCGGCATCGTGATGTGCCGGAACTCCTGGAAGACGTTCGCACCGTCAACCCTGGCCGCCTCGAACGTCTCGGACGGGATGCTCTGGAGGATCCCGAGCAGCGCGATCACCACGAACGGGAAGAACTTCCAGACCCCGACGATGATCACCCCCATCATCGCGGTGTCGGTGTTGCTGAACCAGAGAATCGGCTGCTTGATCAGCCCGATCTGGATCAGCCCGTAGTTCACAACGCCGAGCAGGTCGTGCATCATGAACCGCCAGACCAGCACCGCCACGATGGTCGGGATCAAGTAGGGGAACAGCACGATGGCGCGCGCCGCTCCCCGCAGCCGGAAGCTGCGCTGGAGCAGGAGTGCGATATACAGCCCCAGGACTAGTTCGATGCTGACGCTCCCGACGGTCCAGACGACGCTGTTCTTGAACGCCTCTGGGAAGTCCGGCTGCTCGAAGAACGAGATGTAGTTGTCGAGGCCCACGAACTCCCAATCTGGGGCGACGGTGTGCTTGTCGGTGAAACTGAAGATGAGGGCCTGGGAGAACGGCACCACCACCAGCGCGAGGATCAGGATCACCGACGGCACGAGGAACAGGTAGGCGAGGGTCCGATCCCCCAGTGTCGGCAGACGGCCCTCCAGGACTGCTGACCATCCCGAGGAGCCTGGCCCGGCTGGGGCAGCCGTGGCAGGAACGCGCGTCGCTCCGCGATTCATCTCGAACCCTCCTGCTTCCCGCCGGGGTGCGGCATAGGCACAGCACGCGCCCGGCTCGAATCAACGTCGACGCAATTCCCTCCGATGCGACATCGACTTCGGAGTACGTTGCGGTCAGGTAGAGTGCAGAGTGTGGCGACGAGCGGCCAGGGGAGCGCGGAGCTAGCGGTTGCTCAGCACAGTATGAAAGCGAGACCCTGACAGGCCCGTCAATAGGCTCAGTGTAGCACGGTAAAATCAGCGTGCCGAGGGTTTTGAACGCAGCCGGCAACCGGCGCTGAGGCCCCTCACCCCCCGGCCCGAGACGCCCCCTCACCCCCAACCCCCTCTCCCGCACGCGGGAGAGGGGGCCAGGGGGTGAGGGGGGCGTCCCAAATCAGCCGGACGTGAAGCGAAGTGTCAGTGGGTGCCGGCGGGGGCTGAGACGTCGGCGGGGAGATTCGCGAGCAGCGGCATGACCTGCTCCGCGAACAGCGTCATCGAGCGGTCCCAGATCGAGACGTCGTCCCAGTCGTGGGCGACCGGCAGGACGCTCCCAAAGCCGCCCGACTCCTCCCAGAGCGTCCGAATCTTCCGGGCGACGGTTTGCGGGCTGCCCACCACCCAGAGGTTATCGCAGAGGTACTCGCGGGTAATCTCCGAGTCCGGCATCGCCGAATCGAGCTTCATGCCGCCGAGCCCCCGCTGCCGGGACATCATCGGGATGAAGTACTCCTCGAAGTCGCGGCCGAGCGGGCCGTCGATCGCCTGACGGCGGGCCTGCTCATCGGTCTCGGCGACGTGGATGTTCCGTGCAACCCGCCACTCGGCCCGACTCGGGGAGCGGCCCGAGCGCGCCGCGCCGGCCTCGACGCCCTCCCAGTGGGTACGCAGCACCCGCGCCGTCACCATGTTGATGCTCATCGGGATCCAGCCACGCTCGCCGGCGATGGTCAACGTGTCTGACCGCTCCGAGACGCCGGCAACGGCGATGGGCGGGTGCGGCTGCTGGTACGGCTTCAGGAAGACGTGCTTGGCGATGGTAGGATCGGGCGTCGGGACGGTGAAGCGCCAGTTGTCGCCCGCATAGGTGCCGGGCCGCGGGTCGCGCCAGAGGTCAAGGATCAGATCGACACCCTCGATCATCACCTGACGCTGCTTGCCGCTCTTCGGGTCGATGCCAGCCACTTCGAAATCGCCGATGAAGCCGCCAGACCCCACCCCGAACAGGAAACGGCCCTTCGCCAGTTGATCGAGCGTGGCGATTCGGTGGGCGAGTTGGAACGGGTTGTGATTGGGTAGGCAGGCGACGCCAGTCCCGAGTTTGATCCGCTTCGTGCGCTGGAGCGCGGCGCCGATGAAGATATCCGGAGCCGGGATGTTCTCCCACTCTGCCGTGAAGTGCTCCCCGATCCACGCCTCTTCGAAGCCAAGCTCGTCGAGCCGGTCGATCTGCGCGAGGTCCGCCTCCAGCGTCCTGGCCGGGTCCGAGCCGGGTGGGTGCAAGGGCATCATGAAGTAGCCGTAGCGCATGTCTGAAGATCCTCTCGTCTGCTCCGACGCGAGCAGCGCCGGCTGATCCTGCAACACAAGGGTAGCATCGGCCGGCGCCGGCGCCACGTGGTCGAGGGGCCAGACGCGCCGCCGTACCAGATACGTCGGTCGTGTCGGTCGTGTCGCGTCGGCGTGCCGCGTCGGCGTGCCGGTCGAGCGGCCGCGTAGGAGAGTGATGGCCGAACCTCTCCCCCGAGCCTCTCGTCGCTCAGGTTTGAGGGTCGATCTGGAGCGCTTCCAGGAACCGCGAGACCATGTTGTAGCCGGCGATGGCGGCGGTCAACTCGACGATCTCACGCGTCCCGAAGTGGCGCGCCACCTCGGCGAAGATCGCATCGGGAACGTGGACCTCACGGGTCATCGACTCACAGTAGGCGAGCGCGGCGCGCTCACGGGCGTCGAACAGGTCCGAGGCGCGCCAATCGGCGAGGGCGTCGATCTGGGCCTGAGTCGCGCCAGCCTCGAGCGCGAGCGGCGCGTGGGCGCGATACTCGTAGTCGGCGCCGTTAATGACGGCGACCTGGGTGATCACCAACTCACGGATACGATCGTCGAGCGTGCTCTGCTGCCGGATGCCGGTGAACAGGTGCCGCCAGCCGACCGCGATGGACGGATTGTGGAGCAGCAGCCTGTCCAGGTTGAGGATCTTCCGGCCGCGCCGGCCCTCGATCATCGCGACTGCCTCGGCAACGTCGGGATCGTCGAAGCGGTCGACGTACGGGATACGCGCCATCTTGGCCCCTCCGCCCGCCGTGTTCGTCACGCGCAGCGCCTCGTGCAGGTAACTCATCAGCGGAGCGCCAGGTGTCTGGCTCACGCGTCGGCGGCAGGCACCTTCGGATCGTAGTCGAGATGGCCGCGCGACGGCGATGGCCGGTACGCCGCCAGGTGGCTGACGGAGGGACGCGCGCTGGCCTGAACGTTCGCGCCAGAATCCGACGTCTGCGCCAGTACGCCAGACCGGCGTTGCACGTGTGGCGGGCGCCTCGAAGATGCGGCGAGAGTGAGGCAGTCGGCAACGGGCGGGCGTGCTACGATCCCGGCCATGAAGATCAGCTATCGCATCGGGGTGATGCCCGGGCCGCTCGCCCCGACTGCGGACCTTCGCGCCGTGCTCTGGGATCTGATCGACCGGTGCGAGGCGTCCGAGATCGACTCGCTCTGGTTCTCGGAGCGGCTGTCGTCCCCAACGCCGGTGCTGGAACCGATCGTCACGATGGCGACCCTGGCGGCGCGGACTCGGCGGCTCAAGTTCGGGCCGAGCGTGCTGACGCTGCCGTTCCGGACGCCGGTCGTGCTGGCCCGTGAGCTTGCCATGCTCGACGTGCTGTCCGGCGGGCGGATGCTGCCGGCGGTCGGGATCGGCGCTGAGGACGAGCGCGCGTTCCATGCCGCCGGAGTCCCGGTGAAGGAGCGGGCGCGGCGCACCGACGAGGCGGTCCGCCTGATGCGCTCCTGCTGGTCCGAGGAGCGCGTGACGTTCGACGGTCAGTTCTGGCAGTTGGACGATGTGACCGTGCTGCCGCGCCCGGTCCAGCAGCCGCTGCCGCTCTGGATCGGCGGGAACAGCGAAGCGGCGATGCGCCGGGCCGGACGGCTGGGCGACGGCTGGATTCCGTCGTTCATCACCCCCGAGCGGCTGGGCGAGGGCGTCAAGAAGACGCTCGCCTACGCCGAGGAGGCCGGCCGCGAGGTGCCGATCGACCACTTCGGGGCGGTCGTCTACTATTGTCTGGATGCCGATCCGCGCGCTGCTCGCCAGTTCGCCATGCCGTTCATCCCGCCCGGCCGCGCCGATGCCCCGACGTTGGAGCGTTGCACCGCATTCGGTCCGCCAGCGCTGGTGCGGGAGCGGCTGGAAGAGTACGTCGCGGCCGGTGGCTCGAAGTTCGTGCTGCGGCCAATCTGCCCGCCCGACCGCATGTTGGACCAGCTCGACGCGCTCGCCGCCGAGGTCGTCCCGGACTTCCAGCGCCGCCGCTGACCGAGCATGGTCCTGGTTGGTGGTTCGGGTCACGAGCTTCGAGACAGCCTCCCAGGGCCTCACGTCGGCGGCGATTGACAGGCCGGCAGGCGACCGGTACCCTCCTCCTAGCCGGCGGTGAGACTGTCGGCCGATGGAGGAGCGATGCCGCCAGTTACCTTCGGCTACCACAGCGTGCCGCGCGGTCAGGGCCATCCCGCGCTCGAGCCGCACCCGAGTCATACGCTGATGGTGCAGGATGCCCAGCGGGCCGAGCAGCTTGGCTTCGACGCGATCTGGGCGCCCGACCATTTCTACTTCGAGCGGCCCTCCGGGCTGGAGACGTTCCCGGAAGGCTGGACGCTGCTCACCGCCATCGCCATGTCCACCGAGCGGGTCCGGCTCGGCCATCAGGTGCTCGCGGCTAGTTTCCGCCACCCGGCCCTGCTGGCCAAGATGGCCGGCGCGCTCCAGGAACTGTCGGGCGGCCGGCTGATCCTCGGGATCGGGGCCGGCAATCAGGCCCACGAGCACAACGCCTTTGGCCTCGACTTCGAGCACCGGGTCGGCCGCCTCAAGGAGTATCTGCCGATCCTGATCGCGCTCATGAGCGGCGAGACGATCACCTTCAAGGGCCGCTACTTCACGCTCCGCGAGGCGAGCCTGCGGACGTTCGTACCCAGGGTGCCAATCTGGATCGCGGCGGGCGGTGAGCAGATGCTGGCGCTGACCGCGAAGTGCGCCGATGGCTGGAACGCGGCCGGCGGCGTTGGCTGGGATCCTGCCAACTACCGGGCCAGGCTCGACGGGTTGGAAGCCGCCTGCCGCGCCATCGGCCGCGATCCCAAGAGCATCGAACTCTCCCACATGTCCTTCCTGGGGATCGCGCCGGACGCCACCTCGGCACGCGAGACGCTAGAAGCGCTGGCCGCCGACGCGAAGACGACGCCGGAAGCGCTGGCACAACGGACGTTCGTCGGGACGCCGGATCAGATCGCCGACGCGATGCGCCGGCTGGTGGACGTAGGAGTGAGCCACTTCGTCTGCGTGGTGAACCGGCTCCCCCATCCAGAGTGCTACATGGAGCGCGTCGAATTGCTGGCCCGTGAGGTCTTCCCGCGCGTCCGGGAACAGTGCTGAGCGGGGGCGTCCCGGGCTGAGCGCCCTCGCGCTCGCCACCGCTCGGCGGATGGCGACCGGGTACCATGGGGCAGCCGCATCCGGGCGCCGCTCGCCGGGCCACCATCGGCCCGGCGGCGCTCGGGTGCCCTGGGAGGACGACGATGCCACTCGCGCCGAACCCGCTGAAGGCTGCCCTCGCGGCAGGACGCCCCCAGATCGGAACCTGGATCAATCAGGCCCGCAACCCGGCCATCCTGACGCTGCTCAAGAGCGCCGGCCTTGACTATGCCCGCATCGATATGGAGCATTCATCGCCGTCGATCGAGACGGTCGCCGATATGGCCGTGCTCGGCCGCGCGCTCGGCTTCCCGCTGGTAGTGCGTCCGCCGGAGGGGAACCGCGAGTGGATCACCCGCCTGCTGGATATCGGGGTCTGGGGGCTGCACGTGCCCCAGGTCGATAACCCCGACATCGCGCACGCCGTCGTGCAGGCCGCCCGCTACGCGCCGACCGGCATGCGAGGGCAGGCCGGCCTCGGGCCGAACAACGACTACGATCCGAGCGTCGGCCGGACGGCGATGAACGAGCAGGTCCACATTACCGTCATGTTCGAGTCGGCGGAGGCGTTCCGCCACATCGACGAGATCGTGAGCATGCCCGGCGTGGACGCAGTGACGCTCGGCCCTTCGGATCTGGCCCAGGAGCTTGGCGTCATGGGGACGCCGGATCAGGCGAAGGTGATCGACGAGCATCGCGAGCGGTTGATCGCGGCAGCGCAGAAGCATAACAAGGACGTCGCCATGCTCGTCCAGACCCTCGACGAGGCTGAGCGCTGGATCGCGGCCGGCGTCAAGATCATCGCCTACTCGTCGGACGTGGCGATCCTACGGAACGGCTACCTCACTGCCATGAAGCGGCTGCGCCCAGACGGCTGACGGCGCGGCACGGGCACGCATTCGACGTTCGCTCGAGCGGGCGCGCCCGATGCCATGCGGACAGGTACGGCCCGTGCTACCCAGACCGGATCGAGGGGGCGTCCAGGCGACGCCTCTCCGATCGTGTCTCTGGGGAAGGAACGCCGTGGCCCGCACCGACGCCAATAGACCAGCCGACCTGCCAGCGGCCATCGCTCCGCTGAAGCGGTTCTCGGCTGATGATGCGGCTGCTATCACGACTCGGCTCATCGCCGACGAGCACACGCTTCCCGCTGCCCGGCCGGCACTCTCGGCCGCCGGCCAGCACGTCCCGGGCGAGGCTCCGGCAGCCACAACCCGTTCAGCACCTGAGGCGGGCGCAACCGGCCGGCCGGGGCCTCAGCCCAGTGCCGCCCACGAAGCCGGCGCCACCGACGAAGCCGGCGCCACTGACGAAGCCGGTGCCACCGACGACGCCGGCGCCACGTCTGAGGCTGGCGCTTCTCAACCTGCCGGTGCCACCGGCGGACGGCGCTTCGCGCTCTTCGACGCGCCGGGCGGGTACTGGTTCGTACCGCTGGCCATCGGAGCGGCGAGCTTCACGCTCGCGCTTGGCGTGCTGGCCTCGATCTGGCTGCTGGCCCGCCCGCTGGTCCTGCTCTTCGCCGCTATCGTCCTGGCGGATGCGCTCGAACCGCCTACCAATCACCTGAGTCGGGTGCTTCCCCGGACGGCGGCCATCGCCGTCATCTACGTCACGCTCCTGCTCGCCGTCGCCCTGGCCGGCTGGTTGATCGTGCCGATGCTGGTGGATCAGGTCGCGGAGATCGTCGCCAGTCTGCCGACGCTCACCGACCGGGCCGGCGAGTTACTCGCGGGAATTCCGTACGTCGGAACGCTCGTGCCGTCGACAGCGCAGTCCTTGTTCGCCGGCCGCACCGACAAACTGGTGACGGTGCCGCTGTTCGTCGCGTCATCGGCCATCGAGATGCTGGTGGTCTTGTTCATGTCGTTGTACTGGCTCGTCACCTTGCCCGCGCTGCGCCGGTTCGGGCTGTCGCTCCTCCCGCCCGAGCGGCAGGCCACCGCCCGCCCGATCCTGGCCAAGATGGGACGGTCGATGGGCGGCTACGTCCGGGGGGTGATGATCGAGGCAGCCATCGTCGGGACGATCGTCTACGTCGGAGTACTGACGGTCGGCGTGCCCTACCCCCTCCTGCTCGGCACGTTGGCAGCGCTCGGCGAGTTCGTCCCGTACGTGGGGCCGGTGATCGCGGCCGTACCGGCCGTCCTGCTCGCGCTCCTCATCTCGCCAACCGAGGCAGTGATCGTCGCGCTGTTCTATCTGGTGGTCCAGCAGTTGGAGGGGCACATCCTGTATCCGCTCGTCGTCGGTAGCCAGTCCGAGGTGCCGCCGCTCCTGGTGATCTTCGCGCTGGTGGCTGGCGGCAGCGTCGGCGGCATCCTCGGCGCGCTCGTTGCCGTCCCGCTGGCCGGCGCGCTTCGCATCCTGATCGTCGAGATCGTGGCCCCGGCCATCCGCCGCCGCACCGGAGCCCCGCTGCCTGCGCCCCCCAAAGTACGCGAGGGAGCCGCCTGAGCTCTCAGCGTGAGCTCTCAGCGTGAGCTCTCAGCGTGAGCTCTCAGCGAGCACGACGCACGCGACTGTCGGCCGCCAGCGGGTGAGGCCGGGGTGCCCAGCGGGTGACGCCGGGGTGCCCAGCGTGCGCCACCGTCAGGACGGTGCCACGGGCATCTTTCTCAGAGCGGCCGATCTGAGACGGGCTATACTCGCGACAGAGCCGCACCGTCTGACCGGCCCGCCATCGAAGCTCGGGGGCGGCGCGGCCAGGCGATCCGAAGACCGGCCGGAGGGTGGCGGATGATCGAGCCGACGGCAGCGAGCGCGCGAGAAGCGGATAGGCGGCAGCCGGGTGTATCGCCCTCAGCAGTGCGGCAGATATTCGCCGAGCGAGCCAGGCGGGTCGGCATCTCGGTCCGAGGCGTCGCCAGCGACGGCGGCCCAGGCGCCCTGGCCGGGATCCTCCGTGACGAGCGGGCCGCCAGCGTCGCCATCGCCGAGAACGTGCCGGGCCGTAACGACCTCCTCGCCGCCTGCCGAGAAGCCGGGGCCACGTTGGTCGAACTGGCCGATCTCTGGGTCGATCGCCGTGCCGATGTCGGCGTCTCGGTAGCGAAGCTGGCCGTTGCCGAGACCGGCTCGATGGTCGTTCACTCGCCGTCGCTCGACCGTCGCGCCGAATTGTGCGTGGACGCGCACGTCATCCTGATCGCCGCCGAGGACGTCCGCCCGACGCTCGACGACGCGTTACGGCTGATTCACCAGATCGCTGCCCGCCCCCCGAGCTACGTCTCGCTCATCACCGGCCCGAGCCGCACCGCCGACATCGAGATGGTCCCATCCATCGGGGTACACGGCGCCGCCCGGCTCTACGCCCTGGTAATCGGCGCTCCGGATCTGCCGTCCGATGCGCTGTCGAGAGGCCGGTCATGAGCGGCCCGCTCCCCCCCTTCCCCGAGCGCTACCGGCACGCGCTCGCCAACGATCAACTCCGTCAAAACCTGCTGAAATTCCAGCGCTTCTACCGCGCCAGCCGCGCCGCCGCCTTCGACCGCTACGCCAGGGAGGGCGGCGCGACCGGCGTGGCCGACCCGACCTTCGCCGGCCAGCGCGAGCGGCTAGCCTCGGCCAAGTCAGAAGCGGTTGGGGAACGTCGCCGCTACCTCCAACAGTTCACCGAGCAGGCGACGACAGCCGGCGCGACCGTCTACGTGGCTGCCACCGCTGAGGATGCCACTCGCTACGTCGTCGACCTCTGCCAGCGGCGCGGGGCCAGGTTGCTTGCCAAGAGCAAGTCGATGCTCTCCGAAGAGGTGTTCCTGAATCACGCCCTCGAAGCGGCCGGCGTCCGTGCCGTCGAGACGGACCTCGGCGAGTGGATCATTCAACTGGCGCACGAAACGCCCTCCCACATGGTCGTGCCGGCGGTCCACAAGAACCGCCGTGAGATCTCGGAGATCATCGAGGCCGAGGTCGGCTATCCGGTCTCGCGCGAAGACATCCCGGACATGACCACCGCCGCCCGGTTGGCGCTCCGCAGCGTCTTCGCGAGCGCCGACGTCGGGATGTCCGGGGCGAACGCGCTGATTGCCGAGACCGGCACGGTCATGCTGGTAACGAATGAAGGCAACGCCCGGCTGGTCACGTCGTTGCCGCCCGTCCACGTCGTGTTGGCCGGCTGGGAAAAGCTCGTCCCGACCTTCGAGGACGCCGCCGCCCAGGTCCGGCTGCTGGCCCGCTGCGGTACGACCCAGGACATCACCGTCTACACCACGTTCATCACCGGCCCCGACCGGCCGGACCGTGAGCAGCACATCGTCATCGTCGACAACGGCCGTTCGGCGATGGCCGACGATCCCCGCTTCGCTGACGCGCTTCGCTGTATCCGCTGCGCGGCCTGCGCCGACGTCTGCCCGCCGTATCAAGTCGTCGGGGGGCATGTCTTCGGCTACGTCTACTCGGGGGCGATTGGTCTGGTCAATACACCGTTTCACCACGGTCTCGACGCCGGCGCCGGGCCGCAGTCGCTCTGCGTCTCCTGTAACGCCTGCGCCGTCGCCTGCCCGGTCGGGATCCCACTACCGCGCCAGATCCTCGACGTCCGGCGCATGGTCGTCGAGCAGAAAGGGATGCCGCTACCGAATCGGACCGTTCTGCGACTCTGGGAACGTCCCCGCCTGTTCGATGCGCTGCTGCGGCTCGCCAGCATCATTCAGGCGCCGCTAGTGCGTCGCAACGACGGGCGGTCCCCAGTGCCGCACCGTGACGATAGGCAGATACAGGGTGCGGACGACGACCGAGCGGCCGTCGTGGGTGACGATCGGACACGCGCCGGCACGCGCGGCCCGGGCTTCCTCCGGCTGCCGCTGCCCGAGCGGCTGCGCTGGCGCTCGATCCCGGCCCTGGCGCGACGGCCAGCCCGCGACCATCTCCTGGGGCGGACTTTTGAGCCGTTCCCTGCTGGGCCGCTCGCGGCCAGTCCGGCGCGCGGGATGACGGTCGCGTACTTCATTCAGTGCATCACCGACCGCTTCGCGCCCGAGCAGGCAGCCGCCTCCGTTCGAGTGTTGCGAGCCTGCGGCGCTCGCGTGGTGGTGCCGAGCCCACAGCACTGCTGCGGCTTGCCGGCCTTCGACTCCGGCGACCATCCGTCGGCGGTCAAGCTCGCCAAGATGACGATCGAGGCGCTGGAGCGGGTATCCGCCGACTACATCGTCACGGCCGCCGCCAGTTGCGCCATCACCATCAATCACGAGTACGTCGATCTGCTCCGCGACGAGCCGGCCTGGCAGCAGCGCGCCGCCCGCCTTGCCGCGCGCTCGCTCGATCTGGTCACGTTCCTCGACCGGGTCGTCAGGCCAGCCGATGGTGCGCTGGCCGGGTCCGGTCCCGCCGCCAGCCTGACATACCACAGCTTCTGCCAGAGCACCAACGTCCTCCACATCCGCGAGACGTCGGTTCGGCTGCTGCGCGACGTCTGCGGCCTCGACGTGCGCGACCTGCCGGAAGGGGAGGTCTGCTGCGGCTTCGGCGGCGCGACCTCGATCGACCATCCGCTCGTGGCGCGCGGGATCGTCGGCCGTAAGCTCGACAACGTGGCGTCCACCGATGCGCCGCTGCTGGTGACCGACAACCCTGGCTGCCTGCTCCACCTCCGAGGCGCCGCCGACGCGCGAGGCATGAACCTGCGCGTCGCCCACATCGCCGAAGTGCTCGCCGAACGTCTGTAACGCGCCTGGACGCTGAGCGCCTTCAACGCGCTGTCAGTGTAGTCCGCTCGCCTGGAATCGCCGTTCGCGCGTCGGCCTGTCGACGCGATCCACATTACCCAGCACCGGCTGGCACGAGGATACTTCCGATGCAGATCAACGACACAGCCGAGGGGGGCCGGCTCGCCGAGGCGCGCGGGGGACACCGGGCCTGGAAGCGCTGGGGGCCGTACCTCGCGGAGCGCCAATGGGGCACCGTCCGGGAGGACTACAGCGCCAACGGCGATGCCTGGGAGTACTTTCCCCACGATCACGCTCGCTCGCGCGCCTACCGCTGGGGCGAGGACGGCATCGCCGGACTATGCGACGACCAGCAGGTGCTTTGCCTGGCCCTTGCCCTCTGGAACGGTGCCGACCCGATCCTCAAAGAGCGCTACTTTGGGCTGACCGGGCCGGAAGGCAACCATGGCGAAGACGTCAAGGAATGCTACTTCTACCTCGACGCCATCCCAACCCATGCGTATGCGCGCATGCTCTACAAGTACCCCCAGCGTGCCTACCCCTACGCCGACCTGATCGAGACGAACCGCCGGCGCGGCAAGCACGAACCCGAGTACGAGCTAGTAGACACCGGCATCTTCGCCGAGGACCGCTACTTCGACGTCGTCGTAGAGCACGCCAAGGCCGGACCCGACGACGTGCTCGTCCGCATCCAGGCCACCAATCACGGCCCGGACCCCGCCGATCTCCACCTACTGCCCACCCTCTGGTTTCGCAATACCTGGGACTGGGGCAGCTCCGACGTCAACCCGAAGCCGCGCCTGCTCGTCGACGACGACGGCGCTGGCCCGGTCGTGCTCGCCGAGCACCCGGATCTTGGGCAGTATCGGCTGGTCTGCGAGGGTGTACCCCGTTTCCTGTTCACCGAGAACGAGACGAACCGGGAGCGCCTGTACGGCGTCCCGAACCCCACTCCATACCGAAAGGACGGCATCGGCGAGGCGGTCGTCCATGGCCGGTTGGACGCCGTCACTCCGGATGGCATCGGGACCAAAGCGGCGGCGTGGTACCACCTGACGCTCGCCCCGGCCGAGACCGTCACCGTCCGTGCCCGACTGACCCGCACTGCTACACCCACTCGCGCACCGGGCTCCACCCAGGCGTCAGAGCCTGCCGCTGAGCCGGCCTCGCCCCACACAAATGGCTCGGCCCAGGCTGCCGGCCTCTCGGCCAGCCCCACCTCGCCACTCGCCAGCCCGCCCCATCTCTCCCTCGCCTGCGTGCGGGAGAGGGAGTCGGAGGGTGAGGGCGCTCCGGGGTCGGCGAGTGAGGGCGCTCCTGGGTCGAAGCGCGAGGGCGCGCGCGAGTCGGAGGGTAGCGCTGCTCCTGGATCAGAGCGCGAGGGCGCTCCCGGGGCGCCTCCCGACCCACGCTTCGCCGACTTCGACGCCATCGTCGCGGAGCGGCGCACCGAGGCCGACGCCTTCTACGCCGTCGTTCAACCCCACGATCTCGACGAGGATGCGCAGACGGTCCAGCGGCAGGCGTTCGCCGGGCTGCTCTGGTGCAAGCAGGTGTACACCTGGGACGTCGGCGCCTGGCTCGACGGTGATCCGGGCCAGCCGCCGGCCCCGCCGGAGCGCCGCCAGGGTCGAGACCGCGAGTGGCGCCACTTCAACAGTTGCCACGTCCTCTCGATGCCCGACACCTGGGAATATCCCTGGTTCGCAGCCTGGGATCTGGCGTTTCACTGCGTCCCACTGGCGTTGATCGATCCCGACTTCGCGAAGGAACAGCTCGTCTTGCTGGGGCGGGTGTGGTTCCAGCATCCGAACGGCCAGTTGCCGGCCTACGAGTGGGCGTTCGACGACGTCAACCCACCCGTCCAGGCCTGGGCTGCCTGGCGGGTCTACCAGATCGAGCGAGAGCGCTGGGGTCGGGCCGACCGCCGCTTCCTGGAGCGGGTCTTTCACAAGATGCTGCTCTACTTCACCTGGTGGGTGAATCGGAAGGACGTCGAGGGTGACAACGTCTTTCAGGGCGGCTTTCTCGGCCTCGACAACATCGGCGTCTTCGACCGCAGCCGGCCGCTGCCGGTGGACGGCGACATCGAGCAGAGCGATGGCACCAGTTGGATGGGCATGCTCTGTCTGAACATGCTCACCATCGCGCTCGAACTGGCGCTTGAGAATCCGGTCTACGAGGACATCGCCACCAAGTTCTTCGAGCACTTCCTCTACATCGCCCACGCCATGCACAACATCGGCGTGGACAACGTCTCCCTTTGGGACGATGAGGATGAGTTCTTCTACGACATCCTCCACGTCCGAGGGCAGGGCAGCCGGTGCATCGAGGTGCGCTCGATGGTTGGGCTGATCCCGCTGTTCGGCGTGATTACCATCGAGCCGACCCTGCTCGAACGCCTGCCCGACTTCCGGATTCGCCTGGAGTGGTTCCTCGCCAACCGCCCGCACCTCGCCACCCACGTCTCGCAATGGCACGTTCGCGGCTCCGAGGATCGCCGGCTGCTGGCCCTGTTGCACGGCCACCGGATGAAGCGAGTGCTTCACCGCATGCTCGACGAGGCCGAGTTCCTCTCACCGTACGGCGTTCGGGCGCTCTCGCGGTACCACCTCGATCACCCGTACATGCTGGACCTTGCCGGCATGCACCACGAGATTCACTACGAGCCAGCCGAGTCGTCGAGCGGACTGTTCGGCGGCAACTCGAACTGGCGGGGACCGATCTGGTTCCCCGTCAACTACCTGATCGTCGAGTCGCTCCGGCATTTCCACTGCTACTATGCCGATGACTTCCTGCTCGAGTGCCCGACCGGCTCTGGTCGCTTCATGACGCTCGCACAGATCGCCGACGAGCTCACCGCGCGGCTGGCCCGGATCTTCCTTCGCGACGTCAATGGGCGACGGGCCGTCTTCGGCGACGTCTCGTTGTTCCAGCACGACCCCCGCTGGCGTGACCTGATCCCCTTCCACGAGTACTTCCACGGCGACACCGGCCGAGGCGTCGGCGCGAGCCATCAAACGGGCTGGACCGCGCTCGTCGCCATGCTCCTCGACGAGCTCGGCCGCTGGCCAAACGTACCCGCCGCCACCCACGAGCCGGCAGCCACGCCCACGCCTTCTCCCGCTACGAGTGGGCCTGGGTGAGCGAGTCTGAGAGGCGCCCCTTGCCCACGCCGGGCGCAGTCTCACCCAGTGGAAGCAGTGGCTGTATGTAAGGCGTTCCCAGGGAGCAATGGCTACGCGGCCGCCCCAGAGCGGGAGGCAGACGTGGCGGCCCACGCACCGTGCGCTATGGCTCGCCATCACCTGCTGAGCGGAATAGGTCAGGCTCGCGTGACCTTTGGGAAGAGCACTCGCACCGTCTGGTCGATGCCGCACCGCGCCGACTGCCCGATCCGAACGTCACCGCGCGCCGTCAGCAGCAGGTATGCGTCCGTGCGGCCGATCCCGAGCCGCTCTTCGAGCATGCTGGCCATATGGGCGAGCGCCTGACGAACCGCCTCCTCGAGATCCGGAGCGTGCCCAAAGCTCATCCAACTGTTGGCCGTCTCGAACCAGGGACGGCCAGGCCCGGTGTCCGGCACCCGCTCGACGCGCACCCGCACCCGCCCGGTGATCTCGACGGCCGTACCGCTCACCTCACCGTCGCCCATACTGGCGTGGACGTCGCCGAGCGCCAGCAGGCCGCCCGGACGCCAGACCGGCAGGTGCGCGACCGTCCCGATCGTCATGTCGTTGAAATCGAGGTTGCCGCAGTGTGGTCCGGGCAGCGCCGTCGGGTAGCTGGCGTCGGCCGGGCACGTTCCGATCACCCCGATCATCGGTCGGATGGGCAGCCGGATGCCGCTCTCGGTCACGAGATCGTCGCCGTCGCGCCGGAACAGCATCCCCACCGTCTCCGCGATCTCGTCGCGCATGACGCCAGAGCCCGGCGTCAACCGCGCCCAGCCGACCGGCCCGACGTCGATAGCCTGGATCTCAACCCGTAACTCGTCGCCGGGGCTGGCCCCGTGTACGGCGACCGGTCCGGTCGCGGGGTTGACGCGGTTCGGGTCGCGGATGCGGGTATATTCGAGGACTGGCATGCCAGCCGGTATCCGCCCACTCGAGGCGTCCAGGGTCTCGAAGACAACGGTATCACCGGATTCGATCTCGGCGACGGCCTCGACGTCCGGCCCGAAGTGGTAGGTCAGATGCTCGGTGCTGATGACATGCTCGGTCGCGGCCATACCGCGGCCCTCCTCTCTCGCTGTCGTCGAAGGCAATGGACGATGGCTCCTGCTGCGTAGTGTCGTGGCCCCCGCCATCCAGCCCTCCGCGCCATGGTGCCGCCGTCGACGTAGAGCGCCTGCCGACGAACCCAGCGCAAGGTGAGGCGAGGCAGGCTGCCGCTCCAGCCACGCCCTCGCCCCTCATCAATCGCCACTCGCCCCTGACGGCTGACTTAGAACGGCAGCGCCCGCTCCAGGTAGTCGGCGCGCAGGTCGTGCCCGAGCCCCGGCCGGTCGGAGACGTACATGTAGCCGCCGCGCAGATCGAAGGGCGGGTCCATCGCCTCCTGGTACCGCACCAGCTCCGAGTACGCGATCTCCAGCCGGAAGAAGTTGGCGGTGGACATCATCGTCTGGGCGCCGGCGATCAAGGTGATCGGGCCGGTCGCGTCGTGGGGGCTGATCGGGATGAAGAATGCCTCGGACATGGTGGCGATCTTCTTCATCTCGCTGATGCCGCCGGTCCGAATGATGTCCGGCATGATGTAGTCGGCCAGGTGCTGCTCGAGCACCGGGCGGAACTGCCAGCGGGTATACAGCCGTTCACCGACACAGACCGGTACGTCGCTGCCCTGCCGGAACTGGGCCAGCGCGTCCCAGTTCTCTGGCGGGACCGGCTCCTCGAACCAGCCGATCCGGTACGGGGCAAGTCGGTTGGCGAGCCGGATCGCGGTCGGCAGATTGAAACGGCCGTGCGCGTCGATGAAGATCTCCACGCCCGGCCCGACCGCCTCCCGGATCGCGGCGACGATGTCGACGGCGACGAGGTCGTCAGCTGGTGGGTAGTCGGCGGCGTAGCGCGAGAGGTAGGTATGTCCGCGCCGGAACGGGTCGAGCTTGAGCGCGCTATGGCCCTCGTCGACGGTTGCCTTGGCCGCCCGTGCGAAGTCCTCCGGCGTCTCGCAACCGGTGAACCACCCGTTGCTGTACAGGATGAGCCGATCGTGGAACTTGCCGCCGAGAAGCTCGTAGATCGGCAGGCCAAGCGCCTTGCCCCGGATGTCCCAGAGGGCGATGTCGACGCCGCTGATGAGTGCCGAGACGAAACCATGCGACCCGAGCGAGTTGAATCCGGCGTACAGCTTGTGCCAGAGGTACTCGATCCGTGAGGGATCCTCGCCCACGAGCAGCGGGCCGATCTTGCTGGCGGCCGCCGCGACGACGGTGCTGTTCGGGCCGCTCGACACCTGGCCGATGCCGTGAATGCCCTCGTCGGTGTCGATGCGGAGGAAGACCCAGGGATACCGAGTGCCCGGCAGATGGTACGCGGTGACGTTGGTAATCTTCACCAGGAAACTCCCGGAGGCAGGCTGCCTCGACGCCGGCGCCGACCACCGGCACCCGGCGTTCTAGCACACCCTGGGTGCCGAAGGACGGCCGGGGGCGAAGGACGACCGGGGCCGAAGGGCGGCGCCACGACCCCCGAGAAGCCGGCGTCGACCCCACCGCCGGCGTACGAGGACCAGGGGCCGCGGGCGTCCACCGCCGTGAAGGATGCCAGCGCCGGCTGGCCGAGCGTGGCCCGCCGGACGGTGAAGGGCAGCGCGGCCGGCTGCTCGGGGAGCGCGATGCCCTGGCCGCTGGCGATTGTCTGTCCATCGACGGTGACCCGTGCGTTCCGCATCGGGCTGAAATTCACCTCACGCAGTCGATTGCCGGTCGGCGGCGTGAGCGCGCTCGCCACGACCGTCCCTTCGAGACGGTCCCCGCACGTCGTGGCGAGCGTCACGGCGAGCGGCGTGACGGACGGGCGGGATGAACGGGTCGTAGCCGGGGGTAGGCTTCCCTGAATGACCTGGCTGGCAGCGCGAACCAATGTCCCGCCACCAGCCCCACTCACGAGCGAGCCGTTCTCGGGCCCTGGCCCGTCCCTGACACCGGATCCACTCGTGATGCGGTCGCGCCCGTGCCAGGTAACAGTAGTACGCGCACGGCCTGTCGCTGGCCGCTCCGCGTGTGTCCGTTGCATCACCCCACGACAGAAGGTTGCCATCGCGGCACGCTTCTTGCGTCCGGAGGATAGTCTCATGTTCACGATCTTCGCCCGACGCGCGCACCGGGCTTGTTCCACCGTCGCGCACATTTCGGACGCTACCTTCGCATGACGTCGACTCGTTTCGGCTCGATCCTCGCTCGTTCGATGCTCGCCGACGCAGGATCGGCAGCCCCCATCGATTGTGCGGAACCCGCCGGAGTACGGGGCATGTGCACGATCGCCGTAAGCACGATCGCCTGGAATCAACTGCGAGGCCGGCGTCGGCCAGCATCCTGGCGTCCCTCGGCGAACGTGCCGCCGGGCGTCGATTCACAGGCTCCCAGCGCGCCCGGCCGACCCGCGCTGGCCGTCCCGCCGATGGGTCCAGCGGCCACGAGGGGGCCACGCATGCCAGGTGCTGGCGACGCATGTCGCTCCGGCCGATGTGACGCCCGTTCCTGGATGCGCGGCGCGGCCCCATGATGACCGATCTGCCTGTGCGTGCCGACTGTGCCGCTATCCCCCCAACCGGATCACCTGCTGGACAACCTGGGGTGCAGCCGGAGCATGCGCACGTGCCCGTGGCCGAGAGTGTAGGGCCGCTCGACCCGATCGCCTCCGGCCCGGGCGTGCCCGACCCCGGTCCGTCCACCTCGGGCTCGCCGGCTGCTGGCTCGCCGTCATTTCGCGCCGGTGGGACACACGAATCCTATCTCGCCGCCATCGTCGAGTCATCCGAGGACGCCATCGTCGGGAAGGATCTTGATGCCATCATCACCAGTTGGAACCCTGGTGCCGAGCGGCTATACGGATACTCGGCGTCCGAGGCGATTGGGCGCTCGATGAGTACGATCGTCCCACCCGAGCGCCCGGACGAGCTCCCAGCGATCATGGAGCGGCTCCGGCGTGGGGAGCGGGTCGCGCACTATGAGACCGTCCGGGTCCGGAAGGATGGCGCGCGCCTCAACGTGTCGGTCAGCATTGCGCCGATCCGGAACGCGGACGGGACCGTCGTCGGCGCCGCGTCGATCACACGGGACGTCACTGTCCGTCGGCGTTTCGAGGACGAGCGAGCGGCGCTGCTGGCCCGAGAGCAGGAATCCCGCGCGCGTGCGGAGCGAACCGTCCAACGCGCTGCAAGCCTCGAGGCGCTGGCCGAGGCACTGGCCGGCGCACTGACGAGCGGAGAGATCGCGGCGATGCTCGGCGAACAGGGCACGATCCTCGGGGCTGACGCCAGCCGCCTGTATCTGGTCGACGTGCGAGCGGGCACGCTTCACGCACTCACTCCTGACCACACTGGCCAGCGCCATGCAGGCGCCGGCACGGATCCTCTGGCTGACCAGTCAACACCGGCCGGCGCTGCCGCGCGCCGCGGCGAGCCAGTACTGCTCTCCGACCGAGCGGCCTGGGAGCGCGCCTACCCTGCCCTCGCCGGCGAGCGCAGGCACAGCGGCTACGAGGCTGCCGCCGCCATCCCGCTCGTCGGGCAAGCCGAGGTGCTCGGGGTACTGGAGGTCGACTTTGCGGGACCGTGCCAGTTCGACGACGACGAGCGCGGCTTTCTGCTGACGGTCGGCCGACTCATCGCTCAGGCGCTGGAGCGAGCGCGGCTCCTCGAGGCCGAGCGAGCCTCCCGCGAACAGTTCGATGCGATTCTCGGCGGGATGGCCGATGGGGTACTGGTGCAAGATGGGCGGGGCAGCTTCGTCTATGCCAACCCCGCGGCGGCCCGTATGGCCGGCTTCGACTCGACGGCGGAATTCCTACCGTCCAACACGTTCGATCTCTGGCGCCGGCTCATTATCGTGGATGCCGATGGGCGTCCGTTTCCGCTCGAAGAACTACCGGCGCGACGGGCGCTGCGCGGTGAGCCAACGCCAGAGAAGGTCGTGCAATTCCGCCGCCTCGACACCGGTGAGGTCCGTTGGTCGTTGACCCGGGCCCGTGCCATCCGGGCTGCCGGCGGTGAGCGCATCGCGATCAGTCTATTCCACGATATCACCGAGCGCATCCGCTCGGAGGAGCGCCTCAAGTTCCTCGCGGACGTCGGCGCGGCCCTGACGGCGTCGCTGGACATGGACACGACACTCGAGTCAGTGGCGCGCATCGCGGCTCGGACGCTGGCAGACCTGGCCGTCGTCTTCCTGCTCGACGAAGACCGGTCGGTTCGGACGGCTGGCTTCGCGCACCGCGACCCTTCTCGCGCCGCGACAATGAACGACCTGGTCCAACGCTACCCCTTGCGGGCGGGCGGGCGGTCGCAGGCGTGGCGTGCGATCGAGACCGGCCGCTCCCTACTCGTCCCGACCGTTACCGATGAGTTACTCGCGGATTCTGCGGAAGACGTCGAGCATCTCCACCTGCTCCAAACGCTCGGGTTCTCGTCGGCACTGTATGTACCATTTATCGTGCAGGGCCGGACGATCGGCGCGATCGGCCTGTACTCCGACGAGTCGCGCCGGCGCTTCACGCCGGACGATCTGGCGATCGCCGAGGAGGTGGCCCGGCGCGCCGCGCTGGCGCTCGACAATGCGCGCCTGTACCGGAACGCGCAGGACGCGGTGCATGCCCGCGACGAGTTCCTGTCAATCGCCTCACACGAGCTACGAACGCCGGTGACGGCGCTGAGCGGCGTCGCTCAATTGCTGCGGCGGGCGCGGCGGCGCGGCATCCTCGACGACGCCCGGCTGGACCGGGCGCTCGATCAGATCGCCCACAGTAGCGCGCGCCTGTCCGCGCTGACCGAAGATCTGCTCGACGTCTCACGGCTGCAAAGCGGCCACTTCAAGCTGCGTCCCGAGCGCCTCGATCTCGTCGGCGTCGTCCGCGAAACAGTCGAGCAGTACCGCGAGCAACTCGACGAGCGTTACAGCCTCCGCTTCCACGCGGCTGACGCCGAGTGCAGCGTCTGTAGTGACCCGACCCGACTGGAACAGGTCATTGAAAACCTGCTCGGTAATGCCGCAAAGTATTCGCCAGAGGGTGGCCCGATCGAGGTTACCGTGGAGCGCGACGGCGGCGGTGTTCGTCTGGACGTACGCGACCACGGCATCGGCCTGCCGCCCGGCACCGAGGGCCAGATCTTCCGCCCGTTCGGCCGCGCACCAAACGCGGCCGAGCGCCAGATTCAAGGGCTCGGGCTGGGGCTGTACATCTGCCGCCAGATCGTCGAGCGCCACGACGGTCGGATCTGGGCGACGAGCGACGGCGATGGGCAGGGCACGACGATGAGTGTCTGGCTCCCGTGCGCCCCGCTCGAATCGGGTGACGGCACGGCAGATGCCACGGCAAATGGCAAGACAGGCGGCATGGTAGCGGAGTGACGTGATGTGCGGAGGAAGCCAGCAGCCCGAGCGGCAAGGCGCTGAGCGGCACCGGATTCTGGTCGTCGAGGATGATGCCACGATCCGCGAGGTGCTGGTCACGCTGCTCGAAGACGACGGCTATGAGGTCTGTGCAGCGGGCCATGGACGCGACGCGCTCACTCTGCTGCACGACCGGCCGGCCGACCTGATCCTGCTCGACTTGATGCTGCCGATACTGGACGGGCGTGGTTTCCTGGCCGAGCGACGGCGGCTGGGCATTGGGACGGATGTCCCCGCTATCCTCGTGTCCGCATCGCGGCGCACGGTGTCTGACGATCACGCCGGGCTCGGCGTCGCGGCAGTCGTCACCAAGCCATTTGACCTGGACGAGATCCTCCGCGTCATCGAGCGCGTCCTGAGCGACCGCCTGCCTCAGCCCTGACCCGTGCCTCAGCCCTGACCCGCACCTCAGCCCTGACCCGTGCCTCAGCCCTGACGTGAGTGCGCCCGGGACTTGACGTCCGCACCGGCTGCTCGGAACGACTGTCCGATTCGAACGCGCCGGTGCCCCCCGTTCTGACGACGTTATCGTGCGTCGTCCTGCCACCCTCGGCACATCTTGTCACGCCGCCATAATCGCGCTATGCTAGCGCACCCAGGCGCTGCCGGGGGACGCGGTGTCCGGCTACCTGCCCTCGACGACGAGGGTGTTCGAGAGACCACGCTGCCTGCAGGGACCGTGACCGGACGTGGCTGTCCGGGGGGAGGACAAGCGCTCATGGGAGAGCCGACCAGACGGAAGCTCCTGGGGGGCGGCGCGGCGCTGCTGGCTGGCGCGCTCGGGGCCGGCGTGTACGGGCGGCGCCTGACCCACGCGGATCCGATGCCTGCCGATGCGATGGCTCCGGGGTCGACCCGGCCGACGGTGACCACGCTTGATCTCCGCCTGTACGGACGCAACTGGCAGGTCCAGAGCGACGCACCTCGCGCGGCCTGGGCGCGGCCGTCGCGCGGCCAGCGCAGCCTGACGTTCGGCGAGCTTCTGGACGGAGCGGCCGAGGCGGGCGCCAAGGTTGGCGAGTTCTACGCGACCTGCACCTGTGTCAATGCGCCGTTCGGAGCCGGCCCGCTCGCGGCGACCTACCTCGAGCAGCATACGCTGAACCTCGAGGACGGCACGCTCACTGGTATGGGCACGAGCCAGGGTGAGGAGAGTACCTTCGCGATCGTCGGGGGCACCGGCCGGTACGCCGGTGCCCGGGGCAGCTATGTGGCGCGGCAGTCGCCGACAGGCCGGGGCGGCGACGGTACGGCCGAACTGGTCGTCAGCGTCATTCTCGACGGCACGACGTAGCGAAACGCAAACAAGGCCGCGCATGCCGAAAGGTGGACAGGCAACGCTCGCGCACCGATGGCAGGGCCATCGGCCAGGCACACACCCCGGCCGAGCGTACACCCAGCGAGCGCGAACACCAGTCTATGAACCTCCGTACGCGACCCAGACACGTCCCATGTCACTGCGGACAACGTCGTGTGGCGGACAGCCGCACAGATGCGGCGTAGAAGCGCTTCGCAGCGGGCCATGACAAGCGATCTTGCGTCTCTGAATCACGAAGGATAGAGCCGGACATGCCGACCGACTACTTCATGAAGATCACCAACATCCCCGGTGACAGCACCGACGCCAAGCATCCCAACGAGATCCCGGTCCTGTCGTGGAGTTGGGGCGAGACGATGCCCGAAAGCGCTGGCGGCGGTGGCGGCAGTCCCAGGGTGGACGTTCAGGATCTTCACTTCACCGCCCGGACCAGCAAAGCCTCCCCACTGTTGTTCCTCAACTGTGCCAGCGGAACGCATCTCCAGACTGCCGAACTGACTGGCCGACGAGCCGGCGGTACCTCGCAGTTCGACTACCTGAAGATCACCCTGTTCGATGCGCTGATTAGCTCTTATCAGGCCGCGGGAAACACGACCGACGACACCCCTCTCGATCAGGTCAGTCTCTACTTCGCGAAGATTCAGATTACGTATACGCCGCAGAATGCCCAGGGCGGAGCTGGAACGCCAATCGCAGCGGGGTGGGACGTGCCCAACAACAAGAGTTTCTAAGCCAACGACGAGTGCCTTCGACGAGTGTCGTTCGCGTGTGCGCCCACCCGAGGCCCAGCCTGGGTACCGCGCACTGCACCGACACGGGCTTGAGCCGTCAACGAGGTCACCCGTTGGCTGGCGACGCCGACACTTACCCGCCTGTCAGCCACCCGCTCGCCATCCGCTCATTCCCCGCGCCGTTTCGATCGGTGGTGCCATGTTCGCACACAGCCCGCCACACTCTCCCACCTTGGCTCGCCCACGCACGCGGCAGATCGTCGCCGCCATAGGCGCCTGTCTCGCCATCCTGGCCGCGCTCGTCACCAGTTCGGCGAGCGCCCAGACGCCGGCTCCCGCGAACGACCGGTTAGCCGATGCCGTGCTCGTCGGCGGGCCGGACCTGCTCGTCGTCGACACCCATGCCGCGACCATTGACCCGGACGAGCCGGTGCCCTCGTGCGCGCCGCCGGGTACGTCGCCCATCGTGCGGACCGTCTGGTACCACGTCGTCGCGCGGGGGCCGACGCTGCGCGTCACGACGGCCGGCAGCGGCGCCAGCTTCCACCCGATCCTGGCAATCTACCGGCAGGACACGGCCGGTCGACTGTCCGAAGTCTCCTGCGGCAATCTCTGGGGACTGGTTGCGGCCGTGACCGCCGGCCAGGGCTACTACCTCCAGGTTGGAGCGGCCAACCTCTACGGTGACGACGATGCTGGGCGAATCAGTCTGAGCGTCGGCCCGGTCGCGGACGTACCTCGGAGTGGTGGCGGCAGCGTTGCCGATCTGGCCGTCTCCCTGGCCGATACGCCCGATCCGGTCGACCCTGGTGCGGATCTCACTGTCTCCGCGACCGTCCTCAATGCCGGCCCGGACTCAGCAGCCGGAGTCACGCTCACCATCCCGGTTCCCGCGTCCACCACGTTCCGCTCGGTCAGTGCGCCGGCGCCCTGGCTGTGCGGTGCTCCGGGCGTTGGCGCGACCGGCTCGGTGAGTTGCACCGTCACGAACCTTGCCGCCGCGACGCCCGCCCAGATCGCCGTCGTCGTGCGCGTCGACGCGGGCACTGCCGGCGGCTCATCCATCACCACGGTGGCGAGCATCGGCGCCAGCGGCTCGGTCGACGCTAATCCCAGTAACGATACCGCGACCGTGCAGACGGCCGTGCGCGCCGTTACGTCTGGTCAGGCCTGTCAGCCCCGCCCCAACGTCGGCGTCCAGGTGCAGCAGACCGGGGCGGGCCAGTTGGCCGTGACGATCCGCGCTACCACCAACGTCGACACGCCGACCAATGCGCTCCAGTCGATCCAGATCACGACGGTCTCGAACGCCGCGATCGACGTTCCGAACGGCCCGAGCGGCGCGGCCGGAGGGATCACCGTCCCCACGCAGCCCGGCGGACAGATCGCCCAGTTTACGGTGCGACGGGCGGCCCCTGGACCGTTCCGAGCGGACCTCGTCGTCACGGACGCCTGCGGACCCTGGCCGACCTTCGTAGGAGGCGGCATCGGGGTGCCGTAGACTGCACGAGCGGCGAGCATGGTGGGCGGCGCCGTGATCCGTCACGGCGCCGCCCCGTGTCTGCCTACGGTACGGTCGCACAAGGCCCGGCCAGGAGTATCAGGGAGCATGCCGGTGGGTTCTGCCCGCTACGACCACGTCCTGTATCCGAGCGTCCCCTTCCCCCAAACACACCCGGACCGGCTCGCCGTGCTGGCGTCGCTCTACGGCATGCGGCCGGCGCCCGTCGAGCGCTGCCGCGTCCTCGAGATCGGCTGCGGGAGCGGCGGCAACCTGATCCCGATGGCGCTCGGGTTGCCAGGCTCTCGGTTCCTGGGGATCGACGCGGCACGCTCTGCGATCGCGCACGGGCATGCGACGGCCGATGCACTCGGACTGAAGAACGTCACGCTCCGGCAGGAAGACCTGCGTGACTTTGTGCAGCGGGTGGAGCACGAACGCTTCGACTACGTCATCGCTCATGGCATCTACTCCTGGGTGCCGCCCGACGTCCGCGACGCGCTGCTCGCGATCTGTCGACAGAACCTCACAGCCGGCGGCGTCGCCTACGTCAGCTACAACGCCTATCCCGGCAGCCACATCCGCGACATGGTGCGCGGGATGCTGCGCTACCACGTTGCCGGAGCCGAGGAAGGCACGCTCGCGGTCGGCCGGGCACAGGGCATTGCGCGGCTGCTGGCAGACGTGCTGCCGTCGTCCGAGGAGTACGCGTACCTCCGCAAGGAGGTACGCGACGTCGCCGAGCGCCACCCGGGCGTGCTCTTTCACGACGAGCTTTCGCCCGAGCATCAGCCGTTTTACTTCCATGAATTTGTCGCCGAGGCCGAGGCGCACGGCCTCCAGTTTCTCGCCGAGGCGGATTTCGTGGAGATGCAGGACTGTGCCTTCCCAGAACAGGTCGTCGCGATCCTTCGGGCCATCGAGCGCGAGCGCGGCCGAGTGGCCCGCGAGCAGTACCTGGACTTCCTCAAGGTCCGGCGCTTTCGACAGACGCTGCTCTGTCATGCCGGCGTTCCCCTGGGCGGCCCGCCCGGACCAGACGACATGTGGCGCTTCTCGATCGCGTCGCCAGTGCGGCCGATGACGGATGTCGTCGACCTTCGCCCAGGCGTCGTCGAAGCCTTCCGAGGCCCGACCGGCGCCACGCTCCAGATCGATCTGCCGCTCGCCAAGGCGGCCCTTATCGAGCTGGGCGCCGGCTGGCCCCGCCGCATCCCATTCGCTGAGTTGCGGGATCGCGCCGCCGCCCGCCTGGCCGAGCACGGACTGACCGGCCCGAGCGGCGACGACGATGGGGTTCTGGCCGAGGTTGTGTTGAGCGCCTACGCCGGGGGCATCGTTCAGCTTCACACGTACATGCCGACGCTGACCCTCACGCCCGGCGAGCGGCCAGTCGCCAGCCCGCTGGTCCGGCTTCAACTGGAACAGGCCGAGCCAGACGGGCTGGCGCTCGTCTCGACGCTCCTGCACACACATCTGCGTGTCGACGAACCGCTTACCCGGCTCACGCTGCGGCTGCTCGACGGCACGCGCGACCGCGCAGCGCTCCTGGCCGAGATCGAGCGTTGGCTCCGCGAGCAGCGCTCATCTGGTGCAACTGGCGACGGCCCGCTGGACGTGAATGTCACTCCATCCATGCTGGCGGGCAAGCTTCAGGAGCTCGCCCGTCTTGGCCTGCTCGTGGCTTGACCTGAGCGCGGCCGGCAGGTGGGAGACAGACCCGCCAGGGGCACCGACCACGCTGGTTGTATCGGGTGAGGGGGATTCGGCTCACTCCTTGAGGGTGAGGTAGATGAGAACCTTGACGCGCGGATTCCCGCCGCGCACCTCGCAACGGAGCCGCAGCCACTGGCCGAAGTTTCGTAGCGCGAGCGAGCCAAGCTCGGCGCCCCGCAGCACGAGCGGCGGGCTGCCTTCGTCGCACCAGAAGAGGCCGTCAGGCGAGATCTGGGGGTGCGCGACGAGCGCAGCGTCTTCGCCCTCACACTCCAGGACACGGATGAACCAGCGTGCCTCGCCGGCCCAGCCGGCCTCGTAGGGCTCGGTCTCGAAGTCGGCGGTAAAGGTGGAGTTCTTCTCCAGGACGGCCGTAAACGTGTTCCGCATCTGGCTTACCACTCCGCCCTACCAGTCCACCGAGAGCACGACCGAATCGAGAAACAGGAAGTTGCGCACGCCAGAGTGGGTGCGGACGTCGAAGCAGAGGTTGAGCAGGCCGCTCAGCCCCTCGTAGCGATTCGGGTAGATCGGGACCGGGATCTCGCGCAAATTCATCACTCGGTCGTTGACCTGAAGCTCGACGTTCGTGCGTGCCCGGGTATCGAAGACCCAGCGGAGGTAGTGCCAGTTGACCTTGGTGGGCACTTCGTTGTAGCAGAGCGGCTGATCGCCGCCCGGCACCTCCTGCCAGGCGTTCGGATCCGTCGTGTGCCAGTCGATGGCCGCGCGCCCCTCGCCCTCGAGGTACATCCTTGTCGTGGGTTGAAGCTCGGTCTTGTAGAACCACTTCTGGACGAAATTGCCCTCGGGGTCGGTGTTGATGTAGCGCAGCGCGCAATGGTAACGGCGCTGCTCGACGGCGTCGCAGATGTCGTTGCTGATGGAGAAGTCGCCGAAGTGGGACTCGGACGGGTGGTAGTTGCCGTCCCAGGCCCGCCCGGCCGCGTCGGGCACGTCGAAGGTCGCCTCGGACTTGAAGGTGAAGTAGGTCTCTACCTGGACCAGCCCGAGGCCGGCCATGGTCAGCCGCTTGATGGCGACGGACTGATGGTTCTTGCGGGCGCGCGTCGCCAGTTTCAGGGAGTACGTACCGTCGACAGAGCCGTGGGTACCGATGTCGAAGAAGGTGCAGGAGCTAATCTGGGGCGGGCGCAGATCGGCCATGACGGCGCGGACGTGGTCGAGGTTGCCGTCGTGGTTGCCGCACAACTCGCACCAGCCGTTGACGCCCTCATCGAAATCGTCGAACGCCAGGATGCGCGGGAGTGGATTGAACTTGCTGAGGCGTCGATCCGCCTGGATCAGCGCCTTCCGCAGGTCGTCAGCCGTCGTCACGGAGCCTCCAGCTTCTAGCCTTGCCGGCTGTACCAGTCGTCGAGGAGCTTCTGGACGTCAGCGGCGGCATCCTTCAGCGCTTGCTCGACAGGCTTCTTGTCGAGGAACGCTTCCTCCTGCATGTCGGTCAGGCGCTTGTTGATCTGGGCCTGCACGCCGCTCAGTGGGTAGGTGACGGCGTCCTTGAGGATACCCTGGACCGTGCTCCAGACCGGGTTGTTCTGCGCGAAGAACGGATCTTCGTTGTTCTTGCGGACCGGCGTCGGACGCGTCTGGGCCTTGAAGAAGTTCAGGTTGCCCTCGCCGGCCGTGGCGTACTTCACCCACTCCCAGGCCGCGTCGGCGTTCTTCGCGCCCTTCGGGATGGCGTAGCCCCAGCCGGTGTCAGCGACGTTCACCGACTTCGCACTCGAGTTGGCGCCGTTGGCCGGCAGCAGGCCACCGGTGAAATTCAGGTTCGGGTTAGCATCCTTGGCCTGCTTGAAGATCCAGACGCCGTCGATGTTGAAGATCGTTCGACCGCCGTACCACGCCTCACGGCTGCTCCCGAGCTCGGCGCGGAGTGCCTGGATCGCGCCGTAGCCACCGTTCAACTTTGTGGCGTCGTACATCCACTTCAACGTCTGGAGCCCTTCGGCTTCGGCGAACGTGGCCTTCTTGCCGTCATCCGAGATCAGCTTTCCATTGTTGGTGTACAGCCACTCCTTGAACATCGGGTAGTTCGGGTGCCAGGTCACGTCCATCGCGATCAGGTTGATCTTTGAGCCGTCGACCTTGTTCACCTTCTTCGAGATCTCGTCGAGCTCCTGCCAGGTCTTCGGCGGCTTAGCTGGGTCGTAGCTGTTCTGCTTGAGAAGATCCTGGTTCCAGAACAGCATGTACCAGCCGCCGGAAGTCGCGAGCGGCATCGAGACCGGCTGGCCGCGGAAGTTCGCCAGCTTCCAGTCGGACGGGTAGAAGAGGTCGTCGCCGTTCAGGCCGTCGCGCTTAAGGTACGTGTCCAGCGTCGTCAGCGCGTTGCGCCCACCGAATGCTGGCACCTGATCGTGGTTGAGCATGATCGCGTCGGGCGGGCTGCCGCCGGCGATCGAGGTCAGGTACTTCTCGTTCATCCCCTGCTGAGAGATCAACTCGGCGTCGACTTTGATGTCCGGCCAGAGTGCCTGGAAATCGGAAATCTGCTTTTCCATGAGCGGCTGGCGCGTGCCGTCCCAGACGTGGATGAACTTGACGGTGCCCTTGGCGCCAGGGTTCGCCGGGACGCCGCCGCGCAGGTTCGCAGTGGCCGCCGGCTTCGTTTCGGTGGCTGGCTTGGTCGCGGCCGACTGGGCCGCCGGTGCCGACTGCGAAGCGGCTGTGGGCTTCGTCTCTGCCGGCTTTGACGCAGCCGGCTTGCTCGTGGGCGCGGCCGGCGCCGAGCAGGCCGCGCTCAGCCCGAGCCCGGCCGCTGTGAGGCCAGCCAGGCGAATGAAGCGCCGGCGATTCAGGTGCTGGTCCATGGTTCCTCCTCCGTCATCGGTGCATGGCGGCGCGCCATTACGCCGCTCCTCGATCCGCGTGCTGCCGAAGGTCCCGTATCCCATCGGCCGGCCTACCCCCTGAGCCTCGTAGCCTGAATCCGATAGACGGCTCCCTATCCCTTCAATCCGCTCATCACGACGCCCTGGATGAAATAGCGTTGGAACACGAGGAATAACAGCACGACCGGCAGCGTCATCGTCGTCGCCACCGCCATCAGCCAGTGGTACGGCTGCGCACCGGAGCCGGACTCCAGCATCGTCTGGAGCCCGAGTGCGAGCGTCTTCATGCTCTGGTCGCTCAGGAAGATCAGCGGCCCGAGGAAGTCGTTCCAGACCTGCTGGAACGCCAGGATCGTGATGACCGCCAGGATCGGCCCGGAGAGCGGCAGCATGATCCGCCACCAGATCACGAGCTCGTTCGCCCCATCCACGCGTGCGGCGTCGGTGATCTCAGATGGGATCGTCAGGAAGAACTGGCGTACCAGGAAGATGAAGAATGGTGTCCCGAAGAAGGCTGGTACCGTCAATGGAAGATAGGTATTCACCCAGCCAAGCTTCTGGAACAGCACGAACAACGGTACCAGCCGGACGATGAACGGCATCATGATCGTCGCCAGCAGGACCATGAACAGGACATCCCGGCCAGGGAAACGGAGTCTTGCGAAGCCGTAGCCGACCAGTGTGCAGGAGAGAACGTCGCCGACAACCACGGCCGTGGCGATGACGACCGTGTTCTTAAAGAACAGCAGGAACGGCCGCGAACTGAGCGCGGCCGTGAAGTTCTCCCAGTGCGGCGGGAGCGGGATCCAGACCGGTGGGTAGGTGTACACCTCGGCCTGGGTCTTCAGTGCCGTCGACAGCATCCAGAAGAACGGCAGCAATGCGATGAACGCAGCCAGCAGCAACAGCAGATGCGTGCCGAGCCGCGATGCCCAGTGGGGCGCCGTCGAGCGGCGGGCAAGCGTCGTGGTGGAGAGCGTGCTACTCACCGTCGCCTCCTAGTTGTAGTCGTAGTAGACCCAGCGGCGGGAGGACCAGAAGACTACCACCGTCAGGAGCAGGACGAGGACGAACAGGATGAACGCCAGAGCTGAGGCGTAGCCCATCTCGAAGAACTCGAAGGCGCGGCGGTAGATGTAGAGCACGTACACCAACGACGAGTTGAGCGGGCCGCCCTTCGTCATGATGAAGGCGTACACGAACACCTGGAAGCTGTTGATGATCCCGATCACGACGTTGAAGAAGATCGTCGGGGTCATCAGTGGCAGGGTGACGTTGCGGAGCTTCGCCAGCCGGCTCGCGCCGTCGATGTCGGCCGCCTCGTACAACTGCTCGGGGATGCCCTGGAGGCCGGCCAGAAAGATCATCATGGTCGTCCCGATCGTCGCCCAGAGCGCCACGATCGCCAGGGCCGGCTTCGACCAGAGCTCGCTTTGCAGCCAGAGCGGCGACGGCACGCCGACCGGGTCCAGCATCAGCTTGAAGACGCTCAATTCGGGGTTGAAGATCCAGACCCAGATGACGGCGTTCGCCACCGAGGGCACGACCGTCGGCACGTACACGGCGGCACGGTAGTAGGCGATGCCGCGCACCTTCTGGTTCAGCAGCAGCGCCAGCGCGAAGCCGAGCACGATCTGGGTCGGCACGAGCATCGCCACGTAGATAACGGTGTTGGCGAGCGCGGTCCAGAAGAGGGGGTCTTCGGTAAAGATCTTTCGGTAGTTCTCCAGCCCGACCCAGCGCGGCGCTTCGAGCACACTGTACTCGGTGAGGCTATAGTAGATCGCCCCGGCGATCGGCCACAGCGAGAACCAGACCAGCCCGATCAGCCAGGGCAGGATGAAGCAGTAGCCCCAGATCGCCTCACGCCGAGACAGCGGCATGCCTCGCCCGCGCGCCGGCGTCCGAGCCGCCTCGGCCACAGCCGCCGCCTCATGCGCTCGCGGGCCGGGCCCCGGACCGTGCGCCTGGTCTCCAATCACCGTGACGTCACTCTCACCCTTCTGTGTCCTCCGAGTCCGCCGCCCTACTGCATCAACAGCCCGCCGTTGACGTTGATGCTCTGTCCGGTGATGTACGACGCCCCATCCGACACCAGGAACAGCACTGTCTCGGCGATGTCCTCCGGCCGCCCAAGCCGCTGGAGCGGGATCTCGCGGAGCGCCCGCTCGCGGACCGGCTGCTTCTCAGGCGAGTTGTTGTTGCCGGTATCGATCCAGCCCGGGCAGATCGAGTTGGCTGTGACGTACGGCGCGCCCTCGCGGGCGATCCCCATCGTCAGGACGATCAGTGCCGCCTTCGCCGCGCCGTAGGTGGCGGTCGAAAAGTAGCCCCGCCCAGTCTTGCCGATGATCGAGGAGATCGTGACGATCCGTCCGTACTGGCGCTCGATCATGCCGGGCAGGAGCGCCCGCGCCAGGATCAGCGTCGCACGGGCATCAACGTCGAACACCCGCTGCCACTCCTCGTCAGTCGTGTCGACGACTTGCTTCGGGTGGCCGACACCAGCATTGCTGACCAGGATGTCGACGTGCCCAAATGCCGCGTTCGCCCGCTCGGTGAGGCTTGCGAGTGCCGCCGGATCGCCGACATCGGCCTTGACTGCGACCGCCTGTCCGTCTATGCGCTCGATCTCGCGAACGACCTGCTCGGCCGCCGCTTCACCGCGCGAGTAGTTGACCACCACGCTTGCGCCAGAGTTGGCCAGAAGCAGCGCCGTCGCGCGGCCGATCCCACGCGAACCGCCCGTGACGAGGGCGACCTTGCCGGCAAGCTTCTTCTCGGACGACGCCATCGCTGTCCTCCGTCAACGGCCCATCACCGGGCTATGCTGTTCGTTGCCAGGCACCACCGTTCTCAACTCAGCGGCCGCCGTCAGTACCAGATGGTGGGTAACCCGATGGTGGGTAACCAGGTGTCAGTGACTGGCTGAGTCTCGAGCGGCCTCCTCGGCAGTCGACCGAACCGATCCGGCACGCAGCCAGGCCGGCCAATTTCTCGAGGTCAGACCAGGTCAGACCAGATTCGCGGAGAGATAGCCGAGACTGAACGAGATGCTGTCGGCCGTTTCGAGCAGCGCCGGAATATGCTCCACCACCTCCGCGATCCCCTTGCTCAAGCCTTGCGGCAGAAAGTCGTGACTCGAGATGCCGACTCCGGCGATCACGTCGCCGTTGAAATTGCGGATCGGCGCCGAGACGCTGCGTACGCCGGGAATCCACTCCCCATCAGTGATCGCAAAGCCTTGCTTTCGCACCTGGGCCAGATGCTCGTGCAGGGCGGCCGGGTCGACGATGGTCCGCTCGGTGAAGGCGTGGAACCGCGTCTGTTCGAGGTAGGCATCCAACTCCGAAGGTGGCAGGCTGGCCAGGACGACCTTGCCGTTTCCAGCCGCGTAGGCCGGCACCCGGAAGCCAATCTCCGACTGATGCGACCGCACCGTTCGTGGCGCGACTCGGTCCACCACGACCGACGCGCCATCGCGCAGGACGCCGAGCACCGCCGAGAAGCCGGTGCGCCGGGCAAGCTCGTAGAGGTACGGGCCAGCCCGCGAGCGCGCCTCGATGCCGCGCAGCACCAGCCCGGCGACTTCGAGGACCGCATAGTCGATCGAGTAGACCTTGGTGCGCGAATCCTGGCTGACGTAGCCGGTCAGGACGAGCGTGCCGAGGAGGCGAAAGACCGTGGTCTTCCCCACCTTGATCCGATCTGCGATCTCAGACAGGCTGAGTCCGCCGCGGTGGAGGGCGAGCAGCCGTAAGATCGCCAGCCCGTGGACCAAACCCGCCACGGTGGTTCCATCCTGAAGGTCAACGTCAGGATAGGTGGTCCAAAATTCGGGGCTGCTCGACTCAGGCGTTCCAATCACAGCGGCAGAATACGCCCATCATTTCGGATTGTCAAGATGTGAAGCCCTGGACGTTCCACTATGCCGGCCTATAATGGGGCGAGCGTTCCGGTCGCCTGCTCGTCGCCTGGGGCCGGACAACCCACGATCTGGTGTCATGGAGGACCGTATGAGCGCGTCCTTTGCCAGGGCGAGCGGGGCGGCACGGACCCGCCTCGACGACGTCGTCGTCGCCGATCTCGACGTCCACGTGCTGGACCGTCCGGAGCACCTCGCGGCGTACTGCGATCCGAAGTGGCGAGAGGTGCTGTTGAGCGGCCAGGCGGCAACCATCCCGCCCTACGGTGGCGGCGCAAACGTCTTCCCGACCTTCCCCGGCCAGTGGGCGCCCAGGGCGGACGTGGCGAAAACCCCCGCCGACATGCGCGCCGATCTGGACGAGTTGTCGATCGACATTCCGATCCTGTTCCCGGAGGGCTTACTGTCGCTGCCGCGCCAGCCCAATCCGGAGTACGCGCTGGCGCTGGCGCAGGCGTACAACCGCTGGCTCGCCGAGGAGTACCTGACGGTGCGCGGCTTCTACGCCGGCGTCATCGCGGCGCCCCAGGATCCGGAGGGGACCGCCCGCGAGATCGAGCGCTACGCCGGGCACGAGCGGATGGTCGGCGTCATCATGCCCACGGCGGGGATCAGCCAACTCTGGGGCCACCGCCAGTACGACCCGATCTACGAGGCCGCCGAAGCGCACGGCCTGGCCGTCATCTACCACGCCGGCGGAATCCTGCGGATGCCGACCGTCCCGATCGATATCCGCCAGTTCGACAACTGGTTCCTCGCGCACACCTACAGCCACTCGATCGCGATGCTGAGCACCGTCACCAGCCTGTTCAGCACGGCGATGCCGGCCCGCTTCCCGAAGCTTCAGATCATCTTGACCGAGGCCGGCCTCTCGCTGTTCGCCCACACGATGATGCGGCTCGATTGGGCCTGGGAGCAGCGGCGGGGCGACGTGCCGCTCCTCGAGGAGAAGCCGAGCGTCTACATGCGGCGCCAGATGTACTACGCTACCCAGCCGATCGAGGAGCCGGAGAACCTTCAGGACATGGCCGACGTGATCCGGGCGATTGGCGGCGAAGACTCGGTCGTGTTCGCATCCGACTACCCGCACCACGACTTCGACCACCCTAAGAAGGTGTTCGACATCCCGGTGTCGGCCGAGGTCAAGCGGAAGATCATGGGCGAGAACGCCCTCCGCGCGCTCAACATTCCGTTCCCGAGCGCGTCCGAGCGGGTGCCGAGCAAGGCGCACCTGCGCGCCGGCTGATCGAGGGAGCGGGCAGACGATATGGCAACCACGTACGACGTCGGTCGGGTAGAGGACTTGCCGAGTGGGACGAGCACGATCGTCACCGTTCGAGGCATCGAGATCGGGATCTTCAACGTCGCCGGAACCTACTACGCGCTCCCGAACCTGTGCATTCACCAGTGGGGGCCGCTCTGCGCCGGCAAAGTCTCGGGCACGCTCGCGGCCTCGGCAGAACGGGATTGGCAGTACGAGTGGGTGCGTGAGGGCGAGATCGTGATCTGTCCCTGGCACGCGCTCGAGTTCGACATCACGTCCGGCCAGTGCCTGGCGTACCCAAGGGTCAAGCTGCGGCGCTATCCGGTGGCGGTCGAAGACGGCATCGTCCGGGTAGTAGTGTGATGGGCGGGCGGTAGTGTGACGAAGCGGGTTTTGGCGTCACGAGGAGGAGTGGGATGAGTAGGCCGCTGGTCGTCGACGTCGACGTGCACCTGGCGGAGATGCCGGGCGACCTGGCGCCGTACTGTGACCTGCCCTGGCAGAAGGTGCTGACCGAACCGGGCACGGTCCCGCCGTGGAACGTGACGAGCGCGCTCCACCCGTACCTGGGGCCACGACCGGAGCCGGAGCGGCCGGCACTGACGCCCGACGAGCTGTCGGAGCGGCTAGCCGAGCGCGGCGTGGACCTCGCGATCCTGCTGCCCGGCGCACTGGTGAAGCTGGGAGTCCTGCCGACCGCCGCCTACGCTGCCGCGCTTGGGCGGGCCTACCACCGCTGGCTCGCCGAGCGCTGGCTGGGGCGCGTCGATGGCACGTACGGAGCGCTCCTTGCCGTTCCGCAGGCTCCGGAGGACGCGGCGCGCCAGATCGAGGAGTATGCCGGTCACGAGCGCATCCGGGCAGTCCTGCTGCCGGTCGCCGGGGTCGATCCGCTCTGGGGAGCGCGCCGCTACGACCCGATCTACGCTGCCGCCGAGCGAGCCGGCCTGCCGGTCATCCTGCACGGCGGCAGCGAGCTGATGCTGCCGACCGTGCCCCACGCGATCACCCAGCTTGGGAGCCAGTTCGAGCAGCTTGCCCTGAGCCATCCGATGCTGGCAATGGCGAACCTGCTCCATATGGTCGGGACCGGCGTGCTGGCGCGCTTCCCGACCCTGCGCGTCGTCTTCCTCGAAGCGGGCATCTCCTGGCTGCCTCACCTGATGCTTCGGATGGACAAGGAGTACAACGAGAACCGCCGCGACGTGCCGTTTTACACCGACCGGGTGAGCAAGTGGGTCCAGCGTCAGGTGTGGGTCGGAACGCAGCCGATGGAGTACGGCGCGGACAGCCAGGCGCTCGACGACCTCATCCGGATCTCGTTCGGCATGGATCATGTCCTCTACGGGTCACACTGGCCGAACGCGGACCACGAGGCTCCCGAGCGAGTCGCAGCGGGGTTGATCGGCGAGGAGGCCCAGCGGAAGGTGCTCGGCGAGAACGCGATCCAGTTGTTCGGGCTGCGGTCGGTCGCGGCCACAAGCGTCTGACGCGCCGAGGTGTCGGAGATGTCGGGCTCGCTCGAGATCTGCTGCGACGAGTTCGAGTCGGCCGTCTCGACGACCTTCGCGAACCCGATCGACAGTCCCTCGGGGTGGCTGCTCTACGGAACGGACTACGAGTCGGTCAGCGGCGGGCACCCGGAACTGCGCTACTGGCCGATTCGCTACTGTCCATTCTGCGGGGCCAGTCTCGATCTGCCGCCCAGGGAGATGCTCCGCCGCTCTCGGCGCTTCGGCTTCGATGAGTAGCTATGAGGACAACCTACAACTGACTACTCGTTCCCCTACTCCACGGTGAAGCCGCGGATCATCCCGAGGTGAACGTGTGACAGGCCACTGCGCGGCTCGCGGATCAGGCAGAGCGCCACGTACTGGCCCGGCTCCAGGTTCAGGCTGACCAGCCCCTCGCGGCCGGCCGCCAGTCCTTGCATCCCACCGATCTCGTGGTACGGGTGCGGGCCGCCGTTCGCGTCAATGATGGATTGGCGGGCATCTTCGACAGTCTTCCCCTCGTCGAGCCGGGCAATCGAGATCTCGTGCGGCTCCGGACCGTCGTTCACCACCCGCAGCGTCACCGCTCCAGCCGGCAAAGTCCGCTGCATGTCGAAAGTGAAGTCGTGCAGGGTGATCGACCCATCAGCTGTAGGGAGCACGGTCGGCGCGTCGGGCGATGCTTCCACGTTGAACGGCAGCAGCATGCCCTTGACCAGATGCGACACGCCGTCTGGCCCCGCCACAAAGCAAACGTAGACGTACTGACCCGGATCGAGCATCAGCGCGACCTCGGCGGCCCCGCCTGGCTCGACGGCGGCTGGTCCGCCCACCAGAACGCCGAGCGGTAGCACGCCACGCGTCCCGTCACGTGCTGCTGCTGCGACTTGATCCCAGGTCACGCCGTCGTTCAGGCGCAGCACCTGGCCGTGATGCGGCTCGTAGCCGGCATTGTGCAGCTGAATCGTCACCGGCCCGGCCGCCACGGACTCAGGCGCTTGAAAGCTGAACTCGTCGGCTCGCAATTGCACCGTGCGGTCCGCACTGGCAACCGATGCATGCAGCTCCGAGCCATGTGCCACACTGACGCTGGCGACGGGTGCGGCGCTCAGGCTGCCAGGCGAACCGGTACCCAATCCGCCGCCGAGCATGATGCCGAAGCCTGCGAACAGCCCGGCCAGCACGACCGGGCGCGCCTGACGCAGCCACCATGCACCCAACGACCTATCAGATACGCCGGATATCCCATCCCCTGTCATCCATCGGCCACTCCGGCCGGCTCCCATAACGGTCATCAGTCCCTCTCCTCACCCACGATGGTTCCGCACCACATCGGGCCACCGCGGACCCAGCACCTACCTCCCCAGATGACGGGCTCGCGTGCCGCCCCTGATGCAGCACAACACGGGGCCGTCGCGGAGTGTACGTGCGGGTCGCGCCACGGTCAACGCTTCGGCTGGGCTCCACATTCCCGGCTGAGCTACCCGTCCATTCACATCGGCCCCACAACCTGAACGATCTTGAGCAGGCCGGCGTGCCCGCTGCGACCCTTGCCGCCTCGATCCCGTCGCTAGTGGGGACGTGCATTCCGCACCCAGATGGTGGCAGGGTGTGCCAGCAGCGGGACGTATCGGCCGAGGGCAACAGAGGGTAACAACAGACGTGCGGCACGTCTGTTGTTACCCTCGCGCTGCCAGTGGTGCAGCGAGCGGTGCAACGGCGGCCGGGCCATCCGCGCGCCAAAAGGCGAGGGTGGGCCAGGTGGCCCACCCTCGCCGCCGTCCCCCCTGATCCTGGAGGCTGGCCTGCCGCTAGCGGCTCTGGCGCTTCGGCTTAGCAGTAGTCGTACCAGTAGTAGAGGGTGTCGCCGTAGCGGACCCAGTAGCGGCAGATGGCCTGGTAGCCCTCGACGTCCCCGCCCGCCGACGGCGCGGTCGGCATCACGCCCTGGGCATCGTCCCTGGTCAACTTGGTCTTGTCCGGGAACACCTGCGAGCGGACACTGTCGGTCATCTGAGCTGACTGGAGCCGGTACGTCGCCAGCACGTCATCTGGGATCTCGTACAACTGCTCTTCGCCGCTCTCGTTCACCGCCGATACGATCGCCATACCTCTGGCTCCTTCTGTGGCCCCCCGAAACCCTCGGGGCCTCGTGGTTGCGGGCGGGCTGTGCGGCCCGCCCGGGTGAGAGCATTTCACCACACTTCCAAGACCCGCGCAGCCAGATGCGATACACCTGAGTGTTCAATCCGGAACACGCCGAATCCGCGCACAAGCGCCCCGGAACGGCTCCTGCACGCGATGCGTTCAGTTGCTCCAGTCTGCCGTGCTACCGCGATCGAGGATCGTGCTGACACGACGCGGTGTGGTCATTGCCCCGCCGGCGCGCTACAGTGCCTTGAAGGGCCCCCGTTCCTCACGGCTGGTACCGGACGGCTCCCGCTCAGGCAGGCGCTACCTCCACGCACGGGGGCACGTCATGGCACCTCCAGAAGCGTCTCAGGCGAGACGATGGGGGTACCGGCTCCAGGCCACACGTCCCACCCCACTGTGCGAGGTTTGTGCCCATGAAGATCAAAGAGATCCGCGCCGCCGCGATCGACATCGCTCCCAGGATCACCACCCAACCCCGTGTCCCGAAGCAGCAGGTAGAGGGCTTCGGCTCGCCGATGGCCCGCTACCCGGACATCCGCCGCGCATCCTGGTCCAACCCGTGGCGCCGCACCGCCTGCGTCGTCACGGCCGAGGACGGCACCTTCGGCCTTGGGGTCACCATCCACGGCGGCCCGGTCGAGCAGATCATCAACGGCCACTTCGCGCCCGTGCTCCAGGGTCAGGACTGCATGGCGACCGAGAAAGCCTGGGACGTCATGCGGCGGATCTCCGCCCAGTACGGCAGCGGCGGCCTTGCCAGCTACGCGATCAGCGCTGTCGACAACGCACTCTGGGATCTCAAGGGCAAGCTACTCGGCCGTCCGGTCTACGAACTGCTGGGCGGCCCGCAGAAGGAGAGCATCCCCTGCTACGCCAGCAACACGGACCTCTCCTACGGCACCGAGAACAGCATCGCCTGGTTCCTGGAACTGGGCTTCAAGGCCGTCAAGCTGTTCTTGCGGCACGGACCGGAGGATGGCATCGAGGGCATCCGTAAGAGCGAGGAGCTTGTCGCCCGGACCCGGGAGCAGATCGGGCCGGACGTCGAGTTGATGGTGGACGCCTGGATGTCGCTGAACGTTGAGTACATCGTGCGGCTGATGGACGCGCTGCGCCCCTACCGGTTGAAGTGGCTCGAAGACTTCCTGCTGCCTGACGATATGGACAGCTACATGAAGGTGCGCCAGCGCTTGCCAGGCACCACCCTGGCGAGTGGCGAGCACTGGTACACGATCCATCCGTTCACGCTTGCGGCCAGCCATGGACTGGTGGACATCCTCCAACCGGACGTGTCCTGGGTCGGAGGAATCACGGCTTCGGTGCGCATCTGCCACATCGCCGAGGCGCACGGTCTGACGGTGATCGGCCACGCCGGTATGAATTATCCCTATGGCCAGCACCTGGCGATGGCGATGCCCGCCATTCCGATGGGCGAGCGCTCGGAGGGCGTCGCACCGCCCGGGGTCCCGCTCGAGGAGATGGTCTCGCTGCCGGGCACTGTGCCGATCCGGAACGGACAGGTCCGGCCGACCGACGCGCCCGGCTTTGGCATCGAGGTAACCAGGGAGTGGCTGGAGAGCCGCGCGATCTGACCGGTTGATGGGTTGTCAGCCGAGATTCTGTACAGCAGGCGCGGATGCCGACGATCCAACGCTCGCCGGAGCAACGAGTGTGGTCCGCTCCCAGAAACGGTCCCCACGGCCTCCTGCCGCACTGGTGCGAGCGTACACGCGCATGAGCGTTCGCAGGCTGTAGCGGCCCGGCTCGCGCGCGAGCCGGGCCGCATCCATCGCGGTAGCATGCTGTGACGGCCTGGCGCGCACGGAGCCGCGCCGCGTCTATCGAGACCTCGGGGAAGCGGCCCCTGGCAGGCGCGCCGTTCAGGTGAGCGTCTGGGCGCGAGCGGCCGCCCAGTCCAGGAACTGCCGCCAGAACGAACGGGAGGTTGAGAAGGTCATGACGAAGATCATCGTGGTGGCCCCGCAGCGGCGGGCCGAGCGGCTGGCCAAGCTCCAGCAGCAGTATCCCTCGGTCCAGTTCGTCAGCCCCGAGGACCGCGCCGACGTCGCATCGCAGATCGACGATGCCGACGCGGTGTTCGGCACCCTGACCGGCGATGAGTTCGAGGCTGCCCGAAAGCTCCGCTGGATCCAGTCGCCGAGCGCAGGCGTCGAGTGGATGCACAACGTGGCGGGCCTCGCTGAGAGCAACGTCGTCGTGACGAACATGCGCGGCGCCCACGCAGTTACCATCGCCGAACACGCCTTCGCGATGCTCCTTACCCTCACCCGCGCGATGCGGCAGTTCGAGGAGCACCAGCAGCGGCAGGAGTGGGCCCGCGGGCAACTCAACGATCGGCTGGTTGGGATCAAGGGATTGACGATGGGGATCGTCGGCTTCGGTAACATCGGTCGAGCCATCGCGCGGCGCGGCCACGGCTTCGAGATGCGCCTGTTGGCCGTCGATGCCCAGAGTGTGCCGCCGGCCGAGGGCGTCGCAGAAGTCTGGCCGCTCAGCCGTCTCAACGACATGTGCCGACAATCCAACGTGCTCGCCATCGCTGCACCCATCACCCCCGAGACTCGGGGGATGGTCGGGCGGGAACAGATCGGGCTGCTGCCGGATGGCAGTTACCTGTTAGCGATGTCGCGCGGGGGGATCGTGGACGAGCTGGCCCTGATCGACGCGCTCCAGTCGGGACATCTTGCCGGCGCCGGCCTCGACGTCACAGCCACCGAGCCGCTACCGGCCAGCGACCCGCTCTGGCGAGCGCCGAACGTCATCATCACGCCTCACAACTCCCCGACCTCCCGCCTGACCACCGACCTCGTCTGGTCGATCTTTTCGGAGAACATCGGCCACTTCCTGAAGGGTGAGCCGCTCACCAACGTCGTCGACAAGCATCTCGGATATTGACCCGGGCTGCGGGCCGGCGGAGCCGCCTCCTACCGCGTGAGACTCGCCCTACCCGCCTGGAGTGCGCTGCGCGGGCGTGCGAAAACTCCCTCCCTCTGGAAAGCCGGCTGACGCGAGGGTTTCGCCCGGCCCGGTCGGGGTGAGAGCTCCTCGGCCCTTGCCGAGGTGAGCGTTCTGCCGTGGGCTGGCGAGAGGGGGACGAAGGAGCCCTCAGCCTCGTTGTGCGCGCCTCTCCTAGCGTGAGAGACGGGCGGCAGACGCGGGTGGGCGAGACCGCTCCCCGCACTTGAGGTAGACCGGCGCCGCTACTCGCAAGGCGGCTGGCCGACAGTGACCCAACGTTCGGAGCGGCTGCTTTCGAGGATGGCGTCCACGAGCCGCGCAGCGTACAGGCCGTCCTCGAAAGTCGCTACCCAGGGCTGACGCTGGCCGATCCGGACCTGATCGTAAAAGCCGCGAATCACGTTCAGCATCGCGTCCGCCCAGCCCTCGGCATGACCGGCCGGCAGGCGTGAGAGGCCGGGCACGTGCGCCCCGGCAGGACTGCGCTGCACGACGGCGTTCGCCGCACCGCGCGAGCCGCGCCAGAGCCATTCGCTCTCCTCGGAGCACCAACTGAGCGCGCCTTCGAGGCCATCGACCTCGAACGTGAGGCGGTTCTTGCGGCCGGCGCTCATCTGGGACACGGTGAAGGAGCCGCGTGCCCCGTCCTCGAGCCGCACCAGGACCGACGCGAAGTCCTCGGTGTCGATCCGGACCTCACGCGCCGGAGCTGCACTGGCCGTCGAGTCCCCGATGCTCGCGTCGCCGCCTCCCGTCGCCGCCACGCCTCCGGCCGCCACGCCTCCGGCCGCAGCGCCTCCGGCCGCAGCGCCGCCCGCTGAGGCATCGGCGCTGGCGGCATGGATGACCTCACCGGTACTGGCGCGAAACGTCTCCGGCTCGGACGCCGGGCGTGACCGCATAGGGACGACGGTCGTAAGGTCCGCCATCACCGCCACGATGCGCCGGCCCGTCACATGCTGCACCAGATCCATCCAGTGCGACCCGATGTCCGCAACCGCTCGGGTCGGCCCGCCGATAGCCGGGTCCAGTCGCCAACTCCAATCAGTGCGCCGAAGCAGCCAGTCCTGGAGGTAGGCGCCGTGGACGGCATGCACCCGGCCGAGCGCGCCCTCAGCGACGAGCGACCGTGCCTCCTGGACCTGGGGAAAGCCGCGATGATTGAACGTCACGGCGGCCGGGCTACCTGTCGCCCGCGCGATCCGGGCCAACTCCTCGGCCTCGGCGGCGTTCATCGCGAGCGGCTTCTCAGCGTAGCAGGCTTTGCCAGCTTCGAGGATCGCTCTATCGATGGGGAAGTGCCAGACGTTCGGCGTGCAATTATGAACGACGTCGACATCAGGGTCGGCAACGAGCTCACGATAGTCGCCGTACGCCCTCGGGATGTCCAGGTCGGCGGCATGGCGCTGTGCCCGCTCTCGTGAGGAACTGGCGACGGCCACAACCTCGGCGTGCGGAATCCGGCGGATCGCATCGATGTGCGCCGCCCCGACGAACCCGATCCCCACCACGCCAACCCGAAGGCGTCGCTCGGCCATTACTGTCCTCCTTCGCTCAGCAGGCGCACCGACCGCAGCCCGCCACCGTACCGAAGGATCGCACAGCCGAACCCGCCTGTGTAGCGGGTCGCCAGCACGCGAGCACGCGGCGAGCCAGCGGCGCCGGGACGCCCGCAGTGGACGCCCGCAGTGGACGGCCGGCCCCTCGGCCGCTATCGTGCTCTCCGGCGAGATTATCTCATCCCTGAGGCCGGCGCTCCCGCGCCTCGGGGGGGATGTGCGGAGGGCGAGCGTGGACTACCAGCGACTTTCGATGCCAATCGGCGAGGCGATGTTCACTCAGCGGTCGATTCGGCGCTTCAAGCCGGACTCGATTCCGATGGACGACATCCACCTGATCCTCGAAGCGGCCGTCAAGGCTCCGAACGGCGGCAACGCACAGGTCGCCCGCTTCCTGGTGGTGACCGACCGCGACCTGATCCGCCAGTTTGGCGCGCTCTACAAGGAAGCCTGGTGGGCAAAGCGGCGCGATGGTCAGGGCTGGCACGGTCCGGAGGACATCCCGCCGGAGGCGACGAGCTACCGGCGCGCGATGCGCTTCGCCGACGAGATCGGGGACGTTCCCTGTATTGCCTTCGCACTGGCCACGGCGCCGCGCAGTGACGGCTCAGTGATCCCTGCCACCCAGAACCTGATGCTCGCCGCGCGGGCGCTGGGCATCGGCTCGGTGCCGACGACGCTCCATCCGAGCGTCATGGATCGCTTCCGTGCGCTGTTCGCGATCCCGGCCGAGATCAGCTTTTACTTCTGCATCCCACTCGGCTACCCGGTCGTCAACTTCGGACCAACCACCCGCAAACCTACGTCCGAAACGAGCTACCTGAACCAGTGGGGTGCGCCGGTCCCCTGGAGTTAGCGCCTTGCCAACAGACGCTGACGGTCAGAGTAAGTGATCGTCAGCGTCCACAGCAGCGCTTGTATTTCTGGCCGCTACCACAGGGACAAGGGTCGTTTCGCCCGACCTTTGGCCCATCGTAGCGCGGACGTGGGAGCGACGCCGCATCGGTCGCCGCCGCACCGGTCATCGTCGCCAGCAGTGGAGGTGATGGCGTCATCGCCTGAGGTCCGTACTGCATGCGTAACTTGAAATCCGCCATGAGCGATGAGTAGGTCGGTTTGGGGCTCGGGGCCAGGATGTCATCGACCGCTTCGTCGACGGACTCGCCGACTCCCTGACCAAGCGCCAACTCGACGCTATCGGGGCTGACGACGGTTCGGTCGATGCGGTCCTCGCGATACGCCCGCCGGATCACGGGCATCGCTTCGACCGCCTTTGCGTCGAGCAGATCCCCAACGAGGAATCCCCGCAGTGTGTCGGCCTCCGTGTAGTAGTCGGACTCCTCCTCGGCCTCGGGGTCCGGCTCATCGAGGCGGGCGACCAACGCCTCGATGGCCTCTGCGCGCAGATCGGGGAAGTAGTTCGCGAGCCTGCCGAGTGCCGTGCCGGCGCGTGCCGTCGTATAGATGTCGTGAGACGGATCGAACAGCGCTGCCCGCAGCGGGCCGAGCGCCGGTCGCCCGATTCTGGCGAGCGCCTCCGGCAAGGCTGTGTCGAAATAGTCACTCTCCACGTCGAGGAGCGACAGGAGCGGCTCCACCGATTCGGGCGCTGGCAACCGGGCGAGCAGTTGGACGGCGTGGATCGGCGCCCACAGCTCCGGAGCGTCCGAATCGTCGGATTCGTCCCACAGCCGATCCGCGTCCGTCGCGATCGCGAGCAGCCTCGGCACGACTACCGGCCCCTGAGCCACGATCCGATCGAGGAGATCCTGGGGCGCTGTCTCGCCGGCGTGCCGAAGCCGCGCGATCAGGGCATCCAGGGTGGCGTTGTTAGCCACGTCGCTGATGTGGGCGGTCACGTCGTCTCGATCCATACGAGTAGTCTAGCGCGGCGCACGCCTCCACTCCACTCTCGCACCAGCACGGTGGAGATTCGTCGCGCCTCCCCACTACTCACGGGGAGGGCGGCCAGCCTGAGCGACCTGCTCGCGCACGGATTGGCCATCCGCACGAGCGCAACATCCAGGCAGGTGGTGTCGTATCAACGCCTCGTTAGCGGCGTACCCTATCGCCCGACTGCGCTTCCCACTCAAGGATTGGGTCTTCGCACTCTTTCTGCTTGGACTGGCAATCCCGATCCACGTCACGCTGCTACCGCTGTTCATCATCGAGAAGAACCTCGGTATCCTGAACACGTTGCTCGCCCTCTTTCCGCCGTACATCGCGTTCGGGCTGCCGTTTCAGATCTTCGTGCTGAGAGGCTTCTTCCGAGAGATCCCTGCCGAACTGGTCGAGGCAGCGCGCATCGACGGAGCGTCCGAATGGACGAACTACTGGCGGATCATGATGCCGCTGACGACGCCGGCGCTCGCGACGCTGTTCATCATCGACAGCCTGAGCACCTGGAACGAGTTCCTGCTTGCGCTGGTACTGATCGGCGCGGAACGCTGGCGCACCGTTCCGCTCGGACTGCTGCACTTCCAGGGCGAGTTCGGTTCGCGCTACCCAGAGCTCGCGGCCGGCATCCTGATCGCCATCGCGCCGATCCTGGTGATTTATCTCGTGTTCCAGCGCTATCTCGTGTCCGGCCTGACCTCAGGCGCTATCCGCGGCTAGCTCAGGAGCACAGTTGGTCGGAACCGGCTCGACCCGTCACCCCGGCGGCTGGCCTACGTCTGGGACGGGGAGACCAGGAGTACGGTTGGTCGGAACCGGCTCGACCCCGCCTGCCCCGGTCTCGTCGAGGCATCCAGACCCCGTGCTGAGAGCCCCTTACCAGCACATGGGTGGTGTCCTGAAGCATGGGTGTTACTCAGACGGGATCAGACCGGGCCAAGCGCAGAGAATGCGTGACCGGGTCTTCCAGCACACCGGCCGCGCGGGTGGGTCTATGCGAGCGACGCCTCCGGGCAGTACTATCGACGCCGGGCACGTCTCCACCATGGCCTGACAGGCTGCTCCGGGCGCTCGGGCGAGATGAGTCGCTCGCCGCATTGACGAGCCAACCGCGCTGACGGGGCAACCACACTGGCCAATCGTGGTGGCGACGAGCCGCCGACCGGCCTCGGCGATACCTGGGGGTGAGATGGATCTCGCGTTCATCGTGCTTGTCGTGATCGTGATCCTCGGCCTGGCGTTCGATTATGTGAACGGGTTCCACGATACGGCGAACGCCATCGCGACCGTCGTCGCCACCCGCGTCCTGTCTCCTATCCAGGCCGTTCTGATGGCTGCCTCATTGAACTTCGTCGGTGCCATGACCGGGACGGCGGTGGCCACGACAGTGGGCAAGGGAATCGTCGATCCGGCCGCTACCACCCAGGAGCTCGTCATCGCGGCACTGCTCTCCGCAATCACCTGGGATCTGGTCACCTGGTACTACGGCATCCCATCGAGCTCGAGTCACGCGCTCGTGTTCAGCATCGTCGGCGCGGGCATTGCCACTGGGGGTGTGGACGTCCTCGGCTGGACCGGCATCGAGAAGGTGCTGGCGGGTCTTGTCATCTCCCCGGTTCTGGGGCTCGTCATCGGTTTCGGGTTGATGCTGCTGTTGCTCAACCTGTTCGCCCGCTCCCACCCTGCTCGCGTCAGCTCGCTGTTCGGGCGCGCCCAGTTGATCTCTTCGGCGTACATGGCCTTCAGCCACGGCGGAAACGACGCCCAGAAGACGATGGGCGTGATCACGATGGCGCTGGCGTCGTACTACGGCTGGACCGGCGAAAACTGGGACGTGCCGTTCTGGGTGGTGCTGGCAGCGGCGACGGCGATGGGGCTGGGGACGGCCTCTGGCGGCTGGCGCATCATCCGGACGATGGGCCATCGGATCGTCGAGCTGAAGCCGATCCACGGGTTCGCGGCCGAGACGTCGGCGGCCACTATCATCGAGGTCGCCAGCCGCCTCGGGGTCCCGGTCTCGACCACGCACGTCATCAGTTCGGCGATCCTCGGCGTCGGTGCGACCGGCTCGAAGCGGGCGGTGCACTGGACCGTCGCGGGGAGCATCGTGACCGCCTGGATCGTGACGATACCCGCCTGCATCGCCATGGGCTGGCTCATCAGCACCGTTCTACACGCCATCGTGCAGTGGTGAGTGGGGGCTGACGCGCCAGCCCCCACTCACCAGCCCCCGCTCACCAGCCCTCGCGCGCATCGGCGTCAGGCGTTCTTCATGGCCACCGTCTCGAGCACATCGGCCACGTCCTCACAGCGATCGGTCGCCTCCTCGATCTTCTCGAGGATCTCCTTCCAGCGCTGGAACTCGAACCAGTCTCCCCGCTGGCGAACCAGCCGAGCCAGCCCCTTCCGCAGGACGCGGTCGGCCTCGTTCTCCAGGCGGTTGATCTCGACCGTGTACGGCTTGACTCGGGCAAGACTACTCTTGTCACGCATGAGCGGCATCGCCGCTACGATCTGCTCGGTCATCTGCAACAGGAGCCCTGCGAGTGCCCGCGCTTCCGGAATCGGCTCGGTGACCTCGTACAGTTCGAGCGAGTCGGCGGTGTCCTCGATCCAGTCGATCACGTCGTCAACACTGCTCACCAGCGCCCGGATCTCGTCGGCGTCGAGCGGCGTCAGGAAGGTCTTCGACAGCAGGTTATGGGCCTCGTGGACGATAAAATCGCCCTGATGCTCGAGCTCGATGATCTGTTGGACCCGGCTCTCGACGTCGCGATAGTCATCGAGCAGGCCGGCCAGCATCCGGGCCGCGTCATGCGCGGTTGCGGCGCCCTTCTCGAACCACTCGAAGAACCCCTGCTCGGACGGCAGAATCTGGAACGGGGCCATTATTCCCCCTCTCACTCTCTTTGGGTGCAGCCGGCGAGTTGCCGGCCGCCCCGTGACACGCTCGGATATTTCGGCCGCTGCTTCCGGCCTCAGGTGCGCGAACGTGCCCTGCGTCAGTCTTCCGTACGCTAACCTGGCACGCTCGGGCATACGCTAGCACGGCCGAGCACGCTCGGCATGGGCTCTCCAGTCAGGAGCGTAACAGGACGACCGTTGATCCGACGACATGTCGGCTCGGCGGCGACCCGCGTCATGCTGCCCGGCACGAGCGCGCCCGCGTGGCGTGCGCCGCTCTGCCTCTTCCCGCATCTGCCTCTCGCCGCATCTGCCTGCCCCGTACGTTGACACCTTTCGCGTCTCTAGCCGAATCCCCCTCCGGATCATGCGCGATACGCGTCATGCAGCGGCCGCTCTCAACGCCCGCCGAGCGGTGCAGCGGAGGCTGGCCAGCCGGGGCATCCGGCACCCGGAGAGCCACGTCGATAGGCCCTGTAAGCCAGGGCCTATCGGCGCGGTCACCAGCCAGGCGGGCGGTCTCCGCGGCCTCACCTGACGCCCCCAGCACACCCGCGTCTCAGCGGCGTGAGCACGAGAGCGATCCAGTCAAGGCAGCGGTGACAGGCAGCCGCCATTGGCCCTACACTGTTGTCGCACCTGATCCTGCCACGCAAGCCCATCGGACAGACGTTCTGGAGTCGGCTCGCCGGATGGTCGTCCTCACCCCTTCTCACCCGCTCCGAGCGAGCGTCATCCAATGATCCCTGCGCTCCCTATCGAGCCACTCGAGTGGCTGCTGGTGGCGCGGATGCTCCTGGCCTTCGCGCTCGGCGGCGTCCTCGGCTGGGAGCGCGAGCGCGCCGGCCGGCCGGCTGGCCTGCGCACGCACATGCTGGTGACGGCCGGGGCGGCAGCGTACACCATCGTCTCGATTTACGGCTTCGTCGACCTGGGGACGGTGCGCGATCCGGGGCGGGTCGCAGCCCAGATCGTCACCGGGGTCGGCTTCCTCGGTGCCGGCACGATCTGGCGAACCTCGTCGGCCGTGCGTGGGCTGACGACGGCGGCCTCGATCTGGCTGGCTGCCGCCATCGGCATGTTCGCCGGCGCGGGCCTCTACCTGCTCGCCATCGTCACTACCGTCCTCGGGTACATCTGCCTCCAGTGGTTCCGCGCGCCCGGCCGCAGGCACTCGGCCGGCGAGCCGTCGATTCTCGGGAGCGAGCTCGAAGATTAGACGACACGCCGAGCAAGGGTAAGGCGCGACAACGTGTCGAGTAGAACGCAGGACGATACCTGAGCGCGGCGCCGATCATGCTCGCGCCCCTCTCAGGCGGGTACACTCTTCGGACGTGACGACAACGACGACTGAGACGACAACTCCTGAAACGACAACTCCTGAGACGACCGACTGGGTCAGCCGTGCGCAGACGCTCGCCGCCGACTTCGCGACCCGTGCCGCCGAGCACGACCGCGATCGTTCCTTCCCCTTCGAGAACTTCGACCAACTGTGGGATGCCGGCCTCCTGAACCTGACCGTCCCACTCGAGTACGGCGGCGAGGGTGCGGGCCTGACCGACGTCGCGCGGGTCGTCGCCGAGATCGGTGCCGGCGATAGCTCCACCGCACTCGTGCTCGGAATGCAGTACCTGAAGCACGCCGCCATCGCCCGCGAGCGGGTCTGGCCCGAGGCGGTCCACCGGCTCATCTGCGAGGCGTCGGTCGGCGGCATCGCCCTCATCAACGCCATCCGCGTCGAGCCAGAGCTTGGAACGGTTTCGCGCGGCGGCACCTTCGCGACGAAGGCCACCAGGACGACTGACGGCTGGCGCTTGAACGGACGCAAGATCTATTCGACGGGCAGCCCGATCCTTCGCTTCTTCGACGTCGGCGCGACGACCGACGAGCCGGAGCCACGGGTCGGAGCGTTCCTCGTCCCGGCGGGCACGCCCGGCCTCCGCATCGAGCGGACCTGGGACCACCTCGGGCTGCGAGCGAGCGGCAGCGATGACGTCGTGCTGGAGAACGTCGAGATCCCCGCCGAGTACGCCGTCGATCTGGAACCGCTCGACCGTCGACGTCCGGTCTCGCCGGTGCAGGGGGCCTGGGGCGCCTCAATTCTCAGCGCCGTCTACCTTGGTATCGGCCGCGCCGCGCGTGACTGGCTGGTCGGCTACCTTCACGAGCGCGTGCCCTCGAACCTCGGCGCGCCGCTTGCGACGCTCCCGCGCTTCCACACGGCGGTGGGGGAGATCCAGAGCCTCCTGTTCGCGGCCGAGCGCCTCCTGTGGGATCTGACGACCTCCATCGACGCCGGGCGTCCGCCGGCGTCGCGATCCGCCTCTGCCTTGACGAAATTGCACGTCACCAACAACATCATCCGCGCTACCGAGATCGGAATGGGTCTCATCGGCAATCCCGGGTTGAGCCGCAACAACCCGATGGAGCGGCTCTACCGAGATGCCCTCTGTGGCCGCGTCCATTGGCCCCAGGACGACGCTACCTTGACGATGGCCGGCAGGGAGGCTCTCGACGCGGCCGTACCACGCCTGAAGGCGTAGCAGGAAACTGCCCCCCCATTCGGGCGACTCGGTCGGATCACGCCCCCGGATGCCGAGTCGCTGGCTATGGCCTCGGCAGGGGCGCACCTGCACCGCCAGGAGTGGAGGCTGCGCGCCGCAACCGTTCGCCGCTCAAAGAGGGAGCGGCCGAACGCAGCGTGGGTGAGGGCCCTCCCGTCGCTCCCATCATCTGACGGGGGACCCCTCACCTCAGCCCCTTGCCAGCGGAAGAGGCCGCCGCCCACTCGCTACTGCATCGCTACGGCATGCCAGTCAGTCGCGGATTCCACGGAGGCTCGCGCTGAGGAATTCGGCGTTCAACTTGGAGATCACATCCATGGTGATCTCCTTTGGACAAACTGCCTCGCACTCACCCATGTTCGTGCACGCCCCAAAACCCTCGATCTGCATCTGTCGAACCATCCGGACGGCGCGCTTGTGGCGCTCGGGCTGGCCCTGGGGTAGCAGGCTCAGGTGGGTGAGCTTGGCGCCGGTGAAGAGCACCGCCGAGGCGTTCGGGCAGGCCGCCACGCACGCGCCGCAGCCGATACAGGCCGCCGCATCCATCGCCTGATCCGAGTTTGTCTTGGGCACCAGGATCCCATTGGCGTCCTGGGCCGCCCCAACGGTCGCGGTGATGAAGCCGCCGGCCTCGATGATCCTGTCGAACGACCGGCGGTCGACGATGAGATCTCTTATGACCGGGAACGGCCGCGCCCGCCACGGCTCGATGGTGACGGTCTGACCGTCGTGGAAGTAGCGCATGTGCAGTTGACAGACGGTGGTCGCCCGCTCGGGGCCGTGGGCGACCCCGTCGATCATCAGGCTGCACGCGCCGCAGATACCCTCGCGGCAGTCGTGATCGAACGCGACGGGCTCCTTGTCCTCGGTGATCAAGCGCTGATTCAGGACGTCGAGCATCTCCAGAAAGGACATGTGCTCGTTGACATCCGGGTGGTCGTACGTCTCGAAGTGGCCCTCATCCCGAGGCCCTTTCTGACGCCAGATTTTCAACGTCAGGCGCATCGTATCTCCAGTAGCATAAGCGGGGGAGTAGCCGTCAGGTGCCAGTGGCCAGCGGCTCGGAGGCGGCCGCCGACCAGTCCCTGATGCCAGCTCCCGATTCCAGTTCCTGAGTACTGACGGCTGACACCTGACCGCCCCTGACTTACTTGTAGCTTCGCTGGGCCAGGTGGACGTTCTCGAATTCGAGCGGCTCCTTGACCAGCTCCGGGGAGCTCAGGCTGCCGTTCATCATCCAGGCAGCAACGTATGAGAAGTGCTCGTCGTCGCGCAACGCTTCGCCGTCCTCGGTCTGGCTCTCCTCGCGGAAGTGGCCGCCGCAGGACTCGGTCCGATGGAGCGCGTCGATGCAGATGAGCTCCCCGAGCTCGAGGAAGTCAGCCACGCGGCCGGCCTTCTCCAACTCCTGGTTCAGTTCGCGGCCCTCGCCCGGTACCCGCACGTTCCGCCAGAACTCTTCCCGGAGCTCTGGGATCAACTGGAGCGCCTTGCGGAGCCCGGCGTCGTTACGAGCCATCCCGCAGTACTCCCACATGATCTTGCCGAGCTCGCGGTGGAAATCGTCCACCGTACGCGTTCCGTCGATCGAGAGCAGGCGCGAGGTCCGCTCTTCGACGCCACGGATCGCGTCGCGTACGGCCGGGTGATCGTGCGCCACCGTCGACTGCCGCGCAACCGCCAGATAGTCGGGGACCGTCGCGGGGAGCACGAAGTAGCCGTCGGACAGCCCCTGCATCAGGGCGCTCGCGCCGAGCCGGTTGGCGCCGTGGTCCGAGAAGTTCGCCTCACCGCCCACGAACAGGCCGGGAATCGTGCTCATCAGGTTGTAGTCGACCCAGAGCCCGCCCATCGTGTAGTGAACGGCCGGGTAGATCCGCATCGGTGAGGTGTAGGGGTCTTCACCGGTGATGCGGTTGTACATATCGAAGAGGTTGCCATAGCGCTCGCGAATGACATTGACGCCAAGGCGCTGGATGGCCTCTGCGAAACCCAGGTAGACGCCTAGCCCACCCGGCCCGACGCCCCGCCCGTCATCGCAGGCTTCCTTGGCCGCCCGCGAAGCGATGTCGCGGGGGGCAAGGTTACCGTAGCTCGGGTACTTGCGCTCCAGATAGTAGTCGCGCTCGTCCTCGGGGATCTGGGTCGGTGGCCGGGTATCGCCGGGGGTCCTGGGCACCCAGATTCGGCCGTCGTTGCGGAGCGATTCGCTCATCAGCGTGAGCTTGGACTGATAGTCGCCGGAGACCGGGATACAGGTCGGGTGGATCTGAGTGTAGCAGGGGTTCGCGAAGGCCGCGCCCTTACGATAGGCCCGCCAGATCCCGGTGGTGTTGCAGCCCTTGGCGTTCGTTGAGAGGTAAAACACGTTGCCGTAGCCGCCCGTCGCCATGATCACGGCGTCGGCGAGATGGGCCTCGATCTCGCCCGTCACCATGTCACGCGTGACGATCCCGACCGCCCGATCGTCCACCACGATCAGATCGAGCATCTCGGTACGGGTGTGCATCTTGACCTTGCCGAGCGCGATCTGGCGCTCGAGGGACTGGTACACGCCGAGCAGGAGTTGCTGGCCGGTCTGGCCGCGCGCGTAGAAGGTGCGGGAGACGAGCGCACCGCCGAACGAGCGGTTGTCCAGCAGGCCGCCGTACTCGCGGGCGAACGGCACTCCCTGGGCGACGCACTGATCGATGATGTTCGAGGAGACCTCGGATAGGCGATAGACGTTCGCCTCACGGGAGCGGAAGTCGCCGCCCTTGACGGTGTCATAGAACAGCCGGTAGATGCTGTCGCCGTCGTTGCGATAGTTCTTCGACGCATTGATGCCGCCCTGCGCGGCGATGCTGTGCGCGCGGCGCGGGCTGTCCTGATAGCAGAACGCCTTGACGTTGTAGCCCTGCTCGGCCAGCGCGGCGGCCGCGCCTCCGCCCGCCAGACCGGTGCCGACCACGATGATCGTGTATCGTCGCCGGTTGGCCGGGTTCACCAGGTGCATGTCGAACTTGTGCTTCGTCCACTTCCGCTCGATCGGTCCGTCTGGGATCTTCGAGTCCAGAGCGATCGAAGGCGTCGGTTGAAATGGTGTTCGCGTCGGCGCTGGCGGCGCCGGAGCGATCGTGTTAGTCGCCACGATATCGTCCTCTACCCTGCATTCCCGTGCCTTGCTGACGCAGTGTCGTCCCTGAAGCGCTGATAATGCTGATCCAGGATGGCGACTCCGGTGTGCCCGCCTGCGATCCTGGGCCGTCGTGACCCACCGTGACAGGCTACCACCGTGAGCCATCATGGCTCACCGGAACTAGCGGACGATGCCGGCCAGGACGACGAGTGGGATCAAAATGTTCCCGCCGGCGACCAGAATGGTGGTGACCGTCGCAAAGCCTCGCCAGAGATAGTTATTGGTTCCGTTCTTCCACCCGAGCGATTGAGACATGCTCCAGACGCCGTGGTACAGATGGAGCCCAAGTGCAACCTGAGCGATGATGTAGACCAGCGAGACGAACGGATTCAGGAACCCATTGACGACGTTCCCGTAGACATCGTGCGGGTCGAAGCGCGCCTCAATGTATGCCGTACCGGTCGTGAAATGGAGAATGTGATACACGACGAAGAGCGCGATGATGACGCCGCTCCAGCGCATCGTCCGAGTCGCGTAGTTCGCCGCGATGTACTTCTTCTTACCATAGCGGATCGGACGGCTCTGGAGATCGACGAGCGTCAACTGGTATGCGGCCCAGATATGGGCCACGACGCTTACACCAACGATGACGCGTACGACCCAGAGGGCACCCGAATAGGCGAAGAACGGCATACCGACGGTTCGAAGGAAGAGCGCGTAGTCGTTGAAAGCCTCGCGTCCCTCGAAGATGTGTAAGTTGCCGTACATATGGACGAAGACGAAGGCGAAGAGGATCAAGCCAGTGACGGCCATGACGATCTTCTTGCCAACGTTGGTCTGATAGAGAGTGAGCGCTCCTACCATCGTTCTCCCTCCCCCGAGCCCGTGGGGGGACGTAGCCGGGAAGTGCCGCGGGCGCCGTGCCGCGGCCGGCCTGCCACAGAGCATAGTAACGCGTTCGGGGAGATGATGACCGCATGGTCCAACAGGGCCGTTGCAGGTGGCACAAGGCGTCGCCGGCGTAGCTGGCGCGGGTCGTGCTCGACGGTGTGGGGCGCATCGACAGCGGAGCAGGTTCAGCGGCGCCGGAGTGTTGCGCTCGCCAACCTCTCCCACTGGGAGAGGTCGCGCGGAGCTCGGGTGAGGGCTCTTCCGTGACTACCCGTCAACTACCAGAAGAGCCCTTACCCTACCCTCCCCCACTGGGACGAGGGTGTGCGGCATGCTACTCGTGGGCACGGCTCGGCTGGGTCATGGCCTCGGGGCGCAACAACTCGTCGAGCGCCTCTTTGGTGAGCCAGCCCTTTTCCAGCACCAGGTCGCAGACGCCACCGCCCGTCTCCAGTGCCTCCTTGGCGATCGCCACAGACCGCTCGTAGCCGAGCACTGGGTTCAGCGCGGTGACCAGCCCGATGCTGGTCTCGACGTAATGTTGACACCGCTCGCGATTGACGGTGATGCCCCGGATACACCGCGCGGTGAGGGTGCCAAGCCCGGCCGCCAGCACGCGGATGGACTGTAAGAGTGAGAAGGCGATTGTTGGCTCGAAGGCGTTGAGCTGAAGCTGGCCGCTTTCCGACGCCATGGTGACGGTCAGGTCGTTGCCAATGACCAGGAACGCCACCTGATTGACGACCTCAGGGATGACCGGGTTCACCTTACCCGGCATGATCGACGAGCCAGCCTGCACCGGTGGGAGGTTGATCTCGTTGAAGCCCGCCCGAGGGCCGCTCGAGAGTAGCCGGAGGTCGTTGCAGATCTTGGAGAGCTTGACGGCGGTACGCTTGAGCACGCCCGAGAAGAGCACGAAGGCGCCCATGTCGGACGTGGCCTCGATCAGGTTCGTCGCGAGCACCATGTCGTGGCCGGAGATCCGCGCGAGCTCCTCGACAGCGAGCGCGGCGTAGCGTGGGTCGGCGGTGATACCGGTGCCAATGGCCGTTGCGCCGAGGTTGACCTCGCGGAAGAAGCCGGAGATCTCGCGTAGGCGGGCGATGTCCTCGCGGACGGTGGCGTAGAAGGCGTCGAACTCCTGCCCGACGGTCATCGGGACGGCGTCCTGAAGCTGGGTGCGGCCCATCTTGAGAACGTCGCTGAACTCGATCGCCTTCTCTTTCAGCGCGTAGGCGAAGTCGTCCAGTGCCTTGATGAGCGTGGGCAGCGCGAGCAAGATGGCCAGTCGAACGGCCGTCGGGTAGGCGTCATTCGTGGACTGCGCCATGTTGACGTCATCATTGGGATGGAGGTGCTGGTACTCACCTCGCCGGTGCCCCATGAGCGCCAGCGCGACGTTCGCAATCACCTCATTGGCGTTCATGTTCGTCGACGTGCCAGCCCCGCCCTGGATGACGTCGACGACGAACTGCTCGTGGTAGCGCCCCGCGATGATCTCGTCGCAGGCCCGCTCGATGGCTTTGGCCTTGGCGTGAGGGAGATAGCCGAGCTTCTCGTTGGCGAGCGCTGCGGCCTTCTTCACCATCGCGAGAGCTCGCACCAGTTCCGGAAGGTGTGCGACGGGAACCCCAGTGATCGGGAAGTTCTGGACTGCGCGGAGGGTATGAACGCCCCAGTAGGCGGCGGCGGGCACATCGACCTCGCCGAGAAGATCGTGCTCGCGTCGCATTTCGGTGGCCGATAGCACGATCGTATCGATGCTCGGAACGGTGAGATGAGATGCTGGTGTCGTCACCGGCGGGCTGTCAGTGGATGCGGCGGGTTGTTCGGTCATTACTTCCGTCCAGTTCTCGTTCTCACTCTCCACACAGAGCCACTATGAGTCCGACTCGTCTCCTTGTCGATGGACGTATGCCCTGATGATATTCGGACGCGTGACACGTCCTCCATGAGGCCGGACGTGGTTAATGTCGGTGCTGGCGATAGTGGAGTGTACGTGCGATTCTCTCACGGGGGAACGTACACGATCGCCAGTGGTTTGTGCGCACGAACAGGACATATGACTCATCAACAGGAGGGCATTCGCCCGTGAACGTTATCTTCTTCCTCCAGTTCGCCGTCGTTCTTGCGGCGATCGCACTTGGAGCGCGCGTGGGTGGCGTTGGGCTCGGCCTGTGGGGCGGGGTGGGCCTCATGGTGCTGACCGTGTTATTCGGCGCCACGCCGACGAGCCCCCCCATCGACGTGATGCTGATCATTCTGGCCGTCATCTCGGCAGCGGCGGCAATGGAAGCATCCGGCGGTATCGACTACCTGGTCAGCGTGGCCGAGCGCATCATCCGCCAGAATCCTCGGCACGTGACGATCGTGGCGCCACTGGTGGCCTGGGCGTTCACGTTCGGCGCCGGCACCGGGCACATCGTGTACCCGCTCCAGCCGGTGATCTACGAAGTCGCCCGAGAGAACGGCATCCGTCCTGAGCGGCCAATGGCGATTGCTACTATCGCCTCGCAGCAGGCCATTACGGCCAGTCCGGTCTCGGCTGCGACGGCCGCGATGATCGCGCTGCTCGCACCCCAGGGTATCGGGCTACTCACGATCCTCGCGATCTGTATCCCGGCGACCCTGATCGGCGTGCTAGTGGCCGCGCTCGTCCAGACGCGCGTCGGCACGGAGCTCGACCAGGATCCCGAGTACAAGCGCCGCCTGGCCGCCGGCGAGGTCGAGCCGCTTACCCGAAGCGACCAGTCGAAGTTCGCGCTTCCCAAGACAGCCCGCACCAGCGCGCTCATCTTCCTGGCAGGGGTGGCCCTGGTGGTGCTGGCTGGCGCGTTCCCGCAGCTTCGGCCGCTCGTCGCCGATGCGAACGGCAACCGGGTCGCACTCGCGATGCCGCTCACGATCCAGATCGTCATGCTGAGCGTGGCGGCGCTGATCCTGCTGGCGACCCGCCCGCCCGTCGCGCTCGTGCCGCGCACCCAGACCGCTCAGGCTGGCTTCACGGCCGTGATCGGGATCTTCGGGCTGGCGTGGCTCGGCGACACCTTCATCGCCAACAACCAGGCCGTCATCATCGGCTCGCTCAGCACCATGGCCAATACCTACCCGGCCCTGTTCGCCCTCGGCCTGTTCGTCGCCTCGGTCTTCCTATACAGCCAGGCGGCGACGACGCGCGCACTCATGCCGCTCGGCGTCTCGCTCGGCATCCCGGGCGCAGCCTTGATCGGGATGTTCCCGGCCGTCAACGGCTACTTCTTCTTCCCCACCTACGGTTCGCTGATTGCGGCGATCAACTTCGATCGGTCAGGTACGACGCGCATCGGCCGCTTCATCGTGAACCACTCGTTCATGCTGCCCGGGCTGATCGCCACGACCGTGGCCGTCGTCGGCGGCCTGCTCCTTGCCCAGGTGTTCTAGCGGGTCACGTCGCATCTGGCCGAGAGCCCCCATCCCTCACCCCTCTCTCGTGCGCTGGAGAGGGGTGGCTGATCCGGAAGCGCCGATGCTCAACCACGGGTGGCGTGACCCGCCAGGCGAGGGCAGGTCCACTGCGGGGCAGGTCCACCCGAAGCGTGACCTTGCCCGGGTGCGCCGGCGAAGCGGAGATGCGCCGGCGCACCCAGAACGTCCAGCCAACTCCACCAGCCCACTCCAGTGGCTCGGCGCGCCCCGAGGCGTGCCCAGTAGCGCCAAACGTGCCGTCAGGCTGAGCGTACCCAGCGCGGGATGCGTCGCATGAAGGTGTGTCTCGCGCGTGTTCGTTAAGGGATCTCGAAGGGATCTCGAGGATGCGGCATGACGTGGTTGAGAGCCGGCAGCTATGCTCACGCGTGGCAGGCATTGTGCAGGAACCCGGGTGACGGCAAGGTGCCGAAGAGCCTGGAAGTGTGGAGGTAGAGCCAACTTGACATCAGCGATCAGGTGCGTATACTGGCTAGTAGGCGTCGCGCTAGTCACCGGCTGGCTCGGCGGCGCTCGCTATGAGTGACGCCTCGAGCGACCAGGAGCACGCACCTCGGGCCCGCCCGGCCGGTCCGGGCGGGTTACCTGTTTTTCCGGATTCCTTCCCGCGAAGGAGGAGACCCCATGGCGAAGATGCGCGTGCTATCGGCCCGTGGAGACACGGTGCTGGAGTGGGACGAGCGGAAGCTCGAAGCCGGCGATCCTGAAGCGCTCGCCGCGGTGCGCGAAGCAGAGCGGATCTTTGAGGAGCAACGGGCACGTGGCGCGACCGCCTTCAAGGTCGAGCCAGACAAGCCGGCCCAGCGCCTCGACAACTTCGATCGGACGGCTGAACAGATCATCCTCGTCCCTCGGGTGGCGGGCGGTTGATCGGCGAGGTGCAGATCCGTGGTCGTCACGGTAATCGCTCTCGAACTACTCTTCGTCCTGCTGATCGTCTGCCTTCTGTGCCGCGCACCATACGGCGTGCTCGCCCACTCCCAGCTTGGCGGGGGCCGGCGAGCTGATTGGCGCGAGGCTCAGGAGCGGGCCGAGCAGTTGCTCCGCGACACCCTCGCGGAGGACGACTATCGGCAGTTGTGCCGGCGCGGCTATCTCGAGGTGCCGAGCCGGACTCGTCCCCGCCGCGTGTACCGAATCCCTCGCCATCAAGGCCAGGTCAAGGTATACGAGGGCGGTGTCCCGATCATGGCACTCTGTGTCCAGCCGGTCGATCCGATCCCGGATGGGGATGTCGTGATGATGCACAAGCTGATGATCGAGGGGAACGAAGAGGAGTATCTTCGCATCGCCAACCGCTTCGAGCCAACTCTGTACGGATTCATCGCGATTCGGCCGCGCGGTCGAATGTGATGCTCGCCGACGACGGAGACGACCCCTGTCGCCCCGACGCCCCCTCCGCAGCATTCGACGGGACATCCGAGCAGCACGTGCGTGCGACCAGGCCGCGCCTGGCGCGCTTGAAGTCGCCCTGTGCTACCCGGGGTTCCACGCGCGGCAGCCTCACCACCTCGTGTGCGGGCTGTCCCGCCTCCCTCAGGGCGTTCCGCTGATCCCGCGCCCCGTCTCGCACGTTAGCCGTGCCCTGACCGGCATCGAGATCCTCGCGGGGGCCGAGGCGAGCGAGGCGTTCGAACGGCGGGCCTACGACCTCGAAGAGCGCCTGGCGCGCCTGGGGTACGATCCTACCCGTGCACGTTGACGATCTCCGGGGCCGGCCTGCCGCGCATCAGGCCCCCCCCCACCTCACCCTGGACCCCGCACCGCGCCACGCGCCAACGGTCGGCATCCTACACTTCACCTGCCCGCCCATCATCGGCGGAGTCGAAGTACTGATGCGTCAGCATGCCGAGCTTCTGCTCGAGCACGGCTGTCAGGTGCGGGTGCTGGCTGGTCGTGGCGGGCGCTTCGACCGGCGGGCGCCGGTGACGTTGATCCCGGCGCTCGACTCGAAGCATCCGTCCCTCACCGAGGTGAACCAGGAGTTGAAGGGCGACGCGGTCAGCGCCACCTTCGAAGCGCTGGTCGAGGAGCTCACCGAGCGGCTCCGGCCAGCCTTCGAGGGGTTGGATGTCTGCATCGTGCACAACGCGCTCACCCTCCACTTCAATTTGCCCCTGACCGTCGCGCTGCGCCGCCTCCTCGACGCCGGCGCCTCGCCACACCTCATCGCGTGGTGCCACGATCTGTCCTGGACGAACCCACTCTATATCCCGCTCATGCGCGACCGGGAGCCCTGGTCGCTCCTCGCGACCCGGCTGCCCGGGGTGCGCTACGTGGTCGTGTCCGAGGATCGCCGCCACGACCTGCTGCGGCTGTGGCAGCGAGAGCGTGCGAGCGCGTCGAGTGTGTCAGGCATGTTGAGCGTGCCAGGCATGTCGAGCGTGCTAGGCATGTCGAGTGTGCTCGACGACCCCATCGTCATACCAGCCGGCGTGAGCCCCCGCGCCAGGCTCCGTCTGCGGGCCGCGACCGTCGACCTGGCCCGCCAGTTGCGGCTCGACCAGGCGTGGCCGTTCCTGCTCCTACCGGCCCGTATTACCAAGCGCAAGAACATCGAGTACGCCATCCGCGTCACCCATGCCCTGCGCGACCTTGGACTGCGCCCGCGCCTGCTGGTGACCGGGCCGCCCGGCCCCCATAACGTTCGCTCGATCGACTACGTGGACGAACTCCAGGCCGAGCGCGCCAGGCTGGACGTTCGCGACGAGGTCATCTTCCTCTACGAACAGCGGCGGCCGGGTGGGCGGCCCTGGCGCGCGACCGACGCGATGATGGACGATCTGTATCAGATGGCGGACCTGTTGCTCTTCCCCAGCGCCCAGGAGGGCTTTGGCATCCCGTTGCTCGAGGCCGGCCTGGTCCGGCTGCCGGTCTTCTGCTCGGACATCCCACCGTTCCGAGAGATCGCCGGCGAGGCTGCCCACTTCTTTGCCCTCGATGCGCCGCCCGCTGAGACGGCCGCGCGGATCGCCGCCGTGCTCGCAGCCGATCCGGCCGTCCACCTACGCCGTGAGGTGCTCCAGCGGTTCTCCTGGGAGCGCATCTTCAACGAGCGCATCGCGCCGTTGCTCGGGATGGCCGGCCCCCCAGCCGAGCTCGGGGCAAACAGCACACACTTGGCGGAGCCGGCTTCCAGCGCTCGACTTCCCCGTACTCCCGCGTCCACCAGGCCGGTTCATGGTGAGACCGTCTCCACCGAGATGGTCGAGCGGGACATACTTCCCTGCGACCTGGCCGATTCGGAGATGGCCGATGCTGACTGACCCCGGCGCCCACCTGCCCATGGACCTGACTGGCGAGGGCGTCACGCTCCCCGACACCGCCACGCCCCCCGACGACGACTCGGAGCAGGCCAGCCCGTCGCCCGACGACTACACCATCCTGATCCCTACCACCGACCTTGGGATGGCCGGTCGACTGATCCAGATCGCGTCGGCGCTCATGCCGGTGCACGAGGGCGAAGCGTGCGGCAAGGTGCTGGCTCTGGGTGTGGTGGAGATCCCCGAGGAGCTCGGGCTGTCCAGCGGGGCGGTCCCGGCTCGCCATCACCGCCAGATGCTCGGCCGCTTGCGCCGCCGCAACCGCTTGCCGCGCGTCGAGATGCGGACGCTGGTGCGCGTCCATCGCCAGGTCTGGCAAGGTATCGTCGAGACCGCGCAGGACGAGGCGGCGGATTTGATCCTGCTCGGCTGGAGCGGCCGTTCCGAGGACGACACCATTCTGGGCACGACCATCGACGAAGCCGTGCGCAATGCACCCTGCGATATCGCCGTCGCCAAGGGCGTCAGTCTCAACAGCGCGCGGAAGATCCTGGTGCCGATTCGCGGCGGTCCCCATGCCGCGCTAGCCTTCAAGCTTGCAACCGGCCTCGCGGACCGGGTGGACGGTACCGTCACCGCCTTGCGCGTCGAGCGGGCGCCCAGCCTGAACGGTACGGGCGGGGACTCAGAAGCCGAGCGGCAGCGCGTCCGCGACGAATTTGCAGCCGTGGTCTCGACCGCACCCCGCCCCGAGCGCGTCCGTGAAGTCGTCGTCGAAGCGGACTCGGTCGTCGACGCGATCCTGAAACAGGCCGAGGGCCACCAGGTCGTGGTGATGGGTGCGGCGGCCGGCCCGCAAGATCCGAATCAGTTGTTCGGACCGATCGCCGAGGCCGTCGCGCATCGCCTGAACAAGGGCATCGTGGTCGTCAAGACCAAACTCCCGGGCACGGCGACCCATGAGGAATGGGAAGCGCTCTTCCAGCGGCCCCGTCCAGCCCCCGTCGAACTCGACATCTCACAGATCGTCGACAAGTGGTTCGCCGAGAACACCTTCGATAGCAAAGAGTTCGAGCGGATCGACCGGCTGGTGCGGCTGAAGCAGCAGCAGGGCGTGACCATCAGCCTCGGTCTACCCGCCCTGAACGAGGCTGAGACGATCGGCGCGATCATCTCGAGCGTGAAGCACGAACTGATGGACCGCTTTCCGCTGCTCGACGAGATCGTCGTCATCGACAGCCAGTCGACCGACCGGACGCGCGAGATCGCCGAATCGCTCGGCGTCCCGGTCTACGTTCATCAGGAGATCTTGCCGCAGTACGGCGCGCTGCGAGGCAAGGGCGAGGCACTCTGGAAAAGCCTTCAGGTGCTCAAGGGCGACATCGTCGCCTGGATCGACACCGACATCAGGAACATTCACCCTCGCTTCGTCTACGGGGTGATCGGACCGCTGTTGCGCGACCGGCGAATCGGGTTCGTCAAGGGCTACTACAAGCGGCCGATCGCCGGACCGGGCGGGCTCCAGAGCACTGGCGGCGGCCGTGTCACCGAGCTCCAGGCCCGGCCCTTGCTCAACTTGTTCTACCCAGAGCTCTCAGGCCTGATTCAGCCGCTCTCCGGCGAGCAGGCCGGGCGCCGTGCCATCCTCGAGCAACTACCGTTCTTCACCGGCTATGGCGTCGAGATTGGGCTGCTGATCGATCTGCTCGGCCAGTTCGGTCTGCGGTCGATCGGACAGGTCGATTTGAAACGGCGGGTCCATCGCAATCAGCCGCTCACCTCGCTGAGCGTGATGTCTTTCACCATTCTCCAGGTGGTGATGCAACGCCTCGAGCAACGCCACCGCCTCCAACTCCTGGCCGAGGTCAACACCAGTATGAAAATGATCCGAGTCGACCGCGATCGATTCCACGTCGAGGTCCGGGATCTCGGAGACGTCGAGCGGCCGCCCATCGCGACCCTTCCCGAGTACCTGGCAGCCCATCCACGCCCGTCCCGTCCGATGAACGGCGGGCGCGGCTGGGGTTCGGGCAAATCGGTGGGCCATGCCTGGCCGTCCAACGACGCCGATGGCACGCATCCGGCCGTCTCGGCTGACACCGCCGCGGAGACACGCGGTGAATCGTCTGCACCGCGCCGCCGCCCGACCGGGGAAGCCTGGTGACGGAGATCATCCTCTGCCGTCACGGCGAAACGGATTGGAACCGCGACGGCCGCTATCAAGGGCAGTCTGACGTCCCGCTGAACGAGCGCGGCCGTCAGCAGGCGGCCGCGCTGGCGCAGGCGCTGGCCGAGATGCCCGTGGATGCGGTCTATTCGAGCACCCTCGCTCGCGCCTACGATACGGCGGTCGCCATTGCCCGTCTTCACGACCTCGACGTGCGTCGCGATCCCCGCTTCGACGAGATTGATCAGGGCAACTGGGAGGGCATGCGGCGTGACGAGATCGTGCTCACCCATCCGGACATCCACGAAGCGTGGCAGTCCCATCCGCTCGACCTTCGCCTACCCGGGGGCGAGACACTCGAGGAGGTGCGGGCACGCGTTCGAGGCGCACTGGACGACTTGATGCTGCTCCACAATGGGCACTGCGTCTGCATCGTGGCCCACAGTGTGAGCATGGCCGTCATCAAGCATGAGCTTCAAGGCTTGCCGCTCGAGCGCGCGCTCCGGACGCTGCCCGCCAACGCCTCCTGGGAGTGCATCCGGGTCCGGGGCTACGATCTGATCCGCGCGGCACGCCTGTAAGCTGCCACGCAGGGACGGACGCGTGCATGCTGTTCCCGTGCGGCCCGCCCCATATGCCGCTCCCAGCGGAAGCGGAGGGGAGCGGCCCAGGTGAGGGGGCCGTCAGGACTCGGTCGTTTCTCCCTTGACGGTTGGGGGAGCGTCCTCGGGGGTGGGTGCGGGCGGCACCGTGAACCAGAACCGTGCGCCGCCTTCTGGCCGCGATGATGCCGCGATCAGGCCGCCGTGTGCCTCCACCAGCATGCGGCCGATGTACAGCCCCAGCCCCAGCCCGGGCGCGGTCCGAGCCGTCGCTTGCGAGCGGGTGAAGCGCTCGAACAGGCGCGACGCAATGTCGACCGGAATGCCCGGACCCTCGTCCTCGACCGCCACGCGCGGCATACCTTCGAACTCGTCGACGAGCACCCGGACGATCCCTACCGGCGCGTATTTGTAGGCGTTCGAGAGAAGATTTTGGAGCACTTGCTCCAGCCGGTCGCGGTCGCCCCAACATAGCGATACTCGTTCGGCGACGACGAGCTCGGTCACAGAGGCGTCGGGAAGTACCTGGGCCTGCTCCACCACAGCTCGGGCCAGTTCGGCCAGATCCACGGCGCTGCACTCGAGCGTGATGCGCCCGGTCGCTAGCCGCGAGGCGTCGAGGAGCTCATCCACCAACCGCTCGAGGCGCTGGCTCTGCCGCACGATGGTTGACGTCGCCCGGTCGCTGAAACTACCGGTGCGGGCCATCAGTTCGGCAAACCCTCGGACGGCCGTCAGCGGTCCCTTGAGTTCGTGTCCGACCATCGCCATGAACTCGTGTTCCAGACGCTGGGCGGCACGACGCTCCGAGATATCGCGCATGGCGCCGATGAAGACCGGGCCGGTCGGAAGGCGCGCCGTCGAGACCCGCGCTTCGACCGGCACGAACGTTCCATCCTTTCGCTGCAACTCGATCTCCCCAAACCACGCGCCGGCCGCACGGAGCTGCTTGAACTGCTGGTCGACCCACTCAGCGTCCTGCGCAGTGAGAAGACCGCGCGGCAGGCCGATCACCTCCTCGCTGGTGTAGCCGAGCAGCGCGCAAAAGGCCGGGTTCGCCTCCAGCACGTGCCCGTCCTGGTCGGCGACCAGGACGGCGTCGCCGGTCGCCTCGAAGAGGGTCCGATAGCGCGCTTCGGCGGCCTCAGCCAGCAGCCGTGCCTGGCGCTGAGCCTCGTAGAGCCGGGCATTGTCCACGGCCAGGGCGGCGCGCCGCGCCAGATCCATCGCGAGAGGCAGATCCGATGCCGCGTACGGACGCCGGGCCGGCATCCGGGTGAGCAGCAGGGCCCCGAGCGTGTGCCCGCGTGCCACAAGTGGTGCGATCAGCGAGGAACGCCCGCCAAGGGCGTGCATGGCGCGCAGGTGCGCATCATTGGCCGCGAGCTCTTGAAAATCACCGTCCGAGAGGGACGGATAGATGGCGGGCTCGCCGGTCCTGAGTGCGAGTGCCACGCCGAGGCTGCTGTCCAGCCTGGGTGGATGGCACAGCAACTCCCTGAGCAGCGGCTCCCGAGCCGGGTCGGCGTGGGCGCCGGCCACTCGCCGGACCACGCCCTGCTCGTCTACCAGATCGATCAGGCTGTAGTCGCCCAGGACGGGAACCGCCAGCCGCGCGATCGTCTCGGCCGTCTCGGCCTCACTCAGCGAGGCAGCCAGAGCCTCGCTCGCAGCGGCCAGGAACGCACGTGCACGGTCGCTGGCGTCCGGGCTAGCGACGGCGTCGAGCGCGGCGTACGACGGATCATGCTGCGTCGCGCCGGATCCCGGGCTCTCTGGCGGTGCGTCCGCCTGGCCCATCCCGTCTCCTCTGCCACCCAGTCACGTCGCCGCTCACGTCGTCCAGTCAGGGGCCCGGTGCAGCCGTCGACGGCACGTCAGCCGCCCAGTTGCCCCCCACAGCGCTGTCACAACCGGTACACAGCCGCCCGCCTGGTCAGTTGTTGAGGTGGACGCACCCCGTGGGTACGGCGGGCCGATACGGTCGCTCGGTGCAGGTATTCTCGCATAGGATTTCGCAATGTCAAGCCTGCACGATTGACGACACGTTGTCATCGCGTCAATGCATCCGTACTGGAGCGATTCTGTGACGTTCTCCAGGGCCGAAACCAGCGTCGTGCTGACATCACCATGCACCCGAATGGCGATCCTTCGGACCGACCCCGACGTTGGTTCGATGCGCCGACTCCTTCGATCGCCGACGGCTCGCGTCAGATTCGGTGGAGTCGGTAGCCAGCCTGCGTCGTCGTCATGCTGACCCAGAGCGATCCCAGCAGCGGTGCGCACCCCCGGTACCACCCTACTGCCCACCGATCCGTTATCGGCTTCTCGCCGATCCGCTGTACCACGCGTGCGTGGCGGCTCGCACTCCCTTTACAGTGAGGATGGTGGGTCGAGCAGATTGCCGCCAGCGCTGGCTCGGGGCAGGCTGACTGCTCGGAGCAGGTACCCACGTGTTGGCCGGGAGGGTTGCGATGGATGCCGGGAGCGGAGCGTTGACGTACGATGTCGTCGTCGCAGGGGCGGGGATCGCCGGGCTGTCGGCGGCAGTCGAGGCTGCCGAGCGTGGCGCGAGTGTCGCCCTCCTCGAGAAGGCGCCCATCGACGGCCGCGGTGGGAACACCCGCTTCTCGGAAGCGAACATCCGCGCCCCTCATCCCGCCGACGAGTACAGCCCCGTCACGACCACCGTCGAGCAGTTCATCGACGACTTCGTGCGCGTCACTGGCGGCCGTGCCAACGCGGAACTGATCCGGGTGATGGCTGAGGGCGCCGTCGAAAGCCTGGAGTGGCTGACTGCGCGCGGCATCTCCTGGGCGCCCGGCTTTCCTCACACCGCGACCTATCGCCGGAAGCCGCTTGGCGGCGGCCTCGCCATCGTCGACGGCCTGTTCGCGCGTGCCGAAGAACTGGGCATCAGCATCCAGTACGAGACGGCCGCGCGCTCGCTCGTGCAGGACGAGCGCGGCCGCGTGACCGGCGTCCGCGCGCTCGGGCCGAACGGCTTCGCCACGTTCACGGCGCGCGGCGGTGTCGTCCTCGCTACCGGGAGTTTCTCCGCCAATCCCGAGATGCGCGTCCGCTACCTTGGGCCGTGGGCCGAGGGGCTTATCGTGCGGGGCAGCCGCTATGACACCGGCGAGGGGCTGGAGATGGCGCTCGCCCTCGGCGCTCAGCCCACCGGCCAGTGGGGCGACTACCACTCGGCGGTGCTCGACGCGCAGTCGCCGCGGATCGAGGCCGGCGTGACCGCGCTCTACATCTATCAACTCGGCGTCATCGTCAACGCCGAGGGACGCCGCTTCCTGGACGAGGGTGTCGATTTCCGGGACAACACCTACGTCATCTTCTCCAAGGCGATGATCCGCCAGCCGGGCGGCATCTGCTACTGCATCCTCGACCAGCAAGCTCGCCGCGACCCGACCTGGGAGCGGGCCGTGTTCACTGTGACGCCGCCAGTCGAAGCGGAGAGCCTCGAAGCGCTCGCCGAGAAGATCGGGGTGCCAGGCGCTCCCTTCGCCGCCGAGATCGAGGCATACAATGCCGCCGTCGACCGAGCCACGCCGTTCGATCCCGATCGCCGAGACGGCAAGACGGCCCGCCCCGGCGATGGCCGTCCCGACAAGAGCAACTGGGCGCTCCCCATCGAGGAACCGCCGTTCCTGGCCTTCCCCGTCACCGGCGGCATCACCTTCGCCTTCGGCGGCCTCCAGACCGACGCCGATGCCCGGGTGATCGACACGCGCGGCAAGGTCATTCCCGGCCTGTACGCGGCCGGCGAGACGCAGGGCGAGATCTTCTACGACAACTACCCCGGCGCGACGTCAGTCCTGCGTGGATGCGTCTTCGGTCGGCGGGCTGCCCGCGCCTGTGTTGCCTCAGCCTACGAAACGGTCGTGTCGCCCGTAGCTACGCCGACGGCATCCCAGTCGTCCTAGCTCCTGCCCGGCCGGCCAGGCCGGCACGGCCTGGCCGGCCTCACTTGGGGTACCTCCCCTCGTAGGCACCAGCGTCGCCCGGGGGCGAGGGGTGGGGCGCACGTTCGCAGGCCACGCGAAAGGATTCACTGTGAGGGGCGGCGATGCGACAGCCCGCGCAGGCTCGATCGGACGAACCTGGAGCGATGTTCGCGCACCTATGGGCCATCGCGGACCGGTGGTCGCGGTCAACCTCTGGGGCCAGCCATTCGAGATGCCGAATGCTTGCACCGTAAGAGTTCAGACTCGTGGGGATTCGGGGTCGTGACGGATTTGTGCTCTGAGCGAGGGGCGGCGGCGTGGGGGCTTCTGTAGAGTCGAGGAGTGCGGAAGCTTGACGGGCTGAGTTACGGGGAGT
>JADLFM010000212.1 GCA_020845495.1 Chloroflexota bacterium
ACCGACCACCCCGATCCCACCGACCCCGAAGACCATCGTCAACGGGCGCCCCACCAAGGCTCATCCCTGGAATCGACGCTTCCTCCCTCATCGTCCCGCTTCGCCTGCAGAAAATTGAAGGGCACCCGCGCGCGGCACGCGAGGCGGCCTCGGCTCCGGTCCGAGCCTGGTGGGGATCAGCGGCGGCGCTTGCGGCGGCTCAGGCGGTCGAGGGCTTCGCGGAGGCGGCGGCCCAGGGTGCCCGCCTCGTCCTCCTCCAGCAAATCCAGGTCGGCCTGCCCGAGCCGCCCCAGCGAGCCGAGCGCATCGGCCAGCCGGCCCAGTCGTCCGGCTTCCTCTTCCCGCCCGATTCGCTCGGCCAACGCCGCCGCTTCGGCGAACGCGCCGGCCCGCCGACGATCCGTCAGGGCGAGCTCGAACTGGCCGGCTGCCTCGCGCGCGATGGCCGCGTCGGACCACCGCTTCAATCCCTCGTAGGCCCGCGCCAGCCGCTCCGAGCTCGCTTCCGCCCGACCTTCTAGCAGTGCGATGGCTCCGCTCCAGTCCCGCGCGTCGAGACGGGCATCCGCCAGGGCATCGGCGAGCGCTTCGGCGGCCTCACGGTCGCGCGGATCGTCGCTCAGGTCGGCCAGCCCGCTGGCACTCTCGTAGAGCGAATCCAGTGCACGACTGTCGGTCAGCCCGAGATCGCGCGCCTCGGCCAGCCAGTCGCGCGGGATCTCGAAGAGGCGGGGGGTGCGGTCGCTCTCGGCCCGGCCTTCCAGCGCGCGGACGTACTCGACGAGCAAATCCGGGAGCCGCTTCGACGCCTGAGGGCTGCCTGGCGGCGCTTCGGCATAGCGCCGTGCCAGCACCGAGTACTGGTCGGCGCGGGCCTGCTGCCCGAGCTCGCGGCAGGTCACGACGAGCCGCTCGAACTGCTCGGCGGCTTCCCCGTAGCGGCCTTGTTGCCCGAGCGCTGTCGCCATCCCTCGCCGGATGTCGAGCGAGCGCTCCAGCGCTTCACGCCGCTGCTCGACGTCCACCAGTCCGGCCAGCGCCGCGTCGACTCGCACGAGCGTTCGGAGCGCCCGCTCCGGATCGGACTCGAGCAGTCCGAGGGCGTCTTCGAGGAAGCCAAGGCTTCGCTCGCGAGCGTCCGCGCTTCGCTCCTCCAGGCGCGCCCGCAGGAATGCCACCGAACGCCGCACCGCCAACCCGTCGTCGAGCAAGCCCTGAACGAGTGGATCGATCTCGGCATCTGGAGGATCGAGCAGGATCAGCGTCTCGGTCGCCCGGCTGACGGCCACCCGTAGTTCGTCGATGGCCGTCCGCGCCACGAGGAACCGTAGCTGCTGGCCGCGCTGCCGCCCAGCCTCGATCTCGGCGCGCAAGGCGGCAAGCGTTCGCGAAGCATCCCAGAGCACCACATACTGGCGGTCCAGACCTTTGACCTCGCCCGGCGTAAAGCGCAAGTCCTGGAAGCGCTCCTCCGCGAGGATGGCCTGCAGACCGTCTTCGCCCGACACCTCGCTCTCGGACCGAGCACCGGTGCTCGGTCCGTCGCTCAGCCCCCCCCGTGTGCCGCTATGCGTATCGCCCCCCAGACGCTCGGCGGTGACGACGGCGTTGTGCGGCGTATCCGCGAGCAGTGTGAGCCAGCCGGTCAGATCCGCATCGTCCGGCGCGACGACGGCAAGCGCCACCTCGCCGACCTCGCCACTTGGGGCGCTCGTCTTCTCGGCCTGACATGCGCCCTTCGGCCGGTAGTCCTTTGGCAACTCATCGTAGAGCACCGTCGTCCGGTTCGCGACCTCGATCAGAGGGGCCGGACTGCGCTGGTTCTGACGCAGCGAGATCTCCTCGGGTGCCGTCCCCAGGAGGGTTGTAAGCACGTCTTTGCACCAGCCCCAGTCGAAGCCGCTGGGATGGACGACCTGGCTTTCGTCGCCGGCGGCCACGAAGAGCGGCGCGAGGCCGGTGCCATCGGCGCCGCCAAGCTCGGCGCGGCGTCGGGCGGCCATCGCCAGGGCGGCGATCTGTACGAGCGTGAGATCCTGGATCTCGTCGACGATGATGCCGCCGATGCCGCGTAGCTCGCGGTCGAGCGCGCCCCGCTCCAGCCGCCCAATCGCTTCCCAGGCCTCACGTTGAACGCTCGGCAGGTCTCGCCGATCCACGAACCCGCGGGCCGCGCGCCACGCGGCCGTCGCAGCACGCGAACCGAGCAGCCGGGCTCGGCGCTTCTCGTAGGTATATTGCCTGAGCAGCGGCTCCGTCGCGGCCTGCTGGTCCCGCAACGGGAACGGTAGCGCCGAGCCGAGGATGTAGGCTCGAACTTCTGCCCAGAGCGCCCGGTCGGAGCCGTGCCAGATGCTCAGGTCGCGCGGCGCGAATCCGCCGACCGATCCCCGGAACGCCCGCTCCTCATCCTCCTCGGACGTGGCGACGCTCCCCCCGCCGCCGAGCCCGCCCCAGCGTGCCAGCAAATCGGCGAGCGGCACTACCTCGACGCGGCGGCTCACCCCTTCGGTCCCGTGCAGAATCTCCTCGGCAGCGCCGGCCAGCCGCCGCGAGAGCGTTACATAGAGCAGCCGCTGATCGGGCGGCAGGTGGCGTGCCTCGGCGATCGCCGTGAAGAGGAGCGCGCCGGTCTTGCCCGTTCCCGGCTGCCCGACCACGAGCCGTACCCGTGCTCCCGAGGACAGCACTTGCCGCTGCTCGTCGGTCAGCGGATCCAACTGGTCGAACGCGCGCGGCTCATAGTCGGTGGGAGAGCCGGCCCCGAGCGGCCGCATCTCGTCGTGATGCCGAACCGCCCGCACCACGATCGTGCTCGGGTCGTCGATGCTGTCCCAGCCCCCAGCCGGGAACCACCAGGCGTAATAATGAAAGCCGCCCACACCGGAGCGCCGCCACCGCACCGAGGGCGCATCGACGACGAGCGCGGACGGCCCGACGATCCCCTTTGGCCGGCCGGCGTCGCCGCGCGTGGTTAGCTCGAAGAGCAGCCAGTCGACGCGTCGGCGCAGATCGGGCTGCGAATGCATCCAGTGATCGACGTCGCGATGGACGAGTAGCGTGTGACCATTCATCTGGTGCGCACGGGAGCCGGCTCCTCGCCCGGCCTTGGAGCATCGTACCGTATCGCGACGAATTCTGGTGGAACTTCACGCCAGTGCGCGGATTACGGCGGCGCGACAGACCTATTCCAGTCTCGTGATACCAGAACGGGTGGGCACGCTCGGTCGGGCGCCGTGGCATAGGCTGACGCGGTCTGGAACGGTAGCTGAGCGAGTGGCCGCGTCGCGTGTGCACCACGGTGTGGTGGCCAAGTGGCTCGCCGCGCCAGCCGCCGTCACGATAGGTCCTCCAGCGCTGCGACAGTGCGTGCTTCAGCGTCGCCACGGCATAGTCTCGTCAAGCCGGATGCCGGCCATTCATGCGTGCCCCGACAAACACCTACGCCGGCTCGAGAGCCGGCCTCGGTATTTCATGCAATCTGGACGGCGCGGCGGCGCCGTCGACCCCGGGAGGTCACCGTGATCCTGAGCGACCGCTCCATGCGGGAGGAGATGGAACAGGGGCGGATCAAGATCGAGCCGCTGGCGGAAGGGGCGATCCAGCCGTCGAGCATCGACCTCCGCCTCGGCGACAAGATTCGCGTCTTCCGCAACAATCACATCCCCTACATCGATGTCCGGCAGGACAGCTCCGGCCTGACCGAAGTCGTCACGCTTCGTGAGGGTCAGCCCTTCTTCCTACGGCCAAACGAGTTCGCGCTCGGCGTGACGCTCGAGCACATCACCGTGCCGGACGACCTGGTCGCGCGGCTGGACGGGAAGAGCTCGCTTGGGCGGCTGGGGCTGCTGATCCACGCGACGGCCGGCCTGGTCGACCCCGGCTGGCAGGGTCGGCTCACCCTGGAGCTTGCCAACCTGACGCCCTTCCCGATCACCCTCTATGCGGGCATGAAGATCGGCCAGATCTCATACTTCAAGATGACGACACCCGTCGATGCGCCCTACGGTGGCAGGAAGCTCGCGAGCAAGTACCAGGGAGACACCGACCCGACGCCGAGCCGGTACCACCTGGAGTTCTGACGTCCAGATTTGACTTCGGACTCGGTCGGCCGCCACTCAGTCGGCGCGCCTGCTCGACGCCGACCGCGCCTGGCTGACCGTCTCCGGTCGGCCTGCACGGTCGACTGCGCGCAATCGGGGCATCCGGGCCTGTGTTCGGAGGGGCGGCTCCGGTATGCTAGGCGTGCCCGTCACGTCGGTGAGGCCGCTCCGTCGCACCGCGGCCGGTATCAAGGTGGGCACCGTGCAGCGATGCACGCTACCTGACGGTATCAGATGTTCTGGAGGGTCGCCCTGCAAGGGTTCGGGGAGCTCTGGCGGTGGTTCGTGGAACAGTCGTCGATGCGGCAAGCAGTGCTGCTGGCGACGCCGATCGTGGTGGTGGCACTGATCGCCCTCGGGATGGTGGTGGCGTTCTCGGCTGTGGCGCCGGCCCAGCCGTCGCCGACTGTCGTCGTGCTGGCATCACCCTCGCCGACGCCGCTCGGCCATCAGATCGTCGTCATCTCGACGGCCTCACCAGTTCCGGCAACGTCTCCCGGAGTAGCGTCTTCCGGAGTAGCGTCGGCCGGGGTGGCGTCTCCCGGAGTGGTGTCGGTATCGCCGGTGGCCTCCCCTATCGCCATGGCCGCGCTCCCGACTGTCGTGGTGCCTACGCCAAGCCTTCCCCCAACGCCCGAACCGACTGCTTCGCCCACACCCGCGCCGCCGCCAGCCACACGGGCGAAGGTTGCCAACACCGATGGCCTGGGCGCCAACCTGCGGAACCAACCATCTGCGACGGCCCAGCGCGTCAAATTGCTGCCTGAAGGGACGCAGGTCAACCTCGTTGGCGCCGAGCGCCAGGTGAGCGGTCAGCCGTGGCGTAACGTCCGCGACGACGATGGTAATACCGGCTGGATCCTCTCCGAGTACCTCCAGCCGATTCAACTGCCACCGGGCGTGACGCCAACTCTCCCGCCGCCATCGATCAAGATCGAGGAGATCACGTCGCCAGCGGCGCGGGGCTCGGAGGCGACGCTCACGATCGTGACGCGCCCTGGCACCCGCTGTGAGGTCCGTCTACTGGTATTCGGGCCGTCCGCCCTCCCGACCGAAGGTCTCGGGCCGAAGACGGCTGATGGTGACGGAGTGTGCTCCTGGACGTGGACCGTCCCTGAGAATATCGTGCCTGGCACCTGGCGATACCGGATCTTTGCCGGGGAAGGCGAGAACGTGACCACGCGGGAAGTGCCCCTCGTCATCACCTGATGCGCTCGCCGGGTGCGCTCGCCTGATGCGCGCCCGTCCGAGTACGACGCGTCGGCGACAAATTCCTCTGTTCTGTACAGGCCGTCGCCGCGTACGTCCCCTCGGTGCCGCGCAGTGGCACGCGAGACGCGCCCGCGCGGGAGCGCGGCAGGGAGTAAGGGGCGTGTGACCCGTCAGCGGGTGACGACGACCAGCCCCTTCATGTGCGGGTAGGGGACGCAGAAGTAGCGAAACGTGCCCGGCGTGTCGAACGTGTAGCTGTACGATGCTCCGGGCGCCAGCGTGTCGGAATCGAAGAGGCCGTCCGGCGACGTGATCGTCACGGCCGTCGAGCCTTGATTCGTCCAGGTGACCGTGGTGCCGGCCTCGATCGTGAGCGTCGACGGATCGTAGCGCCAGGACATCACGTCGGACGGTTCCACGACGATGACCTCGGCATCGGCAGCGAGGGTCGGCGATACGCTCAGCGCGAAGAGGCCGAGCGCCAGCATGAGCAGCGCGGCCGTCCGCCGCACGGTGTCGAGCAGCCTGAATCGAGGCATGATTGAACTGGCTCCGTTGAGGTGCTGGCGGCTGCTCACGGTGATCACCATGTGATGGGAAGTGTACGCCGCGGCGACACCTCCGTCATCGTTCTCCGCACGCACTTCCAGAAACGGACATTCCGAGGCCGGGTTGCGACGGACGATCCAGTAAGGCGGCGCAAACGAGCCACTCTGGTAGGCCGCTCGTTCCGTCACGCTGCGTGCGTCGCCGTGTGCCCTGGTCGGCCGTGCCCACCGGAGGCACTGGCCGCCGTCAGGGCAGATGATGCGAGCGACGCAAAGAGACGCTCAGCGCGACAACGAAAAGCGGCGCTTCTGGCGGCGGATCAGGATGCTCTGGAGCATCCCGAAGGCGATGAAGAACGAGATCATCGAGCTACCGCCGAAGCTCACCAGCGGCAACGGCACGCCCGTGACGGGCAGGATCGTCAGATTTGCGCCCAGGTTGACGAACGCCTGGAACAGCAGCACGCAGCCAACCCCAAACGCGACCATCCGTCCGAAATCGTCGCGCGCCTTGTCCGCAACGCGCATGATGCGGAACAGCAGGACGATGAACAGCCCGAACAGGACCATCGCCCCCACGAAGCCCATCTCCTCGGCCAGCACCGAGAAGATGAAGTCGCTCTGCTTCACCCGCAGATAGTCGAGTTGGGTCTGCGTCCCCTGGAGCCAGCCTTGCCCGAACATCCCCCCCGAGCCGATGCTGATCCGAGCCTGGAGGATGTTGTATCCCTCCCCGAATGGATCGTTCTCAGGATTCATGACCGTCGCGACGAACGTCTCGATCCGGGCGCGTTGATAGTCGCGCATCAGCATCCAGCCGCCCGGTGCGGCCAGTACGGCCACGAGCGCGATGATGGCAAGATGGAGCGGGCGCGCTCCCGCGCCGACGATCATGCCGAGCCAGAGGAAGATGAACAGCAGCACCGTCCCGAGGTTTGGTTCGAGATAGATCAGCGCGAGCGGCGGGATCAGCAGGAACACCGAGGCGGCCAGTCGCCGGAATGAGAGCGGCCCCTCGCGGTCAGTGAGGAAGCGGGCCAGCGCGACGATGAACGCTACCTTGGCGATTTCCGACGCTTGCAGGTCGAAGAAGCCGAGGCGGATCCAGCGTCGGGCGCCGTACTCGACGTCTCCGCTCCCGATGAGGAGCACCGCCACCAGCAACAGCAGCGCTACGACGTACCCGTAGTAGGCCAGCGTGCGGTACGCCCGGTAGTGGATCGACGCAACCAGGGTCATCGTCACGAGGCCGGCCAGCGCGTACGCACCCTGCCGGACCGCCCAGCTCGTCGGCGGGAAAAGCCGCTCACACGAGGGCGAACAGGTGGCACTGTGCACCATCATCAGCCCATAGCCGACCAGCCCGAAGATTGCCAGGAGCAACAGATAGTCGATCTGCCGCCAGAACCGCGCTCGCGCTATCACGCCGTGAGTATGTCCCCTAACCCTTCGGTGAGCCCAGGCCCACCGTCCTCAGTCAGGCGTGCCTCAGTCAAGCTCCAGCCGCCGCCAGTCGGACAGTGACCGAATCAGCCGGCGCGCCACGCTCGCCACGATGGGTAGGGCGATCCCGTTCATGACGATCGTCGGGACGAGCGCGTTCACGAGCCGGATCGGACCCGGAAGCTGCCACCCCAGCGCCAGTAGCGTCAGCCCGAACAGCAGGTGGTACCCGACCGTCGCCAGCACCGCCGTCCCGAAGAACAGCACGAGCCCGCCACGGGAGAACGTTGCTTGCCCCAGCGCGGCGACGGCTCCAATCGGTCCCAGCAGAGCCGCGTTCAGCCCGAACGGCGTCCCGCTCACCATGTCCAGCGCCAGCCCGCCGATCAGGCCGGCCAGCATGCCCTCTTGCACGCCCCGCAGCAGCGCCCAGCCCGTCACGAGCACCAGGACGAGGTTCAACCGCCCGCCGGTGACGTCCAGGCGGTATCCGACCGTCGATTCGGCGAGCGCGCCAAGCACCAGGAGCAGTGCGTAGACGAGGAGTGGCATCGAGCCGCACCCGCTGGGCGGTCAGCGCTCGCCGCCCGACGCAGGGAGTCGGACGCTCCACAGAACGTCGAGCTCCGGGCATCGAACGAGGCGGGGATAGCGTGTGACGGCAGCAGCCGGCTCCGGTGCAGCACGGCTATCAGCACGGCCGTGTGCCGGGTCGGCGCTCATCGAGCGTCCTCGCGTGGGGCGCTCGTGTTCAGGAGCACATACAGCCGCTCCAGCCGCTTCATATCCGCTGCCGGCTCGATCACCGCTTCCTGGAACACCTCCGCATCCTTGCGTCGGATCTGGGTGATGTCTCCGATCACCAGCCCCTCCGGCATGATCCCGCCCAGATCCGACGTTACGACGGTGTCGCCGGTTTGGAGCGTTTCTTCCTGGGGAATGTGCTGCATCAAGAGACCGCCCTCCGGCCGGCCGCGAATGATGCCAGTCACCCGAAGCTCGGTGTTCTGGACCCGGCCGCTGATCGAGCTACTCGTATCGGTGAGGAGCAGGACTTTCGACGAGGTTGGCCCGATCCGGCTCACCCGTCCGACGACGCCGCGCCAGGTGATGATGGTCATCCCCTCACGGACACCGTCATCACTGCCGCGATCGATCGTGATAGCCTGGACATACGGCGACGGATCGCGGGCGATCACCCGGACCGGCAGCAATTCGCCGGCGCCGGCGCGCTGTTTCAGCCCGAGGAGATTGCGCAAGTCGCGGTTCTCCACCTCGAGCTCGCGCAGGCGCACGATCTCGGACTGGAGCCGGTCGATCTCCTCGCGGTACTGGTCGTTCTGGCGGGCAAGCTCGCTCATCCGCCGCACGACCGTGGTGATGTCCTCGATCTGTCCGAACAGCCCCGAGACACCGTACTGAACCGGTTCGATCAGGCGTGTTCCGACCGCCTCGACGTCCCGGCTGGCGGCGGGCGCGAAGACGAGCAGCGCGATGGCCGCCAGCAGCAGGAGCGTGATCCACCAGGGGCGGGAGCGCCGGGTTCGCATGGGCAGGCTGGGTGTCCTCGTCAGGCGCCAGGTGGCGGCCGGCGGCCGGGCGCGTCGATCAGGATCTTACGCAGGGTGTGGAGCTCGTTCAGCACCTTGCCAGTGCCTCGTGCGACGCAGCCGAGCGGGTCGTCGGCGACGATGATGTTCATCCGAGTCCGCTCGGCCAGCGCCTCGACGAGCCCAGGCAGGAGCGCGCCCCCGCCGGCCAGTGTGATGCCGCTCGTCATCAGATCGGCCACCAGTTCCGGCGGCGTCTCCTCGATCGTGTCGGTCACAGCGTCCAGGATCGCGTTCACCGAGCCAGCCATCGCCTCCCGGATCTCCTCTGGCGTGACGTGGACCTCGGCTGCCAGCCCGGTCTTCAGGTCACGGCCACGCACTGCCACCGGCTGGCCGGTGGCAGATCCGATCTTCGCCTCTTCGGCCATCCGTTCGCCGATCAGCAGGTTGTAGCGCTGGCGCATGTGGGTGACGATGTTCTGGTCCATCTCGTCGCCGGCGATGCGAAGCCAGCGGCTGGCGACGATCCCACCGAGTGAGATCACCGCGACCTCGGTGGTTCCCCCGCCTATGTCCACGATCATCGAGCCGGCCGCGTCTTGAATCGGAAGCCCCGCCCCGATCGCGGCGGCCATCGGCTCCTCGATCAAGTACGCCTCGCGCGCCCCGGCGTTGACCGTCGCGTCGTGGACGGCGCGGCGCTCGACCTCGGTCACGCCCGACGAGATCCCGATCACGACGCGCGGGCGAGGGATGATAGCATACTGTTCGTGGACCTTCTCGATGAAGTACCGGAGCATCTGCTCCGTCACGTCGAAGTCCGAGATCACGCCGTCCTTGAGCGGGCGCACGGCGACGATGCTGGCGGGCGTCCGGCCGACCATCTGCTTCGCTTCGGTGCCGACAGCCAGCACTCGCTTGGTGCGGGGGTTCATCGCTACGACCGACGGCTCGTCGATGACGATGCCCTTGCCGCGCACCAGGACGACGGTGTTGGCAGTCCCCAGGTCGATACCGATGTCGCGCGAGAACAGGCCAAGCAGAGCGTTCAGTGGGTTCCACGACATGGACGCGCGCTACCTGGGATAGCCGTCGCGCCCAAAACCCAGACCACGCTCCTTCAGGCTCACGTACCCCGGCGCCCCGCTCCCGATGATGACGTGATCGAGGACCGCGATGTCGAGCAGCGCGCCGGCCTCGGAGACCTGGCGCGTCAGATCGATGTCCTCAGGAGAGGGGGTCGGATCGCCGCTCGGGTGATTGTGAATCAGGACCAGCGCGGCGGAGTTCTGGCGGATTGCCTCTCGGAAGAGCTCGCCGACTCTGACGACAGCCGTGTTCAGACTGCCGCGATAGACATCGTGCGAGCCGACAACGTGGTTCTTCGTGTTGAGCAGCAGGACGCGGAGATGCTCCTGGCCAAGCGCGCTCATCTCGGCCTTGACCAGATTGGCGATGTCGAAGGGGGAGCGGATCTGCGGGCGGTCGGTGGGGTTCAGGCTGACGAGCCGCCGGCCAAGCTCGAACGCGGCCTTGATCTCGATGGCCTTGACTTCGCCGAGGCCATCGTGGCGGCAGATCTCCGGAATGCTCGCCGCGTCGAGCGGGGCCAGCCCGCCGAAGTCAGCGAGCAGGCGGTTCGCCAGATCGAGCACGTTGCCGCCTCGACTGCCGGTCCGGAGCACGATCGCCAGCAGCTCGGCAGTGGAGAGCGCGCTGGCTCCGGCATACTTGAGGCGTTCGCGTGGCCGCACCGACTCGGGGAGATCCTTCAAACCGACGCGATATTCGGCTACCCGTGGCGCGGCGATGTTTCCTCTCCCCTGACGGGCGCTCATCCCCCCGAAGTCCGCGCCAGTATAGCACCCTTATTTTGCCGGCCGGCCGCGCCGGACCGCTCGTCTGGGGACTGTCGAGCGGTCCTCCGGACGGGCGTCAGACGGTCCCCGGACGCCCGTTCTAGACCGTCCCGGCGCAGCCTACGACACCCTGCCCGGTCGACCGCTCAGTCCGCTGTTCATGGACCGTTGGAGGTGCGTCAATGAGTGGACGGCGCGTCGTTTTCATGGGTACGCCGACCTTCGCGGTGCCATCGCTGGAGGGACTGCTCGCGCTCGGCGAGGACGTCGTGTTGGTGCTGTCGCAGCCGGATCGGCCGGCTGGCCGGGGCCGTCAGCCGACTCCGCCGCCGATCGCGGCGTTCGCTCGGGAGCGCGGCCTGCCCCTCTTTCAGCCCCCGAGCCTGAAGCCGCCGGAGGCGTTTGCACGAGTCCGTGAGGCCCGGCCGGACGTCATCGTCGTGGCAGCGTACGGGCTGATCCTCCGTCGCGAGGTGCTCGACGTCCCGCCGCTCGGCTGTCTCAACGTGCATGCTTCGCTGCTCCCCCGTCACCGAGGGGCCGCGCCGATCCCGGCGGCCATCCTGGCGGGTGATGCCGAGGCTGGCGTGTGCATCATGCGGATGGAAGCAGGGCTTGACACTGGGCCGATCCTGGCCTGCGAGCGTACGCCCATCCTCCCGTCCGACGATACCCTGACCCTGACTGACCGCCTCGCCCGGCTTGGCCGCGACCTGCTCGTCCAGACGCTCCCACGCTGGGCCGCCGGCGAGATCGCGGCCGAGCCGCAAGACGATAGCCGCGCGACCTACGCCCCCAAGATCGAGCGCGCACAGGCCCGCATTGACTGGTCTGCGCCGGCCGTCGAGATCTGGCGGCAGGTGCGGGCCTATCGAGGCTGGCCGGACGCCTTCACGTCCTGGCAAGGCAAGGGGCTGAAGATCCTCGCCGCCCGGCCTGCTCCACTGGACTTGCCGTCACCCCCCAGCCCGGGAGAATCCTCACCCCCCAACCCGGGAGAACCCTCACCCCCCAACCCCCTCTCTCGCGTGCGGGAGAGGGGGGGCACTCTCGACGCGGCAGTGACCCTGGCGGACGTTCGAGCGGTGCCGCCAGGGCGCGTCGTTGTCCTCGATGATGGCGGCACGAGCCGGCCGGCGGTCGTAACCGGGGATGGGGCGCTCCTGCTCGACACCGTCGTGCTCGAGGGAAAGCGCCCGACTGATGCCGTCGATCTGGCGCATGGGCACCGGACCTTCGTCGGGGCAGACCTTGGGACGTGAGGTGTGGCGCACGCTCATCGCCGCTCGACCCGTCGTCGGTGGGTACGAGTGTATCGTCGCCGTCGGGCGCGGGGATCCACCGTGCGATTGGATGAGGGCTGGCTGACGCGGCTCGCCCGGGAGGCATCGTGTACGTCAAGCTGTCGCCGTCGATCTTGAACGCCGACTTCGGGCGGCTGGCCGATCAGGTCCGCGAGGCCGAGGCGGCCGGTGCCGACTACATCCATGTCGACGTGATGGACGGCCACTTCGTCCCGAACATCACGATGGGACCGGCGATCCTGGCCGCGATACGCGCTGCCACCCGGCTACCACTCGACGTCCATCTGATGATCGAGGAGCCTCACCGCTTCTTGCGTGAGCTCGTGGAAGCGGGCGCGTCGATCGTGACCGTCCACGCCGAGGCGGTTCGCCACCTTCACGCCACTATCGCGGCGATTCAGGCCGCTGGCGTGCGGGCGGGCGTTGCGCTCAACCCGGCCACTCCGCTCGTCGCGATCGAGGAGATCGTGTCACGGTTGGATCTGTTGCTCGTGATGACGGTGAACCCCGGCTTCGGCGGTCAGGAACTGATCCCCGAGACGCTCGACAAGATCGCCCGCGCTCGGGCCATGCTGGACCGCCTCGGGGCACGCGCCGAACTGGAGGTGGACGGTGGCGTCAAGGCCGACAACGTCGCGGAGGTGGTTCGCCGTGGCGCACGGGTCGTCGTCGCCGGCTCAGCGATCTTCGTCGGCGGCGAGGGCATCGTGGGGAACATGGCGCGGCTCCGGGCGCGTATCGCCGAGGCCTGACTCCGCGCTGACTGTGTGCCGATTGTGTGCCGACTCCGCGCCGACTGTGTGCCGGCCGCGCCGTGTGGGCATCAGGGGCGGGCATCGCCGACGGGTATCGTTGGCGGCCGTCGCCGGCACCCGCTGCCGAGGTGCCCGGCGCTCGGCATGCTGGGGTGCCCCTCACGTCATTGCGTAGCGCTTGACTATTCGGACGGCGCGGCAAAGGGCAGGTCCGCAGTGCGGGAATGTGGCCTTCCAAGCTCCGAGATGTCGCGTCTGCACATCGCAATCCTCCTCCGAGGCACGTCAATCTCACCGAGTGACCCTGGGCGTCGTCGGTCTGTGGCGTGCGCAAGAACCTGAGGGGCACCCGGCATGCTGGGGCATGCTGCAATTCCTTGCGCTCGGGTGCGCTGCTTGCGTACCCTATCTGACGCTGGAAAGGGAGTAGCACCTCGCTCGTCGAGGCGCCACGGGTCGTCAGTACGAGGCGTCGGCATAGGCCGGGCCTCCGGTCCGTGGGCGGCGCCCACATGCGCTTCCGCGCACGCCGTTCGCAAGACTTTCCGCGGCACCGCCGCGGGTTTCTTGCGCCCCGCGGACGTCCTGTGGAGAGACTCGATGACGTCCAGCGACCATCGCTCACCGCCGCGTCGAGCCACTGCGCCCGGCTCCGCGCCCCCGCGCCCCCGCGCTTCTGGGCCGGACGGGCTGCGCTCGCCCGAATCTGGTGCGGCGGCCGGCCCCGCTCACCTGGGTGAGAGTGCTTCTGCCCCCGTGCCCGGCCCTGCTTCTGCGCACGGCTCGTCGCCAGCGCGTCAGTCTGCGCCCGAGTACCGGAACGGCCCGCGTGACCTGATCCTGATGGCGCTGGCGTTCGGCGTCACCGTGCCGTGGCTGGTGCTCCGCTTCCAGGGCGCTCATCCCGAGCCGGCGCTGACGGCCGGACTGGCTGGGCTCGCCATTCTCGGCTCGGCGTTTATCCTTTCGTGGGCGGCCGAGGCGTTCCAGAAGGACGTTTCGCAGGCGCTGGCGCTAGCGTTGCTGGCGCTGATCGCCGTTCTGCCCGAGTACGCGGTCGACATGGTGTTTGCCTGGAAGGCTGCCTCGGACCCGACTCAGGCCAGCTACGCCGTGGCGAACATGACCGGCGCCAACCGACTGCTGATCGGTATCGGCTGGAGCGCGATCGTGCTCGTCGCCTGGATTCGCTTCCGAGCACGGAAAGTCACGCTCGAGGCGGGGCAGTCGATCGAGCTTGCCATCCTGCTCCTGGCGACACTCTACGCGTTCTTCATCCCGTTCAAGGGCGGCCTGTCGCTCGTCGATACGGTGGTGTTCGGCGTGCTGTTCGCGCTCTACGCCTGGGCCGCCGCTCGTGCCCCGGCTCACGAGCCGGAGCTGGTCGGGCCGGCCAGGACGGTCGGCGACCTGCCGTCCACCCCGCGCCGCCTGGCTACCCTCATGCTGTTCCTCTTCGCGGCGGGCACGATCTTCCTGTCAGCCGAGCCGTTCGCTGAGGGGCTTGTCGAGACAGGGCTGAGCTTCGGCATCGACGAGTTCCTGCTGGTGCAGTGGCTGGCGCCGCTTGCCTCGGAGGCGCCCGAATTCCTGGTGGCGATCCTCTTCGCGTGGCGCGGTGACGCCGCGGCGGGTATGCGGGCGATGGTTTCCTCGAAGGTGAACCAATGGACGCTGCTCATCGGCACGCTCGCGTTGGTGTATAGCATCGCGCTCGGGCGGCCCGGCACCCTGGAATTCGACCATCGGCAGGTTCAAGAGCTGTTCCTGACGAGCGCGCAATCCCTGTTCGCGGTCGTCCTGATCGTCGGGATGGCCCTGTCGTGGCGAGGGGCGCTGGCGCTCTTCGTCCTCTTCATCGGTCAGTTGCTGTCGCCCTGGGAAGGCGCACACTGGTGGTTCGCCATCGCCTATCTCGTGTGCGCGATCGGCCTGCTGCTGCTCGATGCCTCGCGGCGCTCAGCACTGCTCCACCTGCCTGGCCTGGCGCGGAAAGCTTTCGCGGGCGCGCCGCACGTAGCGGAACCGTCGCCGCCGGCGCATGGTTGAGGCCGGCGAGGTCAGGACTGGCCGGAGGGTGCCTTACCGGCCGGAGATCGCCCCGGGCGGGGCAGCCCGCCTCGCTGCCATCCGGATGCATACCTGCTCGGTGTGCGTCAGGATGGCGGCCGATTACTTCCGCCTGGTTGGCTCGGGGGCGCTCGTGGTAGGTGGCGTTGGCCCGTCGCCCTCACCTGTTTGCGTTGATGTAGCGTTGGCGTCGGGCCGGGCGGAGGCGTCACGCTCAACCGGCGCCGGTGTGTGACCTACGGCCGCAGGTTGCCCGGCGTCATCGCTCGACGCCGCCGGCCGGGAGCGCCGCAAATTCAGCACGTGTCCGGCGATGACGACGGCATCGACCCAGATGAAGCCCGCGAGGTAACCGGCGACGACATCAGTCAGGTAGTGCACGCCAAGATACATGCGCGACAGGCCGATGAGCACGACCAGCACCGCCAGCACGACAATCAGCGTCCAGCGTAGCCAGCCGCGTAGGAGCCGCCACACCAGGTAGCCCAGGAATCCGTACGCCGCCGCCGAGACCATCGCGTGCCCCGAGGGGAACGAGAACGACTGCCCTGGGAGCAATGCGAAGTCGACCGGCGCCGGACGGGTGCGCTGAAACAGCAACTTCAACACGTCATTCAAGAACTGGGCGCCTGCCGTCACGATGAAGAGCGAGATGGCGGCGCCCCAGCGACGCTGCCAGATGAGCGTGCCGATGATGACCACCAGGATGACCGCCAGTCCCTCAGAGCCGAACGCCGAGACAACCTGAGCGGCGACGTCGAGCGCGCCGCTCTGGAACTGGCGCAGCCAGAGCAGGGCCGCCATGTCGACTGGAAGGGTCTCCCCTTCCGAGACCTCGTCGGCCAGTTCTGCGAAGATGAACGACGCGCCCACTGCCAGGATGAAGCCGAGCACGAGCAGCAGGCCGAACGCGGCCAGCCGCTGCCGCCCCTGCACCAGGAGCGCGAGGAGCCAGGCGCGCCAACTGGCCGGGCTCCTCGCGGCGACGGTCGGATCGAGCGACGTATCAGCAGGCGGATGGCCCTGGTCCTCGCTCCGACCGTCCGTTCTCGATCTGTCCGCTGCTCTGTCGCTCGACCTCGAACGGCGCACCCTCGGCCTCCGCCCGGCTATCCCAGCTTGCGCCCCCGCGGGCTGTGGGCGCTGGCCGCCCGCCGCACAAGGTCTGCCAGTACGGCGACAGAGCCACGAGGTGATGAGACTACGCGGACGTTGACCTCGTAGGGGCAATGCGCGTGCCATTCTGCATAGCGTCCTGCACCGATCGACGGTGGCCTCGCGGGTGGGCCAGACTTCACGTGAGGATGGCCTGCTGCTACTCCTCTCTGGCCGCGCCGCACTCGCTCGCCGGTCGTGCGCCGCTTCCGCCCCCTCCTCGTCGAGCGGGATCCGCCCGGCCTACGCCGCCGATTCGACTCGACGACTGCCCTCAGTGAACGCCGACTCCGTCACCGAGAACCCCAGCACGCATGTTCCACCAGGATGCCGCCCGTGGGAACCGCGCTCGATGAACGGTGTCGGAAGCTGCCCACGCACACGACCGGGTAGGGTGGAGTAGTGCCCCGTAGCGGACGCTGCATCAGTGCCTACGCGATGTGTCGTACACTCCGCCCCTTCCCCGACCGGTTGGCCGGGGAACGCCGGTTGTCCAATCGAAAGGGTCCAGGTGTGACCGTATGGACGAAGCCCCGTTGGGGACGCAACAGCCCCTTCTACACCTAGGCGCATTCAGCGCGGCGTATGGCAGTCGCTGGATGGCGGGCCTCGCACAGAGACGACACCGCCCAACGATCGCCGACGAAACGCGATCGAGCGGCACCGCCGGCCGCACCAGGAGTGAGACAGCGACAGCCCGTGGACGAAGCCGCCTGCTGGGCGCCGTTGTACTGGCGTTGCTGGTGAGCCTGACGCCGCAACTGCCGGCAAGCCGCGCCAGCGCCAACACTCCGGACGCAAGCATTGGGGCAGCCATGACGAGCACCCCGGCCATGTTCACCCCCACGGTACGTGCTCCGGAGGTGAGCGCCCAGGCTGCGAGCAGCCTGGCTGCCGGCGTGGCCGATGCGGGCGGTGACACGGCCGACACGGGCAGCCCGGGCGCGAGCAGCATCGACTCCCCTGGCTCGGGGGGCGATAGTTTGGGTCGCACGCGCTTGGCAACTGTCAGTGCAGCCGACAGGAACCCCAATATCGGCACATCCGACGGCAGTGATCCGAATGCCGTTGACCCCTCGGCTGCCGCTCCAGAGACTAGCAGCCCTTCGGCGACCGCTCCGGCGGCCAGCAGCCCGGCGGCCAGCAGCCCGATGGCTGCTACCGTCGCCACGGCAAATACATCGGCCCGTCTGCGAAGCTGGTACTTCGCCGAGGGGAATAGCCGACGCGACTTCCAGACCTTCTTTACGCTCTTGAATCTCTCGGACCAGCCGGCCAGCGTCACCGCATCCTACGACCGGGATGACGGCATTCGCCTCGTTCAGTGGCTTGGTATCCCGCCGCAGGGCCGGATCAGCCTCAACGCCAACGACATCGTTGGTCCACGCTCGTTCGGGGCGTCGTTTCATGCGGACCAGGACGTCATCGTTGAGCGCGCGACGACCTGGGGACCAGGGCAGAACGGCGACACGATGGTCGGGTTTGCGCCACGTGACCTGCGCGCGTGGTACTTCGCCGAAGGGACCACACTCGGCGGCCTCACGACGTACTTCGTCACGCAGAACCTGAGCGACGCGCCAGCCGACGTGACCGCCACCTTTGCCCGCGAGGACGGCACGCCGGTCCGTCGCTCGATCGTCCTCGGGCCACGCGCGCGCGATGCCCTGCGCGTGAACGATCTGCTCCCTGATTCGGCGTTTTCGGCCAGGTTCCAGGCGAACCAGGACGTTGTAGTCGAGCGGACGATCGTGAGCGAAGGCGAGCACGATGCCCGAGGCACCGGCCGCAGCGGATCGTCGCGCCGTGGGGCGCCAGGCGGCAACGGCCTTGCCGAGGGAGAGCGCTCGCGGATCAGCGGTCTGGCGCTCGGCATCTTGGGCGGACTCGGCTACCCTGCCGACGACGGCGAGACTGGCTCACGCACCTGGTACTTCGCCGAAGGGAGCACCCGTCAGCCGTACGAGACGCAGTTCATCCTGTTCAATCCCGGCGGGCAGCCTGTGCCCGTGCGGCTTCGGCTGGCGCCGCAATCGGGCGACCCGGCGACGCGCACACTCGTGATCCCACCACTCGGCCGAGTGGCCGTCGATGCCCGCGAGTTGCTGCAAGCGGCCGACTTCACGACGTCGATTCGCTCTGACCTTCCCATCATCGCCGAGCGCGTCTACTCATCCACCGGCGACGGTCTGTACGGCGCACTTGGATACACCCCCGGCCGCCCGCGTGGACAGACCCGGAGTTGGTACTTCGCAGACGGCAATACGACCGGCGGAAACGAGACGTTCTTCACGATCGCAAATCTGACCGACCAGCCGGCTCAGGTCGATCTGGCGTATTTCGGCGCGGGTGCCACCTTGATGCATCAGTCTGTCGCGCTCGTGCCGAACGGCCGGGCCAGTATGCGCGCCAACGACGCGGTCGATGGCCAGACGTTCTCGGCGCGCGTGTCGGCGGATCGCGATATCGTCGTCGAGCGGACGGTCTACTTCCGTGGGGGCAGCGGGTACTCTACGGCCGGCGCCGCGCCCTGATACCAACCGTTGCAGGCCGCGTCGTACTGGTGGCTCCTCACCAGGAGCGACAGGACCGTGAAATACGGCGCCGGCGAGCGGGACTGGCGTGAGCTAGCTGCTCTCGGCCTGGCGTGGTGGGCCTGGTGCCATGTGCCTTCCTTATCGTCCACGATCTGCACGTACGAGGGGCATGGCGCGGCGCGACTGCCGTGAAACGCCGATGACTGGCCGGGGCGCGTCGTACGAACGGCGCCCCGCCCCGTCCATCGCTGCTCCATCACGGCACCCGTACTAGCAGGGGCGGTGCATCCAGCCGCCGCTCCGAGCTACGACGTCGAGCCGCAGTATTGCCGATGCGGTGGTGGACTACGCGCGGCTTCCAGGCCGAGTCATAACGCTCCGAGCGCGGACCCGAAGAATCGGGCAAGGCCACCAGCCGGTCCGAGCCATGACTGGCGGAATGCTTGCGCGGCCTGACATTCCGTCGTACTATCACGATATATCGCGATAGTACAGAGAGACGACATGCTGGAATGCGCGTACGCGCTGCCCCGTCAGTCTCACGGCTGGCGAATTGGGCATCGACACTCAGGGGAGGGATCGCACATGTTTGGACGTGGACGAGGCGGCTTTGGCGGTGGCTTTAGCGGGCCGCGCGAGCGCTTCTTCGAGCGCGGCGACCTCAAGTACGTCATCCTCGAGCTGGTGGCCGAGAAGCCGCGCCACGGCTACGACATCATTCGAGCGTTGGAGGAGCGCTCGCGCGGCTTCTACAAGCCGAGCCCCGGCACCGTCTACCCGACGCTCCAGATGCTCGAAGAGATGGACTACGTCTCCGGCCAGGAGCAGGACGGGAAGCGCACCTATACCATCACCGAGGCCGGCCGGCGCTTCCTCGCGGAGCGGGGCGAGCGCGTCGACGACGCCCGAGGCCGGATCGGCGGGGGCTGGAGCCCGGAGTTCAAAGCCGAGGTGCAGGCATTCATCCAGGAGGTCCAAGAGATCGGCCGCCTGTTTCGGCATCAGTGGCTGCGCACGCTCCAGCCGGCGCAACTCCGGCGTATCCGCGACGTCATCGGGCGCGCCCGTCGAGAGATCGAGGAGATCGTGACCGAGCCGTACCCTGGCGAGCACCGGTCCGCCGCGGCCCAGTCAGATGGACAGCCAGCCGGCGAGCACCCATCGCGTGAGCGCCCAGCCAGTGAACGACGGGCTGAGGAGCACCCGTCCACCGAGTCGCACGCGACCGAGCCGAGGGCCACGCGCGAGGAGCCGCGGGGACCGGTCACCCTCTGACGCCGAGCGACGGACTATCGGGGCGTGTGAGGAGGACCGAGTAGCGAGGAGGACCGAGTAGCGAGGAGGACCGGGCCGCGCGGCATCGGCACGGCAGCACTGCCCGTGCGCAGCCATGACGAGGCGCCTCATGCTGCTCCCGAGGCGGCGTCCTTGGCGGCGCCCCCTGGCTATCCGCGAGCGGGTGCCGAGCCGTACATGCCGAGGCCCCTGGCGCACCCCAATCGGAGGTGCGCCAGGGGCCTCGGCGCTTCTGTGGCGGCAGCGCGCGGTTCGTTAGAGCGCGGCGGCCTGCTTGCGATTCGTTCGAATGCAGCGCGTGCATGCCTGCACCCGAGTTGGCGCTCCCTTGATCAGGAGGATCGCCTTCTGAACGTTCGGTCGCCACATCCGGTTCGTCTTACGATTGGAGTGACTGACGTTGTGGCCGAACACCACCGCCTTGTCACAGATCTCACAACGGCCCTTCACGATCTTGCCCTCGTCCCCTACTTGGATCCACAGTGGGGCCTGTCCTCGACTGCTGGAGCAGGCGCCCCCCGGCGCGGCACCTCGGGCTCGCCGCGCGCTTGCCGTGTACGGTGCGACACGGGCGCACGCAGCATCGCCGACTGGTCGGCTCGTCGTCCGGAGGCGATATAATGCCAGGACGAAGTGTAGCACGGTGTCCCGATCTGTCGCCACCGCGCCGCTGTATCGCGCCCCTGTATCGTGCCCTGGCAAGCACACGCGCGCGCCGCACGGTGTGGGCGCGAGAGCGGCTCGTGCTTCCTCGACGGGGGGGAGGGACCGTGGCAACCGTTTCTCCGACGCCTGGCCCCGGCTCGGACCGTGCTCTCGACACTGCCGAGGTATCCGCCGACGAGACGGGTGATGCGGCGGATGGAGCCACGACCGTGCACGGGCCAGCCAACTCCGGGGTGACCGCGAGTGACGCGGCGCCGGCGGCGACCTCGGTTAGCCCTCAGGGCGTCCGCACCGCCGTCGAAGCCGCGGCCACCTTGCTCGAAGTGCGGGCTCCGAGCGTCAATGCCCTGAATGTCTTCCCCGTACCCGATGGCGATACTGGTACGAACATGTCGATGACGCTCCGCGCCGCCGCCGAGGAGGTCGAGCGCGAGCATGCCGACCACGCCGGGGCGCTTGCGCAGGCAGCGGCGCGCGGAGCGCTGATGGGGGCACGCGGCAACTCCGGGGTCATCTTATCTCAGTTGTTGCGAGGGTTTGCCGAGGCTGCCGCCGGCAAGTCGACGCTCTCGGTGCACGATCTGGCCGATGGCTTCGTCCGCGCCTCCGACGCCGGCTATCGGGCGGTCGGCAAGCCGGTCGAGGGGACGATCCTGACCGTTGCCCGACGCGCGGCCGAAGAGGCGCAGGTGATTGCACCCGAGGAGCCGACCATCGCCGGCCTGCTCGAGCAGGTGCTACGGGTGGTGGATCGCGCCGTCGCCGACACCACGCAGCAACTGGACGTACTCGCCAGCGCGGGCGTAGTGGACGCCGGCGCCCAGGGTTTTCGGCTGCTCGTCGAAGCGTTCTGGCGCACGGCCCGCGGTCTGCCGATCGAGGCGGACGGCGCCGCGCCGGTCGCAAGCCAGGCGCTCGTGGCCGCGCAACATACTGGCGAAGGCAGCCTTGGCTTCTGCACCGAGTTCATGCTCCAACAGGCAACGGTCGACCTGGTGGCGATCCGAGGGCGGATGGAGTCGATCGGTGACTCGGTGATCGTGGTTGGCGACGGCGAGTACGTCCGCGTCCACGTCCACGCCCGCCACCCAGGCGAGGCGCTGGACTGGGCTGTTGACCGAGGCATCGTGTCGCGGATCAAAGTCGAGAACATGCAGCTTCAGCACGACACGGCCGGCGACGCCGTCGAGAGCACGCCGACTGCGAGGGGCGTAGCTTCAGGCGCGACCCTGGGCATGGCGGCCCAGAGTGTCAGTAGCATCGGCGTGGTGGCGGTGGTGCCGGGCGCCGGCTTCCGGGCGCTGTTCGCGAGCATGGGCGCGGCCGGGCTGGTCGAAGGCGGCCAGACGATGAACCCGAGCGTGCAGGAGATCCTGAACGCTGTCAACGCCGTTGGTTACCAGGAGTTGATCCTGCTCCCGAACAACGCCAACGTCCTGCTCGCAGCGCGGCATGCTGCCACCCAGACGCCGCGCGCCCTGCGGGTCGTCCCGACGCGCTCGGCGCCGCAAGGGATTGCCGCGCTGCTCGCCTTCAACTACGAGGCCGATCTGGAGACGAACGCTCGGCTGATGGAGGAGGCGATGGGCCGCGTCGCCTCGATCGAGGTGACGCGCGCGGTACGCTCGGCCGAAGTCCAGGGCTGGCACGTCGAGCGCGGCCAGAGCCTCGGGCTGCTCGACGATGCGCTGGTCACTGTTTCCGAGAACCTCGATGACGCGGCTCTGGGCGCGCTCGCTCGTTGTACCCCAGAGACACGCGAGATCGTCTCGATCTACTATGGCGAGGACGTGGCACCCGAGCACGCTGAGGCATTGGCCGCGTCGATCCGGGCGGCGTACCCACATCTCGAAGTCGACGTCGCCGAGGGTGGCCAGCCTCACTACCCGTACATCCTGTCCGTGGAGTAGCGTTGACCGTGTCGCGTATCGGCGTCGTCACCGACAGTACGGCCGACTTTCCCAATGACGTCCAGGAGCGTCTCGGGATCGTCGTGGTGCCGCTCTCGGTCATCTGGGACCGCGACACGTTCCGCGACAAAGTGGACCTGTCGACGGCCGATTTCTACCGACTCCTCCGCGAGCGCGCGACCGTCCCGACGACGTCTGCGCCGCCGGCCGGCCTGTTCGAGCAGACCTACGAAGACCTGCTTGGCCAGGTCGATCACGTCATCTCGGTCCACCTGGCCGGCAAGTTGAGTGCCACGTTCGACGTGGCGCGTAGCGCCGCCGAGCGGGTCGGGCAGGGGCGGGTTACCGCGATCGACAGTGGCACGACCACGATGTGTCTCGGCTGGCTGGCCGCGCGCGCCGTCGAGCTTGGCGCAACGGGCGCCGCACCGGAGCAGATCGCCGCCGATCTGCGCGGGCTGGTGCCACGCCTGCGCCTCTACGCGGCGCTCGACACATTGGAGTACGCTCTCAAGGGCGGGCGGATCGGACGGGCCAAGGCGCTGCTCGGCTCGATCCTGAACTTCAAGCCGATTCTCAGCATCCGCGAGAACGAGGTGTTGCCCGTCGAGCGGCCTCGGAGCCGCTCCTCGGCGATGCGCCGACTGGTCGACATCATCGCGGCGCAGGGAGCCCTCGAACGGATCGGGGTGTTGAACGGCGGCATCCCCGACGTCATGGACGAGCTCGAACGGCTCGTTCACGACCGGCTGCCCGGGGTGCCGATCGACCGCGGCGAGATCGGCATCGTCCTCGGGACGCATGCTGGCCCGGTGTTCGGCCTGACCGCCATCGTGGCATCCTGATGGCCGCCGATCCTGATGACTGTCGCATCCTGATGGCCGCCGCACCCTGATACCTGCGATACCTGTGGCATCCCGATCGTCGTCCATGTCCACGACCCGCTCCCCCCGCTCACCGGCCAGGCAGCCCGCCCCCTCGCTCGCCGAGGTCGAGAACGCCCGCAAAATCTTCGAAGCCGAGCGCAAGCAAGGCTGTCAGGACCGGGTCGTCGTCGGTGGTCTGGCAGCATTCCTGGGAAACTGGGAGCGCCGCGTCCACGCCGCGAGCGCCGACCCGGCCTGCCATGCCCTGGCTCGAGACGTCGCCGAGGCGCTCGTCGGTTACGCTGAGGCATCCCCGCCCGAGCGCGCCAGCCGCCTCGACGCGGCGCTGGCGCTGCTGAGCGAGACGTCTTCTCACGGCGCCCCTCACCCCCCGGCCCCCTCCCCCGCGTGCGGGAGAGAGGGCGAGAGGGTGAGGGGCACCGAGGTGCTTCCCGCGGCGGGCGAACGAACGTCGAAGGAGGGCCCGCCTGTTCCTTCCCTTGACACGCCCATCGAGCAGGTGAAGGGCGTCAAGGAGAAGGAGGCTCGGCTGCTGGCGAAGCTCGGCATCCACGTCTTCGGGGATCTGCTCCTGCATTACCCGAGCCGGTATCAGGCGTACCCGCCGGCCACCGAGATCGCCCACCTGATCATGCAGCCGATTGCCAGCGTGGTTGGGATCGTCCAGCAGGTCGACATCTCGCCGAGCCCGCGCGGCGGCCTCCACAAGATCGTGGCCACGATAGCCGACCGGACCGGTCGGGTCACTGCCACCTGGTTCCGTCACGGGCGTTTCAGTCCGGTCCAGATCGGCCAGCGAGTCGCGCTCAGCGGCAGGCTGACGGCGTTCGGACGGGCGCTCAACTTCGATAACCCGGACTGGGAGCGTGACGACGGCGACCCGACGCACACCCGCCGGATGGTCCCCACCTACCCCCTCACGGCCAGCCTCACCGACCGTGCCCTGCGCGAGCGCATCAAGTGGGCCGTTGCCGGCTGGACTGACCGCCTGCCCGATCCACTACCTGGCTGGGTCCGCGAGACGTACGACCTGTGGCCGTACGGCGAGGCCGTCCGGCAGGTGCACTTCCCAGATGATGAGGCAACGTTAGCGCTCGCACGGCGGCGGCTCGCCTTCGACGAGTTGTTCACGATCCAGCTCGTGGTGCTCCAGCGCAAGCTAACCTGGCAAGGCGCCGAATCACCCCCATTGCCGACGCCGGCCGGCGCGCTGGCGACGCTCCTGGCGGCTCAGCCGTATGAGTTGACCGGCGGCCAGCATCGGGCGCTCGATGGCATCCTGACCGACATTGCCGAGTCCCGCCCGATGGTACGGTTACTTCAAGGGGAGGTCGGCTCGGGGAAGACGGCCGTTGCAGCGGCGGCGCTGTTCGTGGCGGTCCAGGCCGGCGCCCAGGGTAGCCTGATGGCTCCCACCGAGATCCTGGCCGAACAGCACTACCGCTCGCTGACCCGCTTCTACGCGGGCGCCGCCGAGGCGCTCGAAGCGGCCGATATGCGAGTGCCAAGGATAGGGCTGCTGACCGGCAGCGTCAAGACAGCCGAGCGGCGACGCATCTACGCGGCCATCGCCGAGAGCGAGATCGACGTGCTGGTCGGGACGCAGGCGGTGATTCAGGAGCACGTCGAGTTCGCGAACCTCGGGCTCGCCGTCGTCGACGAGCAGCATCGCTTCGGGGTTCGTCAGCGAGTGGCGCTCCGCGAGAAAGGCGGGCACCCGCACCTGTTGGTGATGACCGCCACGCCGATCCCCCGCACGCTCGCCCTCAGCCTCTACGGCGATCTGGATCTCTCGCTGATCGACGAGATGCCGCCGGGCCGGCAAAAGGTGAAGACCTACCTGCTCAACCAGGACGAGCGACAGCTTGCCTACGAGAAGATCCGCCGCGAGGTGGCGAAGGGTGGGCAGGCGTTCGTGATCTGCCCGCTGGTGGAGGACTCGCCCAACCTGGAGGCCCGCGCCGCGACGGCCGAGTACGAGCGCCTCCAGGCGAGCGACCTGGCCGGCCTCCGACTGGCGCTCCTGCACGGCCGGATGAGGCCAGCCGAGAAGGATGCCATGATGCGGGCGTTCCGTGACCAGGCGTACGACGTGCTCGTCTCGACGGCCGTCGTCGAAGTCGGGGTGGACATCCCGAACGCGAGCGTCATGCTGATCGAGGGGGCCGAACGGTTCGGGCTGGCCCAGCTTCATCAGTTCCGGGGGCGAGTCGGGCGCGGCGCCCGGCCGTCGGTCTGCCTGCTGCTGACCGAGGAAGCGTCCGATACGGCGCTCAGCCGGCTCCAGGTGCTCGTCGATTCGGATAGCGGCCTTGCCCTCGCCGAACACGACCTCCGGCTGCGCGGTCCTGGCGACTACTTCGGGGTACGCCAGAGTGGGTTCCCCGAGCTTCAGATCGCAACGCTCGACGACGCGGCACTGGTGGAGCGGGCACGTCGCGCCGCCGAGAAGGTACTGGAGTACGACGCGACGCTGGAGCTTCCCCAGCACGCCGCGCTCGCCAGGCGGGTTGAGGCGTTCCGTCGCCGCTCCGGCGAGCCGAACTGACGCCCTTCACGCTCCCCTGGCCCCGGAAACAAGCCCGCGTGAGCGGCACGCTCACAACTCCCAGTGCCGTGCAATGGCATCGGAGACGCAACGGCGCGGGGGCAGTTTGTCTATCAACCCTGCGCGGTCGCGTCATATTCGGTGAGTCCGACACTCCTGGTGGCGAGCCGCAAGTACGACACGGCCAGGAGTGGTCGGTATTAGCGGCGAGTGTACGTCGGGGGGTAGACCGTGTCGCCCTTGATGTCACGCAGCCTCTCCCCGTTATTGGCTACGGCCTGCCATGCCTGCCAGCGACCCCACTGCCAGGTGCGCCAGTCGAACGAATCCGGCGGCGACCAGCGCCAGAGCAGCCAGGCAGCGGCGAGCGAGCGCTCCGACTCCGGCAGGGTGGGCAGCGCCTCGATGATGGCCGGGACGGCGTCCGCGCTCAATTGGGTCAGGTAGTGCCCGTCGATCGGCTCGGTGGCGCCGTGGCGGCTCGCGTTCGTCCGCACGATCAGATCGTCTGGATTGACGGTATTCAGCGTTACGAGCATCAGGCAGCCGGTGACGAACGCCCCGAACATGAAGCGCTCGCGCCGCCCGCGCAGGACGGTCGCCAGGAACCAGGCCGCGATGAGCCCGAGCCAGCCCATGAAGGCGGTCGTGTAGAGGCGTAGCTCGGTGAGCCCGTACTCTTGCTGGTAGAGCCGCATTCGCTGAAGCGCCGAGGCCATTACGACGAACAACAGCAGGATCAGCACGCCTGCCAGGATGCGATAGAGCCGAATCTGTCGGGGCGTGCGCATCCGGGCCAGCGCGTCGAGGCCGAGGAGCGTGGGCAGGAGCAGTGCCGCCACCGCGACCAGCTCGAAGAAGCCGCGTCGGGCGTACTCAGCGTAGGTGAGCGTTGGGGAGATTTCGACCTGGACGGCGCCCCCAAAGAGGTAGCGGAACTGGATCAGCACGAACGCCAGGAAGAGCAGGTCCAGCAGCCCGAGTACGATCCCAACCTCGACGATGCCGAGCGCGAATAACGGTGCCCCGCCCGCCCGCTTCGCACCGTCGACGAACGCCAGACCTGCTCCCGCTGCCCTACCCGCGCCCGCCGTCTCGCCCACGCCTGTCGCCGCGGCCCGTTCCTCCAGTGCGGCTGCCCGAGAGGGGGCGACGGCTGCTACGCTGCCAGTATCGACGGCCACTCCGAACCTTTCGTCGCTGGCGACAGCCGGCCTGTCCGTGCTGCCATCCTTGCCGGCCGCGCCGAAGGTGCCGTCGCTGGCTGTCGGCTCTGCACGTTCGAGATGCGAGGCAGCAGGCTCCGTCGTCGTGGCGACTGGAGCCGCGCTGACGTCGGCTGACTCCCTCCGCTGTGCAGGTTCCCTCGGTTCTTCTCGTTCGCCGTCGATAGCCCCCGCTTCCGAGGCGGCGAGTGACGCTCGGTCAGTACGAGCCCGCTCTGCTGCGCCCGCTGCTACGGCCGCTGCGTCGTCAGCCAGCAGCAGCAGGTGGCGCAGGAAGCCGGCGCTGAGCCAGGCCCAGAGGCCAATCCAAAACAGGTGCGCGGCGATTTCCTTCAGGTCGAACGCCAGCAGATCGCTCACAAACCCGGCAAAGATGGCGTCGGCCGCGACGAACAGGCCGCCGAAGACCAGCAGCAGCGGTACTGCGACGAGCAACCCGCGCGCCACGGCCAGCAGCGGGCCGGACCAGCCAACGCGCGGCATCTCGCGCCACTTCACGTCGCCGAGCACGAGGAGCGGGAGGCCGACCGACGCATAGAAGAAGGCGATGACACCGGCCGCCAGGTACTCCATCACGCCGGCGATTCGCAGCGAGCCCAGGCGTGTGCGGTGCGCGGCGAGTGCCAGAATCGCGAGTAGCGCGAGCAGGTTCGCCCCGGCGAGCGTCGGCGAGTTGCGCCAGGCGAGCGCGCCGGCGAAGAACACGAGCGGCAGCACCAGCCACCGCCCCTCGCCAGCCAGCGGCACCCGTCCCCACCGTGCGACGCCAGCCACGCCAACCACGAGCGCGACGGTCCAGAGGAGCGCGTTGATCCCCCAGGGGCTCGCGCGCAGAAGAAGATCGCCGAGGACTCCGAGGACCGCCGCGACCCCGAGTGCGGCCAGCGCGATCCGCGTTCGTACTCCCATCACCCGCCTCTCGTCGTCCGTCCGCGTACGCTGAGGACAGACGGTGAGAGAGAAGACGCTCGTGCGCACGCCTCAGTTCCGCGCCGGCGTTGCATGGTCCTATCCGGCACCCTGGAGACGACGCCAACCCCATCACCAGGTGCTTGCGTTCCGAGTTCGCTGTGATCTAAGGGGTGCGCAACGACGATTGCCATCGTGCGGAGGAAGACGCGTCTGGCTACGTCGCATGGCCGAGGGGTTGAGAGGGGATGGCAGTGGTCGTATCGATCCAACCCCAGCCGTGGGGACGACGGATGCGTGGCGGGACGGCGTCGAGGCGCTCCAGGGAGGTCTGGGCGTCACTCAGTCGGGAGGCCGACCATCTCCAGGAGGCGCAGGGCGTTGGTAGAGCGGGCGATACCCGGCCGCAGGTGATAGTCGAACGTCATGTGCGCGCCGTCTGCTTCGTCGACGATCGTCTCGGTCAGATGGACCGACTGCGCGATCTCGGCAAGCTCCGGCGAGGCTGCGAGTGTCAGATCGTGTGTCGAGACCGCCCCAATCGCCGGGCAACGGAGCAGGGTGCGGATGATCCGGCGCGCGGCGATCTGGCGCTCGGCGGTATTGGTGCCCTGGAGGATCTCGTCGAGGAGGTACAGGACCAGTCGTGGCTCAGCATGGCTCGCGGCATCCACCACCTGCTTGAGGCGCTGAAGCTCGGCCATGAAGAACGAGACGCCACGTTCCAGCGAGTCCGAGACCCGCATGCTCGTCCACAGATCGAGGGAGGGCAGAGAGAGTGCGGCAGCACAGACTGGTGCGCCAGCCTGTGCCAGCACCACGTTGACGCCGATTGCTCGCAATAGCGTGCTCTTACCGGACATGTTCGAGCCGGTCACCAGCAGGAACGTGCCCGGCGGCCCGAGCGCTACGTCGTTCGAGACTCGCACGTCGTCGCGGAGCAACGGATGCCCGAGCGCCCGCGCGTCGAGCCGGCGGGCCGCGTCGTCGAAGTCCGCGAAGGCCCAGGCCGGATGGTCGTGCGCGAGGCGGGCGAGCGCGGCTAGCGCCTCAGCTTCGCCAAGTGCGACGAGCCACGCGCGGACGTGCGCCCCCGAGCGCTGCTGCCAACCCTCGAGGGCGCTCAAGACGTGAACGTTCCAGAGTGTCGTCAGTTCGATCAGCGGGTAGATCATCGAAGAGGACGGCTGAGCGAATCGAACGATCCTATCGAGGCGCCGGATCTCGACTGGTGCGGGGTGGCAGCGGGTGCCGGTCGCCACGCCTGGCTGCTGAGCAGGTCGAGCGGCCGTCGTGGGCTGCTGCCGGGTGACGGCGAACCCCTGGCCTACTGCCCCCTGGCCTGCTACTGCACGCTGACCCGGCGACGGCCCCGAGGGTACGCCGAGGTCGGCTGTGATCCGCCGCAGCAACGGCGCCTCGAACGACGTCTCACTTAGTAGCTCCAGCGCATCCGCATACGCTCCCAGCGCCCCGGCCACGTGACGGACCTGGGTGAGCCGCTCGACGGACGGGCCCACGAGCCGCCAGCCGATCAGCAGGTTCACCAGCAAGGGCAGCAGCCAGAACGGCCAGGCGGTCAGACCCGCGCCGTGTGCGAGCAACAGCACCCAGAAGAGGGGCGGGCTCAGGCGCGCACCCCAGACGAGCGCGCGGCGATGACTCAGAAATGTCGACCCCTCCGCCCAGGCAAGGAACGGAGCCGGATCGGGCGACTCCCGGCCCGTGGCACGGCCCCGCCAGAGGAGCTCGTCACGCCATGCGGCGCGGGGGGCGAGATCGGCGATGGCGGCGTGCCGCGCGCGCACCCTCGCCGGATCGGCCGGTCCGAGCAGCCAGTCGGCAAGCGTGTCGTCCCCGAGGCGCGTCCCGACGGCCTCGAGCAGGTGTAGCAACGAGCCCCGTCCGAACAGGTCGAGATCGACGGCGTACGGATGGAGAGGGTCGGCGCGACGCTCGTGGCGGAGCGGCAGACGCTCCCAGTCACGCGCGAGCCGCCACAATGCTTCCTCGGCCAGATCGGCGAGGCCGGCGACGTGGCGCCGCTCCCGCTCAGCGCGTCGGTACCGGACGACCAGCACGCCGAAGACGGCCAGCAGCACGAGCACGCCGGCCCAGAGCGGGGCGAGCCCCGTCCACGCGGCCCAGGCGGCGACGGCCAGCGCGCCAAAGAAGGCGAGCAGGCGCAGGTTCGCCAGCCGAGCCGCCGCCGTCGCCAGGACCGCCGCCTCGGCGCGGAAGCGGTCGCGGCGCTCCAGATAGAAATCAGATGGGCTCGCTGTCGCCTGGGGAGGAGCCTCGACGGGCGCGCTCACCGCGACGCCCAGACGGTCATCATCCGGCACTCCGCCGCCGCGGAGCTTATCGCCCGGCATCCTATCGCCCGCCGCTCACTCGCCCGGTTGCCAGCGGATACCCGGGCGTCTGGGCCATTCGCAGACGCAAACGAGCGTGCCGGCGGGTGTAGGCGGCGGCGATCAGATGTGTGGCGGCTGACGTGCAGAACATCTAGCAGGCGCATAGATCGGGGCTCCCGGGCGGCGTACGGCCCTGGGCACGTCGCCGGCGCAGGAAGCATACCGGGTGCGGCTTGACAGTCCGCCAGTTACCGGGTCAGGGAGCAGGGGGGATGGCCGAGAAATGGGCGAGCGCTCGGCGCACGACGTGGTACGGTTGGCGCAATCCGCTCCTGTGCGGCGTGGTGGCAGCCTCCGCGTTCCCCCAGGCGCACGGGCACGTCAGCCTGACGATTGCGGACCCTTGACGTTCTGGAGGGCTTCGGATGCGCCACGAGATCCTCTACCGCCCGTCGTATTCCTTACTGGTGGTGTCCCTCGAAGCGGGCGAGGAGCTTCGAGCCGAGCCAGGCGGCATGGTGAGCATGTCGCCCTCGATCGAGGTGAGCACCGGCATGGGCGGCGGCCTGTTCGGCGGCCTGAAGCGGGCGATCCTCGGCGGCGAGTCGTTCTTCATGAACACGTTCCGAGCCACCGCGCCCGGCGAGGTATCGTTCGCGCCGAGCTTGAGCGGCGACGTCATCCATATGCCACTGCGCGGCCAGGACATCCTGGCGCAGAGCGGCTCGTTCCTGGCGAGCGCCGCATCGGTCGCCGTAGACACGACCTGGGGTGGTGCGCGTGGCTTCTTCGCCGGCGAGGGGTTGTTCCTGTTGCGCCTCTCCGGATCGGGCGACCTTTGGGTGTCATCCTACGGGGCAATCCACGAGAAGACGCTCCAACCGGGCGAACGTTACATCGTGGACACCGGCCATATCGTCGCGTTCGACGCCTCGTGCACCTACGGCGTCCGCCGGATCGGGGGCCTGAAGACGACGATCTTCGGCGGCGAGGGGTTGGTAGCAGACTTCACTGGCCCCGGGCGCCTCTGGCTCCAGAGCCGCAGCCCTGGCGCATTCCTGGACTGGCTGCTGCCCCGCCTGCCGAAGCCATCCTCGGGCGGGAGCAGGTGGAGCAGCGAGTAGGCGGGCGCGTGAGCGCGGGGAGGGGCGAACGCCGCTCAGGGGATGAGCGCCATGCCGTCCAACAGGAGCCTGTGCACCGACACGATAGCGATCGTGATGATGGCGACCACGGCACCGGCCAGTCCGGCCGCCAGCCAGCTCGCCGGTGTAATCGTCTGCCCGGCCTCAGCGGCGTGGTGCAGGTCGGCGTGCATGCGGACGTACAGGTAGATGGCGGCCAGAACCGTCACCCCATAGCCAAGGGCTACGCCAATCACCCCGGGGAAAAGCAGGATTGCGACGCTGTAGAGGGAGGCGGCGAGTACGAGCAACGCCAGATGCTCGACGGCCCGTGCGCGGGCGCCCAATCGCCACCAGTCGATGGCTGCGAGGACACCGCCGGCGGTGAATCCGAGCAGTAGAGTGACGATGGCTAAGACGCGCGGGCTCCAGATTTCGGGGCGCTCCGCATCATTCGATCTCGGCCTCAACGTCATCATGGTGAGGCCTCCTTTCGCAACTCGCCATGCCGGTGCAGGCTACGTCGGCCCCAGGCTGTGATGGCTCCATCCTGCCTCTACTCTACATCGCGCCCGCAAGGCGCGCTACCCGGATGCCTTCTCACGAGTCGACATGTCTGTCTTGATATCGATAACCCGTACTGCCGCTCGCAAATTCCCTCGCGTTGCAAAATTCGCAGCCAGTGTCGAGTATGTGCTCGCAAACCGATGCTCTCAGGCAGGCAACGTATCATCTCGGCACCCGCTACGCCCTGTGCGCTAGCCGCGCACTCTAGCCGCGCGGCCTACAGGATGTCCAGGCGGCGCTCGACGACGGGGCGGTCCGGTCGAAACGGGTTCTCCTCTGGCGTAACCCGCCCGAGCAGCGCGTCGACGACGAGCCGGCTGCCGCCGGCGCTCGCCATGATGCCGTGGCCGCTGTAGCCGCAGTTCAGATGCAAGCCGGGCCGCTCGGCTGGGCCAAGGTACGGGCGATGGTCCAGGGTGTATTCGTATTGGCCGGCCTGAAGCATCCAGTCCGGCTCACCGCACTCCCAGGCACGCGCCCAGAAGGGGCTGATCCGAGCCAGTGCGCGCGGCGAGCCTGGCCGGAGCAGATTGAAGGCGAAGCGCGCATCCGGGAGGACGTTCTCTTCCGGCTCGCTGACCGGCGTCGTGGGGTCGGTGAACAGCGCGTAAGCGCCGTGCAGAGCCGGTCGCCAGTGGGCCACGCTCTCCTCGTCGATCGTCATCGGGGCGTCTGGCGGGACGTCGGGCAGGTCCGGGATGACGAGTTTCATCCGGCGGCGCGGACGCAGGTCGAGGCGGAGGCCGGCCAGCCCGGCGATCTGGCCGCTGAACGGGCCGGCCGCAATCACGACGTCGCGGCAGGCGATCGATCCGCGCGGCGTCCGCACCCCGACGAGCCGGCCGCGTTGATGCTCGAAGCCGGTCGCCGGGGTATCGAGGCAGATCGTCGCACCGCTGGCAATGGCGTAGCCAATGGTCAGCGCCTTCGGCTTCAGCCAGCCGTCCTTCGCACGGTAGCGAGCCTGAAGGATGTTCGGCCCGACGTATGGAAAGCGGTAGCGGACTTCGTCGCCCGGCAATATTTCGACGTCGTCCAGGCCCCAGGTGCGCTGCCGCTCGACCCACTCATGTTGACGCCGCATGCCGGCCTCGTCGGTGGTGCAGAAGAGATACCCCTGCTGTCGTAGCCCGATATCGTAGCCAGGCAGGTCCGCGATCTCGGCGAAGCGCTCGAAGAGGGCGATGCCCTCACGGACGAGCGCGATCTCCTCGGGATTGTCGAATTGGAGCCGGAACGCGCCGGTCGAGACTGGGGTGGTCAGGGTACAGAGAGCCGGGCGCTTCTCGAGCAGGACGGTGCGCAGTCCGGCACGGGTGGCGAAGAAGGCGGTGGCTGCCCCGACGATCCCGCCCCCGACGACGACCAGGTCGGCGGAGCGCGGCGGGCTGTCGGCGTAGCGGAGCGTCGGCATTGACGCGGCCATCGGGGCACCTCCGGTGTGACGTGCACAGATGGTAGCCGGAGCGGTGGTACCGCTGACGCGCGGCTCTCGGCCGGTGTCGACGCAGGCTGCCCTCGGGTAACCCGCGCGGGCAGGAGGCTGGCCATGGTTATGTCGATGCCAGCGCAGTTCGAGCCGAAGCCAATGGGGGTGCAGCCGCCAGCAGGCGATTATCCCTGCCTTCTACGCGGGGCACGCCTGGAGCAGACACCTGGGGGCACGCCTGGAGCAGACACCTGGGGGCATGCCAGGGGTCATGATGGAGTTTCCGCGACCGCTCTGTGCGGAGCCAGGCAGGTACTTCGACCACACTGTAACGGAACCGTGACAGAGACTCTGCGCGCTGTGGCACACGGCATGCTAGGAAGGGTGTGCGCGGCGAGAACGCCGTGCCAGTCCCCTCCTCAGAGCCGCTCGGGTGAGCCCCACGCCCGGGCGGTTCATTTTGCGCCTCCGCTTCCTCCACAGCGCGCTGCTGAAGCCCCCGCCTGATACTCTCACCCTGGCCGAGCGCGTTCGCCGAACCCGGACCAACCTTCTGGACGAAGTCGTGCAAGCGAACGACCGGCGGCGCACGAGTACGGGCTCACGTTTCACCATCGTGGAAGGTGAGGCAGGGAGCCGCCTGCTTCCGCCGACAGCGGATGTGCGGCAGGATGGACAATGCTCTGGCCTGGCCGGGTGGCGGGGTATGATGGCGGCAGGCGGCTCGCGCGATCTCGCCCGCTGGCGGCAGTCAGGCAGTCAGCCGGGCGCGAGCGCGGGGCCATCGGAGGACCAGTCATGGACAGCCTGCTCGCGCTCATCGGCCCGGCTATCTTCATCGCGATCGTGGCGATCTGGTTCTTCACCGCCGCCGTCAAGATCGTGCAGGAGTACGAACGCGGCGTCGTCTTCCGGCTCGGGCGGCTGGTCGGCGCGCGGGGACCGGGCCTGATCCTGCTCATCCCCAAGATCGAGCGCATGATCAAGGTCGACCTGCGAGTCATCACCCTCGACGTGCCGGCCCAGGAGGCCATCACTCGCGACAATGTCACCGTCAAGGTCAATGCCGTCGCGTACTTCCGGGTCGTTGATTCGAGCCGCGCCGTCGTCACGGTGCTCGACTATCGCCGCGCCACCTCCCTGATCGCCCAGACGACGCTGCGGAGCGTGCTCGGCCAGTTCGAACTGGACAGTCTGCTAACCGAGCGCGACCGGGTGAACCAGGAGCTTCAGCGGATCATCGACGAGCAGACGGAAGCCTGGGGCATCAAGGTCACGTCCGTCGAGGTCCGAGACGTCGAGCTGCCGGACACGATGAAGCGGGCGATGGCACGTCAAGCCGAGGCCGAGCGGGAGAAGCGCGCCAAGATTATCCACGCTGAAGGGGAGTTCGCCGCTGCCGAGCGCCTGGCCGAAGCCGCCGGGATCATCACCAGCGAGTCGGCCGGACTCCAACTGCGCTATCTCCAGACCCTCAGCCAGATCGCCAACGACCGCCGCTCGACGATCGTGTTTCCGTTGCCAATCGATCTGACACGCGGGCTGACCGGCCTCGACGGCCTGACAAACGGCACTGGGCACGACGACCGCGGCGGGCACGCTGGCGGAAACGGCCACCACAGCAGCCCCGATCGGGGCGGCACGGAGCGCGCCCGCGGCGATGACGGCGACCAGGGCAGCGGGTACGCGCCGAGGAGCGGTACCGCAAGCTCAGGCGCAGTTGACCCCACTCGTGGCGGCGACGCCGGCCGGAGCACCGACGACGATGCGCCTACTCAGGCCTTCCGCCAGCCGCTCATCCGGCCAGATGAGGGCGACCGGGCCTGACCGTCCTGTTCCCCATCGAGCGCGGTGGCGTTCGCGATACGCTCTCGATAAGTGGGCTGTCCAGTGCGGGGCGCAGCCGATGGCCCGCAACGCCTGCCCTGACCGCCTGCCCTGACCGCCTGCCCTGACCGCCTGCCCCGATTGGCTGCCCTGACCGGCTGCCCTGACCGGCTGCCCTGACCGCCTGGCAGGGTGCGCTCGCCTTCGTACCCCACGAGCGGCTACCCTGAGCGCCATGACACGACGTGCGTACCTCGGGATCGATTGCGGCACCCAGTCCACCAAGGCCCTGCTGGTGGACGCCGAGGCGCTGACGCCTCTCGCGCTCGGACGGGCAGGGCACGACCTGATTGCGCGGGACGACGGCGCCCGCGAGCAGCACCCCGGCTGGTGGATTGAGGCGCTTCAGGCGAGCGTTCGACAGGCACTCGATGCCGCCGGCGCAGTTGAGGTCGCCGGCATCGGCGTCTCGGGGCAACAGCACGGGCTCGTCTGCCTGGACGCTGCCGACCGGCCGGTACGCGCGGCCAAGCTCTGGAACGACACGACCACTGGCGCCGACTGCGCCTGGCTCACCCGCAAACTCGGCGGCCTCGATGCCGTTCTGGCGCTCACTGGTAACCCGTTCCTGCCGGGCTACACCGCGCCGAAAGTCTCCTGGCTGCACCGCTCGGAGCCGGAGGTATACGCCAATACCGCGCGGATCTGTCTCCCCCACGACTACCTGAATTTCTGGCTGACCGGCGCCTTCGTGACCGAGCCGGGCGACGCCTCCGGCACCGGCTACTTCGACGTGCGAGCCCGTCGCTACGCCGAGCCGGTCCTGACGCTTCTCGACAGTCAGCGTGACTGGGAGCGGACGCTGCCAGCGCTCGTGCCGTCGCGCTCAGCCATCGGAGGGCTGCGGGGCGCGGCAGCCGAGATGCTGGGACTGCCGGCCGGCATCCCGGTCAGCGCGGGCGGCGGCGACAATATGTGCGCTGCTATCGGCGTCGGGGCGATCCGACCAGGCCCAGTCGTCGTCAGCCTCGGGACGTCAGGGACGGCGTTCGCGTACACCGATGCACCGGCCGTCGATTCGCTCGGCGAGGCCGCTCACTTTTGCGACTCGACGGGCGGCTGGCTTCCACTCACCTGTACACTCGGCTGCACGGTCGCGACCGGCTGGGCGATGCGCCTGTTTGGCCTGGAGTACATGGGCCTCGAACGAGCCCTTGCCGAAACCTCGCCCGGAGCAGGCCCGACGTTCTTGCCCCACCTCGACGGCGAACGGACGCCAAGCTTGCCGAACGCAGCCGGCCTCTTCGCCGGGCTACGGACCGGCCATGGTCCGGCTGAACTGGTACGGGCCGTCGTCGAAGGTGTGACGTTCGGGTTGGCCTATGGGCTGGACGTGCTGCGGCGGACCGGCGTCACCCCGACCCAGATCACCCTCGTCGGCGGAGGCGCGTCGTCGGACGGCTGGGCACAACTCTGCGCGGACGTCTTCGAGCTACCGGTGCAGCGCCCTTCGGCCGTCGAAGCGGCGGCGCGTGGCGCGGCGCTTCAAGCCCGCTGGGTGATGGACGACCTGGCCCCGCCGGACGTGGCCGTCGATGCTACCTGGGAACCGCGTCAGGTGCCGGCGCTCGTCGCGGCTCGCGAGCGAGCCGCCGAGCTACGCGCGCTCGCCGCGGAGCGCGGCCTCTAGGCGGTGGAACCTATCGGGCCTCAGCCCCTCACCGTTGCAGTCGGGCGGCAGCCTCGCGAGCGTGGTAGGTGATGATCGCGTCTGCGCCGGCCCGCTTGATCCCAGTCAGGATCTCCCCGACGACCCGCTCTTCATCGATCCAGCCGTTGCGCGCAGCCGCTTTGACCATCGCGTACTCGCCGCTGACGTTGTAGGCGACGAGCGGCAGATCGAACTGCTCGCGGGCACGCCGGATGAGATCCAGGTAGGCGAGGGCGGGCTTCACCATCACGAAGTCCGCCCCCTCGGCCACGTCGGCGGCGATCTCGCGCATCGCCTCGCGGGCGTTGGCCGGGTCCATCTGGTAGGAGCGGCGGTCGCCAAACTGGGGCGCGGAGTCGGCTGCCTCCCGGAACGGCCCGTAGAACGCCGAGGCGAACTTGGCCGAGTACGCCATGATCGCAGTCTCGGACAGGCCGCGCCCGTCGAGCGCCCGCCGAATCGCCCCCACTCGGCCGTCCATCATGTCAGAGGGCGCCACCACATCCGCGCCGGCCTCGGCGTGCGAGACGGCCATCTCGGCCAGCAGTTCGAGGGTCGGATCGTTCAGCACGCGCCCGCCCTCGACCACGCCGCAGTGCCCGTGGTCGGTGTACTCGCACAGGCAGACGTCCGTGACGACGATCAGATCCGGGCAGGCGTCCTTGAGCGCGCGAACCGCCTGCTGCACCACGCCGTCCGAAGCGTACGCTTCGCTGCCGCGCGCATCTTTCGCCGTCGGCAAACCGAAGAGTAGCACCGCCGGGATGCCGAGCGGCCCAAGCTCCCGCGCGTCTCGAACGACCTCGTCCACCGACAATTGGTAGACGCCCGGCATCGAACTGACCTCGTCGCGGACGCCACGCCCGGGTGCCACGAAGTACGGGTAGATGAAATCGCGCGGCGAGAGCATCGTCTCGCGAACCATCGCGCGGAGGGTCTCGGTGCGGCGGAGGCGGCGGAAGCGGGCGATCGGGAAGACGCTCACAGTGGGGTGCTCCGAAGAGACTGGTAGGCCGAGTAGGGAGGAGCCGAAGAATCGGTACCCGACGAGGCGGCAGCGGCAGAGGTGGCGGCGGACGATACCGTGCGCCACCGACGGTACCAGGAGCGTAATCTGGGCAGACCTGCGCCGGCCACCCCGCGCTGGCTGCCCTCGTGCCGGCCGTCACGTGAACGGACGGCCTGGCACGGTCCTTCTCGGGAACGGTACTCTGCGCCGGGCAACCGGTCAAGGACGTCAACCGTTTCATGACACGCCAGGCGACTGGACGTCAGGATAGGGCTGGAGAAGACGGGCACTCCGGCACGGACCGAGCCCCTTGTCTGGTGAAGCGAGCGGCCAGCAGTGCGCCGACCGGTGCGCGGTCAAGGTCGCCCGATGCTGGAGGTACTGCGAGTGCTGGTGATTCGAGCAGTCTTCGTCGTCGCCATCCTGCTGGCGATGTCGGCCGCGCCACGGCTCCCGGATTGGCTTCAGGTGGTCTCGCCCACGTCGTCGACGTACGCTGCGCCGGCTGATGCGACGGCGCAGGCCAACAAGAACGACAACGACGACGATAACAACAACGGAAACAAGAACAAGAACGACAACGGCGATAACGACAACAACAGCAACGATAACGACGACAACGATAACGACGGGAACGACAACGAAGGATCGCCGCCGGCTCCGGCGCCGGCCGCTGCGCTGCCACCTGCCCCGGTCTGCACCACGCCCGGTCAGGAGATGGTCTTCACCTCGCCTGATGGCCGGATCGCCGTGCGAGTCTTTGGCACGATGAACCGCGCGATTCAGGTGCGGGTGCAACAGCCAATCGATCCGGCAACGGTTCCGGCGACGCCGGGGACACTCGCCGACGATCTCCGGTTCTTACTCATCTTCGAGGATTGCGGCGGCAACCCGATCAGCACGCTGCCGGCCGAGGTGAACCTGGGCATCCACTACAACGACGCTGACGTCGCTGGCCTGAACGAGTCGAACCTGACGATCTCGCACCTGAACGCCACTGCGAACCAGTGGCAACCGGTGGCGAAGCAGGCCGGCGACCCGTCGAGCAACTACATCTCGGCGACGATCCAGGACGGCGGCTACTACACTGTCTACCAGAAGTAGTCTGGCCGTCAGCGGCTGCCAGGTCGACGGCGATCAACGGTAGCCAGGACGCGGCAAGGGCGGCTCCAGCCTGGAGGAGCCGTTCTTCCGCGCCTCAACGGTCCCAATTGTCTCCCCCAATTGTCTCCCCCAATTGTCTCCCCCAATCGCCTCCCCCAATCGCCTCCCCCAATCGCCTACACTGCTCGTCAGAGATGTGCTCCATCCGCCCTCTGCGATGATTCGCGTGCACCGTCTATCGCCTCGAGTTCGACACATCGAGAGCACGCGGCCCTGGCCGAGGACCAGAGCGCGAGTCGCGCCCTGACTTGATGCACAGCAGCGGTACGAAGGACGTCTGCCGATGAGTTTCCTGTCAACGTACCGGCGGCTCCAGGATGCCGCCCGCCTGGACGAGCACCGAGCGAACGAGGTCGTGCAGGCGGCGCGGCCACATGCGGCGGCCGCGCTTGGCCTGGACGGGGCCGCGGCCGAGACGCTGAACGTGGTCGCGCGGCGTGTCGAGCCGTCCGAGGCGCGGGGCGGCAGCGTGATTCCGGCCTGGCCGTTTCGCGCCGATGACAACGCGGTGACGATCGAGTTCGTCGACGACTGGGGCGCGATGCTGGCCGCCTGGCGGGTCGCGGTCGGGGAGACGGGGGGTGACGGACTCGACGTCGACGCGGCGATCCGCACGGGCCAGCGCGTCTGGGTGGGGATCGCCAACGACGTGTTGCAGATGTACGTACCGAACCCGCCGGATGGTACGTATAGCATGGTGCGGCACCATGCCCTGATGCTCGGCGCGGCAACGCTCTGGCTCGGGCCGAGCAGGGCGCGAGTCTGGCAGCACGCCCATGCGCTGGCCGGCCGCGCGTTCCTGGACCGATTGCGCGGCCAACCGCTCTGGACGGCGGTTGAGGATGCCGAGCAGGGGCTCGCGCGGCTCCTCGACGATCCACGCGGCCGGACAACGGCCCGCGACGTCATACGTTGGCTGGACGGCGACAGCGCGGCAGCAGGCGCCTTCCTCGACTTTCTCGGGGCGGCTAGCCTGGGCATCGCAGCGCTGCTCGCGACCGCTCCCGACGACGCCGATCCTACGCCCTGGCTTCGCCACCTCATCCAGCACGAGCATCCCGATCCAGCGTTCAACCGGGACCGTATCGAGGCGTTCGCGGCGGTGTCAGGCCGGGCATAGCGCGTGTGTTCTCATTTTCTCTGGGTGCCCCTCACGTCATTGCGTAGCGCTTGACTATTCGGACGGCGCGGCAAAGGGCAGGTCCGCAGTGCGGGAATGTGGCCTTCCGAGATGTCGCGTCTGCACATCGCAATCCTCCTCCGAGGCGC
>JADLFM010000213.1 GCA_020845495.1 Chloroflexota bacterium
CCAGCTACACCGCGCTAGTAGAGGCGCAGCGGAACGGCTTCGCGATCGTCAGCTACCACGGTCCGCTCAGCTTCCTCTTCGCCGAGCAACAGATTGGCGCGGTCCCCATCCTGGTCGACTCGAACGACGGCGTCCATCCCGCGTCGTACCAGAGCCATCTGCTCGCCGGGAAGAATTCGGCGGTCAAGACCGTGTAGGACATCAAGGGGCAGGACTTCGTCTTCGTCGACCCGGCCTCAGCCTCAGGCAACCTCTTCCCGCGGGTCATGCTCATTGAAGAAGGCATCGATCCGAACAAAGACGTCCGTGGCCGCTACGCTGGCAACCACGCCAACGCCATCCTGGCAATCGCCAAGGACCAGGTCCCGTGTGGTGCCAGCAACAACCTGTCGATCGACTCGGCAGTTCGTGGCGGCGCCATCCAACGCGAGGATCTGGTGATTCTGAAGACATCGCCAGACATCCCAAACGGTCCGTTCTGCGTCATGCCGGACCTCGACGCTCGCGCCGTGTCGAAGTTGCGTGAAGTGATGACCGGTTTCACGGACCCGGCGGGGCTCAAGGCGATGGAGCTGGTCGGCCCGCTGGTGGCGACTGATTCGTCGGCATACGACTTCGTCCGCCAGTCGGCTCGGACCATCAACCTTGAGTTCGACGACCAGGGCAAGCCGAAGCCGGTCGGCGGGTAAACCAGAGCGATTCGGCCCCCTCATGAGGTTGGACGTGTTGCTTATCCACGCCTGGTTCGACAAGCAATCGATTCCGCAGCGCAGTCGTCGATCGTGCTGGTCGTAGCCCGGTTTGGAGAGAAGGAGGATCTTCGGTGAAGTACCTACGCGGGCTCTTCGTGCCGCTCCTGGCACTCCTGGTGGCGGTACCAGCGCCATTGGCAAGCGCCCAGGTCGCGTTCAACGTTGCCGGCGCGACGTTCCCGGCGCCGCTGTACTCCAAATGGTTCGACGAGTACGCCAAGAAGACCGGCGTCCAGGTGAACTACCAGGCGATCGGCAGCGGTGGCGGCATCAAGGCGATCACCGACAAGACAGTCGACTTTGGCGCCTCGGATGGCATCCTGACCGCCGAGCAGCAGTCGGTCGCGCCGGACGTGCTGCATATCCCAACGACGATGGGCTCCGATGTCCTCGCTTACAACGTGTCGGGCGTTGAATCCGGCTTGAAGCTGACGCCTGAGACGCTTGCTGGCATCTTTCTCGGCACAATTACAAAGTGGAATGACCCCGCCCTGGCAGGGGACAACCCGACCTTGTCGCTACCAGACAAGGACATCATCACCGTCCATCGCTCCGACGGCAGCGGTACGACCTACATCTTCACCAACTACCTGACCAAGGTGAGCCCGGAGTGGGCGAGCCAGGTGGGGAATGCCACCTCGGTGAACTGGCCGAACGGCCTCGGCGGCCAGGGCAACGCTGGCGTCGCCGGCGAGATCAAAGCGAACGACGGGGCGATCGGCTATGTGGAGTTGGCGTACGCCATTCAGAACAAGATCACGTACGCCACGATGAAGAACGCATCCGGCAATTGGGTCGATGCCTCGATCGCCAGCACCTCCGCTGCCGCCGACGGCGTGACCCTGCCGGACGACATGAAGATCATGGTGACCAACTCGTCGAATGCGAACGCCTATCCGATCGCCAGCTTCACCTGGATTCTGGCGAACCAGAACCAGGCTGACTCGGCCAAGGGAAAGGCGCTCGTCGACCTGTTGAACTGGGCCGTCACCGATGGCCAGGTTTTCAGCGCCGACCTGAACTACGCTCCACTGCCTCCCTCGGCCGTGACGAAGGCCCAGGCGCTGATCACCTCGATCAAGTACTGAGCGGCACGACCTTCAGGATGATCGACCCAATGCCATTGCAGGCAGGCGCGGACTTCTGAGGCAGCAGAGACTGTGCAGAGCGATAGTGCCGAAGAGCGGAGCCATTCGGCTCCGCTCTTCGGCACATCAGCCGTCTCTCGGGCCAGGACCCTTCGAAGACTGCCACGGGCTGGAGCTCGAAGACCTGCGGGTCGACGCATGATCGCCCGCCTTGCTTCTTCCTTGCGTCTTTTTTCGCTGGACCCCGTCTCCACTGATGAGAGACCCATCGACAGGGCCGATCATGGAGATGAGAGATGAGCACCTGCACGCTCCAACCGCCTACCACGCCGACCGAGACCCACCGCCGGGTAGTGGTCGAGCTCCTCTACATCGACCTCACGACGTGCTCCCGCTGCCTCGGCACGGATGCGCAGCTCGAGGCAGCCCTCGCCCTCGTCAGGCCCGTGCTGGAGGCCACCGGCATCGAGGTCGAGCTGAGCAAGATCTTGGTCCAATCCGAGGCGCAGGCCCGCGCGTTACGCTTCGCCAGCTCTCCGACGATTCGCATCGACGGACGCGACATCGCGCTTGAGCTCGTCGAGAGTAGCTGCGGGTCGTGTAGCGAGATCGCCGGCCAAACTACCGATTGCCGCGAGTGGGTCTATCACGGGCAGCGCCTCACCGAGGCTCCCATAGGTATGATCGTGGAGGCGCTCCTCGGTGCGCTCTACGGTCGCGAGCCCGTGCCGGCGAAGCATTACACCGACGTGCCGGAGAACCTCAAGCGATTCTTCGCCGCGGCGTTGCCCTGCTGCTCTTCGGCAGAGCAAGATTCCTGCTGCGCAGCCTCGGAGAAGGCCGCGTGTTGCGGGACAGCCGAGCCAGGGCAGTGCGGCTGCCGCTGAGCAAGTCGGATCAGGAGCCGGCAATAGACAGGAACGGCGACACCCAGGAGGAGCTCCTCGCAATCTGGCGGGAGCTCCATGACCGCTTGCGGGCGTTCATTGTCACCCGCGTGGCCAATCAGGCCGACGCCGATGATATCCTGCAGGAGGTCTTCCTCCGCATCCATCGGCACCTCAACAGCCTCGAGCGGGCCGACCACCTGCACGCGTGGGTCTACCAAATCACCCGCAACGCCATCATCGACCACTATCGGGCGCCCTCGGTCCGACGAGAGGTGCCGGTGGGAGGTCCGGCGGATTTCGACGCCATCGAGAAGTCGACCGCGACTCTTTCTACGGAGGCCGACTCGCCCGAGCTTCGGGAGCTTTCGGTCTGTCTGCGGCCGATGATCGAGCGGCTGCCCAGCATCTACCGCCAGGCAATCCAGCTTACCGAGATCGAGGGCGTCCGACAGAATGTCGCCGCCGCGCAGCTCAGCGTGTCCGTCTCGGGCATGAAGTCGCGTGTTCAGCGCGCCCGCCGGCAACTCAAGGAGATGATGCTCCGATGCTGCCACATCGAGCTCGACCGGCAGGGCGGAATCATCGACTACGACCTCCTACCGGGTCAGTCCTGCAACCGGTGTCTCCCACCAGCATAGCGATGTCTTCCAGATGGGATCGGTGGCCAGCGGCGCTGCCGGTTGTGGGTGCGACACCAGCGAGAGTGTAGCCGACGGAAGTGCGGCTCCCGCCTCAGATTCTTGGGCGGACAACGCACGCTATGCCTCGCGACGGGAATCCGCTGCTCTGACCACCCACCGTGTCTCAGTCTGGTGGAGCGCTCAGCGAGCCGTGGGATTGGTGTAGGCGCGACGCGGGGTTAGGAGTACGGCGGCTCGTCGCTCCTCGGCCATGACTCGGTCATAGGTGTTCCAGTCATCGTGGGTTCCGCCAGCGGCCTGGAAGATGTCGCGCAGCAGGATTCTCAAGGATTCACGTTCGACATCGGGATGCGGGTCATCGGGACCAAGAATCTCGGCGGTTCCCTCGACGGCCGCCCATTTCCAGCCGGCCCGCACCACAATTGTGGCTCGAGGATCAGCGCGCAGGTTGTGTAGCTTGCGGGCACCGCCACGGACTACGAGCGCGACGACCTGCACACCCGTCAGTGGGTGCGACATGACGCCAGCGTTAACTACTGATGCCTGAATACTGCCATCGCGGCGCAACGTGCTCAGCACACACAGTCCGTGATCGAGAGACACCAACTCGGCGAAGGTTGACATGTCAGTCACGATGGAACTCCTCTCCATTTCTGGCGGTGCCATGCAAAGTGGCATGTGGCGTACTGCTGGTGGGAGTCACCCTTGTCGGCGGCCCGCCGCCTTCGAAGACTTGCCTGCCTCAACTCCCATTCGGCGCAGCATAAGTTTGGCGAGCGTTCGGTTCATTCAATCGATCCGGATTGAAGAGCGCGTGAAGCTCACAGTGGACCGGTCTGAGCGCGTCAAGCTCGATCGAGAAGTAGATCCAGCGCTGGTCCTGGTCGTGACGACGGGCTCGAACAAGGCCGGCTTGCCGAAGCTGCCTCAGGTGGTGGCTGATGAGGTTTTGCGCGAGGCCGAGGTGGCCGGCCAGCTCGCTGTTGCTGACCTCCCCACCCATGAGCAGCAGGTAGATCCGTCGCCGGGTCGGGTCGGCAAGTAACTCTAGAAACCGAGCGGCGACCTCTGACAGGCCAGCGTTCACCCGCTCCTGAGTTGGCTCATGCATCGCTGATAGTATTCGGCACTTGCCTCGGCCGGACAAACTGGGTTTCTTCGCCTCAACGGCAACGGCGACGACCATCTTCGTGGAGTGAGACCATCCATGCTGCAAAGCCGCATCGCGACCGTCGCTGACGCCCCTTCCATCACCCGCATCTACAACCAGGGCATCGAGGAGCGCATCGCCACCTTCGAGACCGACCCGCGATCGGTGGAGCAGATGGAGACTCAACTCCGCGAGAAGGGCGATCGGTATCCGACCATCGTAGTCGAGCGTGACGGCGAGATCGTCGCCTGGGCCAGCTTTGGAGCGTACCGAAATCGTCCGTGCTACGCGGGCATCGGCGAGCATTCGGTGTACGTGGCTCGCGAGGCCCGCGGCATGGGCGCCGGGCTGGTCACGCTAGAGGCATTGCTCTCGGCTGCCGAAGAGCGGGGGTTCTGGAAGCTACTCTCGCGAATCTTCCCCGAGAATGTCGCGAGTCTGGCGCTCCACCGGAAGGCCGGCTTTCGCGAGGTTGGGGTCTACTATCGGCACGGCAAGCTCGACGGCGAATGGCGCGACTGCGTCATCGTCGAGAAGCTGCTCGGCGAGGCGGACCAGGATTGAGGGGGCGTCGGCGTGGTGGACCTGGTCCCACTCCTTGTGCTGACGCTCACCGCTGTGGCCGCCAGCGTCGTGGCAGCGGTGGCCAGGTTTGGTGGCGCTGTGGTCCTGCTGCCGGTCCTGGTGTGGGTCTTCGGCGCTCGCGACGCCGTCCCCATTCTGACGGTCGCCCAGGTTGTCGGGAACCTTTCCCGCGTCTACTTCAACCGCCGAGAACTAGCATCGCCGGCGGCAAGGTGGCTCGCCGTTGGATCTTTCCCATCCTCGGTGATCGGCGCACTGCTGTTTGTCGCCGCTCCGACGAGGCCCAATCGTTGAGGCGGGGGCAGTCGTCCAGGCACTCGCGTCTCCGATGAGCAAGCACACGGCGACCCTTCTCCTGGAGGCCGGTCATGGATAGCGCGCAGTGCTGCTGGCGGTGACGTGAGATCGTCCCCGCCTGGTAGGCTTCGTCTCCAATGGCGTGCTCTCTCGGTGAGATGATCGGTCGACAGACGGCGTGAGTGAGGACATCCTCCTCAGCGTCTGCATTTTCGCGGCATCCGTGCTGTATGCATCGGTCGGCCAGGCCGGGGGATCGGGCTACCTGGCGGTGATGGCCCTATTTGGCGTCGCGCCCGAGGTCATGCGACCGACTGCGCTCGTACTCAATATCCTGGTAGCAGGAATCGCTGCGATCCGCTTCTACCTGGCGGGGCATCTCTCCGTCACGATGCTTTGGCCGCTTCTACTGGGGTCAATACCGCTGGCGATCGTTGGCGGCAGCTCGCACCTGCCGTCAGCAATCTACAACCCGATAATTGGTGTGGTGCTGCTCCTCTCGGCCGTTGCGCTGGTGCGCTCAAGCCTGGGGAAAGCACAGCGTGCTTCATCCCGCGCTGCTCCCATTCCCGTGCCGCTGGCGATCCTGGTCGGTGCAGGAATCGGGCTGCTCGCCGGTCTGACTGGCACGGGTGGCGGCATCTTTCTCAGCCCCTTCCTCCTCTTGTTCGGCTGGAGTAGCGCCCGAGAAACGGCTGCAACGTCGACCGTCTTCATCTTCGCCAACTCCGTTGCCGCGCTGGCCGCCAACCTTCTCGTCGTGCGTAGCTTGCCAGGCTCCATGCCGCTGTGGGGTGGGGCGGTGCTGGTCGGTGGTCTCATCGGTGGCGAGCTCGGGAGTCGGTGGTTGCCAACGAGCGTGCTCTTGCGACTCCTCGCCGTGGCACTGACGGCCGCAGGGTTGAAGCTCCTGCTGACGTAGCAGGGGCTTGACCTTCCAGTCACTGGAAGGCGTAGGCTCTTGCCATGACCGAGACGCTCACCATTGGCCAGGTCTCCCGGCTCACGGGAGTGCCAGCCAAGACGATCCGCTTCTACGAGGCCGAAGGGGTGATTGCGCCACCATCCCGCTCGGATGCTGGGTATCGGCGCTACTCGCTGCTGGACGTCCGGCGCCTTCGGCTGGCTCGGCGGGCTCGTCTCCTGGGTTTGGCGCTGGCCGACGTCAAGGTACTGGTCGATCAAGCCTTTCGGTCGGACTGTGTGGAGTTTGGCGACCAACTCCTCACCCACATCGCTGACCAGCAGGCCAACATCGACGCGCGAATCGCCGAGCTCAAGGCGCTGAAGGTCGAGTTGGCCGAGTTGGAGCAGCATGTTCGCCATAACCTGGAGGAGTGCCGTCCAGGGCAACAGGTAGCCGAGTGCGCCTACTGTCCGATGATTGACGAGAAGGGAGGTGAGACCGATGATTCCGTGCCCATGCCCGTGCGGTAGCTGCCCGTGTGACTGCGGCTGCTGAGTGCTTTATCAGGGGGCTCCGGGGATGAGCCGGTACGGGAAGGACCCAGGCCGTACCCCTCAGCACTGGTACAGCTCGCCGCTTTCCCAGGTGTCGAGCTGTCTCGAACGGCCAGAATGGGGCTCCTCCGGAAGGTCCGCTTTCGCGAGATCGGAGTTTGCAGGCGACACAGCGAAGTGCATGGCAAGTGGCGCGACTGTGTCACAGCAGTCGCTTCCGGAGGCTAGTCAGCTACGCTGGTGATGGTCGCGTCATGCTCGGCAATGGCGGGATCCCACGGCGCCAGCCAGACCCGTCTGGCGAGTGTTTCGACGACGCGGGCAATGTGGGGTAGCTCAAGCCGAGCGCGATCGCGAAGCACGGGATCGGCGGTGTCGGTGGCAGCGAGGCTGGCGTTGATGACCCATCCGAACGGCTCGATCCCGGCTCGTCGAAGATCGTCCTGTAACTCCGCAGCCTCGGAGACGGGGGTGGTCTCCGCGAGGGCGACCAGGATCAGGCGACTATAGGACGCATCCTGGAGGCGCATGAGCGGCGTCCTGATGCGACCGGGAATGGTGTCAGCCTCTTGCATTACCTGGCGGTGGAAGGCGCCGGTGACGTCGAGCAGCAGCAGCGTGTGGCCGGTGGGAGCGGTGTCGATAACGACGTGCTGGGTTCGGCCGAGGCTCAACAGGCGGCTGAAGGCACCAAAGACGGCGACCTCGGTCGTACAGGGCGACCGCAGATCCTCGGCGGCAAGATCGCGCCGAGCGGCATCTGCATCCGACTTCGGCGGGTGTTGGGCTGCGTAGCGCTCGGTCTCGGCCTGTGGGTCGATGCGACTGACGACGACGGTTTCCGGTAAACCCTCACCTCCGGGTTCGGGCAGGCGCCCCGCGGGATCGGTAGTAGCGAGGTGGACGGGCAGGCCACGCCGAGCGAGCCCGGCGGCCACACGCACCGCGAGGGTCGTCTTGCCAACTCCGCCCTTCCCGGTGACGAGCGTGACGCCGGGGCCCTCACCAGCAAGCGCGGCGACGAGATCCTCAACATTACCGGGCAATGAGGAGCGCACGACCGATTCGACGGTCGATCGAGCCCGTCGTGCGAGGTCGCCGTGTATAAGCTCTCGGAGTGTGTCAGCCCCAACCAGGTCGACGGCGGCGAGCGGCACGCCAGTATGCCGTAGGCCGGCGAGAGCCCGAGGCATGTTCGCGAGGGCGCGCTCCTGGCGTCGGGCGAACGACTCGGCGATGGGATCGCCCGCCAGCGGATCGACGAGGACGCCGTTGACGATCAGCCGCTGGTTCGTGAGTCCGAGCTGCGCCAGCTCAGACCCTGCTCGGGCGGCCTCGGCCAGCGCGGCGGGCTCGGGTCGGGCGACGAGCACCAACGTCGTCACCGTCGGGTCGGCTAACACGGCGACGGCGTGCTCGTAGATCGGCCGCTGCCCCTGCAGGCCGGCGAGCGGGCCGACACAGCTCATCTCCTCGGGCGTGACGGCCAGATAGTGGGTCCACGCAGCCGGCAGCGCCAGCAGCCGCAGGGTGTGGCCGGTCGGCGCGGTGTCAAACAGGACGTGATCGTACTGTGCGGTGGCCCCAGGATCGGCAAGGAGTCGGGTGAACGCATCGAAGGCGGCGACCTCGACGGTACAGGCGCCGTCAAGCTGCTCTTCGAGCGCGGCGAGCTCGGACGGCGCGACGACATCGCGATACGGCGCGATGGTCCGCGTTCGATAGGCGGCTGCCGCTGCCTGGGGATCGAGATTCAGCAGGTCAAGGCCGGCAACGCCCGGGATTGGAGTCGACTCATCGCCCGGCACGGTCTGGAAGACATCGGCCAGGTTGGACGCCGGGTCAGTGCTGACCAGCAGCACGCGCCGGCCAGCGTCTGCGAGGGCGACGGCAGAGCCGCTGGCGATGGTTGTCTTGCCAACGCCTCCCTTGCCAGTGAACAGCACGAAGCGAGTGTTCCACTCCGCCCAGGCGAGCGGTTCCAACCTGGGCACGTTGACAGATCTGCTCATGACGTTTCCGCCGTTTCGCGCCTTCCCCTCACATCCTGGAGAGCGCATCGGAGGTGTCGCTGCATCACCACCCTCGGCGCCATCTCCGCTCGGTCGGGCAATTTTGAGCGAGTAGCACGTGGAGCGAGGTGTCTGGGCGAAGCCGAAGCTAGTTCCCGCCCGAGAGCACGGCCGAGTGGCCATACGCTCAGATTGACGATGGTGTCGTCGCCTCTTGCTGCTGCGTCTGGGCCTTGACCAGGCCCCGCATCATGCGCAGTCAGAGTCAGGTCCCGCCTCCTGCCGACGAGGCCGCGGTCGGTGTGGCCATGCCCCTCATCATCTTCTGGCACGGGCACATGGTCATCATGTGACCCATCATCCTCGGCACCGCCCGCGTACCTAGTAGGACTGCGAGCGCACCGACCGCCGCGCCCAATAAACCCGCGGCCAAGTAGCCACGGATGTCAGGCTGTCGTCTGTTCATGACCGTCCCCTTTCAGCGGTTTGCGAAGCATTACCAACGACAGTCGGCGAGGAAGCCCGCCCTCTTCAAACTGGTCGACCTCGACAATCTCGTAGCCTCTGGCGAGGCGCTGGATCTTCTCAGGACTGAAGAAATGGACGATGAACCCACCCATTTCGTAGAGGTCGTCCCCGTGATGCGCGCCTTGCCCGTAGTGGGCGTCGCTGGTGTTGCGGGCGGTGTAGACGTTCAGCCCACCCGGGCGAAGTACCCGCCAGATTTCGTTCGAGAGCGCGTCGAGCTCGGCCGAATTCAGTGCCATGCAGTACAGCATGTGTGAGTAACAGGCGTCGAAGGTCTCGTTGGGAAAGGGAAGTGGCTCGCGTACGTCGTGCCGAAGCGTCGCGAGTGTGTCGGACAGGCTGAGTCTTTTCGCTGTAGCCGCTATCGCCGCGACGCCTGGCGCGCTGTAGTCCAGAGCCGTCACCTGGAGTCCCTGCCTGGCGAAGAACAGCGCATCGCGGCCTTGCCCGGCCCCAAGCTCGAGGATGGCACGCTTGCTCTCCTGAGCAAACACCTCCGCTGCCCGCTGGGCGGCGTAGCTGGGTTCGAGCCCGAACATCTCCGGATGGGTAGCGAGCATCGTCTCCCAGTGCTGTCGCTGGGCGTCCAGAGAAGCGTGCTCAGCTACCTGAGCCAGAAACGGAAGCTCTTGGACGAGCGCTTGGGTATCCCAGCCTGTGGCTGCGCGACCATCAGGAGTGACCACCACAGGTAAGGAGCGGAAGCCCAGCCGCGACACGGTTTGCTGGGCCTGACGATCGTGAACCACGTCGCGCACCTGGAAGTGGATACCCAGGCCCTCAAGCCACCGCTGGACGCGAGCGCATTTGGCGCACCGTTCTCGACAGTACAGCTCAACGACACCGTCCGCGGGCGTGGCCGAAACAGTCGGCTCAGCGTTGTCGGGTGAACGCATACGTTCACCTCCTGTTTGCCTCGTGAGGCGGCATGGGACCAGCGCTCAGCGCGTCAAGAGTTGCCGCTTGCGTTCGTACTCCTCGTCGGTAATCTCGCCACTGGCCAGGCGCTGGCGCAGGATATCCAGAGCCCGATCGCCCTCAGGTTCACCGGGGCGGTCAGTCCACCAGGGACCGCGCCCCCAGAAGACACCTCGGAAGATCAGGAGCGCCACCGCCAAGAAGACGATCATCATCAGAGGCATGACGATTGGAAACATCCACCAGCCGTTGTACCAAGGCATTTCAGGCCCCCTCTCCTGGCTCTGGCAGCGTCGTTAGGTTGTCGACGAGCCGGAGCCGCTCAACGAGCTCAAGACACTGCTTGATGATCTGCCAGACCATCAGGTCACGTAGGCAGTAGAACACGAAGGCCCCTCGCCGCTCAGCGCGTACCAGCCCGGCATCACGTAGGATGCGCAAGTGGTGCGAAACCAGGGGCTGGGAGAGGCTCGACTCGCGGACCAGATGAGAGACCGAGCAGCAGTCCAGCGTCATCGCCTGGACGAGCTGCAGCCTGGTCGGATCGGCCAGGGTCCGCAGCACCCGCGCGACCACGCCCGCTCGAAGCGAATCGAGGGCATCAATACTCACCGCCTGGTCGCTGGCTCCAGCCACCTGGCACCTCCCAATTCCGCGAAGCCATAGATATATCTAGATGCCTTTATATTCCCTGATAATGGTGGCTCTGGAGACGCGGACCATCGCGTGACGAATGTCCTGCTGACACTGGGACATCCGCCCTGAATCGGGACCATGCGCCGAATACAGGCTGGCACCCGGCCGTGTTTGTGGACGTGGCTCCTCGGTGATCGCCGTCTCGCAGAACGACTCGGCACAGGGTGAGCAGGTGGGGCTCAGCGTGCGATCGAGATGGGGGAGTTCAGAGCGTTCAGGCGGTGGATCGATTCGGCCGCTGCCGGGTCGCAGGCAGCGATGACGGCATTGAACGGCTCGACGAGGTACTGATCGAGGCGCCGTCCATGTCCAAGGGCGGGACCGTGGTCCCGCCCCCCCATCAGGTGCCCGCTAGCGGGCGAACTGCAGGCGCCGCGCGAGCCAGAGCGACACGTAGACCAGCCCGACCAGGGCCGGGACCTCGATCAGCGGCCCGACGACTGCCGCCAGCGCCTGGCCGCTGGCAATGCCGAACGTCCCGATGGCCACGGCGATGGCCAGTTCGAAGTTGTTGCCGGCCGCCGTGAACGAGAGGGTGGCGGTCTCCGGATACGAGAAGCCTGAGCGGTGGCCCCACCAGAAGGCTGCCCCGAAGATCACGGCGAAGTAGACCAGCAGCGGGATGGCGATTCGTGCCACGTCCCCGGGCAGGGCCAGGATCACGTCGCCCTTCAGGCTGAACATCACCACGATGGTGAACAGCAGCGCCAGCAGGGCTGTCGGCGCGATCTTCGGCATCGCCACGCCGTCGTACCACTCGCGTCCCCTCGCCTTGACGCCAACGAGTCGGGTGATCGCGCCGGCGGCCAGCGGGATGCCCAGGAAGATCAGCACGCTCTTGGCGATGTCCCAGAACGCGATGTTCACGACCTGCCCGGCCCCAAGCCCCAGCCAGACCGGCAGTACCGCCAGGAAGACGTAGGCGTAAAACGAGTAGGCCAGCACCTGGAACACGCTGTTCAGGGCCA
>JADLFM010000214.1 GCA_020845495.1 Chloroflexota bacterium
CCGGCACTGGTGCGACTGGCGCGTCGCGCAGCGACTGCAGGATGGTAGGCGGGGCTTTCAAGCCCCGACGAGGCGGCACGACGACAGCAACATGCAATCGCCCTGCCCCCTCGCTCAGGGCGATTGCATGTTCACTGGTGTCCCCGAAGCATCATGGAACGGGCGGTCGGGGACTGACGTCCCCGCCTACCGTCACGCCGTCGCGTAGCGACGGCCGTCGGGAACGGCAGGCACTGGTGCGACTGGAGCGTCGCGCAGCGACTGCAGGATGGTAGGCGGGGCTTTCAAGCCCCGACGAGGCGGCACGACGACACCAACATGCAATCGCCCTGTCACGTCGGCCAGCACTCAAGCCGGCCAGCCCCGAAGCCGGCTAGAATGGGTCGCGACACGTCGACGACGACACACTTGAGGGGACACTGATGCCGCACCAGGTGACCATGCCCATGCTCGGACTGACGATGGAGGAGGGCACCATCACCGAGTGGCTCAAGCAGCCGGGCGACGCCGTTACCAAAGAGGAACCGCTCTTCGTTGTTGAGACCGACAAATCCGCCGTGGAGGTCGGAGCACCGGCCAGCGGCGTCCTGAGCCAGATCATCGTGCAGGTGGGCCAGACGGCCTCGGTGAGCGCGCCGATCGCCGTCATCGCTCAGCCGGGCGAAGCTGTTGAGGCACCGGCCGCCGCTGCTGCGCCGGCCGCCCCGGCCAGCGCACCAGCCGCTCCCGCACCCTCGGCAACTGCGAGCGCACCAGTGGCTGCCCCAGCCTCCGCCGCCTTGGGCGACCGCCAGGCCGTCTCCCCACGGGCGCGGCGGGTGGCGCAAGAGCTTGGCGTGGACGTCGGCACCGTGGCTGGCTCGGGGCCGGGCGGCCGGGTGGTCGAGAAGGACGTGCGGGCCGCCGCTGCTGCACCGAAGGCACCTGCCGCCGCTGCTCCGGCCGCGTCCGACCGCATCGTCGCGTCGCCGCTGGCGAAGAAGCTGGCCGCCGAGCACGGCGTCGATCTGGCGCAGCTTACCGGCTCTGGCCCCGGCGGCCGCATCACCGAGAAGGACGTCACGACGTTCGTGGAGAGGCGGTCGGCGGCTGTGCCCGCTGCTGCGCCGGCACCGGCCAGCCTGCCGGCCGTCGCCGCTGCGACGGGCGCCTTCCAGCCGCTCAATCGCGTGCGCCGCATCACGGCTGACCGCATGACCCAGTCCGCGCGCAGTGTCGCGCGGGTGACGTTGCTGATGGAAGTGGACATGTCCGAGGCGGTCCGTTTCCGCACCCAGCTTGCGCCCGAGTTCGAGAAGCGGTACGGCTCGCGGCTGGCCTACGACGCGATGATCGCCAAGGCCTGCGCCATCGCGTTGGCCGAGCACCCGCACGTCAACGCCCAGTGGCAGGAGGCGACCGAGTCGCACGGGGCCGGCATCCGCCTGCAGGAGCATGTCAACGTCGGCATCGCGGTGGCGGCTGAGGCCGGGCTGCTGGTGGTCGTGGTCCGCAACGCTGACAGCAAGCCCCTGGCCGGCGTCAACTCCGACCTGATGGGCATGGTGGCGAAGTCGAAGTCTGGCGGGCTTGGCCCGGACGAGCTGTCTGGCAGCACCTTCACCATCACGAATCTGGGCGGCTACGGGGTCGAGGCGTTCACCCCGATTGTCAACCCGCCGGAGAGCGCGATCCTCGGCATCGGGCGGATCGCCAGGCGGCCGGCCGTGGTGGACGGGCAGATCGTCGCGCGCGACCTGATGTACTTGAGTCTCTCGTTTGACCACCGGGTTGTGGACGGAGCACCGGCTGCTGACTTCCTCCGGCGGGTCAAGGAGTGCCTAGAATCACCGTACGTGCTGCTGGCCTGATCGGGCCGGCCGCCAGAGTACGCCTGCCCCGCACATTTCGGTGCGCGGGGCGGGCCAGGAGAGCCGCAGCGTGAATGCCGCGAGCCGCGCGTTTGTGATGGTCTGGGACGGCATGCGCCCGGACATGATCTCCCAAGAGCTGACGCCGAACCTCTTTCGGCTGACCCAGGAGGGCGTCCACCTCCAGGACAGCCACGCCGTCTTCCCCACGGTCACCCGAATCAACTCGGCCTCGCTGGCGACAGGCTCGCACCCGGCGGGCCACGGCATCCTCGGGAACTCGCTCTATGTGCCGGCCGTCAATCCCACGGCGGCCATCAACATGGGCGACCACCGCGACCTGGAGGCCGTGGCGAAGCTGCGCGGCGGCCGAGCGGTCGCCCGTGAGTCGCTGGCGGACCTCGTTGGGGGGAAGGGTGGCAAGACGGTCGTCGTCAGCACCGGCTCGCCCGGGTCGGCCTGGCTGTGCCACCCGCGCATCCACGAGCGGGCCGAGGCCGGCGACCGGCTGATCCACCCGGTCATCCCCAGCCCGAGCAGCGCGCTGGACCCCATCGTCAAGCTCCTCGGCCCGATGCCCGAGGCGACGATCCCGAACTCGCGCCAGAACCTCTGGTTCGCCAAGGCGATCACCCAGTACGTGCTGCCGGAGCTTGACCCGACATTGCTGGTCTTCTGGCACACCGATCCCGACAAGACCCAGCACCACCGTGGGTTTGGGAGCCCGCAGGGCAACGCCTCGATTGCCGACGCCGACACCCATCTCGGCATGATCCTGCACGCCCTCGACGAACTGGGCGACTTGAGTGAGACGGTCATCGCGGTGGCCTCGGACCACGGGTACGTGACGATCCAGCCGCAGATCGAGTCCGACGGCCCGGACGGCCCGTTCCTGGCGGCCGGCCTCGGGGACGCCCTGGCGAGCGGCGAGATCGTGCTGGCGGCCAACGGCGGCTCGCTCTACATCAGCGTCCCGAACGGCGACCGTGCCCTGCTGGAGCGGATCGTCGCGGCGCTGGCGGCCTGGCCGCACGGTGGCGTGGTCCTCTCGAAGGCTGTTGACGGTGCGCCGTTGGCCGGTACGCTGCCGCTCGAGGCCGTGGGCATCGGCGGCGAGTGGGCACCGGACATCCTCTGCGCGCTCGACTGGGACGACGCCATGAACGAGTACGGACTGGAGGGGCGCTCGGCTGGCCTGGACTCGGGGCTGAAGGCGAGCCACGGCGGCATCAGCAGCTGGGAGGTCAACAACACGCTGGTGATCAGCGGAGCTGGCGTCAAGCCGGGGTTGAGCCACCAGTTGCCGGCTGGGAACCTCGATCTCGCGCCGACCCTGGCCGAGCTTCTTGGCGTCGGGCCGCTGCCGGAGGCGGATGGCCGCGTGCTGCACGAGATCATCGAGGGCGGGCCGCACCCGCGCGAGGTCAAGGTCAGCCGCGAGACGCTCTCGGCGCAGGCCGGCGCGCGCAAGCACAGCGTCCAGATCTCGACGGTCGGCACGACGCGCTACCTGGACCTGGGCTGGACTGAGTGACCGGCTGTCAGGCGACAGGCTGGCAGCGCGCGCGGGGAGCGGCTGGCCGGTGAGCGAGCCGCTCCGACGTGATTACCCGAACCCCTGGCAGCGTCGCTCCTCTCGCCCGATCTACGAGAACCCGTGGATCGCCGTGCGTGAGGATCAGGTGATCCGGCCGGACGGCAACCCCGGCATCTACGGCGTCGTCCATTTCCAGCACTGGGCCATCGGCGTGGTGCCGCTCACTGACGATGGCGACACGTTCCTTGTGGGGCAGTATCGCTACACGCTCGACCACTACTCCTGGGAGATCCCCGAGGGCGGTGGCGAGATGACCGAGACGCCGCTGGAGGCCGCCCGGCGCGAGTTGCTGGAGGAAGCCGGCATCGAGGCCGCCACCTGGACGTACCTCGGCGAGGCGCACCTCTCGAACTCGGCGACGGACGAGGTCGGGGCGGTGTTCCTGGCCGAGGGGCTGACGCTCGGCCAGGCGCGGCCGGACGGCACCGAGGACTTGCAGCTTCGGCGGGTGCCGTTCGCGGAGGCCGTCGGGATGGCGCTGACCGGCGAGATCTCGGACGCGCTGGCGGTGGTGGGCCTCCTGCGGGCAGACTATTACCTGAAGTCTGGCCGCAGTTGGGATCCGATCCAGCGGTCATTCCCGGGGCTTGGCAGGTAGGCCCTGGTCCTTCCCGGGGTCTGACAGGTCGGCCTTTCCTTGCCCTGCATGCTGGCCCCCGCTACGCTACCCAACCAGTGGCCCGGTGCGCGGCGGCCATGGGGAGTGACGGAGGTGGGCATGCGGATCCTGGTCATCAACCCGAACGCCAGCGTCGCGATGAGCAACGTCATCCGCGAGCAGCTTCAGGCTGTGGCGCGGGCCGATGTGCAGCTCGATGTGGTCAACCCGCCGGGCGCGCCGCCCGCCATCGAGTCGGCGCTGGACGAGGCAGCCTGCGTCCCGCCGATGCTCCGGCTGGTCACCACGGCCCAACGTGATGGCTACGATGCTGTGGTGATCGCCTGTTTCTCCGATCCTGGCCTGGATGCCGCTCGCGAGGCGACCGATCTGCCCGTCGTTGGGATTCAGGACGCCGCCATGCACCTTGCTGCGCAGCTTGGATACCGGTTCTCGGTCCTGACGACACTGGCTCATCGCGCGCCGGTTCGCGAGCGGGCTGCGCTGGTGGCCGGGCTCGACCGGCGGCTGACCTCCTGCCGCCCGCTGAACCTGCCGGTGCTGGAGACGGTCGTCAATCGCGAGCAGGTGGTGCAACGAGTGATCCGTACCGGGCGGCAGGCCGTCGAAGAGGATGGCGCAGAGGTGCTGGTGCTCGGCTGCGCCGGCCTGGGCGACCTTGCGCCGCGCGCCAGCCGCGAGATCGGCGTCCCGGTGATCGATCCGAACGCCGCCGCGCTCAAGCTCTGCGAGACGCTGGTGGATCTCAGGCTCTCGCACAGCCGGGCCGGTCTCTATCACGCTCGACCCCGCTCGGGGGTGCTCGCATGAGCGACGTGGCTGCCAGGCCCACGCCGGCCTACGATCTTGTCGTCGTCTCCGACCAGGTGGTGCTGGGCGACCGAATCGTGCCGGCCGGCATCGCGGTGGTTGGCGAGAAGATCGCTGCCGTGCTGGATGCCGCGCTGGCCCGACTGCCCGGCATCGCGGCGCGGACGCTCGACCTGACCGGTAAGGTGATCCTGCCGGGGCCGATTGACGCCCATGTGCATCATCGGACGCTGAACGCCTCGGTAGACTCCTGGGAGACGCTGACCACGGGGGCGGCGCTCGGCGGCATCACCACGGTGATCCCCTACATCCAGGTGCCGGACTCGATGGCGCTCGGGGAGGGGCTGGCCTACTTCCGCGACGAGGGCGAGCGCGAGTCGGTCACCGACTTCGCCATGCACGCCCGCCTGAACGGTCCATCCGACGCCGTGCTGGCGCAGATTCCGGACGCCTTTGCGCTGGGGGTGCCGTCCTTCAAGCTGTTCATGGCCTACCGCAAGCGCGGCATCATGTGGGACGGCACGCCGCTGATGCGGGTGCTGGAGATGCTGGCGAAGCACGGCGGCATCTGGTGCTGCCACGCCGAGAACGGCGACCTGATCGACTACCTGGAAGATCAGTATCACAGCCGTGGGGCGTACACCGCCGAGAACTACCTGAAGATCCGCCCGCAACTCGCGGAGGTCGAGGCGGCGTTCCGGGCGATGCAGCTTGCCCGGCAGTTCGACTGCAACCTCTACCTCGTCCACACGAGCGCGGCCGGCGTGCTGCCGCTGACGCACGAGGCCCAGCGCACGGGCCAGCGCGTGACCGTCGAGACCTGTCCCCAGTACCTGACGCTGACCGCCGAGATGGGCAAGACGCGCGGTGGGCGGATGAAGTTCGCGCCGCCGCCCCGCACCGACGGGGACATCGCGGCGATCTGGGCCGGCGTTCGCAACGGCGACGTGCAGGTGGTCGGCAGCGACCACTCGCCCTGGCCGAAGGAGCAGAAGCTCTGGCCGACTGAGCGCTTCTACGAGATCCCGTTCGGGGCGCCGGGCGTCGAGACGCTGCTGCCGGTCCTCTGGAGCGAAGGCGTCGCGAAGGGCAAGATCACGCCGCAGCGGCTGGCCGAGCTGGTCAGCACGGAGCCGGCCCGCGTGTTCGGGCTGGCCCCAAGGAAGGGCGCACTGGCCCCGGGCGCGGACGCCGACCTTGTCGCCATCGACCCATCCATCCGCTGGACCCTCGACGAATCGACGCTCCAGACGGAGGCCGGCTACAGCAACTGGAACGGCTGGGAGCTACAGGGCAAGCCTGTGCTCTCGTTGATCCGTGGGGCAGTCGTGCTGGAGGATGGCAGGCTGCAGGTCGGGCCGGGCAACGGCCGGTACCTGCCGCGCGGCCGTCTGGAGTAGCGGACGCGCCTGATGCGCTCGTGCATGCAGCACGCGCAGTCTGCATGCGAGGCGAGGTTCTCGCATGCAGATCGAAGCGTTGATGCGTTCGTCATCGCTGCAGCACCACTGACTGGCTGCGAGGCCATCGTCGCCGACGACGAGCGCCGGGCCAGACGATTGGCGCCGCTCGTCTCGCAGCTCCGCTAGAGCCCCCTGGGCGATTAGAGACAGCCCGCCCAGGGAGGCACGCTCAGCGGCGGTTCAGCCGTAGCTCGCCGGGCGCGTTCCAGATGTTGCCGCGCGGGTTGAACGGCTGGCAGGCTGAGACGACCTGCCGACGGTCCGTCTCGACCCAGTAGGCGACGTTTGGACCCATCGTGCAGCCCGCGAAGGTGGTCTGCGGGGTGCAATCCGCAGTGCAGGCGATGCCGACGACGTTTTCGTCGTTCGGGCCGTAGATCAGGAACGTGGTGCCGCGCACCACGGCCACGGCTCCGCCAACTTCGACGCGGTACGAGGATCCCGCATCAGTCAACGTCTGCACGCGGTGCAGCGATGCGCCGAACACCTGGCGCAGCGAGATGTCGATGCGGCCCCCGGCGCGGCTGACCCGCTCCACCACGAGGATCGTCTCCTCGCCGAGTTCGACCTCGGTGCCCGAGAAGAAGGTGATCGTCGCGCCCGATCCGGGCAGGGTGCGGATCTCGTCGCCGCTCTGCACCACGCTGCCCGAGGCGGCCGGCTGCACGGCGCTGCCGTCGCCATGCAGCACGGCGACCTGCCCCCGCAGGACCGTCAGCGTCGCGCCGTCCTCGATCTGGGCCAGGGCGGTCCGCAGTCCCGACAGGCTCGGCCAGAGCACGACCAGCGCCGCGAGCAGCAGCAGGAACGTTTGCCGACGGATGGCGCGTGCAGACCGGGCCTGCACGCGCGTGGTCGGTGCGCCTTCTGAAAGATCCGGAGAGCGGAGGGCGGGCATGTCAGGCTGCTTTCCGCGTCCATGCCCCGACGACCGTCACCAGAATCTGTACGGCACGGTGCTGGACGGCCTCGGCGCAGAGCCGCTCGGCCAGGGTGTCCACGTCGATGGTCGCCGGATCTACCTGGATGAGTCGTTGCAGCGCGGGCATCAGGCTCCGAAGCGTTTCTGCAGTGTACTCGTAACCGGGCCAGTCCGGGCCGCCGCCCATCGGGGCTTCGAGGTGCAGTTCGGGCGCGGGCAGGCCAGCGTCAAGAAAGACCTGGAACAGCCGGGTCCCCATCGCCGGATCTGGCACGCCGGGGATGTCCCGTGGGAGGAGCACGTCGCGTGTCTGCCGGGCCAGCGGCAGATCGGGCACGGTGCGCGGCGGCATGCTGAAGTCGCTCTCCTGGAACGCGATGATACCGCCTGGACGGAGCAAGGTGGCGAGCTTCCTGATCAGCTCGGCTTGCCGATCCAGGTGCATCAGGATCCAGCGTCCGACGACAGCGTCCAGGTCTGACAGCCCCTCCAGGCCCCAGACATCCGCGGCCTTGAAGGTGACGTTGCGCCAGCCGGCGGCGTCGGCGCGTGCGCGCGCTGTTCGGAGCGCCGTCTCGTTTCGGTCGATCCCGATGACGCGGCCGGTTGGCCCGACCAGATCGGCCAGAAGCAGCGCGACATCGCCAGCGCCACTGCCGATGTCGAGCACGCGCATGCCCCGCCCGATGCCGGCTGCCTTGAACAGCCGGCGCGTTGTCGGGGCGTACAGTTGATGTTGCAGCATCAGGCGGCGGATCTCGCCGCTGGAGTGGCCGAGCAGATACTCACGTGCTGGCTCGGTCACGGTAGGGTGTGCCGTTGACATTGCTCTTAGCGTCCGTTCTGAAGCGGAGCGTGACGCTCCTGGTGGTTCCGTCCGCCGATGCTCCGAAGCGGCCGCTGTCCCGGCTGAGCATCCTGAGGGGGCGCAAGAGTCCATCCTGACCCTGACCGCGCTGCCCCTCATGGGCATCATCTCGCGTCATGATGCAGGTGTCTGTATTCCTGGTGACGGGCGGAGTGTCCGCCGGAGCACGTCCGGAGAGGGCGCACTGACGGCATCGACGCTCCCACGCCCGGGACACGTCCCGGCTGCGACGGGACACGTGTCCCTACTCGACGTGCTCCGCACACGGTGTACTGGAGCGTAGCTAGCAGCCCGTCTGGCGGCTGGCGACAGCATGTCGGCTCAGTGGTGAGCCGATGGGTGACTCAGGGCATGGTTGCCCGGGCGCGCCGATCCCGTTGTGTCGTATTCGCCAGGAGTCAGGCTCGGGCCGCCGCGAACTGCCCCGACGGAGGGGCCACGCGCGAGGCCTGCGAGAGCCAGCGTGCGGAGGCCAGGCAGTGGACACTCAGGCAAGCTCATTCGTCGCCGGCGTCTTTTCAGGTCGGGCACAGGCCGAGGCAGCCGGTCAGGAGCTTCACCGGCTCGGGTTGGACGATCAAGCCATCGAGATCGGGCTGCCGGACCCTGGCCGCTACCTGATCGAGCGCAACGAGTCGGTTGCCGTTGGGCAGGGCGTGGTGCGCGGCGTCCTGATCGGGATCGTCGCCGGCGGCGTCATCGGGATGGGCTTCGTGCTCGCGACGGTGCCCTCGCCAACGTCGATGACGCTCAATGCCCAGGCGCTCGGCTTCTTGATCGGCGGATTCTGGGGCATCTTCTTCGGCGGCCTTGGCGGCATGGTGCCCGCCGTGCTGGCCCACGAGCAGGCCGCGCGCTGGTACGCCGTCACGCCGGACACGTCGGAGATCGTCGTCGTGGCGCACACCGAGACGCTGCCCCGCAGCGCCCGCACGGCGATGATGCGGAACGGGGCGCGCTATCTGCTGGATCAGGCGCCGTCCGTACACCCGCTGGCGCCGTCGGGGGCGGTACAGCTGCCAGCCTGACGTTTTCGGGTGAAGGTTCATGCCGGGCGCTGCCGCGCAGCCTGTCTGGGTACGTGGCAGCGCCATGTTCGTGGTGAGACGGACGCCGGCGCGGCATCACCCGGCGTGGACGGCCACGTGCTGCCCCGGGCTACCCTACCCTGGTGCAGGAAGTCACCGGCGGAGGGACGACGTGGTCATGTTCCGTGACGAGCGATCCGAGGAGTATCCGCGCTACAGCCGGCAGGTCATCGAGAATTATCGGCAGCTCGGCCTGGGCGATAGCCCCATCGAGTACCTGGACACCATCTACGGGCTGGATCCGGACTGGTGTGAGCTGTTCACGCAGTACATCCGGGCCGGAATGTACGCGCGCGAGGTCGTCTCGCAGGCCGTCCGCGAGATCTGCTCCTGCGCGACGTTGGCCTGCCTCGACAAGCAGACGCAGCTTCGGCAGCATCTCCAGAGCGGCGTGGCTGTCGGCGCGACGAAGGAGCAGCTCCTCGAAGCGGTGCTCCAATCAGTGACCTACGGCGGCTTCCCGGCCGTGATGAGCTCGATCAAGACCTACGCCGAGGTCTTCCCCGAGATGGTCAAGCGAGACCGTCCCGCCATCCGTGCCAGCGAGGGCACACCCCCGTCCGGGCTGCGGTTCGGGCCGGCCGTCGAGACGGCGACGGCGCTCTGGGGCGATGAGCACGTCGTGGCGATGTTCGCGAAGTACGACCGCTGGGATCCGGGCTTCGGGCGGCTGGCTCAGCGGTTCGTGCACGGGGGCATGTACGCGCGCACGGTCGTCGATGCGCGCCTGCGCGAGCTGATCGCCATCGCCTGCCTGACGGCTCGGAACGCCCTGCCGCAGCTCGAAACGCACCTGGTGGTAGGCTTCAGGATCGGGATTCCACGGGCAGAGATGCAGGAGATCATCCTGCAACAGACCGTCTACGTGGGATACCCCTACGTCATGCAGGCGATGGCCCTCTTCGAGCCGCTGGCCGATGCCGCTGAGCGCACGGAAGCGGGGAGCTAACGGCTCGGTGCGCGCGCGAGCATCGGCTTGACGATCAGCTCGCCGACCCGCAACGCCTCCTCGCGGTACGGCGTGTCGGACAGGATGAAGTGGGTCAACCCCAGGTCGGCGTACGCCTGCAGGGAGGCGATGATGTCCGCTGGCGAGCCGACGAGCCACGTCGAGGCGGCCCCGGTCCCGACCTGTGCGGGCGCGGTCCAGAGGCAGCGGTCCAGCACCTGGCCGCGCTCGGCCAGCGCGACGAGCCGCGCCTGCCCCACCGAGCCACGGCCGGTCACGTTCTTCTCGACACGCCGGTCGAGCGCGCCCTCCCAGCTGTGCAGCTTGGCCTCGGCGGCCTGCCAGGCTGCGTCGGCCGTCTCGCGGACCACCACGGTGATGCGGAGACCGTACTCCAGCGGCTGGCGACGGTCCTGAGTGCGGCTCAGCCGTTCCAGCCGGTCGACCCGCTCGGCGACCATCGCCAGCGGTTCGCCCCACATCAGCTGCACGTCGGCTTCGGCGGCGGCAACGGCTTCGGCGGCCGGCGACGCCCCGCCGAAGTAGAGCGGCGGCCCGTCTGCACGGAGCGGCCGGGGCCGGCAGGTCGCGTGCTCGACGCGGAAGAAGCGGCCGGTGTAGGTGACGTCCTCCTCGGTCCAGAGGCGACGCACCACCTGCATGAACTCGCGGGTGCGGGCGTAGCGGTCGGCGTTCTCCTCCTCGAAGTCGCCGTAGGCGCGGTGATCGTCCTTGCCGCTCACGATGTTGACGAGCAGCCGGCCGTCGCCAAGCCGATCGAGCGTCGCCGCCGCGCAGGCGAACGGGGCCGGTTGCCAGTAGCCTGGCCGGATCGCCGCCAGCGGATGAAACGTGCGCGTGCGGGCCATCAGCGCCGTCGCCAGCGTGAACGTGTCCGGCCGCTCCCAGCCGGTCCCGATCAGCGCGCCGGTGAAGCCGCCCTGCTCGACCGCCAGCGCCGTGCGGGCCGTGACGTCGAGGGTGCCCCAGCCCTCGGAGGTGTCGTCGCCACGATGGCCGCTCTCGACGGTGTTGGGGACGTACCAGAGGAATTCGAGGGACATCGGCGGCTCCAAGATGAGGGCAAGCCAGGCGGGCCAGGGCATGAACGGACAGGCGGCGGGGCGCGAGGATGGGGCAGGATAGCCCGCCCCGAGTCCTGCTTGCGACTCGTCCGAACGGGCTACGGACTGGTCGGTCTGGATGGGCCATCACTCCGGCCCTGTCGTCGGCGTTGTCCCGAGTGAGCGACCGTACGCCGACGCACTGATGCGATGCGCCACGTACGGTCCGGGAGGCCAAACGATGCCGGGAACACTGATTGCTGGACCGCTGATGAGCCCATGGGTGGGCGTATGGGATCTGGTCTGGCATTCGCCCGAGAGCTGGCTCGTGCTCGCGAGCACCCTGATCGGCCTGACGATGGCCGGGGTCGTGCTGACGGTGGTCGGCAAGGGCGGACGCCATGCGAAGGCCGGCGCCTCCGCGAAGCTGGCAGCGGGCGTGGTCGTGGTGCGTACCGCGCCGAGGCCGAAGGCGCGCCGCCGGCATCGCCGCCGCGCCGCGTAGGACGTTTCATCTCGCCGCGCTGACCGCCCACCGTCGGACTGCCGAACGTCACAGGGAACGGCTCGCCAGGGGCTGGGCGGACGCTGGGGTCGGGCCACTCCTTCATCCGCGGCGCACCGCTCCTGTACGATGCTGGGGAGGCCGCCCGCGCATGCGAGCCTCATCACGACCGCGTCACGGGTCGCTCGTTGTAGCGAGTAGCCGGCGGCAGTCCCGGCCTGCACGGGGGTTGCGATGATGAGATCTCCTCGACGCCGACAGAGCGCCCTGCGCCTCTTCGGTCTCCTGGCTGTGGCGTTCTTGCTCGCGCAGCCGCTCCTGCTGCTCCGCGTGGCTGCGCCGGCCGCCGCGCAGGGGATCGACCCGCGCGATCTTGCCCTGACCGACGACGAGGCCGGCAAGCAGGCCACACGCTCGCTCGACCAGGAGGGCAGCGACGGTCGTTCGACCTATGTCCGCCTCCAGTGGGAGCGCAACCAGGAAGGCCCGGACGCGCTGACGGGGCCGTGGACGGTCCACAGCTCGGTGTGGGTGGCCCAGGACTTCGAGTCGGCGCGGGCGATCTTCAAGGAGCAGTCCGACAAGAACAAGGCGTTCCCGGAGGCGTTCTACGCCCGGGGCGGCACGTTCGCCTTTCCGCTGACGGGCATCGGCAACCAGAGCGCGGGTCTGAGCGCCTGCTTTGACTGCAATGCCAAGGATGAGATCTTCCTGCACCACCGTGCGGTGATCCGCTGGGGCATCGTGGTGCATGTGCTCTACTTCTACGGTCCGGACAAGGTGGTCCCGCAGGGGCTGGCAAGCTGGTACATCCAGCAGATTCAGGGCCGTATCCCGGAGGCCGCGCTGACCGCCCCGGAGCGCGTGGGCGGCCCGCCGACGACGGAGCGGGTGGCCGGGCCGTCCGATCTCCAACTGGTGACGGCGAACCCGAAGGAGATCACGCTGCGGATCGACGAGGTCGGGAAGCGGGCGGAGGTTCAGCGACAGAAGGAAGGCAAGGACGCGCGCGGCAACTGGCACGAGGTCCGCTATGAGCGTGGCGGGACCGGCTCACGGTTCTTCGAGGGGCCGGTGACGATCTACAGCTACGTCTTCGTGGCGAAGGATGTCGAGAGCGCGAAGCAGGTATACCAGGAGCAGGCGAAGCTTAACGAGAAGTTCCCCGAGGCTGACAAGCGGGTCGGCGACCGCTTCGAGTTGAAGGGCGGCGACGGCGTGGGCGACGAGAGCCAGGGGCTTTCGGCCTGCGAGCGGGCCTGCAACCTGGACGGGGACATCTACGTCCACAAGCGGCTGGTGTTCCGTACCTACAACGCAGTGAGCGTGGTCTACCTGTACGGCCTCTCGGTGGATGAGGGGAACACGGACTGGCACGCGGTCAACTTCTCGCAGATCGTCAACAAGCGGTTCACCGGCGAGTAGCGCGCAGCGCGGGTGGCGAGTGGGGGGCCGGGCTCGCGGGCCAGGCGGCAGCCAGGGAGCCTGAGATGGCAGCCGGCTGGTGGCGGCCCCCAACGCGGCGAGACGCTCGTATGCTGCTCGGGCGCGTTGCTGACGCTGCCCGGGGCGCGCTATACTCGAATGGCTTGGCAGCTTTGATCATCGGGCCGTAGCGCAGCCAGGTAGCGCACCTGAATGGGGTTACCCCTAGCGTTTTTGCGACACGGCTTGACCGTTTATATCGAGAGCAGGCACGGCAGACGCCCCACCTGAACTGACCGTACTGTTGCGCAAAAGCCCCGGTTCGAGACCGGGGCTTTTCGATTCAGGTGCGCGGCTACTCCAGAGCGGCCCGTCCCGGCTCAGTGCTACCCGCTGATGGCGGGACAGAGAAATGTCCAGGTTCCTTCCGCCGCTGCAAGGCCGAGGTCATGTGCAGCATTCACGTGTGAGGCGACTAGGGCCTGTCCGGTCTGGAGGCCCTAATCTCGTATTTCGCACATGCACAAAGAGCAAGGTGTTGGGAAGGGTAGGTGCTGGCGGTGTGACGGTGCTGTCTTCTGTAATCTCGACCACGTGCCAGGTGGAAGCGGGCAGAGGGCAGAGTCATGACGGTCCAGCAGATCCTGGTCAAGCAGTTGGGAGCGCTGCCGGCGATTGGCGAGTATCTGGAGCGACTGCAGCTTAAGGAGCGGGTGGACGCGGTGGCGCCGGTGCGCGAGGTGGCGCGCCTAACGAACGGCGAGGTCGTGATGCTGAGTGGGGGCACGAGTTCGTCCGTTCCCATTTCGTCGGGCAGTTGATCAACCGCCGCAAGCTCTGCCCCACCGCGCTGCGGACGACCCTGGAGCAGAATCGGGCGCTGCGGCAGACGGCCGACTACAAGCCCGATCACGTGACCGAGGTTCGCGCGAGCCGCGCCGTGCGGCGCACGGAGGAGTTCTTGAGCGCGATCCGGGAAGGAGGTCGAGAGCGATGAAAGAAGAACAGCGGCAGATCAGCCTCGATGGACGCATGCAGCAGGCAGTCGCCAAACTGCGGGCTCTGATCGGTCAGCGTTATCCCGACGCCAGCTTCTCACTTGCCCACCCGGAAGACGAGCCGACGAGCGTTGAGATGACCGCCGTCGTCGATATCGATGATCCGGACGAGGTGCTCGAGGTCGTGATTGACCGAGTTCTCCAGCTCCAGGTCGACGAGCAGCTCCCGATTCACGTCGTACCGGTCCGCACGCCGGAGCGTGTCGCGGCGTACCTCGCCGAGCGACGCCAAGCAGGCCGTTGGCCACGGCGCAGCCTCCCGCTCCTGGGAAGGTTGCCGCTGCCCGGCCGATAGCTCGCTTCGCCTCAGCCGCCGTTTCCTCACGGCCTGCGATCTCCCGCACGCAGTCCGTTGCACCATGAAGATAGCCCTATACTTCTGCTCGTAGAATCATTATAATGCGTCTATATGTCGCATCCTGCGCATGAACGCCATTCCTCCGAAGAGGACGGCCATGCTGCTTGCTATTGCATCGCCGCCCGCTATCGATGCGAACACCTCGCCGGCCGTGTTTACGCCCGGGCCCAATCGACGCTCTTCGCCGCCGAAGGTTGTGACTTGTCGGCGTTCCGCCTTCAGCTTGATCGAATCTGGCACGTCGTCATCCTCGGCGAACAACTGACGCCCGCACTCGACCGACGCCTGCGCCTGATCTTATCGAGCGGTACACCAGCCCAGCTCCCGAACGATGTCGTGGACATCCTTCTTGCTCGACACGCCGAGGCAACCCGACTCGGCCTGTGGGTGGAGCGTCACCACCGACCGAGAGAACAGCTTACCGACCTATGACTATCGACAACCGAGCATCACGAACTGAACCAGACCCCATGCTGACGAGTCGCGCTCACAGAACCCCGCAGATCCGCAGGGTCGATCAGAAGACTGGCCGGCTCTATCGCATCGTACGACGGGGGCGAGCCGCGAGACGGGAGTTTTCCGCTCCGCCCAGCCAGCTTCGACCGGCCCGCCTCGACAACCTCGCCATCGTCCCCGCGTCATTGCTTCCGCACAAGGCTGAATGGCAGGCGTTCGCCAACTCGCTGCCGGCCGGCTCGACGGTGATCGTCCTGCCGCCCAAGCCCGGCGCAGCGCGCGCCGCTCTCGAGCGCATCTCCAACCGCCTTTCAGCGCACGGCTCGCGAGTGATGACCATCCACCACGACCATGGCGATGCCTGGGAGGTCAGACCGTTGTGATCTACGGCGCGGAGGTTGACCGATTCAGGTTGACCCATTCTGGAAGCCGCCTCCCGGCCGAAGACCCCTTCTCAAGCGGGCTGTTCAGTCACTCCCCTCTCGACCAAAGACTTTCAAGATTTCCGAATGGTATCGTGGCTCGCACGAAGCGCGTCCGGGTCTGTGGTGACAGTTCGTCGGCAGTCAGCGTAACCGCCAGGCCTCGCCCACAATGTTTGGTCGGATTCGGTGACCCGTGGCTGCTGAAGGCCTCTACCCACTCCATCGTGCCCCTGTGACGGGCGGCGCGACAGCGCTCCTGTCATCCCGTCACCCCGATCTCCCAGGCCGCACAAGAGGAATCTGTGACGACGGCCAGCCACGGCTGTCTCATGACCCATACCGCCCTCACCGCGCAGGCCGACGGCCGTGTTGACGCACAACATTCGTGGTCGATGACGACGCGCAGCAGTCGTGGGTGATAACATCGCGTTTCATTTCGGTTTCGCTGTTCCCAAAAGGTCGCCTCTTGTGCAGATATCCGCGCGCGAGACGCAATTCGCCCGCCGCCCCTGACCGTTTCTGCGAGGCGACTGCTACTTGCCTTGGTGGAGTCGTCTGGAGGGACCGACGGAATGGGGTCGTGGTGCAATCTGCGCCAGCATGCGCGCCGCCGTTTCAACGGCCTGTCGCGCGTCGGGCGAACGCTGATCAGCTGGTGGCTTGCGCTCTCGCTCCTGTCAGCGCCGGGCGCGGGCGCCGTCAGCCTCGTCAAGGATGTCGCGACTACGCCGGCGGCTCGCGCGGCGGCCAGCACGTCGAGCCAGACCCTCCAGGTCGCTGTCGGACAACTCCCGCGTCTTGGGGTGGCGGCCGGCGTCGTCGCCCTGCTCTCCGGCATCCTCGGCCTGCCTGAGTCCGATCCCTCCTCGGTCCAGGCCCAATCCTCGAACGACATCGTCTACATCTACGACGCTCTGGGCCGGCTGCGCAGCGTCGTCGATCCGGCCGGCGACGCCGCCGTCTACGTCTACGATGCGGTCGGCAACCTGCTCTCGATCGGCCGCCAGGCGGCGACCGTGACCAGCGTCGTCGAGCTGTCGCCCGGCCGGGCGGCTCCGGGCGCGACCGTCTCTATCGAGGGATCGGGCTTCAGCAGCACGCCCGCTGCCAATACGGTCACCTTCAACGGCGTGATGGCCTCCGTGACCGCCGCCTCTCTGA
>JADLFM010000215.1 GCA_020845495.1 Chloroflexota bacterium
CTCGGTCATGTAGCGCCGCTCCAGACCGCGGAAGTACTCGCCGAGGTCGTTGTGTTCAGCTGGAGTGTGCGCGGAAGCGATCAGGATCCGCAGTTCGCCGGGTGTGGGCGGAGGCGCACCCGCACCGTACTCGAACTGGGCTGCGTCCGTCGGGAGGGCCGATGCGACGCCAGTCCTGAGCGCTTCGTGATGGGCAGCCAACCGGCGCAGGAGCGACGCCGAATCGCGCCTCTCGGCCGCGAGCGCCCTGCAATGAACGAGCATCTGGCTCGACGTTGCGCGGGAGGCGTTCGCCACGACGGCCATGACGTCGTGACGCTTGGCGTCCACGTCGTGTTGGCGAGCCAGGGCCGAGAAGTGTGCGGCGAGGCGCTCGTGCGCGTCGGCGTCAGATCGTGATGTCAGGCGCCTGACCTCAAGGACATTCACGATGGATGAAGGACGGGTGTCGGCGCGGGCGACCGGGACGAGCACGGACAGCACGACAATGCCAAGGCCAAGAACACGGAATGACGAGTTCATCATTCTGCTCCAACCTCGCCGAGTTGTTCGCGGCCGAGGGCGTGAGTATGTGAGACGAAGTGGCGTGACCAATGATGTAGGCTCACCGTCCAAGAACCCGGCCTGCCTTCGCCAACTGCCTTAGGCAAGGACCGTACCTCGCGTGAGCGCGGGGCAATACTCCAAAGCGCTCGTAGAATCGGCGCTTCTACCGGGTTGGGCGCGAGATTGCAGCTTCCCAGACAATCGGTGTCTGAGATCAGACAGCGCGCCCGCCGGCGTGCAGGGGACGAGCGGCGGGTACTTGTCGCATTCCCGCTTGTTATCGCATCGCCCACGCACGTCGGCCCTGACCCGTAGATGGCACGGGCCGTGCTCTCTGGACCCACACCTCCATGTCCAAACCTCTTCTACTCGGATCGTTACTGTTCTGCGCGCTGCTCGCGCCAGACGCGCCCGCCAACGCGCAGGGTCCGCCCACGGGAGCCACTGAACCCTCGTCGAGCACAGCGAGCGTGCCCGCCACCACCTACACGTCGGTCTTCGCGCCGTATCGCCTTGCGCCGCGTGAGCGCCTGTGGCCCTGGACGCAGCTCTTCACGCCAGATGGCTCGCATGCGGATCGCTCGACGCTGGCCGCAGCCGCCGAGGACGTCACGGTGCGAAAGCCGTCAGGCGGTCACGAGGAGCACGGCGGCGGACGCCCCGTCACGGCCGAGACCTCGTCGACGAGCGCCGCGGATCCTCACGCCGCGCATCGACAGGCCCCGCCCGCCTCGACGGCTGCGGCATCGGTCGATATCACCGTGCCGGACGGCAGCGACCTCATCGGGATCGTCCAGTCGATCGAGAGGGAGTCGTCCCGGGTCGAGATCACGCACGGCCCCATCACCAAGCTCGGCATGGGTGGCATGACGATGTGGTTCCGCGTAAAGGACGCAGCCCTCCTCGACGAGGTGAAGGTCGGCGAGCGATTCGCCTTCTCGATCGAGATGACCGATCGCGGCATCGTCATCACGCGGGTCGAGCGCATGGCGGCGAAGTGATGGTCGGTATCCGAACGTCCCGCCTTGGATCGCTGGTACTTGCGCTCGCCGCCGCTGCCAGCGCTGGCTGTGCGACGTTCAGCCGAGACGGTGGCTTCGTCGAGACGCAGCAGGCTGTGAAGCTGGCTACCGGCGCCGATGCATCGTGGCACCTCGACGAACGGTCGTCGTCTGAGGCACTCGCCCGCGCCGACGCGTTGCTGGCGTCACCGCTGACGGCCGACGCCGCGGTGCAAGTCGCCCTGCTGTCGAACCCTGGCTTGCAGGCCTCCTACGCGGAGTTGCGGATCGCTGAGTCCGACCGCGTCCAGGCTGGGCGCCTCCCCAATCCCATGCTCGCCCTCCTCCGCACGTGGTCGGGCGACGAGTTCAAGATCGAGCGCGTCGTGGGCATCGACGTGATGGCGCTGCTGACCATGAAGTCGCGCGGCGCTATCGCAGCGCGCGGCTTCGAGGCCGCCAAGGTCAGGGCAGCCGCCTCGACGGTCGCGATCGCCTTCCAGGCTCGGCGAGCCTTTCTCGACGTCGTCGGCGCAGAACAGGCCGCGCGGTATGCCGCCCAGGTCGTCGAGTCGGCCGAAGCAGGGCGTGACCTGGCGCGCGAGCTCGCCGGCACCGGCAACTGGTCGCGCCTCGCGCTCGATCGTGAGCAGGTGTTCTACGCGGAGTCGATGCTGCAACTCGCGCGCGCACGTGAGCAGGCCCACGCCCGGCGCGAGGCCTTGATTCGGACGCTGGGGCTCTGGGGTCCGCGCACCGCGATCACGCTGCCCGAGCGCCTCCCCGATCTCCCAGACGCCGTCGACCAGATGCGGGACCTCGAACAGCGCGCGATCGCGCAGCGTCTCGACATCCGCCTCGCGACGCTTGAACTCGATGCGACGGCCCGGGCGCTCGGACTCACCAAGGCCACACGCCTGGTCAACGTGCTGGAGGCCGGACCGGCGCAGACGCGCGAGGGCGGCGGCCCGATGCTGAACGGTTACGAGCTATCGCTCGACGTTCCCATCTTCGACTGGGGCGGTGCCCGCGTGAAGCGTGCACAGGCCTTATACACGCAGCAGATGATGCAGCTGCGCGCGACCGCCATCACCGCGCGTTCACAAGTTCGGGAGGCGTACATCGCGTACCGCACGGCGTACGACATCGCCAGACACTACCGTGACGAGATCGTACCCCTCCGCAAACGTATCTCCGACGAACAACTGTTGCGCTACAACGGGATGCTGATCAGCGTGTTCGAACTGCTGGCCGATGCGCGCGATCAGGTCGCCAGCGTCAACGGGTACATCGACGCGCTCAGGCAGTTCTGGGTGGCGTCGGCCAACCTCCAGCAGGCCATGGTCGGCTCGATCGACGAGACGGCGGCCCAGGGGCCAGCGCCGGGCGGCATGCCGGCGCGTGCCGCGGTGCACTGACGCCTCGGCGTCGAAGAGGACGTGATGTATTCCCGACGACAGTTTCTGCACAGTTCGAGCGCAGCCTTCCTTGGGGCCGCGGCGGTCTCGCGCGTGGGCGCGGCAGGCCTTCCCGAGGCGCCGTCGATGACGTCGGCGTCGATGCAGCCGTTACTGCACCCGCCCGACGGCCGACCGTATCGTCCGGTCGCGACGCTGAATGGCTGGTCGCTGCCCTGGCGCGCGCGCAGCGGGTGGAAGGAGTTCCACCTCATCGCCGAGCCGGTGCGGCGTGAGATCGCGCCGGGCATGGTCGCGAACCTTTGGGGGTACAACGGACAGAGTCCGGGCCCGACGATCGAATGCGTCGAGGGCGACAAGGTGAGGATCTTCGTCACGAACAGGCTTCCAGAACACACGACGATCCACTGGCACGGCATCCTGCTGCCCAACGGCATGGACGGCGTCGGCGGCCTGAACCAACCGCAGATCCCGGTCGGCAAGACGTACGTGTACGAGTTCGCGATGACGAAGTCTGGCACGTTCATGTACCACCCGCACGCCGACGAGATGGTGCAGATGGCGATGGGCCTCATGGGCTTCATCGTCGTGCATCCGAAGGATCAGGCGTTCATGGCGGTGGACCGCGACTTCGTCTTCATCATCAACGCGTACGACATCGATCCGGGGTCGTACACCCCCCGCATCAACACGATGCTCGACTTCAACCTCTGGACCTGGAACTCGCGCGCGTTCCCGGGCATCGACACACTCGCCATCCGGAGGGACGACCGCGTTCGCATCCGCATCGGCAACCTGACGATGACGAATCACCCGATCCACATCCACGGGCACGCCTTCGAGGTGTCGGGGACCGATGGGGGCTGGGTGCCGAAGACCGCGCGCTGGCCCGAGGTCACCGTCGACGTCGCCGTGGGCCAGATGCGCGCCATCGAGTTCGTGGCCGATGCCCCGGGCGACTGGGCGTTCCACTGCCACAAGGCCCATCACACGATGAACGCGATGGGCCACGACGTGCCCACGATGATCGGCGTGGATCACCGCAGGATCACCGGTCGCATCAACAACCTCGTCCCCGGCTACATGGCGATGGGCGACAAGGGCATGGCCGACATGGGCACCATGCAGATGCCACTGCCGGAGAACACCCTTCCGATGATGACGGGGCAAGGGCCTTTCGGTCCGATCGAGATGGGCGGCATGTTCACGGTCGCGAAGGTGCGCGACGGCCTGCCGCGCGACCAGTACGGCGATCCCGGGTGGTACGAACATCCGAAGGGCACCGTGGCCTACGAAACGGAGGAGCCAGCATGAGCCCGACAGGCGACCGACGTCGAAGCGTCCTCGGCCGCGTGGTGCGCGGCATCGTGTGGTGTGCCGGCGTCGGGGCCCTGGCCGCCGTGACGTGGCTGTTGGTGTCTGGCGTCAGTGCCCGGACACCGCCGGGCACGCTGGAGACCGCGGTGGCCAGGACGGCGCGACACTGGGCGATTCCGCGCGCGGCACGGGCGCTGACGAATCCCGAACCGCAGTCACCCGAGAACCTCCGTGACGGCCTCGCGCACTTCGCCGACCACTGTGCCTCGTGCCACGCCAACGATGGCAGCGGCGACACGCCCGTCGGGCGCGGGCTGTATCCGCGGGCGCCCGACATGCGCCTGCCGGCCACACAGGATCTCAGTGATGGCGAACTGTTCTACCTGATCGAGGAAGGGATCAAGTTCACGGGCATGCCCGCGTGGGGCACGGGCACACCTGACGGTAAGCGCGCATCGTGGCACCTGGTGCAGTTCATCCGCGCGTTGCCGCGGCTCACGCCGGCGCAGCTCGACGAGATGCGCGACCTGAACCCACGCAGCCCTGCAGAGATCCGTGAAGAGGAAGACATGCGACGCTTCCTCGCTGGCGAGGACCCGCCCCCTCCGCCATCGTCCCCGTCGCCCCATGGTTCGACTGGAGCACACCAATGACCCGCTTCGCGTTCGTCCGTTCCGTTCTGCTTTTGGCTGTCGTCGCCTTCCTCGGCATGCCGGTCTTCGCCCATGAGGGACATGAACACAAGATCGTGGGCACCGTGTCGATGCTGCACGAACAACACCTCGAGGTGAAGGACAAGGACGGCAAGGCCCACGTCATGACCCTGAATGCTTCGACGAAGATCATGAAGGGCAAGACCGCCATCAAGGCGTCCGACATCAAAGCCGGTGACCGGGTCGTCGCCACGGTGGTGACGGAGAAGGACGTCATGATCGCCAAGGAAGTTCAGGTCGGCGTGAACGCCGACGCCAAGGCGGCCGGGAAGGCGCTATGACACGGGTATGGCGTCGGATGTTGTTGATCACCGGGCTCGTGCTGGGTGCCATCGGGCATCCAGCGATAGCCCAGGACGCAAGCGAAGAGGCCCGGCTGGTCGCATGGACTGAGGCGTATGCACACGCGTTCACCCGCAAGGACCTCGCCGCGCTCGGCGACATGCATCACGATCGGGTGACCATCTATGAGGGCGGCAGCGTCGACACCGGGTGGGCCGCGTACCGCGACGGCCACCTGGGCCCGGAGCTGCACGACTTCGAGAACCTCGCCTTCGCGTTCTCGAACGTCCGCGCGTTCGTGCCGGAGGGGAGCGCCACGCTTGCGATCGTGACGGCCGCCTACTCCCTGAAGGCGCACGTCAAGGGGCGTGAGGTCGCTTCTGAGGGACTGCAGACGTTCGTCCTGCTGAAGGACGACCGTCGCCAGTGGCGCGTCCTGCACGCACACAGTTCGTCCAGGCGGCGTCCGACACCACCTGCAGCGCCGTAGCCGCGTCGGTCCGTGTGACATGAGGCGCGCGCTCGAGCGCGTGCCCCAGTCCTACAGTGCGACCGTCGTTTCGCCTGGAGCGGTGCCGCCGCCGGCGAAGACGTCAGCGATCGCGGCACGCGAATTGAAGACGCTGAGGTCGGTTCGTGGTGGCGCGTCGCTGCCGGCGCGTCCAGGCAGGGGCAATGATGCGGGAACAACCAGGCGGTCTTCGACTCAAGTTCAATCTCGTCCTCGTGCCGGTCATCGCACTGAGCTTGGCGGTTCTCCTCTGGGCTGACTACCGGCACGAGTTCTCGAGCCTCATGGACGCCCATGCCTCGCACAGCGTCGCCGTGGGATCTGCCGAGGACCGACCGCGGCCGCCTGACGCCAACCTCCCCAACGACACCGCCACGCGAAGCCTGAACATGCACCTCCTCCTCGGCGGGCTCATCCTCACGCTGCTGGTGGGCGCCGTGAACGTGACACTCCAGGCCTTCGTGCTTGGACCGATTCGCGCCATGCGATCCCACGTCGTCGACCTCGAACACGGTCGCTGGAGAGGTCAGCAGCCGCCAGCATCCAACGACGAGGTCGGCACGCTCCACGCCGACTTCCATCGCCTCGGCCCAGAACTGGATGCGTTGATGACCCAGAGCCTCCAGGCAGAACGGCTGTCGGTGATCGCACTCGTGAGTCGTCGCCTGTCGCGCGAGATCGATCCGGAGGTATCCACGCTGGGACGGACCGCGGCGGAATTGGTCGCCGTGCACCCCGAGGCAGCGTGCGTCATCGCCGGGGCTACCGCGACCATCGTTCGGGCGCTCCGACAGCTCGACGCGCCGTTCGTCCCTCGGTGACCCGACTGTCTGATACCAGACACCCCTCGATGATATCGCGCAGTCGCCGAGGCAACCGCCGACGTTCGCGCGAATCTACGGGCGATTTCGTCGCCTCTGGCCGCCAGCCTCGCTGGCACGGTCGTTGACTACTCCCTCAGCGGACATCGCGTGGCTCATACCTCCCGCGTCCGCGTTGGCCAACGGGTTGGGGGCACAGGCGCCTCTCCCGCTTCCCCTGAGGAACTTCACGCAATGACCCGCTCCTCCCTGTCTCGACGTCACATCGGGCACATCAGCGCCGGCTGGCTGATGGCCGCGCTGGCCTACGCCACGACTGCCTCCGCACAAGCCATTCCGGCGGCGCCGCTCGACACGGGCATCGTCGCTGCCACGCAGCATTCCGGACGCATCTACCCTGGTACGCCGCTGTCGCTCGACGCCGCGGTCGACGAGAGCCTGGTGAGTAACACCGCGCTGGCCGCGGCGACCGCCGCCAGCCGTGCGGCCGCCCAGCGCCCCGATATCGAGCGGTACCTGATGCCGCCCATGGCGGAAGTGCAGGTCTTCCAGTGGCCGATCAACACGGCGAATCCCTTGAACGCCCAGGTCATGTTCGGCGCCGAGCAGCAGTTTCCCGGCCGTGGGAAGCGCGCGCTTCGCGTCGCGCGCGGCGAGGAGGAGGCGTCGATGGTCGCCAATCGCGTGGCCGTCGAGGCCGTGCGGGTCACCGCTGACGTGAAGGAGGCCTACGTGCAGGTGTTCACGGCGCGCCGCCTCCTCGACTTCTTCGACGAGGCCGTCGGCCTCGTGCGGCAGCTGGGTGAGGCGGCCGAGCTCAAGTACACCACCGGTAAGATCACACAGCAGGACGTGGTCAAGGCGTTGGTCGAGCGCATCCGGCTCGAACGCGAGATCGTGATGGTCACGGAACAGGCGCGGATGGCGGAGGCCCGGCTCAACACGCTGCTGGGACGGCCGAGCGACGCCGCCGTCGGGCCCTTGTCCGTTCCGGAGATCAGTCTCCTGCCTCCGCTCGATGTCGCCCAACACATCGCCTCGAGGCAGCAGCCCATGCTGCAGGATCCCGTCATCGAGGCGCGCATCGCGGACGCGGACCTTAAGGTGATCGCCAGCGAGCGGCGCCCCGACTGGGTCGTGCAGGGCGGCTTCATGGTGATGCCCGGTGAATGGAACGCCGTCACGGCGCGCGTGGGCCTCACCTGGCCGTCCGCGCCGTGGTCGGTGAAGCGCCTGGCCGCACAACGGCGCGAGGCCGAGGGGCGACGCGACGCGGCGCAGGCCACGTCACGCGCGATCGCGACCCAAACCGCCCAGATGGTCCAGGAGGCCTGGGTCCGCGCCACCGCCGCCGCCGAACGCGGCACGCTGATCGAAAGCGGCTTGCTCCCGCGCGCCGAGCACACGCTCGAACTCGCGCGCCTCGGCTACCAGGCCGATCGCGCCAGCTTCCTCGACGTCGTCGATACCGCACGCGCCGTGATCGACATCCGCCGCGATCTCGTGCAGGCCGACGCCGACCGCCAGCTCGCCATCGTTGCACTTGAACGGGCCATGGGCATCGGCGCCGACCGCGCCCGCCGCTCCGCACCAGAGGTCACGCCATGAAGGTCCTTCGTCTGCTGCTCGTCGTCGCCCTCGTCGCTGCCGGTTTCGGCGGCGGCTTTCTCGTCGCCCGTCGGGGTCCCGTCGCCGTGTCCTCTTCGACAACGCCCGCTGCGGCGCCAACCCTGTATCGCTGCCCGATGCATCCGCACTACACCAGCGATAAGCCTGGGTCCTGCCCCATCTGTGGCATGACGCTGGTGCCCGTGGACGGGACACCACCTCCGTCATCCTCCGCTGACCCGACGAAGGCCGCCGGCGACGCGCCACCGCCGGGCACGATTCGCATCAGCGCCGATCGGCAGCAGTTGATTGGCGTCAGCTACGGCACGGTGTCATCCGAGGCGGCCACGCGCACGATTCGTGCCGTCGGCAGCGTGGCAGTCGACGAGACCCGCATCACGAAGGTCCACACCCGGGTTGATGGGTGGATCGACAGCGTCCACGCCGATTTCACGGGCAAGCCGGTCGTCGCCGGACAGCGCCTGCTCACGCTCTACAGCCCCGACCTGCTGAACACGCAGGAGGAACTGCTGCTTGCGATCCGCCAGCAGACCACTGAAGCCACGAGTGTCGTGTCGGGCATGTCACGTGACACCGACGCGTTGGTCGCGTCGGCGCGGCGACGCCTGCAACTCTGGAGTCTGACCGACGCAGAGATCGACGACGTGATTCGGACGAAGACGCCTATCGTCAGCGTCCCGGTGTCATCGCCGGCCACCGGGTACGTGCTCACCCGCAATGCGTACAAGGGGCAACGCATCACCCCCGACACCGAGCTCTACACCTTGGCCGACCTCCGTCGGGTCTGGATCCTGGCCGAGGTCTTCGAAGCCGATGCCCAGTACATCCGCCTCGGCATGCTCGCCCGCGTCACCATGCCGTACGGGGATCACCAACGCACCGGGCGGGTGACGTTCATCCAGCCGCAGATCACGACCGAGAGCCGGACGCTGAAGGTACGCATCGAGGTCGACAACCCGGGGCAGGTGCTGAAGCCAGACATGTACGTCAACGCCGAGTTCGACCTCGGTACTGGCACGTCGCGCCTGGTGGTGCCGACCAACGCGGTGCTCGACAGCGGCACCCGCCAAGTCGTGTTCGTCGACCGCGGCGAGGGGTACCTCGAGCCGCGCGACGTGCAGGTGGCCGAGCGCCTCGGCGACCGCATCGTGATCGCGAGTGGCCTCGCACTCGGCGAGCGCATCGTCACGTCGGGTACGTTCCTGATCGACTCCGAGGCCCAACTCAAGGCCGCGGCGGGCACGTTGGGCGGCCCTCACCAGCAGCACGGCGGCACCGCCCCCGGCGAGCCCGCGCCGCCTGCGACACCTGGCGCCGCACCGCCCGCACCCGATCACTCAGGTCACCCCACCCCGGCACCGGCGCCCGTGCCCGCACCGAAAGCCCTCCCGCCCGGGGGTCACGTCCATGATTGACCGACTCATCGAGTTCTCGGCGAAAAACCGGGCACTCGTCTTCATCACCATCGGCTTCCTGGTCTTCGCGGGCCTGTACTCCATGCGGACGATGCCGCTGGATGCCATCCCCGACCTGAGTGACACGCAGGTCATCGTCTACTCGCGCTGGGACCGCAGCCCCGACATCATGGAGGA
>JADLFM010000216.1 GCA_020845495.1 Chloroflexota bacterium
GGCAGATCGTCACCGATCAGGTCTTCGGCATGGGCACCGTCGGCCTGAGTCCGGCCGCGATGGGGATCCGGATCGTGAAGAACACGATGGGTAACATCCCGGACCGCCAGTACAACAGCCCGGACGGTAAGACTCCCAGCATCTCGCGCGCGGTGACGGTCTACTTCAAGAGCTGAGCCGGCCTGGTTGAGCGTGGACGGGAGCCCCGCTCCCGTCCGCGTTCGGCTCGGTCAGGCATGGACGCGCGGTGCTCGTCGGCAGTGCTTACGCGTTAGCGCACCAGGTGACGCTACCAAGGATTCCACACCTGGATGCCAGTGCGTACGGCGAAGCCGGTGGAGCGTCCTGGCGGGCGCTCACCGTCTGGCCCGGCTCCGGGTGACTCGCGGTCGGGACCAGCCGGGCGTCACCGCTCACCGTCGCTCAGCCGGTGGCCAGGACGCCACTCGGCCCGGCGACGCTGACCAATGTCCAGGGGCGACGCCTTGAACCCAGATCCGTTCGCCGCCTTGCCTGGCACAATCCCCTCCACGCCGCCCGAACGAGCAGTGGGGTACGGTCAGAGAGGCGGTCAGGCCGCTACACGCTCCACCCCGCGCACGCAAGGAGTCGGGGGGATTTCGGAGTCGTGGGCGGAGGAGTACCCACGTAGGCGAGCGGACTCACCGAATCGCTGCGTCCGACATGGTCCAGCCGGTACGATCTATCTGGTGCAGTGGTCTCGGCCCTCGGGCCGTACCCCTCTCCGCGTTGTCCAATGGCACGGGCGATGCAAACGGTGCACTATTCAGACTCACCGACCCGTACCTGCTGAAAGATCGAGGCACGTAGCTGTGACTGACCATGAACGCGCCGAGGATCTCCTCTCGGCGCCAAACGTCTTGAACAAGCTGCCGCTGCGGCCCTTCAACCGCGACGGCGAGCGCGCACGCCCCCCAGGCCCAGAGCAGGCGCGTCGCCAGCAGGGCCAACAGGGGACGTCTCCGAATGGGAATGACAAGAATCGGCGCTCCGCGCTCCGCCTGAGTTGGCCGTGGGTGCTGTTGCTGATCTTTCTCATCGTGAACTGGCTGGTAGCGCCGGTCTTTGCGCCCGATACAACGACCGCGAACCGGATCACCGTCCCCTACACGACGTTCAAGGAGCAGGTCTCGGCCGGGAACGTCAGCGAGATCACCACGCAGGGTGATGCGATCCAGGGCGACTTCCGTAACCCGGTCACCTGGCCGCCAACCGGCGAGGGGCAGAAGACGTCCACGACTTTCGCGACACGCCTGCCGAGCTTCGCCGACCCTAGCCTCGAGACGCTTCTCGAGCAGAAGGGCGTCATCATCAATGCCCGCCCGCCTGATGAGGGTCGGGGCTGGCTGCTGACGTTGTTGCTCAGCTTCGGGCCGGGCCTGCTCTTCTTCGGGCTGCTGATGTGGATGTTCACGCGCGCCCAGCGCACCCAGAGCGGGGTGTTCGGCATCGGGAAGAGCAAGGCGAAGCGCTACGCCGCGCCCGAAGGCGGCCCACGGATAACGTTCGCGGACGTCGCGGGCATCGAGGAGGCCGAGGCCGAACTGATCGAGATCGTCGACTTCCTCAAGAACCCGGAAAAGTATCAGCGGCTCGGCGGGAGCATCCCGAAGGGCGTCCTGCTCGTCGGTCCGCCGGGTACTGGCAAGACGCTGCTCGCCAAGGCTGTAGCCGGCGAGGCTGGCGTACCCTTCTTTTCGATGAGCGGCTCCGAATTCATCGAGATGATCGTCGGAGTCGGTGCGTCGCGGGTCCGCGATCTGTTCAATCAGGCCAAGGCCGAAGCTCCGGCCATCATCTTCGTCGACGAACTGGACGCGATCGGGCGGCGACGCGGCGGTCAGGCGAACCTCGGCGGCCACGAGGAGCGCGAGCAGACCCTGAACCAGCTCCTCGTGGAGATGGACGGCTTCGACTCGCGGCAGGCTGTGATCGTGCTGGCCGCGACGAACCGGCCGGACGTGCTAGATCCGGCCCTCTTGCGGCCAGGGCGCTTCGACCGCCGCGTCGTGGTGCAGCGGCCCGACCGTGTCGGCCGCGAGAAGATCCTCGAAGTGCACGTCCGGGGCGTCCCGCTCGCAACAGACGTCGACCTCGGCGAGATCGCCGCGTCGACGCCGGGGCTCGTCGGGGCGGACCTGCGAAACCTCGTCAACGAGGCGGCATTGCTGGCGGCACGCCGCGAGCGCGACATGGTGACCCGCGCCGACTTCTTCGACGCGATGGAGAAGATTGTGCTCGGACCAGAGCGCTCGCTCGTGATGAACCCGGACGACCGCCGACGGGTCGCCTACCACGAGGCCGGCCACGCCCTCGTCGGGCTGCTCCTGCCGGAGGCCGATCCCGTCCAACGCGTCACAATCGTCCCGCGCGGGCAGGCGCTCGGCGTCACCTACTCGCGTCCGCTCGACGACATCGTCAACTACACTGAGCCGTACTTGCGCGCACGGATCGCGGTGGCGCTCGGGGGTCGGATCGCCGAGGAATTGATCTTCAACATGACGTCGACGGGCGCCGAGAACGACATCAAGCAGGCCACAAACCTGGCCCGCCAGATGGTCATCCGCTGGGGCATGAGCCCGAAAATCGGGCTGCTCTCGCTCGTCTCCGAGGATGGCAACGAGTTCCTGGGCGGCGCGCTCGGCTTCGGGCGCGAGCACAGCGAGTCAGTCGCGGGCCTCGTGGATCAGGAGACCCGGCGAATCATCGACGAGTGCTACGCGCAGGCTCGCGCGCTGCTGGAGCACGACCGCCAGCGCCTGGTGGGGCTCGCGGAAGCGTTGCTCGCTCACGAGTCACTCGACAAGGATCAGGTGCTTCAGGTGACGGGGTTGCCGCCCAAGGAGCACAGCGGCCGCCTGGACCCGGCGGCCGTCGTCGCGGGTGGCAGCGAACCGGTCCACGCGAGCGTTCAAGTCGACGGCCGCAACGAAGAAGATGGCCGCGGCGAGACTGCCCTTGGCGACTCCGCCGGCACCCCCCCTGGGGGAGCTATGCTGGCCCTTCCGAGCGCCGCCTCGCCCGCCGACCTCCCCGGTACAGCAGGAGAGGGCTGGGGTGAGAGCTCGTCTCCGACCTGATCCGGTGGCGGGGGCTCTCGTGAAGCTGTCCGTCAGCGTTCAGGAGAACCCTCACCCGCGCTACGCATGACCTTGGCCAGAGGCGAGGGGCCGTCTGCCCCTCGCCTCTGACGACGCACGGCGCGCTGGCAGGCTACCTACTGCGGCATGCCGTCAGGCGACGGCCGGCTGAGCGCAGTCAGGTTGTCAGTGCAGGAGATCTTTTGGGACGAGATCCGTCGTCGAGTCGAGGCGGGGCGTCCAGCGGCCCTGCTCGACGGCGGTCAGGAAGTCCAGCACGAGCAGGTTGAAGAGGGCCGGCTCTTCCAGGTTCACGGTGTGGCCGGTCTTGGGGAGGACGGCCAGCCCGGCGTTCGGGATGCGCCGCTTCATCAACACGGATGGATCGATCGACAGTTCGTCCTCGTCGCCGGTGACCACCAGGGTGGGTACCAGAAGCCTGGGCAACTGGTCCGCAACCTCATAGACGGTGCGCCGCGTGCCCTGGACGTGGCGCATCGTCATCGCCGAGCCGCGCGCCGAGTGCTGGCGCAGCAATTCGAGGAACTCGGCGCCGCCGTGGGGGTCTTTCTGGAAGAAGCGGACCCGTGACGGCCCGTGGCCGTAGATCTCGGCCGCAGCTTCCATCCCTTCGCGCTCGAACAGACTGGCTGTCTCACGGGCTTGACGGCGGAACTCATCGGGATTGGTACTGCCGTAGCCGGCCCCGGCCACGACCAGGCTCAGACAGAGGTCGGGGTGCGCCAGCCCAAGCTTGAGGGTGACGTTGCCGCCCATCGAGAGCCCAACGATATGGGCTTTCTCGATCCCGAGGTGACGGAGCAGTGCAGCGGCGTCCTCGACGGTCCGCTCTTCGGAGTACGCCGCCGGGTCATCGGGCACTGAGGATGGCGGATAGCCGCGCGCATTCCAGGTGATCGTACGATAGCGGCGGGCGAAGTGGCGCACCTGCGGCGCCCAGCTTCGCCAGTCACCGGCGAACTCATGGCAGAACAAGATCGGCGTACCCTCGCCGTGCTCCTCGTAGTAGATCTCGACGCCGTCAATTGGTGCGGTTGGCATGGGAACCTCCGAGCGAGTGGTGAGTGACGGTCCCGGTCAGGTGGCGGACCTGGTCACCTCGGCGTCGCGCTCGGGCGGGCCGAGCAGGTCGTGCAGCAGGTTGAGCGCTGCCCAGGCGAACGTCTCCATGTTCGCCATCCGGTTGTCCTGGCCAGTCTCGATGGTATCGGCGCGCTCGCGCGGTCCAGCCACCCCCACGCAGGCGTGACCCGCCGCGTCACCATACCGATTGCCGCTCGGGCCAGCAGCGCCGGTCTCACCGATGCCCCAGGTCGCGCCGAGGACGTCGCGAGCGCCACGAGCGAGCACCTTCGCGTGTTCCTCGGTAGCGGCGCGGGGCTCGGTGACGGTCCGTTGGTCGAGGCGCAGGAACGTCATCTTGGCGTCTGTGGTGTACACGACCGCGCCGCCACGGAAGTACGCTGAGGCGCCCGGAACGGCCAGCAGCGCCGCCGAGATCAGGCCGCCGGCCGACGATTCGGCGACGGCGACAGTCTCCCCGCGTCTAGTCAGCCGTGCGCCAACGCGCTCGGCGAGGGCAAACAGCCGGTCTTCGGATTCCGGCTGTCGATCGGCGGCTCGCACGTCGCTCACGGTATCCCCTCCGCTGGCAGTGTCGACGGAGAGCGTAGCCCGGCGGACAACACGATGCCAGCCGGCAGGATCCCCTGTCCCCCAATCCTCCGTACTTGCCTGCACCTACCGGCACCTGCCTGGATCACGCGAAGCTGGGCACCTGCTGTGCGTGGCGTCTGATGTGCCCGCCGAGATCGTGCACCAGCAGCGGATGAGCCATCTCCACCAGCGTGCCAGCAGGCCGGGAATACATCCCCTGACCTCCAACGTTGCGCTAACCGGGCCTTGCCACCGCTCGACACTCATGCGGCGCTCGACGCCCATGCGGCGCTCGACACTCATGCGGCGCTCGACGCCCATGCGGCGCTCGACGCCCATGCGGCGCTCGACACCCAGCGGTGCGCGGGGCCGGTGACAGGGGCGGGTCATCATGCAGAACCAGGGAGGACAGGTCGCGGCAATCTCGGCTCGGCGGCTCTCAGTGGTGACCGCCAGCAGCCGAGATCATGGCAACCCGTCCGAGTGACGGGTACTGTATGAGTATGGCCGTCTCGCGGCGTCGGGACGGGGGACGTCGAGGACGTGGGCGTGATCGGCGCGTTCGTTCGACGGGAATTCCATATGCAGCCCGGCTCGACACCGGGACACGAGGGAGCATCCCCATGGCAAGCAATGGCAGGCCGACCGTCGAGTTCTATCTGGACACCGCGTGCCCATGGTCGTGGCGAACGTCCGTGTGGATGCGCGAGGTGCAGAAGGTTCGCCCAGTCGACGTGCACTGGAAGTTCTTCAGCCTCGAGGAAGTGAACAAGCCGCAGAATACCGTCAAGGACAGCCACCTGGCGAGCCGTCGGACGTTCCGAACGATGGCGCTCGCCCGGCGCCGTGGCGGCGACGAAGCCGTGAACAAGCTGTACGAGGCGTTCGGCACGGCCCGACACGAGCGCGGCGAAGACTTGAACGACGAGGTGGTCGTCCGAAGCTGTATCGAGGCGGCCGGCTTTTCGCCAGGCATGCTCGACGAGGCGATGGCCGACCCCTCGACCGAGGCAGCGTACCTTGCTGACCACAAGGAGGGCGCCGACCGTGGCGCCTTTGGAGTCGCCTCACTGGTGATCGACGGCAGCGAGCCGGTCTTCGGCCCGGTCATCATTCCCGTTCCAACGGGGGAGGAAGCCGGCGAACTGTGGGACCACGTCGCGGCGATGAGCACCAAAAAGTACTTCTTCGAACTGAAGCGCACCCGCCAGTAAGCTGAGCCGTAGGAAGCCCCTCATCCTCCGGCCCCCCGTTCCCACACGCGGAAGCGGGGCCGGGGGTGAGGGGTTTTCCCGGAGCCAGTGATGAGGGGTGCTCGGCGTGCTAGACTGCTCCGCCCGTCGCCTTCCCCACCGGTCGATCCGCGGCGACGGTCGTACGGACCATGCCCGAGCCACTCGTCATCGTCGAAGATCTCCATCACGTCTATCGCCATCAGGGTGAGGCGCCGATCCCGGCCCTCTCCGGCGTCTCACTTCAGGTTGTCCCTGGCGAGCACCTCGCCATCCTTGGGGCGAATGGCTCCGGCAAGTCGACGCTCGCGAAGCACTTGAACGGGCTGCTCCTGCCGAGCGCGGGACGTGTCCTCGTCGACGGCCGCGACACCCGCGACGCATCCGCTCGTCGCGACATCCGCCGCACCGTCGGCATGGTGTTCCAGAACCCGGACAATCAAATCGTGGCGACGGTCGTCGAGGAGGACGTAGCCTTCGGCCCTGAGAACCTGGGCCTACCGACCGCCGAGATCCAGGAGCGCGTCGACGAGGCGCTGACGGCCTTAGGGCTGGGCGCGTTGCGCGACCGGCCGCCCCACCAGTTGTCGGGCGGTCAGAAGCAGCGCGTCGCCATCGCCGGGGCGCTCGCCATGCGGCCGCGCGTGCTGGTGCTCGACGAGGCGACGGCGCTCCTCGATCCGCTCGGGCGCGCCGAGGTCAGAGAGGCCGTTCGGGGCCTCAGCGACGCCGGCATCGCCGTGGTGAGCGTCACCCACTTCATGGACGAAGCCGTCGAGGCTGACCGGGTCATCGTGCTGAGCGGTGGGCAGATCGCGCTCCAAGGGCGGCCACACGACGTCTTCACCCAGGTAGACACGCTTCGCGAGCTACGTTTGGACGTGCCGCAAGTGACGCTCCTGGCCGAGCGGCTGGCAGCGCGCCTCCCCGGCTTTCCGCGCGACGTGCTCGACGTCGAGGAGGCCGCGGACGCCATCCTGGCTCATGCCAGCGTCGCCCAACCTTCCTACCGTGGCTGATCGCCCGGCCCGACACGCAAACGGGCACGATGCATCCGGCGAGATCGACGCGGGCCAGGCGCCAGCCGCACCGCTCGTGGTCGAAGTTCGTGACCTCTGGTACCGCTACCTGGCCGGCACGCCGCTCGAGACGGCGGCGCTCCAGGGCGTCACCTTCGACCTGCGCGCGACTGAGATCGCGGCCATCGTCGGGCACACTGGCTCCGGCAAGTCGACGCTGGTGCAGCACCTGAACGGCCTGCTACGCCCGCAGCAGGGCAGCGTGCAGGTCGTCGGCTTCGACCTCGGCGATCGCAAGCTCGACATCCGCCAGGTGCGCCGTCAGGTCGGGCTGGTGATGCAGTTGCCCGAACAGCAATTGTTCGAACCAACCGTCGGGGACGACGTGGCGTTCGGGCCGCGTCGTTTCGGCTACGACCGCGACGAAGTACGGCGGCGGGTCCGCGCGGCGATGGAGATCGTCGGGCTGAGCTTCGAGCAGTTCAAGGACCGCTATACCTTCGGTCTGAGCGGCGGGGAGATGCGCCGGGTGGCGATTGCCGGTGTGCTGGCGCTCGAACCAGCCGTCCTGGTCCTCGACGAGCCGACGGCCGGACTCGATCCGCGCGGCCGGCGGGAGATGCTGGCGACCGTCACCAGGCTGCGTGAGCGGGGGTTGCAGGAGCGGCGCGGGATGGCCGTGCTGCTGGTGTCGCACAACATGGAGGAAGTGGCCGAGATCGCCGAACGGGTCTGGGTCATGGCGGATGGGGCCGTGGCACTAAGCGGCATGGTCCGCGAGGTATTCAGGAGCGCCACACGGCTCGACACCCTCCGCCTGGGCGTGCCCCAGGTGACTCGCCTGATGCAGCGGCTCCGCGAACGGGGCCTGAGCGTCCCCACCGACGTCTACACCGTCGACGATGCCGAGCAGGTGCTGTGGACGATTTTGGGTTCCTGAGAGACGTCACTATCGGGCAGTACCTGCCCGGCCGGTCGGTCGTCCACCGCCTCGATCCACGCACTAAACTCATCGCGCTGATCGTCCTGGTCTGGATCATCACATCGGTGACGAGCTACCTGGGTATCGCGGTGCTGACCGCCTCGGCGTTGGGGCTGATCGAACTGGCCGGGCTGCCGACGGGCTTCGTGCTCCGCGGCATCCGTCCGCTTCTGCCAGTCCTCACCATCTATTTGTTGTTCCAACTGCTCTTCGGCGGCAACTACGATCCGACTGGCAGTCCGGTCCTCTGGCAGTGGCACCCGCCATCACCCCTCCCGATCGCGTTCACCATCACTGAGACGAGTCTGCGTCTGGCGTTTGTCTCGATCTTGCGGCTGTTGTGCCTGCTGATCGTGACCAGTGTCCTGACGTTCACCACCACCGCCACCGACCTGACCCACGGGCTAGAGCTTCTCTTGACGCCGCTCCGTCCGCTCCGTTTCCCAGCCCACGAATTGGCGATGACGCTCGCCATTGCACTGCGCTTCGTCCCAACGCTCGCCGAGGAGCTCGAACGGATCATGAAGGCCCAGGCGTCGCGAGGGGCGGACTTCGGGCGGCCCGGCCGGCTCCAGGCGTTCACCCGCGTCCGACAACTCGTACCGATCGTGGTGCCGATGTTCGTCAGCGTCTTCCGGCGCAGCGAGGAGTTGGTGCTGGCGATGGAAGCGCGTGCCTACGACGGGCGGGTCAGGCGCGGACGGCTCCACCCTCCGACGATGAGGCGCCGCGACTGGATCGCGCTGGTGGTCGTCGCCACGTTCGCTGCGCTCGTGGCCGCTATCCCCTGGCCCGCCTGATGGGGGCCGATTGGCGTCCCATGGCAGCGCCCGATGGCAGCGCCCGGCGTGGCTGGTCGATAGAACGCCGCGACCCGGCTACTATTGGGCGACGATCCCAGCAACCTGCCCACCGGCAGGGGCGCAGTGGGAGACGTCGGCATCGGGCTGGCGCCGGTGGGCAGCAGCCCGACATCGGTACCAACGTGGGGGTATGGACATGGAAACCTCGGCCCAGGACAACTATGGCCGGGCGACGACCTCAACCCGGACTCGGACCATCGTCATCTCAGGGCTGCTTGGTGCGGTCCAGATCGTGCTCGGGCTGACCGGCCTGGGCTTCATCCCGCTCCCAACTGGCGTGAACGCGACGATCCTGCACATCCCGACGGTCATCGCCGGCTGCCTGGAAGGACCAGTTGCCGGAGTCGCGGTCGGGCTGATCTTCGGCATCTTCAGTTTCGTCCGCTCGACCAGTCCAGCCTTCGCGGACCCGGTCGTCGCGATCCTGCCGCGCCTGTTCCCGGGGCTGGTAGCCTGGGTGGTCTTCGCAACGCTCAAGCGCACCAATCTGGCGGTCGCCGCGGCAGCGGCCGGAATCTTGGGGACGCTCACCAACACCGTGCTCGTCTTGACGATCGGGACGCTGCGCGGCTACTTCACGCCTGAGTTTGCCTGGACGGTCGCCTTCACGAACGCCCCGGGCGAGGTGATCGTGGCGGCGATCATTACGACGGCGGTCGTGCTTGCAGTCGCAGGGCGGGGCCGCAAGCGGGCATCCTCGGTCTGATCGGAGTGCGACGCGCCTGCGGGCCGCCGTCTCCTTCTGGGTGAGGGCTGGGGTGAGGGATGTCCCTCAGATGTTGGTGCGCGAGTACGGATCCAGCAGATCGCGGAGACCGTCGCCTACGAGGTTGATGGCCAGCGTCGTGATGAAGATCGCCAGCCCAGGCAGCGTCGCCATCCACCACTTGTCGAACATGTAGAGGCGGCCGTCGCCGAGCATGCTTCCCCAGGACGGGATGGGCGGCTGCACCCCCAGCCCAAGGAAACTCAAGAACGACTCGAGAATGATCATCTGGGCCACCTGGAGGCTCGCGATCACGACCAGCAGATTGACCACATTCGGGAAGATGTGGCGGAAGATCAGCCGGGGATCGCCCGCCCCCAGGATGCGTCCGGCCTGGATGAACTCGCGCTCACGCAGGCTCAGCGCCTGGGCTCGGATGACGCGGGTGTAGACCGGCCAGCCGGTGATGGCCAGGACGCCGATCAGCACGCCGTCGATCCACGGCATCCCCGGCACCACCAGTTTGCCGGGACCGATCACGGCGATCACCGCGAGCGCAAGGAGCACGAACGGGAACGACAGCATGATGTTTACCGCCGTCGAGATCAGCCAGTCCACCCACCGGCGGTAGTAGCCGGCTAGCAGCCCGAGCACCACGCCGAGCGTGGCGGCGCCCACGACTGCCAGGATCGCGACGGTGATCGAGACGCGGGCGCCGTAGATCAAGCGGCTGAGCGTGTCTCGACCCAGCATATCGGTGCCGAGCGGGAACTGTGGCTCGCCTTCCTCCATCCAGGCCGGCGGCATCAGACGGTCGATGGTCTTGCCGATGTACGGGTTGTGGGGTGACACGAGCGGCGCGGCGAGGGCCAGGAGCAGCACGAACAGTACGACGGCCCCGCCGACGAGCATTCCCTTCAGGCGCCAGATCTGACGGAGGCGGCGCGAACGGGATGACGATGACGCTACCCGCGACGGCAGCGTCAGGTCGACGTCCGCCAGGCTCTCCAACGGCCGAACGTCAGCCACAGCACACCTCCGCTCGTCGTTGGCCCACCGTACGTGGCGCTACTGCTCGGGCGCTCATTGGGCGATCCGAGGGTCGAGGTAGCCGATGGCTACGTCCACCGAGAGATTGACGATGCAGATCGATGCGGCCAGGATCACCACGGCCGCCTGTACGACCGGGTAATCGCCGTTCGCAATCGACGTGACCGTGAAGCTTGCTACGCCCGGCCAACTAAACACCGTTTCGGTGACGACCGCGCCGCCGAGCAACTGCCCGAACTGGAGCCCCAGCACGGCGATGACCGGCAGGGCCGCGTTCTTGAAGGCGTGCCGCACGAGCACCGCCCAGCCGGCCAGCCCCTTGGCGCGCGCCGTCCGCACGTAGTCTTGCGAGAGCACGTCGATCATGCTCGATCGAACCAGCCGCATCGTGATCGGAGCCAGGAAGGAGCCGAGCGCGATCGTCGGCAGCACGAAGTTCGACGCCTCCCCATAGCCCGAGGCCGGCAGGAGCCGCAGTTGGACCGAGAAGACGATCATCAGCATCAGCCCAAGCCAGTAGATCGGGATCGCCTGTCCGGCCACCGCCAGCATCATGCAAGCCGAGTCGATCCACGAGCCGCGCCAGTAGGCGGCCATGATGCCGAGCGGAACGGCGATGACGAGCGCGAACACGAGGCCGGCCAGGGCAAGCTGGTACGTCGCCGAGAGCCGCTCGGTCACCAGCGCGAGCGCCGACTTCTTCATCACGAACGACTCGCCGAAGTCGCCGCGAATCGCGCCAGAGGCGAAGCGTCCGTACTGGACGAGTAGCGGCTGATCCAACCCCATCTCGCGCCGAAATAGCGCGCGGGTTTCGGGCGGCGCGTCCATCGGCAGAAGCACGGCTGACGGATCACCGAGCACGAAGGTCAGGCAGAAGGTGACGATCGAGATGCCGATCATCACGACGACCAGTTGAACGAGCCGCCCGAGGATGTACTGTCGCATCGTGGCCTCTTGACTTCAGCGTCGAATAGCCCTCACCCCGCTCCTCCTCTCCCGCGTGCGGGAGAGGAGGGTGGGGGGTGAGGGCGCTCCCCGGCCGGGCGAGCCGGATCTACGCCTTCGGCTTCGCCTCAAAGATCCGGTCGATCTCGTCGGCGCGGCCCTGCCAATCGACGCGCTTGCTGACGCCCCACACCGACGTGGCCGACCAGCAGAAGAGCACGACGGCTTCGTCGCGCAGCATCTTCTGAGCCTTGGAGTAGGTCTCCTTGCGCTTGTTTTCGTCGAGGGTGGAACGCCCCTCCTCCAGCAGCTTGTCAAGCTCCGGGGTCCGCCAGTATGAGAGCGGGGCGCTGGAGTGGTGGATGTCCCAGAGGATGCCGTCCGCGTCGAAGACCGAGTAGTAGCCCCAGTCCCAACTGAACATCGGGCCGCCCTTGCCGTCCGACACCTGGTTCACGCGGGTGGTACTGTCCGGGATGAACTGGATGTTCACCTTGAAGCCCACGGCGTTCAGATCCTGTGCAATTGCCTCGTAGACCTGCTTGGTGTTTGGCACGGTGCTGGTGCCGGTCAGGAAGCGCACTTCGAGCGTCTGACCGTTCTTGGCCCGCACCCCGTCCGACCCTTTCTTCCAGCCAGCCTTTTCGAGGGTGTCCTCGGCGAGCTTGGGGTCGTACTTGTACGGCTCTACGGTTGGGTCGAAGCCGAACGCGAGCTTGCTCACGTTCCCAGGTGCGAGCAGGCCGCCCGCCTGAAGCTTCTTGATATAGCCTTCCTTGTCGACGGCGTGATTCGCCGCGATGCGGACCTCCTTCTCCTGGAAGGGGTTCGGTCCGGTCCGGCCCATCGCATCCAGGCCGATGAAGATCGTGCGCAGGATGTCTGCCTTGCTGGTGTAGCCGGCCCCGGACGACTCGAGGGTCTTCATCTGGTCGATCGGGAAGGCCGGCAGGACGTCCACCCGCCCGGCCAGAAGTTCGGCGACGGCCGTCGCCGGATCGGTAATGATGCGGATAGTGGCGTTCTTGAAGGCCGGCTTCGGTCCCCAGTACGTGTCGTTCCGCTCCATCACGATCTGCTGGCCGCGCTCCCACTTGACGAACTTGTACGGTCCTGTGCCGATCGGATTTTCGGCCAGGAACTGCGGCCCCTTCTCCTTGAGCACCTTCTCCGAGACGAACTGGAGGTTCTGGAGACGCTCGGCGAAGACGGGGTACGGCTTCTTGGTGTGCCAGATCACCTTGCTAGGACTGACCACCTCGACGTGGTCGACGGCTTCCCAGTTGCCACGCTGAGGGATCTTGTTCTCGGGGTTCAGCACCCGCTCGACGTTGGCCCGAACCGTCTCAGCGGTGAAGGGGTCGCCGTTGTGGAACTTGACGTCCGTCCGGAGGTCCATCTCCCAGGTCAGGTCCGACGCCGCCTTCCAGCCAGTCGCCAGCCACGGCCCGACCTTCATGGTCTCGTAGTTCCGCACGCCGAGGTTGTCGAACAGGTGGTAGAAGAGTTTGATCCCCTCGCGCAGGATGTGGTTCTGGGGATCCATGCTGGTCACGTCCGAGGCGAAGACGAACACGACGCTGTCGTTGCCCGCCGGCGCGGCCGGGGCAGCGGCCTTCGCGGCCGGCGCGGCAGCCGTCGTGGGTTTGGCGGCAGCGGCCGGGGCGCTCGTGGCGGCCGGGGCAGCCGCGGCCGGCTTGGTCGCTTCGGCGGCAACTGGCGCGCCCGGCTTCGCCTTCTCGGCGGGCGCCGCGGCGGGCACCTGCGGGCCGCAGGCAGCGAGCGCTGCCGACCCGGCTAGCACCACACCACCCGTCCCAAGTGCCTGGACGAATCGGCGGCGACTCAACCGTCCGCGACGGTACTCGTGAAGCAGGCGCTCCAGATCCTCAGGCCGAAAGACGTTCATGGACGTCTCCTCTCCGCGCCGTGAGCGCGGCGTCTACATCGACTGCCTTGGGCGGCCACCATTGGTCGCCACGACCCATCTAACCAGCACCTGTCCGACGATTCGGACCAAAGTGGCGCGAGTATAGCACCGAGATTCGCGACTCACCAGCGTTTCTGGGGGGGAAAATTCGCGGACCTCTCTCGCGAGACCCCTCACCCCCAACCCCTCTCCCGCGTGCGGGAGAGGGGTTGGGGGTGAGGGGTCCGCGGGGTCAGGCGTCCAGACCCAGGCGCGTTCGATAGTAGGCGAGTGCGTCAGGGTGTGCGGCAAGCCAGTTCACCAGGTGGCGGAACCCTGCCTCGACGTCGTAGCGCGGCTGCCAACCAAGGCGGTCGCGGATCGCCTGACTGTTCGCGACCCAGGTGCTGGTGTCCCACTGGCGGTCGGGCATCGAGCCCCACCGCGGCTCAACGGCGACGTTGAGCACTCGCCGCACGATATCCACAAGTTCACCTAACGACGTCTGAACGCCGGTACCCACGTTGTAGACGGCGCCCCGCTCCTGGTCCGGCCGCGTCGCGGCCAGCACGTAGGCGTCACTCACATCGTCCACGTAAACGTAGTCGCGCGCAATGGAAGGATCGACGAGCGGCGGCAGCCGGCCGGCCAGGCCGTGCACTGCGAAGGCTGGCATCAGACGAGTCGGCTCCTCGAATGGTCCGTACGCCGAGTAGAGGCGGAGCGTGACGAGGTGTACATCGCGGCGCTGCGCGGTGTAGCGACAGAACAGTGTGGCCGAGGCTTTCGTGACGGCGTAGTGGCTGTTCGGCTCGATCCACTCCGTTTCGGGCGGCGCATGATCCTTGAAACCGTACTCTGACGACGAGCCGGTGTTGACGAACGCCTCGAACCCCACGGCGAGCGCCGCCTCGACGAGATCAATCGTCCCGACGAGATTGGTATCCACCATCTGGCGCAGGCCGGTCTGCGACGAGTAGGCGCCGTGCGCGGCGAGGTGAAACAGCCAGTCCGGTCGGATCGCGCGGACCGCCTGCTCGACGTCCTCTCGATCCGACAAGTCCACGATGTGCACACGCACGTCGGCCTGGATGTCTTCGAGACGCCATCCATGATGGGCAGGCCGCAGCAGCAGGTGAACCTCGTGGCCGTCCGTGAGGAGCCGGCGCGTGAGGTTTGCGCCGACGAAGCCGCTTGCCCCGGTGAGGAGCGCCCGCTTAGCCATGCGCGTACCTCGGTCGGAATGCCGACGCGGATAGGAAGCCGGCGGCGCATCTGGGAGCCACTGGCGTTATCGCCCGGTGGCTCCCAGATGCGCCGCGTCGCGCAGCACCGGCCCCAGGATCGGTCAGACGAACGAGCGGTAGTCGAACGTGTCGAGGTACTGCCACGTGCGCGCCCGAATCTCGGCCTGCTCCCGCTCCGATAGCTCCTGCGCGGTGGCGCGGTTCGCCTCCGGCGTCGGCGTCCGGATCGTGCCCCAGGGGTAGATCTCATGGAGCGGCGTCGCGTTCCAGGTCGGTGTTTTTAGGGAGTCGGCGCGCTCGATCCCGAGTTTGTCACAGACTGCGCCGAGGGCGGCCTTCGAGTCGGCCATCACGTCCTCGGCGCGGACGATGTGCAATCGGTCCGGAAACATCTCACGGTACAGCAGCGCGTGATACTGGTTTAGCGTCCAGCCGAGCATGTAGTTAGCCAGCGAGAGCGGCACCGGGCGCTTCTTGGTGTCCGCGTACGCCGACCACGGGTTACGGACCACGTGGAGCACGTGCGCCTGAGGAAGATCGGTCAGGATCTTGTCGGCGTCGACCACGACGATCGGGCTGTAACCGACATACCAGGTCTGCTCGCCAGTCCGCCGGTAGTCCTTCCAGGCGTCGAAGGTAGACTGGAAGAAGGCGGCCACGTTGTTCGCCCGCGAGCGGCCGGACTCTCGAATCCGACTGACGTAGCAGTCGCGGCGGTCGTCGTCGGAGAGTTCGAACGGCATGTGCCGGAACTTGCTGACGTTGGGCGTCCGCGCTCTAACCTTGCCCTCTTCGTCGATGATGGCTCGATAGTCCTGCTCGGGCGTGGCGTCGAGCTCGAAGACCGGCCAGCGGTACTTCACCGGAAAGGTCGAGGCCAGGTGGTCGCGCACCATGGCGGTCCCAACCTGTGACTCGAAGGGGTAGACGTACAGTTGCGGATGCCCATCGAGAAAGCGGTGGGTCGTATTGCCGCCATTCTCGTACATGGCCCCAAGCATCAGGAGCCGAAAGTCACAGCCCATCGCGTTTCCTTAACTCTCTCTAACGCAGACCGGCGGCGTAGCGCCGCTGGAGTGTCGTTCGTTCGTGCCCCGTGCATCAGTCGGTGACCTGCATGAGTAGATGATGCCCGGTGGAGGCCGCACCGGGAGGAGGCTGCACGGTGCGAGCGGGTGCCCGGACAGGCCGCACGTTCTCATGACGGCCGTTCGTGGTGAAGGCGTAGAACAGCGCGCGCTCCCGTGCGACCGCCCGCTTCGCCCCTGCGACGAACGGAAGCCCGGCCGTCATGGAGTCAGGCGCCCAGTCGAGGGCGAAGATCTGATTGCCGTTGGGCCAACTGATGCTGCCAAGGACAGTGCCCGTGCGGGTGTCCACGGCATGGATCCCGCAGACGCTCGCGTCGACGTCGAGGCCGGGCGCGTACTGCCGGAATCTCGGGATCACCCGCGACGTGCCCACGAACGCGATTGGCCCAACGAAGCAGAGACCGCGCGTCCAGCCGGGCAACCGCGCGGCCACATCCAGACGGTCGTCTTCGACCACGACCAACTCACCGTAGCCGCTGTTATCGACCCAGATGCGTCCCTCGTGCAGTCGCGCCGAATGGGGTCGAGTCAACCCTCGCACGATCGGCTCCCGGGTCGCGCCGGAGAAGATCACCCCGCGTCCGTCGACGGGGAAGTCACGATGGCCCGGCCGCCGTCGGGATGGCCGCTCCGCGGACGCCGAGAAGTACGAGTTGGCGAGATCCGGGCCGGCCGCGATCGAGTTCACTTGTAGGTAGTTCTTGTCGAAGGCCGGGCCAGCCTCCGTCTCGATGCTCTTCGGCCACCAGACCCGCTCGCAGCCCCCCTCAGGATCGAACCGCACGATGGCGTTGTGCCCGACGGCGTTCGCGTGGAGCACGCCTCCAACGAGCGCCAGATCGTGCAGGTAGAACGAGCCGGGGTAGAAGCGCGAGGCAACCGGCACCAGCGGACAGTCATTCAGCGGCCATTGGGGAACGTCGGTGCGGGTGAGCAGGCCCGTCACCGGCGCCAACTCGAAGATCTGGTTCGGGTTGCGGGTGCTCGCGACGTGGACCCGGCCTCGCTCGCGGTCGACGGCCAGCCCTGAGGGATGCGGCATCCGCACGTATGAGACGACCGAGCCAGCCTCGCTCGCCCGGAGCGCGAGGACCAGATGCTCGTACTCGCGAGTCACCAGCAGCGTGACTCGGCGCGTGGCGAGCGTCTCCCACCAGGCACCCTGAACGGTGGCGTGCAACAGGCGTGGGTCGACCTCGCCCGCTTCGCGCCACTGCACGATGACGTCGGCCGGATCGCGCCACTCGGCATGATGGTGCGCCCAGAGGGTGTCGACAGACACGCCCTCGTCGTGCCCGGTCGACGATGGAGGCTGCACGTGCTTCGACGTCCTCATAGCCAAACCTGCTCCGGGCACGGCGAATCAACCGGGAAAGATGAGCTATGCCGCCGGCGTGTGCCGCGACGGCGTGCCGGTCGGCGCTGCGCTGGACGGCAGCCCGCTGGACGGCAGCCCGCTGGACGACGCATCGGATGGCAGCCCGCTGGACGACGGTTCACGAGGTGGCGGGCCGATGGGCGCTGCTGCCAGCCTGAAGGTCGCGGCCGGCCCTCATCGCACGCCAGATGGCGAACGCTCGCCAATACATCCGACCGGCCGAGCGGAAGTCGGTCGTGGACTTGCCACTGTGGCGCGCCTTGGTATAGATCGGCACTTCGAGCACGGGCAGCCCGAGGCGGTGGCACTTGATATAGATCTCGAGGTCGATCAAGTCGTCCTCTGAGGTGGGGCGGATCTGCTCGTAGATCTCACGGCTGAACGCCTTGGGTGTCGCGTTGATATCCCAGGTCGCCAGATCGAACAGCACCCGGCCTTCCAGGTTGTAGAGGAACGAGCCGACCTTACGGGTGAACGACTCGCGGCTGCGGCGATGGGTCTTCACGACGACGTCGGGATTGGCGATAGCGTAGCGGATCGGAACGATCAGGTCAGCCGCCGTCGTCCGCGCCGAATTGGTGTAGCAGAGGATGTCGCCGCGTGCCGCCTGAAGCCCGAGTTTGACGGCCAGCCCCCACCCGCCGCGTTCACTTTCGATGACGCGCACGGACGGATACCGCCGGGCAAGTTCGTCGGCCACCGCCTGCGAGTTGTCGCGGCAGGCATTGAGCACGAGCAGCGCCTCGTGTGGGTTGGCCAGGTGCCGCAACGCCGCCTCATACTCGTCGACCACGCCGCCGATGTGCTCGGCCTGATTGTGGACAGGCAAAACGATCGATACGAGCCCGGGCGTCATGCTGGAACTTCCGTGACGATGCCCTCGAGGGCACCGCGCGCCGCCTCGACCAGAGCGCTGCACGACAGCCCGTAGGCGTCCCAGAGGTACCGCTCACTGCCAGACGCGGCGAACGGCGGCCCGTCGACGCCGCGCCGGACCACTCGACAGCCAAGGCCGTGCTCCGCGACGACCTCCGAGGCGAGCGACCCAAGGCCGCCGACCGTGTAGTGCGCTTCGACGGTCACTGCCGTGCGAAACCGCCCGAGCAACTCCACCAGGTCGCCGATGGGCGGCGGGGTGACACTGGCAACCACGGCCACCGTGCAGGCGACGCCGCGCGCAGCCAGCGTCTCGGCCGCGGCGACGACCTCGGCCGTGACACTCCCGAGCGAGAGCAGCAGCAGATCGTGTCCCTGGCGGACCACCTGGATGTGACCAAGCCTAAACGCGCCGTCGAGGCCAGGCACCGTCGTTCGATCGTCCTTGCCGAGTCGGAAGTAGATCGGTCCGCGGACATCGAGGGTAGCCCGCAGCGCGCTCGCACATTGCTGGTAGTCGGCCGGCGCGACAACGGTCATGCCCGGCTGAAGCCGCATGATGCCGACGTCCTCCAGGGCGTGGTGGGTTGGGCCAGCGGTACCGTACTCGACGCCGCCACCCACGCCGACCACCCGGACCGGCAGGTGCTGGAGCACCGGTCCGTTCCGGATGAACTCGTATGGCCGTAGCGATGCGAACGTCGCGATCGAGTACACGAAGGGGGTGTACCCCGCTTCGGCAAGCCCGGTCGCCATCCCAACCATGTTCTGCTCGGCCACACCGACGTTGAAGAAGCGGTCGGGGAAGCGCTCCTGGAACGGCTCGACGACGGTGTACCCGAGATCCCCGGTCAGGAGCAAGATCCGCGAGTCGCGCTCCGCGAGCTCGGTCAGCGTACGGATGAAGGTGCCGCGCATACGCCGGTCCCGATCTCCTCAATGGCCTGTTGGTACTGCTCGTCCGACATCGGGAGGTAGTGCCACTTGACGAGGTTCTCCATATAGGAGACCCCCTTCCCAAACACCGTCCGGGCGATCAGGACGTGCGGAGCGCCGGCCGTCGTGTCCAGCGCATCGATCGCGTCAACCAGTTCCTCAGGATTGTGTCCGTCGACGTCGTGCACGTCCCAGCCGAACGAGCGCCAGCGCGCGTCCATGGGGGAGAGATCCATGACGTCACGGGTATAGCCGAGCGCCTGCTGGCCGTTGAGGTCGACGATGGCGATGAGGTTGGCGAGGCGATGGTGCGCGGCGAACATGACCGCCTCCCACAGCGCCCCCTCGTTGCACTCGGCGTCGCTCAAGAGGACGAACGCCCGCCGAGTCGAGCCTTGCAGACGCGCCGCCAGAGCCGCGCCGGCGCCCATCGAGAGCCCCTGGCCGAGCGAGCCGGTACTGAAGTCGATGCCATCGAGTGCGCGCTCGGGATGGACGCCGAGCAGGCTGGCATCGGCACAGTAGGTGTTCAGATCATCCTCGCCGAGCCAGCCGCGCAGATGTAGGGCCGCGTAGAGGGCTAGCGCTGCATGCCCCTTGGACAGCACGAAGCGGTCGCGGTCCGGGTGCCCTGGATGCGGAATACGCAGGCTACCGCCGTACAGCGCCGCCAGGATATCAGCCACCGACAGGGCCGACCCGATATGCCCTACGTTCGCCCGCTTCGACTGCTCGAGCGTGATTCGCCGGATGCGATGGGCGAGCACTCGTCGCGCATCTGCTACGCTCTCGCTCACACGCGGCGAGCTACTCGTCGGGATCAACCCGGAACCTCCCTATCGAGGTAAGCGATCGTCATCTCTCGGCCGGCCAGCCGAACGCGAGCTTGCAGCCGCCAGGAGCGCGGGGAGTGTACGGCGGGGACGCACGGCATGTAAACCGCTGAGAAACGCGCGGGCGCTAGCGCCGTGAAGACGGCGCGCCCCAAGCGGGGCGCACCGGACCTGAGAGTAACATCCGCTACGTGGGCGTCAGGCGCGGCCGGGGGAATCGGTCGAGAGCGGCGGCTTGTCGCCCGGGAGGTCGACCGATTGGTTCAGGCCGTCGACGACTTCACCGGATGGCGAGCCGCCGAGAGGGCCGCCAGCCCCCGGCAGTGGGATCAGATCGGCATCTACTACCGGAGAGGTGGCCGGCGCATCGGTCGTCTCGGCCGGCGTCTGTGGATGTTGAGTGCTCATGGGCTCCTACCTTTCTGGGCGGGAAACCGGAGCGCTCCACGGGGATCGGCCCGGACGACCGTCACCAGTGCACCGCCGCCACCTGGAGCATCCAGCGCGAGAGCGTACGGATTCGTCCACCCCGCAACCGGTGTGCAGGCGATGTGCCAGCCAGGCCGGCCCAGAGCTTGCAGCGAGCGCTTCTAGGCATCGTCCCTGTGTCCACTTCATCGGCCAAGGTACCCGCCTGAATGGACGGCCACGACGACGAGTGACTGCCTGGCTCGCTCGGACCTCTGCGCAAGCGCTGTCCATGGAGACTCAGTGTGAAGCCCTGCAAGATCTGGAATGTTCGCGCCCGGCTCACGGTTATTCTTCGTTGGGACGTGCGACCCATCGTGCGGCTGACAGGCAGACGGTGGGACGAGTGACGAACCATCGACGGACGAGCCAGCAGTTCGCCACATCGTTGGCCGCGCGGCAGACGTTTCGATAGACTTCGAAGCAGGCCACAGGACGGCATCCGCCGGTCCTTGAAGGAGCAGGAATGATTTCGATCACCGAAAACGCGTCGGAGAGGGTTAGGGCGCTGTTGGAAAGCGAGAACAAGCAGGATCATGCGCTGCGCATCTTCGTACGCGGCATGAGCTGCTCAGGACCGGCCTACGGGATGGCACTCGATAACACGACCCGCCCGGACGACACGATCGAGGATCTGTCCGGCATCAAGGTCGTGGTCGATCCCCGCAGTGCTCCGTACGTCGAGGGCGCCGAGATCGACTACGTCGACAGCCTGGTGGGTCAGGGTTTCACGATCAACAACCCGAATGCCGCAAAGGCCAGTGGCGGCGGCGGGGGCTGTGGCGGCGGGTGCACCTGCGGCCACTAGCCGGCCACTAGCCGGCCGCCAGATTGCCGCGAGTCTGCGCGGCGAGCGCAGCGTCGCGCCGCTCCTCGACACGGACATGAACGCGGCCGGGTCAGTCCCGACCGCGTTCGTCGTTACTATGTCCCGGATGGCGGGAGCATCTCACGCATCGACCCGATCGAAGGCGGTGAACGGCCAATCTGGATCAGTCAGGATCAGCGAGCAGGCTCAGCGAAGCCGTTCGTTCTCGAGCAGCACGAAGCGAACGCCGCCGATCTCGTACCGGCCAATCGGGCGAAACTGCGGATCGGCGAGCATGTTCGCGACGACCGGCTTGCCAAGCTGCATCAGTGCCTGGGCGATCGTGGGGTCAGCATAACGATTCGGGTCCTCGGCAACCAGAATAATGGCCGCGTACTTTTGCAGCGCGTCGAGCAAACGGCCTCGCCAGGCGTCTTCCGGTTCCTCCTTGAACCAGGGTCGTTCCAGTGAGATCCGGGCCGCCTGCACCCTGTCCACACTGTCGAAGAGTGCCAGCGGTGACCGCCCACCTTCAGACAGGTAAAAATTGACGTGGTAGCGACCGTACCCGTGGATCCAGAGCAGGGCCACCGGTCGCCCTTTCGCGGTGTCGGCGATCGAGAGCGCCGCCGCTCGAGCCTGCTCGACCTCGGCTGCTCCGGCCGGCGAGAACCGCGCAGCCTGGATGCGGTACACGTCCGCTGATAGCAGCCCGAGCATTCCGACCGCGAGCAGCACACCGAGGGCGCCGGTCGAGACCGTCCTGGAACCTCTGACCAGGGCGGTGCCAAGGCCGGCAAACAGCGCGATGATGCCCACCGATGTCGGAACGTACGGCATCCCGTGGTACTGGGCGCCGTAGCCGAGCAGCAGGCTGTTGTAGGCGATGACCCCCATGACGATCCAACTGCCAGCCGCAAGCAGGAGCCGGCCGTCGCGGCGCAACAATCGCCGCGGCTCAACGCGGAGGTAGCGACACCCAAGGGCGATGGCGAGCACCGCCAGGCCTCCGAGCAGCAGAACACTCGTCCCGAAGGCCACGTCGGGTTTCCCGTTGAAACGAGTGGTGCCTCCGAATAGAACGTCGGCGGGCGACGTCCAGAAGACGGCCAATGACGCCAAACGGTCCTCACCCGGCCCCCAGACTTCCGTCCGATAGCGAGCAATGGTGGAAGGCAGCGTGAACCAGAAGTACGGTGCGACGACGAGGACGAACGTCGCGAGCGGCAGCCAGGCGAGCTTCAGCAACGAAGACAGGTGCCGTGTCTTGACGGCGGTCGAGATCGCGACGACGGCGGCCGGCATGACGACGATCGCCAGGATCGCGAGCGCATTGTCACGGGACCACTGGGTCAAACCGGCTAGCAGCCCCAGGCCGATCGCGCGGCGGGTCGACGGTTGGCAGACGTATGCGAGCGACGCGAACAGGCAGGCGATGAGAAGGATGACGTACTGCGCGTCGCGGCGGAGATCCTCCATCCCGCCATCCCAGGCGTACATCGCACCGGGCACGAACGGTAGCAGCATCAAGAGCAGCGTTCTGCGGGGGCCGTAGCCGAATGTGCGGGCGAACGTGACGATCGCCAGTTGGGCGACGATCAGCAGGACGTAGTTGAGTGAAACGAGATACTCGGGCGCGCGGATCGGCAGCCAGGCGAGTACGATGACGTAGAACGGCTGTAGCCAGCCAATCGACGTCTGACTTGCCTCATGGAGTGCCGCGCCGACCTGACCGGCCTCCATCTGATTGATCAGTCCGAACGCCTGGCCGTAGTGGCCGATCGAGTCATAGTGCGGCAGATGGATCCGGTAATACTCGCGGACGATGAAGAACGTCACCAGATACGAGACGAGCGTGAAGCTCAGACCGGCGGCGACGTACCAGCCAACATGCCCGTCGACTCGCGGTTGATGCCGGCGTGTCCCCACCTCGGTGGCTCCAGAGCGACGTGGCTCAGAGCTCGGTCTGGCGCCGACGCTCACCGCGTCGACGGGTGCGCCAGTCATGGGGTGGCTTCCTGACTGACTCCGTTCAGGCTACGGAGTGTTCGCGCAGGGTTGCCGCCCACCACAGTGAACGGCTCAATGTCACGGGTGACCACGCTGCCCGCGGCCACGACCGCACCGTCACCAATCGTGACCCCCTTCATGACCAGCGCGTACATGCCGATCCACGCCTGCTGCCCAATTCGGACCGGCGCATGCCCCACCTCGAACGGTCGCTTCTCGGCGTAGCGGATGCGCCGCCACTGCCGGGCGCGTCCCTCCGCGTCGAGGGGGTGAGAGTCGTTGTCGAAGATCTGGGCGCCGTGGCCGATGAGCGTGCCGGCTCCGATCTCGACGCGATCCGAACAACTGACCAGCACGTCGTCGCCAACATAGACGTCCGACCCGATCGTCAGCCGAGCGTCCTGGCGGTCAACGCGTAGGACACCTCGGCAGACGGCACCTTGCTCGAGAACGATCGCCTCGCGCGGCGCGCGGTTGACGCACCAGGCGTGCTCGCCGAGCAGCACGTCATCCGCGACGACGGCGTTCTGCGCGAAGCAATCCCAGACCTGTCGAACTTTCCGTTCCTGAAGGCGCTCGGCAAGCCGGTCGACGAGTTGGGTGATGAGGCGATCCGCGAGCGATTGCTGGGGAGCCGGCCGGGTGACCCGCGGGCCACTGGCGAACGCGTGCGAGCGATCCATGGGCATTGGGCAATCCTCAGACGTGCGTGCGCCAGCGGTCAGGGCGCGCGAGGTTCACAGCTAGCCCACCCCAACCTGCACGATCTCATGGTTGGCGGGCGCTCAGGCATGCTCCGTGGGATCGAGCCGATGGCGGCCAGGTGTACGACCCATCGGAGGTTCGGTGTCGATCTCGACATCGTGACCGGTCACGTCGCGTCCGTCCATGGCCGCCAGTTCGGCCGCGCGTTCTGCTTTCGCCGCGTGCAGTTGCCGCCGCAGATCGTCTACACACGCGTGGAGCTTCTGCCGCTCGGCCTCCGAATCAGTGAGCCGTTCCTGCACCTCGTTCAGGCTCGCCTGGCGCGCGGCATTCTCCGCCTGGAGCTCGATGAGGCGCCCCTGGATCTCGATCAAATTCGCGCCCCTGGTAGCGCTTTTTGTTTCGGCTGCCGCGAGGCGTCGCTGAAGGTCTTCGCGGTCGGCGGCGCCCGGCTCAGGCCCGCTTCCAGCGAGCAAGCGCCGCTCGAGCGTACTGACGTGCGAGAGCAGCTCCTCGCGCTCGGCCGCCCGAAAGGCGAGTCGCTCCTGGACCTCGTTCAGATTGGCTGCGCGTGTGGCGTTCTCGGCCTCCACCGCGACAAGTCGCCGCTGGAGCTCTACAAGGCTGGCCTTGCGCTGCTGGCTTTCTTGCGTCACCGCGGCCAATCGTCGCTGGAGATCTGCGAGGTTCGCACGATGGGCGCCACTCTCCGCATAGGCAAGATCCAGCCGGGAATCATGCTCGGAGCGGAGGCGAGCCACCGTCGAGCGCAGCGTGGCCCAGGCGCGATCGACCTCGTTGCGGAGCAGCGCAATCGTTTCCTCGCTCGACGTCTCATCGGCTGATCCGAGCGGACGATACCCCCATGCCGCCTGTACCGCCCCGGCGCTATCGGCGAAGGCAGCGCGCACGTGGGGCGCGAAGTCGCGTGCGGCGGTGCCGATCTGGCCTCGGAAGAACGTGCCGGCGCGGGGGTTGAAGGCGACGTCGATGGCCGACGTCAGTTCGGCGTCACTTCCCCGCCAACCGACGTGAGTGGCCAGCATCGCGAGTACGGCACGCTGGGTGTCAGCCGCACCACCGCCGCGCGGCCCCACCATGTCCTCGAAGCGAAGGGAGACGACATCGGGCTGCTCGCGCCAACCGGCGAACGCCTGATAGAGCTCTGCCACGGAGAGCAGGCGCTCGTCCCCGCGCGTGAGGGCGACGATCAGATCGTCGAGATCCAGATGGCCGTACCAACCCCAGAGATGATCGGGCAGGCGGCGATGGCGAACGTACTGCGCCGCGCTGAGCACCATGTCCGCGGGATCGCGATACACGAAGACGATCGGTGCGCCCCGGGCACGGGCGGCCTCCGCGAGCGTAGGATCAAACGCCAGATGCCCGTGCACGACCGAGCCGGCCGGGCCATCCGCGAGCGCGGCGGCTACGGCCGACGTTGCCGTGGCTGCACGCGCCTCTGGCGCTGGCCTCGGGTAGGCGTGTGACGCTCTGGCCAACCCACCGCTCATGTGCGACAGATAACTCGCCGCACCAACCTCGGCGGTCACGGGCAGCGGGGAGAGCCCCAGCGCGCCCAGGAAGGAGTACACGACGTTCTTCCCGCACTTTGGAATGCTAGTAAACAGAACGCGCGATTCGAGCGTCACACTTCCCCCTGTCCCGACGCCCGGCCCGCTGTCGGGGCTGAGTCCTGACCTGCTGACTGACCCAGGGCAGCGCCGGTTTTCCTCGCGGCACCCTGACCCCGCCGCTTGCCGGACGGCCTCTCCTGCACGCGTTCGACTGATGGCCTCGATGCCTCGTCAGGTGCACCCTCAACTACCTGGCCAGGAGCGGGCACGTCAGCCGTGTTCGTCGGGTCCGCCCGCCGCATTCTGGATTGAAGGTCACGGATGACGGTGAGGCGCTCGTCGGCCGAAACCCAGGCCGCTGCGAGTTGGGCCTCCAGGAAACGCGCCCGCGACAGTCGCACGTCACTTTCCGACTCGACGGACCGCAACCGAGCCTCGAGGTTGCGCGAGGCGGTGCGCCAGGCGTCGCACTCGAGTTGGAGCGTACCGAGCCGGGCGGCATACGTCAACCGGAGTATCTCGAGTCGGCGGTCGCCAGTCGCCCGTGCCGCATCCGGCCCCCGTGGCCCAGGTACCGTCGTGCCCTGTGTCTCTTCGGAAGCCGCGTCAGGCTCGCCCAAACCATGCTCACCCGGCTCGTGCCCGCCCGTAGCGGCCTCATCGGACGCGGAAGCGTCGTCAAGCAATCGCTGACCGAGCGCGAGCACTTCGTCTCCGCGCCACTCGGCAACTCGGTCACGCCGCTTCGTGGCACTACCAACGGGCGGGTCCTTCTCGGCGCCGCCCTGTCCTGCCCCAGCATGCCGCGCCACGCGCGCCCGTGCCGTCTGGCGAGCCCTGCCCTTGCCCTGCTCCCCTCGCGCCGACTGTCGATCGACGGTGGCAGGATGCGCTGCCTGCTCGCGCTGCTCCTCGTCCAGGTAGCCTTGCACGATCTCCAGCGCTGCTAGTCGCGCAGCATTCGCTGACCGCCCGTCGGCGAGATATCGCTGGACCAGTCCCAGGGTCGCGAGGCGTGCCGTACTCTCTGCCCGCTCCTTAGCCAGCACATCCCGAACATACTCGAGTGAGGCGAGGCGGGCACTGCTCTCGTCGCGCTCATCGGCAAGTTGGCGCTGGACCTCGCCGAGCGCTTCCTGGCGAGCCGCGCTTTCGCTACGCACCGCGTCGAGGAGGCTTAGGAGTTGATCCACGACCGCCTGCTGCTCGCGCTGGCGCGCCTGCTGCTGCTGAAATTCCTCACCAAAGCGATCGCGCAGATCACGCATAGCGGCACGCAGGACCGTCCAGGCATGTTCCGCCTCGATGCCCAGGGGAGCCGTCTGCTCGGCGGCCGGCTCGTCATCCGGTGCGAGCGGCGGGTAGCCCCAGCGTGCCGGCAGATCCTGGTAGCGTGCGCCAAAGGCGGACCGGTACTCCGACCTGGCAGTGCGGCGGGCCGTCCAGGCCTGACCCTGCACGAACGTCCGCGCCATCGGGTTGAAGGTCGCGGCAGCCGCGCGTTCGAGCGTCTCGTCGTCGATGCTCCGCCCGACGTGCTGTGCGAGTGCCGCGACGGCACGGCGGCGCGCGTCTTCGTCCCCCCCGCCGTGCGGCCCGATCAAGTCTTCGAAGCGAACGACGAGCACGCCAGGCGCCGTTCGCCAGCCGTCGAAGGCGGCGTAGACCCGGTCCAGCGGGAGCGCCGGCGCCTGCCCGCCGAGGAGCGCTAACTCCAGGGCTCGGGCCGGCAGTGCGCCGAACGCAGCCCTCAGATCCGACGGCTTTCCATGTATCCGAATCTGGCGAGCCAGCGCCAACGGGATCTCGGCCGGATCGCGCACGACCATGATGATGACGGCGCCGTGCTCGTGCGCTACGTCCAGTAGTGCCGGATCGAACGGGATGGCGCCGTGGCAGATGCCACCTGGACGTGCTGCTGCCAGTGCGTCGCGAACCGTCTCCACCTGGCTCGCCGGCGCAGCCTCATCCTCTCCCCACGAGGACGGTGCGCCGATGTCGACCCGGCTGGGCGCGCCGAGCGTCAGCAATACCGAGAGCACCACGTGACGACCGGAGCCGGGCACGCCCGTGAGCAGGACCCGTGGCGTGTCAGCCATGCGGCGCTCCTGACGATACCCGCGTGTCCCAGGAGAGAAGTGGGCGCACGACACCGGCGAACGAGTCCGGATACATCCCCCGTGCGACGCCTTCCAGGCGGTCGACCTCGCGCACGAAGAACGAGAGCGCGCGCTGAGCCTCGAAGTGCCAGCGCGCCTGTAGGCCGGGCGAAGCACACGCAATCGTGACGTGCACGACACCACCATTCAACAGGTTGCCAGGAATCCAGGCCGTCGTCACGTAGCGCCCAGCAGGACGGATGCGGGTCATATCGTCCGGCGCAGTATACACAGCCTCAAAGAGGGCTGTCCCACGCTCGTCCTCGAGTCGCACCAACGGCAGGAGCGGGCTTTCGGCGGCAAGGACATCGTAGGTGACTTCGATCCCGACACGCTGGTCGATGTCCACGGCGGCGACCGTCTCCCCACCATCGGTCACAACGCGCGCCGATACCAGCCGAGCGAGGCCATCGCCGGGCACGTCCCGATCACCATCAGCGACCCAGGCCGGGCGATGCGCGGGCCATGCGGGGGCGGAGCAGACGAGGGCGGCGAAAGCAGCGCCAACCTGCTCCGGCTCGTCCGGCGTCGCGGCCTTCGTGTACGCTGCAATCACCTCCTCGGCCGGACCATCGGCAAGCAAGCGGCCGCGCTCCAGCCAGATGGCGCGCGTACAGAGGCGAGTGACGGCATCCAGGCTGTGCGAGACGAAGAGGATGGTGCGACCTTCGCGCGCCAGTTGCTCGACCTGCCGAAGACACTTGCGCTGGAACGCCAGGTCGCCTACCGCCAACACCTCGTCGAGCAACAGGATCTCGGCGTCGAGATGCGCCGCCACGGCGAAGGCCAGCCGCATTGTCATGCCGCTCGAATAGAAGCGGATCGGCGTGTCGATGAAGGCGCCGATCTCCGCGAAGTCGGCGATGGCCTCGAACCGTTCGTTTACCTCGGCACGGCTAAGCCCGTGCAGTGCGCCGTTCAGGTACACGTTCTGCCGGCCGGTCAGGGTCGGGTGGAAGCCTGTGCCGATGCCGAGCAGGGCGGTGACCCGGCCGTCGATCTCGATCTCGCCTTCGGTCGGCTCGGTCACTCGCGAGAGTAAGGTCAGCAGCGTCGACTTGCCGGCCCCGTTGTGGCCGATGACGGCGACGCGCTCGCCGCGCGGGATCTCGAACGAGAGATCACGCACGGCCCAATAGGACGAGAGGCGCTCGGTGGACGCTGCCCGGCCCCGCAACCAGTCGCCGACCCGCCGGACCAGGGCTTGCTGCACGGTATCCCCGGCCACGACATCGAGATCGTAACGCTTGCCCAGGCCGCGCGCCGCGATGACGATATCGCCCACTTACACCCGATCCACGAGCAGGTGCTCGGCCCGCGAGAACATCCGCAAGCCGAGCAGCAAGACTCCGAGCGCCACTACCGCGGACAGCAGACACGGCCAGAGCAGCGTCTCGAAGTTATCGAAGAGCGCCAGCCGGAACGCGAGCAGCGAGCCGGCAATCGGGTTCGCCAGATAGGCCGGGCGGATCCACTCCGGGATCATCGCCGGACCGTAGATGACCGGCGAGAGCCAGAGGCCAGGGTACAGACACAATTGCATCACCCGATCCCAGTCGCGGTACCGCAGCGATAGCGCGGCAAAGATCAGGCCGAAGCCAAGCGCGAGCGCCATCACCTGAACGATGACGAGTGGCAGGAAGATGAGGCGCCAGCCGGGCCACGTCTCAGTCCAGGCCATCATGACGACGAGCGGCAGGAAGGTTGCGCCAAGCGATGCCAGGCCAGCGATGACCGGCGCGGCGCACGAGAGCACGCGCGGGTAGTAGACCTTCGTCAGCAACGGCGCATCCGCGCGCAGGGCGGCGGCCGCGCCCCGCGCCGCCTCGATGAAGTAGTACCAGAGAATCAGGCCGCTGTAGACGTACAGCACGTACGGCAGTTCGACGCCGATCTTGGCACTCGAGAGGTGCCGAAAGGTGGTGAAGACGAAGACGTAGAGCAGTGGCCGAGCCGAAGGCCAGAGAAACGCGAAGTTCAGCGCCTCGAAGTTGACCCGGATGTTACGCGCCACCAGCTCCCACAGGAGATGGCGGTACTGCACGAGCTCCTGCATATCCGGCCAGAGCCGGCCGTTGGACGGGCGCAGAAGGATATGCGGCGCGGCGGGAGCTGGCGCCGGTGCGGCGATCCGCTGCCGAGGATCGAGTCTGACGTGAAGGATCGGAGTGGCTCCCGAGCCGGTCTCGACCGGACTGCCGCCCGTGCGGACGGCGATCGTTCCTGGCCCGCTCTCCCTCGTCAGGCGAGCAGGTTCGAGCGGTTGATTATGCACCAACCTGCTGGCGTTCGGTCCATCCCTCCTGGGCTCCACACGTCGTTATGGGGAAACGGTGCAGGGTGGCCTTAGCCAGCACACGGAAATGGTCACCAGGTCGCCATGTGTTGTACGCACGCGCGCTCGTCGGAAGCTCACCAGCGTCCGTCTGGACTCGGTATCGGGATGGCCGAACGGACACGCAATCGAGACAAGAATGAAACAGGACTTGACGAGAATCGCAACTCGCAGTACATTGGCGACGGTGCCTCCCTGGCCAGACGCCGGGGAAGTCTGGAAGAGAGGTTCAGCGTGAGCGACTCAACCGATGCCGGCCCGAGCCCTGCCAGGGTGTCGAAACTGCACCGCCGAGGACTGATGACCGGCGTATCGGCGATTGCCGCAGCGGCGATCGCGAAACTGGTGACGTCCGGGCCTGCACCGACCGCGTTCGCCGCCCCCGGCGACCCGATGCTTCTTGAAGTCGAGAACACCGTGACGAATACCACGGCGCTCACGAAGCAGACCGGGAACAACAACAGCGCGCTTCTGGTTACCGCGAACCAGGGGGCCGGCATTGCGATCCTGGCACCCCAGGGCGCGGGCCTCGACGCTCAGGGCACCACGGGTGTCATCGCTCGCACGCTGGGCGGTGGTGGAGTTGCTGTGCGCGCGGACACCGCCGCAGGCTTTGCCGTGTACGGCTCGATCGGCGGTGGCTCGATCGCGGCAGTGTATGGTGAGAGCTCCGGCGCAGCCGCTGGTGTCCGAGCGTTCAGCCAGGGCGCCGAGGGTGTTCTGACGCAGGGTAGTACTGGCATCCGCGCTGAGGCGCGCGACGCTGGTGGCGCCAAGAACGGCACGGCCGTTCGTGCCCTCGTCGACTCCGGCATCTCCGTGTTCGCCTCCTCGACCGCGCCCAGCGCGGTGGCGGTCTATGGCGAGGCGACCGGCGGTGGGACCGGCGTCCGTGGCGTCGCCACCGGGACCGGCAGCGTCGGCGTCTACGGCAGCGGTCAGCAGTTCGCCGGCTCGTTCGACGGGAACATGCAGGTTCGCGGTAACTTCGAGGCGACCGGAACCAAGTCAGCCATTATCCCGGTCGGCCCGGATGAGGCCGTTCGCCTGTACTGCATGGAAAGCCCCGAGAGCTACTTCGAGGATTTTGGGCGCTCGACCCTCGACAGCAACGGCGAAGCCTGGGTCAAGATTGACCCCCAGTTCGCTCGCGTCGTCAACCTCGACGGATACTTTGCCTTCGTCACGCCGGAAGGGGATTGCCACGGGCTCTTCGTCGCCCGGCGCGACAAGGAAGCCTTCCTGGTCAAGGAGCTTGGCAGCGGCGCGAGCGGTGTCTCCTTCACCTGGCGTCTCCTTGCGAAGCGTGCCGACGTCCAGGATAAGACCTCACGCCTGGACGTGGTCCCGCTCGGCAAACGGCCGGCGGATCCATCCGCAGCGGATCGTGCGGATCGCCCGATTCCGGAGATTCCGGCCAGCCTTCGGGATGTCCCGCCGCCACCAACACGACGCCGCTAAGCGGGCGCAAGTGACTGCAAGAGAGGGGGCCGCTAGCGAGCTAGCGGCCCCCTCATCCGTTCTCCAACCCTCACCTCCTCCGCCCGCAGACCACGGGTATCCAAGATCAACATCTCAATCGCGCACAGTGGCAACTATGTGCGTTCGGCGGGTCGCCGGCGGCTGGAATCTACAGGAAGGATGTGGCGTCGGCTTGACAGTCCGTGACCGTGACCGGGTACAGTCGACACGCACAACACTGCTCGGAGAGGAATGGCGCGGGTGGCCGTGGGATACAAACGCCAGCGCACTGACCTGATGTCCGGCGCCAATCAGCACGCATCGGCCTCCGCATGCCCCGACGAGTGCACGCTTCCCACTGGCAGCATGGATGAGCGGCCCCGATGACGCTCGTCAGCATTGTCGTGCCGGTGTACTACAACACGGAGACGCTTCCGACCCTGCTCGGCCGCTTCCGGGGCATCGCCGCCGAGATGCCCGACCTGGACTTCGAGTTCGTCCTGACTGACGACGGCTCTGGCGACGACTCGTTCGCAATCCTCCAGCGCGAGGCAGCCGAGGACGGTCGGGTCCGCGCCCTGCGGCTCTCACGGAACTTCGGCTCGAACGCGGCGATTCTGGCCGGCCTGACCTATGCTCGGGGGGACTGCTGCGTCATTATCGCCGCCGATCTGCAAGATCCGCCTGAGTTGATCCCTGACTTGATTCGAAGCTGGCAGCGCGGGAACGACGTCGTCCTTGCGGCCCGTCGCGAGCGCGACGATCCGTTTCCGTCCTCGGCGTTCGCGGCCCTCTTCAATCGCCTGTTCCAGAAGACCGTCTTCCCGGACTTTCCGACCAACGGCTTCGACTTCTTGTTGATCAGCCGCCGCGTCAGGACCCTGATGGTCGAGATGGGCGAGCGCAACTCGTACATCTTCGGTCTGGTCATGTGGGTCGGGTTCCAGCGCGACGTTCTGTACTACGATCGGGCGGCGCGAGCGGCTGGCCGGTCACGCTGGACGTTGACCCGCAAGGTCAAGTACTTCATCGACGCGTTCACGGCGTTCTCGTACCTGCCGGTGCGGGCGGCCTCGGCACTTGGGTTCCTGCTGGCGTTCGTGGGGTTCGGCTATGCAGCGCTCATCTTCGTGCTACGCTTGATCGGCCTCGTCGAAGCGCCCGGCTTCACCGCCATCATCATGGTGACGCTCGTCCTGGCCGGCACTCAACTCGTGGTGACCGGCTTGATCGGCGAGTACCTGTGGCGGGTGCTCGAAGAAACCCGCAAACGGCCGATGTTCCTGGTCAATAAGACCGTCAACGTCCGCCCACCGGAGCGGCAGGATGCCGCATCGCGCGCCACCGAGGTCAGTACCGCCGAGGAGATCGACCTCGATATGAGCCGCATCGAGGCCCACGGTTAGCCTGGCAAGGCCCACGGTTAGCCTGGCGGCGCTCTGAGTCGGGCGCGGTCACCTTGGTTGCAACGGCGACTCCGGGCGACGGCGCGCGAGAGGCTCAGGCAGCGGCGCCCGGCTCGACGCGCTCTTCAGCGGCGTCGCGCGCGATCGCCAGGATTCGGGTTGCAAGCGTCAAGTCGCGGACCATTGCATACTGCTCGGCTGTCAGGCTCAGAAGGAGCCGGCGATCGAGCAGACTGGCAATCTCTGCTACGTCCGCGAGGAGATCGCCAGTCCGACCCTGGGTCGCGTGCATCATCGCGGAAGCCACGGGTACTCACCTCTCCACAACACTCATCCGCCACCTACCTATGCACACCCTGTGCCGCTGCGTGTCTCGTACCCGTCATATTGGGTTACGGACGGATCACACCATGAGCCACACTCCCAGTGAGCGCCTCGCACGATCGTCGGATAGCATGGCTGCCATATGGCAGGCAGCCGGCCGACACTGAAGACGAGCCACTGTGAGAGTCGATGCGCGGTGTGAGGGCTGCAGTAGTGTGCTGAGCGCGTGGCGATGGCTGCGGCGCGGGCTCGTGGGGATCGTGTTCGTGCCGAGCGTGACACTGCTAGCCCTGCTCCTCGCTGCCCGTATCGGCACCTGGTCACGAGCCTGGCAACTCGATCTCCTGGACACGTTCGCGCTGCTCGCGTTCGCGCCATTCGTGGGAGTGGCACTCGCAGCCGCCATGCTGCGGTCACGGACGCTCGCCATCCTCGCCGCCGCCAGCCTGGCCTTCTTTGCGCAGCAGTTCGGCGGACAGGTGCTCGGCGCGCTCCTCGGCCCGCTACCGATGCCGCCCGCGCCCTCAGTGCAGGGCGACCGAACGCGCGTGCGCATCCTGACCTACAACATCCGCTCGCCGAACAGTGACCCTGAGCCGCTGCTGGCTGTCATCCGCGCGGCCCGCCCAGACGTCATCGCCATACAGGAGCTCACGCGCGGCTACGCCGACCGTCTGACCGCCGCCATCGACGCCGACTACCCGTTCGTGGCAACGGCGGGCCTGGGCGAAGCTCACGCTGCCAGCGGCACCTGGAGCCGCCTGCCGATCCTGGACCGCGAGGCGTTCCAGCCCAGCCCCGAGACGAATATCATGCATCGCGTACGCCTCTCCACCGGGCGCCAGGACTTCTGGCTCTACAACGTTCATCTCGCAAGCCCCTGGCTCGAGCGGGAGCGCCTGAGCGGCCGTATCGCGGTGCCGAGCTCGTTCGAGACCTGGATGCGTGACGATGACCTTGCCTGGCTGATCCGCCTCACCCGCGATGCCGATCGACCCTACGTGCTGGCCGGCGACTTCAACACCGCTGCCGGCAGTCGGCCCTATCGCTCGTTCCCGCCCGACTGGCGCGACGCCTTCGGAGAAACCGGGCGCGGCTTCGGGGATACGTTTCCAACCCGCGTCCGGCTCTTCCGCGACCGCCTGACGTTCGATGTATCGCTGGTCCGCATCGACTACGTGCTCGCGAGCACGGAGATCGAGCCGCACGGCGCCTGGATCGAGCGCATTCAGGGATCGGATCACGAGCCGGTCATCGCGGACGTCGCGCTGCCGAGCCGCTAACGAGCGAGCCGTACGGAGGATGCACGGCCGCGCTGCGCTGCCGGCCGTGCTGCGCTGCCGACCTGACGGCGGCAAGGTGGTACGATACCGCCGGCCTCGGGTGGCCCGAGGTATCGTCACTGCGAGGGGCGAGCGTGAACATCAGGCCCAACCGCGTCAAGCAGAAGCTGGCCGCCGGCCAGGTCGCCACGATCCTGGCAGGCGCTGCGAACGCCGATATGATCGACCAGCTCGGGCCAATTGGCGCCGATGGCATCTGGCTCGAAGGCGAGCACGGCCCGGTCGACTTCGGCGACATCTCCGACCTGACCCGTGCCTGCGATCTCTGGGGGATGACATCCGTCCTGCGAATCCACCAGAACGAGTACGGCGTCATCTACCGAGCGCTGGATCGCGGCGTCCAGGCGCTTGTCGTGCCGCACGTCAACACTCGCGCCGAGGCTCAGAACGTGGTCGACTCGGCCAAGTTCGCGCCGATCGGCAAGCGCGGCATGTTCACCAGCCGTCAAGGGTACGGCGTGCCAGACTACCTCAAGGTCGCCAACAATCAGACGTTACTCATCGTCTTGATCGAGGACATCGTGGCCGTCCAGAACCTCGACGAGATTCTGAGCGTCGACAACATCGACGTCTTCTTCGTCGCGCCATCCGACCTGGCGACCTCGATGGGGCACATCGGCAACCTCGGCCATCCGGAGGTTCAGCAGACCCTTGACGGGGCACTGACGAAGATCGTCAAAGCCGGCAAGACAGCCGGCGCGCTGGCCTCGATGGCGAACGTCGAGCACTACGTCGGCCTCGGCGTGCGCTGTCTCATGACGCCGGTAACTCCCTGGATCGAGGCCGGCGCCAGGGACTTCATGTCGCGGGCAGCCTCAGCCGCCGGCTAATACGAGCCGGCATCCTCCCGTATCGGGCTGGAGATTCACCCCCCAGCCCGGACACCCCGTACCCCTCCGCACCCCCTCCCAGCTACGAGTGCATGGGGCGGAGGGGTGCCTCCGTATCGTAACCTTCGACCCTGAGACGTCGCCGCCAATACGTAACCCAAATGCACACCCTCAGCCCTGGATATGGCATCATGGGGCCGCACCGCGACCTGCGCTGCACGTCGGACTGGTCCGGGTCCAGGCACGCCAGGATGGGCGCACGGCGGGTGGCGGTCAGCGGACGTTGGGAGTACCTGGGGGGTACCACATGGGACTGTTCGGGCGTCTGGCACGGGCGCTACTGCTCGTGATCGCATTCGCCTTCATGGGAGTCATGATGGCGAGGCCACTGGTCTTTTCAGAGCAGTCGACGGCGTACGCGAGCGTCGCCGCCGACAACGACAACCACCGTAACAACGGCGGCCAGTCGGATGACAACAGTGAAGAGCGAAATCTGCGGGGGCAGGTACTCGAGCTTCACACCGAACTGACCCCGCCGGAGGCGCTCGTCGCCACTCTCGGCGAGAACGTCTGGGCACGGATCTACAACGACCAGATCCAGCGCACCGGCCTGCAAGCGGGCGATCATGTCCACATGCAGGGGGAGTACAACAAGGGCGTGTTCGACGCCTACGAGATCGACGTCACGGACCGTTGCTGCTCGGCCCCGCAGCACAGCAGCGAGAACGACAATAGCTGAGGCGCGAGCGGCGAGTCGTGAGTAGCGAGTGGCAGAGTGGCGAGTGGCGGAGTGGCGAGGGGAAAACCCCTCGCCACTCTTCATGGAGGCGTCAGACCTCTCCTTGCGTGCTCCACGACGGAGTACTCACCGCTCATGATTGGCGTCGTAGGTACTCCGCGGCCTTCAGGATCAGGCTCACACTTGCGAGCCCACGGATCTCGGAGCGGAAGACCTTCTCGACGGCCTCATCGAGCGTGAGCCGACGTAGGCCGCGAATGACGTAGCGCTCGAACGGCTCTGGCCTGGCCTCACCGAACCCGGTTGCGACCGCCAGGAACAGATGCAGGCGGGTCGGGCACATCGCCGTGCTCAGCACGTGCTCGCCGAGCGAGATAAGCCGCCCTTCGATGCCGGTCTCTTCGAGGAGCTCGCGCCGAGCGGCGTCCTCGGGCGTCTCACCGGGCTCAAGGCCGCCGCCGACAACTTCGAGCGTGTAGTCACCGATGAGCGGGCGGTAAAGGTCCACGAGATACACGAAACCGTCCGTGTCTGCGATCGCCACCAGCACGATTTCGCCGTGCGACAGGATTGCATCCCAGGTTCCACGCGTACCGTCAGGAAGTTCCTGGCAATCCTGGATGACGGCGAAGCGGCCATTGTCGTACACCGTCTCGCGCTGCACGACGCGCACAGGTGGGAACTCGTCAGACATATGCGCGATTGTACGGCAGTCAGGGTCGATGGCCGGGGTCGATGGCCGGGGTCGATGACCGGGGTCGATGACCGGCACGGCGAATGCGGCCGATATGAGGCGACCGCGCGTCCATCGGCATCGACAGTCGCGCGGCACTGACAGCAAGGAGGCGTGTCATGCAGCGCGACAGGGATCGCGACCGAGATCGCGACAACTGGCGACGGCGCGAAGACGACGACTGGCGCAGTGCTCGGGGCTTCGGGACGGACCCGAGTCTCCGCGAGCGTTGGGGCAGCGAAGGCCGGTACGAAACTGATAACCCCTATGGTTCCTACGACGACCGCTACGCAAGTTCGGGACGTGCGGAGCATGACCGCTCGGACTACGGCCGGATGCATGGTCGGGATCAGTACAGCCAGGACCGCTTCCGTCAGCGGCAGTCTGGCTGGAGCGACGACGTTCCAGGTGCGTACGGGCCGAGCGAGGGCTTCCGGTACGCCGATCGGTACGAGCCGCGGTACCCCATGCTGGGCGAGCCCACACCGTACAGGCAGGAGTACGGGCCGTACGGACAGCCCTCTCGCCGGCCCGGGCACTACAGCTACTCCGGCATGCCGTCCTGGGACTACGACGAGGGGCGTAGGTACTCGGAGTACGGAACCAGCCCGGATCGCGGCGACTATGGGTCTGGGCCAGCCCCGTACGACGAGTCACCGTATGGCCGAGGCGCGTACCGCCGACCCGGCGAAGATTGGCGGCGTGAAGGCTACGCCCGCTCACAGCTTGGCGGCACCTACGGCCAGGGCCGGACCTGGCAGGGGCACAATCAGCGCCCGCGGAGCGTCGACGACGACTTCGGTAGGGCCGGCCAGGGGATTGACTACCGCCAGTTCGGAGGCGAGTACCCCGTCCACAGTCAGGCTCGCTACGGGCACCTTGGTGCCCCCCATCCAGATTACGGGCGTTGGGCCTTCCAGTCGATGTGGGATTACCGCCACGGGCTGTACACCGGTCTCGGCCCACGCGGGTATCAACGTTCTGACGACCGCATTCGTGAGGACGTCAACGAGCTTCTGACCCACCACGGCGATATCGACGCGACAGATATTGAGGTCGGGGTGCGTGACGGCGAGGTGATCCTTACGGGGACTGTCGACAGCGGCTGGACCCGGCGCGCGACCGAGGAGGCCGTCGAGAGAGTACCCGGCGTCCGCGACGTCCGCAACGAGCTCCGGGTTAGCCGCTCATCCGGGTACGACATGAGCGGAGTAGGGCGTGGCACTGCTCGGTCACGCATGGCCGAGCAGCACGGCGGCTTCTCCAGCGGCCCGGACGACACTCGGAAGGTCCGCATCGGGATGCAGGTCGTCGGGTCTGACGGCGACACCGTCGGCCACGTCAAGGAGATACGAGAGCGCGATTTCCTGGTCGACCGGGGGGCGCAGCGCGACGTCTACGTTCCATTCGACGCGATCTTGAACGCCACGCCCGACGCGATCATGCTGCGTTGCCGTGTAGACGCCGTCGACGATCAAGGCTGGAGCAGCCCCGACCTGACGGGCTCTAGCTCGACATCCTCGAACACGGCCCGCTGATACGCTCGTGCCCGAGGCGCCAGGCTGCACGCATGTACGCCTCAGCAGTACCCAGCGCGGGTGAGGGCTAGTGAGGGCGAGCCTCGCCCTCACTAGCCCTCACGGGAACGCCACCACCTTCCCCGCTGCTACTGCCGCATCACCCCATCCGAGCGCGGAATCGGGGCAGGCTGCGCTGCCCCGATTCCGCGCGGATCGCACGCCTGGATCGACGTGGCGGCACCCTACGGAGAGTGCAGAGCGTTCGACGCCCACGCATGACGCCCATGCACCTGATGACCCCCGCGCTCCTGGCCTCAGTCTGAACGATAACGACTCACGAATTGGGGTCAGGTCGGGCGGGGCACCGGCGCGTACTGCTGCCCGTGCGCCCGCCAGGCGTCCCAGCCGGCCACCTCGCCCCGCTCCAGTTGTTCGCGGAACTCGGATTTGGCGCGCTCCATCAACGGCGGATCTGCTAGCAAGTCGGCGGCAGTAAGCGCCATCGCCAGTGCGCCGTCCAACACGCCGCGGTCGCCAGCCGGCGAGACCGCCGCTGCCGTGAACTCAACCGTATGATTCGGTACGCCGCTCGGAGCGATGTCAAAGTAGGCATGTACGGCTGGTATGAGCTGGGAGACGTCGCCCATGTCGGTCGAGCCCATCCGCTCGTTGGGGGCCGGGTCCAGCACGGATCGCCCGGTTGCTCGGATGTGCTCCGCGAACACGTCCGCGATGGTCGGGTTTGGGACCATGTTGTCGTAGCCGCGCGTCTCAGTCCATTCGAGGCGGGCGCCGGTGCTGAGCGCGCCTGCCTCGGCCGATTGACGGAGCATGGCAACCAACTGGCGCTGGTAGGCCCGCTGGCGTGCCCGGATGCTGAACTTCGCTGCCGCCCGCGCCGGGATGATGTTCACCGCCTGCCCGCCGTCCGTGATGATGCCGTGGACCCGCGCGTCGCCGCGCATCTGAAGGCGGCGGGCGTTCAGGCTGACGAACGTCTGGATGACGGCCTCGAGGGCATTGATGCCCAGGTCAGGGGCGCCGGCCGCGTGCGAGGCTTTGCCGTGAAAGACGATCTCGACCCGGCTGTTGGCGAGCGAGCCGCGCCGCACCATGTTCCGCTGCGACGGGTGCAGCATGAACGCGGCGTCCACACCTTTGAAGACGCCGGCCTCGGCCAGCAGGATCTTGCCACCGCCGCCCTCTTCGGCCGGCGTTCCGATGATGGCAACCGTCCCTGGAAACGGCCGCCCCGCCCGCGCGAGCGCCAGCCCGGCCCCGAGCGCGCTCGACGCGATGACGTTGTGGCCGCAGCCATGCCCGATGCCCGGTAATGCATCGTACTCGGCCAGGATCGCGATGGTCGGGCCAGGCTCGCCGCCGTGGAGTGTCGCCCGGAACGCGGTCGGGAGATCGCCGACGCCCCGCTCGACGACGAAGCCGTCCTGCTCGAGCTCGTCGGCCAGCCGCGCGCTGGCTCGAAATTCCTTGAAGGCGAGCTCCGGGTGAGCGTGGATGTCGTGGCTGACGTCGAGCAGCCGATCCTTCAACGTGGGGACGGCTGCGCGGATACCCGCGGTCCAGGTCGCGCGGTCGATGAGCATGTGACTCCTCCCGCTCCAGACACTTGGCTCCAGGCGCCGCACCGCTGAACGCAGGCTCACCAGGCCAACCCGTTCGTATCTCTCGAGGCCGCTGTGCGGCATCGGGAAGTGTCCTGAAACCACTTCTCAACGAACTGAGGAGCGCCCGATGTGCTCGTAGTAACGGCGTGCGGGTACCGTATCATAAGCGCGACTCGGCGCCGAGCGTCGTTCGCCACCGTACCCGCACCGTACTCGTTGGTGCGCTACAGTCCGGAAGGCACGAATCGCAGGCGCATCGCTTGCGGAGCGCCTCCCCTTCCACGGCAGGAGTCGGCAGGACCATCATGCTGAAACAGGGCGCGCACGTCGATCCAACCGATCCATCCTATCGGCGCCCGGAGCGCGCATCGCTACCTGTCCGCTGGGGAGAGGTTGTCGACGGCGACGGACTGGCGGCGTACCGTGAGGCGCTGCTGGCCCCCGGCGCGGCGGACCTCCGCGCGTCGATCCTCGACGACCTGAGCACCTACTACCGCTTCTCTCCCGACGAGTGCATTCGGCGCTGCGTCACCTGGGAGGAGTGGAGCGTTCAGGAGTGGTATGCCCGTCCGCGCGACACGCCGGAGGCACTGGCGGACTTCTACAACTCGCTCCAATCCTGGAGCTTCGACCTGCTCTGGTACGCCTACCTCCAGGCCGAGGGCTGTGAGTACCCGACCGGCGCAGTCATCGCCCGCACCCTGCCACCTCCGACGCATGCACCCTACTGCCTCGACTTCGGTTCCGGTGTCGGCGACATGGCCGGGCTGCTCCTGCGCCTCGGCTATCAGGTCGACCTCGCGGACGTGTCGAAGACGCTCCTCGCCTTCGCCCGCTACCGACTCGAGCGGCGCGGCCAGCAGGCCCGCTACATCGACTTGAACGAGGAGACGCTCGACGCCGGACGCTACGATGTCGTCATCGCGAAGGACGTCCTGGTCCACGTCCCAGACTTCCGTGCGACCGTGACGATGCTCCACCGCGCCCTGCGACCCGGCGGCCGCCTCTACGCCAACATCGACGCGCGGCCCCCGACCCCCGAAAATGCCTGGCACCTGTACGCCGACGATCTGCCGCTCAGGCGCACGCTCCAGGACGTCGGATTCGAGCAACTGTCGAGCCTCGACGGGTACATCTACGAGTACCGGCGCGTCGAGCCGGCTGGGTTGCCGCACCTGGTACGCCGCGCTCGAAGCGCGGTGCTGCTCGGGCCGCCTCGCCGCGCATACCGCAAGGGCCGCGCGCTCCTCCAGCCGGTCCTGGCTCGGCGCAACGGCGGCTGACGGACAAACTGTGACGGTGCGCTACTTCGAGGACTTCGAGCCGGGGCAGGTGTTCGACCTGGGTAGCGTGGCGCTCTCCGCCGAGGAGATCGTCGCGTTCGCGCGCCAGTACGATCCGCAGTCCTTCCACACCGACCCGGAGGCCGCCGAGGACTCTCCATATGGCGGCCTGATCGCCAGCGGCTGGCACACAGCGGTCCTGTATATGCGGCTGCTGGTGGACGGACTATTCCGGGACACGGCGGGGATGGGCTCGCCCGGGCTCGACGAGCTTCGCTGGCTGAAACCCGTCCGGCCGGGCGACACCCTGACGGGTCGCTGCACGGTGCTCGACCGCACGCCTTCGCGCAGCAAGCCCGACCGCGGCATCGTCCGCTTCCGCGCCGAGATGGCGAATCAGGCCGGTGAGGTCGTGCTCCGCTTCACTGGCATCGCCATCGTCGGCCGACGCACTGTGTAGAGGGTCTTGACAACGCGCCAGCCGTTCCCCACGATGCAGAACATGTGAGGCTGGGCGCCTGCAAAGCGCGGCGCTCGGAACTGAGGACAACATGGGCGCGAGTCGGCGGCGGCTATGGCGACGGGCTATAGCCAAGCCGCTCGATCGCCCAGCCTAGTTCGCTGACGACAAATGTCCGTTCATCGGCTGAGAGTTGACTGTCGCGATGGCGGACGGCGGGGCGCTCGAAGCCGGACGGTGTCTCGACGTCATCGAGTCCGAGCGCCTCGAACAGCAGCCGGCGCTGGCGTGGCCAATCCTCGGCCAGATCCTCCAGACGCACCTCGACCAGCCGCGTGTGCTCGAGATCGAGCGCATCCCTGATGCGGAACCAGCGCGTATAGATGGGTGTCAGCCAGGCCACGACCTGCCACAACTCGTCAGGCGCCCACGGCTGGTGTAGGTGCGATGCGACGACAGCGACCGGATGCCGCATGATGTGAACGACGGTCGCCTCAGGGACCAACTCCCACAGGAATGGCGCCGACAGCACGTTGAAGGGCGTCTTCTCGCACCAGGTCAGCTTGCCCTGAGCGGCGGTCGCGCCCCCGAACAGCTCCTCCACGAAGCCACGCAGGATCGCGATGAGTATCGGCCGGTCGTCGAAGTAACGCGGCACGATGCGATGATGGACCGACGGCTCGTACGGGCTGAGTGGCGGCATTCGCCCGTCGTCGGCGATGCCTTCGTCGAACGCGTACCAGACAAGTTGCTCTCGGAGGCGGTCGAGCGCCGCCCAATATCGCGATGCGCCCAGCATCGACGGCAGATCTCGGCCCCGGAATGGGGCCTGGGACTGGCTGGTCAACGTCACGCGCATGAGGCGGTCGAAGCGGCGTAGGGCATCTTCCGCGTGGAACGGCGTGTACGCGCCGGTCAGGGCATGGGCCAGGTCTTCCAGGCCGCCGGGGTCGATCAAGAATCGCGTCTCGTCTGGCAGCGCGTAGACCGCCGGGTGCTGGCCAAGCACGTTCCTGAGGTGGGTGGTCCCCGACCGCCCGGTCCCACCCACGAAGAATGGTCCTGGTGTGGTCACCCTGTGCATGCTCCCACGGGGACCGGGCCGACGTAGCGGCCAATCATCAGCCGTTTGGTGGCGTTCTCGACGAGCGGTCCTCGGCGAGCCAGGTGCCTTCTGAAGCGTGAGGCGGGTTGCACGGACGCCCCCCAACCTCCAGAAAGGGTTCAATCGACCGTAGGCGTTCCAAGAACGGTGTGAGGCGAACGAACGCCCCGGGGTCGTGACGAATCCGGGCTACTCGATGTAGCCGAGCGCCTCCAGGCGGTCCTTCACCAGTGCCTCTTCGGCCGCCGTCATGCGGACTGCCGTAGACGCCTGACGGTTCTGGATCGCCGCTAGCTCGTCACGCAACTCATTCAGCAGGGTCGGCTGCGTCGAGGCCAGGTTGTGTCGCTCCAGGGGATCGGCCTCCAGGTCGTACAACTCCTGGGGCACGCGCGGGTCGTCCGGCGCGGCGATGTACTTGTGCGTGCCGGTCCGCAGCCCGACGAGCCGGTTCACGTTATCGTGCAGCATCGTCTGGAGCGCCTCGGTCACGGCCGGACGGTCGGCCGTGTCGTCGCCCCACATCATCGGTACCAGAGACGGCTGGAGCCCGTACGGCGTCGGGTCGATCCCGACGAGATCGAGCAGCGTCGGCGCGATATCGATGTGGCGGACCTGGCTGTCGAGCCGCTTCCCCTCGGGCAGCAGCCCCGGCGCCGAGACCACGAACGGCACCCGAATCAGGTAGTCGTAGACGCACAACTGGGCGTGCCCTGCCACCTCGGACCGGTTCTTCTCCTCGAGTACCGCCCGCTTGCCAGCCGAGAGGATTCCCTTCTTCATGGTCGGCGGCAGGCTGCGCGTGAGCTTGTAGCCGGCACTGACTGCCATCTGGACCCAGGGGCGCGGATCGTCGATGGCTCCGGCGATGCCTTCGCCATGATCGCCGGTCATCGCCACGATCGTGGTGCTGGGGTCGACGGCGTCGAGGATGCGGGGTAGCTGGCTGTCGAGGTACGCCACTGAGCGTTGGTACAACTGCTTTCCGTAGCGGGGGCTGGCGAACTGGCCCTTCGCCTTACGCGGCCAGTGCAGCTCCCAGAGGTGCAGGAACAGGAACCAGGGCTCGCGGAGCGCCTTGCCGTTCAGCAGCGAGAGCACCCGACTGCCCCAGTCGGTGTCCAGGTACCAGTGGCGCTCGCGGCGGTTGTAGACGTCGTAGCCACGGTCGAGGCCGGTGACGGGGAAGAGCGGGCCGGTCACTTCGGCCATCGTCAGGTAGCCGTGCTCCCGAAGGATCTCAGGCACCGTCTTGACGTCCGGCTGAAGCTTGTAGCCGAGCAGCGAACGCACGCCGTGCTCCGCCGGATAGCGCCCGGTCAGGAGCGTCGCGACCGACGGCGTCGTCGTCGTCGCCGCCGCGATCATCTCCGTGAAGCTGCACGACCGGCCCATCAGTGCGTCGAGATTCGGCACGGAGGGGTAACGCTGGCGGTCCCAGAGGGTATCCGCCCGCATGCAGTCCACCATCAGAAAGAGCACGTTGCGCTGCATGATCGGCGTCCTTGCCCCGCCCCTAGCCCTGCCGGACGACCGACCGGAGGTAGCCAAGCTCCTCCAGCGTCGCGATCACGCGGGCGGCGCTCTCGGCCGGCGTCTCCTCGTTCGTCCGCACCACGATCTCCGCGTCCGTGGGCGGCTCGTAGGGGTCCGACACGCCAGTGAAGTTCTTGATCTCGCCGGCCAGCGCCTTCTTGTACAGCCCCTTGACGTCACGCTCCACGAGCGTCTCGAGCGGGCACTCCACGTACACCTCGACGAACCGGCCGATCCGCTCGCGGACCTCCTCGCGGATCGCGCGGTACGGCGAGATCGCGGCGGCAATCGCCACGACGCCGTTACGGCTCAGCAGGTGGCAGACGAAGCCAATCCGGCGGATGTTCTCGTCGCGATCTTCCTTCGAGAAGCCGAGGCCCTTCGAGAGGTTCGTCCGCACGACGTCGCCATCGAGCACTTCGACGCGCTCGCCGCGCTCGCGAAGCTCCTGCTCGACGATGTTCGAGATGGTGGTCTTGCCGGCCCCCGAGAGGCCAGTAAACCAGAGGGTGAAGCCTTCGTTCACAAGATGCTCCTGCTACGCTGTGACCGGATCGGCGTGGCGGCTCATCGAGCGCCAGCAGCGGCCGGGTCAGCCGTGGTGAGTCGGGTGAGCGGGCGGCCCTGCATATCGTCGGGGATCGGCTGCCCGAGAGCGTCGAGGATGGTCGGCGCGAGATCGACGAGCCGCAGCCCCGGCGTCGGCCCGCCGGCCGGCGGCCGGCCGTCCGCCAGGATGCAGATGCCGTGCTGGGCATGATTCGCGTCGTCGGGGCCGGTGTCGTTCTCGAACGTGTAAATCCCGCCGTGCCCGACGCTGCCGACCGAGCGCCAGTCGAGGTTGCCGAAGTAGACGATCAGGTCCGGCGCGACGTTCCGCACCGAGCGGTAGATGTGCTCCGGCTTGTAAACGATGGTGCCGATATCCGAGCCGTCCGGGGCGGTGATCGAGCGCAGCCCTTCGGCGATCTCGTCGCGCACCCGCTCGTAATCGGTCGGGTCGATGGTGCCGTTCGGCTCGCGGCCCTTCACGTTCAGGAAGAGCCGGCCGTAGTAGCCGCCGTCGCCCCAGGCCATCGTCTTGCCCCAGTCCACGGAGAGCTTGCCGAACGGGGTGAGCGAGGACGGCGTAGACTCCAGCGTGAGCAGCCCCTGACGGATCAGCCACTCGTTGATGCAGATGCCGCCGGCCATGGTCTTCGCCCCGTGGTCCGAGGCCACGATGACGACCGTCTCCTTCCCGACCAGGTCCAGCACCGACCCGACCTGCTCGTCGAGCATCCGGTAATAGTCCTGGATCGCGGTGACGAACGGCGAATTCGGGTCATGGCGGGGGTGCGCCGTGTCGAAGTCCTTCCAGAAGCCGTGGTGCATCCGGTCCGGACCGATCTCGACGAACCCGAAGAAGTCCCAGGTCCGGTTCTGGATCAGGTGCCGGATGACCTTGAAGCGCTTCTCGGTCATCGCGTGGCACGAGCGGCGGATGTACTCCTTGTCGTCGGTCCGGAAGTTCGGCACATCGACCATGTACTCGCCAACAAGTTGCTGGATCTCGCTCTTCAGACTGGGCGGATAGGTGTAGGTCGAGTCGGTGCTCGGGGTCAGGAAGCAGCCGACCATGCTGCCGGCAATCGGCTTCGGCGGGAACGACGGCGGCACCGCGACCACCACGCTCCGCTTGCCGGCCTTCCCGAGCAGATCCCAGACGGTCGGCTCCTTCACCAGATCGGACGTGGCCATCTGGAGCCGGTCGTAGGAGTGGTCGGCCCGGTTGCGGAAACCGTAGATGCCAAGCTGACCGGGATCCTTGCTGGTCATGCCGGTCATCCAGGCCGGGACGGTGATCGCCGGGATGGCGCTCTCGAGCGGCCCCCACAGCCCACGCTCCATCAGGCCGCGCAGGTTGGGAAGCTGATCTCGCAACTGGTCGAAGACGATCTCGGGCGGCGCGCAGTCCAGCCCGATCATCAGCACGCGGCGTCGGTCGGCCATAGTCTCGTCCTCAGGCCTGCCGCTGCGCGTAGCCCTCGATCAGCACCGCGGACACCTCGGGCCGCGTGAACTTCTCAGGGAGCGGCTCGCCGCGCGAGAGCATCTCGCGGACCTTGGTGCCGGAGAGGATCAGGTGCTGTTCGGCGTCGTGTGGGCAGGTCTTGTAGCTGGCCATGCCGTCGCACTTCTTGCAGTAGAAGGTGTGCTCGAAGAAGAGCGGCGTGATGCCGAGCTCGCCCGCCTGGAACTCGCGGAAGATGTGCTGCGAGTCGTAGGTGCCGTAGTACTTGCCGACGCCGGCATGGTCGCGCCCCACGATGAAGTGGGTGCAACCGAAGTTCTTGCGGCAGAGCGCGTGGAAGATCGCCTCGCGCGGGCCGGCGTAGCGCATCGCGGCTGGGAACGCCGCCATGTAGGTCCGCTTCGCCGGGTAGTAGTCCTTCAGCAAGATCTCGTAGCTCTTGACCCGCACGTCGGCCGGCACGTCGTCCGACTTGGTCGCGCCGATCAGCGGGTTCAGGAACAGCCCGTCCACGATCTCGAGGGCCGTCTTCTGGACGTACTCGTGCGCGCGGTGGATCGGGTTGCGGGTCTGGAACCCGACGACGGTGCCCCAGCCCCGCTCGGCGAAGGCGGCCCGCGTCTCGGTCGGCCGGCGCTTGTAGCGATCGAGCGGGGTCGGGTTCGGCACCTCGACGAGCCGGACCTCGCCCGCCAGTACCACGTCACCCTGGCCGTAGAGGCGGGCGACACCAGGATGCGCGTCCTCCTCGGTGCGGTAGACGTGACGTGCCTCGGCGGCCTTGTCGGTGCGGTACTTCTCGCTCAATTCGAGCATGCCGACGAGGACGCCGCGGTCGTCCTCCAACGCAAGCTCCTGGCCTTCTCTTAGCTCAGAAGCCGTCGCCTCGTCCACCCGAAAGGTGATCGGCAGGCTCCAGGGCGTGCCATCGGCGAGGCGCATGTCCGTGACCACGCTCCGGTAATCGCGCTCGCCCAGGAAGCCGGTCAAGGGACTGAAGATGCCGCTGGCGATGCACTCGAGGTCGGACGCCGCAACGCTATCGAGGCGCAAGCGACGGCGCGAGGCGGCGCGCTCGATCGCGGCCGACCGCTCGTCGCCGGTCAGGGCCCGATCGACGAGCCCCCCTGTCGACGTCTGAGACCCAAGCAAACTGGCGGCACCCTGCATCGCGAACGGTTCCTTTACACTCGACGCAGGCCCTCAGCGAGACACGGCGTCGGGGAGGTTGAGGTACACAGGCAGGCCGACCGGGCCGGTCGGCGCGGGGCGTGAGCGTACCAGAAGGCCGGGCAGGCGGGCAAATCTGTTGCGGAGATTTGCCTCCGGATGCCCCTGGTCCGGAACCCCCCCAGCCCCGGCCCCCCGCCCCCGTTCGCGCCAGAGTTTCCCGGGCTGCTGGGTGGCACCGAAGGGAAGCAACCGACGGCCACGGGCCGAGTTTCAGAGCGGGAGCCGAAGGTGAGGCTGTCAGACGAGCGTCACCGCACGGCCTGTCTTGGTCGACTCAATGGCGGCCAGCGCCATCTGGAGCGCGGCGCGGCCGTCACGTCCTGTCACAACGGGCGGCATGCTGGTCCGGACGCACTCGGCGAAGTGCGCCAGCTCCGCGACGTACGCCTCGGCGAACAGGTCTTTGAACCAGTACGCCTGGGCGCGCGAGACGCCGGCTGGCGTCCAGGTGGTCGCGGCGTCGAGCCGGCCATCGCCGACCGCCACCATCCCGCCGCTCCCGAACACCTCGGCGCGAACGTCATAGCCGTAGGCGCCCTGGAAGCTCACGTCGAGGGTCGCAAGCGCCCCGTTCGCCGCGCGGATCAGACAGACTGCGGTATCGAGGAAGCCGGTCGATGGGTCATCGTTCCAGCCGAGCGAGCCGCCGAGCGCGGACACCTCGACGGCGTCGCTGCCGGCCAGAAAGCGGACGACGTCGAAGTCGTGGATCATCGTTTCGAGGTAGATGGCCCAGGGCAGCGGCCCCTCCGGGCGGGGCACCTTCGGATCGCGAGTGATCGAGCGGAGCAGATGGACCTGCCCAACCGTGCCATCCTTCACGGCCGCACGGGCGCGCCTGAAGCCGGGGTCGAATCGGCGCTGAAACCCGATCTGGAGGAAGGTGCCAGCCGCCTCGACGGCCGCGATGGCACGATCGGCATCCGCGAGCGTGTGGGCGAGCGGCTTCTCGCAGAAGACCGGCTTACCGCCCTGCGCGGCGCCGACGATCAGGTCGGCGTGGGCGGCGGCCGGCGTGGCGATGGCGACGGCCGCGATGTCTGGAGCGGTGAAGGCGGCGCCCGGCTCCCGCTCGTAGCGGGTATCGTCGAGCCCGAGCCGGGCCATCAAGGCGCGGGCGCGGGCCTCATCGGCGTCGACGATAGCGGCAAGGCGCACGTGTGGGAGCCGGTGCGCGAGCGTCTCGGCGTGGAACGAGCCCATCAATCCCGCGCCCACCAGCGCGACGTTCAGCGGCGCAACCATCGGGTGGTTCCCCCTCGGAAAAGCGTCCAGAGTAGCAGGAGCGGCGCGGCGAGGCCACCCCCGACGAGCACGAAGATGGCAGGATCGGCCGGATAGCGGAACCGCCAGACCAGGCCGTCGAGCGCAGCGGCCGCGACGACCAGCAGGATAGCAGCGAGGGCCGGGGCAAGGGCTGGGCGAAAGCGCGGCACGACAACCGCCGCCACAACGCCAGCACCAAACAGCCAGCCAAGTGCGGTGCGCCAGCGCCAGGGCTGGAATGCGCTCACCAGAGCGTCGGCGCGCTGGTAGGCCGGTCCCTCGGCGGGCGCCTCGGGGTCAAGCAATGAGACGAGCTGAGGGCTCCACTTACGGTCCCAGTTACGGGTGGTCCGCTCTCGCCAGTGCCCGAGCAGCCGCTCGTTCTTCCCCTGGAACAACTCCCAGGCCATCTCGGCGGTCGAGGTGAGGTAGTAGCCCGGACGGGTACGAATGGTGTCGAGGGCGAGGTCGCGCAGCAGCGCGTTGGTCTGGGCCTGGGTCAACCCCAATTCATCGCGTACGCGGGCGGTGATGGTGCCGCCGGAAGGCTCGCCGCCGGCTGCTTCCTGCTGGATGATCCGTCGCGCAGCGGCACGGGTCGGGTCGGGATCGGGGCGGGTCGGGTCGTCGTAGACGAAGCGCTTATCGTGGCGAACCGTCCGCCCGATGAGCGCCTGCCCGAGCGCACCCTCGGCGCCCGGCGTGCCGTGCACCACCATGTTGCGGACCAGCCAGGGCGCGAGCACGAGCAGCAGCCCGGCCAGCACCAGGCCGGCCCGCTGGACACCATTTCGCCAGCGAGGGAGCGCCAACATGAACGGCAGACCGAGCGCGATGGGGTAGAGCACCTGCCCGATCGGACGGGTGAGTGCTGCCAGCCCGACCGCCACGCCAGCCCCGATCAGCCAGCGGGCGGACGGGCGGCGGACGGACGCGCGGCGGAGCGCCAGCACCAGCACCAGCAGCGCGCCGGCGAGCAGGCAGGTAAAGAGCGCCTCCGACATGACGTAGTGTTCGTAGACGAGGGCCGGCCCGGAGAGGGCGATGCTCAGCCCTGCCAGCACCCCGGCCAGCCTCCCAAACGCCGCCCGCCCTAGCCCGTAGGTCAGCCCGGCCGTCACCACGCCGAGGACATGCTGCGCGACCGCCAGCCCGGCGAGGTTGCCGCCTCCAGCCACTACCAGTGCGATGAACAGAGGATAGAGCGGCGTCCGGCGCAGCTCCGGCTCGAAGCCGAGGCCGCGCGCCAGGGCGTAGCCCGGCCAGAGGTAGTCATCGCTGTCCGGGGTGACGAACGTCGGGGCGCCCGCCCTGACGAAGAGGATCCGGACGACGGCTGCCACGAGCAGGACGACCCCGAGCAACAGCAACTCGGCGAGGGAGCCAGATGCGACATAGAGGCGGCTGGTGTCGGCCGGCTGGGCCGCGCCCACAGGGAGCCGTGGGGCTAGAGCAGGGGCCGCTCGGGTGGCAGGCGCGGCGGTTGACGACATGTCGGCTCGAACCGTAGACGCTGGCCCGAAACGGCGTCAACTCACCGCTGCGCCGGTCCATTTCCTTGAAGCCGGACGCGAAGGACATGGTAGACTCCGGCCCGCTCGCGGGGCCCGTGCCGGGTACCGCTTCCCCTTCTCCTGGGAGACGCAGCATTGGCCACTGCCCATTGGCCGCCGGTAGCCAAGCGGGCGGCAGCCCGAGCGGACTGGCTCCTCGTCGGCGCGATCGTCGTCTATCTGCTGGCGAACGTCCCCTTCCTCACGTCGTGGCCGCCTGTTAACGGCGACGAGGGCCGCGAGATGAGCGTGTTCTGGGTCACCAGCGGCATCGACCCGTCGGCCAAATCGCTGGACCCGATCTACGAGCACGACCCTCTCTACAAGGGCGGGCTTCAGGGCCTGACGATGGGGCTGTCGTTCCGGTTGTTCGGGCTCGGGCTGCTTCAGGGACGGATCGTCTCGCTAGCCTGGGGCGGGGTGCTGCTCTGGCTCACCTTCCTGGTCGGCCGGCGGATGTACGGCGCAGCGGCCGGCTACGCGGCCGTCCTCCTACTCGCCGTGTCTCAGCCTTTCCTGGTGTCGTCCCATATCGTCCGGCCGGACATCGTCGTCGCGGCGCTGGTGATGGCGGCGACGTACTGCACCCTGCGGGGATTGCAAGAGGGCGGCCCCGGCTGGCACCTGGCCTCCGGCCTGCTGCTCGGGATGTCGTTCGACGTCCACCCGAACACGCTGGCCTTCCTGCCGATGGTCGGGCTCTTCTATCTCGTTCGCTACGGACGGCGCGCGTTCGTCTCGCGTGAAGCATGGTTGTACGTCGGTGGGATCGCGCTCGGAGCCATCTACTATGCGGCGATACGGATCCTCCCCGACCCCATGCACTTCGCCCAGGCGTTCGGGTACTGGATCGGGATGGACAAGCAGCCGCCAGCCCTGGCGACGCGCGGCGGCTCGCCGATCCTCGAAGAGCTCGGCCGCTGGACCGGCTACCTCAATCATCGCTGGATCGAGGCAGCGCTGCTCGGCCTCGGGCTGATCGCAGCGGCCGCGCGCCAGATACGTGATCGGCGGCTCGATCCGCTGTTCGTGGGGCTGCTCGCCGCGCTCGTCGTCTTCGTGGTCCTGGTGAGCAGCAAGACCGAGTTCTACATGATCCTGTTCTTCCCGATCTTACTGCTGCTCCTGGCCAGCGGCGTCGGGGAGATTAGCGCTCGTCTGAGCGGCCAGCGCCTGCTAGCCTCAGCGCTGCTGGCGTGCCTTGCGATCGGGGTCATGGGCTTCGAGGATAACTTCCGCGACATCAGCGAGGCTGCAAGCGACGCCAACGAGCGCGACTACGGCGTCCTGACCCGCAACATCCAGCAGCACATCCCGGCTGGGGCGCGCGTGGTGGCGCCGCCAATCTACTGGGTCGGTCTGTCGCAGCCGCCCTATTACCTCGATTACGTCGATTTTTACGTCTGGGAGCGGGTGCGGCGCGAGCGGAACCTCTCCTGGCCGGAGTTCCTGGCGGACATGCACCCGGACTACGTGATTCTCGACTCAAAGGCCAAATCGGAGGTCGCCCGGAGCGCACCACGCTTCCTGGACGACCATGCTGAACTGGTCGCCTCATTCCGCCACGTCAACTACACCCGTGTCGAGGTCTGGAAGATGCGCGGAGCCTCTCGATGAGCGCACCCATCGTCGAACGGGCCACCGCGCTCGCTCCGGCCCGCACCCGCCGAGCCGTTACCGGCGTCCGCGCTGAGTCAGTCGGCCGGACCCGGGCGCTGGTCGTTGCCGCATCGGTCGTGCTGTTCTTGATGAGCCTCTATCCACGGGCCATCAACCTGAGCGGATACCTGACGACGGACGAGGGCAACTGGATGGGGCGCACCGCCCTGTTCGCACGGGCGCTCCAGACCGGCGACCCGGCCGGGACATATCAGAGCGGCCACCCCGGCGTGATGACGATGTGGCTCTCGCTGATCGGGATGGGGCCGGACCACGCGCTCGGGCTGGTGGAGTACGTCCGCCCGGACGGACTGGAGAAGGCGCCCGGCTACCTCGACACGCTCCACCTGGCTCGGCGGTCGTTTGCGGTGCTCACGGCGTTGGCGACGGTCGGCGTCGCGCTGCTGACCTGGCGGCTGTTCGGGCGCGGTCCCGGCCTGCTTGCCGGCGTGCTGCTCGGACTGGAGCCGTTCTTTCTGTCACACTCGGTGATCGCCCACGTCGACAGCAACGTCACCACCTGGATGACCGTCTGCATCCTGTCGGCAATCATCTACTTCTGGGCCGGTGGCGGGCTCGGGTTCCTGATGGTATCCGGGCTGGCGGCCGGGTTGGCGTTCCTGAGTAAAGCGCCGTCGGCGTTCCTACCGCTGTTCGTGCCGATCGTCGCGCTCACGTCGCTCGCTATCGGGCGGCGCTACACCACTGGCGCTGCCTGGGTGCGGCTAGTGCGCGATGGCCTGCTCTGGGGCGCGCTGGCGTTCCTGGCGGCGGTCGTGCTCTGGCCGTCGTTCCGCGCCGACCCGATCGGGACGCTCTACCAGATGGTGGACTACACCGAGGCGGTCGGCGGCTCCGATCACGAGAACTTCTTCCTGGGCCAGCCGGTCGGCGATCCGGGGCCGCTCTACTACCTCGTGGCGCTCGGCTTCCGGCTCACCCCGGTGACGATGGCCGGGCTGTTGCTGCTGGTGGTCGGGCTGATCCCGCTTGGGCGATGGCGGCCACCGGCCGGCTGGACGGCGCGCATCGGGCTGCTGGTGACCTTCTGCGTTCTGTTCATCCTGATGATGGCCATGGCGCCCAAGAAATTCGACCGCTACCTGCTCCCGATCTTCCCGACGCTCGAGGTGCTGGCGGCGGTAGGGTTCTGGCTGGCGCTCTGGCGGCTGCCTGGCCGTGTTGGGGTGCGCCTGCTGCCGGCGACGCTGCTGGCGATAGGGCTGCTCCAGATCCTACCGGCCGTACGTGTCTTCCCGTACTACCTCGCCTACTACAACCCGCTGCTCGGCGGTGGTCCGGCCGCGCGGCGCGCATTCGTCGTCGGCTGGGGCGAGGGGCTCGACGTCATCACCGACTACCTCAACCAGAAGCCGAACTCGGAGCGCCTGACCGTCGCCGGCTTCTACCCCCGGGTCATGAGCGCCCAGTTCAAGGGGACGGTGCTCTCGGACAAGCAGTTCGACCCGGCCCTTGCCGACTACGTGGTGCTCTACGTCAACGCGATGCAGCGCGACCTGGCTAACCGGCTACGGGCGGTGACGCGCGGCAAGAAGACCGAACTGGTCGTCCGGATCAACGGGATCGAATACGCCCGGCTCTACGCCGTGCCCCCGCCGCCACGGCGCGACCCGGCCGGCACTGAATATGGCGGGCAGGTGCGGCTCGAACGGAGCTACATGAAATCCGACGAGCGGCCGTACTTGAAGTCCGACAACCTCAACCCCGGCGACACGATCGAGTTGACGGTTCGGTGGTCGATCGTCCATCCGCCCTCCGAAGACCTGATGGCAGTCGTGCAGTTGCAGGACAAGCGCGGTACCGTCATCGCCGAGGATGCCGCGCCGGTGGGGGGCGATGGCAGCCGAACCTCCGCCATGCGGGCGGGTGAAATCGCCATCGAGTCCCACCGTATCGAGCTCCCGTCCTCGATCGACAGCTACAACGTCGCCATCGGCGTGCGCCGGCCCAACGGCGAGTGGGTTGATGTGACGTCGTATCCGGAGCGGCTGACGGATGAGGCGAGGCAGCCTCCGAATCAGGTCGTCGTCGAGTCGATCGACGCGCAGTGACGTGTCCTCCTCGACAGCCGCGGAGTGGAGTGAGTACGATCTGCCGATCGAGCGAGCAGGGCCGTCCAGCGCGTCTGCACCCGGTATGGGCCGTGGCCGGCAGCGCGGGCTGCTGGCGATGTGTGGGGCCCTGGTCTTCGCGCTGGTACTCGGCGCACGCCTGCTGGCCCATGACCTCGTCATCACGGCCGACGAAGACAACTGGATGCGCCGTGCGGGCGGCTTCGCCTACGGGCTGCTGAACGGGCAGCTTGGGCGCACCTACCAGAACGGCCACCCCGGCGTAACGACGATGTGGGTGGCGACGCTCACCCTCGGCCCAGAGCGAACGGTCCAGTACGCCGACCGGGTTCACGGCCTGCGGCTGGTCGGGCGGGTGGCCGGGTTCTGGGACGCGCTCGTCGCCGCGCGGGTCGGGTTCGCCGTGGCGACGGCACTCCTGGTGGCCGGCATCGCGCTGCTGGCCGGGCGATTGTTCGGTCCGCTCGTCGGGCTGCTGGCAGGACTGGCCGTCGGGCTGGAGCCATTCTACATCGCGATCTCGCAGCTCGTCCATATGGACGCCCTGCTCAGCGGCTGCATGGTCGCGTCGGTGTTGGCGGTGCTCGTGCGCTGGCAGCGGGGCGGGGGCCGACGCTGGCTGGTGCTCTCGGGCGTGCTCGGAGGCCTGGCGTTCTTGTCGAAGGTGCCGGCCCTGTACCTCGTCGGCTTCACGCCGCTACTCGGCGTGGCATGCGCGGTCAGTAGTCACGTGTTCGGCAGCCCTGCGAACGACACTCCTACGAGCGGCTCGCTCAGCGGTCGCGCGGACGGTGGCTGCGCGGACAACGGCCAGCCCCTCGACGTCGACGCGCTCGTAGATCACACGGAGCAGGGCCGCGCGTCCGGCACTGATGCTCCCGCGACAGGGAGCGTGCTCGATACTCGCACGCTCGTCCTTCGTCTACTCGTCGATCTGGCCGTCTGGGGCGTGACGTTCACCGCCACATGGGCACTCCTGTGGCCGGCCGTCTGGGCGCTCGGGCCAATGGAAGTGCTCGACCGGGTGGCTGATTTCACCCGCGAGACCGGCGGCCAGCCCCACGAGCAGGGCACCTTCTTCTGGGGCGAGCCGCGCGCCGATCCAGGTCCATTCTTCTACCCCGTCGCCGTAGCATTCCGGCTCGCACCACTCACGCTCCTGGGCCTGGTGTTGCTCGCCGGGCTGTGGCGGCGGCTCAGCCTGGAGGCGCGCCACGGGGCGCTAGCGCTGCTCGCCTACTGCCTGGGCTTCGGGCTGATGATGACGCTCGGCCCCAAGAAGTTCGACCGCTACCTGCTCCCGATCTTCCCGGCCCTGGGCGTGCTGGCGGCGCTCGGCCTCGGCGTGCTGCTCGGCGGTGCCGGTGAGACGCTGCGCCACTCGACGGCGGGGCATCTCAGGTGGGGCGCTCGCCCGCGTGGAGTCAGGGCCGTGGCAGGGGCAGCCATCGTCGGGCTGGCGCTCTGGCCTGCGGCGGCGGCCTATCCGTACTACCTGTCGTACTACAACCCGCTGCTCGGCGGGGGCGCAGCGGCAACGCGGACGGTCATGGTCGGGAACGGCGAGGGCCTGGATCAGGTGGCGCGCTGGCTCAACGACCGCCCGAACGCCGACAACCTGTGGATCGTGTCCCACTCGTTCGACATCCTCCAACCGCTGATCGCCGCGTCCGGCGAGCCGCTGCGCGACCGCGTGCCCTCGAACGCCGACTACGTGGTGCTCTACCGCTTTCAGGAGCAGATCGGCCATAGCCCGCGCGTCGTGGCAGAGTACCAGCGGCGGGCACCGGAGTACGTCGCTACCATCGGCGGCATCGAGTACGCCTGGGTGTATCGCGGCCCGCACCTCGCGGCCGTGGCGCCTGAGAGCGTGACCGCCGCGGGTCCGGCGTCCTCGGCAGGGCGAGTGGCCCAGACGACCGCCTCAACTGCTGGTGCGGCGGGGTCGACGAATCACCAACGGGCCGGTGACCTGGCCGACGACGCGAGGGCCAGGACCGACGATGACGAAGCCCGACCATGAACCTGGAATGGCGAGCGGACAGCGCGGGTGCGCCGTGAGCCTGGCAACGCACGCCGAAGCCGTCCCTGGTGAAGGCGTGCCCGGCACCGGACGAGTGTCCTCCGGCGCGCCATCGGGCGGTCCGACGGTGACGGAGCGGCGGTCGAGGGTGGCGCGGGTGCTGCTCTTCGCCCTGCTCGTCTTCGTTGTGGCGGCGGTCCCGAGGCTCCTCCATCGCGATCTGTTCCCGACCTCGGACGAAGACTCCTGGATGCGCCGCGCGGGCGGCTTCACCTACGGGCTGGTGAACGGCCAGCTTGGGCGGACCTACCAGAACGGCCACCCCGGCGTGACGACGATGTGGATCGCCACGCTGGCGCAGGGGCCGGATGGCGCGCTGCGCTTCGCCGACCGTGTCCACGGCTTGCGCTTCGTCGGGCAGGTGCCGGGCTATCTGGAGGGACTGGCTCAGGCGCGCATCGGGTTCGCCCTGCTCGGCGCCCTTGCAGCGGCAGCGACGGCGCTGCTCGTCGGGCGGTTGTTCGGAGCGGGGCCGGCCCTACTCGCGGGGCTGGCGCTCGCGCTCGAACCGTTCCTGGTTGCGAACAGCCAGCTCGTCCACGTTGACGGACCGCTGACAGCGTTCATGCCGCTCGCGGCGCTGGCGACCATCGTTCGCTGGCAAGTCGGCGGCGGACGCGGCTACCTGCTGGCCAGCGCCGTCGCAAGCGGGCTGGCGCTGCTCTCCAAGACGCCATCGCTGTTCCTGGTGGGATTCGTGCCACTGACGGCGTTGGCCTGCGTGTTGTCGCCCGTTCGCAGCGAGCGGAGTACAGAAGGGACAGGCGGCGAGGCCAGTCGTGGCGGCGAGGCAAGCTTCGATAGGCCCAGGAGCAATCGAGGCAGCCGCACGATCGGCATCCGCCGCGTCGTCCTCGATCTGGCCATCTGGGGGACGCTCGCGCTGGCGACCTTCGGCGCGCTCTGGCCAGCTCTCTGGGCGCTCGGGCCTGGTGAGGTGCTCGGACGTATCGTTGACTTTACCCGCGAGACCGGCGGTCAGCCGGACGAAGTCGGGAGTTTCTTCCTGGGCCAGGTCGGCGCGGACCCCGGACCGCTCTACTATCCCATCGCGACGCTGTTCCGCCTCAGCCCGTTCACGACGTTCGGGCTGCTGTCGTTTGTTGCACTCATCTGGCGCCGGCCGGCCGGTGAGCGGCGCTCGGCCGGCTGGCTGGTCGTCTACGCACTCGGATTCGCGCTGATGATGACGTTCGGCCCCAAGAAGTTCGACCGCTACCTGCTCCCGATCTTCCCGGTCCTGGTGGCGCTGGCCGCGCTCGGCTGGTGGGCGATGCTGGAGCGGCTGCACGCCATGCCGCTCCGGCTCACCGCCGGGGTTGGGCTTGCGGCGTTGGCAGTCTGGCCGCTCGTCGCCGTCGCGCCATATCCGCTCGCCTACTACAACCCGCTGCTAGGCGGGGGACCGGCGGCAGCACGGACGGTGATGGTCGGGAACGGCGAGGGACTGGATCAGGCGGCGCGCTGGCTAGCAGCGCAGCCGGACGTGCAGAACCTGCGGGTGGCGTCCCACTCCTTCGACATCCTGACGGCGCTCGTCCGGACGGACGGCGAGCCGCTCCGCGACGGCATCCCTAACGACGCCGACTACATCGTAACCTACGGCCGGCGCATCCAGATGCGCCGTTGGGGCTCGTCGCTCGACCGCTACCTCACCACGCATCCACCGGTCTACTCGGTCTGGATCAATGGCATCGAGTACGTCCGGATCCACCCTGGCCCGAAGCGGACGGGCGACTCGTGAGCGGCGCGGTCTCCGTTGCCGGGCTCCCGTCCACGCCGGAAGCGCACGGCCGGCGCGTTGCGCACGGTTCACACGTGCGTGCCGTGGGGCGGGTCGTGGCGGTCGGCCTCGCCGTCTTCCTGCTGGCGCTCGCCGCGCGCCTGCCGGCCCTCGATGCCTATGTGACCATCGACGAGTCGCGCTGGGTCCAGCGCGCCTCAGACTTCTCGGCGCTGATCGGTCAGCACAAGTACGACGACACCTTCATCATCGGTCACCCCGGCGTCACGACGATGTGGACGGCGTACCTTGGGATGGGGCCGGAGCGGGCGCGCGCCTTCTCCTACCTCGAAGGGAAGGACGACGCGACACGCCGGCCCGGCTACTTCGAGGCATTGGTAGCGGCGCGACGGCCCTTCGCCGTCCTGGGTGCACTGGGCGTGATGGCCGTCGCGCTGCTTGGCTGGCGGCTGCTCGGCTTCGGGCCGGCGCTCGTCGGGGGCCTGCTGCTGGCGTTCGAGCCGTTCCTGGTGGCCCATGCGCGGGTCGTCCACCTCGACTCGGCCCTGACGGCCTACACGGCCACGGCGCTCCTGAGTGCGCTGGTCTTCTGGACGGCCGGCGGCGGCTGGCCGTACCTTGCGCTGTCCGGCCTGGCGGCCGGGCTGGCTTTCTTGACCAAGGCGCCTTCGATCTACGCGATCGGCTTCGTGCCGCTCATCGCCGCCGTGACGCTGCTCTCACGACGCGAGCGGCGGGGGGCAGCGTGGCTCCGAGCGCTCGGGTGGGGTGTCGCCTGGGGGGTGCTGGCTCTTGCGGTGTGCCTCACGCTCTGGCCAGCCTTCCGAGTCGATCCAGTCGGGACGCTGCTGCGGATGGCTCAGTTCACCGAGCGGGTCGGCGGCGGCGAGCACGACAACTTCTTCATGGGTCAGGTTGGCGACGATCCAGGGCCGTTCTTCTACCCGCTGGCGCTGGTGCTGCGCCTCGCGCCGCTGACGCTCGTCGGCGGCCTCCTGGCGGGCGTGCTCTGGCGGCGGCTGGCCACCAATCACCGTCGAACGCTGCTCTGGCTGCTGGCATACTCGCTCGGGTTCTTGCTCATGATGAGCAGCGCCCCCAAGAAATTCGATCGCTACCTGCTCCCGATCTTCCCACTGGTCGGGCTGGCAGCCGGGGCCGGGCTGTGGCAGGCTGTTGGGCTTGTGCGCCCCCTCACCCCCCTCCCCCTCTCCCGCGTGCGGGAGAGGGGGCTGGGGGGTGAGGGCCCCCTTCGGCCAGGTAGTGAGACCATCGTCGTCCTGGTGCTCGTCGGGGTGCTCCAGGTACTCCCGCTGCTCACGACCCACCCGTACCCGCTTGCATACTACTCGCCGCTACTGGGCGGCGGAGCGGTGGCGCAACGGATGGTGCTAGTCGGCTGGGGAGAGGGGCTAGATCGGGTGGCGGCCTGGATCGACGCCCAGCCGCGCCCGCTCGGCGAACCGACCGTGGCGACGTCGTACCATCGGGTGTTGCAGGCCCAACTGCATGGCAGCGCTATCCCGCTCGACAAGCTTTGGATGGCCGACTACGTGGTGCCGTACGTCAACACCTTGCAGCGCGGCATGGATGCCGACGTCCTTGGGCCGTATCTGGCACTCGGCACGCCGGTCTATACCGTCACGCTCGACGGGATCGAGTACGCGCGGGTCTACCGTGGCCCCCACTTCCCGGACGGTGGAGCGGTCGGCGCAGGCTTCGGGGAGCGCGTCACCCTCGACGCATTCGTCGCGGCGCCGGGGAGCGGCAAGGTTCGCCCCGGCGAGGAGATCGTGGCGCTGCTACGCTGGGACCGACCGGCGAACCAGGGCGAGCGCGCAGCGGTGGCGGTGGTGAGCAGGGACGGCCGGGTCGTCGTCGAGGACGAGCGGCCGGTCGGCGCAGACGGCCCCAACGAGTATGGTCAGCCGGGTGAGATCCACCGTCTCACCGTTCCCTCGGGAGTGGCAGCAGGCGAGTATGCCCTGACCGTGCGCATCGTCGAGTCGGGTGCACGAACGGCGCTCACGGTCACATCCGGACCGCACACCGGCACTGACAGCGTCCCGCTCCGTGCGCTGACCGTCGAGGCGGCGCGTTGATGGCCACCACGCTCGCTCCCCCGCCTCCGGCCGCCGACGCTACACCGACGATGCACGCTGCGCCGCATCCTCACTCGCGACTGGCGCTCGGGGCGCTGGCACTCGTGCTGGTATTGGCGCTCGGGGTGCGGCTGTGGGGGCTAGACTGGCAACTCCCCTGGCAATTCCACCCGGACGAGGGGCACTACACCTGGAAAGCCCTGGATATGATGAGCCAGGGCAGCCTCAACCCGAAGTACTTCCGTAACCCGTCCTTCTTCACCTATGTGCTGCTCGGCGAATACAACCTGCTCGGCTTCCGGCCGCCCAAGGAGGACGAACAGGCGGCAACTCGCGACGGTCTCTGGGAGCCGCCTTCGGGCGTTGCGTTCGTTGGGCGGCTGAACGGCGCGTTGATGGGCGTCGGGACGGTTGCAGCGGTCGGCCTGATCGGCTGGCGGCTGCTCGGACCGTGGGCGGGCGTGCTGGCGGGCCTCTTCTTGAGTCTGGCCTTCATCCACGTTCGCGACTCCCACTACGCGACGAACGACGTCCCGGCGGCCTTCCTGCTCACCCTCTCCGTCGCCGCGTCACTCGCCATCGTGGAACGGCCGCGCCTACGCGCCTATCTGCTGGCCGGACTGTTCGGCGGGCTGGCTACGTCAACCAAGTACAACGCCGGATTGTTCGTCGTGCCATTGCTGCTGGCGCACGGCGCTGCGCTGCTCCGGCATCACCGGACTGCCGCGAATACCGCGAGTATCGCCGCCCTGCTCCGAGCACTCGTCGTGCCGCTGGCGCTTGCCGGCCTCGTCTCGCTCCTGGCGTACCTTGCCGGGACACCCTACACCCTGCTCGACGCGCAGAAGTTCCTGGCCGACTTCCGTACGCAATCGAGCTTCGTGGACGAGGGCTGGGAAGGCCAGATTCTGCTTCCACCCGGTGTCCCATACGTCCTCGCGCTCGGCGAGGGTGTGGGCTGGGTGATGCCTGGGCTGGCCCTCGTGGGGCTGGCGTCGCTCGGCCGCCGCCAACCGCTCGCCACGCTCGTACTGGTCGGCTATCCGGTGGCGTACGTCTCGTTCATGCTTCGCTCGGAGCTCTTCTTCGTCCGCTTCGCACTACCGGTCGTGCCGTTCCTCTGCGTGCTGGCAGCGGCAGCCGTCGTCCTCATCGCCACGCGGGTCAGCGCGGCTCGGCGCAATCCGCTGGTCGGCGTCGCAGTTGGCATGACACTGGTCGTGGCGGCGCTCGTTCAGCCGACCCTCGCCGTGATCCGTCACAACCTCATCGTGGGCCAGGACGATACCCGGATACTGGCGGCGCGCTGGGCGCTGGAGAACGTCCCACCGGGCGCGAAAGCCGCCGTCGAGGAGTACACACTTCGGGATCGCCGGCCCCGCGCCTACGGTGGTCCGGTCTGGCAGATCGACACCGACGCGCTCGACGTGAACAAGCTCCGCCGCGCCGACCCGACCGGCCCCCTGCGTGGCTCGACCCGCTTCTTCGTGACGTCGAGCTTCCAGCAGGACCGCTTCGGCCTCGGGCTGGACACGCCACAGCACACGTTCTACGAGGCCCTGGCCAGCGAGTGCCACCTGCGGGAAACGTTCGCGCCAGGCCGGGGCAACCAACCGCTCGCCTTCGAACTGGAAGATCTGTACACCCCGTTCTGGGATCTCGACCGCTACGAGCGCCCCGGCCCCACGATCCGCATCTACGACTGCGCGCGGTAAGCGCAGCCCCCTCTCCCGTGGGTGGAAGAGGGGGCTGCGGATACAGGGGTATCCTGGTGGAGTGGAGCGCTTAGAAGCCCGCTGCAAGCACCGCGTAGATCAGGCCTGGGGCGATTGCGAGGATGACGGTGGCTGCGCCCGCCAGGAGCACGGCCGGCGCGGGCGAGAACGGAAGCCGCGCCCCGGTCGCCCGCGCGATGGCAAAGGCGTCAGGTAACGGCCGCAGATAGTACAGCGCGCCGAACACGCCGCCGAGCGCCGCGATTGCCGTCGGGATCCAGCCGAGGGTGATCCACGAGGCGTGCAGCACCGCGAGCTTCGCCCAGAAGCCTGGCGTCGGCGGGACGCTCGCCAGCGAGAGCAGCCCGATGGCAAGCGCGACCGCTCGTAGCACGCCCATCGGCTCTCGCTTCAGGTCGGACATCAGCAACGCGCCGGTGCCGCGCCCGGCGAGTGTCGCAAAGACCAGGATCACCGACAGGGTGTAGATGACGGCGTAGAAGATCGCCGCCGAGCGACCCTCGGCGCCGCAACCGAGCGCGAGCGCCAGGAAGCCGGCGTTCGCCACGGCCGAGTACGCCAGCATCCGGCGCATTTCCCGCTGCGCCAGCGCCGCGAACGTACCCCAGATGATCGAGAGGACACCGATCACGATCAGCATCTGGGTCAGTGGCAGCGCCAGAGGCGTCGCCAAACCCTGGCTCGCGCCGGCCAGCAGCCGCCCGAGTGCCACGACCGCCGCGATCTTCGTCATCGCCATGACGTAGCCGGAGAGCGAGGGCGCACCGACGGTGTAGGCATCGACGGCGCCCCAGTGGAGCGGTATCAACGTGAGCTCGTACGCGAACCCGAGCCCCAGCATCAGCACGCCGACCACGAGCAGCCAGCGGAAGGCCGGATCGACGGCCGAGAAGGTCGGCCAGCCGAATGAGCCGGTCGAGAGAAACACCAACCCGATCCCGAACAGCATCACCGAGAACGACACGGCCGCCAGCGCGAAGTACTTGAAGGCAGCCTCGACGGCTCGGCGCCCCTGGCTCAGCGCCACCATCGTCGCGCCGGACAGTGAGAGCGTCTCCAGGCCAATCGCGGCGCTCAGGATGCCGTCCGCCGTCGCGAACATGATCGCGCCGGCCGCGCTCACGAGCAGCAACGCTGCGATCTCCGGAAATTGCTGAATCTCCTCGAGCTCGGTGCCGGGCACGAGCAGCATCGCGACGGCCGCCAGGACGAGGATCGTCGCCACGATCAACAGTGTCAGCCCGTCCGCGTTGAGGGCTGGCAGGACCGGTACGATCGCCACGATCAGCGACACCATGCCAATCGTCATCAACACCTGCGGATTACGGGTCAGTGCAGGGACGAACCCCAGCACGACCAGCGCGCCGACGACCAGGATGATGACCGAGATGAACGAAGGCGCAATCGCCAGATTCATGAACGTAGCCCCTGGGTGAGAGCCGCCGACACATCGACTGAAGCCCCGATGAACGTCAGCAGGATGATGATCCCGATTCCGATCACCGTCATCAGCAAATACTGCCCAAGGCGGCCAGCCTGCACGCCGGCGAACAGCCCCGCGATCCCGTACGACCACTCCGCCAACAGTCCTACCCAACCTCGAGACTCATAGATATCGAGAGGGGTTTCCTTGTGGGCCGGTAGCACCTCACGGCCGCGCCAGGCCGCGAGCACGAAGCCGGCCAGGCCGAGCAGCCCGGCATAAGCGCTCAATGGCGTCGGGAACTGGCTCGGCTCAATATGGCCAATGGTCGCGGTGAGGAGATTGGAGAGCACCGGAACCGGCCATTCCAAGTAGCCGAGGAAGAGTGACCCGATGGCCAACGGAACCAGTGGCCAGAGCATCAGGCCGGATGGCGCGTGAATGTCGTGGTGATAGCGACGCGGGCCGTAGAAGGTCATGAAGAACAAGCGGCCAATGTAGAGGCCTGTTAGGAAGACGGCGATGAACAGGCCGATGAACAACAATTGGGTGTTGTCGTTCGCCTGTGCCGCCTCGAGGATCGTGTCCTTGCTGAACGCGCCCGAAAAGAGCGGAATCCCGATCAGGGCAAGCGAGCCAATCAAGAAGGCGATGCACGCGCTCGGGAGCGTCTTCCGCAGCCCGCCCATGCCGGTCAACTCTTCCTCGCCGTCCAGAGCGTGGATCACCACGCCGGAGGTGAGGAACAGAAGCGCCTTGAACGCGGCGTGGGTGGTCAGGTGAAACATCGCGGCGAACGGCGCACCGAGCCCGACCGCCGCGAACATGTAGCCAAGCTGGCTGACGGTCGAGTATGCAAGGCCGCGCTTGAGGTTGGATTGGAAGAGGCCGGCGATGCCGCCGCCCAGGGCCGTCAGCACGCCGATGATCGCCGTCGCCTGGAGCACCCCCGGCGCGAGGGTCAGGACTGCGCTCGTGCGGACGAGCAGGTAGACGCCGGCGGCGACCATGGTGGCCGCATGAATCAGGGCGCTGATCGGCGTCGGACCAGCCATGGCGCTCGGAAGCCAGAAGTAGAGCGGCCCTTGCGCCGACTTGGCGCATGCCGCGATGAGCAGCAGCACGCCGATCGTCATCGCACCACCCGGCACGGCCGTACAGGTGGCCGACTGGAGGGTCACGAGATCCCCGCAGCCGGTCGGCAGCAGGACGACCAGGAGCAGCAATGCCGCATCGCCGACGGCGTTGGCGGAGAGGGCCTGGAGGCCGGCGCTGAGCCGGCCCGGCCGGTCGAACCAGAAGGCGATGACCAGGTAGCTGGAAAGGCCCACGCCGGACCACCCGACGAGCAGCACCGCCAGGTTACCAGCCAGCACGAGCAGCCCCATGCTGGCGACGAAGAAGTCCAGGAACATGAAGAAGCGGCGTCGGCCTGCGTCCGAATCCGTGTCCATGTAGGCGAGGGAGTACACGTACACGCAGGTGGAGATGCCGCCGACGACCACCAGCATCAACGCCGACAACTGGTCCGCCCGCAACAGGAACGTTCCGTTCGGCAGGAACGGCAGCCAGCCCGTCTTGGCGACCTCGGCCGCTGGCGCGCCTCCAAAGAACGCCGCCGCAGCGACGATGAACATCACGAGCGGGCCGGCCACACTCGCCACGCCGGGCGGACGGCCGATCTTGAACCCGGTCATGAAGAGGCCGGGGATGGTGAAGAGCCAGGACCAGAGGAGTACCTCGCTCATCCACGCACCTCCGCTGGCTCGTTCACGTCGGCACGGTCGAGGTTGCGATAGAGCGCCAGCGCCAATACCAGACCGATGACCGCCTCGGCAGCGGCCAGGACCAGCACGATCAACGCCGCTGCCTGCCCATCCACCACGCCACGAACCCGCGCGGCGAGCACGATGAGCAGGTTACTGGCGTTGAGCATCACTTCGATCGACAACAGCATCGCGACCGGGTTTCGGCGCACCAGCACGCCTGACGCGCCGATAGCGAGCAGCACGACGCTGGTGCCCAATACAAGCATCTCGGATGTCATCCCGCTCATAGCGTACGCTCCTGCCGGCGCCAGATCGCCACCGCCCCAACAATCGCGACGAGCAGCAGCGGCGCGGTCATCTCGAACGCCACGACGAGCCGGCCGAGCAACACCCGGCCGATGTCGGCAACGGAGCCTGGAGCCGTGGCGGGCGCGGCCGGCAGGCCAGGACTGAACACGAGCCAGACCGCGATAGCGACCAGCAAGACTGCCGCGCCGACAAGCGAGGACAGGACATGCCCACTGCCCCACGTATCCTCAACGCCACCCTGGGGTAGCAGTGCGACCACGAAGAGGAAGAGCACGACGATGGCGCCAGAATAGATGAGGACCTGGCCGAACGCGACGAACCCGGCTCCAAGGATTACGTAGAGTGCAGCAATAGCCAGACTGTGCGCGAGTAGCCCCACGACAGCGTGCACGGGACGCCGAGCAGTCACGACCATGATCCCGCTCACCAGGGCTACCGCGCAGCCAATGGCCAGCGGTATCAAGAGATCGTTCAACCTACCTCCCGTGTCGGAGCGCCGATCCTGATGGTCGACACTCGACCGCTTCGGCGGCGCGCCCGGCGCGCCGGACCGGTGGGGTACGACACCTCAATCTTTCTCATCGTGCTCATCGTGCGAGGCCGTCGTGCTACCGGCCGATGGCGTCCGGACCGGCGGAGGGGTCCCGCTCTCAGGCTCGTGGGCTGTCTCGTGCACCGAACTGCGATGCGCGTAGGGATACGACCTGTCACGGAGGTCCGGCGCGCCGACAGGATGATGGGTCCGGTAGACCTCACCAAGCGTGGTGTGGACACCTCGGAAGTCAACTGACTTGTCCACGTCGGCGTGGTACTGGATGCGCGGCGCGTACTGCTCCGGGTCGAGCAACATCTTCTTGGTGTAGACGAAGTCCTTCCGAAGGTAGTCTGAGAGTTCGTACTCGGGGCCGAGTTTGATCGCGTCGACCGGACAGGCTTCCTCACAGTAGCCGCAAAAGATGCAACGGATCATGTTGATCTCGTAGTCCTTCGCGTACCGCTCGCCGGGCGAGGTCGGATGGTCCGGGTCGTTCTCGGCCGCTCCGACATAGATCGCCTGAGATGGGCAGGCTGCCGCGCACAAGCTGCAGGCGATGCAGCGCTCGAGACCATCAGGGTGGCGGTAGAGGCGGTGGCGGCCTCGGAACTTGTCGGCCGGGACTCGCTTGACGTCGGGGTAGGCAACAGTGACGGGGGGCCGAAAGAAGTGCTTCAGGGTCGTTCCGAACCCTTTGGCCAGCCCTACTACATCGTCGAACATGGTCAGGTTACTCCTGTGGGGGCGGGCAGGCGAGTCCCACGGTTGATGGTCAGCCGAACGCGGCGACAGCGATCGCCGTCACAGCAGCGTTGATCAGACCGATCGGCAGCAGCACTCCCCAGCATAGACGCATCAACTGGTCGTAGCGCAGGCGCGGCAGGGTCGCCCTGAGCCAGACGTAGCAGAAGAGGAAGAACAGCATCTTGAGGAACAGCCACCACGGCCCGGACACAAAGCCGAATGGACCAGCCCACCCCCCGAGGAACAGGGTAGCGGCGAGCGCCGACTGCGTGATCATCGCCACATACTCGCCGATGAAGTACATCGCGAAGCGCATCCCGCTGTACTCGGTATGGTAGCCAGCGACGAGTTCGGACTCGGCCTCGGGGAGGTCGAACGGCGCGCGGTTCGTCTCAGCGACGGCCGCAATCAGGAAGAGGACGAAGCCAACCGGCTGGAAGAAGACGTACCAGACAAACGACGCTTGCTGGTCTACGATCTCGCCGAGCGAGAGCGTCCCGCTCACGATGACGACTCCGACGAGCGCCAGCCCCAGGATCAGTTCGTACGAGACAACCTGGGCCGCACCGCGCAGCCCACCGAGCAGCGAGTACTTCGAGCCGGACGACCAGCCGCCGAGCACGATCCCGTAGACACCCAGACTGCTGGCCGCCAGGATGTAGAGCACCCCGACCGGCAACTCAGCAACCTGGAGCGGCACCTCGATGCCCGCGACGCTGATGGTTCCGCCGATCGGGATGACGGCGAACGTCGCCAGCGCCGCGAACAAGGCGATCATCGGCGCGAGCGGATAGAGCAGTTTGTCCGCCGTCATCGGTCGGATGTCTTCTTTGAAGAAGAGTTTGATGGCGTCGGCCAGTGGCTGGAGCAGCCCGGTCGGTCCGGTCCGGTTCGGGCCGATCCGCACCTGCATGCGGCTGATGATCCGGCGCTCGAACCAGGTCATGTACGCCATCGCGGTCAGCAGGACCACAATCACCACCAGTGACCGAATGACGTCGAGCGTGAGATTGAACATCGGCTCCTCTCACTCGTCCGGCGCCGCGCGGCGCCGGACGTGCTGACCCATGAATAGCGAGTTGGGGAAAGCGACGGTAGGATAGCTCGCACCATGGGTGCGGCCCAACCCACACCTGATAGTTCCTCGCACGATGCTGCCGGACACTGAGACGACCCTACCAGCCGTCTCTACCCACAACTGGGCGAGCGGGCTGGTAGGGCAGGTGCGGAAGGGAGCGATCATCCGACGTGCAGGTACAGCGCGCCGCGCCGGCCCGCTCGACCTTCGGGGATCTTGTAGCGCGGGTGCGCCGCGGACAGCGTTTCGCGGATGGCTCGAAGCTCGCGAGGCGGCGAACCGCCGAGATGCGTCGCTAGATCCGCTACGACCAGCCAGTCGGTCAGGACGCCATGTGGCGCCAACCCCCCGCCCTGGAGCAGTTGGACGCGTCCTTCGAGGTTGGTCAACAGGCCGGCTTGCTCGTATGGGTGCGCCATCGGCAGCACCACGTCGACCAGCTCGTCCGCCTCGAACGGGCCGGTCGTGATCAGCACCTTACGGGCGCGCCCGGTCGACGGCCACGTCTCGCGGCCAAACAAGAGCACGGCGTCGAAGTCGCCGGCCATCGCTCGCGCGCTGGCGCTGTCGGAGCCGCCATCCGCCGCCACGATGTCGCCGGCAAGGTCGAGCGCGGCCCGGCCGTTCGCCGGGATCGGCGGGCAGCCCACCATCCCGCCCTCACCGGTCGCACCGAGAGTCTCGGCCAGGCGCTGGAGCACCGCCCGGGCCTTCGGATCGTCCGCGAGGCGTGTCCCGACGAGCAGCGCCACTGGCCCGGTCCCGAGCGCAGCCGCTGCCGCCGCGATCGCAGTATCGTCTGGAGTTCGGCCGGCCCGAGCCTGGCGGCCGGTAATTGCCGCGCTGGGGCGGATCCGGCCCGAGCCCTCCTGGCCGGCCTTCTCGCGCGCCGCGAGCAGCCGCTCGACCAGCGCCGGCTCCTCGCCGGCCGGGACACGGAGCCAATGGCCGGTATCGCGGAAGAGGCCGTTCTCGGGGCCGATCGCCACCAGCGTCCCGCCATTCACAACCGCCTTACGGAGCCAGAGCGCCAGGACCGGCAGCTCAGTCCAGGGGTCGATGCCGGCGAGGATGACCGTCTTGCAGGACGGCAGGTCCGCGATCTTGCCTTCGAGCGGCCACGCGCCGGCCGCCCGCGGCCAGAAGCCAGCCGTGGCGTTCGGGAGCGTCGCGCGGAGCGCATCGGCAAAGAGCCAGATCGCCTCGCTAGTGATACCTGGCGATGCGATCAGACCGGTCCGGCCGCTCCGTAGCACTTCGGCCGCGCGCGCGTACGCGGCCTCCCAGGTGGCCGGCTGGAGCGTTCCACCCTGGCGAACCAGCGGCTGCCGCACCCGAGCCTCGGGGCCTGGTGGCAGCGTGTCGAAGCGCCCGTAGTCGCAGAGCCAGCTATCGTTGACCTCGCGGTTGTCGACGCCCCACATCCGCAGGATCGTGCCGTCACGCGCGTGGATCTCGACGTTGCAGCCGACGGCGCAGCCGCTACAGATACTCGTCGTCCGCTGGAGATCCCAGGGCCGGGCCTTGAAGCGGTACTGCCGACTGGTCAGCGCCCCGACCGGGCAGAGGTCGATGGTGTTACCACTGAACGGCGAGTCGAACGTCTCGCCTTCGAGCACCCCGATCTCGCTTTCACCGCCTCGGTCGATGGCGGTCAGCGCCTCATCGCCCGCGATCTCGGCCTGGAAGCGGGTGCAGCGGTAACACATGATGCAGCGCTCGCGGTCCAGCACGATCCGGTCGGACAACACGAACGCCTTGTCCTTGAGGCGCTTCTTCTCGGTGAAGCGGCTGACGCCCAGGCCAAACTTGAAGGTATTGTCCTGAAGCGGGCACTCGCCGCCCTTGTCGCAGATCGGGCAGTCGAGCGGGTGGTTCATGAGCAGATATTCGAGCACGCCGTTCTGGGCCGCGACGACGTTTTGGTTCGCCGTTCGGACGATCATGCCCTCGGCAACCGGCGAGGTGCAGGCAGTCTGAAGGCGCGGCATCTTCTCGATTTCGACGAGGCACATGCGGCACGCGCCGACCGACTTCAGCTTCGGGTGATAGCAGAAGATCGGGATCTCGATGCCGACGGTCTTCGCGGCCTCGACGAGATTGGTGCCCTTCGGCACCTTCACCTCACGTCCGTCGATGGTGAGGGTGACGAGATCGGCTGGGGGAGGTGAAGCTGTCATGATTCGGGAACCCACTCGTCCATAGAACGCCCGGATGCGATGTATTCGATGTACTCATCGCGGAACTGTCGGATCGTCGCCGTGACCGGGCTGGTGGCGAAGTCGCCGAGGGCGCAGAGCACCTTGCCGAGGATCTCACCCGAGAGCGACATCAGCAGGTCGAGGTCTTCAGGCCGCCCGCCGCCGTGCTGAATGCGCAGCAGCGCGTTGTGAAGCCACTGCGTGCCCTCGCGGCACGGCGTGCACTTCCCGCAGGACTCCCGGCGGAAGAATTCCTCCATCCGGGTCGCCGCCCAGGGGATCGGCACGGTGTCGTCGAGCACGATCAGACTGGCCGAGCCGAGCATCGAGCCGGCTGCCTGGACGGAGTCGTAGTCGAGCTTGGTGTCAAGCTTGTCGGCGGTCAGGATCGGGGCCGACGCGCCGGCCGGCAGGACGCCCTTGACCGGACGGCCGCCGATGACGCCGCCGGCGTACTCGTCGATCAACTCGCGGATCGTCACCGCGCCGAGTGGAAGCTCGACGTTGCCGGGCCGATTCACGCGGCCCGAGACGCAGAAGATCTTCGGCCCGGTGTTACGGGGCGGGTTGCCGATCGTGTTGTACCACTCCTGGCCGTTCTTGATGATGTGGGGGACGTTCGCCAGCGTCTCGACGTTGTTGACACAGGTCGGGCGGCGGTAGAGCCCTTCAACAGCCGGGAACGGGGGCCGCGAGCGGGGCATTGGGCGGCGCCCCTCGAGCGATTCGAGCAGCGCGGTCTCCTCGCCGCAGATGTACGCGCCAGCGCCCTGGAAGACGTGGATCGTCATCGAGACGCCCTTGCCGAAGATATTCGTCCCCAGCAAACCGGCCTGTTCGGCCTCGGCGATGGCGGCACGCAGCCGCTCGGCCGCGACCACGTACTCGCCGCGAATGTAGATGAACGCCTCTTCCGAGCCGATTGCATACGAGCCAATCGCCACGCCCTCGACGAGCATGTGCGGCTCGATTTGCATGATCTCGCGATCCTTGAACGTGCCCGGCTCAGACTCGTCAGCGTTGCAGACCATGTACTTCGGGCCGGGGATCTTGGGCACGAAGCTCCACTTGACGCCCGCCGGGAACCCGGCCCCGCCGCGCCCCCGCAGTCCGGCCGCCTTGACCTCATCGGTCACCTGTGCGGGGGTCATCTCACGGACGGCCTTCTCCCAGCCCTGGTACCCGCCCTCGGCACGGTACTCCTCGAGCATGACCGGCGTCGTGCGGCCCGGGTGTGGGAGCAGGATCGGTGTGTACTCAATCCGAGCAGCTACATTCTGTTCGATCATCGTTATCTCGCAGGGTGGCCGGCGGCCGGTGGGCCGTCACACGGCCTCGGTCGGCGGTCTGAGGTTCGCCGTTCATCGGGGGCCGGGCACACATCGCGCCGCCCCACCGGGAACAACGCGCCGCGCACCCGACGTCTACGCCTTGCCGGGCGGTTGGGCGGCGGCCTCGGCGGCCGGCCGCCCCGAGTTCAATTCGTCGATCAGGGCGCGAGCCGCCTCGGGTGAGAGGTTCTCACGGTACTCGTCGTTGATCCGGCACATCGGCGCCCGATGGCACGACCCGAAGCATTCGTGCGTCCGATGAAGCTCGATTTTGCCGTCCAGCGTCGCCTCGCCTGGCTGGATTCCAAGCCCATCGGCCAGTTGCCGGAGCAGACGGTCGGCGCCACGGAGCGCACAGGGGAGCTGTACGCAGACCTCGATCTTCTGCTCGGCCACCGGATGAAGGTTGAGCATCGCGTAAAAGGTCGTCAGCTCATTTGCGGACGCATGCGACACTCCGACCAGGTCCGCCACCTCGGCGATGGCCTCCGCTGACAGCCAGCCAAGCTGGCGCTGGGCAAGCTTGAGGGCGGGTAGCAACGCCGTCCGGCGCTGCGGATACCTGTCCACCTCGTCCAGGATGAGCTTCTGCGTCTGTTCGTTGAGGATCACGTCCGTGCCGCCTATCTCCGAATTCAGCGCTCGAAAGAGGGATTCAAGGGGGGTGACTGCGGGGACCGCGAACGGGGTAGGAAAGCGGGCGGTGGTCTTGCGGCCTACCTCTAACGGTCCACCTCACCCATGATCGGATCGATGCTGGCAATGATCGCGATCAAGTCTGCCACCATCGCACCCTGGGCCATCAGCGGAATCGTCTGGATGTGGTTGAAGCTCGGCGCCCGCTCGTGAACCCGTAGCGGGTGCCCACTGCCGTCGCTAACGATGTAGAAGCCAAGTTCGCCGCGTGGCGACTCGACCGGGACGTACGCTTCACCTGCCGGCGGGCGCATCCCCTCGGTATACAGCTTGAAGTGGTGGATGACCGCTTCCATCGAGGTGCCAAGCTCCTCGCGTGGAGGCGGCATCACCTTGCGGTTGCTGGTCCGCACCGGGCCACCCGGCATCCGCGCAATCGCCTGCTTGCAGATCTTGAGGCTCTCGCGTAGCTCGGCCACCCGTACTTTGTAGCGGGCCATGCAATCACCCTCGTCAGCGACGATGGCATCGAAGTCGTACGTCTCGTAGCCGAGGTACGGGTGCACCTTGCGAAGGTCGTGCGCGACGCCGGAGGCGCGCAGCATCGGGCCGCTCACACCCATCCGGATGGCCGCGTCGGCGTCGAGCTTGCCGATCCCGATCATCCGCTCCTTGAAGAGCGGGTTGTCGGTCAGTAGAGACTCGTAGTCGTCGACCTTTCCTGGCATGACATCGAGGAACGTGTTGCAGGCGGTGAGCCAGTCCGGCTCCAGGTCGTCGAACAGCCCGCCCGGCCGGATGTAGCTCGTCATCATCCGCGCACCAGACATCCACTCGAACAGATCGAGGAGCATCTCGCGGTCGCGCATCGTGTACAGGAAGACCGAGCTTGCGCCCAGATCGAGTCCGGCCGTGCCGATGAACATCAGATGCGAGTTGATCCGTTGAAGCTCCGCGAGCAGCACCCGTGCGACCGTTGCCCGCTCCGGGATCTCGCACTCGAACAGCTTCTCGATGCTCAGGGCATACGCCAGGTTGTTCCCAAGGTTGTTGAGGTAGTCCATCCGGTCGGTGAGGGTGACACCGTGGATGTACAGCTTCCCCTCGAACGTCTTCTCGATACCGGTGTGGAGGTACCCGATCACGGGCTTGCATCCGACGATGACCTCGCCGTCGAGATCGAGCCCCAGGCGCAGCACGCCGTGGGTGGATGGGTGCTGCGGCCCCAGATTGAGGTGGAGGGTCTCGCCGGTCCGCCGCGCAGGGCCCTCTGAGCCTGTGTGCGCTTCGACTGTCATGGCTAGCCTCTGTGTTCGCCGGTGCCGTAGATCTCGCGGGTCACCGTAAAGTCCACCGGCTCGCCGCCCATCGGGTAGTCCTTCCGGAGCGGGTGACCGGACCAGTCGTCCGGCATCATGATCCGCGTGAGGTCTGGATGGCCGTCGAAGACGATGCCGAACAGGTCGAAGACCTCGCGCTCGTAGTAGTTGGCGCCAGCGAAGAGCGGTGTGATGCTCGGCAGCCGCTCGTCAGTCTTCGCTTTGAGCCGGAGCCAGCGGTGCTCGGCCATCGAGTACAGGAGGGTCACGACCTCGAAGCGGGGATCGGTCAGCATGTCGTCGACGGCCGTCAGGTCGATGAAGCGGGTGTAGCCCAGGTCGTCGCGGCACCGCCGTGCGACGTCGGCGACCTCGTCGGCCGGTACGAGCAGGTGGAGGATCCCATCCGCCGAGATTCCGACCTTCACGGACGGGAATCGCTCGCGCCAGGGATCGAGCGGATCGGGCGGCGTCGGCTCGACCGGTGCTTCAGCGGGGGCGTCAGGTGGGACGGTCATGCTAGGCTAGCCCCTTCCCGATGGCGTCTTGAAGCTTCAGGATGCCGTCGAGCAGCGCCTCGGGGCGTGGCGGGCAGCCGGGGATGAAGACGTCGACCGGTACGATCTTGTCCACGCCCTGGATCACGGCGTAGTTGTTGAAGACGCCGCCACAGGAGGCACAGTCGCCCATCGCGACGACCCACTTTGGTTCCGCCATCTGATCGTAGATCTCACGTAGGACCGGGGCCATCTTCTGGGACACCCGCCCCGAGACGATCATCAGGTCAGCCTGACGCGGACTCCCTCGGAACACCTCGGAGCCGAACCGCGCGATGTCGTAGTTGGCGGCCGAGGTCGCCATCATCTCGATGGCGCAGCAGGCAAGCCCGAAGGTGGCCGGCCAGAGCGACTTCTCACGGCTCCAGGTAGCCAGCTTGCCAAGCAAGAAGCCGGGGGCTGCGTCCTTCGCACGCTGAGCGCCCGGAAGAGCAATGGGCAGGTTCATCGACATGGGTTTCACCGCCACTTCAGTGCGCCACGGGCGCGTGCATAGACGTAGCCGACGCCAAGGACAGCGAAGAAGCTGACGATGGCGAGAATGGCACCCCAGCGGAATTCGCGGATCACGACCGCCCAGGGGTAGAAGAACAGGGCTTCGACATCGAAGATCAGAAACAGCATCGCCACGAGCGCGAACCGCACCGGCCAGCGATGCTCCATCGTCTCAGGCTCGGACACGCCGCTCTCGTACGGGCGCAGCTTGGCCGCAATCGGATTGCTGGGCGACAGGAGTCCGGTGATCGCGGCGATGATCAGGATGATGGCTGCCGCGATGAAGAGGTACACGAAGAGGGCAAAATACTCAGCCACTGAAGGAACCTCAATCCTGGCTCGTCGTCGGGGGCGCCACGCATGGCGCGTACGAAACGGCCAGTGTCCCCTCGTCGCTGCGCTGCGCCGTGGACGCGCCTGGAAAGCCCCTTCCCGCTCCTTGCAGAGTATAGCGAGTCCTACGCGGGCTCGAACACCGAGCGGGATGACGGTCGCCGCGGGCGATTGTAGCAGCCTTCCGGCGATTTGTCGCCCACCGGCTGGTCGGCCACCCGTTGATCGGCCACCGGCTGCCGCAGGGCGGAGCACCGAGGTGTGGCCCCAGGGCTCCCGCCGAGAATGGCACGGCCGGGGAGCACGTTCGCGGATCTCGTCGACGTGCCGATTGCCGATGGGGGCACCCCGTCGGACTGGCCGCTGTCGGCGGTCTGGTCCGGCCGGCCGCTCGCCCGCGGCTCCTCGGGCAGGTGGCGTGGTGCGTGGTGAACCCTGAAACCGCAGCATACTGGCCCCAGGGCGTGCACGGGGTATGCCAGCGGGTACCGGCCGTGCGCTCAGCCGGACGGGCGCCCAGGGGTGAGCGTACGGTCGCAGCGGTAGGTGTGCGCTCGTGGCATGCCGAGGTGATGGACGGCCCCACGACGCGCGCCGCTGTCGCGCATGTACGATCCTGGCACGCCTGGGCTTTGGCCTGGGTGCTGGGCCGTTCCTTCTGGATCCAGGCCCCACGAGCCGACAGGGCAGCGGTACACTTCAGGAGATGATCGACGAGACTGCGAGCCAGTTGCGAGAGCGGTTTGGGGAGATCGCCCGAACCTGTGCCGGCTACAACCTGCGCCGGGCCTCACGCGCCGTTTCGCAGCACTTCGATCGCGCCCTTGCCCCAAGCGGCCTGCGGATGACGCAGTTCACGTTGCTCGGCGCGCTCGCACTCGCCGGGCCGTGCTCGATGTCTCGGCTCGCGCAGGGGCTGGTCATCGACCGGACGACGCTGACTCGCAACCTTCGCCTGCTGCGCGACGCCGGCCTGGCCGAGCCTGCGAGTCCAACCGACCGCCGATTGGTCCTGACGGCACGCGGCGTGGAGACACTGGCGCGAGCGGTCCCGCTGTGGGAGGTCGCACAGGCGGAGATCGTCGACGCGTTCGGGGCCGGCCGCTGGCGGGGGCTGGTGGCCGAGTTACGAGCGCTGGTAGAGGTGACGCAGGCCGCTGCCAGCGACGCCATGGACCGGCCACCAGCGACCGGCCAGGCGCCGGCCTATCCGTCCGCCCACCTGATTGCCATCCCCCCCACGCCAGAGAGCGCCCCGACGCCCAGCGACAAGACGCTCGCCTGACGCCCGGCGACAAGACGCTCGCCTGACGCCCGGCGCGTGGGTGATGCGGTGGAAGGCGTGGAGTGGAGGCCCGGATCACTCGCGCTCGATGACGGTCGCCGTGGCCTGGCCGAAGCCGATGCACATCGTCTGCAAGCCGACCGTCTTGTCCTGGCGCTCGAGCTCGTGGAGGAGCTTGATCATCAAGATCGCACCGGTCGCGCCGAGCGGATGCCCCAGCGCGATAGCTCCACCGTTTGGGTTGACCCGTTCCATGTCCGGCTGAAGCTCATGCGCCCAGGCCAGCACCACCGACGCGAACGCCTCGTTGATCTCGATGGTATCGACGTCGCCGATGGCCAGTCCCGCTCGGGCGAGCGCCTTGCGGGAGGCGGGAATCGGGCCGGTCAGCATCAGTAGCGGGTCGGACCCGACGACCGCCGTGGCGCGGAGCCGCGCCCGGGGACGCAGGCCAAGCTGCCGAGCCTTCTCGCGCGACGTCAGCAGCAACGCCGCCGCGCCGTCCGAAATCTGGCTGGCATTACCGGCCGTCGCCGTCCCTTGCGGCGTAAAGGCCGGCTTCAGGGTTGCCATCTTTTCGAGCGATGGCTCCAACCGAATGCCTTCATCCTTCAGGAACCGCACGGGCACTCCATCCGGGCCGGTCACGTCGACCGGCACGATCTGGCTCCCGAACCAACACGCTTGCGAGGCGCGGCCGGCCCTGACGTGGCTCTCGAAGGCGAACCGATCCAATTCCTCGCGGCTGAGCCCCCAACGCTCGGCGATGGCATCAGCGGAGATGCCCTGATTCAAACTCACCTCGACGTCGGAGCGCTCCGTCAGCTTTGGGCTCCAGGAGGCCGGATAGTCGGACGCCATCGGCACCCGCGACATGGACTCGACGCCGCCGGCGATCACCACGTCGGCCTGCCCGCTCGCGATCGCCTGGGCGGCAAAATGCACGGCTTGCTGACCGGAGCCGCACATCCGGTCGAGGGTGACGCCCGGCACGTCGATCGGGAAGCCAGCCTCGAGGACGGCCAGCCGGGCGACGTTCGCCCCCTGCTCGCCGATCTGGGCCACGCAGCCCAGGATCACATCGTCCACGGCCACCGGATCGACACCCGCCCGTTGGACGACCTCCCGCAGCACCAGCGCCATCAACTCGTCCGCGCGCACGTTCGCGAGCGCACCGCCGCGCCTGCCGATGGGCGTCCGCACCGCCTCCACGATCACCACGTCATCTAGTCGCCCGGCCATGGCGTGCCCCTCCCGCGCTCGGCTACCGCTCGGTTCTCCCAAGGATACACATCAGTGCGCCACGTTCACTCCCACCAGGAGCACCCCGGCGGATCGCCAAGGCAGCGCGCGGATCGCCGAGGCGGCGCGCACGGAAGCCGCGTCGTTCTCACTGGCACGGGGAGCACCGCCTCCTCCGGAGGTACGGGAAACAGCGATCAGCCTCGGATCGCGCCGAGGCCGCCACGCAGCAGTTCGCGGGCCACGATCAGGCGCTGGATCTCGCTCGTGCCCTCGTAGATCTGGACGACCTTCGCGTCTCGCATCAACTTCTCGACCGGGAACTCGCGCGAGTAACCGTAGCCGCCGAAGATCTGGACGGCCTCGGTGGTAGCACGCATGCACATGTCGGCGGCGAACGCCTTGGCGTAACTGGCCTCTCTGGCGTTGCGCTGGCCGCGATCCCCCAGCCAGGCAGCATGCCAGGTCAGATGACGGGCTGCCGCGATCTCCATCGCCATGTCCGCGAGTTTGAACTGAATCGCCTGATAGTCGGCGATCCGCCGTCCGAACGTCTCGCGCTGCAACGCATACTGATACGCATGCTCCAGCGCCGAGCGCGCGATCCCGACCGCCAGCGCGCCGACTGTCGGACGCGTCTGGTCGAACACCTCCATCGCGATCCGGAAACCCTGCCCCTCATCCCCCACGCGATCGGCCGCCGGCACGACGACGTCTTCGAAAAGGATCTCGGCCGTGTTGCCGGCCCGCTGGCCCATCACGTCTTCCTTGCGAGCGACGCTCACGCCGACTCGGTCGCGCGGGACGACGAAGCAGGAGAGGCCGTCTCGGCCGCGCGAACGGTCGGTCACGGCGAAAACGGCGTACCACTGTGCGACGGTTCCGGCCGTGATGAAGCGTTTGGTGCCGGAGATGACGTACTCGTCACCCGCACGTCGAGCGCTGGTCTGGATACCCGCCACATCGGAGCCGGCGCCCGGCTCGGTCATACAGTAGGAGGCGACGGCCGGCTCGCGGGTGATCGAGCCGAGCCAACGACGCCGCTGCTCCTCAGACCCGGCGATCATCAGCGGGCCGGCCGAGAGACAGGTGATGAGCAGGCCAGAGGCGATGCCGGCGCAGCCAGCCGCCAGCTCCTCCCAGACGAGGCATTGTTCGAGCAGCGGGAGGCCGCTACCGCCATACTCGGTCGGGATCGAGACGTTCATCAACCCGACGTCGAACGCCTTCCGTGCGACGTCCCAGGGGAACTCGGCCGAGTGATCGCACGCCGCCGCGACCGGGCGGATCTCCCTGTCGGCGAACTCACGCGCAAGGTCGCGAATCGCCCGCTGCTCGTCGGTCAGTTGAAAGTCGACCATACCACCCCCGGAGTAGTGCGTAGGGAATCGGGAGTCGTGAGGGGCGGGGAGGGCGCGAGTGGCTCGTGGGTCACGTCGCATCTGACTGAGAACCCCCACCCCCTACCCCGCCCCCGTGCGCGGGAGAGGGGCGGCTGATCCGAAAGCGCCGATGCTCAATCACTGGTGGCGTGACCCACGAGCATCATAGCCCTGCCTCGCCACTCGGCCACTCGGCCACTCGGCCACTCGGCAGGGTGTCTACAGGTGCCTATAGCTGTGGGATCTCGACGAAGTCGAGCACGCCGTCGTGGCCGGAGCACAGGGCGAGGTACGCGGCGAGGATCGATGACCCGACTGGCCGGGTGTAGGTCAGAGCAGGCACGTACAGGCCGGCTGCCTCGGTCCGCTCGACGTGCGAGGCGTCGAGCACGAGGAACGTAGGTAGGCGATAGGGCTTGTGCAGCTTTCTGTCGAGGAGCACGAGGAGGTTATCGAGCAGTTGGGTATCTTGCCCGGATGTCGACGGGTCAAGGCGGGCGCCGCGTTCTCTCGACGACCGTGCAGCAGTCCAGGTTCGGATCGCGTGCTCGGCGTCGTAGTAGGGGCGGGTGACTTCGATGCCGATCGCTCCGCGCGGGCCGAGGCACACGGCGTCGGGCTCTCGCCTGGAGGGATCGCCGGCCGTTGGCGTGGAGAGCTTCAGCCCCCGTCCGCGCAGGAAGGCAATCAAGCGCCGCGCGATCGACAACTCGTGCTCGCGTTGCCGGCGCTCGCGCTGGGTGCTGCTGCGCGGCGGCCGGTGCGAACGCTCGGGAATCATGCGAGTCGCATGCCAAGAGCGAGCGCGCCCGCGTCGTCTCTGGTCATACCGGCACCCATGCAGAGCGTGTTCCGCAAGCCCGGTCCGCGCGGCAGCCCAACCTGGGACAGGTTCCCTGAGTGATCCGGTGAACGGAGGCTCGACCTGGGCCAGGTCGGGGGCGAGCCTCACCAGATCGGGCGCACCTAGCCGCCGTGGTGACTGCTCTGGCTTCTGGACCCGCCGTCACTCAACTCCCCTTCATAGGTCAGGATTGACGCTGGCCGCCGGACTCGCAGCGCCAGGCTCTCGAGCACCCGGAAGCGATGGTTCAGGTTACGGCTCTCGACGTAGGCTGTCGAGAGGTCCAGCCCGACGGTGATGTCCAGGTTCTCGGGGCCACTGTCGAGCAAGATAGCAGCGTTGTCGGGCAGCATCGCGGTTGGGTACACGCCTGCGCGCGCCAGCCGCTCGATACGCTCGATTTCCAGCACGCCGCTCTCGTCGAATACCCGGTTCAACAGCGCGTACAGATGCGGACCGATCATCAGCGCGAACGGCCCGGTGAAGCCGGAGTTGATCAACTGCTGGACGCCGGCTACCACGTCGTTGAAGGCGCTCCGGGTCGTATTCCAGTCGGACAGCGGCTGGGTCTGCCGGCCTTCGGCCGTTAGCAGGCCGGGCAGGCCGAGCGGCGGATAGCCGTGGAAGATCATGTGATCCTCGGCTTGCGCAGCAGCGGCAGCAGCGGCAGCAGCCTTGCCGGTGTCGAGCGGCACGCCTACCTGGAGATTCGATTCGAGGTCGCGCCAGTGAATCCAGAAATCCTTATAGATGAGTGGCAGCGGCAGAAAGTGGCGATGCTCGATGCCGATCGTCTCCCCCTCATCGTTCCCCAGCAGGTCGATCTGGCCAGTACTGCGACCGGTGATTATGTCGTTATGAATCACCTCGACGCCGGCGCCTAGCGGCCCGACGATCGGGATCACACGCCGCCCGACGAGCATGAGCTGGGCTGTCCTGATGACCGCGTCGTCGAGGGAACGCCACTGGGTTGCGTTGAGCGGTGCCTGATCGCGCTGCAAATAGTCCACAGATCCTCACCTCACGTCCATCCGTCCATTCGCTGGGTGGACGGGCCTGCACGTCGAGTGCCGCGCGTCGCGCCGGGCTACAGTGGCCGACGAAGCGCCCTGGCCTGGCGCCGGCAGTTGGCGCGCTGATGGCTGGCGCGCCGATGGCTGGCGCGCTGCTCTGCGCTCGCGCCTTGCGTCGCCAATGCGTGACGCTGTCTCCGGATGACGTTGCGTCCGGGTAGTCGGGCTGCTCTGCCGCCGACCGGCGGCTACACGACCGGTCAATTCTCGAAGACGTTGCTGTGCAGGATCTTGTAGCCGCTCGTCAGGCAGTCGTCCTCGGACCGAAGGGCGTTCACCTCATAATCGCGCGGGACGACGACGTAGTTGAACTGCCAGATCGGGCTGTACTTCTCCTGGCCCGGCACCGAATCGTAGACGTTGTACTGCCCCGGCACCGTCTCGGGCTCCGCGAGGAGTTTGCCCTGCTCGTCGAGTGCGGCGGTATAGACGATCTGATACTCCTGCGCGACCTTCACTTTCGCCGGATCGACCTCGATTCTGCCGCAGTCGACCGCGTAGACGATCTTGCCGTCGTACCAGACGCGCTCCATCGTCAGGTTAAAGGGGTTGTTGAACTCGAGTGCCTCGACGCCGTCGCTTCGGTACCCCCTGTGCTGCTGGGTCCGCCGCGCCTCACCGCCACTCACGATCCAGTTCGGCCCCTCGTTCTCGCTGGCTGGAATGGCCTGCGTCCCGGCAACTGACTGCCCGGACGACCATTGCCCCACCGTTTCGCGCGTCGTCCCGAGCGGCAGGTTTCGCAGGTCGCCAACGGTCAATCCCGGCTGGTCCGTCTTGATATCGTCCATGCTCCCTCCGCATAGCTGGGTCAGGCTCAAGCTTGGTCAGGCTGGCCTGGGCACGCGCGCGCCGCGAAGTGACTCGCGCGTGTCGCCTGAGCCCGCCCGCGAGGCGCCGGCCGGAGATCAGAGCGGGCGCCGCGGGCCGTGGCGGACAGCAGCACGGACCGTGCCGGGCGGCACCCCGAGATCGACGAGCATGGACGACTCGCTATCAGCCCGGCACTCCTGGCCTCGGCCCGGCGCTCGTCTTTGGCGAGCCTTCTGCGGCTGAATTGATGAGACTCTACGGTCCGAGCAGGCCGAACATGTACAAACCCATAACAGCCGCTACGCTTTTGCACGAACGGGCTGGCCCGCGCCTTGCTGCGCGACCGGCGTTCAGCGAAGACTACGCGCCGTGGGTTGGGAGCAGCATGGCCATGACCGTGGCATCAGACGAGCGAACGGGCTGGCTGGGTACGCCCCGCGCTGATACGGTGCTGTCCACTGGGACGGCGTCCCGCATCGTCGAGCGAGCGGGCGCTAGCCTCGGCATCAGTGTGAGCGTCACTCGCACGTCAGGCCGGGTCCTTGCCAGCACCCGGCCCGATCTCGTGGGTGACCGGCTGCCGCTCGCCGTCGAGTGCCTGGCGCGGAGCCATACCGCCGACATCACAGAAGGCGAAGCCGACGTGAGTCAGCCGCTCGTCTACGACGGCGTCGTCGTCGGCGCTATCGTCCTGCATGGCGAGCCGGGTCATGCACGGGGCATCATCCGGGTAGTCGGGGCGCTGGCCGAACTGCTGATCCATCAGGTCACCGTGGTCGATCGGCTCGCGCAGCGCGACCGGCTTCGCGATGCCTTCCTCTCGGACCTGCTGCTCGGACGCTTGCCGGCTGACGATCTGGAAGGCATGCCGCGCGAGGCGGCGGTCCTCGGCATCGACCTTCGCATCCCACGCCTTGCCGTGGCAGTTGGCATCGATGCACTCGTTACCCGGACGTCTCGAGCCGACGCACGTGAGGCCGTGTTGCCCGCCCTTGCGCGGACCCGCCAACTCGAACGAACCCGGGAAGATGTCGTACGCCGCGCGCTCCTGACCTCGGCCTGCCGGCCCGACGACGTGTGCGGGTTCGTCGACGAAGGCTGGTTCGCGCTCCTCGTCACGGTCGAGCCGGCGACGCTCGAGGTCGAGCGGGTGCGGCTCAGCCAGCGGCTCCGTCTGTTCGTCGAAGATCTCGTTCAGGCTGGTGGTGTCGACGTCTGGGCCGGCATCGGGCCGTACTATCCTGGCTGGTCCGCCCTGGCACGGTCGTTCGCCGATGCCCGCTTCGCCGCCGGGACGGGCTGTGAGCTGTACGGCCCGAATCGCGCTCACACGATCGACGAGTTGGGGCTCGCGACGCTCCTTGGAGACACCAGCCACGCCACGAAGAGCGATCTTGCCGAGCGCAGGCTCCAGCCGCTGGTGGTCGAACCGGACTTGATCGCGACGCTCGAAGCATACTTTCAGCACGACCTCTCACCGCTGGCGACCGCCCGCGCGCTGGCTATCCATCGGCACACCCTGACCTACCGCCTCGACAAGATCCGACGGCTGGTGGGGCTGGACCCCCGCCGCTTCGAGGACGCCGCGCTACTCCATGCCGCACTGCTCGTCCGTCGGCTCGAGACTGGCACGCCACGTGCAGCCAGGTGCGCGCCGGACCCGATTAGCCAGATGGCCAAGAAGCGCAGCGCGATCAGCCATCGCGCTCGGGCACGCGGCCAGTGACCCAGGCAGGGCCGGCTGCGATGCTGATAGAGCGACGTGAACGACCATGGATCAGAGCGCCCTCAGCGCGGCGGCACGCTCATCCACGCCGAGATGTGGATGCAGCCCCACGGGGACGACACGACATCGAGGCGAACGTCTAAGCGTCCATCAGAGCACGCAGCCGCCGGGGCACGCGCCCTTCGGACGACGGTATCGGAGCAGACCCAGACCGGCAGGGGCCGAGACAAGGCAGGGCCGAAAGTGATAGGAGCAGTGCGCCAACAAGCTGTCGGCAGGATCACCATCGTGCAGGAGCAGCGCTTCCGCATCACCGAGGAAGATGGCCGGAGCCTGCTGTTCATCCTCGCTCACGGAGCGGACGTCGACGGCGACGACCTCTGCCGTTTCCGCGACGAGGACACCCGCGTGAGAGTGGAGTTCGACGGCGAGCCCGGCCTTGCCTCGGCCGTGGCATACGCCGTGACTCCGGTCTGACGCGCGGAGCTCACGCGTGCTCCTCGGCGACGAGCGCCGGGGCGGTCGCACACGCGGTGCGAGGCCAGAGCAGCGAGCCAGGATTGGGATCCGGCTGAGCCAACATCACCTCGAGGGAGCCGAGCGATGGCAAATGGGAAAACGAACCTACGCGATCACGTCGTCGGCGCCCTGCGCGACTGGTCGATTCCGCGCCAGTTGATGGGTGCGGATGCGACGAGCGCGGCGGCCGAGTCGGCCGGCTCACGGCGCACCCGGCCACGGCTCGAAGAGGCCGATCGGGTCGGGACGAGCATCTGCCCCTACTGCGCGGTGGGCTGCGCCCAACTCATCTACGCCAAGGGCAACGACATCATCCACATCGAGGGCGATCCGCGCAGCCCGATCAACCAGGGGACGCTCTGCCCCAAGGGGGCGGCCACACTCGGCTGGATGACCAGCCCGAAGCGGCTCCTGAAGGTCAAGTACCGCGCGCCGTACTCGGACCACTGGGAGGAGCGCCCGCTCGACTGGGCGATGGAGCGAATCGCCCAGCGCGTCAAGCAGGCCCGCGACGAGACGTTCGTGCGCCAGTTGCCGGACGGCACGATCGTCAATCACACCCTGGGGCTGGCCGAGCTCGGCGGGGCCACCCTCGACAACGAAGAGAACTACCTGCTCAAGAAGTTGCTCTGCGGCGGCCTCGGGATGGCCTGGATCGAGAACCAGGCCCGTATATGACACAGCTCCTCGGTGCCCAGTCTGGGCGCCTCTTTCGGACGCGGAGCTGCGACGACGGCGCAATGGGACCTCCAGAACGCCGACTCCGTCATCATGATGGGCTCGAACATGGCGGAAGCCCACCCGGTCGCCTTCCGCTTCGTCCTCGAAGCCAAGGCGCGTGGCGCCACCATCATCCACGCTGACCCTCGCTTCACCCGCACCTCGGCTATGGCCGACATCTACGCTCCCGTCCGGGCTGGCTCGGACATCGCCTTCCTGGGCGGCCTGATCAACTACATCCTCGAACATGACCTCTGGTTCAAGGAGTACGTCCTCAACTACACCAACATTGCCACGATCGTCGAGGACGACTTCAAGGACACCAGCGAGCTCGACGGGCTGTTCTCCGGCTGGGAGACCGACCACCAGGACTACGCTGCCGACACCTGGCAGTATCGCGGCATGGACATCGTGTCCAGCCTCGCCGAGCACTACGTCCACGAGAGCAGCAGCCCCGAAGACCGGGCGCGCAAGCAGCAGAAGGTGACCCAGGAGTCGCCGCCGACCGACCCGACGCTCCAGAACCCGATGTGCGTCTACCAGATCCTGCGCCGCCACTACGCGGCCTACACGCCAGAGATGGTGGAGCGGGTGACTGGCTGCCCACGCGAGACGTTCCTGAAGGTCGCCGAAGCGCTTACCCGGAACTCCGGCCCCGACCGGACGGGCGCCTGGTGCTACGCGGTTGGCTGGACCCACCACACCACGGGCGTCCAGATGATTCGGGGGGCATCGATCATCCAGACGCTCCTCGGCAACATGGGCCGGCCGGGCGGCGGCATCATGGCCCTGCGCGGCCATTGCAGCATCCAGGGCAGCACTGACATCCCGACGCTCTACAACCTGCTACCGGGCTACCTGGCCCAGCCGAGCGTAACCAAGCCGCACGCCACGCTCGACGACTACCTGAAGGCCGAAACGCCGCCCACCGGCTGGTGGCACAACTACCCCAAGTACATGGTCAGCCTGCTGCGCGCCTGGTACGGCGACGCGGCCACCAAAGACAACGAGTGGGGCTACCAGTACGTGCCGAAGATCATGGGCGACCAGTCCCAAATGCCGATGATGCTGGCGATCCGCGACGGCACCATCCGAGGGCTCATGCTGATCGGGCAGAACCCGCTGGTTGGCGGCCACAACACCGACATGATCCGCAACGGGCTGGCCAACCTCGAGTGGATGGCGGTCCGGGAGACCTTCGAGAACGAGACGGCCAGCTTCTGGGAGCATAGAGCAGGCGAGGACGGCCTGGAGCCCGAGCAGATCAAGACCGAGATCTTCATGCTCCCGGCCTCGCTCGCGGGCGAGAAGGAGGGCTCGTTCACGAACACCCAGCGGCTCCTTCAGTGGCACGACAAGGTGGTCGAGCCGCCGGGCGACTGCCGTTCCGAGCTGTGGTTCGCCTATCACCTTGGCCGCCGTCTCAAAGAGCTGTACGCCAGCAGCACCGACCCTCGCGACGAACCGATCCAGAAGCTCGCCTGGGACTACCCGACCAGCGGCCCGTTCCACGATCCGTCGGCTGAGGCGGTCTTGAAGGAGATCAACGGCTACACCTGGCCGGGCCGACAGCAGGTCGGCAACTTCACCGACCTGAAGGACGACGGGTCGACGGCCTGTGGCGTCTGGATCTACACCGGCGTCTTCCCCGAGGCCGACGTCAACCGCGCCCGCTCGCGCCGCGCGGACGGGCCGGGCGGCCCCGGTTCCCACCTGGACTGGGGCTTCGCATGGCCTAGCAACCGGCGCATCATGTACAACCGCGCCTCCGCCGCGCCGGACGGCACGCCCTGGTCCGAGCGGAAGCGGTACATCTGGTGGGATGCCGAGCAGAAGAAGTGGACGGGCTACGACAGTCCGGACTTCGTGCTCACCAAGCCGCCGGACATGACGCCCGACTGGTCCAAGGCGCCGCTCGAAGGCATGGATGCACTCGACGGGAAGTCGCCGTTCATCATGATGCCGGACGGAAAGTCCTGGCTGTTTGCGCCCTCCGGCCTCAAGGATGGTCCCCTGCCGACCCACTACGAGCCGGTCGAGTCGCCGGTCAAGAACGCTCTCTACGGCCAGCAAGATAACCCGGCCGCTAAGAAGTGGGAGCGGGCCGACAACCTGTACCACGCGGTCGGCGACCCCCGCTATCCGTACGTCATCACGACCTATCGGCTGACCGAGCACCACTCCGGCGCCATCCCGACTCGGATGACTCCGTCGACGGCCGAGCTTCAGCCGGAGGGGTTCGCCGAGATCCCACCGGAACTGGCTCGCGAGAAGGGTATCGAGAACCTCGACTGGGTGGTGCTCTCGACCGCACGCGGCGAGGTCCAGACGCGCGCCCTCGTCACCGAGCGGCTGCGCCCCTTCGAGATCGACGGACGGCGGGTCTACCAGATCGGTATGCCCTGGCACTTCGGCTGGGAGGGCTACGCGACCGGCGACGTCGCGAACAAGCTCACGGCAATCGTTGGCGACCCGAACACGACGATCCACGAGGGCAAGGCGTTCACCTGCGACCTCCGCAAGGGGCGCCTGGAAGGGAGGTCGTAGGAACATGGCCGTGGTCTATCCGGCGCCTGTCCCCAGCCGAGCGCTCGACTACCCGAATTCGATCCTGCCCGGCCCGATCCCGCACGAGTCCGAGCTCACCGCCAACGTGCGCATCGAGCCAGGCCGAGCCTACGGCTTCTTCACCGACACGACCCTCTGTATCGGCTGCAAGGCGTGCGAGGTCGCCTGTAAGGAGTGGAATCAGCTTCCAGCCGACGATATCGGAATGACCGGCCAGAGCTACGACAACACCGGCGCCCTGTCCGCGACGACCTGGCGGCACGTCGCCTTCATCGAGCAGATCAGCCCGGGCGGCCAGCGCGTCACCGAGATGCAGCCGTTCCAGAGCAACTGGCTGATGATGAGCGACGTCTGCAAGCACTGCGAGCGGGCGGCATGCCTCGAAGCCTGCCCGACCGGCGCGCTCTTCAAGACTGAGTTCGAGACCATCGTGGTGCAGCAGGACATCTGCAACGGCTGCGGCTACTGCGTGCCAGCCTGTCCTTTCGGCGTGATCGAGGTGGACAAGCGGGGGGACGGTAAGGCCCATAAGTGCACGCTCTGCTACGACCGGCTCAAGGGCGGCCTCGAACCGGCCTGCGCGAAAGCCTGCCCCACGAACTCGATCCAGTTCGGGGAGCTTGTGGAGCTTCAGCAGCACGCCGCGCGGCGGGTCGACGATCTCCATCAGCGGGGTGTCGAGACTGCCTACTTGTACGGTGCGCCGGCCCCCAACGGGGGTACGCCGGCACCTGGCACGACCGGCGGTATCGGCGCGCTGCACGCATTCTTCCTCCTGACCGAGCGGCCCGAGGTCTACAACCTGCCCTCCGCACCGAGTCTCCCTGCCACGCGCCTACGTGGGAGCCTGCTGCGCGGGCTTGCGGCCGTCGCCGGAATCGCGGCAGCCGCTGCTGTCACCTATCTTGTGGGCGGGTCAGACTGAAGGAGGCGCCAGGATGCACGAGTACCGCGAACGCGGCCCCTATGGCCGCAGCTCCAACCGTCAGTCCGAGCGCCGCGCCGAGGAGGCCGCTCGCCAGGGTACGCCCCTGGAAGGCCGTACCAACGGCCGCCACAACGGCGCCCATCGCACGGACGGCTACGATGGCCCCACCTACTACAACCGCCCGGTTGTCAAGGAGAGCGTCTACGGCTGGCTCGTCGCCACCTACCTCTGGACCGGCGGCATCGCCGGAGCGGCCCAGGTGCTCGCCACCATCGCCGATCTGGCCGGCGGCAAGCATGACCGCGCTACCGTCCGAGCCGGCCGCTATACCGCGCTCACCGGTGCGATGCTCGGTCCGATTTTCCTGATTGCGGATCTCCATACGCCGTCCCGCTGGTACAACATGCTCCGCATCTTCCGCCCGACGTCACCGATGTCGATTGGGTCGTGGACGCTGTTCACGTTCGGGATGCTGAGCGGCCTCACGGCAGTCGGCCAGGCCGCCGACGACGTGCTCGGCGCGACGGCGGGGCGGCGGCTGGCTCGCTGCTTCGGGATCCCGGCCTCTGTTGCCGGTGCACTCATGACCATCTACACCGGGACGCTGCTCGGCGGTACGAGCACTCCTCTCTGGGGTACCGCGTCCCGATCGCTGTCCGCGCTCTTTGGCGCGACCTCCTTCTCGACGGGGACGGCCGCGCTGATGCTGGTGCTACGCGCGTGCGGCGCACCGGCGGGGGCGGTGCGCCGGCTTCGTTGGATAGGTATGGCGTCGGGCGTCGCTCAGATCGTGCTATCCCTGGTCGTCGAGCGCGACTGGCGGCGACGGGGGATCAGCGGTCCAGTCGACGAGATGCCGCTTGGCATCGTCTACCGCGGCGGCGCGATGGGCGGCGGGATGCTGGTGCCGTTGGCGCTGAACGCTGCCGAAACCGCGCTCGGGGGGCGGCCAGGTCTGCTTGCCACGTTCGCCTCGTTAGGGGCGCTCGGGGGCGGGTTCGCCGAGCGCGTCACGCTCGTCTTCGGCGGCAATCGCTCGGCGCGGCGTCCGACCGACTACCTCCGGGTCACCCAGCCCGACGGGGCGGCAGGGCCGGCGCATGAGTACGGTGTAGCGGGCACGAGCACACCGGCAGCGGAGGCAACGCGATGAACGGACGCGAGTCACGGCTCCCACCGATCGCGCCAGCCAGCGCCTCGGTGGAGGATCTGTGCATGGTGGCCATCACCGCGCTCGACCGGGCACTAGACCGTCCATCCACAGAAGTAGACAGTCAAGCCGACGTGGCCGAGCGAGCCGTCGCTCGACTGCGCGACACCCTGATCGAGACGCTGCGCGCTCAGCAGACGGGTTCGCAGCCAGCCGGCTCCTCGGCGCCCGGAGACGCCGCGAAGACTCGGAGCGCCCTCGACCAGGTCAACGTGGCGCTGAGCCTCATCGTCGGCGTCGTGTATCCGAGCGGCGGGCCACAGCGCCAACTGCTCGAACAGGCCCGCGATAGCCTGCGAAGCACGCTGTCGGCTGGCCTGAGGTAACCAGATGGTCAAAGATGGCGCGCCAGACGCGCTGGGAATCACCTTCGTTGAAGTTCGCCACGCCGGCGAGATGCTGCGACACGGCATCTTCGCCGGCCTGGTGGCGGGCGCCGTCCTGATGGGCGAAGAGGTGGTCGCGACGGTCCTGCTCGGCGGCGCTCCCAGCGAGCCGTTCCGCCTGATTACCTCCGCGTTCTACGGCCTGCAAACGCTCGAGCCCACCTTCCCACTCTGGATGGCCCTCGTGATCGGGCTGGCCGTCCATTTCGCGCTCGCGGTCGCATTCGGGGTGTTCTTCATCTGGATCGTCGCGTTCTTCTACCAACTCAGCGCGCGGTTCCCGTTGCTGCTCCTCTACGGGGTGCTCTTCGGGCTGGCGCTCTGGGAATTGAACGTCCTGACCATCCTCCTCCTCATCCTGCCGGATCTCGCACCGCGGTTCGGACTGGCAGATCAGGTCTGGAACGGCATCGTCGCCTACGGTCTCGCGTACGGTCTCGTGCTCGGCGCGTACATCGCGGTCGTTCGACCGGGCGTCGTGGGCGATTGGAGGCACCGCTAGCTAACACTGGCTAACACCAGGGCTTCGCTCACACCAGGACACTGATGGAGACTCCATGATAGATCTCGGCTTTCCCCTGTGGGTCCGAGTGACACACATGTTCAACATCCTGTTCATCTCGCTTCTGATGCGAAGCGGGATCGAGATCCTGGCGGCTCATCCGAAGCTGTACCTCAACGACGATTCTGTGCCGGGCAAAGAGTGGATCCGGTTCACCCCAAGGAAGATGCCCAGCGATCGGCTCTGGACGTCCAGGGACGAGGAGGAGGAGTACACGGCCTGGCTCGCGCTACCGGGGATGAATAACCTTGGCCTCGGCCGCCAATGGCACTTCTTCGGAGCGATCGGCTGGGCGCTGACCGGCCTGGTCTACATCATCGGGATGGCCACCTCGCCAGAGTGGCAGCGGCTCATCCCGACCTCCTGGGACATCTTCCCGGGCGCGTACCACGCAGCCCTGATCTACCTACGACTCGAGCTCCCTCCGGCGGGGAACCCATTCAATCCGCTCCAGCAACTGGCCTACTTCGCGCTCATCTTCCTGTTGGCGCCACTCCAGATCCTGACCGCGATGGCGATGTCGCCGGCCGTCATAGGACGCGCGCCCTGGTACCCTATGCTGTTCGGTGGCCGCCAGATCGCACGGAGCATCCATTTCCTGGGCCTGGTGGCGTTCATCACGTTCACGGTGCACCACGTCCTGCTCGTCATCGTCCATGGGCTTGGTGACGAGCTCGCGAAGATGGTCCTGGGCATCGAGCGCGGGTCCACGGCGTACGAGCGGGCGCTGGCGATCGGCATTATGGGTGGCACGCTCTTCGTGATCGGGCTCATCCACGTCTGGGGCACCCGCGTGTCCAGACGTCAACCGCGGCGGATGCAACATCTGCTCGAGACGGTCGTCGATCCCGTGAAGTTCGCGGTCTTCCACCCGCTCACCTCGCATCAGTACTACAAGCCGCGTGATATCACCCCAGATCCGCGTGTCAACGGACGGCCGCCGAAGGGGGACCCGTACGACACACTGGCGCGTGACCACTTTGCCGACTGGGCGCTCGAGGTCACCGGGCTGGTGGAGGAGCCGCTCCGGCTGACGCTGCCCGAGCTACGCGCCATGGAGCGGCAGACTCAGATCACCAAGCACAACTGCATTCAGGGTTGGAGCATGGTGGCTGAGTGGTCCGGGATTCCGGTACGGGCGCTCCTCGAACGGTGCCGGCCCTTACCGGCGGCGCGCTACCTGGTCCTCCACGCCTTCGACGAGAAGCCGAAGTCCGAGCCCCACCCGGCTGGTCCCGGCACGTTCTACGGGACGATCGATTTTAGGCTGGCATGCGAGCGGCAGACGATCCTGGCCTACGACTTGAACGGCGCTCCTCTGCCGATCGAGCACGGGGCTCCGCTGCGCCTACGCGTCGAGTCGCAGCTCGGCTTCAAGATGGTCAAGTGGGTCCGCTCGATTGAGCTCGTCGCGGACTTCAAACACGTCGGCGACGGTCAGGGAGGCTGGCGCGAGGACAAGCAGTACTACAGCACGGAGGCCGGCATTTGACGGCTACGATACCCGTGGCGGGCCGGTAGGCCGCCCGCGCGGCACCCGTCGTCCCGCGTCACCCGAGCGCCATCAGCCCGAAGGCGCTCGGGTGATGTGCGTTCCTGGCAGTGCTCCGAGTGGGCGTTCTCCCTGCTAGCCGCGCCGGCGATCCACTCGTCGTTTCGGTCCACAGCGTAGTGAGCTTCGACTTCGCGGCCACGCTCCGACGTGATTGGCACCGCTCGACGTCGACACGAGCAGGTACACGGCTCGGCACGACAAGGGCTCGCGAGAGAGCCAGAGGCCCCTTGCCCGCGTGCGGCCGAGGGGCCTCCCAGCATCAGGTGGCTCGAAGCACCCGGCCGGCTCGCGCGCCGGTGTACTGGCCGTCGCGAACGGCGAAGACGCCGTTAACCAGGACGTGCGGTAGCCCGGCCGGCGCCTGCTCCGGGTCTTCGTAGGTCGCGCGGTCCAGCACACGTGCGGCGTCGAAGACGACCAGATCTGCCGCCAGACCCGGCCGCACCAACCCCCGGTCCCAGAGGTTGAACTTGCGGGCCGGGAAGCTCGTCATCTTCCGGACGGCCTCGGCCTGCGAGAACAGCCCGACGTCGCGGGCGTAGTGGCCGAGAACGCGGGGGTACGTGCCCCAGGTCCGTGGGTGCGGCTTACCGCGAATGACGATCGCGTCTGAGCCAATCATGACCAGCGGATGCGCCAGGATCGCCTGCACGTCGCGCTCGTCCATCATCGTCACGACGACGGTCGGGCGGCCCTGCTCCTCGATGAGCACATCGGCCAGCGCGTCGACCGGATCCGAACCCTTCGCATCGGCGATCTGCTGGATCGACTTCCCCAGGTACTCAGGGACACGGTCGACACTCGAGACTCGCACTCGCTCCCAACCGCCAGCACCGGCCAGGTTCTCCCAACCAGGGATGCCCTCGCGGAAGTCACGCTTGATGCGCTCGCGCTCAGCGGGGACGGTCAGCCGTTCGAGCAGGAGTGCCCGCCCGCCCTCTTGCGACCACGGCGGCATCAGGGCTGCCATCCGGGTGCTGCCGGCATCGTAAGGATACGCATCGGCGGTAACGTCCACACCGCGTGTGCGCGCCCGCTCCAGCAGTGCGAGGAGCTCCTCGGCTCGGCCGTGGTTCGCGCGCCCGGCCGCCTTCAAGTGCGAGTGCTGAACAGGCACGCCATTTCGCTCGCCGATCTCGATCGCCTCGGCGTGAGCGTCGAAGAGGGTAGTCGTTTCGCCCCGTACGTGCGAGCAGTACGGTCGACCGGTTCCCCGTAGTTCGGCCGCGAGCGCCACCAGCTCTGGTGTCCGCGAGTAGAAGCCGGGCGCGTAAATCAGGCCCGAAGACAACCCGACCGCTCCATCGGCGAGTGCCACGGCGAGCAGACGCCGCATCGTCCGAAGCTCGTCGTCGGTGGGGGCCCGGTTCTCGAAGCCCATCGCCGCCACTCGCAGCGCACCATGCCCGACCAGCGGCGCGATATTGCTGACCGGCCCGGCTCGCTCGAGGCTGGCAAAGTACTCGCCGGCGCTCGACCAGTCCCACGGCATGTCGAGGAAGAGGCCGGCGTGGTGCTCCTTTAGGAGCGGTGCGGTCGACGGTTGGAGCGGAAAGGCCGTGCTGCCGCAGTTACCGTTGACCTCGGTGGTGACGCCCTGGAGGATCTTGGCAGGCAGCGGGTCTGCCGCGAACGGTAGCGCGTCCGAATGACAGTGCACGTCGACGAAGCCCGGACAGACGGTCAGCCCGGTCACGTCGACCGTCTCGCGGGCCTCGGCGTTCCCAAGCTGCCCGAGCGCAGCGATCTTGCCATGCTCGACGGCTACATCAGCCATGAAGTCAGGGTTCCCGGCCCCGTCGAGCACGCGGCCGCCGCGCAGGATCAGGTCGAACATCGCGCCCTCCTCATGCCGAGGGCATGGTAGCCGACCACACCAGCGGCCTTGCATCCCGCAGATTCTGCATCCGCACGGCTGTCCCCCCGCTTCTCAGCCCGAGGCGCTACCACACCCCCGCTTCGCTCGTGTGGAAGGGTTGCCTACGGGCCATTCTGGCCGCGCGCGTGCTACCTGCAATTCGCCCGCGTGTGGAACGGGTATCTCGTAGCCGGATGGTGTCGGGTGAGGGGCCTGTGTGGGGCTGGGGGTTGAGCGGTGCTCGGCCGCCGTGAACGTCGAGCGGTGCACGACAGAGGCGGGCGGCCATCCTGACGTCAGGATGGCCGCCCGCCCATTGACTCTCTAGACCGAGGTTAGCCTATGGCAAGAGGTAGCTCATGCAGGGGTTAGCGCCGGCGTCGCAGCCAGACGCCAGCGGCCATCAGCAGGCCGCCGAGGGCAGCCGCTGGTGCAGCCAGGTCCGGCAGGGCGCCGGTCCGTGGCAGGGCGCTCGGAACCTGAGCCGGACGTGCAGCGGGCGATGCCGCCGGGGACGCCGCCGGGCGTGGCGCCTGTGCCGCACCTGGAGCCTGCTGCGCGCCTGACGGCTTCGCAGCGGGAGCCGGACCGGACGGTGGAGCACCCGCGCCGCTCGGCTTGGCGGCTGGCGACGGCTGAGCGGATGGCGCCGCCTGACCGCTTGCGCTCGGCGCGGTCGGGCGGTTGTTCACGGCCGGGATGGTCTTCAGGTAGGCCGCGATAGCATGAGCGTCGGCGTCGGTCAACTGGTTGAGGCCGCCCCAGGGATGGTTCTCGATGACTTCGGCCATCAGCCCTTCGACGAACCCGCCGCGCGGGGTCTGGCCGGTCTGGAGAAACTTGGCGATGTCGTCCTCTGACCAGCGGCCGATACCAGTCTGCATGTCCGGCGTGATGTTCGGCGCGATCGCGAAGTGGCCCGGCTCGCGCGGCACGGCGCCGCCCGCCAGGAACTTGCTCCGATCGGGTGCACCGGATTCGGTGCGCGGGGTATGGCAGTCGCTACAGGGAACGACAGCGTTGACGAGGTAGTCGCCACGCGCCACCCCCTCGGTCGGGGCGCTCGCCGGCGACGGCGGCAGCGGCGGGGCCGGCGGCACCGGGCCGTTCAGCGTCCGCGCGGGAACCTTGTTGCTGACCGGCGGAACCGTCCGCAGGAACGCGACCAGGTCGGCGACATCCCCATCGCTCAGGAAATGGTAGTGCGGATACGGCATCATTGGCATCAACTGCCCGCCATCCGGCGTGTGGCCGTTGCGGACGGCATTCGCGATCTGCTCGTCGGTCCACGAGCCGATGCCGGTCTCCTTGTCAGGCGTGATGTTCGCAGCCGGTACCCGCCCGAATGGTCCGGCGAACATCTCCCCGTAGGGAGCGGTCGCTGGCGACACCAGTGCCGCGCCCTCGCGCCAGCCAGCCAGATTCTGGCCGTGGCAGCCAGCGCACGACGCCAGTTGGAAGACGTACTTCCCATGGGTCGGGTCGCCTTCCGCGGCCGCCGCTCCGGCCGTCCCGTACTGAACCGTGCCGACGACGCCGGCTGCTACCAGACCGGCCGCGGCCATCAGCCCTGCCAGCTTCATTCCCACCTCCCCGGGCCATCCCCAGCCAGGCTCGCATCGCCGGCCAGGGCCGTTGCCCGGCCTCACACGATACGCCCGTACCAACGCGCTGTCAACAGGGGCGCGGCCGTCATGATTGCGAGATCGCGAGGCAAGCGAGGCCGGCCGATCAGGAACGCACGTCCAGACCCATCCACGCGCCGGGTGCGTCCCTCAGGCCGAGAGTACTGGCGGCGACTCGGAGCGGCCACCCAGGCCTCGGGTCGTCCGGGCTGGCGAGTACACTCCGGAGAGACGCGAAATCATCTGTGCCGAACGTCCTGCGCGGCAGAAGGGGACGTGCCAGCGACTTGCCGCCGTTTCCCTCACCGGGGCTATCGTCTACCGATCGCCACGTCACGCGGCGCGCATCCTGCACCACATAGCACGTGATGATCTCCGAGCCATCCCGTAAGCATGCTGCCACTCGAGTTGAGCGTGCTGATGGAGGCACCTCTGTGACCGATCTCGACCGAGTGCCCGCTCGGGACGCCAGTGCAGACGACCGCGCCGAGGTGAGGCTCACCAGAGCCACGCCCGGCCTCGTTGGCCCCAGCACTCCTGGCCTCGACGGCGAAAGCGGCCAGCACGCGAACGACCACACTGAACCGATGGCGCTTCCCGTACAGCGGGGTGCGACCGTCGAGCTACGACACGTGACAAAGCGGTACGCTGCCAGCGAGCGTGGCCCCGGCGCGGTCAACGACCTGTCGCTGACCGTCAAATCGGGCGAGATCTGCGTCCTGGTCGGGCCGAGCGGCTGCGGCAAAACCACGACCCTCAAGATGGTGAACCGACTCGTTGAGCCGACCGATGGTCAGGTGCTCGTCGATGGCCAGGACGTCTCGACGGTTGAGCCGACGGCCCTCCGGCGGCGGATCGGCTACGTCATCCAGCAGACCGGCCTCTTTCCGCATCGGACGATCGCCGACAACGTCGCGACCGTCCCACGCCTACTTGGCTGGTCGTCCGGCCGGATCCGGAAGCGCGTGGACGAGCTCTTACGTCTCATCGGCCTGGATCCCGAGCGAGTCCGCCGCCGCTACCCAGCGCAGTTGTCCGGCGGTGAGCGCCAGCGTGTAGGCGTGGCTCGGGCGCTCGCCGCCGAGCCGCCACTCTTACTGATGGACGAACCGTTCGGCGCCGTCGACCCAATCGTGCGGGGCCGGCTGCAAGATGAGATGCTTCAGCTTCAGCGGCAGTTGGGGATGACAGTACTGTTCGTCACTCACGACATCGACGAGGCCATCAAGCTCGGCGACCGGGTGGCAGTCATGCAGCAAGGCGGAGTCCTGGCCCAGTACGCCTCGCCGGCCGAACTTCTCGCCGCCCCGGCAAGCGACTTCGTCGCGCGGTTCGTTGGCGAGGATCGCGGTCTGAAGCGGCTGGCGTTGATGACCGTTACCGACATCGCCCCGGCGCATCCGCCCATCGCGCGGCTTGGCGAGCCATGCCGCGCGGCGGTCGCACGAGCGGGAGGCGCGCGCTGGGTGCTCGTGCTCGACGAGGGCGGCCGGCCTGAGGGCTGGCTCGACGCCGAGCAGCCGAGCGACGACGGTCCAATCACTCCGGAGCGCGCGGCCGCTACCTCGCCGCTGTTCTCGACGAGTACGACCCTTCACGACGCACTCTCGCGCCTGCTCAGCAGCGCTGCTCAGATGGGCGTCATCGTCGACGAGCGCCAGGTATACCTGGGCGCCGTGACACTTGAAGCGATTGGTGCGGCGCTGCGGTCCTCGGTCGATGTGGCCCGAGCCCGGCGCGAGCGCCAGGAAGGGCACACCGACGAGGCGACAGCGGAGGCGGCGCGATGACGCCCGGCGAACCGCTGATCCGCTGGGATTGGGTGCTCCGCAACCTGGACGCTATCGGCCAGCGAATCATCGAGCACATCGTTCTGACGGCGATCGCGGTGGGCGTCGGCTTCATCATCAGTTTCGCGCTCAGCCTGCTGATCGCCCGACGGCCGCGCCTGTACGCGCCGGTTACCTGGGTCACCGGTATCCTGTACACGATCCCGAGCCTGGCGCTGTTCGCGTTGCTCATCCCGATCACCGGCCTCTCGATCGTCACCGCCGAGATCGGTCTGGTGAGCTACACGCTGTTGATCCTGATCCGCAACATCGTGGCCGGCATCCAGGGCGTTCCAGCCGACGTGCGCGAGGCCGCGATCGGGATGGGCTACACGCCGATGCAACTGCTCTGGCACGTCGAACTGCCATTGGCCATGGCCGTCATCATTGCCGGCGTCCGGGTGGCAAGCGTAACCACGATCGGGCTGACGACGGTCACGGCGCTGATCGGGCAGGGCGGGCTTGGCTTCCTGATCCTCGAGGGCATCCAGCGCTTCTTCAGCACTCCGCTCATCATCGGCGCGGTCCTGTCGGTCGTGCTCGCGGTACTGGTGGACGGGGCGCTGGTGCTGGTGCAGCGATGGATCACTCCCTGGACGCGGGCCTAAGCGGTGGACGTACTCCACGAGGTGCTGGCCTGGCTCGCCGATCCGGCCCACTGGCAGGGCGCAGACGGCATCCCGACGCGCATCGTTCAGCATATCTGGATCTCCGGCGTCTCGACGGCCATCGCGACGCTCATCGCGCTACCGCTTGGGATCTACCTGGGCCACACAGGCCGAGGCGGGTTCATCGCGATCAACCTCGCCAATCTTGGTCGGGCGCTCCCATCGATGGCGCTGCTCGCGTTCGGGCTGCCGCTAGCGTTCGCGCTCGGCCTCGGACTCGGCTTCTGGCCGACGCTCTTCGCGATGGTGCCGCTCGGCATCCCGCCGATCCTCACCAACAGCTTCGTTGGGATCCGAGAGGTAGACTCGGATGTCGTAGAGGCGGCGCGGGGCATGGGTCTGAGCGAGCGGCAAGTCCTGACCCAGGCCGAGCTACCTATTGCCGCGCCACTGATCCTCGCCGGTATTCGGAACGCCGCCGTGGCGATCGTTGCGACCGCCACGCTCGGGGCGCTCGTCGCGGGGGGCGGCCTCGGGCGATATATCATCGATGGACTGGCACAGCAGGACTTCGGACGCTTGATCGTCGGCGCCGTGCTGGTGGCACTGTTAGCGGTCGCCGTTGAGCTGGGGTTCGGACTGCTCGAGCGGGTCGTGGTCTCGGCCGGGGTGAGGATACGCCCGCTGGCGAGCACCGAGATACTGAGCCGGCCCGCCTCCTGAGCCGGCCCGCCTCCTGAGCCGGCCCGCCTCTGAACTGGCCTACCTCCCTCTTGACGGCCCTCGGCCGTGTCCGCCTCAGCTACGCGCACACGGTAGGTTCGGCCAGCGCACAACCAGGGTACGGCCGGTTCCCGCCTCAACTGCGCGCACGGTAGGTACCGATCTTGCGCGGGCCTCGTCTGTCTCGGAGAGCAGCAGGCGAGAACGAAACGACTTGCAGGCCGATTGGCTCTAGCGAACCGGCGTGTCGACGCGCCGGCGCCTGCGCTCAGTTAGAAGGAGGAGCAGATGCGGAGCTACCGCGTCCTGGTACTCATGATGGTGGCGCTCATGACCGCGCTGAGCGCCTGTGGACAGGCGAGCCAGCCAACCCCAACAGCGGCCCCCAAGACGGAGGCCAGGCCCACCGACGCGCCCAAACCAACCACGGCCGCTTCGCCGGTGGCAGCGGCATTGCCGCTCACATCCCCAGCGATAGCAGCATCTCCTGCCGCTGGCGCATCTCCTGCCGCCAGCCCGGTTGCCGCGGCCTCGCCGGTCGCCTCACCGGCGGCTAGCCCGAACCCGTCACCGGCCGCTGCTGCGTCACCGGCGGCAGCACCATCCCCGATCGTCTCGACCGTGCCGGAATCGGCCCCTCGCCCGACCGTTCGGATGGGCTCGACGAACTTCAGCGAGCAGGTGCTGCTGGCTGAGGCGTACGCCCAGGTGCTGGAGGAAGATGGCTACACTGTCGAGCGTCGCCTGAATCTCGGCACCCGCGAGATCGTCTTCCCAGCCATTCAATCCGGCGAGATCGACATGTACCCAGAATACATGGCCTCGCTCTTAGCCTTCGCGAGCCGGGGCCAGACGTTGGGAAGCTCCGACCCGGCCCCGACCTACCGCAGTCTGCTCTCGGTGCTCCAGCCGATGGGGCTGACGGTGCTCCAGTACGCCCCGGCCATCGACACCAACGCCTTTGTGGTCACGCAGGCGACGGCTCAGAAGTACCACCTTGTGAAGCTGAGCGACCTCGCACCGGTCGCGTCGCAACTGGTGCTCGGAGGACCGCCGGAGTGCCCGGAACGCCCCTTCTGCCTGATTGGCCTGAAGAACGTCTACGGGATCACCTTCAAAGAATTCAAGCCGCTCGATGCGGGTGGTCCACTGACCGTTGCCGCGTTGGAGGCAGGTCAGATCGACGTTGGCGAGTTGTTCTCTACCAGCGCCGTCATCGCCCAGCGCCACTTCGTCATGCTGGAGGATGACAAGCACCTGCAACTGGCCGACAACGTGGTGCCGCTGGTGCGGACCGACCTGATCCTGAAGGCACCGCCGAGCTTCCAGACGCTCCTCAACAACGTCAGCGCCAAACTGACGACAGCAACCCTCACCAACCTCAACGCGCAGATCGAGACCGAACGTAAGGATCCGCGCGACGTGGCGAACGCCTGGCTGAAATCGGAGGGGCTGCTCAAGTGACGCAGCGGCAACGGCGCGGGGAATTCTGCCCGCCTGGATGCCCTCGCCCATGGCCCCACTCCCGCACAGGAGTGGGGCCATGGGCGAAGGGGTGATCCGCCGCTAGACGGCCGCTCCAGCCGCCTGAGCGACGATATTGGCAGCAGCCTGCGCTTCCTCGGCAGTGGCGGCCCGGAATGGCGCGCGCATCGCTGCCGTCTTGATGACGCCACGCCGCACCAGCGCCGCCTTCATCGCCGCGAAGCTCGATCCGACCGGCGAAGCGTCCTTCACGACGCCTGAAAGCTGGCTCGTGACCATGACCCGCGCTTCATGGCGAGCCGCATCAGCCAGATCGCCGGCCCGGGCGGCCTCGTAGGTGCGCACGCACGCCTCGGCGCACACATTCGCCACGCCGGGGATCGCGCCAGCTCCGCCGGCGTAGACGCTCACGTCAATCAGGCCGGTCGTCCCCAGGAAGCAGCGCAAGTCCACGCCATCCGTCTTCGCGTCGACCAGCACTCGGCGGAACCACTCCAGGTCGTTCTGACTGTCCTTGAGCCCAACGATCACGCCATCTTTGGCCAGCCGCCGAATGACCGGCGCGTCAACCTTCACTTTGACGGTCTGGGGGATGTTGTAGACCAGCAACGGGGCGTCCAGGGCGCTCCGAATCGCTCGGTAGTGCGCTTCGATCTCAGGCTGACTGTTGGCGTAGTAGTAAGGCGGGGTGGCGGCGAGAGCGTCGGCTCCGGCGGCCAGCGCTCGCCGGCCATTCTCGATGGCGAGCAGCGTGCTGGCGTCGCCGACGTTCGCGACGACCGGAACTCGCCCGCGCGCCGCCTTGACGGTCGTCGCGACGGCGGCGGCGCGCTCGTCGGCGTCGAAGCATGCAAACTCGCCGGTCGTGCCCATCGCCCAGAGGCCATGCACGCCTTCGCCGATGAGGTAGTCCGCCAGGCTGGCAAGCGAGTCGTGATCGATCCGCTGATCTTCGTGAAGCGGTGTCAGCATCGGCGGGAAGATGCCGTGCAGGCGGCTGAGATCCATGACGTCCACCTCGGTCTAGTGTCAGGGCGTCGACAGGATACCCCATCCCGTTCGGCGGCGAGTGGCGACTGGCGAGGCTGAACTCATGCAGGGGCAGTCCTGGTGGCTGAAGAGGCGGAGTTTCTACGGCACGGCTCTTGCCGGCTCGCCAGACTACCCGGCGGACAGAAAGCGGAAGCGATGAGCGGAAGCGGTCCCGCGGCCCCGAACCATCGTTCGTCCGTACCTATCGTTCGCCCACAAGCATTGTTCGGAGGTGACGTGTGCGTCTCAAACAGTTCGCAGTCAGCGCGCTGGTGGCACTCACAGCAACGCTGCCCGGGCCGGTGGTCGCTCAGACCCAACCGCAGGCACCGGTCCGGGAGGTGTACGCTGCCAGCCTGGAACCCCTCAATACGAACGTCACGAAGCGGCCGGCGAGCGGCTTCGCTCTCCTGACCGTCGATGGCGATGGGTTGACCGTACAGGTCGTCGCTCGCGGGCTTGACCCAGGAACGCCCCACCTTCAGCATATCCACGGCTTTCTCGATTCCGACGCCAAGGCTACCTGCCCGACGGCACAGGCTGACAAGAACGGCGACGGGATCGTCGACATCGCCGAACTGGTCCCGATTGCCGGTCGCACCCTCATCCCGCTAAATCAGGATCCCATCGGTATGATGTTGCTCAATCCAGCGCTCTTCCCGACTCCAGGCGGCCCCAACTGGTCCTACTACTACGAGCAGACCGTCCCGATCGATCAACTCGGGCAAGCCGCCGATCAGGCTTTCGGCGTTACCAACTTCTCGCTCGATCTCGACACACGCACCATCGTCGTTCACGGCATCAGCCCGGATGCCACGCTGCCGGACTCCGTCAGTTCCGTGCCAGGCACGAAGGTGCCAGCGCAGGTAACCCTGCCGGTCGCCTGCGGGGCGCTCACGCGCGTGCAGTAGCGACCGTATTCCCCACCTTTCCCGCTGCGGCTGCGACGTCCGCAGACCGCGCGATGCTCTCAGATCGGTCGTGCCACGGGCAGCCCAGGGAGCGCCTGGCGTGTCGCTCCCGGCACTCCCTGGCTACCGTCCGGCGGGTGCTGGCACTGCGGGCGTCGAAACCCGCGTGACGGTGTTGCTACGGCACGAGAACGGTACTTCGACGGGCAGTGCATAGCTCGTCCCGGGTTCTACTCGAGACGTGAGCGCTGACCTGGCACACGGTTCAGGCAGCCACCGGCCATGACGCCAGATCGTAGGCGTCCGGGCGGCGCGCCGGCGCGGCTCGAAGTCAGAGCCCACCCGATTGGCGTCAGCACGACCGCCACGCTCCTGCGCGATCCTTCCGAGGGGCGCGGCGGGTAGGCTCGCTCTCCCTCCGGGCAGACGGCCCTCCGGGCAGACGGCCCTCCGGGCAGACGGCCCTCCACAGTCCCTCGGAGGGTGGTCCCGTGACGCCGACCCCGGCCCCCGGCCCCTGACAACCGCCTCATGACAGCAGTCTTCTGACGGCGGCCCGATGCCGGTGACCCGATGCCGGCGGCCCGATGCCGGCGGCCCGATGCCGGTGGCCCGATGCCGGCGGCCCGATACCGGTGACCCGATGCCGGTGACCCGATGCATGGCGCCCGCCTTCCGGCTGAGGAGGGGTCAGATGTCCCGGCTGTTTCAGGGACAAAACGGCCGGCCCGCCCCTAACACGGCCTCAGAAGGCCCTGAGCGGGGGAGCCCAGATGGATGCTCGCAGGTATGCATGGGGTGAGTTACACATCTCGCGCCAATGTTACTAGTCAGAATGCCCCGAACGGGTCATGGGCCGGCCGTCTCATCGTCCAGGCACGCTGCGTTGGAAGGGGGTGACGAACGCCTGCGAGCTAAGGACAATGCACAGCCAGATCCCGCGTCACGCCCAGCCACGTCGCCTGCCGATCGTCGTCCACGCCACGCTTACCGCGCTCTGGCTCCTCGCCAGCACCTGGGGAAGCGTCCCGATCGCCGCGGCTGCCGCCCGAGATGCGGCTGGCCCCGAGGCTGCTCTGGCAGCCGGCCCTGACGGCGTCGATGCCAGCGACGCCGAGGCAACCCGTGCCGCGTCCTACCTCGACCAACTCCTCGGCGAGATCAACGCTCGGCGCGCTCGCGCTGGCTCGCCGCCCGTGGTCTTCGCCGGCCCGGCCGCGAATCTGGCGGTGAATCAATACCTCGCGGACTTGACTCCGCTGATGGAAGCGTACAAGTCCTGCTTCCACGGCACCGGAAATCCAGTGGCGCCGGGCTGGGACTACGTGAGCGCGGCCGGTCTGGGCGGCGAGGCTCGCGGTGAGGTGCTGGGCTGCCCGGACACCAATGGCTACTGGACGGCTGCCCGGATCGCCGAGGGCTGGTGGAACTCCCCGACCCATCGGCAGTCGCTGTACGGCGACCGCGGCGTCAACGTCATCGCCTGCGGAACATTCGGCCCCCAGAAGAGCGGACATGCCTACGAGACGATCGCCTGCGTGACGTACCGGGTCTGATAGCGTGGGTGTCTGACCCAGGGGAACCGCCGCAACCGCACCAGAGGCATCCTGGACATCAGTGCGAAGGTCGAGCGGTCGACGAGACGGGCAGCCCCCGGAGTCATCTCGGCCGGCGCTACGAGCGCCGGCCGTGTCTTATTTGAGCGGTTTGATTGCTCTCTTGCGCCTCGATGTCCGTGTCGTGACCGCTATACTTCCCGTTTCTATCCAGAATGAGCGGTTATAACGATCAGGTGACAGAACGAGTTACTTTGTTTCTAACGTTTACGCTAAGGTAGGCAGCGCGCAACACCAGCCTGCTGGAAGTTTGTCTACATGCCTGTTCATCTGACAGCTATGTTGCCACTGTTGCGGGCCACGCTCGCGGCTGCACTCCTCGCGAGTGTCACACTCGTAGCTCCAGGCGTTGCACTGGCGGCACCGCAGAGCGCGGGTTCCTCAGCGGCGCCGATCCACAAGCCCGCTGCCGACGACTACGGCACGTACCTGTCTCGGCTGCTCGACGAGATCAACGCGCGGCGCGCCGCGGTCGGCACCCAGTCGCTCCACTTCGTTCCCCAGGCCGCCAACGCCGCGCTCGGGCAGTTCCTCGACCTGACGTCGCCGAGCCTCGCCTGGCCGATGCCTTGCGCCCACCAGTTCGTAGGCAACGAGTTTTCGTGGGACTACGTCGCAGCGTCCGGGTATGAGGGTCAGGCGCTCGGCGAAGTGCTGGCCTGCCCCGGGCCTGAGCCTTACTGGACGCCCGCGCGCGCGGCCGAAAGCTGGTGGGAGTCACCCTATCATTTCGACGTGTTGTACGCGGACGGCGCAGCCACCGAGATTGCGTGCAGCGCGAACGGCTTCCAGCGAGGCAAACGCGACACAGCGGCGACTGCCGTCCTCTGCGTGCTCTACCGCGAATGAGTCGCCGCCCACAGTCGATGCTGGGCGTCGGCGGGTAGCGCCGCGCCAGGAAGCCCGAAGGTCGGCAACAGTATGTCTGTTGCCAGCCTTCGGGCTTCCTGCTCCATGCAACCCGGGCGCCGGCGACGCGCCCGGCGCCCCGCTACTGCTGGTGCCTAGTGATGGTGCGAGCTCTCGCGGTAGTGGCGCGCCAGCAGATCCTCGCCCCAGTCGTTCGTGAAGTCGCGCCAGACAGAGTGAATGTGGTTGGCGTCCTGCTGGGTGTTGTCGTACTCCAGCATGAACGTCGGTCCCTTGACGTTGTAGTAGTGGCCGTTGCCCGGCGCCTTCTCGGTCGGGCCGGCCCAGGCGAAGGTGATCCGGTCCAGGCCCGCCCGCTCGATACGGGCCCACTCATTCGGCGAGAGGTCGTCGGCGGCGCGCTCGACGTAGTGTCGGATCAGGCGCACGAGCAAATCCCGCTGGCCGCCGCCAAGCTTGCTAAGCCCGAGGCCGACCGGCGTCATGTCTGGGCTGACCGAGCGGATGTTCGTCGTGAGCAAGTCGGCCGGTGCGGTCTGGTTGACGATGGCGACGGCTCGCTGATCGGCATCCAGGCTCTGGACGAGCTCGCGAGCGAGATCTTCCTCGGCGGCAAGCGTCCGGCTCCCCTTCTCCGGCCCGTGCTTGACGGTGGCCGGATTGGCGCCAAAGAACTGCGGCAGAGGCGCTATCAGGTCGCCGTCTACGAGAGTGAAGTGCAGCCCGATGTGGTGGCCGCCCGCCCGCCAGGCCCAGGGGTCGCGCCCGCCCGGCTCGCCGAAGATACTGAACCAGTAGCGTTCCGAATCGCGGAGCCACGGGGTGGGGCGCTGCTCGATGGTCTCCTCTTCCCGCAAGATCGGCTCGAGAGCGATGATGCGGCGCGCCTCCCGCACCCCCCGCGCGCTCAAGCCGGTGTCCATGAGCGCGAGCGCTAGCTCGCGCTGCCCCGGTGTCATGTCGGCGAGGATCAGGCCGTTCCGTTCGACGGGCGTATAGTGCCAGAGGTACCGCTCGTCGCCGACGAACGGAAAGGTCGCCCGCTCGCGCTGCTGCGGGGAGAGCGACGCGAGGAAACGGTTAGCGGCCTCGGCCATGCGGCGAGCAGCGGACGGCGCACGTTGGGTGACGAGAGTATCGGTGGCCACGGGCGACTCCTTCGGTGCAATCGGCCGACTCATCCAGCATAGCAGGGTCGCACCAGGAGAGCCACTGTCCCGCCGTCGGGCCGCCGAGCCCTCAGCCAAACCATCAGGCCGTCAGGCCGTCAGGCCATCAGGCCATCAGGCCATCAGGCCGTCAGGCCATCAGGCCATCACGTGGCGCTCCCACCGCCCATCAGGTGTCGTCCACGATCCGGCTCCTACCGATCGCACATGGCCTCCTCTCGATCGCACACGACCTCCTCCCGATCGCACGTGGTCTCATGCTCACAACCAGCCGGGGGTATACTCCGGCCAAGACGCGACGCACGGAGGATCCCTCATGGCCATCGAGACGCAGGCCGGCCAACAGGCTGCTTCGCTGCGCCCCCGAGCAGCGCTCGAACACGATGATCCGGAGATCTGGTCGCTCCTGCAACGCGACCATCGCCGCCACAACGAGACCCTGAATTTCATCGCCAGCGAGAACTACGCCTCGCCGGCTGTCCTCGAGGCGCTGGCCTCCCACCTGAACGCCAAGTACGCCGAGGGCTACCCCCATGGCCGCTACTATCAGGGCGTCGGCATCGTCGACGACGTCGAGACGCTGGCGATCGAGCGGGCGAAGCAGTTGTTCGGCGCCGAGCACGCCAACGTCCAACCTCACTCAGGTAGCAGCGCCAACATGGCTGCCTATTACGCCCTGCTGGAGCTTGGCGACACCATCCTGGGGATGGATCTGAGCCACGGCGGGCACCTGACGCACGGCAGCCCGGTCAGCTTTTCGGGCAAGCAGTTCCGTTTCGTCTCCTACCACGTGACCGAGGATACGGAGACGATCGATTATGACGAGGTCGCCCGCCTCGCCCACGAGCACCGCCCCAAGATGATCGTCGCCGGCGCGTCGGCGTACCCCCGCATCATCGACTTCGCCCGCTTTCGGCAGATCGCCGACGAGGTTGGGGCGCTCTTCATGGCCGACATCGCGCATATCGCGGGACTCGTCGTCGCCGGCGTCCACCCGAGCCCGGTACCCTACGCCGACGTGGTCACGACCACCACCCATAAGTCGCTGCGCGGGCCGCGCGGCGGTCTGATCCTCAGTCGCGCGAAGCACGCCAAGGCGATCGATCGGGCGGTCTTTCCGATGCTCCAGGGCGGCCCGATCCTCGGCGCGGTGGCGGCACGCGCCGTCTGCTTCCGCGAGGCGATGCAGCCGTCGTTCCGGACGTATTCCGAGCGCATCGTCGCCAATGCCCAGGCACTCGCCGACGAGATGCAGCGGGGTGGGCTGCGGCTGGTTTCGGGTGGCACCGACAACCACCTGCTGCTGGTCAGCCTGCTCGACCGCTCCTACACTGGCGCGAAGCTCGCCGAGGCGCTGGAGCAGGTCGGCATCATCACCAGCAAGTCGACCGTCCCTGGTGAGACGCGCTCGCCGCGTCAGACCAGCGGGGTGCGCTTCGGGACGCCGGCCGTCACTACCCGCGGCGCGACCGAGGCCCAGATGCGGCAGGTGGCGCGGGCGGTGGTGACGGTGGCCGAGGATCCGGACGATACTGGCCGCCGCGAGCGGGTACACGCCGACGTCCGCGCCATCGCGGAGACGCTGGAGACGATCTAATCAACCCGCGCCTGACGACCTCAGATCACGAGATGCACTGCCTCATCTGCCCGCTCCCGCATGGACGAGCGAGGCCGGAGGGCCGTCGCATAGCCCGACTGCGTCGGGTGCTGGGGATGGAGAGCCGAACACGGCGCACGGCACGGGGGGCGGTAGTCTGACGGAGCGGGCGGGCAACGAGCGATGCGGAGGTGGCGGCGAGAGCAACCGAACCGCCGTATCGCCCGGTGACCCGAGCCGGAACGCCGTGCCGAATGACCGTGGCGGGCAGGGTGAGAGTCCGGCCCTGATCGAGGTCGACGGATCGAGCTCGAACGGTTCCTCACACGAGGACGACGACGTGTTCTCGATTGCCGGCACACCGGCCGGCATCCTCGAGCGGCCAGCCAGCGATCCGATCGTCTTTGCCCACCCGAGCGAGCACGAGCTTGCTCGGATTCTCGACTTCTACCGCATCCAGTGGCGCTACGAGCCGCGCTCGTTCGTACTCCGAGCGAAGGGCAGCCGGGTGCTCGAGATGTTCAGTCCGGATTTCTACCTGCCGGAGCTCGATCAGTATTACGAACTGACCACGCTCCGCCAACGACTGGTAACGAAGAAGAACCGCAAGCTGCGGTTGCTCCGCGAACTGTACCCGGACGTGCAGGTCCGGCTGCTGTATCGCAAGGACTACCAGGAGCTCGTAGCCAAGTACGGCTACGGGCCGGCCGAGCTTGACTCGCCTGAGGCGGAGGCGTTCCGGGCCGAGGAGCGCGCCGAGCGCGTGCTGTTCTCCCAGGCCGAAATCGCCGCGACGGTCCAGCGACTCGGCCGGACGCTCACCCAGGAGTACGCGACGCGCCCCCCGGTCTTGATCGGCATCCTGAAGGGCGTGACCTTCTTCCTCGCGGACCTGATGCGCCAGATTCACCTGCCCGTTGAAGTGGACTTCATGGCCGTGTCAGAGTTGAAGGGCCATGCGGGCGGCGCCGTCCGGATCGTCAAAGACCTGGACCTCGACATCCAAAACCGTCACGTCGTACTGGTAGAAGATATCGTCGACACTGGCATGACCCTCCGCTACATCCTGGGCCACCTGGCCGCGCGCGGGCCAGCCAGCCTCGAAGTGTGCACCCTGCTCGATAAGCGGGCACGCCGGCTGGTGGGCGTCCCGATCCGGTACGTGGGGTTCGAGTTGGCGGACGAGTTCGTGGTCGGGTACGGCCTCGATTACCGTCAGCGCTACCGGAATCTGCCGTTCCTCGCGACGCTGCGCCCCGAGCGCTACCGCCCCGAGCCGCCCGCCTGAGGCGTCGGTACCGCAGGCGGGCGGGTAGCAGTGCCGCACCCGGGTGCAGGACCAGGACGGGACCTGTCGAGCCTCGCCGCGCTCTGGGGGATAGCCGTGCCTCGGTCCTGCTCCGGTGGTGCCATACTCAGCCCTGCTGACCCTCCAGGAACTCCAGCAGCAGGCGGCTGACGGCCTCGTGCTGCTCTTGCTGGACCCAGTGCCCGGCCCCCTCCAGCAGGTGGATGCCCCGCAGATCGGTGCAGATCTTGTCGCGCATCGCCTCCAGGCATCCGGCTCGCTGGTAGACGCCCCAGTCGCTCATACCGCTGATGAACGACGAAGGCACGTCGATGGTGCGCCCAGAATACAGCCGAAGCTCGGCCGTGAAGGCAGGATCCGTCTGTAACCGATACGACTGCAAGCCGCCCTGGAAACCAGTCCTGGTGAACTCGTCGCTGCACACCCGAAGCTCCTCATCCGTGAGCCACTGGTTCGCCGCGATCTCCTCGGGCGTGGGCATGTCCAGCGCCACGTTCTCCGGCATCGTCTTGTCGAGGTCCATGATGTAGTAGCGCGGCATCTTGGCAAGCTCAGAGGCGCTGAACGCGGTGAGCGGGTGGGGAGCGTTCCCCTTCCAATCCGCGCTCTTGACGTGGTAGTAGGCGCGCAGGAAGTCGTGGATGCCCTGCTTCGCACTGACCCACTCGTCGTTCGCCTCACGTCGCGCGTTGTACCAGTGGTAGTGCTTGCGTGGGCGGGGCAACGCGGCCAGGTCGTCATGCACGGTCGGGCCGCGCGGAGCCGGGGGCGTCGGCGACTCATAGGCCGTATTGAACGGGAACGCCGGCGGCCCGTCGAACGGCGCCGTCATCAGCACCATCGAGCGAAACACGTCCGGTCGGACCAGCGTCGACCAGGCCGCGACCGACGAGCCGAAGTCATGCCCCACGATCGTCGCCACGCTGCGATGCCCGAGCGCGTAGACCAGCCCGAGGGTATCGCGCACGCGCTCCAGCGGCCTCCACGGCCAGAGGCTGTCGTCAAAGGTGACGTCCGTACCGCCGCTGCGCCCGTAGCCACGATGATCCGGCGCCACCACGTGGTAGTCGGCCTCGGCCAGCGGCAGCATCACCTTGCGCCAGCTATATGCCAGCTCCGGATAGCCGTGCATCAGGAGCACGAGGGGCCGCCCGGGCTCCTCGAAGCCAGCCTCCAGGAGGTGCATGGTGATACCGTTGTTGTTGTCCACAAAGCGGGAGCGGATCCCGACGGGGATGGTGGTCTGGCCGTAGGCGACGTCGCTGTTGATGGTTCCTGACATGGCCCCCTCCCGCGCGTAGAGCGTTCTGAAGATGCGCTCCCGATTATGGTGGCTACGGTGCCTGCTGCACCGCGAGTGAGACGGGCCAGGTGCCACGCACATCATGGCTGTGCGCTCCCGCTCGCCCCCAGTGCCACTGCACCGCGAGTGAGACGTGCCAGGTGCCACGCACTGAGCGTACGGGGGACAGCGCCCAGGCGAGCAGGCTTTGGGGCCTATCCCGCTCCAGTTTCTTCAACGCTCTCACACCCATGGAAGGTCTCACGCCCAGCAGAGTAGTGCGATCCACGCCTCCTCGGGCCGCCTGCATTGGCATAGCGCCAGGGCGAAGGATCCCTGGCCCGTTGCTACAAAGTTGCAAGGCGGTTGAGATACCGCTGTGATACACTTAGATGGCGACAACGCACCTTCCGGTGCCCGCGTGTGCTCGACAGGGAGGTTCCCATGGAGCGTGACGTGCGGATAGCCGATCTGGCGGTCGACAACCCAAATCTCGAACAGGTGATGCGAGACTGGCAGGCCGAGCGGCACCAGAAGGGCGAGAGCCCGTTCGACTGGCAGACCTTTCGGGCGACAGTCGGATACGTCGGACTCGCCGACCCTGGCGCCGATCCACCCAATGAGTTCTACTGGTTCATCCCCCCCGACACCGGCGCTGTGCGGCCGAGCGAGCGGGTGATGACCGCCGAGCGGGAGGCTACCAGTCCCTCGGCCGTGCTGGTGACGCCGGGCGCGGGCCTGCGAAGCACGGGCGGCGCCGATAGCGAACTCACCGAGATGAAGTATTGGCGCTAGCCGCCGATCATCTGGGCGTGCGGAGCGCCCCCCTCTTCTGTCGGCCGTAGAGCAGGGGTCGGTACGGCGTTCTTGACGCGCCGTACCGACCCCTACCGGCGTTAGCGGTCAGGGCGGCCTAGACTCTCGGTCGCCTCCCCTGGTCATGAGGGCAGCGCGTACGACCGCCTGCCCGTCCCGCGGCGGTGGCTGCTGCTGCCATGCATGCAGCAGGACATCCCCGCCAACTGGGTGCTGCACCGCTGCCCACACGGGGCGGGCGCCAGCCCCCCTCGGCGTGACCTGACAGCGCTGAGCGCCTGCGGGCGAGCGAACCGATGAAGGGCGTGGGCGCCCTGGTCAGTAACGGGCTCGCTCGCGCACGGTACGGTCCTGTTGGGCAGCTTTGCCGTCTGGGAGGAGCGTGCACCGTCGCTGATGGTTCCGCCGAGCCCGCGGCTTCGCCGCGGGCTGCATGGTGTGTCTGCTCGCCTACCCGGGCCCGGCAGGCGTCATGTTCTAGGTCACGCTCCTGTACCAGAACCTCGATGGCTGGTCCGGCCTGCACGCCGTGCTGTCCTGGCTGGCGATGAACGTATCGTTCCTGGTGATGGCCCAGTTTGCCGGTCGGCTCGATCGCCGGTTTCCAAGTTTCTCGGTGGTGGCCGTTGGCTGCACGGTCGCCGGGGTTGGCATCGCTGGCCTGAGTGCGGTGACGGCGGGGTCGCCGTTCACATGGACTGGCCTCTGCTATGTATTGGCTGGCGTTGGAGTTGAAGTCCGTGGCCGCTCAGCAGGGCCAGCACGTCGCGGGTGCCTAGAGCGGTGCAGTTACGGCGGCGCTGGGAAACTCCTACCGGGCAGCGGCCATCGCATCGTTTACGCACAGTTACCATCTTGCAATGGTCGCCGCTGCCGGCTGCGTCCTGCTCGCCGCGATCGTCTCGGCGCTCGAACTTCGCCGCTCGACAGCCCCGCCCGATCGTGCTCGAGGGGGGTGCTGCTCGAACACCGAATTGCGCGCGTGATCCGAGTATGCGCGCCGAACGTGTATCACATCACGAGAGCGTCGTGCTGCGGGCGTAGACGGGAGAAGGACGATGAGTGGCTCAGAGCACTCCAACGAGCGAATCCACTACAACCTGGCGCTCATGCATCGCTACTTCGACCTTCTCTTCAGCAAAGATCTCGATTCGATGTTGGCACTCATCGACGACGACATTACGTGGCATGTTGTGCCAACTGGCGACGTCATCCACGGGAAAGTGCAGTTCGCCGCGCTCGCACAGAATCACTGGGGCGCCTCTCCCGACCGCGAAAAGCACCTCCTCAACCTCTTCGCAAGCGAGGAGTACGCGTGCATGGAGTACACCAGCGGCGGGACGCTCACTGGCCGGGTCGAATTTCCCTCGATCCAGATCGCCCCGTCCGGTGGCACGTACCTGCTCCAGGTATGCTTCGTGTTCCATTTTGCCAACGGCAAGATCGATCGAGTTCACGAGTATTTTGACATGGAAACGGTCAAGCGCATCACAGCGCCCACGGGATAGCTCCGTTCGTGGCGCCCAGTCGGGCAAAGAGCAGCGTGTCGGGTCGTAACTATTCTCCTTCACGTCGAGGACGACTCCCTCGCCGATCACTGCGCCCTAAACCAATACCGAGGTGAAAACCACATGCCCTCAGGTTCCGACCATATGGTTCCCACCGTGGCGTTGGTTTAGTACAGCGCCTGTCATCGAATCGATGGGGTCGGCGTGGAGAGCCAGCCCAGCACGCTCACGGTCTGTATCCAGGCACTATGACGCGGGCCGAAGCTCGATGCGGAACGGCGCCTCTTCGAGGGTGCGCGGCGCCAACCCGCTGACGACCAGCACCGCGCGCTCAGTCGCGCCACCCAGATCGGCGAACCGCTCTACGGCGCGACCATCCCCGTCTGCGCGCAGCGGCCTGACGGTCACACTGCCGTCGCGGTGATACTCGACGAGTTGGAGGCTCCAGGTCTGGGGAATGGCGTTGCCCGACCGGATGAATCCGTCGTAGCTCCAACCCCGGTCGCTCTCGGCGTCGTCGCGGAAGTCAAGCTCCGGCACCTCGACATCGTCGATGAGCGCACCCCGTAAGTTGGTACCCTGGTCGGTGACGTACTCGAACCGGACCAACACCTCACCGCCCGCAAAGGGCGTCAGGTCGACGGACTCTGGCACCCAGGCCACAGCCCCACCAGATCCCGGATCGGCGCCGCTCTGGCCACTGTAACCTGGACCGACGGCGTTGCCAACTCGGTTGGAGGTCGACGTGTTGGTGCCCTCGAGCACCCGCCAGGTAGCGCCGCCGTCACTGGAGGCCATGACGTAGAGGTAGTCGTAGTCCCGCTCGGTGTCGTACCAGGCATTGAAGCGGAGCGTCGCTGACGAGAGGCCATGCAGATCGAACGACCGCGTCATGGCCGTATCCATGTTGTCGGCACGGTCGCTCCACCAGAACGCTCGTCCGCTCGTCGGCGCCGCCCCGACAAGTTGGACGGTCGGCGCGCCCTGGAAGACGACGGCAGCAGGACGGCCGTCGCCCTTCAGTTCGAAGTACTCCGCACCGTACTGGTGGACGCTCGCCTCGACCGGCGCGCCACCGACTGAGATCGGCGTCGTGAAGGGAGCCTGGCGGGTGGCATCAGACAAGCCGTACCGGCCGTCACCGACGGCCGGATCGTTGATGAGGTTGGCGGCTATCCAGTCCTCGAAGACGTCATCAAACGAGAGGCTGGAGCCCGCACGGCTGAGCGCCGCCGAGATCGTGTCGGGCGGACGGCCCGGCCCGGCGAGGATGTCGTGGATCGCGCCTTCCCCGAAACGATCCTCGAGGTACCGTGAGAAGCCGTACGACGCCTGGTAGTGAATCCCGCTCTCGCCGCTCCCCGCCCAGGCCGTCAACTGTACGTCCGGCCGGCGCGGCAACTGCGCCGTCGAGACGGACCGGCCCGGGACGGCCAGCACCGATGCGAGCTCCGCGAACCCCTCATCCAGCCAGCTTTCCGACGACGGGTTCACGCTCCAATGAACGAGATGCTGGAACTCGTGAGCGATCGTTCCATCGAAGCCGGTCGTTCCCGGCCGAACGGACGGCAGGTTGACGTGGATCATCTCCCGTTCGTTGGAGTACGGGAAGACGCTGCGCGGGTACGGATCCCAGGATGTGAAGTAGGCCGCCACCCCTGGCGCTGTCCCCAGGAACATCGTGATACGCGGGTCGCCGTCGATACCTGGCGAGCGCTCCTGGCCGAAGACACGGTGGATCGTCGGATAGGTACGCTCGTCGAACTGGCGGGCCGAGGCGGCAAGGTCATCGTCCTTCACGGTCTGCCCGACTTCGACGTACCAGTAGGCGTGCTCCGAGACGAGCCGCAACTCGGCATCGCGCGGCTGGTAGGCGTTGTTCCGCTGGTCGAGGACGTAGAAGGAGGCGCGGTCTCCAACGCTCCGCGAGGCCGGCGGGGGATCGGTTGCCTTCCAGTCGATCGGGTGCCCGGCGATCCTGGCCCGCAGCGCGATCGGGTCGCGGACCGGCCGGGGCGCCGCAAGCACCTGTTCGAGCGTCGCGAGCGCCGCCTGCCGCTCGGCGTCGTCGATCGGGCCAGGCGCCCCAAGTAGCAGGCGCGGCTGTTGCGCGGTCCCGAGCGCGCCGCCCCCGGCCGTGCCCTGCTCCAGCATCCAGGCGGGCGCATTGACCGCTTGACCTCCCTGCCCAGCCGTGAAGAGCGCGGGTACACCTGCTGGAGCCGCGGACACACCGTCGCGAAGCAGCGCGGCGGTTGGGAAGGGGAGGATGAGCGTAGCCAGGACAATAGCCGCCAGCACGCCTTCACGCAGCCTCCGCGACGTCGGGCTGCCGGGCTGGAGGCGTGTCGGCAGCGAGATCGGGACGCGGCGCGTCACCGCCGAGCTCACGGCCGCTCCTCGTCAGCGGAGGCGGCCAGTCCGCGCAGGACGCCTCGAACGATCAGTTGCAGGCCGGGCGCTGCCCGCTCCGCGACGGCCAGCACGCCCTCATGGCTGACGTCCGTCACCTCGCTTGCCGGGTCGGCCGAGTTGGTGATGACCGAGATCCCGAGCACCCGCATCCGCTCGTGTCGAGCGACGATCACCTCGGGCGCTGTGGACATCCCGACCGCGTCCGCGCCAAGCAGCCGGAGGGCGCGTATCTCGGCGTGCGTCTCGAAGGATGGCCCGGCGACGACGGCGTAGACGCCCTCGTGCAGCCGAATGCCCCGCTCGGCGGCCACGGCGCTTGCCAGTGCCCGCAGTTCGGCATCGTACGGATTGGCCATCTCCAGGAATCGCACGCCAAGCTCCGGCTCGTCCGCTCCCACCAGCGGGCTGACTCCGGCCAACCCCATCAGATTGATATGGTCGCGCAGCAGCATCAGGTCGCCAGGGCGGTACGCCTCGTTGAGGCCACCGGCGGCGTTCGTGATGATGAAGACCTCGGCGCCAAGACGGCGGAGCACGCGAACCGGGAACGTGACCTGCTGGAGCGAGTACCCCTCGTAGAAGTGAACCCGGCCCCGCATCACCGCCACCGGCACGCCCTCGAGCAACCCGCCCACCAACTGGCCGGCGTGGCCCGCGACGGTCGAGATGGGGAAGTGTGGGATGTCGGCGTAGGGCACGATCGACGGCTCGGCGACCTCGTCGGCGAGTGGGCCGAGGCCGGTCCCGAGGATGATGCCGACGCGCGGCACCACGGCGAGGCGGCCTCTCAAGGTGGAGGCCGCCTCACGCACCCGGTACGCCTGGGATGGAACGCTCATGGTACGAGCCGCGGGAGCGGCGCGGGAGGGACGGTAAGGACCGTCGCTCGGCGCCTTCGCCCCTTTTACCCGCGCCGCGCGCCGGCCGCGACGAGGCGGCGGTCTTCGGCGACGAGCGAACGCGGCGCTGCCAGCTTGATCTGAGTGTACACCTGCGTGGTCGAGATGTTCGCGTGCCCAAGCAGCTCGCGCAACTTCGGGAGCGTCAGACCGTCGCTCAAGCGGTGCGCGGCGAACGAGTGCCGCAACGTATGGGGCGTGACTTCCACGCTCACACCGCTGTCCCGCGCGATCGCCTTCATGATGAGCCAGAATCCTTGACGCGTCAGGCGCTGCCCCCGGTGATTGAGGAAGAGGGCCGGTGTCGGCGCGGCCGGGCGCAGCAGGTTGGGACGCCCTCGTTCGAGGTACTCCCGCAGGACCGTCGCAACACGCCCTTCGATCGGCAGGTAGCGGACCCGCATGCCTCGCCCCACGCAGCGCACCGTTCCCTTGCCGAGATCGAGATCGCTGAGATCGATCGTGACCAGTTCGCTCACCCGCATACCGGTCGCGTAGAGCAGGTGGAGCATCGCTCGGTCGCGGAGCCCTTCTGGGGTCGACTTCTTCTCGACGTGGCCCAGCAGCCGGTCGATCTCGGCTACCGAGATGGCACGCGGCAGCGGCTTCTTCACCTCCGGCGCGCCGATCTCGGCCGCCGGGCTCGTCTGGACGGAGCCCTGCAACACCAGATAGTGGAAGAGCGACTTGACGGCGGCCATCTTCCGAGCGATCGTCGCCGCCGAGTAACCCTTGTCCTCGCGCAGGCTCAGGAAGAACCCGGCCACGACCTCGCGCGATGCCGTGGTCGGGTCCGCGACGATCGTCGCCGAGCCGCCGGCAACGGCGAACCCGCTGTCGCTCCAGCTACTGCCAGGCCCGAGTGGGTCACGCTGGCGCGAGGTCAGGTACTCCTCGAACTGGCGGAGATCGTTTCGATAGGCGGCCAGGGTGTTCGGGGAGAGCCGCTTCTCGGATGCCAGGAATTGAAGGAAGGCGTCAGTATATTCCTTCACGTCGCCCCTCTCGTGCGCGCTGACCGGCTCCCGGTGAGTACCCGACAGGGTAGACCGGCCATCGATCGAGCGTTCCTCACAGTGATCCTTCACGTAGCACGTAGCGAACGGTCAGCGGCGCCGCCCCCGGCCGCCACGCGGCGCACCGCCGCCTCGGCGGCCTCCGCGTTGCGACTCTCGGGCAAGCTCCGGCGACCACTTCCAGATGTTGTAGTAGTGCGGGCGGCGGTACTCAGGCGGTCCCTCGACGTAGAACCCGGGGATGCTGGCGAGGATCCCATTCCAGACCTCCACATCACGCCGAACGACGCAGGTGGCGCTTTCCGGCGCCAGCGAGCGCAGCAACTCGCCGAGGAGGTGCTTGGCGATCCCGGCGTGTGGAGTCTCACCAGCGGTCCCGACATCGCGGATCGTCAGGACATCGTCCACACGCATGTGGAACTCGACGTACCCGCCGATCACCCAGTCTTTGTCCCGCGCATCGTAGCGTTCGAGCAACAGAAGCTCGTTGCGCTGTTGCGCGGTCCGTAGGCTGGTGCCACGGCCGCGCCCTTCCGGCTGCGCCAGGCTCGACGAGATCGAGCTCCGGAGTACAGGCAGATCCTCAGGTTCGGCCGATCGGATGCGGAACGCCAGCTCGTCCATGGTGGCCCATCCGCCGCCCCATTGATGGGGGCGAACGGCCTTTAGCGTACCGGTTGCCACCGGACCGGGCAAGGCGACAGCCGTTAGCCGCGTCGTCCCCGGTGGGTGTGGAGCCACTTCAGGAACAAGAGCCGCTCCGCCTGGCGCGGCGAAAAGCCCGCCGATTCCAGGGAGTAGCGCCACTTGAAAAGGGTCAGGCGCCGCATGTCCTGAGCCGTCAGCAGTGCGCGTGGGGCAGCCGGAGTACATTGCCCAGCCCGACCGGGCGGCAGCCCGCGCGGCCACCCGGCGTTCGTCCCGTCCACGATACTCCTTTCTCGAGACGCTGCGTGGGGCGAGCCGGCCGGCCCGGGCGGGGGGCACGCTTCTTGATCCCACCCGAATCGGCGCGACTCGACCATCCTCACGACACGGGCGAGCCAGAGGCCCTCCCGTGGGCTGGCGAGACCTCTCCCCGACCCGCTCACCCCCTTCCGGTCGGTCGGCGGGCGCGAGGCTCCTCACCCTCAGCGCCTCGGTCCCGCTGGACCGCCAGCGCCCGGCCGTCGGCCGCTGCGCTGCTGGTGGAGAGCCAGTGCGCGACACGACTCCCGCCGTGGCCGCGTACGCCGGGCGAACAGGCCGCCCACCGTCACGCGCGGAGCGGTTGCACCGGCTGGTCGCCTCGTCTTCCGCCGAAGCGGCGAGACTGAGCGACGCCAGACTCGGCGCAGCACCCCGTCCACGTGGAAGATCGTGTCGCATCGCGCTGACTCCCTTGCGACCGCCATCCTACGGGCGCTCGCATCACGGCAACGTTGCGCGACGGGGTCTTTCTGTCACTGAAACATAACGCCTGCTTCGAGCAACTCTGCCCGACAGGACTACTGAGCGTCGCCCACACGGTCCAAGGAGCGCGTGGCGGGGCAACACGAGGCGGGGCAACATGAGGCCAGGCAGCAGGGGTGCGGCGGATGGCACAGGTGTGGCAGGCAGCACGAACCATCGCCAAGTCTGAGGTGGTGACTGTCGCGGGCGAGGTAGCGATTCGAGCCGGGGCCGGCCTGGCCGCTACGACGGTCGGCACGATGGGCCAGGCGGATTGGCGAGTTATTCCAGCAAGAGCCAGTTCGCGTACTCACGTGCGCGCTGCCCAGTGAACGCTCGGGCGCCGTACGCGAGCAACTGGTCATTCGCGGCACACACGTCCTCGACGGTGGCGATCGTCCGGACCCGTGAGCGGAGGCCAGTCACACGCAGGATCTGGCCGACGTAGAGGCACTGCCCCCAGACGTTCGGGTGAATCCCGTCCGGGTGCATCACGTCTACTCCATCCTGACTGAGCGCCGAGGCGCGTCGACGATCCATCTCGGCGTTCATGTCGAGCAAGACGGTCCGACCCCGCCACGGGCGTGCGAGTGTCGCCGCTTCCCGGATCGCCTCATTGACCGACCGGCCATCGCGTAGTAGTCGGTCCCACTGACTGTTTTCGGGCGCCGGTGGGTAGTCCGGCGTCGTGAGCATCACGCAGGTAATTTCATGGCGATCGGTCGCCTCTGCACGTAGACAGTCGAGCGCAACCTGATACAGCATCGCCTCAACGGTATGCGGACCGGCATCCTCGAGCAGAACGACGTCGCCGCGCCGGATGGCGCCCGAGACGATCGCACGCCGGATCCAGTTCGGCCGAAAACTCATCTGACCCTGCTCGTCGGCCGCAATGAGCCACTCCACTCGGACGAGCACGTCGGCGATGCCGTTCTCTTCGGCAATCGCCCGGTACGTCGAAGCGGGCGAGCGTACCGCGTAGAGAGGATGATCGGCCGGCGGGGCGAACGTCCCGAGTGCGTACCCTTGACTGATCGAGTCTCCATAGAGCCAGATCACTCGCCCGTAGGTGTCCCGATTGCGCACGACCTCATCGTAGGTAGGCACCATACCTCCGGGGTCGAACGAGCGTCGATGGACGACCGCCTCGAGGCGGCCGGCCCCACTCGCGAGCCATCTTGCACGCTCACCGCCAGCGGCCGATTCAAGGGTCGTCAAATCAACGCATGACGACTACACAGTATAGCGTCCAGATCGTAGTCCAGGTGCGCGCCTGAACAGACACCGGATAGCACTCCGTCGCCGTCCACCGTGTAGGGTCTGCCTGGAGCGGTGCCGTCGCCGTTGGCGGTTGCCGACGGCGAGCGAACTGGGCGGGCATCGACGTGCGTCCGGTGCGCAAGTACCATGTGACCTCTGGCAAAGCTGACTGCCGATGGTTCCGTGCCAAGGAGGGGGCGATGCTCACGTTCCAGATCCAGGGGAGCGAGCAGACGATCTCGCTCCAGCCGCGCCGGCTCGTCATCGCCGGCTACACCGGCCGGGACCAGGCAAGCGTCCAACTGCACGTCGAGGAGCTACGCGCGCACGGCGTCCCTGCCCCACTGCGCGTCCCCGCCCTCTTCGCCTGCACCGCCGATCGGCTGACGACCAGCGACGAGGTGGAGGTATTGGGGAGCCAGACCAGCGGCGAGGCCGAGTTCGTGCTCATCCACCATCACGGGCGGGTCTACGTCGCCGCCGGCAGCGACCACACCGACCGCGAGTTGGAAAGGACGAGCGTCACGATGGCCAAGCAAGTCTGTCCCAAGCTCGTCTCGGGGGAGGTCTGGCCACTGGAGGAGGTGAGCGAGCGCTGGGACACCATCACGCTCCGAGGCGCAGCCCGGGGCCGGCCAGCGTATCAGGTGGGGCGGCTGGGGGAGTTGCTGCCGCCCGCGCACCTTCAGGCACTCATCCAGGAGCGACTGGGGGACGACGTCGAGGATCTGGTGGTCTTCGGCGGGACGCTCCCGATACACGATGGCGGCGGCTTTGCGTTCGGTGCGCCTTTCACGGCTACGCTCGAAGATTCGGCGTCCGGCTGCGTGCTCCGCTGCGCCTACGTCGTTCGCGAGACGGCGCTGACCGGCGACGGCTGACCGGCGACGGCTGACCGGCGACGGCTAAACGGCTGGCCCACAGATACTGGTCTGCCCCCACACGACCGAACCCTTCTCGGTCATGTGGGAGCAGACCCGTTGCCGCTGCGTGAATCGACGCTCATCCTCATCGACGGAGGGTGGAATGGCTCGCACCATGGCAACCAGGGCGGTGAGGATGGACGGCGGTTACCGCGCGGTCAGCCGCCCGGTCGTGGGCGCCGCGATATGCTGCCACTTCGTCGTCGGTGTGCGCGTCGGCGGGGTCAGCGCCACGGTTGAGAGCGTGCAGACCGAATCATCGCCCATGCTTGGGCAGGAGTAGATCGAGCCATCTGGCGTGACGCAGCCATCGCCACCGGTGCTCAGCGGAATGCAGTAGGTGCCAGGCGGAAGATTGCCGCGCAGCACCGTGGTGGGCGCGCTGCTCCCGTTCCTAGACTCGGCGTAGGTGTTCGACACGCCAAACACTCCCACCAGCGCGAGCACCGCCAGAGCGGTCACGATACCTCGACGCATGGGAACGCCTCCCTCATGGCTCCTGGGATTCTCAGGGCCGCCGGCCCGTGAGTGCTGAGCCATCCGCACCTACATCGTACCTCTGTGCCGGATCCGGCGCTTTCACATACGCAACAGATTCGGTGTTCCCGGCGTGACAGGGCGAGTGGTGGGCGGTGAGTGGCGAGCGGTCCGTCACCAGTGCTCCGCGGCCGGAGGCGGTCGGAGGTTGGAGGTGCGCAGCGGCAGTGAGGGTGCCAGGAGCCGGCGATATCAACCCGACTCTCGGTGGGCCGGCGCGACTCCTAGTCGGCCGCCGCGACTCTCGGTAAGGCGGCTCGGCACGTGGTCGGGCGCTGGTGGTCAGTCCACCTCGACGTAGCCGGTCATCTGGGGGTGCGGCTCGCAGAAGTAGCGGAATGTGCCGCGCTGGCTGAAGGTATGGCTAAACCTGTCGCTCTGGCTCAGGATGGGCGACGACCACGACAGATCGTCGGACGTGACGCTGTGCTGCGCCCGATCCAGATTCGTCCAGGTGACCGTGCCCCCGACCGGAATTCGGATCGGGTCCGGCAAGTAGACGAAGAAGGCAATCGTGGCGTTCACCGTTGTCGGACGAGTCGTCGGTGTTGCGGAGGGCGTCGTCGTGGCGGTGGGAGTGAGCGAAGCCATGGGGGCGGGCAGATCGGTTGGGGTGGCCGCTCGGGCGACAGTGTTCTCGTGGTCGCCGTCCCCATCCGGGCGGCGTCGGCCGTCGCGCGAGCGGGTGCGCTGTCCCGGTGGTAGGCGAGCGGCCGAAGAAGTCGAGGAGTCCCCGTCGCCAGCCGTCGCGCCGCGTGCCAGCGCATCGAAGGGTGAGCCGCGTAGCCGGCCATCAACCACGTCACCACGCGGCGTCAGGCTGCGCGTCCGGCCGTTCCCGAGGTGCTGACCGGCCCCCGGGAACGTTACTGTCTCCGACGAGCAGCGCTCGCAGGCAACGGTCACCGCGCCGTTCTCGTCCCGCCCGACGCCGAAAACGACTCCGTCGCTCGCGTCGAGCACCTGCGCGACTGCGAGGCCGCTCGGATCGACCACGCGGTAGTCGACGCTCCGGCCGCTCGCAGGGCTTAGGCGGTGGATGGTGGCGCCTTGCACGACCTCCAGCACGACCCGCGCCGGCACTCCGTCCGCGACGGTCAGGTCGAGCACGATCGACGTGGTATCCGCACCGAATTCCACCTCGCCGATGCCCGGTATCCGAAGAACTGCCAACGAACGCCCGACCGTCGCGATCCGGTCGCCCGGGCCGAGCGGCGTGTTCGGGCTAGCCGGCTGGACGGCGCTACCATCGGAGTGGACCACGGCCACCGTGCCGCTGACCGCCCCGAGCAGCGCGACCGGCTCGGCGGCCAGCAACTGCGAGCCGGTCAGGACGAGCGCGGCCAGCGTGCCGAGCACGACGAGGCGCACAGCGGGCCTAGGGGTCAAGACCGCGCAGTATGCAGCACGCCACAGCGTCACGACCGCCAGACACACGCGCATCCAGGTGCCACGCTCGGGAAAGCTCCCATACTGGCGGCCGGGGCTGGTGGACGAACGGTCGTGCGGACCTTGGAGACGGGCGCGCTCGACCGTACAGGTCACGCTCGGGCGGGATGTTGCTGCTGAGTGATAGCCGAAGCTGAATACCATGCTGACGGCCCATCGTGAAGGACGCGGCGCAGTGCCGTCAACAGGCTTTGAGGACGCTGACGGCAGCTCCGGCTATCGGAACGACGGCGGAACGCGTTGGTAGACGGAGCGGGTCGGCGGGCGGCGTGGGCAATGGCGTCAAGCTCAGAAGGCGCCAGCGCCGCCGCCCACGAAGGTCCGCCATTCGCCGCAATCGTCCGCCACGACGAGCGGCACGGTCACCGCGCCGGGTCCGGCCCGCCGGACGGCGAACGCGATCTGACTGGTCGGCGCGGCCGGCCGATGGATGAAGCTGCCGCTCTGCCCGGCCGTCCCACCGATGTCGACGAGGGCATTCTGGGGACGCTCGAAGGCGATGGAGCGAATCAGGCCGCCGCCGGCCGTTAGCGTGACCTGGAGTTGCCCCCCGCCGACGGGCGTCGTCGTGACATGAACGGGGGGCCGGGGTGCGCAGGAGAGCAGCGGCGTGAACAGGCCGACTGGCGGGAAGCTCCCTCCGAGGATGCCGTTTGACGGCACGCCGAGCCACTGCTCGAGGACCGCCGCGTAGACCTGCCGAAAGTCCACCGTCATCTTCAGGTCGCCGCTCGCAAGATCGGTCAGGCTGGGGTAGGCGCCGTGCAGGCCGCCGTTCAACCCCCCGCCCACCAGGAACATTGGGGCAGCCGTGCCGTGGTCGGTGCCGCCGCTACCATTCTGCGCCACCCGCCGCCCGAACTCGCTGAACGTCATCAGGGCGACGTCGCCGGCCCGGCCGACGCTCTCTAGATCTTGAAAGAACCCATCTACAGCCTGGTCGAAGGTGGCGAAGAGGCTGGCCTGGGCGCTCAGTTGATTGGCGTGGGTATCGAAGCCTCCGAGCGACACGTAGAAGATCGACGTGCCGACGTCCGCCGCCACGAGTTGCGCCACCAGTTTCATGCTGTTGCCGAAGCTGTTATTCGGGTAGCTGCCGCGCGGTGTGTAGCTCGCGGCTGCCGCCGTTAGCACATCGGCATCGGTGAGCGCCGTCAGAATCGATTGCCTCAAGAACTCGCCTTCCGGCGTGCCATCCGCCTGGGCCAGCCCGTTGCGGAGCGTCTGGATCTCAGCATTGCGCTGGGCGGTACTACCGTTGTTGACGCTGGTATAGCGGAAGCTGCTGATGCTCGCGATGGCCGGTACGAGCGCCATCTCGGTCCAGAATGCGCCGGCCGTACTGCTGCTGCCGACCGTCAGTGCCTCCAGATGGTCCTGGCGTTGGCAACCGCAGCCGCCGAGGTAGCGCCCCACCCAACCGGTCGGCTCCAGCCGGTCCGGCACGGCCGACTCCCAGATGTCGGTACCTCGGAAGTGGGAGCGGTTGGGGTTGGGGTACCCAGCGCCCTGGACGAGCGCGACCTGTCCACGGTCGTAGCGAGCCTTCAGACGGGCGAAGCTCGGGTGTAGTCCGACCCGGTCGTTCAGGTTCAGGACCGAGCCGGATGGAATAGCGATGGTCGGGCGCACAGGCCCGTAGGCCGGATCGGCGAAGGGGATCAGCGCGTTGAGGCCGTCGTTCCCGCCCGCGAACTGGACGATAACCAGGATCCTGCGGCCGGCCGCCCGTGCGACCGGCGGCCCACTACCGGCCGTATCGAGCATACGGGCGGTCTCGGCGATGAACGAGGGCACGGCGAACCCGGCCGCGACCAGGGTCGCGCCGCGCTCGAGGAACGTTCGGCGGCTCAGAGCGGCCACGAGCATCCTCCAACACACGAGCGGCGGGTGAGATCGGGAGTGCGAGGAGAGACAAGCGGGCGCCTCCCTCGCAACGTCGAAGCACGCACCCTGGAGCGGCCGGGCACGATACGCCGGCGTGCGTCGATGGCAGATGGCAGCGCCCGACCGAGCGGGCCGACGCAATGGCTCGCCATCAGTTCAGTTGAAAGGCCGGCAGAGCCATGACCAGGTTGAAGAGGCCCCGCAACTTCTCGTCGGTGGCGGCCGTCGACGCGTACGCAACCAGAGCGTCGCGGGTTGCGGGGCTGACGTCCCCATCTACGAGCCGCGCCAGCACCGCGTCCACCCGGGCAGCCGCCGTCGGCAGGCCGGCCAGCAGGCTCACGACAGGTGCGCCGCCGGCATCGGTGGCCGCCGTTTTCCCCAGACTGTTCACAATCGTCGCGGCCATATTGCAGCGGCTGAGAACGGTGCTCGCGTTGATCCAGACCCGACCGCTGGGCCAGCCGGACACGTCCGGGGGATAGAACAGCCGCATGCCCTGGTCGCGCAGGCGGGTGAGGACGCCGCTCGCCGGAACTCGCTCGGCGCCGAGCAGCCGAAGCGCCTGGACCGCCAGCTCAACCGGGGACTTGATGAGCGCGCGATACGCTCGTAACGAGGAGAACTCCGGCGACTTCAAGATCGCCTCGACGAGCCAGAGGACGTTATGCCCGCTGCTGGCGAAGCCGGGCGCGAGCGCCAGCACGACCGGATCGTCCTCGGCGACGGGGTAGGCGTACCAGGAAAACAGCTTCGCGGTCAGGAAGTGAGCGCTGACGTTTCGGCCGTTCTTGACGTGGCGCAGCAGGATCATGTGCACCTCGTCGCCGGACTCGCAGTGCTGGCCGAGTACGGTCTTCGTCCCGCCATCGTGGCTAGCTGCGTTCAGGTACCAGTTCCCATTCTGGTCGATGGTGTAGCCGGTGAAGGCCCGCGTCGCCTGCTTGACGTCGTCTTCGCTGTAGTTCGGGTCGCCCGGCCGCCCGACACCGAGCGAGAACAGTTCCATGACCTCGCGGGCGTAATTCTCATTCGGGCTCGTCTTGCGATTGGCGTTCAGGTCGAGCCAGAAGACCATCGCCGGATCCCGCGAGACGGCATCGAGCATGGCTTCGAACCGGCCGAGCGCCATCGCGCGGAACAGGTCGTTCTGGCGCAGCATGAAGGTGATCGAGATGCCAGCCTTGTCCTCGGCGGTGGCGAAGTGGTCGTGCCAAAAGAGCACCAGCTTTTCGAGCAGGGGGCGGCGGGTCCGGACCATCCGTTCGAGCCACCACAGGATCAGCGAGTCTCCGCTGTTCGGATCGACACTGACCCGGTCGGGAACTTCGCTGACGGCCTGATAGTTCAGCAGCGCGTCGACCGCCGCCCGAAACGCACTCTCTTCGTCGGCGCTCGTCGCCATCGCCGCGTCGATTTCGGCCGGGGTCGCCCCAAACCCGGCCCGGCGGAACAGGTGCGCGAAGCGTCGCCGCCCGGTCAGTTCCGCCACTCGTCGTCCTCCCTCGTCGCCTGCTGCCGGCATCGCCCAGTGGCAGCATCGCGTGTCGCGTTCGAACCGTCCCGGTGTCCTGTCCGGGCATGCGTTGGAGCACGGCCACGCGTGTCAGTAGCTCGTGCACGATTCCCGCCCCTTCGGCCCCGGGAAACCCCCTCACCGCCGGGCTCCTCCTCCCGCATGCGGGCGAGCCGGAGGGGGGGCGCTTCGCCCAATGACAGAGACAGCGCGCAGAGGCAGCGAGGCGTGGCAGGGTAGCGCCTGTCGCCGCCGGCATTGTGACAACGTTAGAGGGGGCGCCGAAGAGATGGGTGCACGTTTCATCGGGGTTGCGGATCGTTCGCCAGCCGCTCCAGGTCCGCTTCAGGTCCGTTACGCCCGATTCCACGACCCAATCCAGGCCCTCACGTGCATTCGACGCCGTACCCTGTTGCCAGATGGTTCGATGTGGGCTAAGCTTTGCCCCGCGCGGCGAGCCCCGCCCGCGCAGGGCTCCGAAACTTGCCCGTGGCCGTGGCCGACGCATCGGCGCACGGCAGGACCGAGGTCAACGGTATGCTCGTGCTCCGGCTCTCGCTCGTGGTCGTGATCTTCATCGCCGTCAACCTGCTGGTCGTGCGGGCGCCTAGTTCGGTGGCGGCGGTTCGGGTGGGCGGCGAGGCGTATGGTCTCGCGGTGGGTAATCCGCCGGTGACCGCGCAAGGTGGCGCGTACGTCCAGTTGCCGCCCGAGGGTGGAAACGTGTCGCTGACGTCGCCCGGCGCAGGGTACGGCCTCGGCAACGGCGTCGGGTCCACGACCGTGATCGCGGCGACGACGAGCGGCAGCCCGGAGGCGAACACCGTCACCAGCACGGCGGTCGTCGACGACGGCGAACTGTTCGGCGGCTTGATCCGGGCCACCGACGTGCGAGTCGTCGCGTCCATCACCGGAGGGCGGCCAACGGCGTCGATCACGTACGGCACCCTCATCGTCGCTGGCGCCGCGTACCCGAATCCCCAGATCAACCAGCGCGTCGAGTTGCCAGGTGTCGGATACGTCATCCTGAACGAGCAGCGTGTCGGCGGCGACACTCGTGAGACGGCCGGCGTCGTCGCGAACGCTGTCCACGTGTACGTTACGGTGCCCTCGGCATTGGACGTGACGAGCGGCGCTGAGGTCATTCTGGCTCACGCGGCAGCGGGAATACCGGACGTGGTGGTGAGCCGGGCCGTGGCCCCGTTCCCGACCTCGACGCCGACGCCGGTGCCCTGGGCGGCGATCAGCACGCTCGGGCCGCTCGACCTCTCGCTGAACGGGAACTTCAACGGCAATGACAACTTCGACTTCAACGGCAACGAGAACGACAACAGCAACAGCAATTCGACCAATGTGAACCTGACCCAGGTGCCACGCGGCTCGACCACGCCGATCAGCATCGTGATCACGGTGGTCATCGTCGAGAACACGCCGACACCTACCACGATTGCAACGCCGACAGCCACGGCAACCACGGCACCCGACCGCCGCCGCTGACTCGACTGCCGCCCCTGAGCGGAGCCGCTTCTCCCGCGCGCTGGTCCCACGCCGCGGCTCGGGACGTCACCCTCAGCCCCCCTCAACCGCACGGGGGCTGAGTGGTAGATGGGGTGTGCCCGCGCCGAGGCCGACCTGGCTCCGCTCGCCCGTGGCGAGCGATTCTGTAGACTGACAGTATGCGGCTGGTTACGGCGGTGACGCGCGTGTGCACTCGGGCATCGCGTGGCAACCAGGACGTGCTGCCAGGATGGTGACCCTACCAGTACGGCAACGAGAGGGGGCGGGGAGGATGCAGCCGGAGCTCGAAACCGCCGCGGCCCTCTTCGAGCGGGACCGGCCCTGGGCCGCGTGGCCGCTTTGCCTGCTCGGCATGCCTGACTGGCCCTACGTACGAGTCTGGATCGACCGAGGCGATCTGGACGTGACGACGGCCGGGCTGTGGACGTTCGACCATCCCACAGGGGGTGGCAGCCTTCAAACGTTCGGGGGCGGACCGGCGCTTGCGGCGCTCATCGAGGGGGCCGCGCTGCCCCGCCGGGCTTTTGCCCGCTTCTCACCGGAGGCTCGGGCAAGCCTCGAACGCCGCTACCGCTTCGACTGGATAGACCGCATCGTTCGGATGCACATCACGCCGGAGACGTTCACGCCGCCGCTCGGGATCGGCCTGGCCCGACCGCTCGGACTGCCGGACGCGGATGCCCTGGCGCGGCTCTATGGAGTGTGGCCCGAGTCGCGCTTCAACGTCGGGCGGCTCCGACATGGCTATCGGTACTGGGGTATTCGGCAGGACCAGCAACTCGTGGCCGTCGCAGAGAACGTGCTGCATTCTGACGCCCGCAAGATCGCGATCGTCCAGGGGGTGCTCGTCGATCCCGCGTGGCGAGGGCATGGCCTCGGGCGTACGGTGACGGCGGCGATGACGGCCGCGCTCATCGCCGAGGGCGCGCGAGACGTGGTGCTCGACGTGCGGGAGAGTAACGCGCCGGCCGTAGCCGCCTACCGTCGGCTCGGCTACCGCCATCATCGGGCATTCCTGGCCGGCCCGTGCAGCCACCTGCCCGGGGCCGCGCGCCCCAGTTTCAGCCTGCCGAAGCTGATCTAGCCGAAGCTGATCTAGCCGAAGCTGGATCTGGCCGCGGCCAATCTCGCCACAGGCAGTCTCGCCAGAACTGGATCTCGCCGAACCTGGGCCAGACTCCTCCAGACCGAGGGTGTCACGGGGGCGGCAGCCAGGCACTATGGCATCATTCGGGCCCGGAGGGAGCCATGCCAGCGTTCAAGCTCGCAGCCGTCGAACGTCAGGGCCAGGAGATCGCGGCCCTGGTGGTTGACGAGCGCCTCTATCCGCTCGACGAGCTCGCACCAGAGCGCCGCGACCTCCAGGTGAGCGCCTTCGGGCTGCTCCAGCACTGGGATGCCGTCCTGCCCTCGCTCCGGGCGCTCACCGAGCGTGTCGACGGCCAGCATGGCGGCTACGGACCGAATGACCCGACGTTCCGGCTCCTCTCGCCGATCCGCTACCCGCGCGCAATCTTCCGCACCATCTTCAACTACTACGACTTCGCCGCCCAGGTCGGGGTCGAGCCGCCCGACCGCGCGACCGCCCAGCCGTACGTCACCACCAAGCTTCCACACACGGTTATCGGACCGAACGACACGATCGTCTTGCCCGATACCAGCCGACAGGTTGACTGGGGGGTCGAGCTTGGCGCCGCGATCGGGGCACCCTGTCGCGACGTCTTCGTCAAGGACGCGCTCGAGTATGTTGCCGGCTACACAATCGTCAACGGCATCTCGGCGCGCGACCAGATTGCCCGCCCGGACTGGCCGAACTTCGGCTCGGACTGGCTCCTGAGCCAGAACTTCGACACGTCCACGCCCATTGGGCCATACCTGCTCCCGCGCGAGCTCCTCCCCGATCCCCAGAACGTGCGGCTCAGGCTCTCCCGGAACGGCGTCGTCCAGCAGGATGGCACGACCGCGTCAATGATCTTCAGCGTCGCGGAGCAGATCGCCTTCATCTCGTCAATTCTGACGCTGCTGCCCGGTGACGTGGTTGCGACTGGCACGCCAGCCGGCGTCGGCTGGAAGCGCGGCCTCGGGTTGGAGCCGAACGACGAGGTGCTGCTGGAGATCCCGGAGATCGGCCGCCTCTTCAACCGAGTCATCGGCCCGCTGACGATGGCCAACCCGAGTCTCGGAACCGCCTACGTATGACGACGCCCTCGGCCCCGGGCACCCCTCACCCCCCGGCCCGGGCGTTCCCCCACCCCCCGGACCCCTCGCCCACGCGCGGGCGAGGGGGAACTGGTGTACGCGAGCGAGATGGGAGCCAGTTAGCCCGGTTAGCACTGGCGATCGTGCTCCCGCTGCTCGTCTTCGTCGGAGCGGCGGGGGCGTTCCTCCAGCGCTCCGGAAGCGTCGGCTACAACACCGACGAGGGCCAGTTCATCTGGACGGCCCAGTACTTCGAGTACGTCTTCCTCGACCACCGCCTGAGCGGCGAACCGTGGGAGGAAAACTACTGGACGCTCACCCAGCCGATGCTGATCCGCTACATCCTGGGCGGGGCGATCTGGGCATCCGGAGCGCCGGTGCCGCGCGTCGACCTGACGCATCGCCTCGACGAGGCGCGTGGGCCGGATCGGGCGAAGTATCTGGATCCCGCCACCTACAAGGACGAGCGCCAACTGGCCGAGGAACGAAAGGTGCCGAAGCCGTCGACGCAGGTGCTCGCAGCCGCTCGCGCGCCGATGCCGCTCTTCGGGGCCGGCGCGGCGGTGCTACTGTTCGCGATCGGGCGGCTGCTGGCCGGGCCTCTGGCCGGGCTGGCCGCGGCGGCCGGGTTCGTCTACCTGCCGCTGGCCCAGACGCTCATCCCCCGCGCCCACACCGAGGCGCCGCTCCACTTCTTGCTGCTGCTCGGGCTGTACCTCGCGTTGCTCGCCGCCCGCGCAACGCTCCAAGACGCCGGCTCCTCTCGCCGCGTGCTGGTGCTGGGCGGGCTGGCGGGCTTGAGCGCCGGCCTCGCGGCGGGCACAAAACTGCCGGCCACCCTGGCGCTCGCCGCCCTCGGCGGGGGAGCGGGAGGCGCGTTCATCCTCTGGCTGTTGGCGCGGCGCGGCGTCCGCTGGACCGGGCCCGCTGACGTCTTGAACGGCTTCTGGCACTGGTCCGCACTCGCCGTCGTCGTCGGGCTGGTGGTCTTCATCGCGGTGAACCCGTTTCTCTGGCCCGATCCGGTCGGCCGGACGCTCGCCATGCTCCAGTTCCGGCAGCAGGAGATGGTCGGGCAACGGGCGCTCAACCAGGAGCTCACCGTGCCGGAGAGCCTGACTGCGCGTGCCCGCCTGCTCCTCTCCGAGACGTACTTCGTACAGCCGCTCATCGCCAAGAGAGCCGGCGTCCCTGTCGAGGCGGTCTTCGTGGTCGTAGGCGTCGGTATCCTCGGCTGGCAGACGCTACGGGAGTGCCCGCTCGGCGGGCTGGTCGGGCCAGCCGCCGTCACTCTGTTCTGGAACCTGACGTTCCTGGCCGGAACCGCCCCGAACCTCGGGATCGACTGGGACCGCTACTACCTGCCGACCGTCACGCTCGGGCTAGTCCTGGCGGGCGTCGGCGTGGACGCTGTCGTCGTCGGCGCCTGGCGCGCCCTCAACAGGCGATATGCTCCGAACGTCAGCGCCGCGACTCCACCGCCAATCGACACGGCGAGCAACGGATCGGCCGGGTAGCGATAGCGTGGCAGCGCGCCGGAGAGGAACGCTGTCGAGAGCAGGAGCCAGAGCCCGAACAGCCCCGGCACCAGTAGCAGCCGCCAGCCCGGCACCACGGCCGCCGCCGCCAGTCCCAACCCGAGCAGTGGCAGCAGGACGAACGGGTAGCGGAACGGCTGGAAGAGGTTCGCGATGGCCTGGGCGCGACGGAACTCGTTAGCCTCGGCAGCGCTTGCAGGCTGCGCGAGGTGGCGAATCTGCTCGTTCCACCAGTCGCCATACTTGTCCTGTGAGTTGGGGAATCGCCGCACGCCGCCGGACTTCCCCTGGCCGCCCAGGAACTGTTCGGTCCCAACCAGCAGTTCGCCGAACAGCCCAAACGACGTGCTGACGTACTGCGCCGGCTGCCGGCCGAGTAATTCGACGGCCACCTCGCGCAAGATGGCATCGGCCTCAGCCTCGCTGTAGCCGAAGCGCTCCTGAATGACGACGGCGATGTCGCTTGGTAACTCCTCGTCGAGCGCCCGGTTGTAGGCGAGGCGGCGCGCCTGGGTGCGCGTCGGATCGTCCGGGACATCCGATGGGCGGCCGATCTCGCGCGTGATCAGGACCGGGTTCTCGCGGGTGCTCCGCCAGAATAGCGCCTCGCCGAGCCCCGAGGCCCCGAGGCTACCGGCGCTGATCCAGGTGAGCAGGACGAAGGGCAGCATCAAGATGGCGAAGCCGGCGAACGCGGCGATACCCTGCCGCACCGCCACGCCGAGACGGCGGTGCCAGATCAGCGCCAGCAGCGGGACGAGCGGCAGCAGCAGTTGCGCGGCCGCCCGGGTGAGCGTCGCCAAAGCCAGCATCAGCCCACCGAGAACGTAAAGCTTCCAGGAGCCCCACCGGGCACCGGCTGCCAGCGCGAGCGCCGCCCCCGCGAGCAGCAGCGTGAAGAGCGCCTCGGCCATCACGTAGTGCTCGTAGACGATCAGCGTGCCGTTCACCGCGACGAGCAGCCCGCCAACGGCGCCCGCGAGACGGCCCGCCGCGCCGCCGAGCGCCGCCCGGCCGAGGAAGTAGGTCAGTACGACCGTCCCGAGGCCAAGAAGATGCTGGAGGAAAGCGAGGCCGTGGGGATCTTCGCCCATCAGCACCATCGCCCCCCCGACGAAGAGCGGATAAACCGGAGGCCGCTTCAGGATCGGGGCGAAGCCGAGGCCGTTGGCAAGCTCGAAGCCGGGGACGAGGTAGGTCTGGCTATCCCCCCCGACGAACAGCGGTGGCGCCCGGAACGTGAACGCCAGCCGCATCCCCCCGCCGATTGCGAGCAACAGGAGCACGGCCAGGAGGTCCGGGTGCCGGCGGACCCAGTCCAGCCAACCGCTCCTACGCCTTGCGCCGCGCACATCCAGGGCAGAGGCGCCCGACTCGGTCACGCTCGTCGGGCCCGCCCCCAATGCGGTCACAGTGGACGCGCTCGCAGCCTCAGAGCAAGCGCCCTGGGACGAGGCGGTGTCACCAGTGGGCGAGCCGCCCGAGCGCGGCGGGGTGGAGTGCCGATCGGCAGTCTGCACGGTCAGTGAGCAAGCATACGGCCGGCCTCGCGGAGCCAGCAACACGAGCCGGCTACCAGAGGCACCGGTTACCAGCGCAAGCGGTAGACGGCAACGTCTCCGAAGTTCTTGTGGCGCACGATCATCTGCCGTTCAGCGCGGGCGTCCAGTTCGTTATAGAGGAGTTTCTCGATTCTGCTCTGGGTCGCGATCTTTGCATCGGTGATGACGAAGTCCGGCTTCGTCTCTTCGAGGAATTGCGCCACGCTCATCCCGTACTGCCGCTCGAGGCGCTCGTAGACGTAGATATCGACGTACGAGTGATCGGCCATCCCGAGCCAGTAGAGGGGCGGCGCCAGAACCTTCGCACCCGGCCCGGCAAGCTGGCTCAACTGCGCGGTCAACTGCGCGTAGTCCTGCCCGTCTCGGTACCGGCGTGCCAGGATGTAGTTTTCCCAGGCGCGATCCTGCGCCCGCAGCGGCACGAACATCGCGAACAGTACCAGCGTCGCAAGGAGGGCATGCGGAAGGACAATCGACAGTGTCTCCATGCCCCTCGCCCGTGTGGGCGCCTTCACCCCCTGCCCCTCTCCCGCATGCGAGGCACAGGGGCTGGGGGGTGAGGGGATTCCGAAGCCGGAGGAAGCTGGATCTACTCGCGCAGGAGACCGGGCCGAACCGAGCGGGACACGAGCGGAGACCGCCGTAGCTACCCGTTCGAAGACTCGTGCGGCGAGCAGCAGGTAGTATGGGTAGGTCAGCAGCATGTAGTACTTCGACTTCATGCTCACCGCGACCACGAAGAAGCCGAACGCGAACACGAGGCCGAGCAGGAGTAGACGGGCCGGGTAGGAGCCGCGCGCGGCCATGGCGATCCCGCCCGCCAGACCGAGCAGGATCAGCCCGAGTTCGAGCGGCTCCTCCCCGAAGTAGTCTCGATACCGCTCGACCTCGTTGGCGAGCATGGCGAGCAGGCCGCGCCCTCCGCTTCGAGCGGCCGGCGGCGCCTTGTCCACCCCGACCCAGTAGCCGAGCGCCGCCAGGAAACTGGCCGGGTCCGGCAGGAAGCGCACGGCCAGGTAGTAGAGCGCGGCCGCCACGATCCCACCGGCGAAGAGCCAGGTTTCGTGACGCCGAAGGAAGCCCCTCCAGCCCAGCCGGAGCGGGAACACCCGCCCGACGAGCGGGAAGAACGCCAGCGAGTTGGGGTGCGTGTCCATCGTCAGCCCGAGCAGCAGGCCGGCCCCAAACGCAAAGAGCAGCGCGCGGCGCGGCGTGGGCCAGGTAGAGGGCGTGAGGGCACGTTCGGCGAGGAGCAGCGCCCCGAGGATCATGGCGGCGACCTGCACGTCCGGGCGCAGGGTGTGTGAGGACACCAGGAACGGGTCCGAGACCGCCAGCATCGCTGCCGCCCCGAGTCCGACCGACCGGCTCCAGTAGCGCCGCCCGACGAGGTACACCAGCCAGAGCAGCAGCCCGCCCCAGAGCAGCGACGTCAACCGAGCCTGAAAGACGCCCAGGCCAGCGAGGCGGAAGATGATCGCAGCGGTCGCGCCCTGAAGCCCGCCATTGCCCCAGGTGGGGAAGCCCCGGTGCGCGTTCATCCGCTCGGCGGTCGGGTCGGCGCCCGAAGCGACCCAGAACAGGTTCGCCTCGCGGCCCTCATCGTTCACGAGCGGCGGCCAGCGGGCCAGGCCGGGCAGGGAGATCGCCAGATAGGCCACGATCAGCAAGATGACGGCCAGATCCACGTATCGGCCGAGGCCGGCCGTCCCCCAACAAGCCAACCAGCCGCCAGTAGTCGGGTCGGGAGCGGGAGTGTAGCGAGCGGTCGTGATGGCGGTCACCGGTCAGCGCGCCGCCAGGACGACGTACCAGCCGTCGTCGTAGGCGACCCTCCACTCAGGAGGTAGGTCAGCGAGTGTCAGGGTGTAGGCCGCGAAACGGATCACCTCCAGGCGTGCGTCGCTGTCGAGCATCACGCCGTTCCAACCCGCGTGCAGCGCTACGTCGCGGCGCACGTCGGCCCAGGTGTCGCGCGGCAATTCGCTGTCCGCGATGGTCGTCGATGTACCGTTCACGCCGAGTGTACCGAGCGTCGCCTGAGCGCGCTCGCGCCGCTTCGCCCGCAGCACGACCGTCGCTGTGCGGTCCGACGGGCTCCAGACCTGGAAGGTCAGCCGGTCCTTCGCCGATACCGCGGCGTACTGATAGTGATTAGTAGCGACGATCCGACCGGACGCGGGCTGCGCCGACTCGGGCACAAGCCCGGCTGCCGGCACGTCCACGCCGGCCAGCCGGTCGCCAAGCCGCTTCAAGACGACGTAGCGCGCGCTGTATGCCTGGGCCACCCGCGCGATCTCGTTCGGATCGCCCAGGTACGCGGCCACCAGGTCGGTGGCGCGGTCGGCCTCCGAGTGTCCGGTCATCCGCTCGACGTCGTAGGCAAGTTTGATTGCGGCCGTCGGGTAGAGGTAGACGACCTTCTGACCGGCGTAGTACCAGACGAGCGTCGCTTCTGGGGTCGGCACCAGGACGGTCTGAAGCCCGTGTGCCCGCGCCTCATCGGCCAGGAACGCCCCGAACCCGAAGTTCCCCGCCGGATCCCACTCCTGGTCCCCGAAGCTCGGCGTGTTCCAGAACTCGCCGACGCGCTGGGCCGTCCCAAGCGACCCTGGCACGCAGGCGACCAGCACTACAGCCGTCGCCGCCGCGATGGCGACCGGTGCCCGTAGTCGGAGCGGCCGAAGGATAGCAGCGACGAGTGCCAGCCCAGCCACGAGCAGCAGCGGCTGCGATCCGAACTGCCAGAGCCGGCGCGGGAAGAAGGTATCGCCACCGGGAAAGCCGGTCGGGCGGAAGACTGCGAGCATCACCGGTACGAAGAACCAGACGAGCAGCAGGAGGGTCGCCGGGTCGCGCTGGCGCCAAAAGCGGCGGGCGACCATCGCCATGCCGAGCGGGCCGAGCAGCAGGAAGACGCCGAACTCCTCCGGGAACTCCTCCACCTGGAGTTTGACCGGTACCCGGTCGGCCGGCATATGCACGCCGAACGAGCCGCTCTGCGCGATCGAGGCGATCTGCCAGATCCACCAGAACGACGAGATGCCGAGGGCAACCGCGCTAGTAACGAGCGAGACTCGGATCGCCGGCCCGAGCAGGTCGCGGCGCAGCGCCAGCAGCAACCCGAGGTAGATCGCCAGCAGCGGCGCAGCGAACACGGCGGTCTGGGTGTGAGCCAGGATCATCAGGCCAAAGGCGAGGCCAGCCAGCAGCCCGCCCGGCCGCCAGCCCTGCACGACACCTCGGTAGACGCAGCCGATCCCGAGCGGCAGCAGCAGGAAGGCGATGTCGCGGGGGAAGACCGGGAAGAAGTTGTGCTGTCCCACGAACAGCGCGTCGACCCAGACCCGGTCTTCGGTGGTCTTGAGCGCGCCCGCAAACGTCGAGAAGACCGCGCCGAGCAGCGCCGACGTGCGGTCGAAGCCAAGCGTCCTGGCCAGCCAGTAGGCAGCGAGCGGCGCCAGTGGCGCCCAGAGGATCGACAGGATCCGGATGCCCTCTGTCAGATCGAGGTCGAACGGCGCGGCAATCGTGACGACCAGATAGTGGAAGAGGGGCGAGTAGAAGGCCGGCAGGCCAGCGTAGGGGCCACCCGGCAGGATCTCACCCGCCCGGATCTCGGCCATGACGGCGCGGTGGTAGATGTTGTCGCCGGTCCACAGCCAGGTTTTGTGGACGAAGACGCCACCCTGGATCAGCATCGCCGCCAACGCAAGTGCCACCAGCAAGCTGAGCGCCAAGCGCCGCGAGAGCGCCAGCCGACCAGCGTCCAGGTCACGCGGTGGAGTCACGTCGGTGGAGACGGCAGCGGCCGGCGCAAGAGCGCCCGGCGGGGTGGTGACGCTCCGCGGCTCGGCGAGGCTCATCGGGTCAGTCAGGGCGAGTAGTGAGGGTCGCGGCGGCCGCGTCGTCGGCCCCGCCGCTCGCGGGGCGAGCAGGCCGCCGGCGGTCGCCGGACTGTACCAGAGGGCCGGTCGGCCGGGCCAGAAATGGACGCGCATCTGGGCGGCGGCGTGCGCTCCCCGGAAAGGGTGGCAGGGTCAGTAGCGGCGGCCCTGCTGGCGGCGGACGTCGAAGGTAGCGGTGCGGGCGATGGCCATCACCGCCATCACGCCGGCCTGGACCGGATCTGTGACGACGAGGTCGGCCGCGTCCGGCACGCTGCCCGCCATGTTGAGCGAAATGACGATGATCCCCTGCATCCGGATGTCGCGGACGGCCTTCGCCACGTCTCCGCCCATGAGCGCCCCGGCCAGCACCAGCGCCACCGCGCGCGGCAGCCGAGCGACGCCCCGGACGGCGGCGGCCAGGTTCTCCTCCCCGACGAGCGCGATGGTGTCCACCGAGATCCGCTCGCCACGGATGTTGTGGCGATCCGCCTCAGCCACCGCCCCGAGGACGACCTGGCCTACCTGAGCGCCCCCGCCGATGACGATCAGGCGCTTTCCATAGATCCGCCGGAACGACGGCGCTCGCTCGACAGATCGGACGATGTCCAGGGCTTCGAGGTCATGCACCAGGGTATCGACGTCCGCGACGCCTGACAACTCGAAGTAGGTCGAGAGCCGCGAGGGGCGACGGTCGGTGATGTCGACGTAGGTGATGTTAGCGTTGTGCTCGAAGATGACCCGGGTCAGGCTGTGGAGCACGCCGGGCTGGTCTGGTCCCTGAACGCGCACCAGGAGGGCGACCGCTCCTTCGCCATCGTCAGGATCGAGCCGCTTCGGATCCAACATGTCGGGCAGTGTACCCGGCCATTCGGAGGATCGGCTATCGCCCCGTGCAAGCGCTCGCCCCACATCGACTCTCGCTCCGTATCAGCTAGCGGCCCGTACGTCTCCTGGGCGGACAGGTCATGCCGCAGTAGCCCGCACCATCCCCCAGGTGGGGGATGACCGCCCTACCTGGACCAACGAGGGGGATTGTTTCACCCCACATGGGGGAGTCATTCAGACCAGGTGGGGCATGAACTTTTCACCAGGACTGCCGATTATCTGTACAGCGAGTCACGGTGGCATCACGGATTCATCTATCAGTCTCGTCGGAGTGCGCGGCGAGACGTCCGTCAGGAACGAGGGACGGCGATGGCAACCAGGATGTCGCCAGCAGCAGAAGGCGAAGGGAAGACAGAGGCGATGGTCGAGGATGTGCAGGTGCTGGTCGAGCGCGCTCAAGCCGGTGACGGTGGGGCGTTTGGCGAGTTGTACGAGCAGTTCGCCCCGGAGATCTTTCGCTACCTCCTGCGTCACCTGAACGGGCGGCGCGAGCCGGCCGAGGATCTGACCGAGGAAGTCTTCCTCAAGGTGCTCGAACGGCTGGGCAGCTATCAGTTCCGTGGCCTGCCATTCTCGGCGTGGCTGTACCGCATCGCGCGAAACCACATGATCGACCATCTGCGGGCGCGGCCTCGTCAGACGATGAGCTCACTCGACGCCGCACCCGAGATTCCCGAGAAGCGCGCCGAGCAGGTGATGGACCGGTCGCTCGACCGGCACGAGCTGACCTACGCGCTGGACCGGCTTACGAGCGATCAGCGCCACGTCGTGATGCTCCGCTTCCTCGACGGGTTCACCACTGCCGAGACGGCTGAAATCATGGGCAAGACCGAGGACGCCGTGAAGAAGCTCCAGGCGCGCGGTCTCGTCCAACTCCGCCGTATCATCGAGCAGGCGCGCCGGACCGAAGAAGCTCCCCCAGTCGCCGTCACGCCGACGCCGGCCGAGCCGGCTGGCTCGCGGCTGGCCGCCCTTGGAGCAGCCTGAGCCAGCCATCACGTGTGGCCGGCGTATAGCATCCCCGCCTTCGCCGCCGGTGGCTAGCCCGTCGCCTGCCTGACCCGGGGACGGAGACCGCACCACTCCTCCCCCCACCACCAACCCTGCCTTCCAGACGAAGGGGACGCGCCAACGAAAGCGCGTCCCCTTCGCCGTCTCGGCCGGGCGCCGCCGTTCGCGGGCACGCATCTCGACAGCGCCCCCAGAGGAGCAGCACGCATCAGAGCCGCGTCCGAGTGGCCTGCTCCCCCTGAGCTACGGCCGAGCCGAGCGTCAGGCCGAGGCGGCCGACAGTTCCTCGGCGAGCGTCTCCCAGCGCGCTTCCAGGTCGTCGGTGGCCGTGACCAGCGCGGCGTGCTCGGCAGCGAGCGCTTCGAGCGCGCCAGGCTCGCCGTAGTGAGTGGGGTCTGCCAGCATCGCCTCGACCTCGGTCCGCCGCCCCGCGACCCGCTCTAGCTCGGTCTCGATCTTCGCAAGCTCGCGTTCCTGAGAGGAGGGTCCACGCCGGCGGCGACGGTCGCGCCCGTCTGGCCGAGCCTCGGACGGCGCAAGGGCCGTCCCGCCCGTCAGGCTCGCACTCGTCGCAGCGTCCTTTCGGGTCGTCCCAGTGCCGACGCCATCCTTCGCACCCACCCCCTGCGCCGGCGCGGCAGTGCGGGAGTGCGAGGTTTCGCCAGATGCCGCGGATGGGGATGCCGCGCTGCCCGCGCCGATTCGCCGCTCGCGATAGCTCGTGTAGTTGCCCAGGTACACCCGGATCTGGCCACCGCCGACCTCGCCGATCTTCGTCGCGACCCGGTCCATGAAGTACCGGTCGTGACTGGCGAGCACCACCGTCCCCTGGAACTGGCGCAGCGCCCGCTCTAGCTCCTCACGCGAGGCGAGGTCGAGGTGGTTGGTCGGCTCGTCGAGCAGGAGCAGGTTGGCCGGCTGGAGCAACAGCCGGGCGATGGCGAGGCGAGCTTTCTCGCCGCCCGAGAGCACCCCGGTCGGCTTGAACACGTCGTCGCCCCGGAAGACGAAACGTCCGAGCAACGTGCGGACGGCCTCCTCGCCCCAGCCGGCCGGCGCTGCCGCCCAGGCTTCTTCGAGCACGGTCCGGTTGACGTTCAGGATCTCCGTCTGATCCTGGGCGTAGTACCCGACGCTCACGCCCGCGCCGTGCAGGAGCGTCCCCCGATCCGGATACTCGACCTCGGCCAGCATCCGCAGGAGCGTGCTCTTACCGGCCCCGTTTGGTCCGACCAGCGCCAGCCGCTCCCCGCGCTCCAGGGTCAGGGCCAGCCCGTCGAACACCGTGCGCTCGCCGTAGCGCTTGACGACGTTCTGGAGCGCCACGACCTCGCGGTGACTCGGCCTGGCCGGCGGGAAGCGTAGCGAGATCGTCTTGGTCTCGACGCGCGGCGCCTCGATCCGCTCGATCTTGGCCAGCATCTTCTCGCGGCTCTTGACCTGGGTGGCCTTGGTCGCCTTAGCCCGGAAGCGGTCGATGAAGCCCTGCTGGCGCTTCAGTTCGCGCTGCTGCCGCTCGTAGGCGGTCTGCGCGGCGGCGAAGCGGCGCTCCTTCTCCCCGAGGTAATAGGAGTAGTTGCCGGCGTATTCGATCAGCTTGCCGGCCTCCAGTTCGACAGTCCGCGAGATCATCCGGTCGAGGAAGTAGCGGTCGTGCGAGACGACAATGGCCGATGCGCCAGATGCCTTCAGGTACGCTTCGAGCCACTCGGTCGCATCGAGATCCAGGTGGTTGGTGGGCTCGTCGAGCAGCAGCAGGTCCGGCGACCGAACGAGCAGTTTCGCGAGCGCGATCCGGGTACGCCAGCCGCCAGAGAACTCGTCAGTGCGCCGATGCAGATCGGCCTCACGGAAGCCCAGCCCGGCCAGCACCTTGTGGATCTCTGCTTCGACGCGGTAACCGCCGCGCGCCTCGAAGCGAGCGAGCAGATCGGCGTGGCGGTCGATGAGCCGGCCAAGCTCGTCGTCGGCGAGATCTCCGCCGAGCGAGCGCTCGATCTCGGACGCCTCGTGCTGAAGCTGATGCAGGTCGGCGTGTGCCGCGAGCATCTCGTCCCAGAGGGTACGCTCGTCCTGCACGCCGGCGTCCTGGGGCAGATAGCCGATCGTCCAGCCGGTCGAGAGGGACATGCGGCCGCTATCCGGCTCATCCTCACCGCAGACGATCTTGAGGAGGGTGGTCTTACCGGCCCCGTTCGCGCCCACCAGGGCGATCTTCTCGCCGGGCGTAACCGCGAGCGAAACGTCGTCGAGGATCGGACGGGCACCGAACGATTTGGCAAGGTCGGTCAGTCGAAGCACGTGATGAAGTGTGGCCTACCGACGCGCAATCCGGCCACGCACCACGATGCCCATGGTAGCGAGTAGGCTTGAACTGACGCCTATAGGAGGGCATCGAGTGAATCGACAGGCGACCGATAGCCGTCCGCAATCATTCGTCGAAGCAAGTCTTCCGCGTCGTCACGTGTCGCGTGGCGATGCCGTACCGCACGGATCAGAGTCCCGAGTGTCCCTGATACGACGATCCCTCGTGCGGCAGCGTAACGTCGCGCATCAAGATCATCGGTAGCTGCGAGCCAACCGCGACCTACGGCGACGGCGAGGCAAGAACGCTCGCCATCGTGCAACGGCTGCGGCAACGATGCTGCAAGCTGGCGCTCGTGTGCCGTCAACTCGATCACAGCAAGGCTCGACCAGACGTCTCGACGGGGATCATCAGCCAGCAACCCGCTTCGGTACTCGTTCAACACGACCCTGGTTGTGCACACAGCGCCGTCCCAGGCAAGGGTGAGCAGTTGATCCGCTCCACTCCGACCAAAATTGCTCAGAATGGTGTTATCCAGCAGGATCCGAGCAGTCACCGACGCGAGGCGTCCCAGGCTAGGGCAGCCTCAACCTCGGCACGCGCTTCCTCGATGGTCGACGGGCCGACACGCAGGGGGATGCCGAGTCGATGGCAGCGGACACGCATCTCCCCCCACGGTATCTGAAGCAGGTCGGCGAGGCGAGCGGAGGTCATGCTCCCGGCGAGGTAATGCGCGAGCGCCAGGTAGTACCGGTCATCGGCAGAAACATCCTGCACGTCTTCATCGCGCAGCCACTTGTCGGGCTCGGGAGACACCGGCTCGGCAAGTGCCCGAGCGTACGCGCGGAGCAGGCGATGATCGGTCAGGTCGACGATGGCCGCAGCCTCACGCCCCTCGTACTCGATCGGCACGATATTGCCCTGCTCGGCGGCGCTCACTGCCGCCTTCAGGCGGGGCGTAAGCTCGCTCTCGGCGATACGCTCGGTCGATTCCACCTCAGTCCTCTCGATGCGTGGTCCGGTGGGGCGGCCTGGTACTTTCGCTCTAATTCAGTATCGCATGACGACCCGCGAGCGGATCCCCCCAGGAGGACATCTGCACGACCCGTGCTATACCGCACGTCATCCGATGGTTGGCGGGCCGGTTCGCTACCATTGGGCGACGGAGGTAGCACGGATCATGGCTCAGCGGTCGTATGACTTTCTTATCATCGGCGGCGGCATCGTCGGCCTGGCGACCGCGCGGGAGTTGCTGCTGCGCCGGCCCGGCCAGCGCGTGGCAATCCTCGAAAAAGAGCCGGTCATCGGTCAGCACCAGACCGGGCACAACTCCGGCGTCATCCACGCCGGCCTCTACTATGCGCCCGGCTCGCTCAAGGCTCAACTCTGCTCCGAAGGCCGCGCCAAGACCTACCAGTACTGCGATGAGAAGGGCATCCCCTACCGCAAGTGCGGCAAGCTCGTCGTCGCGATCACCGAGCAAGAACTGCCCGGCCTCGACGAGTTGTTCCGGCGTGGCACCATCAACGGCGTCCCCGGTCTCCGGATGGTCGGGCCAGAGGAGATCGCGGAGATCGAACCGCACGCGGCCGGCCTCAAGGGCGTCTACTCGCCGGACACGGGCATCGTCGACTGGTCGCGGGTAGCACGGTCGTACGCCGACGACGTGCTGGCGAATGGCGGCGAGATCTTGACCAGCCACGAGGTCACGAACATCGGCCGGAAGGATGGCTGGGTGCTCGTCAAGACGACCTTCGACGAGATCCTCCCGACTCGCTACCTGATCACCTGCGCCGGCCTCCAGTCCGACCGGGTGGCCGCGATGTCTGGCGCACCGAAGACTCCTCAGATCGTCCCCTTCCGGGGCGACTACTACGTCCTCAAGCCGGAGAAGCGCTACCTGACCCGCGGGATGATTTATCCGGTCCCAGATCCGCGCTTCCCGTTCCTCGGGGTCCACTTCACCCGCCGTATCGACGACGAGGTCTGGCTCGGCCCGAACGCCGTCTACGCCTTCGCCCGTGAAGGCTACGGCAAGCTTGATGTCAGCCTTCGAGACAACCTCGAGACGCTCTTCTTCCCCGGCTTCTGGAAGCTCGTCGGCAAGTACTGGCAGATGGGCTCCGAGGAGATGCTCCGGGACTTCAGCAAGACGCTGTTCGTCGAGACCTGCAAGAAGTACGTGCCCGAAGTCACGGAGGACGATTGCCTGCCAGGACCATCGGGCGTCCGCGCTCAGGCACTCGACGTGGACGGCAAGCTGGTCGACGACTTCATCGTGCAGCGGTCGGACCGGATCTTCCACGTTCGCAATGCTCCGTCGCCGGCCGCCACCTCGTCGCTGGCAATCGGGCGGATCATCGCGGACGTGGCGGAAGCCAGCTTCGCGAAGGCGTCCTGAGGCGTGCGCGAGGGACGTCGTCGTACTCGATGGTGATTGCTCGCGGCGCATGATGCTGCGCCCACAAGGAGGAGAGCGTGTCCGACACGGCTGGCAAGGTCATGACCGTCCTCGGGCCGATGGCGCCGGATGAGCTTGGACCGACGCTCATCCACGAGCACGTGCTGTTCGACCTGTCGGTGTACCATCACCTGCGCTTCGGCCCCGGCAAGCAGCGCCCGCTGCCGGACGAGCCGCTCGGCATCCAGCACCTCTCCCTGCTGCGCCACAATGTGGCCGCCCTCCGCGACAACACCATCATGAAAGACCTCGACACGGCGGCGGCCGAACTGCTCCTCTACAAGGAGCTCGGCGGTGGAACAGTCGTCGAGGTAACGAGTGTCGGGCTGGTGCCGGAGCCAGCCGGCCTCGCCGAATTAGCTCGTCGGACGGGCCTGAACGTGGTGGCCGGCACTGGCTACTACATCGGGTCGTCGCACCCGGCGAGCCTGGCCGCGAAGAGCGTGGGCCAGGTCGCCGAGGAGCTGCTGCGCGATTTCGAGGAGGGTTTCCGGGGCACCGACGTACGGCCGGGTGTCCTGGGTGAGATCGGCACCACCGAGCCGCTCATGCCTACCGAGCGGACGGTGCTGGAAGCGGTCGGCCAGGTCCAGCGGCAGACCGGCGCCGCCATCGTCCTCCATCCTGACTCGGCGCATCGGACCTGGGAGCCGATCGCACGGACGCTCGATCTGCTGGCGTCGTCCGGGGCTGCGCTCGACCGGGTCATCATCAGTCACTGCGACGACCGTCTCTTCAAGAGTTATGCGTCGTACGGCAAGCTGGCGGCGCTCGGCCCGACCCTCGCCTTCGACACGTTCGGCAAGCAGACCTTCTACCCGGCGCGCGGTCGTCAGTACCCAAACGACGATACACGGGTGGAGATCATCGCGCAGCTCGTCGCCGATGGGCTGGCCGGCTCGGTCACGCTCTCGCACGACGTCTGCTACAAGACCGACCTGACCCGCTGGGGCGGCGACGGCTTCGGCCACATCTCGCGCAACATCCTCCCCCGCCTACGTCAGCAAGGGGTCTCGGACGACGCGATCCGCCAGATGACGGTGGACAACCCGCGCCGCCTCCTCCCCCTGACGCAGTAGGCCGGTGCCGGCACCGGCTCGCGCCAGATCGGATGAGTCCCAATCGATGCCATCAGCCTCACGCCGTTCCTCGCACGGGCGGGGCCGGCCGACCACCTCGCGCCGACCAGTCCGGGGCGTTGCACCACCCCGGCGCGCGGTCGAGCGGCCGGCTGGCACGTTCGTGGCCGAGGCGGTTGAGGGGCTGGAGCCGTTCGTCGCGGCAGAGGTAGCGGGCCTGACAGCCGAAGGGATCACCGGCCCTGGTGCTGTGCGCTTCGAGTACGCCGGTCCCTGGCGGGATCTGCTGACACTCCGGACCGCTGTGGCGGTGCATGCCGTTGTTACACATGGGCTTCCCCGCCCAGCCGCCCTGCTCGACGACGGCGCGTTCCGAGCCATCGCGGCGACGGTTGGGCACGTGCGCTCGCTTCAGCCGGCCGGCAGCTACACGACCCTTCGGCTGAGTGCGGCCGGGCTCGACTCGGCCGCGTTCCATCGGTTCCGCGAGCGCCTTGCCGCCGAGACCGGCCTCCGCGACGTCAGTACTGAAGGCGGAGGCGGCGATCTGTTGCTTCGGTTCCGGCGCGGCCCAGACGGTGCGTTCGAGTTGCTGGTCCGGCTCTCACCACGCCCGCTTACCGCGCGGCCCTGGCGGCGCTGCAATCTACCGGGTGCCCTCAACGCAGCCATCGCGTCGGCGATGGCTGCACTCACCGCGCCTGCCGCGGACGACGTCTTCCTCAACCTCGGCTGCGGCTCAGGGACGCTCCTCGTCGAACGCGCCGCACTCGGCCCGGCCGGCCGTCTCATCGGCTGCGATCTCGATCCCCGCGCCCTGGCCTGCGCTGACGAGAACGCCCAGGCAGCGGGACTGACAGCCGTCGAGCTTCATGACTGGGATGCGCGGGCGCTGCCGCTGGCGGATAGCTCAGTATCAGCGCTGGCCGTCGATCTGCCGTTCGGGCAACTGCTCGGCTCGCACACGGAGAACGAGGCGCTGTACCCGGCCCTGCTCGCGGAGGCGGCGCGGGTAGCTCGCCCGGGCGCCCGCCTCGCAGCTATCACCCAGCAAACTCGCCTCTTCGAGCGATCGGTGGCGGCGCCGTGGATCGTCGAGCGAGCGATCCACCTCCGGCTCCCCACCAACGCTGCGCCGATCGCCCTCGGCCTGTACGTCCTCGTCCGCGCCTGACCGGCCTACACTTGATGGCACTGAGTACATTGCGACGTTGACAACGCGCGACCCGTGGTGCCGTACGTCAGTGGTAAGCACAGATCGATAGGATGGGGCGGCTCAAATTGCCGAGAGGAGCCCGGCGACCGACCTGGCTTCTACACCCGCTAGACCTTCTGGCAGGCACGAACGGACATCCTGTGCTGGTGGCGATGGTATGCCTGGGGACGATGGTATGATGGTAGCAAGCACCGCGAGGATGGACAGTGGTGACACCTGCACATGCGTCCCGTCCACCTCGCACGGTGCCGTTTGGCCTGGACGGCGGCATCTACCTCCAGTCAGAGGCTGCCCTCCTCACCGGCTTGCCGAGGAGCACCGTCCGACGATGGTATAGAGCTCGAGCGGGCAGCCAGCGGCCTCCCGCCCCTCGCCGACGTACCGCTGATCTCCTTCCACGATCTGATTAGCCTCCGTGCGGTCGCGGCACTCCGGCGTGCAGGGATGAGCTTACGGAAGATCGCAGCGGGAGCCGACTTCATTCGGCGCGAACGCGGGTTACGCCATCCCCTTGCCTGGGAAGAGCTAACGACCGACGGCGTCAATCTGTATTTCCCAGAGGCGAAGGATCTCGTTGCCTCGAACGTAGGCGGGCAGATGGCCGCTCAGGAGCTTGTCGCGGCGTGAGGGAAGTGCCGAGTCACCGTCGATTCCAGTCGCAAGTGCTCGCTTTGGTCCTGCGGTGACTCTCATTTCTTCGACCGGGCATCATAATCTCCATCCTCTCGATATAGGAGACTAGCATGTTAGTCTATTTGATGCGCATGATTTTCATTGGAGAGTTGATAATATGCCTTGCGCTACTCTTCAGGGCACCCATATCTCAAGCCTCTCACCAGATCAATTTCCACCTTCATACGACGCACCATTACACTATTCCCGAACTATTTTGTGTATCGTCTGATTCTATAAGCGTAAGCGTTCAGGTACCCCAGGCAGCATGATCTAGCCTGGTCGGTGGTCAGGCTGAGGGAGCCGGCAGGAGCGAGGGCGGGGGGAGGCCGAGGCGAGCGGCAGTGACGGCTGCGACGAGGAAGTCGAGGAGGCTGCGGCCCTGCTGCTTGCAGGAGGCGACGACGGTCATGATGCGCTCGACGAAGCGTGAGCCGTCGTCACTCTGGGTGCCGAAACTGCCTTTGCGCC
>JADLFM010000217.1 GCA_020845495.1 Chloroflexota bacterium
GGCGGGGTGGTCCCACCCGTTCCCTTCCCGAACACGGTCGTGAAACGCCCCAGCGCCGACGATACTGCGTGGGCAACTGCCTGGGACAATAGGTCGGTGCCAGGACCTCCCCCCTTGCTCTCTGCTCTGTCAACTTGCTACAATGCTGATACGCGACGCGGGATGGAGCAGTGGTAGCTCGTCGGGCTCATAACCCGAAGGTCGTTGGTTCGAATCCAACTCCCGCTACCAATCAGGGCCAGGGCAATCGCCCTGGCCTTTTTGTCGCCTTCGACATCACCCTGCCACCCGAGAGAGGAGCGAGTGGCCGCGAACACCCGTTGGACCGGTACACTTCTCCTCGACGCCCCCATCGTCTAGTGGCCCAGGACGCCGCCCTTTCAAGGCGGAGATCAGGGGTTCGAATCCCCTTGGGGGCACCACGGTATCCCGAGCGGCCGACAGCGCCCCTCCACTCGGAGGGACGCTGTGGCGTTGTCGGGCGAGCACGGCCGTCGATGGGCGCCGGCCCGACTGGACGTCCGTTTAGCGGGTGGTGGTGTCACTCGTGAAGCAGACCATGGCAGTAGACCATGGCGGCGCTGGCGCTGTTGCTCTCCTTCTTCCTCTCCAGCGCTCACGTCGTCCACGCGCCGGCACCTGAAACGCGGAGTCAGAACCGGGTTGGCCTCATCGGTCGCCGGCGCGGCGCTCCCAGCCAGAGTCGAAGAGGCGCAGGAAGTTCTTCTCGTGGTACGGGTAGTTCAGCAGTGCCTGCTCGTCGATCTCTACGCCGATGCCCGGGCGGTTCGGGACTTCCAGGTAGCCATCCTTGATCTCTACGCTGCCCCGCACCACCTCGCGCGCCCATTCGACGAGCGAATCGTCGAAGCACTCCTGAATCAACAGGTTCGGGAGTGTTGCGCCAACCTGGACGTTCACCATCGTCGAGAGCGGGCTCTGGGCGTTGTGCGGCGCGAGCCACGCCCCATGCGCCTCGGCTAACCCGGCGATCTTGCGCATGCCGGTGAAGCCACCAGTGTGGAGCATCTCTGGCTGGATGATGCCGACCACGCCAGGCGCCAGGAGGTCGCGAAACTCCGCAAGGGTGCTGAAACGTTCGCCGGAGGCGACTGGAACCGGGATCTGCCGGGCGACCTCGGCCGTCGCTGGAATGTCGAAGGCATTGACGGGTGCCTCGAACCAGAGCGGGCGATAGTCGGCCAGGGCCCGGCCAATCCGCACGGCCGTCGTGACCGCGAAGCGATCGTGCCCCTCGATCATGATGTCCACCTCGTCGCTCACCGCTTCGCGGACGGCGCGCACGAGTGAGAGCGACCGTTTCTCCTCGCCACCGTCCAGATGTCCGTACGCACTGCCGAACGGGTCGAACTTCAACCCGGTGTAGCCTCGCTCGACCAGCGCCCGTGCCCGCTCGGCGAAGAAGGACGGCTCGCGTGGCCCCTGGTACCAGCCGTTGGCGTACGCCCGGATCCGGCCGCGCATCGCCCCGCCAAGAAGGGTGTGGATCGGGACGCCGAGCGACTTGCCGAGGATGTCCCAGCAGGCCATCTCGATGGCCGTCATCGCCGTCAGGGCGACGTTACTGGCGGGTAGGTACAGCGCCCTGGCTATCGAGTCCCATAACTCGTTGATCCTGGTCGGGTCCGCACCCACGTAGAGCGGCTTCATCTCATGCAGGGCCGCTTCGGCCGGGCGGGTCGAGAGCCCCATCGTCGCCTCGGACCAACCGACGATGCCCTCGTCGGTCTCCAACTTCAGGAAGACCCAGTTCTTCCAGGGGTTACCTACGACAAACGTCTTCGCGTCCGTGATACGCACGATCAGTCTCCCGTGATGAGTGTCCGTCCCCCCTCACCCCCCGACTCCCTCTCCCGCACGCGGGTTCAGGGGGCCGGGGGGTGAGGGGGGGATCTGCGCCGCCGAATCGACTACCCTGTGTTGTACGCCAGGGATAGCGCCACCCGGGTGGGGCGACGTCCCAACGTGTAATTCACCAGACACGCCGGCGTGTCTGGATCGCGTGTTTTCGGCATTACAGGGGGTACCCGGAACGCCGGCTCGGAGTCTGGAGGGAGCTAGAGTGAAAGTCACCCGTATCGAGACGATTCAGACGCCAACCCATCCGAACGTGGTCTGGGTCCGGCTGCACACGGACGATGGGCTTGTCGGCCTGGGTGAGACATTCCACGGCCCAGCCGCCGCTGCCGCCTACATTCACGAGACGGTCGCGCCGTATTTGCTTGGCAGGGATCCGCGCGCGGTTGAGCAGCACTACAGCGCACTCAGCGGACGCATGAGCCATCGCGCCATCAGCGCCGAGATGCGCGGGCTCTCCGCGATCGACATCGCCCTCTGGGATCTCTTCGGTCAGAGTGTTGGGCTGCCGATCTACGCCTGTCTGGGTGGTCCCGTCCGTGAACGAATCCGGATCTACAACACCTGTGCCGGCTACGGCTACAACGTGTACAAGTCGGCGCGGCCAGGCATGGGCTTCGCGGCCTCCTGGGGCGTCGGCGAGCACGAGGGACCGTACGAGGATCTCGCCAAGTGGCTCACTCAGGGCCGCGCTGGCGACCTTGCCCGCGAGTTGCTCGAGATGGGCATCACCGCCATGAAGATCTGGCCCTTCGACCAGTTTGCGGACGCGACGAACGGCCAGCACATCACGCCGGATCTGATCGAGCGGGGCGTCGAGCCGTTCCGCCAGATCCGCGAAGCGGTCGGGATGCAGATGGAGATCGCCGTCGAACTGCACTCGCGTTGGAATCTCCAGTCAGCTATCCGCATCGCCGAGGCACTCGAAGAGATCAAGCCGATGTGGTACGAGGATCCGATCCGGATGGACAACCCCGATGCGCTGGCCGAGTTAGCGCGCCGGACCCGGGTGCCGATTACAGCCTCGGAGACGCTGGCTGGCCGCTTCGCCTTCCGCGAGATGCTGGCGAAGGACGCCATCGGCATCGTCATGTTCGATCCGGTCTGGGTCGGCGGCGTCTCGGAGGCCCGGCGGATTGCCGCGCTGGCCGAAGCCCACCATCGCCCGTTCGCCCCGCACGATTGCACCGGCCCGGTGGCGTACATCGTCGGCACCCACCTCTGTCAGGCGCTCCCGAACGCCATGATTCAGGAGGGCGTCCGCGCCTACTACCACGGCTGGTATCCGACCGTCATCACCGAACTGCCGACCATCGAGCGCGGCTTCGTCTCGGCGCCGACCGGGCCGGGCCTGGGCGCACGCCTGCGCGACGACTTCCTCGCGCGTGACGAGGTGACTACCCACTCGTCGACACTGTAACTACCGTCCGGCGGGCGGGGTGAGCCGTTTCGGCCGCACGGGCACGCGAGCTCGTCTCCGCCCGCCACGACGCCGTTTAGCGTCGCCCGTGTGGCACGATGCCCTGATGGAGGCAGGCTATGCCCTACCTGCAAGTCGATCTGCCCGTGCGCGTCGCGGCGGACGTCAAGCGGCGCACCGCCTTTCGGCTCGGCTGCCTCTACGCCGAGGTCATGCAGACCCGGCGGACCCAGGTGAACGTCGGGTTTCGCGAACTTGGCCCCGACAACCTCTTCCGCTGCCAGGATGACGGCGTCGAATCGGCGGTCGTGGTCCAGTGCGACATCCGGCGCGGACGCCCGGCCGAACAGCGGCTGCGTCTCGCCGAAGCGATCCGCGATCTCTGCACCGAGACGTTCGGTGTCCATCCGGAACAAGTCGTCGTCGAGTTCACCCAGCACCCCGGCGACGAGATGTTCCGCGACAATGCCTGGGGCCGTGAGTGGAGCCAGGCAGAAGCTGGCAGGTAGACAAGCCCTCAGGTGTCAATCCTCAGCAGTCAGTTTTCAAGGCCGGGCCGGCCCCAGACCCACTCCTGAGCCTGACACCTGAGGACTGACACCTCGTTTGCCCGTCTCACGCCTGTCCCCGTCCCCGTAGGCGCGGGTCCAGGAGCTGCCGCAGGCCGTCGCCGAACAGGTTGAACCCGAGGACCGCGATGAAGATGGCGAGACCGGGATAGATCGACAGCCAGGGCGCCGTGCTCAAGTACTGGTAGCCTGCCTGGAGGCTCGAGCCCCAACTTGGCGTCGGAGGGCGCACGCCGAGGCCCAGGAACGAGAGCGACGCTTCGGTCAAGATCGCGGAGCTGACGTTCAGCGAGCCCTGCACGACGATCGGCGCGGTCACGTTCGGCCAGATGTGACGGAACATCAGGCGGCGCGGCTTCGCGCCGAGCAAGCGGGCGGCGACGACGAATTCGCGCTCCCGCACCGACAAGACCTGGCCGCGCACCAGCCGGGCGTACGATGGCATATACACGATGCCGATGGCGATCATGACGTTGACGATGCCCGTTCCGAGCGCGGCCGTGATCGCCAGCGCCAGCACCAGCGCCGGGAAGGCATACACCGCGTCCATCATCCGCATCAGGATCTCGTCGACCCAGCCGCGATAGAAGCCGGCAATCAGCCCGAGCGTTACCCCGATGGTCAGAGCGATGCCGACCGCGATCACGCCCACCTGAAGCGAGATTCGCGTGCCGTACACCACCCGCGAGTAGACGTCCCGCCCGACCTGATCGGTGCCGAACGGATGATCGAGGCTGGGTGGGCGCAAGAGGGACGTGTAGTCCTGGTAGTTCGGGTCGTAGGGCGTCAGGAAGTCGGCAGTGGCTGCCAGGAAGATCATCGTGGCCAGTACCACCAGCCCGATCCAGATGCGAGGCGAGAGTGAGCGCCAGCGGAAGCGGCGGCGCGGAGGCCCGAGCGGCACCGCAAGCTCGGCGACAGTGGCGACGTCGACGGCGGAAGTCTGTCCAATCATCAGTCGTGCCGAATCCTTGTCATCAGTCGCAGGCCATCAGTCGTGTCGAATCCTCGGGTCCAGGTAGCCGTACACGATGTCGGTCGTCAGGTTCGCGAGCAGCACCGAGAGGGCCAGCACCAGGACCGATGCCTGAATGACCGGGAAGTCACGGAAGAAGATCGACTCGACGATCATCCGCCCCATCCCCGGGATCGAGAAGATCGTCTCGGTGATGACGGCGCCGCCGATCAGCGTGCCGACCTGCTGCCCCATGATCGTGACGACTGGGATCGCGGCATTCTTGAAGGCGTGGCGAAGGACGACCGGCCATTCCGCCAGCCCCTTCGAGCGGGCGGTCAGGATGTAATCCTGCTGGAGCACCTCCAGCAGCGCCGAGCGCACCTGCCGCATCAGGATCGCTGCCAGCCCGGTCCCGATGGTGAACGCGGGGAGCAGCATCAGTTTCAGGTTCTCGCCCAGATCTTCCCAGGGCGGAACGTAGCCGGACGGCGGCAGCACGTGCAGCCAGACGGCGAAGGCGTAGATCAGCAGGATGCCCAGGAAGAAGTGCGGCACCGCCACCCCGCCGAGCGCTGCGAGCGTGGCTCCGAAGTCGGCCAGGGAGTTCGGCTTCAGTGCCGAGATGATCCCGGCCGGAAACGCGATCGCGACCGAGATGAGCGCCGCCAGAATCGCAAGCTCGAGCGTCGGGCCGACGTGGGTGATGATGGTCTCCCCGATGGGAGTTTTGTTGCGGATCGACGTCCCGAAGTCACCGTGGATCGCCCGCCCGGCCCAGTGCAGGTACTGGATCGGGATTGGATCGTCCAGCCCCATCTCCGCCCGTAGCGCGTAGTACGCCTGCTTGTTGTTGGCGTTTGCAAGCTCGTCGCCGAGAATGGCGAGCGCAGGATCGCCAGGCAGGAGGAGGATCAGCGAGAACGTAAAGATGCTGATGAGCACCAGGAGCGGGATCGTCGAGATCAACCGCCGCACGATGAAGCGGGACATCCAGTGCCTCCAAGGGACTGGGGTCGTACGGAACGGGGGGGCAGCGGGCAGACCTGGCCGTTGTGACCTGGGGGAGCCAGCGTCCGGAGCACCGGACGATCTAGCCGGTGACCCACACCTTCCGGAAGTTCCAGAGGCTCTCCATTGGCGGCGGGAGCGCCTGGAGCCGCTTATTCATGACCCAGTTCCAATTCTGCGTCCAGAGGAAGCCGTACACCGCTTTGTCGAAGAGTAGCCGCTGGAGTTTCTTGTATCGCTCGATACGCTCGTTACGATCGTAGGTGCTGGCGGCCGAGATGATCGCCTCGTCGATCTCCGGATCCTTCAAGCGTGCCTTCGCGAAGTTCCCGTTCGACCAGAAGTGGGCGCGGTACTCGTCGTCCGGGTCACCGGCGCTGCTCGCGCCACGCGTCGTCGTGAAGTCGTACTCGGCGCCGCCGGTCAGTAGGCGCTGATTCATCGCGACCCGTTCGAGCGCTTCGACCCTGGTGCGGATGCCCACCGCGTCGAACATCGACTTGAGCATCTCGGCCTGGAGCTTGTCGACGGCGCGAGCGATCACGAGGAACTCGACGTCGATCCCGTCCGGGTGCCCGGCCTCCTTCATCAAGGCCTTCGCCTTCTCAGGGTCGTACCAGTAGTACGGCAGGCTCTCGTCATAGCCGAGTGAGCCGGGGCGGGGGAAGTACTTCTCGGCTCGCCCAATGCCGGCCCCGAGCGCCTGGGCGAGCGCCTCGTGGTTGATGGCGTAGAGCGCCGCTTTGCGGAGATTGACGTTGTCGTGGAACTTGCCGCCGGCCGCGTTGAAGATGAGGCGGTAGGCGTTGCCGACCCAGTCGGCTTCGAGATAGTTGAGGTTCGGATCGGCTTTGGCTTCGGTGACGTCCTTGCCCTGGATCAACTCGGTGAAGTCGACGCTGCCGGCCTTCATCTCCAGCATGCGGACCGAGTCGTCGATGATCAGGCGATAGGTAATTCCGTCGAGGTACGGCAGTGCCTGACCGCTGGCGTCCTTCATCCAGTAGTTGTCGTTCCGCTTGACGATGACTCGATCGTTCTTCTTCCACTCGACGAACTGGAAGGGGCCGGTGCCGACCGGATTCGCGCCGGCCGCGTCGGCGCCCATCTTCTCGAACGCGACTTTCGACATCGGGAAGGTGTTCGGGTCGGAGAACTGCTCGAGGATCGTGGGGGTGGGGCCGGTCAGGTTGATCTTGAGGGTGTACGGATCGACGACGGTGGTCGGGTTCTTCCAGTCGATCCCGCCCATCGAGCCTTTAGCGACCGACTTCGGCTCGTTGATCCAACGGCCGATGTTCCAGGCCATGACATCGGCGTTGAAGTCGCTGCCGTCGTGGAACTTCACGCCCTTGCGGAGGTGGAAGACGGCGTCCTTGTCGCCAAGCTCCCACTTCTCGGCCAGGCCAGGGGTGTAATCCCAGACACCCTGGTCGTTGCGCTCGTAGAAGACGAGCGAATCGTAGACCACGTATTGCGTCGAGGTCGACGCAGTGTTGAAGGCGGTGTCGAAGGTAAGCCAGTCGTTCTGCATGGCGGCGGTGATCGTGCCGCCGCGCTTCGGCGGGCCGGCCGCCGGTTTGGCGGCTTCAGCCGGCCTGGTGGCTTCGGCAGGCTTCGCGGTCGTGGCCGCCCCGGTCGTGGCCGCCCCGGCCGCGGGCTTCGCGGCCGTTGCCGGAGCCGCACCGGCGGGTTTCGCCTCGGCTGCCGGTTTCGTCTGCACGGCCGGCGCCTGGGTAGGGGCGGTCGCCCCAGAGGATGGCGGCTGCGAGACGTCGCGGCGTAGGCAGGCGGTCAACGTCAGGAGCCCGGCGCTCCCGCCGAGCAGGCCGATCAAGCGTCGGCGCCCGATCCGCGATCCATCCTGGAAACGTGCCATTGTTTCCCTCCCGCGTGTACAGAGCCGTGAGTACCGAGCCGTCCGTCGCCGGCGGCGGACGGCAACAAGATCACCCGTACTGGCTCCCGTCTAGCTCCCTGGAGCGCGCGTCAGCTACCCGGCCATGCGCCGTCCTCCAGGTAGCGGTGCGCCGCGATGGCCGCCGTCGCGCCATCACCGGCGGCCGTGATGGCTTGAGCCGCTGAGTCACGGCGGATGTCGCCAGCGGCAAACAGGCCGGGCCGAACGGTGTGCATCCAGATGTCGGTTGGGATGCGGCCCTGCTCGTCCAGGTCGAGGACGTCCTTCAGGAAACCGGTGTTCGGCTCGATCCCGATATACACGAAGAGGCAGGCGAGGTCGATCTGGGCGGTCTTGCCGGTCGCGACGTCGTGGACCCGGACGCCGCTCACCCCATCCTCTCCGAGGATCTCCTCGACGACCGCGTTCGTCCGAAGTGCGATCTTCGAATGCTCCTGTGCCCGTTGCAGATACGTGTGTTGCGCTCTGAACGTCTCGCCTCGATGGAGCACCAGCACCTGACCCACGTACTCGGCCAGCACGAGCGCCTCGGATACCGCCGAGTCCCCGCCGCCCACCACGCCGACGGTCTTGTCTCGGTAGAGCGGGCCGTCGCAGGAGGCGCAATGGCTGATCCCGCGCCCCTCGAACTGCTCCTCACCCGGCACGCCGAGCGCCCGCGCGTGCGAGCCGGCTGCCACGATGACCGCTCGCGCGCGGTGTTCGCCATCAGTGGTGGTGACGAGCCAGGCATTGTCGGCCGGCGCGAGCGCGGTCACCTCAGCCATCGAGAACTCGGCGCCGGCGTTCATCGCCTGAAGCTGAGTGTTCGGCCCGAGCTCGAAGCCGGAGACGCCATCCGGAAAGCCCGGGAAGTCTTCGATCTTCGGAACGTTGGTCAGATGCCCGCCCGGAATAGCCGGTTCGAGCACCAGGGTCGAGCGGCCCTGGCGCGTCGAGAACAGCCCCGCCGTCAGCGCGGCCATTCCCCCGCCGACCACCACGACGTCGTAGTCGGTCATGCTCCCTCGCTATGAGATTTGTCGGCCGCCACATTGGCATCATGGAGTGCCCTGACCCGGCAGGAATCTACCGGATCAGGGTATCCATCACGACGACCGCGTGCCCCCCCCTGGTTACGTGCGTCGCGCCTGCCGCCCAGGGTTGCCCCTCTGGCGCCCGGCACCCGCGCCTCTCGTTCGTGGGTGAGTGGCTCGACGTCGCTCGTTCGGCCCGCTTCACCACTCACCACTCGCTCAGCGCCACTCGCTCAGCGCCACTCGTCCACGGAGACCGTCGCGCCGTAGTTCGCGCCCATGATCCGCCAGTAGCCGTTGGTCTCACCCCCAACGACGACCACATGGATCTCGTCCTCCTCGAACATCGGGATCATCGTGCCCTCGGGGACGTTGAGCTTCGAGGCAAACGGCTCTTCGCCGAAGGTGGCGCGCGGATACACGTAGTTCTGGATCAACTGGTAGTCCCAGTACTCCGTCATCTCCATCGTGGCGGCCTTGTGCGTCCACGCGATCAGCTTCTCCTTGGTGTCGAAGCCGCCGCGATCGACGAACTGGCGCGCGGTGATCGGGTCGAGGACGTAGACCGGGGCATTGTGGGGATCCATGCCGCGAAGCAGGTTCACCACGTGCTTTTCCCAGAACCGTTCACGCAGTCCGAGCGTGAACGACGTCGAGCGGCAGCCCCGGAACAGGCTGACCGCGCTGTCCGACGCCTTGAACCCGTGCTGGATGTGGAACGGCTCCCAGGGACTCCGCTCCTCGTTCTCGGCGTAGGTGATGCTGGTGTAGGCGTAGTTATTGCCCTGCGAGCCGAGATAGGTCAGCCCGGGCACCGAACCGCCCTGGAGGTTTGCCGAGAGCAGCCCCCACGCCCGCCCGATCACGGCGTTCGCGAAGTCGTACGGCCCCATCGCGCCGATCCCCGAGTTCATCTTCAACTCGTTGCGGATCGGTCCGTTGACGACGGCCATCGCGGCGGCTGATGAGGTCGTGCTGCCGCGTGCGCTCTGGCCGCTGGCCGCCATGGCCAGGATGACCGGGAAGTGCTCCGGCTGGGCGCCGGCCATGACCGCGTTGACGGCCACCTTCTCGACGTCGTAGGCCCAGAACTCACGGAAGGCGGTCGGCCGCATCCGCCCGACCATCTCGTCCCGTTTGTGGCTCGTCCCGCGCAGCATCGCCTCCACGCGCTCCTCGGTCGGCAACACGATCGGGAGCATGTCGGACCAGAAGTTCTCACGGAAGCGCTGCTGGAGGTTCTCCTCGGTGTCCGGTTCGAGGAAGCGCGGCGTGGAGCGATCGAAGGAGCTATCTTTCGTGTCCTCGGCCGCCAGTGGCCGGGTCAGCCCCTCGATGACCTCCTGCATGAACGGGCGCTTCGAGATCATATCGACGCCGTCGATGTAGGCGCGCAACTGCTCGGGGGTCTTGCCCATGATCGGCTGCGGCACGTACACCTGGCGCATGCGAGGCATGCCATTGACTCGGGCGACCGCCTGGGTCACAGGGTAGAAGATGTCGGTATGGACGGCGACGGTGGGAACCGCGTACTTGCCGTCGATGCTCATCCCATGCACGGCGACCGCCGGCGCACAGGTGCTTCAATGACCGACGCCGATGATGGCGGCGTCCCCCTTGGCCTTGATCTCCTCCCAGGTCGCCGGGTCGTCCTTGGTGTAGACGCTGTTGATCGGCTTGAAGACGGTCTTGACGCTCGGCATGTTCTCGGCGAACCACGCCTGCATCTGCTTGAGGAAAATATCCGAGTCGTCGAAGCGGCAGTCGACCAGATAGACCGTTTTGCCGTCGAGGGTATCGATGCGCGGCGCCAGCGGCTTGTGGGTCACCTTTGGGGGGTACCCCATCGGGTTCATGACCTGAATCTTGCTGTTGCCAGCCACTCCCCTGCTCCCTTCTCGCCAGCCGAATCCGCCTCCCCGCGACGGCGGACCATAACGGCGACCGTAACGACGGACCGTTACGGCGAACCATCGCGGTTCCGGTGCCCCACTATACTCCACCTGTCGACCGTCAACAATCGTACGCACCCCCAAAGCACGTACCCTGCTGAGGGCGCGACAGGCGGGTCTGCCCCTCTCGATTGCCGTGTCGTCAGCCTCCTCGCCGGCCATCAGTTCTCGGCGTCGCCTCGTTACACTTGAAGCGTAGGACATCCTGGCTCGTGTGTGATGATGCGCAGTTCGACAGGCTGTCCCATTCGAAGGATTCAAGGAGAAGCACCCGGCATGGACGAGCGGATTCGGCGCGCCCTGGAGACAGACCGCGTCATCGACATCACAACCATCGGGCGCACTAGCGGCCAGCCGCGCCGGGTCGAGATCTGGTTCCACAACCTCGACGGGCAGATCTACATCACGGGGACGCCCGGCACGCGCGACTGGTACGCCAATATGACGGTGAATCCGCGCTTCACGTTCCACCTGAAGGAGAGTGTGACCGCCGATCTGCCGGCGCGCGCCACCATCATCGCCGATCCAACTGAGCGCCGCGCGATTATGCTGCCCATCCTGGAGCGCCTCGGACACCCGCAGGACATTGATGCGTGGGTCGCTGGCAGTCCGCTGGTGGCTGTCTCCTTCGACGCCGCTGAATAGTATTGGGCGAGCGCGCCACGGGCAGCGTCATCGTCTACTTCCCCGCTCACCGTCTCGTCGGACGCGAATGCCGTCATGGCGTGGTGTCACCTTGCGGTGCAAACTGCACAGCCCGCACCATCTCTTGCGCGAGTGACAGCGGCGGGAGGGTGGCGTGCAGTTACTGGTGACGGGTGGAGCCGGGTACGTCGGCGGCCACGCGGTGCGGGCCTTGCTCGACGCAGGGCACGAGGTTGTTGTCTATGACAACCTGGTGTACGGGCACGCCGAGACCGTTCCCTGTGAACTGGTCGTCGGGGATCTCGCCGACCGGCCCAGGCTCGATGCGCTGCTCGGCAGCCGGCGCTTCGACGCCGTCTTGCACTTCGCGGCATACGCCTACGTTGGCGAATCCGTCACCGAGCCGGGCAAGTACTGGCGCAACAACGTCGCCTCAGGTCTCGAGTTGCTCGACGCGATGCGCGCCCACGGCACGCAGAAGATCGTCTTCTCGTCGACCTGCGCCGTGTACGGCTACCCTGAGCAGATTCCCGTCGCTGAGGATGAGCCGAAGAAGCCCGAAAGCCCGTACGGCGAGTCCAAGTTGACCTTCGAGCGGGTGCTCGCCTCCTATGCGCGTGCCTACGATCTGCGCTCGGTCAGCCTCCGCTATTTCAACGCGGCCGGCGCTCGCCCGGACGGCACCCTCGGCGAGGACCACGAGCCCGAGACCCACTTGATCCCGCTCGTGCTACGCGCCGCCGCTGGCCGTGCTCCCGCCATCCGGGTCTTTGGTGTCGATTATCCGACTCCGGATGGCACCTGCATCCGCGACTATATCCACGTCGACGATCTAGCGAGCGCGCATGTCCTGGCGCTCGGTGCGCTCGACGAGCCGCACGCCTGCCTCGCATTCAACGTCGGGACGGGGCAGGGTTACTCGGTGCGCGAGATCGTCGATGCCTGTCAGCGTGTGACCGGCCGTGAGATCCCAGTCGAGGCGGCCACGCGACGGCCAGGTGACCCCCCGGCCCTCTATGCCGACAACACCAGGATCCGCCAGGCGCTTGGCTGGGCTCCGAAGTACACCGAGGTCGAACCGATCGTCGCGACCGCCTGGCGCTGGCACGCCCGCCGCTGGGGCATCGAGTAGGCTCGACCGTCGAACGCGCGTGTGCTGCGCGTGCCGCGCGCGGACCAGCCTGGATGCACCGCTCGTCGGCGTAACCGCGAGCCTCTCCAGCCGTCTGCTCCATCAGGAGAGGGGGCATCGTGCTCGCTCATACCAATCCCGCGCGGTCGCGTCGTATTCGGTGAGTCCAATACTCCCGGTGGCGAGCCGCAATTACGACACGGCCAGCAGTGGTTGGTATCAGCCGATGCGGAAACGGCCGAGCGTTAGTAGAGGCCGGGGATGAGCCGCCGGGTTCGTTGGCGATACGCCGAATAGTCGGGGTAGCGTTCGGCCAGGAACTTCTCTTCGTGGCGGGCCTTAGCGTCGAAGAAGACGAACAGCCCGAGCGCGGCGAGCAGTCCGGCCCAACGCCCCCAGAAGAGTGCCCAGCCCAGGACGGCGATGGCCCCGCCACCGTAGATCGGGTGCCGGACCAGTCGATACAGTCCGGTTTGCACGAGCGTCGCATCATCCTTGGGGCGCGGGTACGGGGTCAGGTTGCTCCCAAGCTGACGGGCGCCGCCGACGAAGAGCGCGCCGCCGCCGCCGATCAGCGCGAGGCCGAGCCACCGGAGCGGGCAGCGTAGGACGGCTGGCAGGCGCGGTCCGACCAGTGCGAGCAGAAGCGCTGCACCGCCAACTGGCATCTGGGCCACCACCCAGGCCCCGCCCCGGCCTCGAAACGATCTCGGGGTATCGCTCACACTCGTACTCCTGAGTCGCTCACCGTGCCCCGCTCACCGTGCCCCGCTCACCGTGCCCCGCTCGAACGCCGGTGGCCAGGGGCGCTCGCTCGCGGACGGCATTCGAGCCATCATCGTTGCGATGGATCGGCCGGCACCGCGGCGGTGCCCGATCCACGCTCGGGGAAGGTGTCCTGCGCGATGAGCGCATGTTCGAGCAGTCGTCGACTGTCATCGAGCATGCCGGGAAGCGCGGATGGCGGAAAGAACCTGGCCGCGTCCGTCTCGACGCTCGGGCGAAACGCGGTGCCACCGACGACCCGGCATTCGAACGCCAGGCTGATCTCGCCGTACGGGCCGGAGTCAGCCGCGAGGACGCGCCCCGCACGAACCCGCAGCCCGGTCTCTTCGAAGGTCTCGCGCATGGCCGCTTGATGCGGCGACTCGCCTCGCCCAAGCCAGCCACCGGGCACTCCCCAGAGGGCACCGCCGCGATGGTAGGTCTGCCGTACCAGCAACACCCGGCCATCTGCGTCGCGGACGACCGCGACGGCGCCAATGGGCAGGCTCGGGTACAGAACCCGGACGGCGATCCTGCGCGCCCAGAGCGGCAGGTAGCGCCAGGCGAACAGCAGCCCCTGGTGCCCCAGGCGGGCGCCCCGTCTGACACGCTGCTGGACCTCACGCTCGCTCATCGAGCGGAGTGTACCAGGGACAGAACCTGTCAGGGATGAATCAGAGCGGAATACAGCGGGGGCGGCGAGCGATACTCGCCGCCCCTGGCCCCTCCGATGGCAGCCCTCAGACCGAGCCGATCCGAAGGTGTTCCTCTACGCTGAGCCTGTGCCATTCGCGCCGCTGGCGCCGTTGGTCTTCGGCTCGGCGCCGTTGATGGGGACGCCGACGACCTGATCGGCGATGCCGTACTCGACGGCTTCCTGCCCCCCCATCCAGAAGTCGCGCGAGAGATCCTGGCGGATCAACTCGATCGTGCGGCCAGTGTGGTACGCGTAAATCTCTTCCATGCGCCGCTGGATTCGTAGGATCTCGCGCGCCTGGACTTCGATGTCGGCGGCCGAACCCTGGAAGCCAGCCGAGCCCTGATGGATCATCACCCGCGAGTTGGGCAGGATGTAGCGCTTGCCCTTCGCGCCGGCAGCCAGCAACAGCGAGCCCATCGACGCCGCCAGACCCACGCACGTGGTCGCCACCGGCGTTTGGATCAACTGCATCGTGTCGTAGATTGCCATGCCGGCCGTGACCGAGCCGCCTGGCGAGTTGATGTACATCGAGATCTCGCGGTCTGGATCCTCGCGGGCGAGGTACAGCAACTGGGCGACGATCAGGTTCGCGATGTGATCGGTGACGGGCGTCCCGAGGAAGATGATGCGCTCTTTGAGCAGCAGCGAGTAGATGTCGTAGGACCGCTCGCCACGGTTGGTCTGCTCAATGACCATCGGGACGTACATGCGCGGGTCGACGATCCGCGAGTCAGCCATCGGGTGCCCTCCTGGATGGTTTCAAGTATACGAGTCGACCCGCCGGGTCCGCCGAAACATGGCTGACCGTTTCCGCCGAGACCGTCCGCGCCGCGTCGTGCCCCCGGCGTATCGCGCCCCCGGCGTATCGCGCCCCGGCCTGAAACGCGGACGGGTTGGCGCATGACCGGTACGTGACGTCCCCTGCTTCAGGCGAAGGCGGGAGGCTCGCGGCGGGGCGCTGTGGCGAGGGGGACTGGCCACGCCATGGGCGGTAGGGAGATTAGCGCGCGCGGGAGGCCGTCGGCGGCTCGGAGATGGCTTCCAGTGTGGCGCCTTTCAGGCGGTCATCTGGCAGTTCCGTTGCAAGGTCGCCGAGCGCGACGATGCCGACGAGCCGTTCGCCACGATCCAGGACCGGCAGGCGGCGGATCTGACGCTGACGCATCACGTTCGCCGCCACTGCTGCTGGCTGGTCCTCGAAGACCCAGACGGCATCGGGCGACATCACGTCGCGGGCGGTCGTACTGACCGGATCCCTCCCCTCGGCCATGGCTCGCACGCTCAGGTCACGGTCGGTCACCATGCCGAGCAGGCGGCCGCTATCGCAGATCGGCAGCGAGCCGACGCCCAGGTCACGCATCTTCCGCGCGACTTCAGCGATGGGCGTGCTGGACGAGGCGATCTCCACGTCGCGCGTCATCACGTCGCGCACCAGCGTCGATCCCGACTGCGTCATACCGGTCGCCATCTCCGACGCACCAAAGGCGCCGAGCGAGGCGGTGTCCGATGATGTCATCGACGAGAGGGCATAGCCGCCGGACGTCGAACCGATCCAGCCGTTCCGGTAGGCAAAGTATCCGCCGCCTAACACCACCGCGCCGCCGGCCAGCCAGACCGTCCAGTTGCGGCCCTCGTCCTCCGGGAACGGCGTATTGTCGCGGATGAGACGCCGGCCATACTTCTCGATCCAATCGGCGCCGCGCTTCGCCAGATCATCGGTCCGGTCGTCCAACTTCAACGGCTCGAGTAGTTGTTTGCTGGCGCGCTCGCCCTGCTTGCCGCGCTGACGGAGCAGGAGGGCGATCGGCAGCAGCGCGAACGGCACCCAGGGCGAGCGTGAGTTGGCAGCCACCCGGCCGACTGCGCCTGGTACTTTGGATCCGAATCTGGCCAGGTACGGCATCAGATACGGCAGACTCACCTCGCTCATCTCCATGAGCGTCTCCATGGCCGCCTCGCGCGCTCTGTCGTAGCGGCTCTTGCGACGGCGGTTGCTCCACCAGGAATAGGCCAGCCCGCCGGCTGTGGCCATCGCGGCGAGACCACCTGCCGTTGCAAGCAACGGCATCACGTCCTGCACCTGTCGCATCATCGAGCCGGTGCTGGCCCACCCGGCCTCGCCGTCCAGGAACTGCGGCTGAGGCTGCCGCTCGTCCCAGTGCTGGTCGGCATACGGTGCGTCGCCGTCAGGGGCGGTGCTCCCCCCACCGGCCGGCACTGACGACGAGCGGTCTCGGCCGAGGTTGGAGCCGCCCGGTGCCTGGACGCTCGAGGGGTCCGCCGACGCCGTCGAGCCGGCCGCGGTCGGTAGCCTGATGTCGCGATCGATGCGCTCGCCAGCCTCAGCCCAGGATTCCGCACCGCCCCCGCGGACGGTCGTGGCTCGAGACTCGTCTCGCGGCTGTTGCTCCATGTTCTTCCTCCTTGTCGTGAGGCGGGCGCGCACCTCGTGGCTGACTGGCGCGCTCGAACCACTGGCTGCTTGCAGACACGGCGCGACAAGATCGGCCCGGCGACAGCGGGGTGCACGATGTGTGCCGACCGGATGTGTGCCGACCGGCCGGGGCCGCCTGCTCGGATTCGTCCGCGCAGCATCACCGAGAATGAGATCGGCGTGTGTGTGCGCTCTGCTCGGCGTGCCTGGCGCCGACGGCCATGGCCCGTGTGCCAGCGAGGCCAGAGTCAGCGGCCGGGGCAGGTATCGGCCCGGGCGCGGGCATTCTCGCGGCAGATCGGGTGTGCCAGAGCGGCCGGGGTGAGTGGCCGGGGTGAGTGGCCGGGGTGAGTGGCCGGGGTGAGTGGCCGGGGTGAGTGGCCGGGGTGAGTGGCCGGGGCAGGCGGGCGGCTGTGCCAGGTGAGGCACGGGCTGTGCAAACCCTGGCCAAAACATCGAGATCTCGCGGGCCAGGGCCTCGCCTCCATACCTGCCGCCGGTGAGGGACCACGATGAACGGCCGCGATGCCGTTTCGCCGGATCGTCCTGCACTCGGTATGATGGTCGTGTGGTTGACTCTGCCCCGCGCTACTCGGGTGCCGATGCCGTCGCTCCCGCCGAGGTCATCGTTGATGCCGCGCTCGGCGTCGTGCTCGAGGCTGGCGCGGGCCGCCGAGTCGACGCTCGTCGGGGCGGACTGCTCGCGGCACTCTGCCGCACGTATCCGGCGCTCGGCGCCCGGACCTTTTGCATCCTCTGGCTCGGTACTATTCCGTCCACGTTGGCATGGCAGATGAGCGTGGTTGCGACCGGCTACGCGGCCCTCACTATTTCCGGCTCGGCGATCGAGATGGGGCTCGTGACGATGCTCGGCGGCCTGCCGATGCTCGTCCTCTCGCCGCTCGGTGGAGTCGCCGCCGATCGCTTCCCGCGCCGCAACGTGCTCGTGTGCACGCAGGTGACCCTCGGCAGCGGCGCACTGGCGCTGGCAATCCTCGGGCTCCTCGACGTGCTAGAAACCTGGCACCTCGGAGCGCTTGCCTTCGTTCAGGGGATCGCGTTCTCGTTCAACATGCCAGCCCGACAGGCGTTCGCCGCCGAGCTCGCCGGCCCGCGGTTGGTGCGGAGCGCCGTCGCCCTGAACACTGCCTCGCAGAATTTCTGCCGTGTCGCAGGCCCGAGTCTGGCCGGGGCGCTTCTCTCGGTGCCGTGGCTCGGGGTCGGCGGAGTGTTCGCGGCCATGACACTCCTCTACGGAACTGTCCTGCTCACCCTGTTCCACCTCCCGCTCCAGCCCATCACGCGCGCACCGGGCAGCAGGACTGGACTGCCGAGCGTGGGCGCAGAGCTTGCCGAGGGGCTGCGCTATATCGCCGCCTCTCCGACCCACGTCGCACTGCTCGGGATGGCCCTGGTGACACTCGTGTTCGGCTCGCCGATCCTCCAGATCATGCCGCTGTTCTCGGAGCGGGTGTTCCACATCGGGGCGGCCGGGCTTGGCGGCCTGATGGCAGCGAACGGCGTCGGAGCACTGGCCGGCGCACTGGTGGCGGCTGCACTGACCGGCGTTCGGCGGTTGGCGCTCCTCCAGACAGGACTTGGGATCGGGTTCGGGCTGGCGCTGGCCGGGTTCGCAGCCGCGCCAACGGTGCCGGTGGCGGTACTGATGCTCGCCCTCTTCGGCGCGTGCTCGGCCGCGTACCTGTCGCTGAATGGCACCCTGCTACTGGGCAACACCGAGCCGCACCTGTACGGCCGGGTCACGAGCATCTACCTGATGACCTTCGCGATCACGCCGATCGCGGCGTTGCCGCTCGCCTGGGCGGCCGACCAGGTAGGTCCGCGCGTTGCGGCAGCCGGAGCCGGGCTGGTGGTGGCTGGCGCAGTCGCTGTGGTCGCGGCGCGCTCACCGTCATTCCACCGGATCCGCTGAGCGGCTACAGACGGCCTACGAGCAGGGGGCCAGGGCGGGACCGGGCGCCGGCGCCGCGATTGGCGGGTGAGCGCTGGTGCTGGCCGATGGCTGTGGCGACCCCGCCTGCTCTGCACTCAACTCTCCTGCCTTGGCGAGCAGTGGCAGTGTGTAACAGCGGTGCGTGTGGCGCACACGGAACCCGAGCCCGTTGTACAGCGACAAGGCCGGTGTGTTGTCACCCTCGACATACAGGGTGCACACCCGCATGCCTTCGGCCCGCAGGTGGTGGAGCCCAAGCACTGCGAGCGCCCGGCCCAGGCCGCGCCCGCGTTCGGAGCCGGCGACGCCGATGATGTAAATCTCGCCTTCGGGCCGCTGGGGCGGCGCATCCGGGACGCGCTTCAGCCAGTTGAACCCGACCATCCGACCCTCGCGCTCGGCGACCAGGAAGTCATCGGCCTCGAACCAGGGTTGCTGAAGTCGCGATTCCAGATCTCCAGCGGCCCACTTCCCATTCTCCGGGTGATCGGCGAAGACTTCGTTGTGCAAGTGGAGCCAGGCCGCTCGATCCCGCGACGGGTCGAACGTTCGGATTGCGTAGCCGGCCGGCAGGGCGGTCGAGTCGAGCTCATCCAGGGGCCGCTCGAGTTGGAGGAGGGTGCGGCTGGGGGTGATGCCATGGCGGGCCGCGATGGCACCGCTGACGGGCAGCGCGCCGTAGGCCCAGACCTTCAGCGACGCCCCGCCGGCACGGCGGGACACTGCTCGGGCCGTAGCAAGCAGGCGGCGGCCGAGACCCTGGCCGCGGCGTGACGGGTCGACGACGATCTCGGCGGTGGCATCGTCGGCCGAGACGAGCACCTGAGCGTACCCTTCGAGCTGGTGGTCGGCGAAGGCGAGCAGCGCACACGCACCGGTTTCGCCAGCATGCAACTTCAGGTACTTGTGCTCGCCGACCGGGGGCACGCCGTCACTCGCCGTCGCACGGCGGATGAGCGCGTCGACATCCTGTCGTTGTGCTGCGTCGAGGCGGTCGACCGTCTCGATTCGCCAGGTCACACATTCCCCCAAACTCGTCGAGCGATGCCTCCCCAGGCGCCACTCCGCTGATTCAATACCACACGTCCCGAGCCAGTTGCAACTGCTTGCAACTGTACAGGGTCGGAGATCAGCCTTCGGCGAGCCACGTGCGTTCGCGTCGCCTACACTCCCACCACGCCTACACTCCCACCAGTGGAAGGGTGCCGACGGCTCGTATAATGCGCCGCGTTTGGCCCGCACCTCTGGCGGATACACACCTGGGAGAGCGACGTGCGAATCCTGGTCACCGGCAGCAACGGCCTGCTCGGGACGAAAGTGCTGGAGCGGCTGCTGCACGCAGGGCCAGACGCGCCGCTGGCTGCCTCGCGTGGCGCGCCGTCGAACGGGTACCTCGGCGACGTTCCGTTCTGGCGGATGGACGTGACTGATGCCACCGACGTGGCCGCGACCCTCGACGCGGCCCTCCCCGATGCGGTCATCCACACTGCCGCTCTGACCGATGTCGACGGCTGCGAGCGCGAGCGCGACGCGGCTGAGGCGATCAACGCGGGCGGTGCCGGCAACGTCGCGCGCGGCTGCGCCGAACGGGGCATCCGGCTCGTTCACCTCTCGACCGAGTACGTCTTCGACGGCGCTGCCGGCCCGTACCGCGAGGACGATCCCATCAACCCGCTCGGCTGGTACGCGCGAACGAAGGCTGAAGGCGAACAGGCGGTTCGCGCCGCCGGCGGCTCCTGGGCAATTGCTCGCACCACGGTGCTGTACGGTTACGCGCCGCACGTCCGGGCGAACTTCGTGCTCTGGCTCGTCGGCAAGCTTCGCGCGGGCGAGCGGGTCCGAATCGTCGAAGACCAGATCGGGTCGCCGACGCTCGCCGATAATCTGGCCGACATGACGCTGGCGCTCGCTCGGACGAATGCGGTTGGAGTGTTCAACACGGTCGGCGCCGACGTTCTCTCCCGCTACGAGTTCGCACGGCGCATCGCCGCTGCCTTCGACCTGGATGCCAGCCTGATCGAGCCGATCCCGACGGCCAGCCTGAACCAACTCGCACCCCGCCCCCTCAGGGCCGGACTGCTGATGGACCACTTCCGGATGATGTTCCCGGACGTCCCGGTCCTAGGTGTGAACGCCGGCATCGCCGAGTTGAAGCGGCAGGTAGAGGCGAGTGGTCAGTAGCAAGTGGCGAGTGGCTGGTGGTAGGGAGTGAGGAACGAGTGGAGAAGTGTGAAGCAGGCCAGTGGCGTGGGCATGCGGCATGCGAACGTGCAGCCGGAGAGCACGGGAATACCCGGGCGGGGTGCACGTTATAGTAGGTGACTTCGGTCACAGGACGGGTATCCTAGGCCGGAACACACGCATGTAAGGGGCAGCGCTGCCGCGGCCCTGGAGGGGAATGATGGCACATCCGGTCGCCGTCACCGACAGTACGTTCCAGAACGAAGTGATCGAATCCCAGACGCCAGTCCTGGTGGACTTCTGGGCGGAATGGTGCCAGCCGTGCCGGATGATCGCGCCGCATCTGGAGAAGATCGCGAACGATCAGGACGGTAAGCTCAAGGTCGTCAAGTTGAACGTCGATGAAAACCCGAAGACGATGGGCGAGTTCCGCATTCGCGGCATCCCGACCCTGATTCTCTTCAAGGGCGGTCAGCCCGTCGACACGATCGTCGGGTTCTCGTCTGAGAAGGCCATCCTGGAGCGCGTCGAGAAGCACCTCGGCTAACGCCGATACCGCGCTCCATCACCGCCCGCCGCCACGCCCGTAGCGGCGGGCGCTTTGCGTCTATCGTCGACGTATTCGCGTCCGTCAGCTACGTACTGGGTGCTCCCCATCTCCGCGACGTGTTCGACGGAAGAGCGACCCGCCGGCGGGATGTCCGTCATAATACGCCCCGTTCGTGGGGCGGGCTGGCGGCTCGGCTTCACGGGGTATCTTGCCGACGAGGCGCCGGCACCCAAGGAGCGGAGACGATCGAGGCGACCGAACGCACGCTCGTAGCGCAGGCGGGCGAGCGCACGCTCGCGGATGGATGCGATCGCGGCGAGAGGCGCCGCGCCGCCGCGCCGGGGCTGCGCCTGGTGCTGTGGGCCTGCCAGATCGTCGTCATCGCGGCGGGGCTTGGCCTCAGTCTGAGCTTCCTTCGTGCAGGTCTTCACGCCCTCGACCTCGCCTGGCCGATCACCAACCCGGAAGGCGCGTTCATCGCCGCTATCCTCCGGGTTCGCGATGGTGCGCCGCTCTACCAGGACTTTCACCAGTACCCCTACGTGATCGCGCCGTACCCGCCGGTTCAGTCGGTGGTTGGCGGACTGGTCAGCCGCGCGCTCGGCCTGGACGTTCTCGGAACGATGGCCGCCGCACGCGGGATGACGCTCACGGCGAGCCTCGCGACAGCGGCCCTCGTCTGGATGGTGGCCCGCATGGCCGGTGCGAGCAGGCTCGCCGCGCTGGCCGGGGCAAGCCTGTTGCTCGGACTGCCCTTTGTGGACGAGTGGGGCTACGCGGTGCGGCCAGACCTGCCGGCCCTCGCGCTGGTGCTGTTCGCGGCGCTCCTGCTTCAGCGCTGGCCGGACCGCGCCTGGCTGTCGGCGACGGTGGCCGTCCTGGCCTTCTTCACTAAGCAGACGGCCGTCGCGTTCCCGGTGGCAGCCGTGCTCTGGCTGCTCCTGAGTGGCCGCCGGCGCGGCGCCTTCGTCTTCACGGGCATCTGGTTCGGCGCGGCGCTCGGCGGGATCATGCTGCTCCAGGTCGCGACCGGCGGCGTCTACATCCTGAACACCGTCTCGGCGCATCTCGCGACCCCAAAGAACGGGCTGGACTTCGCATTCCGGGATATTCAGCCGCTGGTCCTCGATGGCTGGCTCCCGCTCGGATTGGCCCTCGGCGGGGCCGTCCTGATGCTCTATCGGAAGCGGCGCCCCGAACTGCTCGTCCTGTACCTGCTGATAGCCGTGGGCGTGGCCTTCGCGACTCTCCGCAATACCGGTAGCGACGTGAACTATCTGATCGAGCCGGCCGCTGCTGCCTGCGGGCTTGCGGCACTGGCCATCGACGCGCTCTGGGGTTGGCCAGTTCGACGGCCCCTCGTTGGCACGGTGGCGGCGGTGCTGTTGGCCGTCGTGTCGGTTGCCTGGGCAACCCCCCTTGCCGACTATTGGCATGAGGAAGGCGGAATCCAGACGTCCCAGCGTCTACCGATCGAGGAGCTGGCGGAAGCGGGCATGGTGCTCTCGGAGGAGCCGTTGGCCGTCGTGCTGGCCGGCCGCCCGCTGGTGGTCTCGGACACGTTCCACATCAGCCAGATGGCAACGACCGGCTTCTTCGACACGCGCGACCTCGAACGGCGGATCAAGCGCAGCGAGTTCGACCTGATCGTCTTGCGGGGAGACGTGGCGGGTACCCGCTGGTGGAAGCGCCAGCCGCTCTGGGCCGAGTCGCTGCGGATCGCCACCAAAGACGTCTATGTACCGGCTGGCCGGGTTGGCCCCTTCTGGTTGTACGAGCCGGAAGAGCGCCACAAACAGCGTAAGCGCTGACAGGGAACCCTCCCACCCCGGCCTTCTCCCCGCGAGGGACCGCGGGGGTGAATGCCTGTCTTGACGTCGACGAGGGTACGAAACAAACTCTCACCTGCGCTGCGGGCGGACCCTCCCGGCGAGAAGCACGGACACCGAACGGCGGTCTCGGCTTCATGAGGCTCCGGACCGGCACTCGAGCGCGCGCTCGCGCATGGCTGGCGTAAGCGAGGTCGTCTGTACCGATGCTTCGGCGTCGAGGCGGTCTGCGAGCCAGAGCAAGGCCAGCGCCGCCCTGGTGCGGAGTGTCCGAGTGGCCACCACACCTGGGGCGCGGTCCTGAACGAGTTGTGAGCGCGCCGCGTCATCGCGCAGAGCGGCTAGATGACGCTCGACGTCGTCGGTGAGCCAGTGGTCCACGGTCGCCTGCCTCCAGAGGGTCGTCATGCGGTAGAACACGGGCCGGGACGGCAGAGTTGCAGGCGGGGTTGGCGCACGCGTGCTGCGCGCTGGTAGGCAGCGTCGGTGTGGCGCCGTCATCTCTTGTCGAGTGGGACGGACGTTCAGTATAGTTTGTCTCGGAAGCCGCCCTCCGGTGGCTCCATTTGTTTTGCGCGGCGTCTGACCGATGCCGCGCGGCCGCCACGCCGTCGCTCGTCGCTTCGCGCCGCCAGGCTCGCTGCGCGCGTCAGGGACGAGCCGTTATCCCAGACTCTCGGGCAAAGGCCAGCCAATGCCGCCGACGAAAGCGCCCTCACCTAGCAAGACCCCCGCACGCCAGCCTGCAAAGAGTCGTGGCACCCGGCCGCTCGCAACGGCTGGCAGCCCGCTCGCGATGAGCTCACGCGGCCAGGGGATCACCGGCCTGTTTCGCGAGCTTCGTGCCGAGATCCGCAAGGTTATCTGGCCGTCCCGCCGTCAGACGGTCAACATGACCGCCGTCATCGTGGGCATGGCTGCTGCACTCGGGGCGTTTCTCGGCCTGGTTGACTTTAGTTTCCAGGAATTGTTCCGACACATCCTGACCCTGACCGGCGCCGGCGGCTACTAGGACGAGGCGGAGGACCGCGAAGATGGCGCGTGAGAGTAGAAGCGCGATCGACGAGCAGGATGCCGCCGCGATGACGACCGCGGACGGTGACCTTGGGGCTCAGGACGACCGCGAGTGGTACGTGATCCACACGTACTCCGGCTATGAGAATAAGGTCAAGACCAACCTGGAGCACCGCATCGAGTCGATGGGTGTCCAGGACAAGATCTTCCAGGTCGTCATCCCGACCGAGGAAGAGATCGAAATCAAGGATGGCCAGCGCCGGACGGTTCAGAGGAAAGTCTTCCCGGGCTATGTGCTGGTCGAGATGTCGATGTCAGACGACTCCTGGTACGTGGTGCGGAATACGCCTGGCGTGACCGGGTTCGTCGGCCACGGAACGCGGCCGGCGCCGCTGGACGACGTCGACGTCAAGCGCATCCTGAAGCAGATGAAGATGGAGGCGCCGAAGGTCAAGGTCAGCTTCTCCCCCGGCGAGCGCGTCAAGGTGGTGGACGGACCGTTCACCGACTTCATCGGCGTGGTCGACACCATCAACGCCGAGCGCGGCAAGGTCCGAGTGCTGGTCTCGTTCTTCGGGCGCGAGACGCCGGTCGAACTCGACTTCCTCCAGGTCGCCCGCATAACGTAGTTGTGAGTTTGTCGAGTTCTCAGCGTTCAGCCGTCAGTTGCCAGAGGCTCGGAGTAGTTGCCGGCGGTCTGCCCTGCCGCTGATAACTGAGCGCTGAACGCTGAGAACTTCGGAAGAGGTCCATGGCAAAGAAGGTCCGCGCAATCGTCAAGCTTCAGATCGACGCCGGCAAGGCCACGCCGGCGCCGCCGGTCGGCCCGGCCCTCGGCCAGCACGGCGTCAACATCATGGGCTTCGTGAAGGAGTACAACGAGCGGACGGCCGCGCAGGCCGGCATGGTGATCCCAGTGGAGATCACCATCTTCGAGGACCGCTCGTTCAACTTCGTCACGAAGACGCCGCCGGCCTCTGACCTGATCAAGAAGGCGCTGAACGTCGACAAGGGCTCGGGGACGGCCGGCAAGGGCGCGCCGGCGGGCACGCTCAGCCGTGACAAGCTGCGCGAGATCGCCGAGTTGAAGATGAAAGATTTGAACGCCACGTCCGTCGAGGGTGCCGAGAAGATCATCGCGGGCACCGCCCGCAGCATGGGCGTAGCCGTCGAGGCGTAATCGATTCGCCCATCGCACCCGGCAACGGCGGCCTCGGTCGGGCGGTACGCGCGCCTGATCGTTTCCCTGTGTTGGGGGTCTGCTGGCAGGCGATGGCGAGCGGTATGTGGGAGCCCGCGTCGCGGGCGTCTGCACCACTGGAGGTAGGATGGCTGGCAAGAAGTACAAGAGCGCTCTCGAGAAGATCGACCGCGAGAAGCTCTATGAGCCGCGCGAGGCGCTCGAGCTCCTGAAGTCGCTCAGCTACGCGAAGTTCGATGAGACGGTGGAAGTCCACATCCGGACGGGCGTCGATCCTCGCCACGCCGATCAGGTGATTCGTGGCTCGGCTGCGCTCCCGGCCGGCACCGGCAAGACCCGCCGCGTCATCGCGTTCGCGCAGGGCGACAAGATCCGTGAGGCCGAAGAGGCCGGCGCGGATGTGGCTGGCGCTGAAGATCTGGTGCAGCGAGTCCAGCAGGGCTGGCTCGACTTCGACGTCGCGGTTGCTACGCCGGACATGATGGGGCTGGTCGGGCGGCTCGGCCGGGTACTCGGTCCGCGCGGCCTGATGCCGAACCCGCGCACCGGGACGGTCACCCCAGAGGTCGGCCGGGTGATCCGCGAGGTCAAGGGCGGCCGGATCGACTTCCGGGTCGACAAGACGGCGGTCGTCCACATGCCGATTGGCCGGATCTCGTTCGACGCCGACAAGTTGATGCAGAACCTGGCAGCGGCCATCGACGCGGTCGTGCGGGCCAAGCCAACGGCTGCCAAAGGCACCTACATCCGGTCGATCACGGTCACGACCACGATGGGCCCTGGTATCAAGCTGGATATCCAGCCGACGTTGGCGCTCGCGGCGGCGTAAGAAGCCTTTCCCTCACCCACGGCCCCTCTCTACGCGTGCGAGAGAGGGGCCGTGGGTGAGGGGCGTTTGCGGCTGAGGTAGCGGCTTCCGTAGACTTCTGAGCGCGACAATTGAAGACGTTTGCTGTAGACAGCGGGTGCGCCTCCCCTCGGGGCGCTTAATGCACGGCCCGCCGAGGCGCTTCTCCGAACTGACGGCCCTTGCCGGCTCGACGTTCGCCTTGACGCCCCGGCCTCGTGCGCGGGGCTTTGTCATTCTGACCGACGTCATCGAGGGCGTCACTGCACGGGAACCACGTCGACGAGAGGCGCCCATGCGCGTGGTTCCTATGCAGGGTGCGATCGGGGAACGCCGGCAGGGCGATTCAGCCGGACGACAGCGTTCGCGGTGTCGTCCGAGATAGTGAAAGGAGGTGACCGAGTGCCGAAAGCTGAAGTACGCCAGCAGAAAGAGCAGTCTGTCGACGAGTTAGCCGACAAGCTCCAGCGGAGCCAGATGGTCGTCGTGACAGACTATCGCGGGCTGTCTGTCGCCGAGATGTCGACGCTGCGGGGCCGGCTACGCGACATCGGCGCAGACTACCAGGTTGCTAAGAACACGCTCACCCGGTTCGCCGCCGAGCGCGTCGGGCGAGACGGGCTCGTGCCCGACCTGGCGGGGCCGACGGCGATTGCGTTCGCATTCGGCGATCCGTCCGCGCTCGCAAAGTCGTTGCAGGACTACCTGCGAACGTCACGGGTACTCGCCATCAAGGGCGGCATACTCGGCGACCGCCATGTGACGGCCGAAGACATCGGCCGAATCGCGGAGCTACCGTCGCGCGACGTGGTGCTTGGCCAGACGCTCGGGAGCATTATCTCGCCGCTGTCGGCGTTCCTGATGGTGATCTCAGCGCCGCTCCAGAACGTGATTGGCGTGCTCGAAGCGCGCCGCCAGCAGCTCGAAGAGTCCGGCGAGGCCGGCGTGGCCCAGGAGGGTACGGGTATGGTGAACGACGAACTGATTGCGACCATCGAGAAGATGACGGTGCTTGACCTGGTCGAGCTGAAGAAGGCGCTCGAGGAGAAGTGGGGCGTGACGGCCGCCGTGGCGATGGCCCCGGCAGCCGCGGCACCCGCTGGCGATGGCGCCGCGGCTGCCGAAGTCGAGGAGCAGACCGAATTTAGTGTCATCCTCACCAACTTCGGCCCGAACAAGATCAACGTCATCAAGGCAGTCCGCGAACTGACCAGCCTGGGTCTGAAGGAGGCCAAGGATCTGGTCGAGGCGGCGCCAAAGCCGGTCAAGGAAGGTGTCAACAAGGAGGAGGCCGAGGCAGCCGCGGCGAAGCTGCGCGACGCTGGCGCCACTGCCGACGTCAAGTAAGACCCTACATAGCCGGCTGTAGGGGCCGGATCACGAGGAGGGGACGAGCCAACCGGCTCGCCCCCTCTTCGTCGTTTGTCGGCGGTCGCGCGGTTCGTCAGTCAGTCGCGCATCCGCTTCACCATCAGTTGGGCGAACTGGCGGGTAAACGCCTGAGTGTTCCCCTCCGGATCATCGAGGCCATAGGTATAGATCACACCGACCATCTTGCCCACCCGGAAGACGATCCGCCGGTGGAGCATTTCGTCCGCTTCGACGCACTTCGACGCAGTGCAGGCAGACTGCCCCTTCGCCTCTTCGCCGACGTCTTCGTCTCCCTCAGTGTTGAATGGGAACCTGCCGCCAACCTTGTTCTTCGCTTCGGGGAATTTCTCGTTCTGGGACGCTTCCTGCGCGAAGATCTGGCGCGCCGTGTCGACATCACGCGCGATGATCGCCCGGCTATAGACCACGATGGGGCCGCTGTGGCGATTCTTGTTGGTATCCTCGCGCTCGAAGCGCGCCGAAGCCCAGATCTGGCGGCTGTCCGAGCCATCCTTCGTGTCGCCGGTCTTAGCGTCACGCCCGGCCTCGTTCTCCTTTACGAGTAAGGACTTCGGGTCGCCTGCTGGCGGGCCGCTCGGGGTGGCCGTCGCGGCAGGCGGCGTCGGTGAGGCCGCTGGCTTCGCGGCTGGCTGGGTTTGGGCGACCGGGCGCGGCGCAGCCGGCGTCGTGTCGAGCGACGGACGGAAGGCGTTGCTGAGGTCCGAGTCCGGCAGGTCGGCTGGACGGAGCGGGCCGGTGTGGCCGTCTGGGTCATACTGAAGGTAGAGCGGGCTGGTGGCGGCCTGGGCTGCCAGGTCGTCCGGCAGGTTCTCGCCAGTGATGACCGCCTTCAGCGCGTCAGCCAGCAGCAATCCCTGGGTGCAGGTGCAGCCGGCATCGTAGTGCATGACGCCGCGCTGGAAGCGCTGGTAGATGAACGAGCCGTTGTTGGGGTCCGGAGTCGGCTTCGAGGTCGGCTGCCCCCAGAGCTCGAGGTTGAGCAACGGCAGCAAATCGGCATTGCCGTTGCCGTCGGGGAAGGCGTCTGCCAGTGTAACGGTGCCGGCGAAGGTGTCGTAAAACTTGACTGGCTGGCTCTGGAACTGATTGGGCGCGTTCTCACGAATGAAGGCGACGACGGCCGCGTCATAACCCGGCGAGCCGGGACGCGGTGACTTCCCGACGACCTCCGGATCGACGCCGGGGAACGTCGAGCCATTGATCGTGGTGTACGGCAGCAGCCCGTCGTCGAGCAGGTTCAACGTCCGGATGCCGCCCCGCCCGGCCTGCACGACCTGTCGCTGGAAGAACTGAGTCGGCGCACCCATGAACTCGAACGTGCGCGAGATCGGCAGCCCAAAGGTGCGCGTTCGGCCGCGTTTCGTGAAGTAGTCCCAGATCTGATCGTCGTCGATCCGGAAGCCGGTGTCTGAAAAATACCGCTCGTCCTGCTGCGCGCTCGCTGACGGGCCGGGCAGCCAGAGTGCGGCCGCCGTGAGCGCGACGAGGACGAGGAGGCCGGCAAACCGTGCCAACCGAGAGAAGTCTCGAATCACGGGGTATTCCTTCCTGGGACGTGTCAGCGTCATGCCTGCTCGAAACTCGCGCGCCCGGTGAGGCGCCGACCTCAGCGTCAGGCCGACAACTCTGCCGGTTTTGGGCGAATCCGGGCAAGGTACGCCGCAAGGTACGCCGCGAGGTACGCCACAAGGTGCGGTGACGCCTGCGCTGATCGGAACGAATGACAGTTGGCACTGGCGCAGCACTGGCGCAGCACTGGCGCAGTGACCCGCTAGAATCGCAGCGGATAACCTGTTGGCACGGAGGAGGGACCGGGTATGCCGTACTGCCCAGCGTGTGGGAACCAACACGCCGAAGGCGACCGCTTCTGTTCGCGGTGCGGGCGGGCGCTGTCCGCTGAGGCGGCTGGGCCGGGAGGCACGGGACAGGGCCCGCAACCACCCGAGCAGGGTGAGACGCCGCCCGCTCATCCTTCGGAAGCTCCGGCCGGCGAGACAACGATCTGGGAAGGCACCCCGCACGGCCTGCTCAACCCCATCGAGACTCATGCCATCCGCTGGGAGCTCACTACCGAGCGGCTGCGGACCATTCGCGGCCTGCTCAACCGCTCGATCGACGAGATCGAGTTGACGCGGGTTCGAGACGTTGCCGTCGAGCAGTCGCTGACGCAGCGGGCGCTTGGGATCGGAACCGTATTCGTGGTGACGACGGACGCGACGTCACCGCGCGTCGCACTGCACGACGTCGCAGAGCCAGAGCAGGTGAAGGAGTTGATCCGCACGGCCGTGCGCGACCAGCGCCGTCGCCTGCGGGTGCGACAACTCGAAGTGGAGGACGAGCGGCTGTGACGTCCGGCCCCGCGGTGTGCGGCGCTGCGGCGCCCGCCCTGATGGCGGTCAGCCCGGATGGCGGTCAGCCCCGTGACCCCTCGGCATTGTGACGTGCGGCGCGGCGGACCGCCGAGCGGGCGCATGGTACAATCGGCGCCTGTCGGCGGGGCACGGCCACAGCCTCGGCGTCGCGCCCCGTGCGCTCTACCCGCCCGACCTGAAGGAGGGCATCATGGCGCTCGTGTCGGTCTCCCGTGAGGAAGGCAGTTGGGGCGGTGACGTCGCTCGCGACCTCGCCGTCCGGCTCGGCTACCGTCTGCTCGACAAGAAGGCCCTGCTGGAAGAGGCCGAGGCGTATGGCGGGATCGACGAGACGGCGCCGGAGCTGTTGGAGCGGCGGCCTGGACTCCTCGAACGGCTCGACCAGGAGCGGCGGCGCTACAACGTCCTGCTCCGGACCGTCGTCTACGATATGGCCTTACGCGACAACGTCGTGTTCCTCGGCCGCGGGACCGGCATGCTCTTGCGCGAGGTCGATCACGCGCTGAAGGTGCTGTTCACCAGCCCGATGCCCGTGCGGATCGCGCGGATCATGGAGCGGGGAGCCGGCGGACGGCCCGGCCCGATGACCCGCGAACAGGCCGAGGATGTCGCACGCCGAGCCGATCGCGACCGAGCCGCCTACCACCGGTATCTCTTTCAGGCAGACTGGCTCGATCCGATGTACCACAGCGTCGTGATGAACACCGCGACCATCGAAGTGCCGGCTGCAACCGCCGTGTTGGTGCGGATGATCGAGTCCGGCGCCTACGACCCGACCCCGCCGACACGTGCGAAGCTCGAGCAACTGGCGCGACAGAGCAAGGAAGAGGTGTCGCGGCTGATCGGCGGGCGGCGGTGAAAAAGGATCGGCCGAGATCGCCGACGACCCGTGCGAACGTTAGCCGAGGAGACGACGCGCAGCGGGATCGCGGCGTCCAGGACGCTGGAGGTGACCGGGGAGTGAGGCGACACAGCGGCGAGCAGCAGATCGCACGGCCGGGTAGCACGACGCCGGCTTCCGGGCCGGACCGCGGGGACGTCAGGCCCGAGCAAGCCGACGCGCGGCAGGAGCCACGGCAGGGCCGTTCCGCGCGCGTGTCACGATGCGGCACGGACCGGCGGCGCTTTTTGCAAGCCTGGGCACTCGTCGTGGCAGGTACCATCGGGCTGCCGGGTGCTGCACGCACGGCTGCCGCCGCCGAGGCCGATCCTCCGACCGATCCCAGTCGCCCGGTGCCTGGACAGGTGCCGACGCTCCGTTCGCTGTTCGCGCCGTCGGCCCCATCGGTGATCCTGCCGCCGGCCTCAGCTCGCCCGCCTGCTACCGGCGGCAACGGCATGCCGGCCTGGATTCATTCACGCGAAGCCTGGAACGCCGCATCCCCAGCCCAGCCGTACGTGCAGCAGACGCCGAAGGGCGTGTCGCTTCACCACACCGGCGCGCCCTGGAACGGCAAGCCAGCCGTGGAACAGTACCTTCGCAACATCCAGGCGTTTCACACCGGGCCTGAGCGTGAGTGGGAAGACATCGCCTACCACTACCTGGTGGATCTGGACGGCGGCATCTGGGCCGGACGCCCGCCGACAGTGCGCGGTAATCCCTCGATCTACTACGACCCGACCGGGCTGGTGCTGATCTGCTTCATCGGCGACTTCAGCCTGCGAGAGGCGACCGAGACGCAACTGGCCGGCGCGGCTGATACGGCAGCGTGGCTCATGAAGCGCTTCGATATCTCGCCCACGGCGCTCACCGGCCATCGCGACCACGCGCCCACCTCGTGCCCCGGGGACAACCTGTACCGGGTTCTGAAGGACGGTTCGTTCCCGCGCATGGTGCAGGAGCGGCTCAGCCGGATGGTGTAGGGATCTTCCTTCGCCCCGCCCCCGTTCTGGACCTGGCGCCGGTGGTGAGGAGGCCGCTGCCTGTCGGCGGTCAGGTCCGGTACACTCCGGCGACCCGTTGCGCTCGGGCGGGCGTGGCAGCCATCGGACCCAGGCCGCCCCTCGCCTCTTGGCATCTCCACAGGTGGCATCCCATTGAGCACCCTCACTCGCCCGCGCGCCGTTCCCGGAGGCGCGGCTAGCGCGGATGAACGACCTCGGCCGAGACTATCGGGCCGTGTCACCTGGATCGCCCGGCTGGGGGTACTGCTGGCGACGGTGCTCCTGTTTCTCGTTGCCCTCGAAGTGAGCCTGCGCCTGTTCGGACCGATCCTGCCCGGCAACTACACCAGCGGCGCGTATCTGGAGCGCCACCCGGTTTACGGCTTCTTCCACGTGCCCGGCTACGACGGCTGGCAGCACTCCAGCGAGTACTTCGCCCGCGTCCATTTCAACCGCCTCGGCCTGCGAGACCGGCGCGAGAGCTACGACAAGCCGCCCGGCACCTTCCGCATCCTCCTGCTGGGCGATTCCTTCATGGAAGGCGTCCAGGTTGAGCAGCAGCAGACCACAGCCGCGCTGCTCGAAGCGAGCTTGCGCCGCGAGCGTCCTGATTTGAACGTCGAGGTAGTCAATGCCGGCGTAGCGGGCTGGGGGACCGGCATCGAGTACCTCTACTTCGATCATGAGGGCTACCGCTTCCAGCCCGACCTCGTCCTCGTCGGGTTCTTCATCGGCAATGACTTGCACGACAATTACTACAAACTTCAGCTCGAAGGCGACGACCTGGATCAAGCGGTCAAGCCGTATTTCAAGCTGGCGCCAGATGGCGGACTGGAGCGCAAAGACCCGCCGCCTGCGCCGCCGCGTCCTGGCGGGCTCGTGACGGCCTTGCGGGCCTGCTGTCGGCTCTGGAACGTCGTCGAGACCGGGGCGATCAACCGCCTCAGCAATCCCCAGGCAAACGTGCCCCTGTTCGCAGCCGGCCCACTTGCCCCCCATACCCGCGCGATGTACGAGAAGGAGCCGAGCGGGGAGTGGGCGGAAGGCTGGGAGATTACTGCCCGCCTGTTCGACCGCTTGAAGGCTCGCGCTGACGAAATGGGCGCGTCGCTCGCCGCGTTCGTCATTCCCGATAGTCCGCAATTGAGCGACGACGACTGGGAGACCATGGTGCAGGGGCGGCGTCTCCGCGACGGCCGCCTCGACCTCGCCGCGCCAAACCAGCAGCTTGCCCGTATCGCCGAACGCGAGGGCTTCCTGCTGCTCGACTTGCTGCCGACGCTGCGCGCCGAGTCTGGCGGCGACTGGAAGCGCTTCTACTTCCAGACCGACCAGCACTGGAATCAGGCCGGACACACCCTCGCCGCCCGCGAGCTAACGCGCTTCCTGCTGGAGCGCGGGCTTCTACCAGCGGCCCGCTGAGCCACGGTGACGGCGCTTATCCTCGGGCTCGCGGCACTGCTCGGGGCGCTCGGCCTCTGGGGTACCCTGCGCCTGCTCGGACGGTGTGCGCTCGACCGGAGCGAGCGGCTGGCGCTGGCGGTGGCGCTCCTGCCAGCAATCCTCGGGCTGGCGGCCTTCGGCGGATTGCTGCTCGGCTGGCCTGGGCCCTGGCTGCCGCTTGGAGCTATCGGAGTGCTGACCGTGCTCGGACTGCTTGCCGGGCGGGGCGTCAGCCTGGCCGGCGTTCGGCGGGCGCTTGATACTGACCCGCCACTGGCCGCGACAGCCGCCGGGCTGGGGCTCTTCGGTGCCGGCGCGCTCGGCACCACGCTCCTGATGCCGCTCTCCGGCGGCGCACTTCGGATCGGCGATTGGCTGGCTCACTGGTTCCTGGTGCTCGTCTACCTCGGCCAGCCGCTCCCAGATCTGCGTGTCTTCACGAATCGTGTTGGCGACTTCGGCGTCATCTCCCGCCCGCCCCTCTACAACCTGGAAGGCGGGCTGCTCTCCGGAGCGCTCGGCGCCGAGTTCTGGCCGTTTCAACTGCTGACGCCGCTCCTCGGCACAGCGGTGGCAGGCGTGGCGGTGCTGTGGGCACGGGCCATTGGCGAGCGCGGGCGCCCTGGGAAACGTCCGAGAGATGGTGCGCCCTGGGGATACAGCGTGACCGAGGGGAGTGGTACGAACCGGGCCCATAGCCACCGGAACGAGACGCACGAGCGCGTGGGGCGTGGCGAAGGTGCGTGGCATAGCTGCCGGGCATCCTGGCTCATGGCCGGACTGGTCGGGCTGAGTCCGTTCCTGCTGCAAAACGCCGCCTACCCCTGGTCGAAGATGGTGGCGGCGACGTTCGTGCTGCTGTTCCTGTATCTCGTACGAATCGTTGGATACGACGACCGACGCGCGCGAAGCCAGCAGGCTCTCATGCTGGCGGCGGCTTGCGCCGGTTTCGGCTACCTCGCCCATCAGACGACGCTGTTCTACGTCCTCCCGGCTCTGCTCTGGCTCGTGTGGCGACGGCCAGTCTCAGTGTTCCAGGGGACACGCTCACGAACGCTGTCGACGTGGGCGGCGGCCGGCTTCGTAGGGTTGCTGGTGGTCGTGCCGTGGCAGACCTGGGTGATCGGGACGTACGGCCTCCAGGCGACGCTTGCGGCCAACCCGGCGTCGCTCGACGCGGACACCACCGATTCGCTGGGTGGCTGGCTCTTGAAGGGCGGGGTTGCCGCCGCAACCACGCTCGTACCCTGGCCCGCCCTCTCCGCGCTCGCACGTGGGGACGCACCGAGCCTCGACGCGTTGATGCGTGTACAGACGGCGCTCTTGACCGCTGCGCTCGGCTCGAGCGGATGCTGGCTGCTCGCGCGCGCTGGCTGGCGTGCCACGATCCCGAGTGACGACGATGGGACCGGTGCTCGTCGGCTGCCACCCTGGCGGCTACCCTGGCGGCTACCCTGGCGGCTACCCTGGCTCGCGGTCGTCTGTGCGTGCGGATTCTTCGGACAGGTCATGCTTCAACCTAACTGGCACACCACCGGTGACGCCGCCGAGAGTATGACGCCCATCGTGGTGCTCGGGTTGGCGGCGGCGGCCCGCGAGGCCGGATGGCTCGGCCCGGCCGGGCGCCGCTGGCTCCTTACGCTCGTGCTGGCAGAATGTGCTCTGTTCGGGGCCATCTGGCTGACCTGGGCGTTCGGCTCAGCCTGGACGCGCGACCCGAACGCCGTCCTGGCCATGCGCTACGGACTGGCTCATCTCCGAGGACTCTGGGAGCCGGCTGTGCCGCTTGGCGCGTCGCTGCTCGTGCTCGGCCTCAGCGGGAGTGCTGCCATCGTCGGGCGGACGCTCCTCAGACGGGCCGTCGTCGCCAGGCAGGGGGCGATGTGGGCGGAGACCGCGCCCACCGGACCGAAGGTACTCCCCGAGGCTGACGATGCGGGAACGTGGGCGGGAGGGGCGCCCGCCCACGTCGAGGAGTAAGCGGGCGTTGTCGGCGGGTACTGGTCAGCGGGCGAGGGCGGCGGTCAGCCCTCGACGCGCTCGATCTTGACCCGCGTGCCCGAGCGGAAACCGTCGAACGCCTTCGGGTTGCCGTCGAGCTTGCCGAAGACCGTCACCGGATTGGCCGGGCGGATCTCGTTCCCCCGGCTGGCAGGCGTCGGACCCCAGAAGATGCAGAAGGCGCTGCCCGGCTCCCAGTAGCCAAGGTCGCCGGCATCGACGGTCGCCTGCCCCCGTTCGGTGCCGGTGTCGACTGGGATCGAGAAGTAGATCTCGTCGCCCCAGCGGCTACCCGAGATGTCGAACGGCAGGGCGTCCCAGATGAGGCCGGCCGTCTGAGTGTCGTTGAGCGTCGCCGTCTGCTGAACGTCGCCGGCGGTAATCCGAATCGTACGCATGGTCAGACCTCCTTCGCCGGATGATGGTGCCAGATCGCGAGACCTGGATACGGCGACGACGCTGGGCAGACAGGTTCAGGGGATGCGGCGCGCTCGACTGGGCGCGCTCGACTGGGTGCGCTCCTGACCGCGCTCCTGGCCGCTGGCGGCTGAAAACTGCCTCCCCTATGAGGCGGCTGCGAGGAGCGCCGCCACACGCTGCATCATCGCTTGACTAAGCGAGTAGATGACTCGGTCGTAGCCCCACTGCTCGCCAGGGCGGCAGAGGCTCACCCGCTCGCCCGTGCAGGGGAACGTCAGGCGAAAGTACGCGCCGCTGTCCCCGTCGCGGAAGCGGGCCTCGATGGTGTCGAAGTTGGCGCGGGCGCGCTCCAGCCAGAACGGGTCACCATCGACGGCGTACAGATGCAGCAACGACTCGCTGATCCAGACCCCGTAGGGGGCGTACAGGTCGGTCACGCCCGCCTGGAGGGTGTATCCGCCGATGTCGCGGTGCCAGAAGGCGCGATCCGTGGCACGGGCGATCTCCTGAGCCCGGGTGAGGCGGGAGCCGTCGCCCGGATCGGCGCGATGGAGCGCAAGTAGCGCGTCGATGACGATGGCCTGATCGTAGCCGAAGTATTCACCCCAGGTGACGGTGAAGCCGCTCGGATCGTCGGACGAGGGGACCGCGGCGTAGGCGTAGAGATGGTGCGACTCATCCCAGAGCGTTCGGTCGAGCCAGTCCAGCGCGGCGACCGCTTCATCGCGGTAGTAAGGGTTGCCGGTCTCGGCATACAGTTCGGCCATGACCTGCGCCAGGAGGGCCGTCGTCTGAGCGGGCTTCCCTTCACCGGTTGCCGCGCGTTGATTGTTCCACCAGAGCCCGCCCGACGTCTCGTCCCAGAGGCCGGCGACGAGCGGGTAGCGGGCCGCGCGGTCGGCGGCCGCGAGAAGGCGCTCCCGCAAAGCCGGATCCCGGGTCACTCGGGCTACCTCGATGTACGCGAGGCCGATGACGGCGTTGTCGTCGGCGTAGACGTCCCGCAACGTCGGGTTGGAGCCGTCGAGGTCGGCGCGCGGCGCGTAGCCTTGATGACTGGGATCCCAGAGCAGTTCCAGCCAGTCGACGGCCTTGGTCATGTGGCAGGCGAAGCGGTCCTCGCCGAGCCGGACGAGCGCGGCGTCGGCGCGTATCTGGAGCGCCACGTACCAGGCGTCGGCGATGGTCGGGTGCTCGAGGTCGCGGCGATAGGAGACGTACGGGGCGGCCGGGCAGTTCGCTGCGCCGCCAAAGTAGGCCAGATGCTGCTCGGTGTACTGCTGCGTACGGAGGGCGAGGGCACGATAGTGGGAGGCTACGGCCTGCGGGTCAACTGCGCCGAATGGGTCGCGTGTGCCGTACCGGTTGGCCGCGGCGTGCGAGCCGCCGTCGCCGGACGTCGCACGAAAGGCGACGACCGGGACCGCGAGGGCGAGCACGGCGACGACCGCGGCGATTGGAAGCCCGAGCCAGCGTCGAGATCTCATCGCTCAACTCTACACAGTGTGGCAGCTATCATCGCCAGTCCAGCAGGCGTGCCCAGGCCGCCATCGAGCGACCCTCGGGCAGTCCTGGTCCACGCCAGGCACGGTTGCTGCCAACCTCGATCCGCACGGCCCGAGCTTTCGGAGCCGCGGTTGCCTTCGGCGTGCTGACGGGTGGCGCGCAGATGCCGTTCGCACTTCGTCAGTCTCGCGCAGTTCTGCCACCACACCATTGTTGAGATCCCATGAGGCACCCGAGAAAGGTGACGCCCGCCCCTCGAACGGGTTACGATCAAGGCCTGCGTGGCCCAGCTATCGTCGGGCCAGGCCTCCAGCATGGACCTCGATCGACGGTTGCCCACGGTTTCGGGGGCATATTTGCTTGACCGGACGGCAATCGTCGCAAATAATCCCCGGACTGCGATGGCGCGGCCAGGACGCCGAGGAGGACAGCCATCATGCTTGGAAAGTTCACAGGCGGCGGCGACCTGTTTCCAGCAGCCCTGCGCTGGTTTCGCCGGCGCGAAGCACCCCCACCCGACGCGACGGACACGGTCATTGAGGTGGCGGCGACGTCGATCGCCGATGCATCCGCCGCACCAGAGAGCCAGGTCGAATCAATCGACGCGGCGGTCACGGCCTTGCCGCCGGCCGAGCCGCTTCCGACTGCCGATGACGTACCCGAGCTACGCGCGCTCGTCGAGGTGCGACGCAACGATCCGAAGCTTCGCTGGCAGCTTGGGATGGCGCTGGTCGCGGCGCGCAAGCTGAACCTGGCGCTCGCGCATCTCGAGGTCGCGGCGAGCCAGGATTCGTCGCTGGATCAGGGCGAGCTTGCCGACGTTCGAGAAGCTCAGAAAGCGGAGCGGCAGGTACGCCGCTATCCGCGCGACTCCGAGCTTCATCTGACGCTCGGGCGCCTGTACCTCGCGCTCGATCAGGGCGATGCAGCGCTCGCCGAGCTCGAAGAGGCGGCGCGGCTCAATCCGGACCTTGCCCCGGCGCATACACTGCTCGGCTTCGAGTACGCCTATCGGGGCCGAATCGCCCGCGCCCGCGAGCACTGGGGGCGCGCACGTGACCTCGATCCGGCTGACGAGATGAGCAAGACCGGACTAGAGGCGATTCAGGATGGGCGCGACCCGCTCCGCGCGATCTGGCAAGTAGCCACCACCTGACGCGTCATCACCTGACGCGCACGACACCAGATTTGCTGTCGCCTCGTCCCACTCGCCGCACTTCGGCCCGGAGGACCGATCTGCTGTAATTGATGTAGTGCCCCCCTGAAGGACGTCACGCCTGACGATTACGCGAAACATCAAGCAGTCACGGCACGGGGGTTGCGTACGTTTGCTGCTGTAGGTAAATTGAGGGTGCGCGGCCCGCGGTCTGGCTATACAATGAGCTTGCGGCCGCGAGGTTGCCTTTGATGATCACCCCAAATAAGTGGACCCCCGTACGGGGATCGGCGCAGAGGGCCTATGGGCCCTCTGGGCTTTTAAGTGGTGCTCCCATGATTTGGCGCCCAATTCGACTCGGGAAGGTCTTCAGCCCGACGCCGCCGGGCTGACCGTCGCCGCGCATCCAGATCTTCGGCTTGGTCGCTTGCCAGACAAGTAGCCGTGTCTCATCGTGGCCGAGAGTACAGGAAGCGATCTGGGGCGCCAGCATGTCAGCTAGCTCCAGCCCCGCGACCTGATCATCCTTTCCTCGAAATTCGAGCCTATCCGGTAAGAGCGCGAAGCGCTCGGCCGAGTAGAACTGCGTGGGCGTGACCCGTCGATAGTGGTAATGCTCGCTGAGCTGGCGATCTTCCTTCTTCCCACGAGCCTCGGCAATCACGATCGTCCCCGCGCCGCTCTGTTGCTCTAGGAATGCGACGAACCGCTCGAGGATGAAGTCGAAAGCGATGTGGTAGAGGTCGAGCGGCCAGGTGGGGTCTTTCGGTGGCCGTGCAGCAGCAGCGGTATCGTTGGCGTACTCTTGTTTGTTGATCACCGCCGCCAAGACTGTGATGGGCAGCCTCGACACCAACGTCGCGAAGTCCCTCTCGAAGGCGTACATCTTTGGTAGAGTCCCCGGAGGAGTGTAAAAGGGTCGGCCGTTGACGAAGACGGCCACCGTGTGGTTCTCATTGAAGTTGTCGAGACACCAATGAGGAGACCAACGCGATGGCCGAGACGGTAAGCATGGCA
>JADLFM010000218.1 GCA_020845495.1 Chloroflexota bacterium
CGGTGTTGGCGCCGGCCACCTCGTGGCCGGGCACGGCCGCGCCGAGGGCGGTCATGAGGGTCGAGACCGAGAATGCGAGCGCCAGGAAGACGGCAAGCGACAGCGCGACGACGAACTTGAGCGCGTCGCGGCCGAGGCCGGAGAGGGCGAGCGCGACAAGGACGCGTGCCATCAGCGTCCTCCCGTCGATCGCCCACGGTTACCCGCGAGAACGCGGACTCCTTGGCGTAAGGCGTCGTGGCGGACGAGGCCGCCACTACTCAGGGAGTGCAGCAGCGATTCGGACCGACCGCGAGCTCCCACGTCGATCATGAGCGGTAGCTGCATAGACGTGACCCTCCGTGGCTGAGATCGGCGTCAGTGCGCCGAGGCCAGCCTACGGAGGCTCGGTTTCACGACAGCTACTTGGCGGCTACACGAGGGTTACTTCTGGGTCACTTCGCGGCAAGATTGCTATTCGCGGCAATTCTTGAGTGCCATGAGTGCTGCATCAGGATCAGTGGTGCTCGCCTCGAAGTCAGAGCGACGCCGATAGCCGTCTCGGATGATGGTTCGATCAGGTGCGCCGTCGCGGGCCCGCCAGTCGTGGCGTTCTTCGTTGGCGTGGGCGAGCTGCTCGCGTTCGGCCTCGGAGATCGGGACGGGAAGCTCGATCGGCCGGCTCTCATCTTCGGCGAGGCCCGGCTCGTCGGCATCCTCGTCGGTGAACAGCTCGCCGAGGTGCGCCTCGACCGCAAAGCGTGGGGCGATCGAGTCGAGGGAGGCGTTGGCCTTGACCTGGGTCGCGTCGAAGTACAGCTCCTTGCCCCAGACCAGCCCGGCCTCGCGGCACTGCTCGGCGATCGTCTCGAAGAAGCGGCGGAACACGGCCAGGCCGTAGCGCCGCCGAATCCTGGTCAGGCTCGAGTGATCAGGCAGCTCCTCATCCAGGTCGTACCCGAGGTACCACCGAACGCTGAGGCGATCGGCAGCCACCCGAACGAGTTCCCGCTCGGAGCGGATCCCTTCGAAAAACATCACGAGCTGGAGCTTGAAAAAGACCTTCGGATCGACGGACGGCCGACCGCAATCCTTATAGGTGGCGCGGACCAGGTCGCGGACGAAGCCCAGGTCCAGCTTGGCCTCAAGGTGTCGGTAGAAGTTGCCGACCGGCACCAGGTCCTCGATCGAACGATTACAGAGCGGGGCGAAGGCCCGCTCTTTCGTGCCCATCATCGCGCAGGCCTCCCTCGCCATTGAGGTGGCATTGGCGACGTTACGGCAAGCTCTGACCCAAGCGACCGGGAGTGGCCTGGATCAGCCTGGGAGCGATGGATGCGCTGGACGTGACGGTGCGCTACTTGGTTCCCGTACCGACGAGAACTTCTCCCGGTAATGCGAAGCCGGTTGGGTCTTCGAACTGGTAGAGGACCTGGCCGACCTCTGTCCATGTCGCCTCGCTTTCGGCCCGGGTGGCCCCAGCGAGCAGCTCGGTGATGGGCACGACCGTCTCTTGCACAAGCTGGAGACAGTCGGCAGCCGACGGCAGGCGCAGCACGATGGGCACCGCCTGCACGCGCGGGTCAGAGAAGCCCGCCCGGCGGTACGCTGCCTCGAGCAAGCCCGGCCTGCCCAAGCGCAGAACTGTCAGGCTGGTGAGCGGCCGAGGGCGTGTGCCGGTGTGCTGCCAGATGATCGGGGCCAGGAGCGAGAAGATCGGATTGCGTTCCGGGCTCGAGTACACGATCGCGGCCAGCTTGCCGCCCGGCACGAGCACCCGCCGGATGCCGCGCAGGGCGCGACCCAGGTGCGGGAAGAACATCAATCCCAGGCGGGAGATCACGGCGTCAAACGACGCGCGTTCGAGGTTGAGGTGCTCGGCGTCCATCACCTGTGCCCGCAGGTTGGTATAACCTGCCTCTCGTGCCGCCTCGGTCGCCTCCCGCACCATCGCCGGGGCCACATCCGTCGCGAGGACCAAGCCACTCGGGCCGACCCGACGAGCGGCCGCTAGCGCCTCCGCCCCCGCACCTGCCGCCACAACCAGGACGCGGCTTCCAGCCACCACTCCGGCGAGGTCGAGCATCAGCTCGGTCGCCGGAGCGAGTTGCGCGTCGCGCACGCGATCCCAGTGGCGCCGCGCCCGGGCGGTCGTGCCCCACGAGACAGGCTCGTCATTCCCATCGGCTGATGACGAGGCTCGCATGGCGGTCACCCCATCTGCGCCGCCGCGAGTCCCTCCAGCAGCGCCCGCCACATCATACCCCGCCCCGCCCAGTCCAGACCCCGCTCCCGCCCCATTTTTCAACAGTTGCTCATGGACCTTCGGCCCACCACCGGCGAATGAAAATGGCGGCGGCGCTATGCTGGAGAGCTGGCGTGCGGAGCGTCAGAGGTCGGCCTAGCCTGGTGCAGCAAGCCCGATCAACAGTTGGACCCTGGGCGCCCTGGAGCACCACCGATTGTCGCCCCGTCCGTGGGAGCACGCAGACCAGACTCTGCAAGAGATGGGCGCCCCCTCCGTCCGCCAGCCAAGGAGGGTACGGTGATGGAGATCGTCTATGAGCGATGCTGCGGAGTCGACGTCCACAAGAAGAGTGTTGTTGCCTGCCTGATCGTGCCGGGGCCGACTGGCGCGCCGTCCAAGCAGGTGCGGACGTTCGGGACGATGACCGCCGACGTGCTGGAGTTGTCGGATTGGCTCACGTCGGCGGCGGTCACCCACGTAGCCATGGAGAGCACCGGCGTCTACTGGAAGCCGCTCTGGAACCTGCTGGAGGGTAGCTTCGAGCTGGTGCTCGCCAACGCCCGACACATCAAGGCCGTCCCAGGCCGCAAGACCGACGTCCGTGATTGCGAGTGGATCGCCGATCTGCTGCGGCACGGGTTGCTGCGCGGCAGCTTCGTGCCCGATCGTGCCCAGCGCGAGCTGCGTGAACTGACGCGGTACCGCACGTCGCTGGTCCGGGAACGAACGGCCGAGGCGAACCGGCTGCAGAAGACGCTGGAGGGCGCGAACATCAAGCTGGCCGCCGTCGCCACCGACATCCTCGGGGTCTCCGGCCGAGCGATGCTGATGGCATTGGTGGAAGGCACCGCCGACGCGGCCACCATGGCCGACCTGGCCAGGGGGCGACTGCGCGAGAAGATCCCGCAGTTGGAGCGAGCACTCGCCGGACGCTTCGGCCCCCATCAGCGATTTATGGTGGCCGAGCAGTTGGCGCACCTCGACTTCCTGGACGGGGCGATCGGCCGGGTCAGCACGGAGGTGGTCGAGCGCGTGCGCGACGTCGAGCCGGCCATCGCCCACCTGGACACGATCCCCGGCGTCGGCCGGTACGTCGCCGAGGCGCTGGTCGCCGAGATCGGCACCGATATGACGCGCTTCCCCAGCGCCAACCACCTCGCGTCCTGGGCCGGGATGTGCCCCGGCAACAACGAGAACGCGGGCAAACGACGCAGCGGGAAGACGCGCAAGGGCAGTCCCTGGCTGCGGTCGCTCCTCATCCAAGCCGCCCATGCGGCCGCGCGGAAGCGCAACACCTACCTCTCAGCACTCTACCGACGCCTGGCAGCCCGGCGCGGCAAGAGCCGAGCCGCCGTCGCCGTCGGCCATGCCATCCTGGTGATCGCCTATCACCTGCTCCAGCGAGACGCCGACTACAAGGATCTCGGCCCCTTCTACTTCGAGGAGCGTGACCGTGACGCGGAATAGCGTCGTCTCGTCCATCGCCTCGAGCGTCTGGGTTACACGGTCTCCCTCGAGCCGTCAGCCGCGTAGTCCCGGAGGGTTATTTTCAGACCAGGCTCGGTGGTTCCGGGAACCGCTGGCTCTGGTCATGGGCGCGAATTGGAATGAGAAAGGTGATCAGAGGCTTGGACCGAGACGCAAAACGACCCAGGAAGCTCGCGCCCCCTGGGTCATCGGTCAGTCGAAAACGAGGCGGTGACCGTCGCCCCGTTCTACCTGCCGCGGCATCGTCCCGAAGGACCGGTCTGCTACGGCTGTCGGCGCACCCGTGAGAGGCGCCACATCTGACACATCCAGCGTACAGTGCCCCGGCCGATCAGTCCAGCCATTTTCGCCTCGCGAGTATCACGACTGCATCACGCCTACGCCCATGCCGCTAAAGAAGGCCAAACGGTCGTAGCGTGACGCTGAGCCAACGTCCGCCTTCGGCCTCGAGGCGTGCACACCGCAGCACCTCGTACGCCCCGAGCGCTGCCGGCTCGAGGCGCCTGTGACCGGAACGCGCAGCCTCGAAGAAGTCGACGCGCGACCCGCGCTCAAACCATTGGCCTTCGTCAGGGACACGTTCGACGAGATCCGTCTTCACCGGGGGCATCAACCACCTCCGCACACCACTTCAGTGACGTAACGACCGGCGAGTTCTGGCGGCTCAGGCGCCACCCGCCGAGAGTGGACCAGGTCTGTTGCGGAAAAGATCCTCGGTCGTGGGGCCGACGCCCACGATCTCGACTCGGAGAAGGCGGTAACCGAGGAAGGAGAGAGCGAACGCGACGACGATGCGTGCGGTCAGCCTCCTCCCGTCAACCGACCGCTCCCTCCCTCGAGGGCACGCGCACCCTGTCGGTAGACGTAGTAGCGGACGAAGCCGAGGCCGTCGCCGACGTGGTTGCGCATCAGGCTCGGGATCTTGAGCGTCAGGGCGAGGACGGCCACGCCGAGGAAGACGCTGAGTAGCGCGGCGTCCGGTGACATCGGCGCCAGCTCCGTCAGAAGCGAGCCACCAAGCTTCAGCGCAAGCACCTGGACGAACTGGGTGAAGACGACGCCGAAGAAGGTGCCCGACCAGAGGCGTGCCCAGCTCTGGGTCTGCGGCAGCACCCAACAGAGCAGGCCGAGCGGCGCGGCGACCAGTAGAACGTCGATCAAGGCAAGTCGCATCAACATCTGCAGAAGGAGCATCAGCCCGGTGACGAGGTAGATGAGGATCGCGATCACGTCGACCAGAAGCTGGGTTGTGCTGTCGACGCGCTCCCAGGCTGGAAGCGCAACCTCGCCGATGCCCTGGCAGAGCGCGTTGTTGACGTCGATGGCGAGCTGCGCCCAGCTCAGGCTGGTGTTCGCGAGCAGCGCCCCGATGACCAGCCGCGGCACCAGATCCATCGCCTCGTGATACGGCGCGCCGATCTGGTCGCGGACGATCAGGTTGAAGCCGCCCCAGAGCGCCACGATCGCCAGGCCGGCGTTCATGACCGTCCGCACGGCCTCCCAGAGCGTCTTGACCGTCGGGCTGTCGTAAGTGCCGGCCGGGGGCGTCTGGGTGATGAAGTTCAGCGAGCTGCCCATGACGCCATCGACGACGCCACGGATCGCGTCAGAGATGCCCTGGAGCAGAGAGACGAGCACCTGGTTGAAGACGTCGGACGCCCAGGCCTTCGGGTCCGGCAGGAAGCCGGAGAATGGGCCGGGTGCATCGGCCGGCGGGTTGCCTGGCGGCTCGGGTGTCGCCGTTGGTGTTGCCGTTGGAGGCGCCTCCTGGGCGTGCGCTGGCAACGGGATAGTCGCTGTGAAGCTCAAGACGAGCGTGAAGATCAGCAGGACGAGCGCACCGGTCGCCCTCATCGGTCGGCCTCCGGTCGATAGCGGACGAGCCAATACTCAGCCTTGTTCGCTCCCGTGCTCGCGGCACCGCGCACGGCCACGATCGCCTGAGCGTGGGCGACGTCCCAGCGGGCGGCGTAAGTCGGGCCGGCCTTGAACGGCAGGTCGCCGAGGTCACGGATGCTGC
>JADLFM010000219.1 GCA_020845495.1 Chloroflexota bacterium
CGGCCCAGAAACTGGCCGATCGGGCCGCCCACTGGCTGGTGCTGATCGCCGTCGGATCCGGTGTGCTGACCTTCCTGGTCTGGCTGCTGGTCCTGAAGGCGCCGCTCCTGCTGGCGCTGACGTTCGCCGTGACGGCCGTCGTGATCGCCTGCCCTGACGCGCTCGGCCTGGCGACACCGACGGCGATCATGGTCGCGACGGACCTGGCAGCCAAGCGCGGCATCCTGTTCAAGCAGGCGATCTCATTGGAGCAGGCGTCGAAGATCCAGGCGATCATCTTCGACAAGACCGGCACGCTCACGGAAGGGAAGCCGCGCGTCACCGACGTGGTGACGGCAGGGGCGACCTCCGAGGACGACCTACTGCGGCTGGCCGGCGCGGCCGAGGCGCGGAGCGGGCACCCCCTCGCCGAGGCAGTACTCGCCGAGGTCGATCGGCGGTCGCTGGGGGGCCTCCCACCCGTCGACGACTTCGAGAACCTGGCCGGGCGCGGCGTCCGGGCACGCATCGACGGCCATCAGGTGCTGGTGGGGACCCGTCGACTCCTTGACGAGCACGGCGTCGCACTAAGCGACCTAACCGGAGAAGTTGACCGGCTGCTCGGCGAAGGGAAGACCCTGATGCTCGTCGCGCTCGGCCCTTCGGCGAGCTCAGGGCAAGCTAGGGCCGCCGGTGTAATCGCCGCGGCCGACACGGTGCGACCGAGTGCCTCCCACGCGGTGTCAGAGCTTCGCAAGCTGGGTATCGAGCCTGTCATGATGACGGGCGACAACCGCCGTACCGCCGACGCGATCGCGAAGCAGCTCGGCATTACCCGGATCTTCGCGGAGGTGCTGCCGGAGGACAAGGCGAACGGCGTACGCCAGCTCCAGGATGAAGGGCTGTTCGTCGCAATGGTCGGCGACGGCGTGAACGATGCGCCGGCTCTGGCCCAGGCGGATCTGGGGATCGCGATCGGCGCCGGCACCGACGTCGCCGTCGAGACCGGGGACGTCGTGCTGATGAAGAGCGATCCGGCCGACGTGCTCACGGCGATCGAGCTGTCGAAGGCGACCGTGCGGAAGATGCGCCAGAACCTGTTCTGGGCCGCCATCTACAACGTCATCGCGATCCCCGTCGCGGCCGGCCTGCTCTACCCGTCGCTCGGCCTGATGCTCCGCCCCGAGTTTGGTGCGCTCGCGATGTCGGCGTCGAGCATCACGGTCGTGTCGAATGCGCTGCTCCTCCGGCGGGAGGTGCCACCGATCCCGTCGTCGACCTGAGATCTTGATGTGTGGCCCATGAGCGGCGGAGTGCACTCCGCCGCTCATGGCTGGCCTTAGTACCTATCTCAGGACTGGCACCGGGCCTGCATCGTCTGCTGAGCAGGAGGTGCAGCATGGGGAGGCCGAGGAAGAAGCGAGAGCCGTTGCCGCCGATCTGGCGGGTGCCGGATGAGCTGTGGAGGATCGCGGGGCCGATCATCGCGGAGCTGGATCCGCCGAACCGGGTCGGTCCGAAGCGGGTGCCGGCCCGCCCGATCCTGGACGCGATCATCTATCGGGGTCGGACCGGCTGCCAATGGAACCACCTGCCGAAGGAGTATCCGGACGACAGCACGGTGCATCGGGCCTTCCAGCGCTGGAAGCAGGCCGGGGTGTTCGAGCGGCTGTGGGCCGAGCTGATCGAACGGTGCGAGGATCTCGACGGGGTGGACTGGGAGTGGCAGGCGGCGGACGGGTCGATGGGCAAGGCCCGAAAAGGGGGGGCCATGTCGGGCCGAACCCGACCGACCGTGGCAAGGGTGGCGTGAAGCGCTCCCTCCTGGTCGAGGGCCACGGACGCCCGCTCTCGGCCGTGGTGGCTGGCGCCAACGTGCCTGACGACCAGCTCCTCGAAGAGACGATCGAGGCGATGGTCCTGGCGCGTCCGGAGCCGGAGCCCGACTGGCCGCAGCACCTCGCCCTGGATGCCGGCTACGACACCCCGACCGGCTGGGAGACCACCGTCGACCACGACTACTACCCGCACATCGCGCCGCGTCGGCCCGAGGATCGGCCGCCGCCGCCCGACCCGCCGTATCCAGCTCGCAGGTGGGTGGTGGAGATGACCCAGCCACACTACCCCCGAGACGCTGTTCGTCCTCGGGTCCGCGTGGCATCCGCGTGTCCTCCTCTAGGGGCGTGATGGTGAGGCCGCGCTCTGGTGGTTATCGCACGTCCTGATCGGAGCCCAGCAGATCAGCTAGAGCAACGGGCTCGTCGCAGTGTGGGCACGCGCCTCCGGGGCCGATCCGGCGGCAGAACTGGTGGCAATCCGAGCAGCGCTGCTCGCCCAGGAAACGCGCGCCGCACGTCGGGCACTCGTAGACGGTTTCAGACTGCGGCACGCGGGGCGGCAGGTCTGGAAACCGAGGAGCATGACGGCGACGCCAGGCGGCCTGACGGCAGGCGGCGGAGCAGTAGCGCTGACGACCGATCGGGGTGAATGGTCGGGAGCAGCGGGGGCAGGGCATCGTCACGCCATCGTTACGGCACAGGGATTCAGTCATCGCGCGCCTCCTGGCTCGGAGCAGTGGTCCAGCGATGGCGTGCCTCGTCGCCGACGGATCGGCGGTGCAGGTCGCGGAGCCGCTTGCGCTCGGCTTCGTCGGCCCAAAGGATCCAGCGACGCATCGGCTCGTCGGCCCGGCGGGCGCGCACCCAGCCACGGCCGATCCAGGCGGCGAGCGTGCCGGAGGGGATACCAAGCACCTGGGCTAGTTCCGAGCGCCACCACTCATCCGGCCCCAGCCCGTCGCGGCGAACCGTGCGTGGGCGACCCGTGCTCAGGCCGAGCCGCTGACGGAGCGCCCGCACCGTCGACGCCCCAAAGCGAAGAGCGCCTCGGGCAGATCGAAACCCCTCGGCGGCCAGGCGTTCACCAATGGCCTCCGCCGAGAGCCTCTGGTCCGTCAACTCGCGCAGCCGTTGGCACAACGCCGGGTAGGAGTTGAGGTCGGCCAGGCGCGCGATCGGCCGGAGCACCTCGCCCTCGGTCCGACCACCACCGACCCACTCGATCGCGACCAGCACCCGCTCGGTGCGCCCCTGCGCGTCGACCACGACGCGCTCGACGACTTGACGGACGATCTCCTTGCGGTCCGTCGCCGTGGTCGTCGGCGCATCCCAAAGCGCCGGGATATCGGCGGCCAGCCGCCGGATCGCCGTGCGCTCCTCGTCCGTGAGGGTGCGTGGCTGGCGGCTGGCGAAACGGCGGTACTCCTCGTCGAGCTGTTGCTGGTTGGCGAGCTTCTCCTCCCAGACGCGCTCGAGCGTCCGGGACACCAGCCGGTTCTCCGGCTCGACCGCGTGATACTGCCGAGCGGCCCGCTCGGCGTCGTACGCGGCCCGCTCACGACGCTGCTGCCAGAGTTGATCGAGTGCCTCGCGCTCGTGCTCCAGCCGGGTCGTCGCCTCCAGGGCCAGCTCCAATGCCGCCGGCTGCAGGGCCAGCAGCACCTGCTCGGCGACGAACTGATCGAGGCCGGGGCCGGCCACGTGCTGGCAGAGCGGGCCGCCGTAGTTGGTCGTCGTCCGCGTGCACTCATAGACATGCGGTTGGCCGGCGCCGTGATAGCGGACGCCGAGTCGCGTTCGGCAGTGCGCGCACGTCACCAGGCCGGCCAGGAGGGCTGGCCCGGCCCGGACTGCGCCCAGCGACGCGGCCCGGGCACGGTTCGCCTCCAGGCGGGCACGGTTGGCTTCGTACTGCTCCCAGGTGATGTAGGCCGGGCATTGGTCCGGTACGAAGGCGAGCCACTCGCTCGGCGCCATGACGACGCGCCCGCTCCGAGGCCGCCCGGGTTGGTGCTGGCGCGGATCGTCCTGCCGCCGCCCATAGACGTAGGCACCGGCATACAGGGGGTGCTTGAGGATCTGCTGGAGCGTCGGTCGGTTCGGGCGGCGCCAGACCAACTGCCCCTTGCCGGGCCCCTCCCGGACCCGGATCCCAATCTGGATCTCGTGCCGCGCCAGGTAGCGCAGGACGCCACCAAGCGTCCCCAGCTCGGTGAACTTCTCGAAGACCAGGCGGACGATCGCCTGGACCTGCTCGTCCGGATCGAATGCGATCTCGCCGTCCTGCCAGACGTAGCCCGTCGGCACCGGGCAGCCCAGCTCTCCACGGCGGGCTTTGGAGAGCCGCCCCTGATACATCCGCTGCTTCAGCACGTGCAGCTCCGCTTCGCTCAGCGTGCCCTTCAGCCCCAACAGCAACCGGTCGTTGTACTGGGCCGGATCGTACACACCGTCGAGATCGGCGATCAGCGTCCGAAAGACTCCGCACAGCTCGAGCAACTGATGCCAGTCCCGATTGGAGCGCGCCAGCCGGGACATCTCGACGCCCAGGATCAGGCCGACGTGGTCCAGGCTGACCTCCGAGACCAGCCGCTGGAACCCGAGGCGATCGTCGACGGTCGTGCCGGACTTCCCGAGGTCGTCGTCGATCACCAGCACCCGCTCGGCTGCCCAGCCCAGCCCCCGCGCCCGGTCGACCAGCCCATACTGCAGCCGCGTCGACTCCTGGTGGATGAGCACCTGCTGAGCCGTCGACTGCCGCACATACACGACCGCCAGCCGATCACGATGCCAGGGCCGCACCTTCTCCGGGCTCTCGCCGCGCGGCGGCGCGCCAACGCCTTGCTCACGCAGGGTCAGGAGCTGGCTCATCACCCACCTCCGCTGGCCCGGAGCGAGGCTGCGTGAGCTGCCGCTCCAGCAACTGGCTCAGCAGCCAGACTAGGCGCTGACGATGCGCCGGTGGAAGCCGCGTCCACCGGCTGGCCTCCGCCTCCACCAGAGACGGGGGGGAACTCGGACGACCGGTGGATCGAGCATGGCGGGCTGCCTTCCTCGCCGCGTGGTGGCCTGGCTGCCCGCAAGTTCCTGACCAGCGCCACCAGCCGCTCCAGCCCTTCCAGGCCGGCGACCGGGGGCGCTGCCGTTATCGTCTCAGGGGCTTTATGGCTGGGTGGTCGAACGTGCGCATAGCTGGCTCACGGGGTGGCGCGCCATCCTCGTCCGCTGGGACAAGAAGCCCGAGAACTACCTCGGCCTCATCCAGCTCGCCTGCGCCCTCCTCTGGTTCCGCTACCTCCTCACCCTCGCCCCATGGCTTCGCTCTTGACCATCCCCACCGCGCGATCAGACAGCGCAGTACGGTAACGTGAGATAGGTACTTAGCTGGTCATCAGCATCGGCGGCGAATCCGGAGAATTCGCCGTACGCATGCGCCTAAGGCAGCTGGGCGACTTGTGACGTTGGGAGACCCAGGGTATCCTGGAGGTATCGCGGAGCGTGCCCGGTGGAGGGGCAGCCAATGTTTGCGATGAGGCAGCCAGCCGACGAGGGAGACGGTCCCCGCCTCGGACGCGAGCGCGGAACAATCGTCACGGTCGCAGCCGTGATCGGCCTCAGCATCGTGGCCTGGGTCGCGGTCATCGCCGATGCGATGCGCGCTGCCAGCACGAGCATGGACTCGGCGTCGAGCACCATGGGCGACATGAGTATGGGGGCCTCCGGCGGCGCCGCGTCAGCCTCGGCAGCGCTGGCGTTCCTGATCGCCTGGGGCGTCATGATGGCGGCGATGATGCTTCCGAGCGCTGCTCCAATGATTGGCCTCTATGGAGCGATTCATCGGAATGCTGACCAGTCTGGACAGGGGGGCGTCGCTACCGGCCTGTTCGCCCTGGTGTACGTGCTTGCGTGGGTCCTGTTCGGGATCCCGGTCTACGGGGCACAGGTGGCCGTCACCATGCTCGCGGATGCGACCCCAACGCTGGCCAAAGCATTCCCGTATGCCGTGGCTCTGGTGCTCGCGGTTGCCGGTGCGTACCAGTTCTCACCGCTGAAGGTCGCCTGCCTGCGCGCTTGTCGAAGCCCGCTCGGATTCCTGATGGCACGCTGGCGGGCCGGCCACCTTGGGACGCTACGGCTGGCTCTCACCCACGCGGTCTACTGCATCGGCTGTTGCTGGGCCCTGATGACCGTCCTGGTGGCCGCCG
>JADLFM010000220.1 GCA_020845495.1 Chloroflexota bacterium
CCTAGGCATCCACCGTGCGCCGTCCCTAGCTCAGCACCACGCTCACGCGCGACGCCAAGCCGACAGGTTCGACTCTCTGCTCCTCACTACTCTGCTGCTGTCAAAGTGCCCGATCGCTGCTCGACCTACTGTCGAACGTCCATCCGGGACGAACCCCGATGCACGACCGACCGTGAACCCTCAGCGATCTATGATTCCACTTAAGAAAGAATCGGCCCGACTCCCGTCGGACCGACCGCGACTCGCGCTCCGCTCAGGATGTCTCAACTTCCGCTATTCACATCGTCCTGAGCGGTTGGCATCCGAATCGTGGTCTCCTCAGGGCGCCCTTCGGCTGGCGCTCTGTCACTGTAGCAAGCCTCACCGTGTCCGTGCAAGGGGGCGGGCACTCGGTCTGCCCACTCAGCACACCCTCCCCGCAGCGGGAGCACAGCATACCAGCCGGTCAGCGGGTGGTGCAAACGCGATTTCCGCCGATCGGCGTGCCGCTGCGCCCCACACCTGGGCGAGCATGGCGTGAGAGGTCTCCTGCGGCACACAGCCGTGGGCACTGGCCCACAGCTCTGCTCGTCAAGAAGCGTGCCCGGTGCGCCCGGAGAACCACCAGAAGCGAATCCGGGTCGGCGAATCCGCTGTCGTGTGAGACTATACCTGGCGACCGGTTACTGCTGGAGACGCTCAGCGGTATACACGCGACTCGTCGTAGGCAGCGATCTCGGGGCGCGTGCGTGCGCACTGGAGCATCACAACGCGTCGGTGGTGCGTCGCCGTGTTGCCTTTCGCGCGTGGACGAAGAGACCGTTTCGTGCTAGAGTGGGCAGGGCGCGGCACTGGGCTCGGGCACCCCATGCCCTTTCGATGCCGGCCGATCACGAAATCTCGAGCGTGAGTGGGACTGCCGTGACCGAGCGGGACGAAGAGCGGACCCTGGCGCAGGTGCACCAGGGCCAGGCCGACATCGAGCGTCAGACCGACGTCTTGGTTTTGCGGACGCTGACCTCGATGGTCACGTCAGCCGAGGATCTGAAAACGCGGCTCCAGACTGACCTGGACGACATCATCGAGGAGTACCGCCGGCACAAGCGCGGCCTCGAAAACGAGATCTCGCTGGCCGGTGCCGAGCGGCAACGCCTGCGTCGCGAGGCCGAGGATGAGCGTGACGCGATTCTGGCTGAAGCGCGCGAGACGGCGCGAACGATCGTGCAGGAGGCTGAACGAGAGCGCGAGGCATTGCTCGGCGACGTTCGCTCGATGGAGCGGCGGCTGCGAGCGCTCGAACAGCAGATCCGGACGGCCCTTGGCCTCGACGAGCTCGGTACCCATCCATCGGCCGCCGAGCCCGGCCAGGCAGGTCAGTCCGAAGGTCATGGCTCGGTTGCGACGGGAGCGCCCGGCCCGTCCGTCACCGCGCAGCCTGCCGAAGGCAACGAAACTGATTCGGCGCCAGCGGAGGCGGCCGCGTCGTCGGCGAGTCTCGCCACTCCGCCCTTGCCATCGATTCCCGCTGTCGAATCTCGCACGGCGGCCGAGTTGTCTGACGGTGAACCCGACGAGATGACGGCGCGTCACGACGTCCTGGCCGGCAACGAACCGGTGCCGGCTGCGCCGTCAGGCGCCGGAGTGCCGGACCACGCTGTTGCCGTAGCAGCCCAGCCCACCGAGGAGGCAGGACGAGGCGACGAGCATCCGGCCCAGGCAGAGACCGACCACGCCGCCGCTGAAGCAGCCGGCGCAGGGGTGCCCGCTGCCTCAGCCACAGCGCAGGAGCCCTCGGAGGCGCCGGCCGCGGTCGTGCCTGCGCCCACCACCACACCGACACCCACCACCTCGCCGATCGTCCCGCCGGTCGAGCCGACTCGTTCTGGCCCACCTCGGCCACGCCAGATCGAGCTCGTCTTCGAGGGCGTTCCAGGCTACCAGCAGGCGGCTGCGCTCGAACGTGCGGTAGGGGATCTGGTGCCGGACGAGGAAGTCGAGATCGTCGAGTTCGAGCGCGGCCAACTGGTGCTCAGCGTCCAGGCGACCGACTCGCGGCATCTGGCCGATCGGCTGGCTGGCGCATCGTCGGCGTCACTGCGTGTCGAAAGCTGCGACGAGGCGCGGGTAGTCTTCCGTTACGCCTGACTTTCACCGACGCCTGACCTTTATCCATGGACGTCGATCGCCATCTGAACCCGTGGATTGAGGATCGGCGAGCCGTTCGCGTCGATCTCACTGGCCCCACGATCTTGGGAAGGGGGGCTGTTGCCAGATGATGGAGCGCGCGCGCATCCTTCTGGTGGCGGCTCCCGATGCCCCAATCTTCCGTCTGGCTGACCGTCTACAAGACCCGGACATCGACATACGTGCCGCCGCCGATGCGAAGGCCGGGCTGGTGACGGCTGCGGCTAGCGCACCCGATATCGTCGTCGTCGACAGTTCGCTGTCGGGCGCCGAGATCTTTCGGTTCTACGGCCGCTTCCGTGGCTCCGCGTTTGGGCTCGGTGTCCCGATCGTCTTCACGAATCACACCGGTGCCCAGGCGGGTGGGGACGCATCGGCCGGCGACTTCTACCTGGGGCCGGATGCCACGCTCGACGATGTCGAGCAAGTGATCTTTAGCTTTCTCCCAGAATCGCTCACCGAAGAGATTCCGCCGCGGAGCGAGGAATCGTCGCCGCCGCCTCAACGGCGATGGACGGTACCACCGCTGAACGACGCGTGGGCGCAGGTGACGACCGGGCCGGCGCCGTACGTGCTCCTCTACGTCGGCGCGTACCTCGTTGCCGAGGTCGTCGCGGCGGGGCTCGACGCACGACTGGGCTTCCTGCTCCAGTTGCTGCTGTTGGCGGCGCTGGCCTTTCATGGTGCTAGCGCACCGACTGGTGTCGAGCGATCGCTCTACTGGGGGCTGGTGCCGGCTCCGCTCAATCGAATCTACGCGCTCTCGATGCCGTACGCCGACGTCCCGCCAATCTGGTGGTGGGCGCTCACAGCGCTGCCCATTGTCGTCGGCGCGGCTGTCGCGGCGCGGCTGGCCAGCTTCAGCCGCCGTGAGATTGGGCTTGCTCCGACCGTCCGCGAGCTTCCGATTGCCGCGTTCATGGTGCCGGTCGGGGTGGCGCTTGGCGTCATCGAGTACCTGCTGATCTCTTCGCCCGTCCCAGGCAGCGGGCAACGTCTCGATCCCCCCTGGCTCATGGCGCTGATCCTGATCGTGAATCCAGGCATCGTTCAGGAGCTCGCGCTGCGGGGAGTGGTGCAGCGTGCCGCCATGAGCGGAATCGGCACGGGCCTCGGTCTCCTCGTCGTCGCCACGCTGTCGGCGCCGCCGTCACCCGCCGGAGTGGTAAGCGGTCTTGCGCCTGGCGTCAGTGTGTTCTCGGCGGCGGTGGGCCTGCTGCTGGCATTTCTGACCTGGAAGACTGGCTCGATCCTCAGTTCGGTCGTCACCCACGCAAGCCTGGCGCTCAGCCTGTTCATGATCGCGCCATTCCTGGTGCCGGTGGCCCCGCCTGCCACCCGACCCGGTCCGGCCGGCGAAGTACAGGCCCCAGCGGCGACCCGTTCGTCCGGTGTGGCGTCACCCGGGCCGGTCGCCACGGCCGTGCGAGGCTCGGCCGGGTCGCCCGCTCCAGCCGCGTCAGGATCGCCATCGCCGATCGTGCTCCTGCCACCGTCCGTCATCCCAACTGGTGCGGCTTCACCGTCTCCCCCTCAACCTGAGGCCGCTCAGCCAGTCCAGCCGCCGGCTTCGGGGAGCGGCAGCCAATCGCAGGTCGTAGTGGTGCGCGGAACGGGCGGTGCGGGCGCACGGTTGCGGGCGCAGCCAGGCAGCGCCGGTGCCACCCTCGACGTCATTGCCGAGTACACGCCGCTCGTGGTTGTTGGCCCCGATCAGACCGTCGATGGCGTCGTCTGGCGCCACGTCCGAGCACCGACCGGCGCTGAAGGCTGGATCTCATCCAGCTTCCTCACCACCGGCCGCGACACCACACCGGCCTCCGCGACCTCGTCCGCTCGGTGAGCCGCGAGCGAGCTGTACCCCGAGTGCGAGCGAGTGCGGAGTGCGAGTGAATGCGGAGTGCTGAGGCTGCGCTGAGTGTGCAGATGAGAGCGACTATACTGTCAGGTGCGGCCGGCACGTTCGGCGTCGGATGACGCGACCAGTGAGGCCCGGCAACATCGCCCCGCGCGGTCACGACCGGAGGAGAGAACGTATGAGCGCAGGTACCGAGCAGGTCATCTCGGGCCTCGAAGGCGTCCTGGCCTGTGAGTCCTCGATCACGTTCCTGGACGGCCTGGCCGATCCGAGCGTGCTGGAATATCGCGGCTACAATATTCACGACCTTGCTGAGACGGCGAGCTTCGAGGAAGTCGCCTTCTTGCTGCTCCAGGGGCATCTGCCGGACCGGGACGAACTGGCGGCCTTCGAGCGAGAGTTGAAAGGGGCTCGAACGCTCCCGCCCGAGGTCATTCGCGCCATCGAGATGCTCCCGAAGGACATCCACCCGATGGCCGGCCTGCGGACCGTTGTCTCGACGCTGGCCTGCTTCGACCCGCAGCGTGAGGAGATGACGCGCGAGGCCAACCTCGCCAAGGCCATCCGAATGACGGCGCAGTTCGCCTCGGTGGTAGCGGCGCAACATCGGATCGTTCAGGGCAAGCCGGTCGTGGCCCCGGATCTGTCACTCTCACACGCCGCGAATTATCTCTACATGCTGAACGGCACGCGCGCCGACGAGGCGTCGGTCCGGACGTTCAATACGGCGCTCAACCTGTACGCCGAACACGAGTTGAACGCCTCGACGTTTGCAGTGCGAGTGGTCGTCGGGACGCTTTCGGATCTGCATTCCGCGATCGTGGCTGGCATCTGTGCGCTCAAGGGACCGCTCCATGGCGGCGCTGCCGACGATGCTATCGCGTTGCTCCAGGAGATCGGCTCGGTCGAGAACGTCCAGCCGTGGGTAGATCGGGCGTTCGCCGAGAAGCGTCTGATTCCCGGCTTCGGTCACCGTGTCTACAAGACCGGTGACGCCCGCACGCCGCACCTCCGAAACATGTGCCGAACGCTTGCGAGCGAGTCGACTGACTCCAAGTGGGTGGATATCGCGCTGGCGACCGAAGACTACGTCCGCTCCAAGAAGCGCCTGGTTGCCAATGTCGACTTCTACGCGGCGACGGTGCTCTACTACCTCGGCTTCCCGCTCAACCTGTTCACCAACTTCGTTGCGTCGAGTCGAATCGTGGGTTGGAGCGCTCACGCGCTGGAACAGTACGAGAAGAACCGGATCATTCGCCCGCGCTCCCGCTACGCTGGCTCCCGCGAGCAGACGTTCGTGCCCTTGGAGCAGCGCTAGATGCCCCAGTTCACGGTGCCGGCCGCGTTCTACCGGGGTGGCACGAGTCGGGCGGTGCTGTTCCGAGAGGTGGATCTCGCGCCGTACGACGATACGGCCCAGCGAGCCATCATCCTGGCGGCCCTCGGGAGCCCAGACCCGTACGGGCGGGAGATCGACGGCCTCGGGGCCGGCATCTCGTCACTCAGCAAAGTCGCCATCGTGGGGCGGGCGCCGGCCGAGAGCGGCTGTGACGTCACGTTCCGCTTCGGACAGGTCGACGTCGAGCGGCCGGTCGTCGAGTTCCTCGGCACCTGCGGCAACATCTCCTCGGCTATCGGGCCGTTCGCGGTCGACGAGGGACTGGTCGACGTAACGGAACCAATCACGACCGTGCGGGTGCTGAGCGTCAACACCGGTCAACGCTACGACTGCCACGTACCGGTGCGGGATGGCCGGGCCGAGGTCGAGGGTGACTACTCCATCGACGGGGTACCGGCCCCCGGCGCGCGGATCGCACTGGAGTTCTTCGAGCCGGGTGGTTCGATCGGGAAGGGCGTCCTGCCGACCGGTCACATCCGCGAAACGGTGACGCTCGGCGACGGACGCGTGTTCGAGGTCTCGCTCGTCGATGCCGCGAATCCGATGGTGTTCGTTCGTGCTGCCGATCTTGGCGCTACAGCTACCGAGCGGCCCGAGGAGATCGACGCGAACCGGCCGCTCCACGCTACGCTAGAAGAGATTCGTGACCATGCGGCCGTGCGGCTCGGGCTGGCGCCCGACCTCGCCAGCGCGCACGAGCGGGCGAAGGCGATCCCGAAAGTCGTGATGGTCGCGCCGCCGACCGGCTACCGGACGACCGGCGGGCAGGATCTCCCGGCCGAGCGGATCGACCTGACAGCCCGGATGCTCTCGATGGGCAAGACGCATCGGACGATGGCAGGCACCGCCGCTATCTGCACGGCCGTGGCAGCGGCCATCAAAGGCACGCTCGTCCAGGAGCTCACTCGGCTGGGTGCTGGCGAGCGCGGCGAAGTTCGGATCGGGCACGCGGCCGGCGTGTTGGATATCGGCGTCTCGGCCGAGCGGCGAGACGAGGGCTGGTACGTCCGCTCAGTCAGCACCTTCCGCACGGCACGGCGGATCATGGACGGCCGCATCTTCGTCCCAGACCGCTACCTCGACGGCTCGGCCTGGTACCAGCAGCACCTGGAGCCAGCCGTCGCGCCGCGCGCCTGAGCCTGGACACGTCCCCCCCAGCCCGCGACGAGCGGACTGCGCCGACGACACCCGGGTCTCGATCCGGCCGCCGGTGGTACGCTACTACCGAACGATGCACTCGATAAGGTGAGTGGACCGGTCGGGCGCTGCCACGAGCACGGGGCCGCGCGGATAGGGAAGCTGACATGACCGAACGGATGAACTTGACGCGCAAGCTGATCGCCGCGCACCTCGTCGCCGGCGAGATGGTCCCGGGCGAGGAGATCGGCATCAAGATCGATCAGACCCTCACCCAGGATGCGACGGGCACCCTCGCCTACCTCATGTTCGAGGCGATGGGCCTGCCGCGCGTCAAGACCGAGTTGTCGGTCAGCTACGTCGACCACCAGTTGCTTCAGGTCGACACCCGTAACGCCGACGACCACACCTACTTGCAGGACGTCGCGTACAAGCACGGCATCCACTACTCGAAGCCCGGCAACGGTATCTGCCACCAGATCCACCTGGAGCGCTTCTCGCGGCCCGGCGACGCGCTGCTCGGCTCGGACAGCCACACGCCAACCTGCGGCGGTGTCGGGATGTTGGCGCTCGGGGCGGGTGGTCAGGATGTGGCCTGCGCGATGGCCGGCCTTCCCTTCTACCTCCGCATGCCCAAGGTGCTCGGAATCGAGCTACGCGGCAAGCTCCAGCCGTGGGTTGCTTCGAAAGACGTCATCCTCGAAGTGCTCCGCCGCCTGAGTGTCAAGGGCGGGGTTGGCCATATCTTCGAGTATTACGGCCCCGGTGCGGCCTCCCTCGAAGTGACCGACCGAGCGACCATCTCGAACATGGGTGCCGAAGCTGGCGCGACGACGTCGATCTTCGCCTCGGATGAGAAGACCCGCCGCTACTTCGCCGCCCAGGGGCGCGAGGACCGCTTCCGCCTGGTCGGTCCGGACCCTGGCGCCGACTACGACGAGCATCTCGTTATCGATCTGGACCAGCTTGGGCCGCTGGTAGCGAAGCCGCATATGCCCGACAACGTCGTGCCCATCGAGGAGCTACTCGGGATGCCGGTCGATCAGGTTGCGATTGGCTCCTGCACCAACTCGTCGTATCAAGACCTGATGGTGATGGCCCGCATCCTCAAAGGTCGGATCGTCCATCCCAAAGTGAACGCAGTCTGTAGCCCTGGCTCCCGTCAGGTCTACAACATGATCGCTCAGAACGGCGCGCTGGCCGACCTGATCGCGGCCGGCGTCCGGATGCTCGAGTCGTCCTGCGGCCCCTGTCCGGGCCTGGGCGCGGTCCCGCAGACAGGGGCGATCTCGCTGCGAGCCTTCAACCGCAACTTCGAGGGGCGCTGCGGCGCGCCGGGCATCAACGTCTACCTGGCCAGCCCGGTTACCTGCGCGGCGGCGGCAGTCGCCGGCAAGGTGATCGACCCACGCACCCTGACCGACATCCCGCACAAGATTCGCCTGCCGAAGCAGTACCTCATCGACGACCGGATGATCATCCCGCCCGCCGACGACGGGGCCGACGCCGAGATTCGGCGCGGCCCGAACATCAAGCCGATCCCAACCCGTGCGCCGATGGACGAGACGATTCACGGGACCGTTCTGACTCGTGTCGGCGACAACATCAGCACCGACGGTATCCTGCCGGCGCATGCAAACATCCTGGCACTGCGCTCGAACGTACCGGCCATCTCCGATCACGTCTTCAAGTTCGTCGACCCCACGTTCGTCGGGAAGGCGAAGGAGCGAGGCGGTGGAATCATCGTCGCAGGCCAGAACTACGGCCAGGGCTCCAGCCGCGAGCACGCTGCGCTCGCCCCCAGCTATCTCGGCGTGAAGGCCGTCATCGCCAAGGGTTTCGCCCGCATCCACCGCGCCAACCTCACGAACTTCGGCGTGCTACCGCTCAGCCTCGTCGACGAGACTGACTACGACCTCCTCGACCCGGACGATCGACTCGCCATCCCAGACGTTCGCGCGCATCTCGCATCAGGTGAGTCCGAGGTCCCGGTTGACAATCTGACCAAGGGGCGAACCATCCTCACCCGCGTCGACGCGAGCGACCGTCAGCGCCATTTGCTACTGGTGGGCGGCCTGCTAAACTCCGTGCGCGCCGCCGGCCTCGATGGCGCGAGCGATCCGGGCAACGGTTCTGGGGCACACGAGCCGGCCGGCCCGAACAGCGCCCACGGGAGCGTGAGCCTGAGCGTCAGCCCAGGCTGACCGAGGCGCCAGCACAGGAAGGGGTACTCACCCAATGACGCGATTCGCGAACCTGCCGATTCTCCCGTCGACGGTCGTCGGGTCACATGGGAAGGCAAGCTGGTGGTTTGCCGGCGTGCGCGCCCACGAACAGGGTGTCTGGGGCGAGGGTGACCTTGCCGAAATGCTCGACGACGCCGCCGATACGGCGATCCGCGACATGACGAAAGCTGATCTCGACGTCATCACGGACGGCGAGGTCCGGCGGCTGGACGGCTACGTCGACAGCTACTACGCGATCATCAAGCACATTCAGCCGATCGAGATCAAGCGCAAGGACGGCCCCTGGGGCTACGACCAGCAGACCCGCTACGTCGCGACCGGCAAGATCGACGTGCCGGAGGGTGGCCTTGGCATCGTCGACGAGTTCACGTACGGCCTCGAGCACTCCGACAAGCCGCTCAAGGCGACCTGCGCCGGGCCGCTGACCTTTGGCTCCCGGATCCACCCCGGCGACGAGTACAAGGGCACCGTCGACGTGGCCGAGCGCTTCTGCGAGGTCATCAACGATGAACTGAAAGCGCTCGTGAAGGCCGGCGCAGAGTTCATCCAGATCGACGAGCCGGCCCGTGGCAACGTCACCGGCGAGGAGATGGGCCGTCTCTTCAACAAAGCCACTGAGGGCGTCAACGCCAAACTCGCCTTCCACATCTGCTTCGGCAACCGCTACGGGCGGGGCCGCTTCCAGCGGGTCTACTCGAACTACTTCCCGGGCGTCCTGGCGGCGAACGCGGATCAGTTCGTGCTCGAGTTCGCCAGCCGCGAGATGTTCGAGGTCGAGAAGGTCGGAGCGTGGCTCGGGGACCGCGAACTCGGCGCCGGGGTCGTCGACGTCAAGTCGTTCTACCCTGAGACGCCCGCGGACGTCGCGCGGCGAGTCCAGAAGGTGCTCCAGTACATGAAGCCGGAGAAGGTCTGGCTGAACCCCGACTGCGGCTTCGGCTGGAGCCCGCGCTATATGTGCAATCAGAAGATTACGGCGCTGGCTGCCGGCGCGAAGCTCGCCCGGGAGCAGTTGGGCCGCTGACGCCCGTCGCGCTTCGACTCACCGGCGTTCACGTGCACGATGGGAATGACGGTCTGGGCGATGCGCATCGCCCAGACCGTTGTCGTCTGCGCTTGCGTGCCTGCTCGCCACACGAGCGGTCGGCTTAGTCGCCCAGCCGGGGCCGGACGTCGCGGGCGAAGGCTTCCATCTGAGCCGCGAAGTCGTCGGGGTCATGGGCGGCGAACTCGAGGACCAGATGCTTGGCGCCAAGCTGGTGCAACTCTTCGACCTGCTCGGCCAGCCGCTCGGGCGTCCCCTCCAGCATGTGGCCTGCGTGAGCCGGGCGGGGAGAACCGCGTTTGTCCAGGACGAGTCGGGCGTCGATCCGGGGCGCGAGCAGCGGCGCCTGCTCCCGCCCGAAACGCTCGCAGAGTTGCTGAATGGCAACCTGGCCGGCCCGTAGCTCGGCGGGCGTTCGGTTGATCGGATGCCAGGCGTCGCCGAACTCGACGGCGCGGCGAAGCGCGGCCGGACTGTGCCCGCCGACCCAGATTGGTGGATACGGCTTCTGGACCGGACGGGGCAAGAACTCGACGTCGTGGAACTGGGTGAACTCGCCATCGAACGACGGCGCGTCGCTGGTCCACAGTTCGCGCATGACTCGTAGGTACTCGTCGGTCATAGCTCCCCGACGCTCGAATGGCAGGCCGAGAATCGCGGACTCGGCAGCGTTCCAGCCCGAGCCTACGCCGAGGACGATGCGCCCGTTGCTGAGATCGTCGAGCGAGGCGATCATCCTGGCCGCCAACACGCCGTGACGGTATGGGAGGACGAGCACGCTCACGCCAAGGTGAATCCGCTCGGTCAGACCAGCCGCCAGGCCGAGCACCACCAGCGGATCGTACAGTCGCCCAAACTGCTGGGCGTCCTGGCGCGGCGCGATCACGTGGTCGATGGTCCAGATCGAGTCGTAGCCGAGCCGCTCGGCCTGGACGATGCTGTCGCGGATCACCTGTCTGCTGGCGAGCCTTCGGACGCTGGGAATCCAGATCCCGATCTTCACATGGCACCCCTTCGTACCTGGTCGCGGTTGGCATTCTCCACGCTGCGCGGCCAGCGTGCGGCGCGCTGAAGCGGCCGACCCGCGGCACTGCGCCCTCGCTGACGGCTCGCTGGGAGTTGGCGCGACCACTCGATTGCCGTAGCCTGCCACTCCTGAAGCCAGAGGAAGCCATGAGTGAGCCGCAGCCGCTCACAGGCTACCACGTCTGCCTGACGCCCGCTGGCTTCTCCGTGCACCAGCGGTGCAACGGGTACGCCGAGCGTTTTGGGCGCGCCTGGGTGCGTCTCTTGCACGCGCCAGTCTCTCTGCTATCCATGCCTCGGCTGCTGCTGCGCGGGCCAGACGATCTGGAGGCCCACCGACTCTGCGATGAATGTTGGGCCAACAATACGATGCCGGCTCCAGAGCGACTCTTCATGCTGGACGCCGGTAGCCGATGCGCGCCGTCAGGCGGGAGCGCTGAGACGTGATGTCCTACGCCCGAGCGAGCTCGGATCTCGAAGATGCAGAGCAGCCGAGAGGCGCACGTGACGGGCACGCCCCTTGCCGGTCATCGGGGCACGCGGTAGTTGAGCGGAGTGCAGCCGCCTCACTGGGGGCGCACGCGGGCCGCCGGCGCAGGCACTGTACGTCCCTCACTATGACGTATCGCACGGGCCAACGGCGTGGCCGGTGGCCTGTATGGACTGCTGGAGGGGCGATGATTGAGGAAGGCGTCTTCACCGTCGAGCCGTGGGCCATCGTCGAGCCGTCGCTGCGACTCGATCTGCTTGGGCAGACCGAGTCCATCTTTGCCCTGTCGAACGGGCATATCGGACTGCGTGGCAATCTCGATGAGGGGGAGCCGCACGTCGTCCCCGGCACGTACTTGAACGGGTTCTACGAGACGATCCCGTTGCCGTACGCCGAACGTGGGTACGCCTACCCCGAGCAGGGTCAGTCGCTCATCAACATTACCGACGGTAAGCTGTTCCGGCTGCTCGTCGATGACGAGCCGTTCGATGTTCGGTATGGGACGCTACAGCGCCACGAGCGGCGGCTCGACCTGCGTGACGGCGTGCTACGGCGGGACGCGGAATGGACGTCGCCGGCTGGACAGACGGTCCGAGTCCGGTCGACTCGCCTCGTCTCGTTCGTTCAGCGGGCCATCGCGGCAGTGTGCTACGAGGTTGAGGCGGTCGGCGCCTCAGCCCGCATCGTCGTGCAATCGACGCTTGTCGCTAACGAGCCGGTTCCCGAGCAGACCGACGATCCTCGTGCCGCCGCCGCACTCCGTACGCCGCTGATCGGGGAATATCACGCCCACCAGGACCTCGAGATCGTGCTCGGACATCGGACCCGGACCAGCAGTTTGCGGATGGCTGCCGGCCTCGAGCACGTGGTCGATGGTCCTGACGGAACGGTGACCGACTCCGAAAGCCAGCCAGATCTGGCGCGGGTCAATATCAGCACCGAGTTGGCACCAGGGCAGACGTTGAAGGTCGTCAAGCTGCTGTCGTATGGCTGGTCGAGCAGGCGCTCGATGCCGGCCCTGTGCGATCAGGTTGATGCGGCGCTCTCGGCGGCCAGGCGTACTGGCTGGGACGGACTCGTGACCGAGCAGCGCAAGTACCTCGACGAGGTGTGGGAACGCGCTGGCATGGACCTGGAGGGCGATCCAGCGCTCGAGCAGGCGGTGAGATTCGCGCAGTTCCAGGTGCTGCAAGCCGCCGCTCGTGCCGAGCAATGCGCGATTCCGGCCAAGGGGCTCACCGGCCGCGGCTATGACGGGCACACGTTCTGGGACATGGACACGTACCTCTTGCCGGTGCTGACGTACTCCGCACCTGGCGCCGCTCATGACATCCTGCGCTGGCGCCACAAGACGCTCCCGCTCGCACAGGATCGAGCACGCGAACTGTGCCTCGAGGGAGCGGCATTTCCCTGGCGGACGATTCATGGCACGGAATGTTCCGGATACTGGCCGGCCGGAACGGCGGCGTTCCACATCAACGCCGACATCGCGGACGCGGTTCGCCGCTACGTCACCGTGACCGGTCATACCGAATTCGAGCGTGAGGCCGGCATTGAACTGCTGGTCGAAACGGCACGGCTCTGGCAGTCGCTAGGTCATCACGACTCGAAGGGGAACTTTCACATCGACGGCGTGACCGGGCCAGACGAGTATTCGGCGCTCGCCGACAACAACGTGTTCACCAATCTGATGGCCGCGCGCAACCTCCGCGCCGCCGCCGACGCGGTCAAGCGGTATCCGGATCGTGCGGTTGAACTGGGTGTGGACGAGCAGGAAGCCGCGGCATGGTGCGAGGCCGCGAACTGTGTGGCCGTGCCCTTCGACGCGGACCTTGGCGTGACCTCACAGGCCGCGGGCTTCACTCACTACCGCCCGTGGGATTTCGAGTCAACGCCGCCCGAGAGCTATCCCCTCCTGCTCCATTATCCGTACTACCTTCTCTACTCGAGCCAGGTGGTCAAGCAGGCGGACCTCGTCTTCGCCCTCTACCTCTGTGGCGATCGCTTCAGTCTCGAGCAGAAGAGCCGTGACTTCGACTACTACGAAGCGATCACGGTTCGCGACTCGTCGCTGTCGGCGTCGATCCAGGCTGTCGTCGCCGCCGAGATCGGCCGTCTCGACCTGGCCTACGAGTACCTACGTGAAACCGCCTTCATCGATCTGCGCGACCGTACGGGGAACACCGTCGAAGGCGTGCACCTCGCCTCGCTGGCCGGAGCGTTCCTTGCCGTCGTTGCCGGGTTCGGCGGCCTGCGCGATCATGGCGACGTCCTGGCCTTCGCGCCGCGTTTGCCATCTCCACTGTCCAGACTGACGTTCCGCTTGCTGTACCGGGGCCGGCGTCTGCGCGTCGACATCCGGGCCGATCACGCCCGCTATGAGTTATTGGCTGGCGAACCGGTCGACCTGCTCCACCATGGCGAGCCGTTCACGCTGGTGAAGGGGCATCCACAGATCCGCACCTATCCGCCATTGCCGGCGCAGGCGCCAATCGCGCCGCCGCCAGGACGAAGCCCCGGCCGGCGCGGTGTCGGCACGGACGTGCGTACTGGCCAGTCGACGCCAGCCCGGCCTCGAAAGGCTGTCCGCACCTGACGGGCCATACGCTCAGTGCCCGGATGCCGCGAGCTCCAGGCGAGGTAAGCTGGATGACGCGAACCGGTGGGCTGAAGTTGGCTGTGCGGGCCAAACCGTGCGCAAACACGGGCAGCACCAGCCGCCAGGTGGCGCCGGCGTCTTACCGACGCTTGCACCGCTACGTACGCCACCGAAGGCCGTCCGCAGAACTGCTGAAGGCGTTCGGATCGACTCGGCTGTCACAACGAAGAATGGCTCCCACCGTAGCTACACGGTTGGAGCCATTCCTATCTGGTCGGGCTGGTGAGCCGCCACGGAGTCGAACCGTGAACCGGCTGATTAAGAGTCAGCTGCTCTGCCAATTGAGCTAGCGGCCCAGCACAGATCATGGTAGCACGGGCGCCCGGCGCCATGCCAGCACCGGCTCGTCCAGGGGTGCCCCTCAGCTTGTTGCGGGGAGCGGGTTGCGCTGGCGTGAGCGAAAGAAGGGCTTGCGCCAGGGATGGGCAGCGGTGGGACGATTATCGACGGCACGGGGTGGAGTCGCTGGGGCCG
>JADLFM010000221.1 GCA_020845495.1 Chloroflexota bacterium
CGGGGTCGTTCGGCTGCAGCACGCGCAGCCGGTCGCGAATCGTGATGCCGGGGGCGATGACGAGGAACCCGCGGGTGAATCGTCGGCTGTTCGGACGCCGAACGGCGTTGATCGTCTGCCACGCGATAAGCATCGCCATGACGGTGGTCTTACCTGCGCCCGTCGCGAGCTTGAGCGCTAGCCTCAACAGTCCCGGGTTAGCTCCTTCATTCGCCGCATCCAGATGATCGAGGAACCGTCGGCCTTCGCGCCCGAGGTTCGGTGCGACTTCCGTGAGCCAGATGATGGTTTCCGCTGCTTCGACCTGGCAGAAGAACGGGCGAATGCCGGCAAAGTCGTGGTGGCGCCAGTGGTGGAGGAGGCGAGCCGTCTCGGGTGTCACGCCCCACTGGTTGGGGTCCGGTAGCGCACGCCACTGGTCAACCCTCGCCCGGAGGTCGTTGATCGCCTGGGACGTTGCCTCGTACTGCTGGGCCTCGGTCGAGAGGCCTTTCCCCTCGTCAAAGACCATCGCCTTCTGAGCCGGCGCCCGCTTCTGCTTCTTCGGCTTCGGGATTGGAGTGATGAACTCGGCCCGTCGACGGTGATCGATGACCTGATCTGTGGGTTGGCCGCTCTCGTCGAGTTCCCAATAATGAACCGGGTATTCGTACGGCGAGTTTAGGATCGGCGCTTCGAAGAATCGATCAGTCATGCGCACCCCACGCTTGTGGCCGCCTCTCTTTCCACAGGAGGCGTAAATCCCCGCTCGCCCGGCACCGCGCAGCCGCCCCGTCGCCACCTTCACGGCTGGCTGGAACGGGGACGACGTCCCGATGTTCCTGAAGTCTACGAGTTTGGCCGCCCCGAACGCTCGCCCTTTCCCTAGACTCGAGGAGATGGACGCCGGAAACCCGCCGTGGCCCTCGTCGGTGAGCACCTTTTCGAGCTGTCGTCGGACGTTCGCGGTCCTCGTCGCTTGGGTGCAGATCAGATACGCGCGGAATCGGATTCGCCACGCTAGACCGCCATCTCCACAAGCCGCGCTAGGGCGTTCGCCAGCTGCATCTGCCGAGGCGTGCGGCAGCTGACGCGGAGCAAACCGGGGCTCGCCACGACCACCGCTAGGCACTGGGCACGGCTGGTGGCGACGTTCAGCCGGTTCAGGCTGTACAGAAACTCCATGCCGCGCGGCGCCTCGTCGGCTGAGCTTGTCGCCATCGAGTAGATGGAGATCGGTGCTTCCTGGCCCTGGAACTTGTCGACCGTGCCGATCCGGAATCCCGGCAGCGTGCCGGTCAGCGTGGCGACCTGGGCGTTGTACGGGGTGATCAGGAGCACGTCGTGGTCCGTGAGCGACCTAGTCACGCTCTTCGCGTCGGTCCACGTCGGATTCACGCCAAGCAGCTGCCGCACCTGCGTGGCGATGGCGGCCGCCTCCTCCGGTGAGTCGCTGGAATGGCCCTGATGAGCAACGGGGATGAAGCGGATCCCAGTGCCTGAGAGCGGAGCTTCGCCGGCCAGTTCGAGCGTCTCGCGACCGGGGTGTGAGTGGAGGTGGCCCTCATAGAAGACCTCCGACGTGTACGCGCTGATGCTCGGGTGGAGGCGCCACGTGCCGTTGAGGAAGAGCCCCAGCCGGTTGGGCATCACGCGCTCACCCGCGAGGACGTGCGCCAGCGCCGAGCGCTCGGCCCCCGGCGGATGAGTCCCCTGTAGCGGCTGGTCTAGCTGCTGGGGATCGCCGAGGAGTACGAGATTCGTCGCACATAGGGAAGCGGCGAGCGCCTCGGCCAGCGACATCTGGCCGGCCTCGTCGATGAAGAGCACTTCGACGCTCAAGGCCATGTCCTCGCGCGCCCACAGCCACGCGGTGCCGCCGACCACGTTGAGCGACCCATCTGCGAGCGCGCCGCGCGCCGCATCGTTGTCCTTGAGGTGGGTGGCAGCGGCGTAGGCAGGCTCGTCGTCGTTCGTGCGCTGGCCGATCGCGACGGCGACGCCACGACTGCGTGCGATGGTCGCCGTCTTCTCGAGCAATTCCCCGATCACCTTGTGGCTGTTCGCGGTCACGCCAACGCGCTTCCCGGCGGCCACCAGGTCCACGATCATCTCCGCCCCGACCGTGCTCTTGCCCGAGCCAGGCGGTCCCTGCACCGCGAGATAGCTCTGGTCGAGCGCGAGGACGAGGCGTTGGGCAGCCTCCTGCGCATCCTCACCCTCCCGGGCCAGCGACTGGCCGGCGGGCTGGCCGCATCTCGGTGAGCGGCGCATGAGCAGGTCACGGGATGCGCGGTACTCGCCGGAGGCATCGATGCCGTGCTCAATCACCCACCGGGCGAGGCGCTGCAGACTCTCCGGCTTCGGCTGCGGGCGAAAGTAGTCGTGCGGGATGAGGGAGGTCGGCATTGGTGCCGGCCGGCCCGACGCGAGCTTGAGATCGATGATGCCAGCATCGTCGTCGATGTGAACCACCGTACCGGCGGGCCGGTCGGTCGCTGGATCGTGCGGCGTATTGCCGACGCTGATCTTGTGCTCCTGGGGCGGGAACCGGAAGCGGTAGATGGTGGAGCGGGCACGCGGCGTCGGGTCCGGCCATGAGCGCTCGAAGGTCAGCTCGCCGAGCGCGTCGGACTCCTCGCGGCGCTCCTCATCAGTGAGCTCGTCCCTGAGGAAGAAGTAGCGCCACCAGAACGACTTCGCCTCACGGCGGTGCCAATTGAGCAGTTGTGCCAGCAGCCAGCGGCCGCGCTCTTCGTCAGTTGCCATGGCGAGGTCGTCGGGCACGCCGGCCATCAACTGGTCGACGAGCGCCTGTACTGCCTTCTGGGACTCGCTGTCCTCGGTCTCTTCAGCCGTGACGACGATCGACCGCGGCAAGGCCTCGGCGAACTCGGTCGCCAGGGCGGCACGCTGCGCCTCGAGCCAATCGCGCAGCTGGAGCGTCGAGACGCAGTCGTCGCGGTTGTAGTCCTCGATCTCCGTTCGGAGGTCGTCTCGCTCGGCACCCTGTCCGAGCTCGAGCCAGGTCTCGAACTCGACGATGCTGGTGCCCGCGTCGCGCAGGTCGATCTCACGCTTGAACCCGTACAGCGGTTCGAGGCGCTTGATCGAGTAGCTCTCTACGGAAGCTCGGATGCCCTGCCGCACGGCGCGGTAGAGGTCGACGAAGACGCCGCCTCGCAGCAGTTGGTCGACTTCTTCCTCGCGCGTCCCGTACCGCCCGGCCAGACGCTTCACGGCGGTCGGCTCGTACGGCGCGTAGTGGTAGACGTGCAGTTGCGGGTCGGCGGCGAGTCGCCCCATGACGAGATCGATGAAGCCCTCGAACGCGCGACGTTCGGCGGCAGGTGTGACTGTCCCGCCCTCGATCGCCCACAAGGCGTGGAATGCCGGCTGGCCGGCGGCGTCTGTGCGACCTGGCTCGATCACGCCAAAGAGGTAGTCGATGCCGTCGACTTCGTCCGAGCCGAAGAACGGGTCGCCCTCGATATCGAAGAAGAGGTCGCCGGACGACGGCTCCGGAAGCATGAGCAGGCCACTGTTCGGGACGAGCGCACCTTCGCGGTCGCGGGACGGCGGGATGCGTTCTGAGATCACCAGGCCCTCGCGCTCGCCCTGCACTTGGATCGCGGCCTGCGCTCGGATGCGCGCGAGCGCGTCGTGGCCCGCGCCTTCGATCCGCTCGGGGAGCGGGGCAGGCGGTTCGGCCAGCCCGGTCCGCGTCGTCACTTCGATCGAGTGGAGAGCGCGCCGCTGGCGGCTCGTGAGGTTCGCGACGAGCGACAGGTCATCCTGGGCACGCCACTGCGCGCGGCACTCCACGGTCCAACGGCAGACGCCGCAGTGCTCGACCGGTTCTGGCTTCGTCGTGACCGGGAACGATGGCTGCCCGGCGTCGAGGAGTTCCTCAAGATCGTGCGCAACGAGCCGGTAGTACGCCGCATAGTCGGCCACACGGAACGAGACCGTCTCTCGCGCCACACCCCCGAGCGCGAGGTGCATCTCCTCGGGTGCCCGGCCCTGGAGCGCGCCCACCATCTCCGAGTACATGCAGATCTGCAGCACGGCGGACGCCTTGGCGTGTCGCGCCAGCTTGGTATCCCAGACCTCGTAGCTCCATGCCCCGAGGTCGCTGGGCCGGTCGACGCGACGCAGGAAGTCCGCGTAACCGAG
>JADLFM010000222.1 GCA_020845495.1 Chloroflexota bacterium
CGACACCGACCTGTTCGAGCGCGCGACCATCGAGCGGCTGGTGGAGCACTGGGGGGTGCTGCTCGACGGGATCGCGGCCGATCCCGAGCGACGGCTGTCCGAGCTACCCCTGCTATCCGAGGTCGAGCGGCAGCGGATCGTGGCGGACTGGAACCAGACCGCTCGTCCGTATCCCACCGACGCGACGCTGGCGTCCTTGTTCGCCGCGCAGGTCATCCGCACCCCTGATGCGGTGGCCGTCATCGCGGGTGAGCGACGGCTGACCTATCGGGAACTGGACACCCGCGCCACGCAGGTGGCTCAGCATCTGCGCACGCTGGGGGTCGGCCCCAACACCCTGGTCGGGGTCTTCCTGGAGCGCTCGCCCGACCTGGTGGCCGCCGTGCTCGGCATCCTCGCGGCCGGCGGCGCGTACGTGCCGCTGGACCCCAGCTACCCGGCCGAGCGCCTCGCCTGGATGGCCGAGGATGCACAGTTGACCGCGCTCGTCACCCACTCCCAGCTTCTGGGGCGCCTGCCCACAGCTCGGACCGCCGTGGTCTGCCTGGACACTGACGCCTGCGACCCTGCACCCGAGGCCGCGGCTTGCAACCTGGCAGCCTCGACCTCGGCCTCGGCCTCGGCCTCGGCCTCAGACCTGGCCTACGTGATCTACACCTCCGGCTCGACCGGCCGGCCCAAAGGGGTCATGGTGCCGCACGGAGCGGTGGTGAACACCCTGCTCTGGCTCCAGGAGACCTTCCCCCTCGGCCACACCGATACGGTCGCCCAGAAGACCGCCGCCAGCTTCACTGACTCGGTCTGGGAGCTCTTCTGGCCCCTGCTGGAAGGCGCAAAGCTGGCCATCCTCTCCGACGACGAGGTGCGCGATCCAGAGTTGCTCTACCGCGCCCTCGACGCCCAGCGGGTGACCGTCACTCAGTTCGTGCCGCCCCAGTTGCGCGCCTTCCTCGAATGGCTGGCTGCCCTTGACGTGGCCGAGCCTCTGCCTGCCCTGCGCTGGATCTTCAACGGCGGCGAGGCCCTGCCGCCTCACCTCGCCCAGGTCTGGTACGCCCGCTGCTCCCAGGCGCGGATCGCCAATAGCTACGGGATGACCGAGTCCGCCATCTACGCCACCTGCGCCCTGGTCGAGCCCACGTCGGATGGCAGCCCGCCACGGGTGCTAGTGGGCCACCCGATCGCCAACGCCTCCGCCTACGTGCTCGACCGCTGGGGCCACCCCTGCCCGCCCGGCTTGCCCGGCGAGATCCACCTCGGCGGGCGTGGCCTCGCCCGTGGTTACTTGAACTTGCCCGACCTGACCGCCGAGCGGTTCATCCCCGATCCCTTCAGTACCGCGCCTGACGCCCGGCTCTACAAGACCGGCGACCTCGGCCGCTACTTGCCTGACGGGGCCATCGACTACCTGGGACGGCTCGACAACCAGATCAAGATTCGGGGCTTCCGGGTCGAACCGGGCGAGATCGAGGCGACCCTGCGCGATCACTCGGCCGTCGCCGAGACGGTGGCGATCCTGCGCGAGGACCGGGCAGGTGACCCGCGACTGGTCGCATACCTGGTGGGGGTCGAAGGCGCGACGTTGCCCGGAGCCGAGGCGCTGCGGGCCTTCGTGAGCGAGCGCCTGCCAGAGTACATGGTGCCGGCCGCCTTCGTCGCGCTCGACGTACTGCCGCTCACCCCAAGCGGGAAGCTCGACCGCCGAGCGCTGCCGGCTCCGTCTCTCGACGGACTGGCCACGGGGCAGGAGTACGCCGCGCCGCGCACGCCGGCCGAGACGTTGCTGGCGGGGCTCTGGACGACGGTGCTCGGAGTCGAGCGGGTCGGCATCCGCGATGACTTTTTCGGCCTGGGCGGCCACTCGCTGCTGGCCACTCGGATGCTGGCGCGGGTGCGGGCGGCGTTCGGGGTGGAGCTACCGTTGCGGGCGGCCTTCGAGACCCGCACGGTGGCGGCCCTGGCGGCACGCATCGAGGCGGCAAGGGCGGTAGCCATCGGCAGGGACGAGGTGCCGCTGGTGCAGTTGCCTCATGACGCGCCGCCTCCGCTGTCCTTCGCTCAGCAACGGCTCTGGGTACTCGATCAGTTGGACGGCGGCAGTCCCCGCTACAACGTGCCCCTGGCGCTGCGGCTGCGGGGCAAACTCGACCGTGCGGCATTGGCAAGCGCGCTGCGGGCGCTGGCCGCGCGGCACGAAACGCTCCGCACGACCTTCGTGCCCCACGACGGGCAAGCCTCCCAGGCAATCGCTTGTGAGCCGATGCTGGCGCTCGGGTGGCTCGATCTACAAGGAGTACCCGCGGGCGCTCGCGAGGCTGAACTGACCGAGCGGTTGGCGGCCGAAGCGCTGCGGCCCTTCGATCTGGCCACCGGGCCGCTGGCACGGGCGACGGTGCTCCAACTGGGTGACGCCGAGTACGTGCTCGCAGTAACCGTGCACCACAGCGTGGCGGACGGCTGGTCGCTGGGGGTGCTGTGGCGGGATCTGGCCGCACTCTACGGCGCGGCGGCTCAGGGCCGCGCGGCCGACCTCCCACCTTTGCCGATCCAGTACGCCGACTACGCGGCCTGGCAGCGGGCCTGGCTGGCTGGTCCTCGCCTGGAGCGCCAACTCGCCTACTGGCGCG
>JADLFM010000223.1 GCA_020845495.1 Chloroflexota bacterium
GCATCCCGCCCACCACGGCCTCGATCTGCTCCGCCCACCGTGCCTCTTCGGCGTCCCAATCCGTCCGACCCATCGGCGCCCTCCCACGCCTCAGGGTACTTGACGCAATATCCTGTGGGACACCCCTGCACGTAGGAGAGGGGGCTGGGGGTGAGGGCGGCTATGGTAGACTTGGCGTCGCACTTGTCGTCGGAGCCGCATGGGGCGGGCGGGGCACCGGCGAGGACGACGGCGTCGGGGCCAGTCACGCACCCCCGCCGGCTCGGGAGGGGTCGTGACTGTGTCGCAACGATATGTCGTTATCCTGGCCGGCGGGAGCGGGAGCCGGCTCTGGCCGCTCAGCCGCTCGCACCGCCCCAAGCAATTGCTGGCGCTTGGGAGCGAGCGGTCGCTCCTTCAGTCGACGTTCGACCGGGTGGAGCCGCTGGTTTCGGCTGAGCGGGTCGTGGTCATGACTGAGCGATCGCACGCCGATGGGATCCGCGAACAACTCCCATCCCTGCCGGCCGCGAATGTCGTCGTCGAGCCGGCTCGTCGGGGAACGGCCGGGAGCCTGGCGCTAGCAGCGGCAGTCATCGCGAAGCGGGATCCAAGCGCGGTGATGGCGTCAGTTCATGCTGACGCCTACATCGCCGATCCGGACGAGTTTCGCCGCACCCTCGCCGCCGCGTTCGAGGCTGCCCAGCGCTCGAGCCGGCTCGTGTTGATGGGTATCGAGCCGACCTCCCCCTCGACCCAACTTGGCTACATCGAGGCAGACGGCGTGATTGCCGAAGTCGACGGCTACCCGGTTCGGAGGGTCGCCCGGTTCATCGAGAAGCCCGACCTGGAGTGCGCGACCGAGTTCATCGCCTCGGGGCGACACTACTGGAATCCTGGCGTTTTCGTCTGGCGCGTCGACGTGATCCTTTCGGAGTTTGCCCGGTTGCAGCCAGAGATCTCTGAGATCGTCACTCGGATCGCGGCCGATGTCGGCACGAAGCGCCAGCAGGCGGCCCTCGAGTCGCTTTACCCCACCGTCCCGGTTGAGACCATCGACGTCGGGATCATGGAGCAGTCGGAGATCGTCGCGGTCATCCCGGCCCGCTTCCCCTGGAGCGACATCGGCACCTGGGCCGAGATCTACAACGCCCTCCCGCGCGACGCCGACGGGAACGTGACGCGGGGCCAGCACCTGGCCCTCGACTCGAAGAACAGCCTGATCTTCGCGACCTCACGGCCGGTCGCTACCATCGGCGTATCCGACCTGGTGATCGTGGAAACGCCCGATGTGGTGCTCGTCTGTCCACGGGACCGGGTGCAGGACGTCAAGAAACTCGTGGAGCGGCTCGGCGAGGATCTAGCGTTCCGGGACCTGCTCTGAACGCAGGTCCGCCGCGATCCTCGTCCAACCCTCATCCCAGCCCGCTCCCCGCGGGGTGCGTCAGGCACGTACCGCCAGGGAGTGGGGATGGGCCGGGGACCGTGGTAGCCAGTTAGTTCGCTGCCACCGGTGCCACGTGGCGCCGGCCACGCAGGCGGTCGAGCCAGCCGGTCAACTCGCCAATATGCCAGGAGTAGAGTAGCAGGCTGGCGTTGAAGATCGAGCTATACGTCCCAGAGGTGATGCCGATCAGCAGCGCGAGAACGAAGCTATGGGTCGTGGTACCGCCGAAGAACCGCAGCGCGACCAACGTCAGCAGCACCGTGATCGACGTGTTCACCGACCTCCCAAGCGTCTGGGTCAGGCTGTGGTTCATCACGTCCTCGAACGGCTCGCCGGCGTGCCGGACGATGTTCTCGCGAACGCGGTCGAACACCACGATGGTGTCGTGCACCGAGAAGCCGATGATCGTCAGCACGGCCGTGATGAACATCGCGTCAAGCTCGATGTCGAACAGCCGGCCGAGGATCGAGAAGATCCCGAGAATGAGCAGGGCGTCGTGCAGGAGCGCGATGACGGCGCAGGTGCCGTAACGGATCGGGTTCGGCACCCGCCGGAACGACCACCAGAGGTAGAGCAGGATACCTCCGCAGGCCGCTAAGATGGCAAAGAGGGCATAGCGCACGATCTCGTCGGCGACGACCGGCGACACGATATCCACCGACATCACCTCGACGTTGCCGAAGCGCTGCGTCAGATGGTTGACGACGACCTGGCGCTCGGTCTCGGTTTCCGTCTGTGCCGTCTCAGTCAGCGCCTGCTCGAAAGGCAGCGTGCGGACCACGAAGGTGTTGTTGTCGGATGCCTGGACGATCGCTTCGGGGTGGCCGATCTCGGCGAAGGCATCGCGCAGTTGCGCCTGGCTGACCGGATTATCGAAGCGCAGCGTCAAGATCGTGCCGCTGGTGAAATCGATGCCGGGCCGCAGGCCGCCGGGCAAGGCCAGAGAGATGACCCCCGGCATGATCAGGATGAACGAGATCGCATAAAAGAGGTAGCGGAGGCGCACGAAGTTCAGGGTCACGAGCGAGCCCCCTCCTGTAGGGCACGGGAGGCAGCGGCCGTCGGGCGTGGCGCCGTCGGCACGGGGATGTGCATCCCGAACAACGTTTCGTTGTGAATGATCTTCGTGGCCATAACGGCAGTCAGCAGCCCCCGCGTGACGAAGATCGCGGTGAAGAGGCTGACGATCACGCCGATGGTCAACGTCAGGGCGAAGCCAGTAATCAGACTGGCCCCGAAGTTCTGGCCGAACCAGTAGAGGATGACCGCGGTAATGAGCGTGGACGAATTCGAGTCGCGGATGCTCGTCCAGGCACGGTCGAAGCCGGCGTTGGTGGCAGCACCAAAGCTCTTCCCCCAGCGTAGCTCCTCACGCATACGTTCGAAGATCAGGATGTTCGCGTCCACCGCCATCCCGATCGACAGGATGAACCCCGCGATGCCCGATAGCGTCATCGTGACGGGGATCGCCTTGAAGATCGCCAGCGTGACGATGGTGTAGACCGCGAGCGCCAGCGTCGCCATCAAGCCCGGCAGGCGATAGTACATGATCATGAACAGAGCGACGACCATCAGCGCGATCTCGCCGGCGATGATGCTCCGATGCACCGAGTCCGAGCCGAGTGTCGCGTCGACGGTGCGCTCTTCGACGATCTTGATCGGGACCGGCACGGCGCCCGCGTTCAACTGAATCGCCAGCGTGCGGGCCTCGTTCAGGCGCAGCCCCGTAATGACCCCGTTGCGGCTAATGACCGCTTGCACCGTTGGCGCCGAGATCAACTCGTTGTCGAGGAAGATCCCGAGCGGCTTGCCGATCAGGCGGCGAGTGATCTGCTCGAAGAGGTGCGCGCCCTCGTCGTCGAACTCGAAGGCCACCTGGGGCTGATTCGAGCGCGGGTCGAACACGACCTGGGCGTTTGGCCGGAAGTACTTACCGGTGAGCTCTTTCTCCTGGCCGTCGAGGCCGGTGGCGGTCGCAATTTTCCACTCGCCGGTAGTAGGGTCGCGCTCGCGGAAGTCGAGCTGCGCGGTCTGCCCGATGAGCTTCTTCGCCTCTTCGACGTCCTTGAGGCCGGGCATCTCGACGATGACGCGGTCAGTACCCTGCGACTGGATGACCGGCTCGGCGACGCCATACGCGTTGACCCGTCGCTCGAGCACCTGCATAACGCCCTTCAAGACCTGCTGCGGATCCTGGCCCGGCGCCTTCGACATATCCGCTTGCAGGACGAGGTGCGTTCCACCCTGGAGGTCGAGGCCAAGGGTGAAGCCCTGGCGCTGGAAATGGAAGCTCCCGACCTGAATGTTGATCCCGTTCGGCCACGGCCAGACGAAGGCCAGGCCCGCGACGAAGACGATCGCGGTAATGATCAGGCGCCAGCGGTTTCGCATGCGTACCCCAGGGGTCAGTGGTCAGACGGCGGTCAAAGGCGTGTGCACAACGCCGCGTGGTCGGCGATGACGGGCCGGTCGACAGAGAATTATGCCATTGGCGTCGCGGGCCGGCTCGCCTTCCGCACGACGGGTGAACGTCGAGCGTCACGAGCAGGGGATGGCATCAACAGGGTCCGGCGAGCGTCAAGGCCGGTCGCCGAGCGAGACGTTCTTGAGGCGCACGAGCGCGAGTACCCGCTCAGGCTCGAAGCCCTGGACGTACGGCCGCACCAGTGTCTGCACGCCGTAGTGGAAGATCGGGATCGAGGGATACTCGGCGGCGAGGATACCGTCTGCCTCGTGATACAGGTCCGTCCTGGCCGCTCGGTCGAGCTGGCCGAGGGCATCGCGAACGGCCGAATCGTACTCGTCGTTCTGCCAGCCTGCGTTGAAGCTGGCTGGATCTTCGGCGCTGTCCCAGATCTGGTTGTACCAGTTGTACGGATCTTCGTAATCTGAGAACCAGCCGCCGCGCGCGAGATCGCCGTCTTTGGCCCAGCCGTCGCCACGCCGCCATTTCAGGAATGCTGACCACTCCATCGGCTCCAGCTTGACCTCGATGCCGAGTGTGTCTCGGTAGCGATCCCGCAGGTACTCGCCAAGCTGCTTCCACTGAGTGCTGGTGTTGAAGGCGAAGCTGAGTGGCGGAAAGCCCTTGCCGCCTGGAAAGCCGGCGTCAGCCAGTTTCGCCCGCGCCTCGTCGAGGCTCTCAGCAGGCCACGCCGCCAGATCGCGGCCGTCGATGCCCTCCGGTACGAGTGCCAGGGCCGAGTCGCCCACCCGCTGGAGCACCTGCCGCAGCACGTGCTTCCGCTCGATCGCCTGCCCCAGCGCCATCCGCACGCGGGGATCCTGCAAGTGCGGCTTCCGATGGTTGACGGCCAGGAATAAGGTCGCCGACTGCGGGTAGGTCCGCACCTCGGCCCGGGCGCGGGCGTCAGATGCGATGCGCTCGACATAACCGGGCGGAATTTCGAAGGTTGCGCCGCCGCCGAGGGTGTCGAGATCGCCGCTCTCGTACGCGCTGAGCGCCTGATCGGCCGCGCCGGCAGGAAACGCCCGCAGGACGGCTCGCACGATCTGCGGCGGCGGGCCACCGTAGCTATCGTTGCGCTCCAGCACGATCTGGGTGTCCGGCCGCCACTCGGCGAGCCGGAACGGTCCGTTCGTAACGATCGCGACCGCGCGGGTCCAGCGATCCCCAAACTGCTCGACGACATCCTTCCGGACCGGCGCGAACGTCCACATGCTGACGAGCCGGAGAAACTGCGCGGCATGCTGCTCGAGGGTCACCACGAGCGTACGGTCGTCGCGGGCGACCACGCCGAGCAATTGCGGATCGAGCCCGTCATTGTGGACACGTACGGCATTCTTGAGCGGATAGAAGAGCGGCGCGTAGTCGGAGGCCGTCTGTGGATCGACTGCCCGCCGCCAGGCGTACTCGTAGTCTCCGGCCACGACCGGCCGTCCGTCCGACCAGCGCCGCTCAAGCCGTAGCGTGAATGTATAGGTCAGGCCGTCGTCGCCGATTGCCCAGGATGCTGCACCCGCCGGGGTTGGCTCGCCGGACTGATCGAGTTCGACCAGCCCCTCAAACAATTGCGCGACGACCTGGACGGACGCGGCATCGGTGGCGAGGGCCGGATCGAGCGTGGGCGGCTCGGTCGTCGGCATCCGCAGGGTCAGGCGGCGCACGGTCGCCGTCGCCGTGGCGGCCGGGTCAGGCGTGCCTGTCGGTGCGAGCGTGGGTGTCGCAGGCGCCGGTGTCGGCGTGGCGGGGGCGCGGGCTTCACCGGCGCACGCTACCAGCAGCCCGAGCGGCGCGGCGCCGAGGACCGACAGTAGACGGCGGCGGTTCAGGCGCACCGTCCACCGGCCCTGAGCGGTCGGAGGGCTATCACCGGCCGGTCACTCGGCTGCGACGGCCTCGTCAACCGAGGAGGCACGCTCCTCGCGACTCGATCGGCGCAGGTCGTCGAGTGAGTCGAGCCGGTCGACGTAAACCATGCCCTGCAAGTGGTCGATCTCGTGCTGAAGCGCCTGCCCGAACAAGCCTTCGCCAGTGAGGCGGATCTCCTTGCCCTTCAGGTCTTTCGCTTTGACGGTGACTCGCACGGCTCGCCGCACCTTCGCCCAGTAACCGGGGACGGACAGACAGCCTTCGTCCAACAGGTGCTCGTCCTCGAGTTTGACGATCTCGGGGTTGATGAGTGTGTGGACCTCGCCCGGCTCCGTCTCCACCACGGCCACCTGGAGCGGCACGCCGATCTGCGGAGCAGCCAGGCCGACGCCCGGCGCATCGCGCATCGTGTCGATCATGTCGTCCACCAGTCGTTGAATCGACTGGTCGATCTTCGACACCTTTCGCGCCTTCTTCCGGAGCACCGGATTGCCGAGCGCCACGATCGGTCGGACCGCCATTGCTGCTGCGCCTCCTTCACCCGCGGGCATTGTACCAGCCAGAGGCCGTCGCTCCGCTGGCGACGCGGTCGAGGCCATAGATGTCTTCATAGACCCGTTCGACCTCACGCAGCAGTTGCGTCGCATCAGCGCCCATCACCAATGATGCCGCGATGGCAGCAGCACCCGCCCCAACCCCTTCCTTGACGAGGAAGTCCTCATAGCGACGCAGTGGGAGGTTCCGAGCCGTGCCGAAGTCGAGGTCGGAGGCGAGGACAGGGATGTCGCCGATCTGGGCGGCCAGGCCGCCCAGATCGGCGGTCGGGTCTCGCGCGACCCAGCCCGTCGTCGCAACCGCAAGCCGGTCCGCGGCGCCTGCGGCGTCTCCGCACTCCCGTGCGATGGCCAGCAGCAGGGCCGCTACCGCGAGCATCTGGCTGCCACCGGCGAGTAGCACTGGTCCACGCCGGAGCGCCGCCAGGGCCACGCCAGCCGCCACTGGCTGCATCGGGTCTCCGACCGCCGCTACGATCTCCAGCGCTGGGCGTGCCCGATACTCTGGACCCGCGAGCAGTCCAGCGGCCGTCAGCGCCCGCGTCACGACCGCGGCCTTGAGCGGGTGAGCGTTGTTCGGCATGCTGCTCGACACTTTGCCCCAGGCGTCGATCCCGAGGCCGCAGAGCAACGCTTGCGCCGTCGTGGTGCCGCCCGGCACGCTCTCCGCCACGAGCAGGTACTCGCCGCGTGCTGCCAGCGCTTCCCCGGCCTGTAACCCCTGCTCGAACAGGGCGGCAGCGTGGGGGACCGCTCGGCCCGTCTCGATGGACGCCCCCCACCGATCCGCCAGTACGGTGGTGGGCGCGTCGGGCTTGATCCGGAGTCCCGCGTCGAGAACGTCCACCTGCATCCCGGTCAGGCGCAGGCCGGCCAGGGTAATGAGGACGGGACCGGGCGCGCCGAGCGGGTTCGAAGGCACGCCCTGCATACAGCGCGGGCGGCCGTGAAACAGTGCCTCGACGTCCGCTGTGGCCGTCAGGCGGCGAAGCTCGGCTGTGGTGCCGGCTGCCGAAAGCCCGTCGATCTCGGCGGTCTCGGTATGAGCCACGATGCAGGCGAAGTGTGGGCGCCGCCCCCGCAGGCATTCCACGAGCGTCCGCCCGCGCTGCTCGGCGTGGACGAGCAGGATTGGAAGGTCGTCGATGTGTGGGAAGCAGCCGGTCTTCGCGATCACTCGTGCGGCTCCGTCAGCCTGGGTCGTTCGCGGTACGGTCACGGCCGCTCCCTAAGGAGCAGCCAGGGATGGGGGTGTAGCGTGGAGTATCCGGGAGTGGCAGTCTACCCTCATCCGCGCTGCGCGCGACTCCTCCACAGGGTGAGCGATAGGCAGTTGCCCGCCTTTTCACGACGGTCCCGTATCCGGAGGGCTCTGACGGCGCGTTCGGCGTATCTTCCGTCTACCCGGTACCGCGCCACGTCTCGCTGGAATCGCGGCCGCGGTCACGACGAGCCGGCGGAGGGCGCGTCATGTCTGGGAAGCGATCCGCCTTCGGTAGATCAGGGCCGGCACCAGCCCGGCGACGAGGAGAATCGTCGCCGCCTTCACGATCTCGGCTGCATGGTCGATGGCCGCCGCATCCGCACCGGGCAGCACGGCGCCCAGGCGATAGTGCCCGACCTTCTCGAGCCGTGCCACCACCGCCCCAGCCATTGCGCTCATCGGCCAGCCCGCATTGGGGCTCTCGGTGTTGCCGGCGTCGGTCCAGGTGACGCGCGCGGCCCCGCCGACGTCCCCACCCGCGAGCGCTGCCCCGGCGATGAGGAGCAGCGCGGTGAGCCGGGCTGGGACGAGGTTGAGCAGATCGTCGAGTCGAGCGGCAGCCTTGCCGACATGCTCGTACGTGCCATGGTAACCAATCATGGCGTCGAGCGTGTTGGCGGCCCGGTAGGCATACGCGGCCGGCAGCCCGCCAAGCGCGTAGTAGACGATCGGGGCGACGATGCTATCCGACGCATTTTCCGCGAGCGACTCGACGGCCGCACTGGCAAGCTGGTCGAACGACAGTCCGCCCGTCTCTCGGCTCACGAGCGCCCGCAGTTCCCGACACGCGCCGTCGACATCGCGTCGTTCGAGGCAGGCCCGAGTCTGTTCCCCGGCCTGGAGCAGAGCGCGCACGCTCAGGGTGCCCTTGAGCAGCCACCCCTCGGCCAGCAGGGCGAGTGGGGGCGGCAGTACTCGGAGTGCCTGCACCGCCGCCCGGCCTGCCACTATGGCGCCCCCCACGATCCAGGCGGTGATGAGCGCTCCGTACATCAGGCTGGGCAGACGACTCGCCGGCGCTCGTCGCTCGGCGAGCGCGATGGCCCGGCCGATCAGGACCACCGGGTGAACTGACGCCGGCGGCTCCCCGGCCAGCGCGTCGAGAACAAGTGCGACGACCAGGACACCTGGCCCTCCGCCGACCGAGGCCGGGCGATCGGGCGACGCTCCAGGCCGAGGCGACGCCGGGCGGCTGCTGATACTGTCGCTCCAGTGAGGTGGCCAAGGTGAGAGCAAGGAGACGCCCTCGGCCGCTCGCGGCCGAGGGCGAATGCATGGAAGGGTGAACGAGCGGACTAGTGCCGGCCGTTGCCGTTCGCGGAGACCGTCTCTTCGCCGCTCTGGGGCTCGGTGACCGGCCAGTAACGGGCCTCCTCGGGGAGCATGTCCCCCATCAACTTCTGGATCGCCATGACGTGACTGCAAATACCGTTGGTTGAGAAGAAGTGGCAGTCGCACTTCCACTGCTGGTTGCGGAACGCCACGACGTGCGAAGCGTTTTCGCCACGGAACGTCGTGCTGAACTCAGTAAACGTCACGCGATCAGGTTCGCGTGCATACAGGTTTGCCTTCTGAATCTTTCCGATCAGGCTGGAATTCATCGACTCCTCCGGGTCGCGACGCTACCCAACGAAAGCACGAACGCCAGTGCGCGTCTGCACACTGGCGTTTATGTCTTCGTCCTGCTATTCGCCGCAGATGTCGCAGCCAATACGCCCATCCCGACCAGCGTCGTCGGCGACACTGGTACCTAAAGGATACACGTCCCTCTGTGGGGTGTCAACGACTGAGCCATCTCAGGGGCATCTCGGCGGAGCGGGCGTCAGGGCGCCCGTGTCGGTGCGCTACACCCTCGGCTGTGACGGAATTGTGCCTCGTGCGAGGCACCACGCCCGTACCGCCCGGGTCCTCTACTGACACTATGTAACGGCGTCATCTTGGGGCCGTAAACCGCTCCCCCTGACCCGCTTGACAGGAGGGAGGACGGCGCGTAGACTCGTCACGACCCGAAGCTTCGGGTCTATCAAAGTGTTTTTGGTGTCATCCACATGCGTTTCGTCGGTCGCCTGGCCTCGTCGGGTCGTCGTCTGGCGGTTGGTCCCGTCGTAAAGGGATGGGACGACCCGTTGGGCGGCCGACAGCTACGCCGGCGGTTTGGTGGCATTGCCCTCGTTCTCGTCGTGGCGCTGGTCAGTTGCACCCCATCCGCGCAACCGCCGCAGAAGCCGTCCGGCAAGGAGTTCCAGCCGGCTCCGATCCAGATCACGACGGCGCTGGTGACCCAGGGCAACATCGCCGCGACCCTGGTGTATAGCGGCAACGTGCAGGCTCGTGCCCAGGTCAACGTGACGCCGAAAATCACCGGACGCATCGAGCGATTGTTCGTCGACATCGGCGACACCCTTCAGAAGGGCGAGGTCATTGCTGAGTTGGATCGCGCCACACTCGATGCGCAGGTGCAGCAGGCTGAGGCAGCGCTGAGTGTGGCCCAGGCGCGCCTCGCCCAGACGCAGGCTGGAGCCAAGGAAGAGGATGTCGAGGCGGCAGCGGCCGCGGTGCGCGCCGCTCAGGTGCGCCTCGATCAGGCCCAGGCAGGAGCCCGGGCAGAGGATATCGCCGCTGCCCGCTCCCAGGTTGCGCAGGCCCAGACACGCCTCAGCGCCTTGATCGCCGGTCCGAAGCCCGAGGACGCTCAAAGCCTCGACTCGGCCGTCGATCAGGCGCGCGCCGTGGTCGAGCAGACCCGCGCCCAGTTGGCATCGTCCCAATCGACGATGGCGGAGGCCCGCTATAGGCTCGATCAGGCGCGCAGCGGTCTCGGTGGGCCGAACACCCGAGCCGAAGACATCGCCGCCGCACAGGCCGCCGTCAACGCGGCGCGCAGTCGTCTCGAGAGTCTCCGTGCAGGAGCGCGACCCGAAGACCTTCGGGCCGCCGAGCTTGCCGCCTCGCGCTCCCAGCTCAACCTGAACGCCGCCAATGCTGCGCTCGATGCCTGTGGGCGAACGGTGAGCACGACCCGCTCGCGCTCGCGGAACGAGGCGACGGGCCAGACGACCGAGTCGACCAGCCGCCAGCAGTCTTCCTGTAACAGTAGCCAGCGCGAGCAGTTGGAGCAGCAGCGAGCCGCGGCGCAGATTGCCGTGCGCGAAGCCCAGAACCAGCTCGAGAAGACCAGGAATGGGGCGACGCCGTTCGATATCAGCCAGGGCGAAGAAGCGGTGAAACAGGCCGAGGCCACGCTCCAGCGGACCCGCTTCGGCGGCACGACCGACCTCGCCACCCTCGAACTGCGGTACGGGCAGGCGCAGGCCGACGTCGAGCGCCTCCAGGCGTCCCTCGAGCAGACGCAGGCATCACTGGAGCAGGCCCAGTCCCGCGCAGACTCCGCCCGCAACCCGTCCGAGTGGGACGTGAAGAACGCTCAAGAGGTCGTCAACCAGGCGGCAGCGAACCTGGCGCGATTGGTCAACCCGAACCCCTACGACGTGCGATCGGCTCAGGCGGCGGTCGAACAGGCGCAGGCGGCGCTCGCATCGCGACAACATCCAGCGCCCGAGGACGTCCAGATCGCCGCCGCACAAGTGGATCAAGCAGCGGCGGCACTCGACGCGGCGAAGGTCAATCAGGCCGAATCCGTGATTCGCGCACCCTTCGACTCGATCGTCGCGCAACGCTTCGTGAGCGCCGGGGCTACCGTCGGCACCAACTCGCCAATTGTCAGCCTTGTCTCACGCGACACCGAGATCGTGCTCCAGGTTGAAGAGGCACGCATCGGTCAAATCGAGCGAGACCAGCCGGCCCAGGTCACGGTCGCCGCGTACCCTGGCGACGTGTTCTCAGGCTCGGTTGCCAGCATCTCGCCGACCGCTGACCCCCGCAGCCGCACATTCGCCGTCCGCGTCTACCCAATCGACCCGCAGGCACGGCTGCGCGATGGCATGTTCGCGCAGGTTGCGCTCCAGACGCCGCCGCATCAGGCACTACTGGTGCCTGTCCAGGCGGTCGTGAACCGCTCTGGCCGAAACATCGTGTTCGTGGTCGGATCGGATAGCCGAGTTCATGCGCGCGAGGTGAGCGTCGGCATCAACGACGGACGACAGGTCGAGATTGTGAGTGGCCTGAACCTCGGAGAAGAGGTCGCGACGTCCGCTCTCGACGTCCTGTCTGATGGGACACCGGTGGTCGCCAACCGTCAGGGGTGACGATTGAGCCACCCGGAGAACCAGACGGGCCGCTGCTCTCAAGAGCGGCGGCCCGTCTGGTTCTCCGGGTGCCGCTCGCCTAGAATGTCGGCGCAGCGCGCCGTCAACGCTTCGACGGCCGATGTTTAGAAAGGACCGGTGCTATGTCCCCTGCCCATGCGGCTGCGCGGACGGCCGAGTACGTCTGGCTCAATGGCCAGCTCGAACCGTGGGACAGTGCAACGCTGCACGTCAGTGCCGTCGGCGCGAGCGGCCATTTCAACGTTTTCGAAGGCATCAAGGGGTACGCTACCCACGACGGCCGCGACCTGAACGTCTTCGGCCTCCGCGAGCATCTACGCCGTCTCGCTGAGTCGATGAAGATCACCCGGATGGCGCCTCCCTACAGCGTCGACGATCTAACGGCGGCGACGCTCAGCCTGCTGCGCCGCAACGACACGCGCGTCGACACCTACATCCGGCCGGTGGCCTTTTTCAGCGGGCTCGAACACGCCGACTTCAGTCTTCAACTCGATGCGGTGCCCGAGGTGCTCATCTGGACGCGACCGTTCAAGACCCGCCTCGGCACCGAGCGCCGTCTCTCGTGCCAGGTAAGCTCGTGGACGCGCATCACGGACAATCAAATGCCACCGCGCGTCAAGACGATGTCGAATTACCAGAACAATCGGCTTGCGGCCCTTCAGGCGCGCGCTGATGGCTACGATACGGCGATCATGCTCGGGCCTGATGGCAAGGTGTCAGAAGGGCCGGGCGCCTGCCTGGTCATTCTGCGTGACGGTGTGGCGATCACACCGCCGGTGACCGCCGGCATTCTCGAAAGTGTGACCCGTGCGGTCATTCTTCGACTTCTTGGCGAGGAACTTGGCATTCGGGTCGTCGAGCGCCCCGTCGATCGCACTGAGCTGTACGTTGCCGACGAGGCATTCTTCTGCGGTACCGGCTGGGAGATCTTGCCGGTGACGAGTTTCGACCGGATGCCGGTCGGCGACGGTGCGATGGGGCCGATCACGGCCCAGGTTGACGCGTTGTACCTCGACATCGTCCGGGGCGGCCGGCCAGACTACAGCGATTGGCTCACCAACGTCCACGGCGCATCCGTAGGTGCGGCCGTCGGCCAGAATGGGCGGTAAGCGTGCTCGCAGCCCGTCTGGGCAAGCCAACACTCGGACGGGAGCATCGGCATCGCAACTGGCTCGCGGGTGTCGATGGACGAAGCGGCCGTGACCGTCATCGTCCGGCCAATACGCCCGACGACGACAACCAGCACGGGCACATCGCGGCGATACTGGGAACGAACTCCTCTGGACTAGAGCTTCAGGTGGCGATGACACATGCCCGTGCGTGTCTGCGAGGACACCGCGGGCGCATCGGAGGGGATGCATGCGTAGCGTGATCAGGGCAGGCCGGCTTGTCGACGGGACCGGCGCGCAACCCATCGAGTCCGCGACCGTCGTGGTCGAAGACGGGCGAATCCGTGAGGTCGGACCGTCGAGCCAGGTTCGGACGCCTCAGTCGGGCGACGTCGAGGAGATCGACTGCTCGGGGTACACGGTGCTGCCGGGCCTGATCGACTGCCACGTTCATCTCGTCTTCAGCGCCCGCTCGTCCGCGCTTGCCGATATTCTGGGAGAGAGCAACCGCCGCATCCTGCTTCGCGCCGTTCACAATGCCCAACTCGCGCTCCGAGCCGGTGTCACTACCGTCCGGGACTGCGGCGGCCGGGCTGGCGTCACGCTCGAGCTTCGCGATGCGATCGCGGCCGGCATCCTGCCAGGAGCGCGCATCTTCGCCTCTGGGCCGGCCATCACGACGACAGGCGGTCACTGTTACTTCTTCGAGGGTGAGGCCGATACCGTCGACGAGCTCCGGAAACTCGCGCGCCGACTCGCCAAGGAGGGCGTCGACTTCTATAAGGTGATGTCCACTGGCGGCCGGATGACGCCGGGCACCAATGTCACAGCGGCGCAGTTCAGCGTCGAGGAGTTGTCCACGCTCGTAGGTGAGGCTCGCCGCCTGGATCGGACCGTCGCGGCGCACGGCCACGGTGCGGCTGGCATCCGCAACGCTGTGGCGGCCGGCGTCACCACCATCGAGCATTGCACCTGGGTCTCCGAGGAGGATAGCTCGGTCGTCGACTTCGATCCGGAGGCCGCGGCACAGATGGCGCGTCAGGGTACATTCATTGACGCAACCCTGACCCCCGGCATCGTGACCTCCCGGCTCCCCGAGAGCGAGCTCACGCCGACGCGCCGCGAGACACTGGCGATGCAGCCAAAGATTCGGGCCGTCCAACGCCAGATGCTCGAGATGGGTGTCGAGCCGATCGCCGGGACTGATGCCGGGGTCGCGAACGTCCCGCTCGACAGCATGCCGCTCGAGTTGGAAGGGCTGGTCGAGTCGCTCGGGCTGACACCGCTAGCGGCGATCACGGCTGCGACCCACACGGCTGCCCGTGCCTGCAAGCGGGAGGACGACTTCGGTTCGATCCAGCCTGGCCGGCGCGCGGACTTCCTCGTCGTCGAGGGTGACCCCACCCGTACCATCTCGGACGTCCGTAAGGTGCGCTGGGTCTTCAAGGACGGCGTGGCTGAAGTCGAGAACGGCCGTCTGATCCGAGCCTGACGCTCACGAAGAGGGAGGCCAGGAACGGGCTGCGAGGGCAGAGGGCGGGGATGGAGGCGGGCGATGCACGACCCTGACGACGACGATCCGGCCCATCGAGGCCGCCTCTGGGAGCGCTTGCTGCTCCAGGCCCGACCCCTCGATCAGCATGAATGGCGGCTTGCCGTGCTCCTCATCGGGCTGGCGTTGGTCGGTGCGTGGTTGATCCTCTGGCCGCTCCTACCGACGTTGATCGCCACACTTGCGACGAATATCATCGATACGGTGAGCTCGCTTGGCTCGTCGCCCCCACCCACGGTAACGCCGCAAACTGTCTTCCCATCCCCCTCGCCGTCCCCATCCCCGTCGCCGTCGCCGTCCCCATCTCCCATTCGGCTGCCATGATCGGGCAACCGGCCGAGCCGGCGTCAGTCCTCGGCCGGTTGCTGGCACTCCTGCTGCCCACACGTTGCCTCGGCTGCGGCGTGCGGGGGGCGCAGTTGTGCGATACCTGCGAGAGCACCATTCCCTGGCTTGGCGGAGCGGTGTGCCCCCGCTGCGCGGCAGCGAGTCGTCAGGGCTACCTGTGCGCTGACTGTCGCATCGATTCCGGGCCGCTCGACGCCGTGCGCGCCGCCTGTGTCTTTGAGGGTGTGGTCCGTCAGGCGGTACACGATCTGAAGTACCGACAGGCCAGGATGCACGCCGAATTGCTTGGGGAGATCGTGGCTCGGGCACTCGCGGCCCAGCCCCTCCGGATCGACGTGCTGGCGCCAGTGCCGCTGGCTCGTCGCCGGTGCCGTGAGCGCGGCTACAACCAGTCGGCAGCGATCGCGCGAGCGGTCGGTCGGCGTACTGGCACGCCAGTCGAGGTCACGTGCCTGGAGCGCACGCGCGAGACGCCACCGCAAGTGGGGCGGACGGCAGCCGCTCGCCGCGTGAACGTCGACGGCGCGTTCACCTGCACCCAGCCTGAGGCCGTCGCTGGGCGCTGGGTGGCCGTCATTGACGACGTCATGACGACGGGCTCGACACTCCGTGCCTGCGCGCTGCCACTGAAGGCGGCCGGCGCGGAGCGCGTCTTCGGCCTGGTGGTCGCGCGGGAGCGCTGAATCACCACTCGCGTGCAGCAGGGCGTGCCCGTACAACCACCGAACGGCTGGGATGACGGCCCCTACTTGGGTGGGCCTTCGCGCAGCACGGTAACCCGCCGAGACTGGGTGCCGTAGCGGCGGGCCTCGGACGGATCGGGCAGCCAGATGTCGATCGCCGGACCTTTCAGGCCACCGCCGATATCCTCAGCCACGAACACTCCGTCGTACCCCTCGATCGAGAGGGACGAGCCCACGGAAATGAACTTTGGATCGACCGCGACGACACCGTAGCGGGTTCTCGTCCCCGACGCGGTTCGCGCGTTCACTGGTATCCCGTCCACGCCATCGCTGTAGGCCGTGACCTTCGCCACGAACGTTCGCTGTCCGTCGTCAGTGTCGTGGGTGCTAACCGTCGACACGAGGTACCGTCCGGGGCTCCAGCCGGTCGTCGAGCGGCCGGAACTGATCTGATACCAGTCATCACTGCCGTCGCTATCCGAGACCGGGCCGGCCACGATCTGCAAGATCGTTCCTTCGTTCAGCGTGGTCACGATCCGATGGCTCATGCCGGGGCCGGAGCGGACACGGAGCCCGCGCCCCTCAGTGCCGGTCACGACCGCCGACTGTCCAACCTGAAGGTCGTCAGCGGACGCGGAGGCAACCGAAGCAAGCGGAGGAATGAGCCCGAGCGAGAGGACCAGTACGAGCAAGGCACGTCGCAACAGTAACGTCAACGGAAGTGCATTCTCCGATTTCAGCAGAGTTTGGCCGAGGGCGGCGCAACGTGTGGCTCGTACACGATTGGCCCGTACACGATGAACTGCGAGACGGCAGGCGATCGGCCCGGATCTTCGCCAGGTTCGCACAACGTGCTGGCCGTCCCTGGGGGCACCGGGACTCGTGCCCAGTCGACCTGTCACGCGGACTGCCTCCTCTTCCCTGCTCCACCGCGCGCACGCCGACGTCGATCCGTCGCGCCGGCGCGTGATCGGCAGGGTCTGACCTACGGGGTTAGCTGACGGGTTCGGGCTGGAGCCTGCCCTACGGCACACCGGACTCGCAGACGCGAGGCAAGTCGCCGATTCACCCCATTCCTGGGTTCCCCGCTCCTCCCTCTCGGGAGGACTCGGCCGCACATGACGTCAAGGGGCGATCCTGATTGTCGCCCGAGTGCACCTGACGTCACGGCGAGTTTACGGGAAGGTCACGCGCGTGTCAAGCCTCGACGTATCGAAACACCCGCGAACGGGCTATCGAGGGCCTGGCACGAGCGCCCCTTCACTCAATGGAAACCTGATGACGTCGTACCACGAGTGAGTTGGAAGGTCGCGGGCCGCCGCCACGAGGGACTACACTGGCCAGGCGTGTGGTATTGCGCACGCTTCGTCCTGACAGCCCATCCAGGGCGCCGGAATAAGGAACAGAACGTCCCCTAACGTCGTTGTAACATGCGTACAGGCAGCATGGGGCCTCCTCATGATTCGCTCGGCCGATCTGGCCTTCAGGGAGTGGCACACGGTCTGCACTCCAGTTTGGCAGGATGAGCCCGTTCGAAAGAGTGACCTGACATGAACAGCGAATCAAAACCGTCCCTCCGACCGCTCCTGTTTGTCATCCTCTTCGGCGCACTTGCTACCAGCGTTGTGACGGCCTTTCGATCGGGCCTGATCCAGGTTGCGTTCAAGTGGCCAGATGACCAGCCTGCACTGACGCTCCTCGTCGCGCTATTCGCCGTAACGCTCGTTTTCATGATCGTCTTTCTCGTCACGAGCGGCCGGCGAAGCGCAACCCGCTCGAACGATCAGCCGATGGGAGGCGGCACGCCGCGCATGCCTGCTCGGCCTGCTCGCATCGGCCTCGTCGCCGAGCGCCCGCCAACGCGCTTCTCCGATGTGGCGGGTGCTGAAGAAGCCAAGGAAGAGTTGCTCGAGGTCGTAGAATTCTTGCGAGAGCCTGAGAAGTTTCTCGCAGTAGGCGCGCGAATCCCACGTGGCGTGCTCCTCGTCGGTCCGCCCGGTAACGGGAAGACCTTGCTCGCGCGTGCCGTCGCGGGCGAGGCTGGCGTGCCGTTCCTTCGGGCGTCGGGCTCAGACTTCGTCGAGATGTATGTGGGCGTCGGCGCCTCACGGGTGCGTGAGCTCTTCAAGGCGGCGCGCGAGCACGGCCGTAGCATCGTCTTCATCGACGAGATCGACGCGGTCGGACGCAAGCGCGGCGGGCCGGCCGGGCATGCCCATGAGGAGCGCGAGCAGACGCTCAATCAGTTGCTCGTCGAGATGGACGGCTTCGATCTACGTTCACGTGTCATCGTCTTGGCCGCCACCAATCGTCCGGACGTTCTCGATCCGGCGCTGCTTCGGCCGGGCCGCTTCGACCGTCAGGTGCGGCTAGATGCCCCGGACGCGGCGGCGCGGCGTCAGATTCTCGCGCTCCATGCGCGTGGCAAGCCCATGGCCGAAACCGCGGATCTGGAGGCGCTCGTACCGCTGACGAGCGGCCTCTCAGGTGCAGACCTGGAGAATCTTCTGAACGAGGCGGCCATCCTGACCGCCCGAGACGGCCGCACCCACCTGGAAATGCAAGACCTGGAAGAGGCGCTAGATCGCGTGACGGCCGGGCCACGGCGTAAGGGCCGTGCTCTCTCCGAGCATGAGCGGCAGGTAACCGCCATCCACGAGCTCGGGCACGCCCTCGTCGCGCATCTGCTCCCCGACGCCGACCACGTCCAGAAGGTGACCATCGTGTCACGCGGACCGTTGGGCGGCTACACGCGCATGACACCCGAAGAAGACCGCCGGATGTGGTCGGTGCCGCAGTTCAAAGCGGCGATGGCCTCCGCACTTGGCGGCCACGTGGCCGAGGAGCTGGTGTTCGGGCAGGTGACGACTGGCGCCTCAAACGATCTCCGCAAGGCGTACGGGATCGCACGGGCCATGGTCTGTGACTACGGCATGAGCCCGGTCCTCGGTGCGCTTGCCGTTGGCAGCGACGACGAGGGGCACTTCTTCCGGCCCTACGGTGAGGCCCTGGCCGAGACGATCGATGCGGAGTTGAACCGGTTGGTGGACGAGGCACGTACCCTGGCAACGGCCCTCCTGCGGGCACGCCTGGAGACGCTCAAGCGCGCCTCGGAACGTCTGCTCGAAGTCGAGACGTTGGATGCCAACGACGTCGCCCGACTGTTCGGGCCACGGTTGAAGACCACGCCGCAAGTGACGCCGACACCGGTTCGCCAGATCGTACCTCTGCCCGCCCTACAGCCGGCGGCGCAACCGCTGCCAACTCCTGCGCGTCGGCCGTGGCGCCCGGCCCTGGCGGTGCTGCCGTTCACGCTGAGCGTCCATTGGCGGCGACGGCGTCGGAAGGCGGCCGAATCGGCGCGGCTCGCCGAAGCGTGAGCCCATCGGGGTATAAGCTCCTGGAAGGATGAAGGGCGGCCAGGTAGCCGCCCTTCATCCTTCCACGACTGTTGCTCAGAATGAACGGCGCGTCCGTGCTGGCAGGCGGGCGCCTGGGCGAGCGTTACCAGTCGCCGCGTGCGCGTGGCGCGTCGCCGCCGCGCTCGGCCACACACGCGGAGCACGGGCAGATGGCCCGCAGCATCCGAAAGGTGTAGATCCCGAGCGTGTGGCCGTCGCCCCAGGTCGGCGTGAGCGCGTACCGCCCGGTCAACTCGACGTCGTCCATGGTTGCCTGTCCGGGGCGGAACATCGGCAGGCTCGACAACGCCCCTGGCATCCCGCCTTCGCCGCTACATTCGGCACAGGGACAGCGCCAGCGGAGATACTCCCAGTCGAAGTCTGATTCGTGTTGGTCCGCCCACCGGACCAACAGCCGGCGTCGCTCTCGATCGAGCTCGATATGAATCGGGACGGTAGTAGGCGGCGTAGCACTCATGGTGTGGCACTCATCTCGCGGAATTGTACACGGCACCCCGTCGCCGCTCGCCGATCTGGCGAGGCTGCCGGAGTGGTGAAACGACCGATAGCGCTGAGGGCCGGCTCGCGCACCGGCCACGGAGGTGGTCTCGATGGCGAACCGACTCGAGCACGAAACCAGCCCCTACCTGCTCCAGCACGCGCACAATCCAGTCGACTGGTACCCCTGGGGTGAGGAGGCGCTCGCGCGCGCCAGGAGCGAAGACCGCCCGATCCTTCTCTCGATCGGCTACTCGGCCTGTCACTGGTGTCACGTCATGGAGCGCGAGTCCTTCGAGAATCCGGAGATCGCGGCTCAGATGAACGCCCAGTTCGTCAATATCAAAGTCGACCGTGAGGAGCGGCCAGACCTCGACTCGATTTACATGAGCGCCGTTCAGGCGCTGACCGGGCAGGGCGGCTGGCCGATGACCGTCTTTCTGATGCCGGATGGCGTCCCCTTCTACGGCGGCACCTACTTCCCGCCCGAGGATCGCGGCCACATGCCGGGCTTTCCGCGCATTCTCGACGCCGTGGCCGAAGCGTACCGTACGCGCCGTGACGAGGTCGGTCGGAGCGCTGAGGGGCTCCGCTCGGTGCTTCAGCGCCAGATCGTTCCGCGAGAGGGTGGCGTGATCGAGCCAGACATGCTCGACCGTGCCGTACAGGGCATCCTCGAGAACGTCGACTGGGCTGAAGGCGGACTGCGAGGCGCCCCGAAGTTCCCGCAACCCATGACCTTCGAGTTTCTCCTTCGCGGCAGCGCCCGGACTGGCGACCGACAGGCGCTTGCGGCCGTCACACTGACGCTCGACAAGATGGCGCTGGGCGGTATCTACGATCACCTGGGCGGCGGGTTCCATCGCTACTCGGTGGACGCCTACTGGCTCGTACCGCATTTCGAGAAGATGCTCTACGACAATGCCCAGCTCGTTCGCCTCTACCTGCACGCGTATCAAGCGACCGGCACACCGCTGTACCGCCGGATCGTCGAGGAGACGCTCGGCTACGTCTTACGCGAGATGACCGACCCGTCCGGCGGCTTCTACTCGACGCAGGACGCGGATAGCGAGGGTGAGGAAGGAAAGTTCTTCCTGTGGGATCCTGGCGAGGTCGAAGCACTGCTGGGGCACGAGGACGCTCGCCTGTTCGCCGCCTACTTCGACATAACGCCGCGCGGCAACTTCGAGGCCCGCAACATCCTCAATGTGAAGGCGCCGCTCGACGACGTGGCCGTGCGGCTCGGCGTCAGCCCTGAGCGGCTCCAGCAGGTCATCGACCGTGGCCGACCGATCCTCCTGGCGGCTCGATCGCAGCGCATCCAGCCGCACCGCGACGACAAGGTGCTCACAGCCTGGAACGGCATGCTGCTGCGGGCGTTCGCCGAGGCGGGAGCGGCGCTGGAGAACGAGGAGTACGTTCAGGCGGCGATCCGTAACGCCGAGTTCGTGACATCGACGCTGATTCAGCAGGGGCGGGCGCTGCGGACCTGGAAAGACGGTCAGGCCAAATTGAGCGGCTACCTGGAAGACTACGCGAATTACGCCGATGGACTGGTCGCTCTGTACGAGGCGACGTTCGACGAGCGCTGGCTGCGAATCGCGCGAAGCCTCGCGGACGCGATCCTGGCATGGTTCCCCGACGAGCCAAACGCCGGCTTCTTCGACACGCCCTCCGACCACGAGGCGCTGCTCACTCGCCCGAAGGACGTCTTCGACAATGCGACGCCGTCTGGGAACGCGGTTGCGGCTGATATGCTGCTTCGGCTGGCGCTGCTGACCGGTGAGGATCGTTATCGTGTGGCCGCTGAGGGCGTCATGCGACTGCTGGGCCCGATTGCCGCGGAGCATCCGACCGGCTTCGGACGCCTGCTGTCGGCGCTCGACTTCGCGCTAGGCAACCCGCGTGAGGTGGCGGTCATCGGGCCGCGCGAGGCGCCGGCGACTCGTGCTTTGCTCCACGCCGTCTTCGGCCGCTATCTGCCGAACAAGGTGGTGGCCGGCACGCCACCCGGCGGCGGTGCGTCTGACCTTCCGCTGCTCGCCAGCCGCCCACTGCGCGGCGACCGTCCGACGGCCTACGTCTGCGAGCACTACACCTGTCAGGCGCCAGTGACCGAGCCGGCCGACCTGGCGGCGCAACTCTCCGCTTTCTAGCCTTCTAGCCTCGTTCAGGTGGCATGTACGGTCCGGCCATGGTACCCTCACGCGCCGTGTCGCCCACGCTCCCGCCACCGCCGATCCCACCAGTCAACCGCGCCGAGCATGCTCGGCGCGTCGCTGGTTGTGGCTGCGTCTGGTTCGTTGGGCTGTTCTTCTTCGTCGGGATGGCGTTCCTGCTGGTCGCGAATATCCCGAATCCGGTCGCGCTGGCGCTCGCGGCCGCGGCGGCCGTCCTGCCCGTCCCCACCCTCATCTTCCTGATCCTCCAGGTCGACCGGTACGAGCGCGAGCCGTGGCGGGCGTTGCTGGTTGCATTCCTCTGGGGCGCACTCGTCGCCACCTTCATCTCGGCGATCTTCAACGACGTTCTCGGCGCGAGCGTCGAGTCGATGGTCGGCGCGAGCCTGGGCGACACCCTCTCCGCGGGCGCCGTCGCGCCGGTGGTCGAAGAGACTGCCAAGGGGTTCGTGCTCCTCCTGCTCTACTGGTTCATGCGGGACGAGTTCGACAACACGTTGGACGGCATCGTCTACGGTGCGCTCGTCGGCGTGGGATTCGCGATGACCGAGAACATCCTGTACTTCGGCCGGCAATACGCCGAGCACGGCATCATCGGACTGGGCCTCCTCTTCTACATCAGGGTGATCCTCGGAGGCTTCGGTCACGCGCTCTACACCGCGACGACGGGTGCGGCGCTGGGGTACGCGCGCGAGACTTCCAACCGCCGCCTCGCCCTCTCGATCGTTCCCGTCGGCTACGCCGGCGCGATCCTCCAGCATGCTGCCTGGAACTTCGTCGGCGCCACGCTGATCCCGTCGCTGTTGCCGGAGGATCTGAACCCGCTCGTGCTGCTGTTCGTCGTCTGGCCGCTGGTCAGCGTACTGTTGACCGGGCCGGGCCTGTTGACGCTGTCGGTGGTCGTGTGGTGTGCGGGGCGTCGAGAGGCCCGCGTGATTCACGAACAGTTGGCCGATGAAGTCCCGGCCGGCGCACTCACCGAGGCTGAGTACGAGCGGCTCTCGTCACTGCGCAGCCGCTTTCGAGCCGAGGTCCAGGCGCTCCGCGAGCATGGGCTACGAGGCTACTTTGCGCAGCGCGATCTCCATCAGGCCGCCTCGAACCTTGCGTTCCGGAAATGGCACGTCGCCCGAGGCGAGAAGTCCCGAACCGGCCACCGCTTGAGCCCCGAGGAACTGTACCGCCGCCAGATCGCAGTGCTGCGGACGAGGCTGGCCTGACTCGGCGTGGCGGAGGGTGCCTGCTGCGCGCTACTTCCGGATCTGCAAGGGGGCCGAGCCAGCCTGTACCTCTGAGCCGCGGTCGCCCGTTTCGGCCGGAAACCATCGCCGTCGTCGTGGCACCTCGTTATCCCTGGTGCGCTTGCTCCGCGCGCTGCCACGCAATCTGCGCCGCCAGCCCAGCTTCGAGCGACGTCCTCGGCGCCCAGCCAAGTTCGCGGCGAGCCTTGTCTGTGACCGCCAGTGCTTCGCGTTGCTCGCCGGGGCGAGCCGGCCCGTGCACCACCTCCACCTGCCGTCCGACGAGCCGCTGGACGGCCTCCACCACCCAGTTCGTCGAGCGTGACTCGCCGCCACCGACATTGTAGACCTCGCCTGGCCGCCCGTAGGTGGCGGCCCGGAGCGTCGCGTCGACTGCATCGGCCACGTAGGTATTGCCGCGCGTCTGCTCGCCGTCACCAAAGATGGTGATCGGCTCGCCGCGTAGCACCCGGTCCACGAAGATCGCGTATCCCATGTCCGGCCGCTGGCGAGGCCCGTAGACCGAGAAGTAGCGCACGGCGACGGTGGGCAGGCCGAACGTCGCCTGGTACGCGAAGGCGAGTTTCTCGGCACAGAGTTTGGTCGCGCCGTATGGAGAGGTCGGGCGGGGCAGCGCCTCCTCGTCGCACGACGAGATTCGGCCGTAGACTGACGACGTCGAGACATGCACGAAGGCGCGCGGCCCGGTTTCGCGTGCCGCGTCGAGCAGACGTTGGGTCGCCAGGACGTTGCAGGTCATGTACTCCTCGAACCAGTCCCAGCTTCGGAGCAGTCCGGCCATCGCGGCCTCGTGGAAGATCGTATCGATGCCATCGAGCGCAGGCCGAAGGTGGTCGGTCCGCAGGTCGAGTTCGAGGAGTTGAAAGCGCGGGTGCTGGCGCAAGGCTTCGAGGTGGCGCTCCTTGCGCGCACGTGAATAGTACGGGTGGAAGGTGTCGATGCCGACAACCTCGTGACCGTCCTCCAGCAGCCGTTCGGACAGGTGCGACCCGATGAACCCGGCGGCGCCGGTGACGAGACAACGCATGCTCTCCTCCGCCGCGAATTAGAGCAGACATCCAAGGGCCGGGCCAAGACCTCATGGGCGCCCGCCACGTATAATCCTGGGCCCCTGGCCCGGCCGCGTCCGGATGCTCGCGGGCACGAGGTGCGTTCGTCCTGGCTATGCCCGTGCTCCGTTTGCTGGTCTTCGGCCTCGCTCTGGCCTTCGTCGCGCTGCCCGGTCATCCACTGTCGCCCGCGCCCGGCCTGCCGTTGGGGTTGTTGGGCATCGCACTCTGGATCGTTATCGCCGGCTGGAGTATGGCGCTGCCGGGCGTGCCGCCGCGCCCGCGCCTGGTGCTGGGGGCGCTCACCGTGCTCGCTGGAGTGCGCGTTGGCCTGAGCCTGCTTGCGCCAGGGTATGGCGCCCTGGCGGCGTACACGACACCCCCTGGCTCGGATGGACCAGCCGTCGAGCAGTCGACCGACTTCAGGGGCGTAGCCGCGACCCGAGTGGATCGCGCGCTCGATCTCCAGGGGGATACGTTTCCGGTCCATTTCTTCAACGACATCCGCCGCTTCAACTTCTACACCGCGAACGATCCAAAGCGGGATCTCCTGCCGTTTTCGGTACGCTGGACCGGCTCGATCGTGGTGCCGGCGGACGGCCGATATCAGCTTGACCTCGAATCCAACGGCCCGGCAGCCCTCGATCTGGGTAATCCAGTCATCCAGCACCTGGAGATCGACCGGGCCGGTCGGCTCCGCGAGGCGAAGGCGGTCGCCGACGTGCCAGCCGGGCTCGTTCCGCTCGTCATAACCTATCAACGCCCGGACGAGGGGATGCCATCCCTCTCGGCTCGCTTCGGCCCCGAGGGCACGGAGCCAGGCCCAATCGCAGCGCCACGCATCGTACAGCCAGGGACCTCGCCGGAGTCGGTGGCACGCGATGCCTGGCTGGCGCCGCTCGCCCTCAGCGTGGACAGTGCCTACCTGAGCGTGCTGCTGCTGGCGTTCCTGACGCACCTCTGGCGCGGCCAGGGAGTACGTCCGACCTCGAGCCGGGAGCGCAGCCGAACCCGTCTGGAGCGCTTCGCGAATCCGGGGCACTGGAGCGCCGCGCCGGCGAGCGCGACGAGACCAGTGCGTCGGCGGAGTGCCGCCACGGCTCCAGTTGGCACGGACTCCGGCACGATAGGGGGCAGCACCGCACGGGCTACGGCCGTGGGGACCAACCGCAGGCGAGCCGACGTTGACGCAGCCACTGTGGAGGGGGCCAACGTCGATGGGGTCGCGGCGCCGCACCCGCAGACGGGCGGCCCCGCCGGTATCAACGTCGAACGCGTCCTCCTGGGACTCTTCGTCGTCGCGGCGCTCGGTCGAGAGTTGGTGGCGCATCTCAGCCTCGCCGGTCGGGCGGTGATCCTGTCGGGCGGGAACGACTGGTTGGCCTACGAGAGCTTCGCCCGCGACATCCTCCTCAACGGCCCGTTGCTCACCGAAGGCCGGGCGCTGGGGCAGGGCCTTCCGTTTTACTACCAGCCCCTCTACATCTACGGGGTTGCGCTCAGCCATCTCGCGTTCGGCGAGGGGCTGTTTGCGCCACTGTTTGCGAACACCGTCCTGGGGGTGGCCGCATCGCTGCTGGTGTACCTGCTGACGCGCCGGCTCTACGGTTGCCCGGCCGCCGTGCTGGCACTCCTACTATTCGAGGGGTACCGGGTCACCGTCTTCGCTCAGACGGCCGGTCTGCTGCTCTCCGAAAACCTGCTCATCCCCCTGGTACCGCTCCTGCTGCTCGCGCTCGTTCGAGCACTACAGGGTGGGCTAGGCGCACTCGTCGCGGCCGGGGTCGTGCTCGGCCTGGCCGGCCTGACCCGCACGACTCCGCTTGCGATCGTTCCGCCGGCCAGCCTGACGCTGTTCGTCGCGTACCGGCGCCTGCGGATCGACTGGCTGGGTGTCGCGGGGCGGTTGATGCTGCTCGTGCTCGCCTGCGGGCTGACTGTCTCGGTCGCCACGGCCCGGAACTACCTGGTCTCGGGCCGTCCGGTGCCGATAACGAGTAGCGCCGGCGCGAACCTCTGGGAGACGCACCGCCCGAGCGACAAGGTCGACCTCTCGCGGATCGATAAAGACCCGCTCTACGACCGCCTCGGCTTCGACCGCCCCACCCGTGAGGTGGCCGAGTTTCTTCGCCAGGATCCGGCCGGCTACGTCGGAACACTGGCCCCGATGTTCCTGTACGCCATCGGCGTCGTCGGCGCGATCGACGGCACACTGGCGGTGCATCCAGGTCTGTTCGGGCTGTGGTGCGCCTACCTGCTCGTGACGTTGCTCGTGCCACGCGCCCGGTCGCTGCCCTCCTGGTTCCTCCATGGCTTCATCTGGACCCATCTCGCTCAGATGACGGTCTTCTTCTCCCATCAGTACGGGTTCCGCCTGATCCTGCCGATGTACGTCGCAATGGTGCCCATTGTCGCGGTCGGGGTCGTGGCCCTGGCGTCGGCTCTCGGGCGGCTCGGACAACGGGTGGGTGCATCGGCGCGTGTGAGCACCTGGAGTCGACGAGCCCGGCCGCTCGCGGCCACGGCCGGCGGCGTGCTCGTGGTGCTGGTTGGGGCGGGCACGGCCGTCCCGTCGCCGCGCGAGGCGTTCTACGGACTCTCGGGGGATGCGGCACTCGCGACTCGCCAGGCGCTCCGAGCAGACGTTCAGCGCACTGCCGACACGGTGTACTTCGTGGGCGACGACAGCCGCTCGACGGATGTGGCCTACCTGCGTGGACTGGCCTACCCGACCCTACGTTGGTTCGACGGGGCGCGCGGTGTCGTCTTCCCGCCAGCCGGCGAACAGGCGCTCTACGTGGTGCCCCAGCGGGCCGCCGCCGACGTGGCGGCCCGCTGCCTCGGCGACGGTGCCCGGATCGACCAGCAGATCGACCCTGCCTCAGGTGGTGTGGTAGATGTGTACCTGACGTCGGCTGAGCACGGCGAGTGCGCCGAGGCGCGACTGCCGATTGGCGCACTCTTCGCCGACACAGGGCTGCTCGACGGCCTGGACGCGCCAGCATCCATCGAGCCGGGCAAGTCAATGGAGGTCGCCGCGCACTGGACCGCGAGTGACCGGCCTACCAACCGCGCCCGCCCTTTCGTCCGGCTGGTGGATAGCCGAGGGCGACGCTGGGGCCAGACCGAGATCGCCGTCTACCCGAGCTCGGCCTGGCGGCCAGGTGAGACGGCGGTTGGGATGGCGAGGCTAGACCTCGATCCGACGCTGCCGCCTGGCGAGTACCGCCTGGAGGCCGGTTTCACGGCCGGTAGTGGCGTCGCGCGGCTGGCCGACGATGGCCCGTGGGGTCGGCAGGGCCAGACACAGGTGAGGGCTGGCAGCGTCCGGCTCGTGAGCCGATCTGCGCCGCTTGCCCCCGAGAGCCTGCCACTCAGTACCCGTCTGGACGAAACGTTCGAGGGCGTTCAACTCCTCGGCGTGGCCCGGGACCGCGAGACGCCTCGGCCTGGCGGCCGGCTACGTCTCGGGCTGTTCTGGCGGAACGCGGCCGGTCGGCTGACAGATCGTGACGTGGTGCTCCTGCTGCGCGGCCGAGATGGCGCAGTCGTACGTGAGTGGCGCGGCGTGCCCGTCGACGGCACGTACCCCACCTCGGCCTGGAAGCCGGCCGAAGTCGTGCGTGACACCTGGGATCTGGTGCTGCCGGCCGACCTCGCGGCCGGCGAGGTGGAGCTTGTGGCCGGACTGGCCGCGCCAGGTGAGCCGGTAGGCCGCGTTGCGCGGATCGCGTCGTTCGCGCTGGAGTCGATCGCCCGGCGGACGGATCTGCCAGAGGTGCGGACACCCCAGGACGTTCGCTTCGGCAATGCGCGGCTCGTCGGACTCACCCTGGGGAAGGGACGGATGCGGCCCGGCGACACTCTCGACGTCACGCTTTACTGGCAAGCGTCTGGCCCCATCGGGGACAACCTGTCGGTCGCGCTGATGCTGCTCGGGGCCGACGACCGCGTGCTCATTCAGGTGGACGGTGAGCCGGCGAGCGGCCGACGGCCGACGGCCGGCTGGCTACCGAGCGAATACATCGAAGACAGCTACCGTCTGCGGGTGCCTCGGGACGCCCCACGTGAGGGACTTCGCCTTGCCGTCGCGCTCACGAACGTCGTGGACGGCGCCCGCATCTCGACGAGTACCGGCGAGGACCGCGTTATCCTGAGCGTCGGGGACGGCTCCGAGTGAGGATTGAGTGCACGCTGAGTGAGGACCGAGTCCACACCGCCCCGTTCGGTATACTCAGCCGATCCGACGCTCGGCTGGCGCTGGGTAGCCAGACCTGATGGTATCTGATGTCGTCCGGGGCCACGACACCCCGCCTGCTCGTGCAATTGCAGCGCCCAACGGCGCACGGCGCGTCGTCGGCGCGCGAGCCGCGAGCGTGGTCGCCGTACTGCTCGGCGCCGCGTTTTTCGCGCTGACCACCTGGATGGCGACGGCACGCCACGACACCTTCAACACCGGCCGCTTCGACCTGGAGATCTACACTCAGGTCGTCTGGAATACGGCCCAGGGCAACCCCTTCGCGACGACGCTCCTGAAGATGAACCTGAGCCACCTGGCCGAGCACGTCGCACTGATCCTCATCCCGATTGCCGGCCTGTATCGGCTCTTCCCGGACCCGAAGCTGCTGTTGGCACTCCAGCAGGGAGCGCTGGCGCTGCTCGGTCTGCCGCTGTTCCTGTTCGCGCGGCGGGCACTTGGGTCGCCCTGGCAGGCCGTCCTGGTGTTGGCCTGCTTCTACCTCACGCCGGCCCTGGCTGGCGTCGCCCTCGACGACTTCCACGCCGTGCCGATGGCGACTCTGCCAATCGCGGCGGGCCTGTGGTTCGTGCTGACGGGCAGATCGCGGGTTGGGGCGGGGCTGTCGCTCCTGGCCTTGCCGCTGGAAGAAGAGACCGCGCTCGTCGTCATTGGCATCGGTGCGTTGCTCTGGCTGCGGCAACAGCGGGGACTCGGGCTCCTGGTGGGCGCGCTGGCGGCGGCGTATCTGGCGGTGGTCGTCCTGGTCATCATGCCGACGTTTCACGACCCCCGCACGCTCAGCGGGGTGGACGGCAACCGCACACTGAATCACTTTCAGGAGATCCGCGACGTCCCCGCCAAGATCCCCCAACGGCTCGTCGGCGAGCGCGGCCGTGACGCCCTCGTCTGGCTGGCCCTCCCCACCGCGAGCCTGGGCGTGCTGGCGCCGCAAGCGTTGCTGACAGGTCTGCCGTCACTTGCAGCGCTGCTCCTGCAAGACCGCGACGACACCTTCGGGAGACATTGGGTGACGCCGCTGCTGGTCGCGATCTGGTTCGCGACCGTGTTAGGGCTTGCCTGGCTGCGGCCCGGCCTGATGCGGCGCCTCGGTCTGCTAGTGCTGGTCGTCGGGACGGTTATCTCGTACCGGCTGGTCAGTCCGCTGCCAGGTGGTGGGACGTTCAACGATGGCGCCCTCTGGCCCGACGACCACACGGCCCTGCTGCGCCGCGCCGTCGAGCTACCACCGCCGGATGCCGTCGTCGTCGCCAGCCCGAATCTCGTGGCGCACCTCGCCAATCGTCCCGAAGCATACGTCTTCCCGATCGACAGCCACTATGCGGAGGAGCTCGGCTGGCGCCGCAAGCGCCCGGACTACTATGTCCTCGACCTTGTCGACGAGCTAACGAGCCGTGCGACCATCTCCGACCGCCTGAATCCGCTCAACGCGGACAAGCCGTTCACCGTCTGGTCGAACGGCCACAAGGTACTCGCGCTCAGCGACGCCGAGCCGACCCCGACGCACACGCTCGACGTCCAGTACGATTCGCGGCTCCGACTGAGGGGGTACGACCTGGAGCGTGTGCCCGAAGGAATCCGGCTAGCACTGTACTGGGAGCGGTACGGCGACGTGCGCGGCCGCTACGACCGCGAGATGACCGTTCTCAACCCGGCTGGCGAGACGGTGTATTACGAGGGAGATATGGCCCTCTCGCTGGTCTACGGCTCGAACAAGTGGCGCCTGGGGCAGACCGTCGTCGACGAGGTCGTGATTCCACCGGCAGACGGACCGCTGCGAGTGCGGATCGGCTGGGTAGCCCAGGACAAGCGCAAGCCGTTCCGGCTCGACGACGGGTCGGACGCGTTCGAACTGACGATTGACACCGGCGGCTGAGGTGAGACGCACCCAGAGGGCCGAGCGCACCACCAGGACGGTGCGCCGCCGCGAGCAGTCCGGGGAGCGTGCCGATGCGATGAGCGAACGCTCGAGCCGGCTGACGAGGTACGCCGTGCGTGCGCCGGAGCACCTATCGAGAATGGCCCCGCAACTGCTCGTCGTCCTGACGTTCGCCTACGTCCTCGCCCCCGGGCATCCGCTCGGGCTGCTGACGGGGCTGCCGCTCGGGCCGGCGAGCCTCGCCGCCGTGGTTGGGTTGGGCGCCCTCTTGTTTGGGCTTGGTCCGCCACCACGCGGCCGGCTGGCGACGCTCGGCGTGCTCGCACTGTTCCTGCTCGTGACCGCGAAACTGCTGCTGGCCTGGAGCGCGCCCGCCTACGGGCTGGCCGCCTCGTACTACAGCCGGGCGCGGGCAAGTGGCTCGATCGAGCGATCGACTGAGTACCTGAACGCCCCGTTCACCCGCGTCGAGCAGTACCCGGGCGCGGACGGCTTCGCGCTCCACTTCTTCAACGATGTCGAACGCTTCAACTACTATGAGGCGCCAGATCCGGACCGGCGTACACTGCCGTTCGCCGTGCGCTGGCAGGGCTACCTCACGGTCCCTGTCGACGGCGACTACCCGTTTCGGGTGAGCGGGCGCGGCACAGCAGTGCTGTCGCTCGACGGTGCACCGCGCCTCACCATCGGCTCGCGCGGAGGTGTCGCGCATGATGCGGCGACGCTACCCCTAACCGCGGGTAGCCATCGTATCGAGGTCGAGTTTCAGCACGCCGGTGGCCCCGACCCCGCGCTCGGCCTGGACGCGGATGTGGGTGATGGGCTCCGTTCGCTCGGACCGCCCTGGCTGACGCGTGCTCCAACTGAGTCGTCCGTGCTGCTGCGCGACCGTCTGGCGGCGACCGTAGCACGCAGTCTCGACCTGCTCGTGTTGACAGCCATTGGCGTCGCTGGCATCGCTGGCCTGGTGTGCCGGCTTCGGGTCGGCCGCGCCCATCATCGTGGCGCTCTGTTGGAACGCCCGCTACTGGCGGCGTTCCTTCTCGCGGTGCTGGCCCACGCGCTCCTGACGACCCGCGACCTGTTCGGTCGGGCGGCGATCCTCGAAGGCGGCCAGGACTGGCTGACCTACGAATCGTACGCCCGTGAGATCCTGCTAAACGGCCCGCTGATGACACTCGGCAAGCCGCTCGGCGAGGGCCGGCCCTTCTTCTTCCAGCCGTTCTACCCGTACTACCTGGCAGGGCTGCACTGGCTCACTGGCGAGGGTATCTGGGGGCCGCTCGCGCTGCAACTGATCGGCCTGGGCGTGAGCGGTGTGCTGATCTTCTACCTTACGAAGCGCCTGTTTGGGATCCGGGCAGCCGTCTTGGCGTTCGTGCTGTTCGTGGTCCTGCGCGAGTCGCAGCTCGATTGGATCGCTCGGAAGTTGCTGTCGGAGAACCTGTACGTAGTGGTGTTGCCCGCGGCGGTGCTGCTGCTGGTCCGGGCGTTCGACGAGCGCAGCGTGCGCGACACGGTGCCAGCCGGACTGCTGCTCGGGGTTGCCGCTATTACCCGCGCGCCGACGCTGCTCTACGTGCCGCCCGCCGCGCTGATCGTCGCCTACGGCTGGCGCCGAGCCGGCGCCTCCTGGCGGCGGGCAATTCTGGCCATCGGCGTGCTAGGCCTCACCACGTCGGCCATCACAGCGCTCGTGCCGCTCCGGAACTACGTCGTGGCCGGCCGCCCGGCGCTCGTCGCAACCAACGGTGGGGCGACGCTGCTGCTCGCCCACCAGCCGCCGGAGCACATTCGTTTGAGCGGCGTCGACCGCGACCCCCTCTACGACCGCCTGGGGTTGGACCGTCAGACCCGTGAAGTGGCCGAGTTCGCACGGCAAGATCCGCTCGGGTATCTCGCCACGCTCATACCGCTCGGGCTGTACGCCATCGGCATTCCACACGGTATCGAGGGTCAGGGCACCGTCGCGCCAGACATCCTGGCCCTCACGCTGCTCTACCTGGCGGCGCTGGTCTGGCTACCCGGCGCCCGCACCGTGCGTGCGCTGCTGCTGCACGTCTTCATCGCCATCCATCTGGCGATCATGATGACGTTCTTGCCCTATGTCTACGGCTACCGCCAGGTGCTCCCGATGCAACTCCTGATGCTCGCCTTTGGCGGCGGCGTGCTCGCCCACGCCTGGGGACTCGTCCAGGGCCGAGCTGAGGCTCGCCGGGGTGTACCGATAGTGGAGCAGGGCTCCGCCTAAGAGACTGACGGTATCGAGCAAGACGTCGGCCGGCTGCCCGGTCCGTCCGTAGACGAACGATTGGCGGGTCTCGTCGAGCGATGCGAAGATCAGGCCGGTGACGACGGCAACTCCAAGCGCCACACGCCGCCCGAGGCCAATCGTTCCGCGCGGCGAGGTCAGGGCCTCATGAAGCAGCCAGCCGAGCGTACTGTAGACGACGACATGCCCGAACTTGGCCTTCAGGAAGCCGAGAATTGGCAAGCCTTGCTCGGGCGGGGAGGCGAGCGACGAGGTGTAGAGGATCGCCACCATCCACAGGCCAACGGCGAGCCAGCGTGTCACGATCCGACCCGTTCTAGACTGGTCGGCACGCCCGCCGGCCGGCGCACCCGCCGCCAGCGGGCGAAGATGAGGGATGCCGCGAGTGCACTCAGGCCGTCGATCAGCACGTCAACGGCGCGCGGCTCGCGGGTCGGGGTAAACGCCTGACGATACTCGTCGAGCGCGCCGAAGCTAAAGGCGAGCATCACCGTCCAGCAGATAGCGAGCGCCGTCGACAGGCCGATGCCACCACCTGAGGCGGTGAGGGCTCGGAGGAGCACCAGCGCCAGGACGCTGTACTCGACCACGTGGGCCAGTTTCGCGACGGTGTAGGTCGTCTTGATGACCTCACCAGTCTGCGGATTGTGGCGCACCGGTAACTCTGACTGCCCGGACAGCGACAGGATCATCGCCATCCAGAGCAGCACCGGGAGCCAGTGCCAGAGGAGCACCACCGACCGTTTCATACCGACCGTCTTATCGTGCCCGTGTTGTCGCGGTCCGGCGGCCCCAGCGCAGCCCGGCCAGGGGTCGCGGCTCAACCAGCGCGTCAGGAAGCCGCCGCCGAGTTTGCCGGGTGAACGGCGATGATCCGCCGCAACGCCTCGTCGAGCGACGTGTCCGGTGCGTAGCCAATGGCTGCCCGCAACTTGGTCACGTCGGGCACTCGGCGGCGCATCTCCTCGAAGCCGCTAGGGTACGCCTCGTCATAGGGGACGAACACGATCTCGGAGCGGCTGCCGGTCAAGTCGACGACCCGTCGAGCCAGTTGCTCGATGGTGATCTCGTACTGACGCCCAACGTTGAAGACGTCACCCCAGGCGCGCTCGCAGCGAGTCAGCGCGACAATCGATCGTACGACGTCGCCCACATAGGTGAAGCAGCGAGTTTGCTGGCCATCGCCAAAGACGGTGATCGGCTCGTCACGGAGTGCCTGCCCGATGAAGCGGGGGACGACCATTCCGTAACGTCCGGTCTGGCGCGGTCCGATCGTGTTGAAGAAGCGCACCGAGACGGTCGGTAGCTGGCGCTCCTGCCAGTACGCCATCGCGAGCGCCTCGTCGGCCGCCTTGGCGGTGGCGTAGAACCAGCGGCTCATTCGGCTGGACCCGAGGATCCGGTCGTCGTCCTCGCGGAGGGGGCCGCTGTCGTTCTTGCCGTACACCTCCGACGTGGAGGCGATCAAGACGGGACGGCGATGGCGATCCGCCGCCGTCAGCACGATATCGGTGCCGCGCAGGTTCGTCTCGAGCGACTCTAATGGCCGCTCGAGTACCCGCTTGACGCCGACCGCCGCAGCCAGGTGAAACACGACGTCGGCCTCGGCGATCGCTCGGTCCATGAAGGGCTGGTCGAGGATCGTGGCGATGGTGATACGGAGGTTCGGATGCCCCTCGACGGCGGCCAGGTTCGCTCGCAGACTCGTCGCCAGATTGTCGACGACGTGTACACCGTAGCCGTCAGCCAGCAACTCCTCGACAAGGTGCGAGCCGATGAAGCCCGCACCGCCCGTGACGAGCGCCTTCATCGGAGGGCAGCCGGTGCCGGCTGCACTTCGCCTTCGAGTTGCGAGCGGAAGAACGCACCCACGTCTCGGAACGCCACACCCAGTGTACGGCACTCGGCCGCAAGATTGTCACAATGCCGCATCGTGGTCAGGACCACCTCGTCGACACCCTCCCGGGCGACGATCTCTCCGATTCGCGACGACGGGCCAAGCACCCGAACGCCGTGGATAGAACGGTTCTGCATCGCGTGGTCGTCGTCAATGAATCCAACCACACGGTAGGCGCGAGTCCGGCTTCGCGCCATCGAGCGAAGCACCAGCTCACCAGTGTCGCCGGCTCCGACGATCAAGACACGGACCAGGTCGCGTCGCCGCAGTCGAGACAACAAATCCCGGATCAGCACGAACGACATCCGCGCCGCGATCAGCAGCGCGCTCACGACCAGCCAGTCGATGAGCAGCACGGCGCGGGGCGCGCCGCCCTCACTGTAGAACGCGATCTGGACGATCACCGCCGAGACCCCGGAGCCAGCCGTGCTGGCGACCGCGAGGCGCAGGAGGTCGCTCGACCCCATGTAGCGCCAGATGCTGCGGTAGACGCCCATCACGAACAGCACTACTAGTTTGACGCTCACCACCCAGGGCAGCATCGCCGCGAACTGCTCCACGAAGCGGCGCTCCAGCACCCCCTCGAAGCGGATCAAGTAGGCTGCAAGCAGACCCAGGCTGATGAGCGCCAGGTCGAGTACCATTTCCCCGATCTGCCGCTTGTACAGCCACGAGCCGCCGAGCACGAGTTTGCCGACGAGCCCTGGCTCGGACTGGATACGCTGGTAGTCGACTTCGGTGTAGATCCTGACCTGACCGAGGTAGATGCCAAAGAAGGCGATCCCGAGCGCGAGCAGGGAGCCAAACAGGACCGTGAGCGGCCCGGTCATGAAGTTCGCGGCGATGGCGAGCGCGCCAAACGCGGCGCTTACCGCGTAGAGCACCAGCACCGCCGAGCGCTCGTTCAGACCGAGGGCGACTAGCCGATGGGAGAGGTGATCGCGCCCGCCGAGCGAGATCGGGCGATAGTGCAGCGAGCGCACGATCGTGACCAGGGTCGTATCGAGAATCGGCAGCGCCATCACTCCGACCGGGACGAGCAGGGTGAGCGCGAGCTCCGAGCCGCCTTTGGCCGCGCCGATGATGACCACACCGCTCAGCACGTAGCCGAGCAGGAGGCTACCCGAGTCGCCCATAAAGATGCGGGCTGGATTGAAGTTGAAGACCAGGAAGCCGCCGCAAGCGCCGGCCACCAGGACGCACAGGAGCGCCGTCTGTTGATCGCCCTGCACGAAGTTGAAGACGAACAGGGTGAGCGCCACGATGGCGGCGATGCCAGCAGCCAGACCGTCCATATTGTCGAGCAGATTGAAGGCATTGGTCACCCCGACGACCCAGAAAATCATCAACGGGACGACCAGCACGGTCCAGGGCAGGTAGTGGCTCATCGGCAGGCCGGCGACGAGAATACAGGCCGCGACGATCTGACCGAGCAGTTTGGCGTAGGGCGGGAGCGTCTTCAGGTCGTCGACGAGCCCGAGCGCAAAGATCAAGGACGCGCCGAGCATCAGCAACCCGAAGCGCTCCAGCGTGTGCGCCGCGATCGCATCCGAGAGGATCACGAAGAGCGGCACGATGCCGAAGAAGATGGCGACGCCACCCATCAGGGGCGTCGGTGCGCGATGCCAGCGGTCCCGCTTCGGGTAGGCCACGAGCCCGATTCGCCCGGCGATGCGCCCGGCCAGCGGGGTCACGAGAATGGCGACGCCAAGCGCGACGAGGCCGGCCAGTACCTGGATTAGCGCGAGCGGCTGGCCGCTCATGCCGCACGCCCCTGGCCGCTCATGCCGCACGCCCCTGACCGCTCATGCCGCACGCCCCTGGCTGCTCATGCCGCGAGCCCCTTTGCGCGCGCCAGATCGAGGTACAGGCGCTCCACGTCGTCCACAAGCCGGCCGGCCGAGTGTCGAGGATAGACCGATGCCCGTCCGGCTGCGCCGAAGGCGGCCGCCTCGTCTGGGTTGCGTAACAGACGCAGGATGCCATCAGCGAGGGCACGCGGATCGTGGGGTGGGACCAGCAGGCCAGTCCGCTCGTCGTCGACCACGCCGGTAACGCCGCCGACGTTCGTGGAGACGACTGGCCGCGCCGCTGCCAGCGCCTCGATCAGCGCCACTGGCGAGCCCTCGTTGTTTGAGGAGAGCGCCACGACGTCCAGATCGGCGTACACCGCCGCCATATCCTTTCGCCAGCCGAGAAAGTCCGTCGCGCCGTCGATCCCGAGCGTACGCGTCAGCCCCTGGAGCTCCGCGCGCCGCTCGCCATCGCCGACCACCACGAACCGCGTGTTCGGCCGCTCGTTGCGTACGAGCGCCGCCGCCTCGAAGAAGACCTCGTGAGCCTTGATCGGGACGAGCCGAGCGACGATGCCGATCAGCCGCTCACTCTCTTGAACGTGCAGGTCGGCGCGCAGTTGCCCGCGCTGTGCCTCCGCTTCCAGCATCTCCTCGATCGGCAGCCCGAGCGGGATGACGTCGATCTTGTCGGCCGGCGCCACCCCATACGAGACGATATCCTGTCGCTGGGCCGCCCCAACCGCGACGATCCGGTCGGTGAGCCGCGCCAGAGCGGTCTCGATGGTGATGAACACGCGCGTCTTGATCGGCCCAAAGTAACTGTGGAAGGTGTGTCCGTGGAACGTGTGTACTACGATCGGGACGCCTGCCAGGCGCGCGGCAAGCCGCCCGGCGGTGCCGGCCTTGGCCATATGGGTGTGCACGATGTGAGGCCGAGTGGTACGGATCAGCCGGTACATGGCCAGCGTCGCACGCAGATCGTTGAGCGGGCTGACTTCACGCCCGAGCTCGCGAAGGATGCGCGGACGGACCCCGTGACGTTCTGCCAGTTCTCGCATCGATCCTTCAGTCGGACCTTCGAGGCCGGTGACGAGGACGGAAGCGAAGCGGTCGTTCTGTAGGCCGCGCGTGAGCAGGATCGCGTGGATCGCGGGGCCTCCGATATTCAGGCGGGTGATCGCCCGGAGGACCCTGAGCTGTTCCGGCATAGTGCCTCGACGAGTGCAGATGCGTCGGGACGACCTCACCACGGCATCTGAGCCACGGCAAGTCCGGCAGGGCCGACGCGCCAGCAGAGTATATCGACGGCGTCGTCGTACCACAAGGAGGGTTGAACCGCGTTGACGCGATTCGGCGTCTGGGCGGGTCGCACGGGTGCCCTACCCGCCCGTCGGCCGGTCGGCTCGCCTGAGCAGCGACTGAACCATGCCGGCGCGAATCGCCATCGTCCAGGTGAGGGTGGCCTCGATCTCGGCTTCGCTACAGCCGGCTTTCCTCGCACCCGCGAGGCGGCGCTCCGTTCAAGGCTGACAGTTGCCGGTCAGCACGACGGCCAACCCGATCAGCGCCTTGGTCTTTGGGTCCAGCGCGTCGTTGTCGCGGCTACCGGCGTAGAACTGCTCGAACTGGTCCAGGAGATCGGAACGGTCGGTCACGCACAGCCCTCCATGCTTCCAGTAGGGTGTCAAAGCGGGCGAGGTGCCACAGCGAGTCTCCTGGCGTGCGGGCGCGGGGATCTGATCGCCGGCGCAGCGAACGCGTCGGCGGGCGAGTCCACTGGCGCGCGGGGGCGGGGCCTGTCCTTGCCCTGAGATCCCAGCCGGAGCTCGCGTTGAGCGTCTGAGGCGAGCGCCGCCGGCCGCCCAGCGGTAACGGCGCCTGCCCAGTATAGCGTGCTCTGCCGCGGACGGTTGACCTCGTTTCAGCGGAAGATAGGCTGGGTCCACAACTGGCGTCCGTCCGAGGCGCTCGCTCTGACGCGCGCATATGCCCCCACGGCGTCGGTCAGGGTGAAGTGGGCCGAGTCTCCCTCGATCGCGTCGAGCACATGCCCTCCTGGCCCAATCAGTTCGATGTGGGCCGGTCCGGTCGCAAGCTCCAGCCGGACCTCGCGCGGGGTGCCGCTGTAGGCCGACAGTTCCAACCCGCTTGAGCCATAGAAGCGCCCCTGGCGCAAGGCGTCGAGGCAGTCACTGAGCCGCTCGGAGTCGGCTTCGACCTGGAGCCAGCCTCGACCGGGGTTGGCCCAGTCGTCTCCCCAGCGGGTGAAGTGGTGGGCATCGTCGGAGGCCACGCCCCAGGTGCGCCGCCCGGCGGTCAGCATGGCATCCCAGATCGCCTCGGTTGATAGGTGGGTGTCGTCGCCGGGATTCGCGACGAGGTTGTGACCGTTGGCGACCTCGATCATCTCGATGTCGCCGGCTTCCATCAGCACGTCGATGCCGAGGGCCCACAGGTAGTTCGGATGGTTGACGTGCGCGACGCCCTCCTGCGCGTGAATGCGATCGATCGCCCAGCGCACCCGCTCGGCGCGGCTCTCCGTGACAGTGTGCTCCTGGTTGCTCTTACCGGGCTGGCTGGGGCTGATCAGTTGGCGGAGGCCCAGGCCATTAACGTGGACGGCCGCCATCGTCACTTCCTCGCCTTGCCAGACGGCCAGTTTGCCGCGCTGAAGACGGGCGAGGTGGTCCTCGGGGATCAGAATGTTGTGATCGGTCAAGAAGAGGAAGTCGTAGCCGTGCTCGGCGTACCAGTCGACGACGACTTCAGGCGGGCTGTCGCCGTCACTATAGGAGGTGTGGGTGTGGGTGTTCCCTTTGTACCAACGCTGAGGCATCGCTCGATCCCGCGACCGAAGTCGGCGCCACGGCCGGGTAGACGCCGCGAGGTGAGCGTACCCGAAGCACGCCATGCGTGTCCGTTCGTGGCCGTTCGAGACCGCGCCCGACGCCTGAACTCCAGCCCCGGCAGGGTCGACCGGGCCGCACGCCGAGCGTACGTAGGTTTCACGTTGAACGTAGTTGAATCGGGGCGCGCAGTGGTCGGCGAGGGACGGCTCTGGCGCCGGCTCTGAGGTCGTCCGTCGTCGCCTACCGTGCGGTCGCGCCCTGGGACTCCATCCCGGCCTCCGCCCCGGCCTCCGCCAGGGCTTGCCCGAGGTCTGGCGGAAACAGGTCGAGCACCCAGGCAGGTGTCAGGTGCTGGCGTCGATAGTCGCCGCCGTTCCAGCCGACGTAATCGCGCGTCCGGATGTCCATCGGCAGGTTGGCCTCGGTCGGAAAGTGGCGATTGTGCCGATCGATCAGGTCGTTGATGCGTGCAAAATCGACACTGTCGGCACGACGTCGCCACTCCTGCGCGAAACGGTCCGGGTGGCGCTGATGCCGTCGAGCAAGAGCACGCCACTCCTGCTCTAGCTGAGCCGTGGCCGCGACGGTCAGATCGTGGATCTGCTTGAGCCGGCGGGACCAGGCGGGCGCCCCGCCGACGATCATTGCCCGCACCCGTTCGTCGGTCGGGATGAGCGAGCTTGGGACGTACGCGGACAGGCCGGGCTCGACGTCAGGCTGGCACACAGCGTCGACGATCTCGCGCTCGGCCTTAGGCGGCGTGAGCCGTCCGCCGCGCCGCCGGCCGAGCGACAACGATCCGAACAGGGAGCCCAGGTGTTCCATACGCTCAGGATACCGGGTCGACGGACCAGTTCGCCTACTCATCGATCGCCCGGGCAGCGGGCAATTCGGGCATCAGGCAGGTCGGTCATCAGGCAGTTCGAGCAGCCAGGACTCACCGCAGAGGACTAACCGTCACTGACGGCGACAGTGATGGGCGGTGGCGACAGCGGGCTGTGACGCTGAGCGACGGCACCGAGTGACGACCCTGGGAAACGGCAGCCAGTGATGTCGAACGACGGCGGGCCGAATCCCCGAACGCCGGGCGTCTGGAATAGGTATATCGCGTTGCGATACAATCCAGTCGTGGCAGCAGAGCGGGAGGCGCTGACTGAGCCCGAGTATCGGGCACTCGCACAGTTTCGCTTCCAGCTTCGCCAGTTCCTCCACTTTAGCGAGCAGGCCGCTCGCGCCGCTGGCCTCGAGCCCCACCAGCATCAGTTTCTGCTGGCCTTGAAGGGCCTCGGCACGGACGGCGCGGCGTCCATCGGCGACCTGGCCCGCTGGCTCCAGGTTCGGCATCACAGCGCCGTAGAGCTGGCCGACCGTGTGGAAGGGCGAGGACTGGTCGAGCGCACACCCGATCGGGCAGATCGTCGGCGCGTGCTGGTACGGCTGACACCGGCGGGCCAGGAGGTGCTTCATCGGCTGTCGATCGAGCACCAGCGTGAGCTTCGGTCGGCGGCGCCGGCTCTGCTCGCGAGCCTTGGCCTGCTGCTCGCAGAACACGCGATCCCAGCGCCGGCCCCGGACGATCGACGGGCGCCGGCGGCAGTGTCACACGAGGAGGCACTATGACGAACGAGCCGATAGCCAAGGGGGCAGCGGCCCCGTTTTCCGCTGCCCCGAGCCGCGAGGTGGAGCGCGCCGGCGTCGCCGCGCCCGTAGAGCCCGTGCATGGGCTCGGAGATTTCGTGGCGAGCCCCCGCCTTATCCCGCTTGCCCTCCTCGCCACCGCTATCGGCGTCGTGAGTGCGTTCATTGCCCTGGCTCTCCTCCGGCTGATTGGCCTGTTCACCAACCTCTTCTTCTTCCAGCGTTGGGATACCACCCTGGTGTCGCCGGCAGGCAATGCCCTCGGCATCTTTGAGGTCGTGGTCCCCGTCGCCGGGTCGATCGCCATTGGCTTGATGGCGCGCTACGGCTCGGAGAAGATTCGCGGCCACGGTATCCCCGAGGCAATCGAGGCTATTCTGATCAACGGCAGCCGGGTTCAGCCGAAGGTTGCGGTGCTCAAGCCGCTCTCGTCCGCCATTTCGATCGGCTCGGGCGGCCCGTTCGGCGCGGAAGGCCCGATCATCATGACGGGCGGCGCGGTCGGCTCGACGATCGCCCAGTTCCTGCACATGTCCGGCGCCGAGCGGAAGACGCTGCTCGTGGCCGGTGCGGCCGGCGGTATGTCGGCCACGTTCGGCACGCCGGTCGCGGCAGTGCTGCTGGCCGTCGAGTTGCTGCTGTTCGAGTGGCGGCCGCGCAGCCTGATCCCGGTAGCCCTGGCCAGCGCCGCGGCGGCAGCGGTCAAACCGGCCCTGCTCGGACCGGGGCCGCTGTTCCCCACTCCGTTCCACAATCCCGACCTGGGGATGGAAGCGCTCCTGGCCTGCGTGCTGGTGGGCATCCTGGCGGGCGGTCTGTCGACGCTGCTGACCCAGGCGGTCTACGCGGCCGAGGACGCCTTCGGCCGCTTGCCGATCCATTGGATGTGGTGGCCGGCCATCGGCGGCCTGGTCGTCGGGATCGGCGGCCTCGCCTTCCCCGAAGCGCTGGGCGTCGGCTATGACGTGCTGGGCTCGATGCTGCAAGGGGATGTGTCGAGCCAGACGATCCTGGGCATCCTGCTCGTCAAGTCCACCATCTGGGCCGTCGCACTCGGCTCGGGGACGTCGGGCGGGGTGCTCGCGCCGCTGCTGATGATGGGCGGGGCGCTCGGCGGCCTTGAAGCGCTGGTGCTCCCGGCTGAGGGGGTCGGCTTCTGGCCGCTCATCAGCATGGGCGCGATCCTGGGCGGCACCATGCGCTCCCCGTTCACGGGCATCGTCTTCGCGCTCGAGCTGACCCACGATGTCAACAGCCTGCTGCCGTTGCTGATCGCGGTCCCGACCGCGTATCTGTGCACCGTCTTGACCATGAAGCGGTCGATACTGACCGAGAAGATCAGCCGGCGTGGCCTGCACCTGAGCCGCGAGTACGCCGTGGACCCACTCGAAACAACGTTCGTGCGCGACGTAATGAACACGAATCTCGTGGTGCTGCCGGCGAGTGTCACGGTTGCCAGCCTGTCACCCTCGCTCGGGGACCGCCCGCACGCCCGTCGCCAGGGGTTGTACCCGGTGCTCGAAGCCGACGATTCGCTGGCTGGCGTCGTGACCGCCCAGCAACTCGATCGGGCGGTACGGGCGGCCGGCGGTGCCGGCGGTGCCGGTGGCAGCGGGGGTAGCGGTGCGGGCATCGGCATGACGGTGGCCGAGATCGTGCGGCCTGATCCGGTGGTCGCGCACCCGGACGAGACGCTGCGGGCGATCGTGTACCGGATGGCTGAGACGGAGTTGACGCGCTTCCCGGTCGTCGAGCGCAACGATCCGAACCAACTGGTCGGCATGATCTCGATCCAAGATCTGCTGCACGCGCGTGCCAGGAGTCTTCAGGAGGAGACTCAACGTGAGCGGGTGCTGCGGTTGCGGCGGCTCTGGCCGCGCCGTGAGGAGGCGCCCTTGAGCGCGGGCATGGCCTGATGCTGGTGACGTGATGCTGGTGACGTGATGCGGGCACTGGGAACCACAGGCAGTATGGGAGCGGTTCGGCCGGCCTGGAGGTCTTCCAGGGCCGGCCGAACCGCCGGTCAGTTCAGGGCGAGGTCAGACTGGCGCGAGCGCCGGTCCCGCCCTGACTGCACGGGTCGATGCTGGCGGAGTGGTGGGCGATCCAGGCCGAGCATGGCTCCTCGCAACGCCCCATCAGCCAGGCGCCGCCTTACGCGGGCATCGTCCGTTTCGAGTGCGCCCGCCCGGCCCTGGCATTCTCCTCGCTGTGCCCTGAGAAGACCCGCACGCCCTCGTCGATCTTCTGGCGCACGGCCTCCGGGCTGGCCGCGCCTTCCAGAAAGTTGACGCCGTACTTTCGGCAGGCAGCGAAGACCTTGTTGCGCGCCTCCATCATCTCTGGTGGGTAGGGGAAGCGTGGCATCGTCTTGTAGCCGAGCGAGAAGCTCAGGTCGCCGGGGCCAAGCTCGGCAAAACCCAGGCCGGGCACGGCCAGGATCTCCTCGCAGCGGGCGATTCCCTCAGGGCTCTCCAACTTGATGCCGAGCAAGAGCTCACCGTCCGGATTGAGCGGCCAGGGATCAGCCTTCTGGAGATAATCCGCCACTGGGACGTCCCAAATTGGCATGGCGGTCGCCTCAGAGCCTCGACCCCGGGTTCCCAGTCCCACGTACGGCCGGCCATCGGGGGCGGCCCCCGGCTCGCCTCGTGCCGCGCCTCGCATGCGGTCGAGTGGCGAGGCGAACGCTGGATCGGTGCCCTGGAGCCCCTGTGGGTAGCGGCATGACTCGACGAAGGCGCGGGCGGCACCCGCTGTCTCTACCTGACAGAGCAGGATACCGTGGACGCCGCGCCCAAGGATCTGGCGGAACTGCCAGGCGTTGTAGCGGACGTACGCTTCGTCGATGCCGTTCACGGGTGCCTCGACGATGATGGCAGGCGTCCGATGCCCGGACCTGGTCGGACCGGCCTCGACGAGGCCGGCCATGTACTCGCCCAGGCCGGTCATGTCGAACGCACCGTGCTCCATGCCGACGTTGATGTAGTCGGCCCAGGTATGGGCGTCCTTGCGGCCCTGCTCGCGGTTCAGGACGTGCCCGCTGTGCGCCCCCATGTAGTAGACGGGCTGATCCTGGGCGAGTAGCTCGATCGCCCGATTGATGCGGGTTGCCATATCGCGCTCCCACTCGACTGGTATGCCTGACTGTGGTACCCGAGCGGACGGTGCCGCTTCCAGCCCCACGCCCGCCCTCACGGGACTCCCGGGAGTAACGGGTCTTCGAGGGCAGGCTGTCCGAGCCGGCCGAGTGACAACACTCCGGGTAGCTCTGTGGCCTTACGCCGACGTCAGCACCGTCTATTAGTCCGGCTCGATGGTCACGCGCAGGCCGCGGGCGGCAAGCTGCTCTTGATACAGTTCGGCGCGCTCCCTGGGGACGCGGGCCACGACTGAGGCGCCGGTCGTATGGATCTCCCAGGCGTGCTGGTGCGCCTTGGGGCGGGTCATGCCGGGGATCACCCGACAGAGCGCGATCTCTACGTCGTCGAACGTGTGGCAGTTACAGTCGAGCACGACGACCTTGTACGGCCGAAGCGCCTTCGGCGCGACGCCCCGGACCTCGTCGAGGTCTGGCCTGGTGATGGTCGGCGCTGGTCCAGGTTGCCCGGCGCAGGTCGCGTCCGTCACGGCTCGGTCATCCTCGCCTGGCCAGGTCACGCACGACGCGTACCTGACGTCCAGGTAGGGTGACGACGACCGTACGTGCCGTCTGGTCGTACTGCACCGCCATCCCGTCGTCACTGTTGATCGTGACGGCCGCTCGAGGCGTCATCGCCGACAGATCCAGGACATCGGCGTCCGCAGAGGACGTTCTCGTGACGGGGACACCGCCGTCAGGTACGTTCAGCGCTTCCATCGCACCTTCCTGGATTGTGAGAGACGCCGCGTCTCGTTCGTGGGCGGGACGAACCCGTGCGTGCCATCGAGCTCACGATAGGCTACCACGACGAACGCGCGGCCACACGCGGCAGTGGGTCAGTGGCGGATCACACGCGGCGCTGTGACGTCGTCCAGGTCCAGCGTCACGATCGCTAGTGTTGCGCCGAGGCGCGTGGCGCGGATCGGGAAGGGCGGGGGCGCGCCAGGGTATAATACCCAGGGGGGGAATGAAGGAGGGGATCGATGGCTGCGACAGTTCCGCAACGAACGTATGGATTTGGGCGCGTACTCGAGGTCGGGTACGGCCAGGCGGTCGAGCAGACAGTGGCTGCCTTGAAGGATCAGGGCTTCGGCATCCTGACCACGATCGACGTTCAGAGGACGCTGAAAGAAAAGCTCGGCGCCGACATGCGGCCGTACGTCATCCTGGGCGCCTGTAACCCGCCACTGGCCCATCGTGCCCTTCAGGCTGATCCTGGCGTTGGGTTGCTGCTGCCCTGCAACGTCATCGTGTACGACAACGGCGATGGGACGAGTACGGTTGAGATGATGGACCCAAAAGCGGCGCTGGGAATCGTCGGCGACAATCCGGCCGTCGCTGAGGTGGCGCGCGAGGCCAGAGTGCGCCTGGAAAACGCGCTGAACGGGCTACAGTAGCCGCTCGATGGAACGCACTTCGTCGACCCTCGATGCCCTCCAACGGCCACGAAGGGTCGATGTGGGGACGCAACCTTGAAACGGGACAGTCGCGGACTGTGGATTGTGTTTGGAGTGCTGGTGGCAATTGCCGTGCTGGGGCCATTGCTCGGCGGCGGCATCGCGATGATGGGGCGGGGACCCGGCATGATGTGGGGATACGGCCTGGCACGCGGAGCCGGCTGGGGCGCCTGGATGGCGTTCGGCTGGCTGTTCATGGTGGCGTTCTGGGGCGCGGTGATCGTCGGCATCATCCTGCTCGCGCGGGCGTTCGCCGGCAGGAGCGGCCGAGCTGAGGACTCGGCCAGGAGCGGCCGGACAGAGGACTCGGCCATCGAAATTCTCCGTCGTCGATATGCGGCCGGCGAGATTTCGCGCGAGCAGTACGAGGCGATGCGCGCCGACCTCGAAGACGCGAGCAAGACCCGCAGATAGCGATCCTCACAGGCGCAGTTTGCCGTGGTAGACAGGGGTGGCGCCCCGGGGTGGCGCCATCAACGCCGCCTGCGCGATCATGATCGCCCGTGGGCAGCCCGCACCTTCGCCCTCGCCAATTTCGCCTGAGGGTCGGGTGCCGAATCGAGTCGAGCCACAGCACTGGTCAGGGTAGAGAAAAACTGGAACCCATAATGTAGGTCACGCCATCATCGTCGTCCCCGTAGTACGCCGTGAATATTCGACCATCCGCCAATCGGGCGGCCGTCGGATATCCGAGGTTGCTACTTCGCATGCCATCTCGGACGATCAACTCATGGTCGGTGTCCCAAGACTCACCGTCATTGTCACTGAGGCAGGCACGTATGCCATAGGGTGGGCGACGGACCCCGTAGATGGTCAGCAATCTCCCATCTGAAAGGCGGAGCAAATGGGCCGGGTAGCCCCAGATGGTGGTTAGTGCTGGTGCTCCCCAAGTGTACCCACCATCCAGCGAGACGTGTTGATGGATCAGGCCGGTTGTCGAAGATCGCGAGTGAATGATCACCTTCCCACTGGGAAGAGCAAGGATCGTCGGTTCGCCCAGCGGTCGATCGTCTGACACGCGGGTGGGCGGGGATTCCCAGGTTCGTCCGTGGTCAGTGGAGCGGAGCACGTAGAGGATGCCACGCTCGTCGTGGCTGTCGAGCGCCAGTAGGATAGTGCCGTCTGCCAACTCCGTGGGCGGGCGCGGGCTGTACCCTCGCCGGTACGGTGCAGTGGCCGCCTTGACTGTCGAGTCCCAGGTTAAGCCGCCGTCGCCGCTCAACGAGATGAAGACGCCGCTGTCGCCGCGAGCCCATGGGTACGGTGACTCATCCCAGTCTGCCTCACTGACCGGGCGTTTGCCCCGCCAGCCGCGCTGCTCGATGAGATGAAGGTCGAGACCGTTGTTGGGCTGCTGCCAGAGCTTGTGGGCTGTTTCCAGTGGATACCAGGCAAATCGCCACTGGACCAACATGACCTGACCTGTGGACAGTTGCGCCACGCTGGGACATTCCACACCAGTCATATCGTAGCTCGGAACGACTCGCGGTGTGATCCAGGTTTGACCGCCATCACGTGAGCGTGCCATCAAGTTGATATAGCGCGGATCGCTCGGTGGGTGCATCCAGGGATGGCGCGGCAGGCTCTCATTGAACGCGACGAGCAGATCGCCGTTCGAGAGCTGTGCCACACATGGATGGGCGAGGTACGCCCCCGGATCGCGATAGATCGTCACATCGACGCGGTCGCGGACGTGGATCAAGGGAGCCCCTCCGTTTAGCGGCGTTTCCTTGCTGGGTGCCGAGGTGGGTGCGCGTCAGGCAAGTAGCGCCTGGTCGGGGGCGTACCGCCAAACATTTGTCTCGAACTTCTTGAAGCCGACGCGCTGGTAGAGCCTGATGGCCGCCTGTCGATGATTGCCAGAGTGCAGTTCGACACGCTCGGCTCCCCGCTCGGCGGAGAGTCGCAAACATTCCCGTACCAGGGCCTCACCGATACCCTGTCCGCGTGCTTGCACGTCTACGACCACATCCTCGACGAATCCGAAGGTGGACCCCGGCGTCAGCAAGATCATCAGCGTGAGGGTTCCCACGATGGCGCCCCGTTCGTCTCGGGCGACGAGCAGAGTGTTGGTGGGCGTTTCGATGACGGCGGTAAGTTGCTCTACTGTGGGATGGCGCACGCCCGGACTCTGCTGCGGCAGCAACCGGGCGAACGCCTCCACTACCTCTGGGGTGATCGACTGAACGATCTCGATCGGCATCGCGGGGTCAATCCTCGAGCCTCCAGCGCAGCGACTCGACGTACTGACGGGGTCGCTCCTCCTCGCTGTAGGCATGGTAAACCGTCAGCAGCGTGCCGTCTGGAAGCTGGGTAGTGCACGGGTAACCGGTATGCCACCATTGCCGCTCAGTCTCACGGGGACCCGTACCGCCTTCATGCAGCGTGAATTGCTGCGAGACGTCCCAGGTCACGCCGTCCTCTGAAACGAGCGCCTTTACTCCAAATTCGCCACGACGGTAGCCGTAGGTCATCAGTACTCGGCCGTCCTGGAGGTTGATAAGCTGTGACGGATAGCCCCAGACGTTGAGGCGCTTGACCGGCGAGAAGGAATGGCCATCGTCATCCGAGACGGCCATGTGAATGTTGTCCGGCCGCCGTGTGGGCATGACATGGGAGCGCATCATGCACACGAGCCGCCCGTCTCGAAGTCGTAGACAGGAGGCTTCGGAGAAGGAGTGGATGAACGCAGGGTCAAACGCAATGGTAGAGTAGTACTCCCAGTTGTCGCCGCCGTCGTCAGACCGCACGAGGAAGGCCCGCGTTGTCTCGCCCGGCCCAAAGAAGTGGAAGTCCTGGATTCGGCCGTACATCGGCAGGAGCAATCCACCATCTGGCAACTCGATCACGCCGACACGCGTACCTCCGTGCTTGACGGGGCGGATGTTGATCGGTGTCGAACGGTCCCAGGTGTAGCCATCATCATTCGAGCGGATGATGTAGGTGCCCAGGTAGGCTTTGAGGGAACTGTACATGCCGGCGTCGTACTGCGGACCATCCCAGTCCATGCCGCGCTTAAAAAAGGCGGTCAGGCAATAGTCCACGATGAGCGTGCCGTCAGACAACTGGGAAATTCCTGGGTCCCAGTTCCCTTCCGTTTCGGTAGCCGGCACGATCACCTGACGGGTGGCCGGGTTCCAGGTACGGCCACCGTCCTTGGAACGGATGATCGAGGTGTAACCGTTGTCGGCATGGTCGAAGGTACGCTCTTCGTTGAAGACCGCGACGACCTCGCCGCTCTGGAGCGTGGTGACAATCGCTTGATTGCAAGAATGATCGTCCGCTCGATACACGAGAGAACGCTCGGGGTGGCTCATCCGAGACACAGTGCACACTCCTCTAGCCAGGCCCGTACTACGCTCGTTCTCCTTGTGCGTCTGAGTGGAGGGGCAGAAGGTGGGGGTATCTCCCTGCGCACAGGAGAATGAGGGGGGATGATGGGCTATCACCCCCGGATACCGATGCGTGTGGCTCCCTCCATGAAATGCCGCTGAAGGATCAGGAACGCCACGATGCTCGGTACTGAGAGGATGGTCATCGCAGCCATCGCTGGTGCGAACCCTTCGATCTGGGTGTAGCTGCCGATGTTCGGCGCATAGGCTGCCATTCCGACAGGCAAGGTCTTCATCTCGTCTTTGAATGCAATGAGCAAGGGCCAGAGGAATGCATTCCAATACGCGGTAAAGAGCAGGATGGTCGCCGCGATTAGCGCGGGCTTGGAGAGCGGCAGCGCAATCGCCCAGAAGATGCGGAAACGGCTGGCGCCGTCGATCGCGGCAGCATCCTCGAGTTCCCGCGGTAGCGTCAGAAAGAACTGACGGAACAAGTAGACCGAGAAGACATTGGCGAGCGACGGCAGGATCATGGCTAGTAGATTGTTTGCTAATCCTGCTTTGAGGAAGCCAATGAATAGCGGAACGATGGTCATCTCAGTAGGGATCATCAGGGCGGCAAGGACACCAATGAACAGGACGTTCCGCCCTGGAAAATGCAAGCGCGCCAGTGCGTACCCGGCCATCGAGCCGGTCAGTACACTGGTGACTGTAGCTGACACGGCGACGATAACACTATTTATCAACCAGCGCAGGACAGGCTTCTCCAGCACCTTTCGATAGTTGTCGAGAGTGACTGTTCGAGGTAACCACTCGATATTCTTCGTCATCACTTCACCAGGCGGCTTGACCGAGGTAGAAACCATCCAGACCAGCGGTGCAGCCCAGGCGACAGCCACAACCAGCCCGACTGCCCAGATGAGAATTGCAATGGGGTTGGTGCGGCGGCCGAAGGCGGAAGTCAATGGTACCTGCATGATCTGGCTCCGACTGGCGTCTTGATGTCATGGGTAAGACGACGTATACGACCCATGATCATGCTAGTAATCCTGTGAGTCGCGAACGAGCTTCAATTCGATGAGCGTGACCACGATGATGGTGGCGAAGAGCATCATCGAGAGCGCGGCAGCGTAACCAAGCTGATACTTGGTCCATCCGATCTCGAAGACGTACGAGATCACGGAGGCCGATGCGCCGGCTGGGCCACCGTTGGTCATGACGTAAATCAAGCTGAAAACGCGGAGTGTGGCGATCACTTCGATCGTGAGTACCAGGCTCAGGGCAGGGCGTAGCAGGGGCAGAACAATCCGCCAGAACGCGGTCCAGGCGGTTGCGCCGTCCACGGCAGCGGCCTCGCGGAGTTCACGCGGAACTTCCTGCAGGCCGGCTAACAGCACCACCATACAGAAGCCGACTTCCCACCAGATGGCGGCGACCCCGACGCCGAACAATACCCAGGATGGATTGGTCAGCCACGGCACATTAGGCACACCGAATCCGCCGAGATACTGGTTGACGAGGCCGAACTGGGTGTCCAGCATCCAGACCCACACCAACCCGATCACGGTCACCGAGACCACGTGTGGAGCGTAGAACGCCGTCCGGGCGAAGGTGTGCCCCGGCCGCCGTTGATTGACGTAGAGTGCGAACAGCAGCCCGGTGACGGTCACACCTGGCACGACGATCAAACCGTACTTGAGGGTGTTGACCCAGATCTTTGGAACCCAGGGATCGGAAAATGCACGCGCGAAGTTGGCGAGTCCAACCCATTTGGGTTCGCCAACAATTCCCCATTCGGTCAGACTTACGTACCCGCCAAAGAAGATCGGGATGACCAGAAAGACGACCGAGGAGACGACGAACGGCAGAATGAAGACATACGCAGACCAATCGATCCGCTGCCCCTTCCAGGTCGCTCGACGGAGTCGGCCGATGATGCCCGCCGGGGGCGTGGCCGGCAGCCGCGCAGTGAGGCCGCTCGCCACCACTCGTACTCCCTTCTCGTCAGGCTGAATACCAATCGTGGATTCGCTGTCAGGATCACGCACGATCAGCCAGCATCGAGCACCTTTTGCCAGGCGTCGGCCAATTGAGCGAGTGCATCGTCGATGCTGACCTTTTTCGCCCAGACCGGGTCCATGATCTTGGCCACCAGTCCGGATGTGGTGTACACCGTGAACTCATTGGTGCCGACAATCGGCGGACGAACGAACGTGGCGATCTTTCCACCCTCGACGAACGCTCCCGAGATCTCCTTGGGGTAGGCCGCCGTCATGTAGTCCGGGCGAGCCAGGACCGACTTTCGGACGGTTGGTCCGCGGCCCTTAGTTGACCAGGTGAAGGTATTGTCGGAGAGCCACTTAATTGCCTTGATACTGGATTCATATCGCGACTTATCCTTCTGAACGTACATCTCCAGGTTCCAGAGCTCACCGCGAGTCGAGTTGTCCTTTCCAACAGCTGGCATGAGTGCGCTCATGAAGTTCAGCTTCTGCTGGACGTAGCCACTGAGGGTCCACGGACCGGTCCAGAAGATGGAGGCCTCGCCGGTGCCGAATGCTTTGTAGCGGTCAGCGACGTCACGCGTTCCGACCTTGTGCTTGTCGAACAGGTCAAGGGTCCACTGGGCTGCCTCTTTGGCGGCGTCAATGTTGATCGCGGCCTTCTTGAGGTCTTCGCTGTATTGACGGAACCCCATCTGATGCGCCACGACGCCCCAGACCAGGTTGACATGCAGACCTGATCCCGTCATCAGGAAGCCAGAGCGGGTCACGGTGTCGCCGTTTCGCTTCGTCATCTTATCGGCCCAGGAGAGGAGATCCTGGTTGTTGGTAGGCGGTTTACTGACGTCCAGGCCAGCTTCCTTGGCGTGGTCTGTATTGATCAGCATTTGGAAGCTCAGCGCGTCCATCGGTACGCCGTAGAGCCTGCCATCATAGGTAGCGCCCCGAAGGCTCTGGTCAGTGAAATCCGTCATGTCGAGGCCGGCTTGCTTCACCAGGTCATCGAGCGACACGACGATCCCCTTGTTGATGAAGTCTCGTCGGCCTCCTCCTTCACCCCAGGCGAAATCTGGAGCATCACCCGTGGTCGAGGAGGCCAGGATCTTTGCCCCGTACTGATCCGAAGGCACCACCTGTGCGGTGACATGGATCTTCTGATCCTTCATGGCCTCGTTGAGTGTCCCAATCTGCGCAGTCCAGACCTCGCCATCCGAAGCGGTCAGGGTGTGCCAATGATTCAGTTCGACGACACTCCCCGCAGCCGCCGGAGCAGTCTGCGCGGCTGGTTTGGCCTCTGCTGGTTTCGCATCTGCCGGCTTGGTGACAGCAGTTGGAGCACTGGTCGCGTTCGTAGCCGAGGTGGGCGCGCCCGGCTTGGATTCAGCCGGCTTGCTGCTGACTGGTGCGGATGATGAGCACGCCGTGAGAATCCCAAGCCCAACTGATCCGCCCAGCATCTTCAATACCTCTCGACGCATCGGGTGTGCAGTCATTGCAACCTCCCTCACCGCTCAACTACTTGGAACGGCTCTCTATCGTCGCTAATAAGTCAGTCCTGTGTCTGCCATTTTGCCGGCCACCGGTTCGACCATTGCTCGGGACGACGACCGCGACCCTATTTGGCATGGTGGGTGCTCTCCCCTGCCGGGCTTCGCCGCACCGGCGCCAGGGTGATCGTCGGTTCGACAACGCCATTCATCGGTGGGGTGCCACTATCATATGTAGCCTCATCCAGTAGCAGCTTTCGCATCAGCAGTTGTCCGGCTTCGAGAATGTGACCCTTGACTGCCGCAGCCGCTGTTGCGGCATCTCCAGCTTCAACCGTTTCCAGCAGGCGACGATGCGTCACGTACTCCGGCTCCTCGTCAGAGCCCATCAACTTGGTGTAGACGATAAACTGCCGCATTTGCAGACGGAGGCTGCCGAGCGTGTCGAGTAGCACCTGGTGCTCGGATCCGCAACTCAGAAGCTCGTGCAGATGCATGTCGGCATCGGCCAACTCAAACTGATCGGCGCCAGTTGAATCGACATGGAGCCGCTCGAGCGCGACACGCAGGGCATCCAACTCAGACCGAGCATAGCCGCCACGCTCCATCGCCAGGCGAACCGCATACGACTCGAGCTCAGCCCGTAAGGTGTAGATCTCATATGCCTTGCGCGAGTTTAGCTTGGCGACGAAGGTCCCTCGGTGTGGAATTGTCTCGACGAGCCCTTGATCGGCGAGCACGCGGAAGGCTTCCCGGATGGTCCCTCGTGACGTCTGGAGTTGCTCGGCTAGCCACACTTCTGGCAGCGAGCGACCAGGAGCGTACTCACCACGCATGATGGCATCACGCACGAACCGGGCAACCGCGCTCGTCAGGGTTTCTGGTCGTTGGAGCACCTTATCTCGTCCAATTGTTCGACAATCAGCACATGGACAACAACCGAGTGGTGGCTATAATAGCTGGGCTGCCAAGTACTGTCAAGGTTCTCGAGCCAGGCTAATGGGCTAGCCCAACAAGCAGGCTCGACAGGCGAATGCCGGCGTTATGAAGCGCCTCGTCAGTGCGGGACCAGTCCCGCTACGCCTCGCCTGAGCAATGGAGGCAGGTAAGCTGGCTCACACCTTGTCGGAGGGTGTTTCTGATCCGGTGATCCGCCATTCAAACGAGACCTGCCCGCCGATGGACGTGGAGAGCCAACCGTCGCTTCTGCCCCTGTCTCCGTGGCCGGGCTAGTATAGACGAGCGCAGGTCACCACACTGCCCGCCGGAGGTCCAGATGACCGTCACGCCGGAGACTCGTTCCCCCCTGCCCCTGGCCGATCCCGCGTCCGCGGGCCTCGATCCCGAGCGGATCGGACGGCTCTACGAGATCGTTGCGGCACACGTCGCCGAGGGACGCTATCCCGGCGCTCAGGTCGCCTTCGCCCGCCACGGCAAGCTGCTCGCGACGCGGACCTTCGGACAGGCCAGCATCGGGCCAACGGCGCGCCAGGCGACCGACGACACGCTCTGGTTGCTCTACTCGCAGACGAAGGTCGTCACGGCGGCCGCGATCTGGATACTGGTAGATCGGGGTGCGCTGAGCTTCTCCGACCGTATCGCCGACCACGTCCCGGAGTTCGCCGCGCGAAGCAAGGGCGAGATCACCCTGTTCCAGGTGCTCACTCATCAGGCCGGCTACCCGAGCGCCAACGTCGACGTGGATGCCTGGGCCGACCACGAATTGCTCCGACGCCGCGTCTCCGAGTTCGAACTGGAATGGTGGCCCGGCTCCAGGGTGCAGTACCACGGCGCGGCAGCCCACTGGACGGCGGCGGTGCTCATCGAGGCGGTGACCGGCCGGGATTATCGGACGTTCATCCGTCGGGAGCTCCTCGATCCGCTCGGTCTCTCGGACATCCAGGTCGGGGTACCGGTGGCGCTTCAGACGCGCTGTGTGGACATGCACGGCGTGATCGATGGACGCCTCACGCCGCTCGGGGCCGGGCCGGCTGCTGCGCCGCGTGAGCGGGTGAACGAGGCCAACTTCCGCGCGGCCGGCGTGCCGGGCGGCGGCGGCTACGCGACGGCCGCCTCGATGGCTGCCTTCTACCAGTTGCTGCTCGGCGACGGGACGCTTGGCGGCACCCGAGTGCTCAGCCCGCGTATGGTCCAGTTCGTCACCCGCAATCACACTGGCGACCGCCTCGACGACGCCTTCGGTATCCCGATGCATCGAGGGCTTGGCCCGCACGTGCGTGGGGCGTCGCCGGTCATCCGTGGCCTCGGCGCCATCGCCTCGCCTCGGACGTTCGGCCACGGCGGCGCAGGCAGTTCCTATTCCTGGGGCGATCCGGATTCTGGGCTGTCGTTCAGCTACCTGACGAACTGCCGCTCCGAGGAGCCGTGGCATAGCCAGCGTCTCGACCGAATCAGCAACCTCGCGCACGCGGCCCTGGTCGAACCGTGAGGGCAGGTCCGCCGAGCGAGTCGACGCGGCCGCCAAACCCGCCGACTACCGTCTCGAGCACGAACGGCTGCGCCGAGGCAGCGGCCAGGGCTGAGCGCCGGACAGGTCGATCGGTGACCGATCCAGCCTACGCCACCCACCCAGCCCGCGGCGCCGACACCTGTGGCGTGCCCAGCATCGCCGTGGGGACGGTCGTCGCACTGATCGGCGGGCTGGCGCTGCTGGCTGCGTTCTCTATGCCCTGGTTCTCGACGCAGGGGTTGCTGCTCTCCGGCGACTTCCTGGCCCGGTTCCTCGGCAACCCCAACGACGTCCGCCGCTTTGCGCCGGGGCTGGCGGCCGATCCGTCCGAGCTTCGGCTGCTGCGCGGACTGGTGTACCTGTTCCCGGCGAGCGGTGCGCTCGCGTGCCTGCTCGCCGTGGTCACGGCGCTGTGGCGGGCGGCTCCTGGGTGGCTGGGGATGCTGCTCGCGGCGAGTGGGTTGGTGCCGCTCGTCGCGCTGCTTGGTGGGATTACCCGTTTACCGCCCGGCGCTCACCTGGAAGTCGGCCTCTGGGTCATCGGCGCGGGCGCACTGGCGACTTTACTCGGCCCGCAACTGAACCGTCTGCTCCGGCGGCAGCGGGATCTGTCATCGCTCTGAGGGGCCTGCGGCCAGTCTGAGCGTTCGAACGACCGTCGATGGAGAGGGCGGACCGCCAATGCGCTGACGCCCTTCTCAGTGGAGACGACCACCCGCAGTACCGGGCGATCAGTCAAAGGAGTTTCGTAGTGACCGCTACACCCGAGGGAGCCGCCCCGCCGCGCGGCGCCTCACAAGATGAGATCGACGCGCTGGCGGGTATTGCGTCAGGCTCGCCGCTGGCTGAGCTACGGGCTCGCCGTCCGGAGGTCGTGCGGCATGCGCAGGCGAGCCACGCGGTGCTGCTCGCGCCGGATGACCCGGGAACGGTGTCGCTGCGCGAGCGCGAGATCGTCGCCGTACGTGTGGCCGCGCTCTCGGAGAGCGCCCCGCTCGTGGACGCACACAGCGAGAACCTGCGTCTGCTTGGCGTGGACGAGGAGACCGTCGCGGCGGCGACGCTCGGGGCCGGTGAGCGGCTGTCCAGGCGCGAGGCCGCTATGCTCCAGCACGCCGAACGCCTGACCCTCGATCCCGGTTCAGCCCAATTGAAGCACGTGCAGGCGCTCGGCTCGGCGGGCCTCAGCCCCCGCGACGTCGTGACAGTCTCACAGTTGATCGCGCTGCTCAGCTTCCAGGTACGAGCGGTAGCCGCCCTGCGCGCGCTCTCGGAGGACGCATGACAACCGGGCACCGACATTTCACCAGCGACGTTCTGGACTGGCGACCGTGGGTCGAGACAGTCGACGGTCCCGGCGGCACCCCTGAGCAACGGGCGCTCGTCGACGAGGTCACGCCCTCGCCGAATGGCCGATCCTATTATGCTGTCCTGGCACACGATCCCCCGGCCTTGCGCGAACGGACCGCACTCTACAACGCGATCATGTACGGCGGCGGCGGCGTGCGGCGCTCTGACCGCGAGCTTGCCGCTATTGCCACATCGTTGACGAACGGCTGCGTCTACTGCACGTCGGTCCATGCGCGGCGCTACGCTCAGTTGACGAAAGACGACGAGACGGTCCAGCGACTCCTGGTCGAAGGTGTCGGCACCGAGCTGCCGTCTCGCGAGCGGGCCGTCGTCGATTTCGCCGTGAAGCTGACCCGGACACCCGGTCGTCTCACCGCCGCCGACACCGGGCCACTCCGCGAGGCCGGCCTCTCGGACGCGGAGATTCTGGACGTCGCCAATGCGACCGCAATGTTCGCCTGGGCCAACCGTCTGATGCAGACACTTGGGGAGCCAGCCGAGGCGGCGGCAGAGCCTGCCTGAGACGCCGCACGCGGGCCGGCCGGCGCTCGACTCACCGGCCGGCGCTCGACTCACCGGCCGGGCTTCGATTCACTGGCCGGCGCTCGACTCACCGCATCCGGTCCCATGAGGTATACCCAGGGGCGCGGTGGGTGCTCCTCCCGATGGAGCGGTGTATACGGCTGCCTTCCATCATCCAGCAGCACCCACACCGTCTCGTGCAACAATCCTGATGTCGGGCGCGTCTCACTGGTAGGAGCGAGCGACGACCGGGATGACCGACCCACAACTCGAGCTCGTGCGGCGAGCCCAGGCAGGCGATCGGGCGGCCGTCGCTGCACTGGTCGAGCAGCATCAACGCTACGTCTACAGCATCGCCATGACGATCCTCCGAGACCCGAACGAGGCGGCGGACCTGACGCAGGATGCGTTCATCCGCGTCATGCGCTCGCTCGGGTCGTATCGGGGTGAGACGAAGTTCACGACCTGGCTTTATCGGCTCGTCGTCAACCTCGGTATCGACCGTCTTCGGCGACGCGGCATGCACGTGGCCAGCCTGGACGACGCTGCGGCCATCATCGACGTGGCGAGCGAAAACCCGGCCGACGACGCGCCGGCCCTCATCGAGCGGGGCGAACAGGCCGAAGCGATCCGCCGGGCACTCGATCGATTGCCGGACGCTCAACGGTTGGCGCTAACGCTACACTACTTCGAGGATCTCCGCTACGAGGATATAGCTGAGGTGATGGGGTTGCCCGTGAACACGGTGAAGAGCCACATTCGGCGCGGCAAGGAGCGGCTGGCTCGCTCCCTGCGGCCGGTGCTCGAGGGCGATCCGGTGATGGGAGGCTGCGCGTGAGCGGCTGGGAGATGCGTGAGGACCGGCTTGACGATCTTCTGCGGGATGCGCTCGTCGTCGATCCACCGCCTGCCGTTCGGGCCAGCCTGCTCGCGGCCGTGCTCGACGCCTCGGCCATGCCGGCCGCCATGCCTCTGCCCGTTCCGCTCGCCGCACCGCTGGCGCACTCGCTGGCACAGCCGAACGTCGCCCGAACACCTGATGCTCCAGGCCCGTCGCCGCTGGTCTACGCGCTGCTGGGCGCGCTCCTGGCGCTCTACCTCGGGCTGCTGACCTCGTTCGGGGGCCTGTTGGGTGATGGAAACTGGCTGGTCGTGCTGGCACAGCAGAGCGTGCTGGCAGTGGGCCTGATTGGCGGGGTGGGCAACGTACTCCTGACCGGCCTGCCTGGGATCGATCCGGAGTCGCTGGCGCCGTGGCTCGCGCTGGTGCCGGTCGTCTGGTTCTTGTTCGAACGTGACCGGGCCGAGAGCCGTTTGCGCTCATGACGCTCGGCGTGCTCGAATCGACCCGCACCGTCGTCGCGGGGGCGCGGCACGTCCGCATCGACGCAGACGCCGTTCGCACGGTCGCCAGCCGGCTCGTGCAGGCCGAGCTTGGAGCGCCGGCGTGGCGAGTCTGGCCGCACTGGTGGGACGACACCGAGCGCGGAGCCGACTACGTGCTCGTGCTCGACGCGCTCAACTTCTGCTTCTGGGGCGACCCCAAGTGGCGGGTCGAGTACCAGGGCAAGACGCTCGACGGCTACTGGGCGCTCGTAGCGTGCTTGCGGCGCGCCATCGACCGTGGCGTCCCACTCCTCGATCCCGACTATCTGGTGACCATCGACGACGGGGCCGTGCGCGATCTCTTCGCCGGCGAGGGTGAGATCCCGCTGCTCGCAGCGCGTGCCGCCAACCTGCGCGAGGCCGGGCGGGGAATGCGGGCAGTCGGCGGCAGCTTCGCACCCGTGGTTGAAGCGGCTGGCGGCGACGTGGTCCGGCTTGTCGACGAGGTCGTTCGGCGCTTCCCGTCGTTCGACGACGTGGTGCCGTATGACGGCGCGGTCGTTCGCTTCTACAAGCGGGCGCAAATCCTGGTGAGCGATCTGCACGGCATCTTCGAGGGGCGAGGTCTCGGCCAGTTCGGGAACCTCGACGCGCTGACCGCCTTCGCCGACTACAAGATCCCCCAGATCCTCCGCGCCGAGGGCATCCTCGTCTACGAGCCGGCCCTGGCGACACAGGTGGATAGCTACCTTCCGATCCCGGCCGGCCACCCTGACGAGGTCGAGATCCGGGCTGCGACGATCTGGGCCTGCGAGCGGCTTCGTCAGGCGCTTGCGGAGGCGCGGGCGTCACACGGCGAGCCGCCCCTTCGAGCGTTCGAGGTCGACTGGCTGCTCTGGACGCTGGCTCAGGACCGCACGTTCAGTCGGCCGTACCACCGGACTCGCACCGCCTTCTACTGACGATAGGGGTGCTCACGGGCGCCCCATCCACCTCGGCCAACACCGTACGAGCCAGCACCTCGGCGCCGGCCTTGTCGCCGGCAGTAAGCGCCCCATCGAGCACAGCGGCGAGCAGCCGGTCCTTGACCGGCTTGATCCACGGTCCTGGCCCGCGTCCGAACAATGCCATCAACTCATTGCCGTCGAGCGGGCTGGACAGCTTCTCGACCTCTTCACGTGCGCGGATCTCGGCGATCCGCGCACGAAGCGCCTCGACGCGGGCAGCGGCGGTTCGCTGGCGCTCGGGGCGGCGGCTCGTGACGTCGGCCGCGGAGAGCGCCAACAGGTCGTCGAGGACGTCGCCCGCCTCGCGGATGAAGCGGCGCACGGCTCCGTCAGTCCAATCGTCCTCGTAGGCGTTGGCCCGCTGATGGAGCGCGACCAGCGCCGCGACGTGCTCGATGGTGTGCTTGTCCTGCCGCAAGTCGGCCAGGATGCGGCGCGCCATCTGTGCGCCGACGGCCTCATGTCCGTAGAAGTGGACCACGCCGTCGTCGATGCTGCGCGTGCGAGGCTTGGCGATATCGTGGAGCAGCGCGGCCCAGCGCAGGGTCAGTTCGGGCGCCGTTTTGTCGAGCACCTGGATGGTGTGGTCGTACACGTCCTTGTGGTGGTAGCTGGCGTCTTGGGTCATGCCGCGCATCGCCAGAACCTCCGGGATGATGTAGGGCATCAGACCAAGGTCGGTGAGAAGACGAATGCCCAGGCCCGGCAGCCGGCTCACCAGGATCTTGTCTATTTCCTGTGCAATCCGCTCCCGGCTGATTGTTCCGAGCATCTCGGCGTGGGCGACGATGGCGCGGCGAGTCGGCCGATCGATCTCGAACGCGAGCTGCGCGGCCAGCCGTACGCCGCGCAGCAGCCGAAGCGGATCTTCCGAGAACCGGTCCTCGGCTTTGCCGACTGTCGCGATCCGGCGTGCCCTCAGGGTGGTCTGGCCATCGAACGGGTCGACGATCGCGCCTGTACGTGGATCGAGGGCCATCGCGTTGATAGTGAAGTCGCGGCGGCTCAAGTCGCCGTCCAGCGAGTCGCCGAACTCGACCCTGGGCTTGCGCGAGCCGGGCTCATATTCCTCCGAGCGATAGGTCGTGATCTCGACCACGATCTCGCCGAAGACCCCGCCGATGGTCCCGAACTTCTCGCCGATAGTGAAGATGGAGTCGGCGCCAGCAAGACGCACCAGGCTCTTGATCTGAGGCGGGCGGGCATCGGTCGTGAAGTCAAGGTCGGACAGCGGGCGCCCGAGCAGGAGATCGCGCACCGGACCGCCCACGAGGTACAAGGAGCGGCCGGCCTGCGCAAAGGTGTCGGTGAGCGCGGAGACGGGCGGGGCATCAAGCAATGGGTGCGAGGTCAGCATGGCGGCGCCATCCATCGACGGCGTGGCATGATCGGCCAACGCCAGAACGTCAAAAGCGCGCAACCGACCCCGACGTGTCAGGAGCCGTCGCGCGCCGTCCGGTGGATTGGGGTGGGCAAGAGAGGACTCGAACCTCCGACCCCCACGATGTCAACGTGGTGCTCTAACCAACTGAGCTACCTGCCCGTGTGGGGTCCAGTATACTCCAGCCCGAACCGATGCGCCAGCCCAAGAGCGCCGCCGGAGCCACCTGCTTTCCATAGGCCAGTGAACGGATCGACGCGTGATCGGTCCGAAGGTGGCGCACTCGCGATGGCTCGGGCAGGCCAGGCCGCCGGCTCCACTGGCGATGCCCTCGGCCGACCTTTCGGTGCGGGGCGGCGTCCCGATACACTAGCGCGCACACGCCCGCCGGTACCGCTGGCGGGGAGGTCAGGCGTCGTGCCCGCGAGTGTGAGGCGCCGTCTCGTGAACAGGTGAGGGCATGCTGTCGACGATCAAGCGCCGAGCCATGCGATACGCGCGTGCTGCCGGGGTGCCGGGCACGCTGAACGCCAAAGCCATCTTTCAGGACGGTTCGGAGAAGGAACGCACCGCCTTCTACCGCGCTGGCATTGCTCGGAACCATGAAGGGTATCGCGCACGGGTCGCCTTCAAGGATACCCTCGAGGGCGACAAGGGGCAGCATGGCGTCGTGCTGCCCGAGATATCACACGACAACGGCATCATGCTGGTCCGCCCAGAGGGGCTCGCCGTTCTCGATGAAGCGCTCGTGGAGGCGCGGGAGGCGTTCAAAGGCTACGTGCCGGGCACGAACAAGCGCGACCGCGACAGCCTTCAGGGCGTGCCGCGCGCCAACCGTACCCACACCTCGGCCATCAATCGACTGGCGACGCATCCCGAAGTGCTCCGGGTGGTTTCGAATTACATGGGGATGCTGCCGGTCCTCTACCGGATCAACGTGCTGTACTCCCCGAACGACGAGGTCGTCGAAGCATCCTCGCAGTTCTTCCACCTCGATCCGGAAGACGTCATCATGACCAAGATCTTCGTCTTCGTCGAGGACGTCGATGTGGATACTGGCCCCACAACCGCCCTGCCGGCCGATAAGTCCGCGCTGGTGCGGCGCGCGATTGACTACCGCAAGGGCCGGGTCGAAGACAGCGTTGTCGAGAAGTATGGCGGGAAAGAGAACCTGGTCCAGGCGACCGGGCCGTCCGGAACGCTGGCCTTCCTCGATACCTGCCGCTGCTTCCATATGGGCAGCCGGATCGCCAGCAAGCCCCGCTACGCCATCATGATCCAATACCAGACGCCCTACGCGGCGTCCTTCGAGTTGGACGGCCCGCTGCCGACGACACCCCTTGGCCCGATCGCGGTGCCGCCCGCCCCAACGCCCCTCGACGAGTACCTGCACGGCCTGAAGCGCTAGCCGGCGTCCCGCCGCCGATCTGCCACGACAAGACGCGCGGCCGCTGCTTCAGGGTACCGGTCCTGGAGCGGTGGCCGCGCGCCATTCGCGGCTCGCTCGCTCCGGCACCATCCCGCGCTTCGCGGATTCCAGAGGCGCGCTCGAAAGGGTGCGGACACCCGCCTCGCCACGCCGTGAGCCCGCGCCCGTGAGCCCGCGCCATGAGCCCGCGCCATGAGCCCGCCCGCATCGGCCGACCCGATGTAGTCCACACGTCCTATCTTGTCTGCCTTCCCTCGCTCCCGTTGCTGGCAGTGCCTCATGTCGTCCTGCTACTGTGCCGACTGTTGACGCTCGCCGCTGACCGCCGCCACCGCCCGCCGGCGATGCGCGGCGTCAGGTATGGAGGGATGCCGAGAAGACCGACACCTGAAGACACACGCTGACACGGCTCGGACAGTGGACGGTGATCGTCGCCCGCCATGGTGACGCGGGTGACGCAGCTCCAGGGAAGGGGTGGATCGCATGGCCACGTGGGAGACGCGTAAGACCTGGGGGCAGCCACGCCTGACCCGCCGGGGATTTCTACTGAAGGCGGCCGGCGCGTCGGCCGCGCTCGTGCTGACCCAGGCCTGCCAGAGCAGCGGACCTCCGCCGTCGTATGGCGGCTCGGGCAGTGTGCAGCAGACAGCGCCCGCCTCCGGCAGTGCACCGACCCAGGCGCCGGCCGCGGCACCTGCGACCCAGGCGCCGGCTGGCGTGGCGGCGAGCAAGCCAGCGGCCAACCCGGCGGCTAACCCGACCCCGGCGGCCCAGGCATCCAGCGGCGGTCAGCCGAAGCGCGGCGGCACGCTGATCACCGCGGTAACCGCCGAGCCGCCGACCCTTGACCCCCATCTTGGCTTCCCCCAGAACTGGACGTCGTTGCTGTACGACTACCTGGTCTACTTCGACAAGGACAACAAGGTCCAGCCGAACCTCGCCGAGTCCTGGGACGTCCGCAACGACGGCGCGGAACTGGTCTTCCATCTACGGAAAGGCGTCAAATTCCACAACGGCCGTGAGGTCGTCGCCGATGACGTCAAGTACAGCATCGAGCGGCTTCAGCAGAAAACGTCCGTATTCTCAGGTGACTACGCGGCCATCCAGGCAGTCGAGGTGGTCGATCCCCACACGGCCCGGATGAGCTTCGCCAGGCCCTTCCCTGGCATCTTCCGGATGCTCGCTCAGTTCAAGGGCGGCGAGATCGTCGCGAAGGAGGCGGTCGAGAAGAACGGCGACCTCGCCCGCACGGCCATGGGCACTGGCCCGTTCATGTTCGACCACTGGACGCCCGGCAACGAGATCGTCCTGAAGCGCAATCCGAACTACTGGCGGCAGGGGCTTCCGTACCTGGATGGCGTCACCTTCAAAATCATTCCGGACGAGGCCGGTATCGTCGCGGGCCTGCGTACGGGCGCGGTCCACCATATGCAGATTCTGGATTTCACCAACGTCGCGGCACTCAAGGCCGAGCCGAACGTGACGGTGTACCGGATCCCGCGTGTGCAGGACGGCGTCGTCGCGATGTACGTCAACGCGCGGATCGGATCGCTGGCCGATCCAAAGGTGCGCGAGGCGCTTTACTGGGCCTTCGACCGAGACGCAACGGTGAAGATCGCGACCGGCGGTCTGGGGATCGCGACCGGGCCGATCAGCCCGACCGTGACGCCCTGGGCGCTACCCGACGATGTGGTGAAGCAGTGGTGGCGGCGCGATCTCGACAAGGCGAAGCAGGCCGTCGCCGAGGCGAAGGCGAGCGGGAAGTACCCGGACGGCATCAAGACCGAGGTCTGGGCCGACGCGACCACCCGCTGGCGCGTCGACACTGCCCAGATTCTGTCATCCAACGCCAAGGAGGCCGGGATCGACTGCGAGGTCGTGATGATGGAGTCTGGGACGATCACCAAGCGCTTCCTGGCGCGCGAGGCGCCGATCTATCCCAACACCTGGGGCGCCTCGGCCATCGACCCGGATGCCATGTATCGCTTCCTGAACACCAAGGGCCAGGACTACCCGTACGTCAACGACCCCGACGTCGATCAGATGCTCGAGACGGGGCGGTACACCTGGGATCCTTCGACCCGGAAGCAAGTCTACGACAAGATCCAAAACATCCTGCTCGAACGCTACCACGGCATCTGGATGTACCACGTCGACTACTACGACGCGGCCCGCAAGAACGTCCATTACACTCGCGACAAGTACCCCCCAATGGGGCTGCGGGGTCTCGAAGAGACCTGGATCGAGTAGGAGCGGGGCCGGTGCGACGCTACATCGCGGGTCGGCTGCTCTCGACGATCCCGACGCTCTTTGGCGTCATTACGCTCGTCTTCATCGTCATGCGGCTGGTGCCGGGCACCATAGTCGACCAGATCCTGGCGAATGGTGACTCGAGTGAGGAGGTGCAACGCTCGCTCCGAGCGTTCTTTGGACTCGATCGACCGCTCTACGTGCAATACCTCAACTATGTCGGCAGCCTCTTGACCGGCGACCTGGGGGTCAGTTGGCGAGCACGCTTCCCGGCCCTCGACATGATCCTCTATGCGCTGCCGGTCACCCTCGAGCTTGCGCTGCTTGCCGCGCTCGTCTCGATGGTCGTGGGCATCGGCTTTGGGGTGCTCTCGGCGGTCAATGAGAATACGCTGCTCGATCACGTCATCCGGGTGCTGAGCCTGTTCAGCCTCTCGATGCCGGTCTTCTGGCAGGCGACGATGCTGATTCTGGTCCTCTCGACCACGGTCCGCTGGGCGCCGCTCGGCTACATCGACCCGTTCACGGACCTATGGGGCAATCTCGCGCTAATGGCGCTTCCGGCTATCTGCCTCGGGACGAGTGCGTCGGCGAGCGTCATGCGAATGACGCGCTCGTGCTTGCTCGACGTGCTTCGTCAGGACTACATCCGAACGGCTGAGGCCAAGGGGCTGCGCTACTGGGCCGTCGTCGTGCGACACGGCGTCAAGAACGCCATGATCCCCGTCGTCACGATCCTCGGTCTTCAGGTCGGATCGCTGCTCGGCGGCTCGGTCGTCGTTGAGTCGGTGTTCGGACTGCCGGGCATCGGCCTGTTGATCCTGAACGCCATCGGCATGCGGGACTACCCGATCGTTCAGGGCGCGGTGATCGTCACGGCCGTGCTCTTCATGGCGACCAACTTGCTGGTCGACCTGCTCTATGGCTACCTCGATCCGCGTATTCGCTACGGCCGCTCCGGTGCGGGAGGGGGATGATGAGCGTCCTGGCGGTTGAGTCCGGTCAGGCTGCGCCGGCCGTCGCCCGGCCGAGGCGCCGGCGGGTCTGGCGGCCGCTCATCCGGAACCCGCTGGTCCTCACGGGGCTTCTGGCGGTGATCTTCTATTTTCTGGTCGCACTTCTGGCCAACGAGATCGCGCCGGGAGACCCAATCGCGATGTCGGCCGCCCAGGCACTCAATGGCCCGTCACTCGCTCATCCGTTTGGCAGCGACCGCTTTGGGCGAGACGTGCTGAGTCGGGCGATTTACGGCACCCGCGCGAGCCTGCTCGTGGGTGTCGGGAGCATCGCCATCGCGAGTATCGTCGGGACGCTCGTCGGGCTCACGGCGGGTTACTTCGGCGGGGCCGTGGATAACCTGCTCGGACGAATCATGGACGTGTTCTTCACGTTTCCGTCGCTGATCCTGGCCATCGCCATCTCGGTGGCGCTTGGGCTCGGCACGCAGAATGCCCTGCTCGCCATTGCCGTGACCTATTGGCCAGCCTTCGCGCGAGTGGTCCGTGGCGCCACTATCGCCGAACGCCACAAGGACTACGTGGAGGCAGCCAGAGTGCTGGGCGCGTCGGGCGCACGCATCATGCGGGGCCACCTGCTGCCGAACGTGCTCTCGCCGATCATCGTGCAGTTCACAGTGGCCATCTCCCAGGCGATCATCATCGAATCGTCGTTGAGCTACCTGGGGCTCGGCACGCAGCCCCCGACCCCAAGTTGGGGGACGATGATCAACGAGGGGCGCACCTTCCTGGCGACGGCTCCCTGGATCAGCGTCTTCCCCGGCGCCGCGATCATGGGCGCGGTGCTGGGATTCAACCTTCTCGGCGACGGCCTGCGCGACGTCCTCGATCCACGCAGCCGCCCGGTGTAATGCGCGGCCGGCGAACTGCCGATGCCCCCGACGGTTCGCCGGCCATCCGCTGACCTGACGTCCGGAGATGGGACCGAGACCCGGGTAGTAGCTCAGGTCGCGGGGTCGGTCGCCCGACCTCGACGTGGCTGACCGATGCCTCGGCCGCGATTCCGCAAGCCCAGGACTGCTACCAGGGCCGCTACCGCGAGCGCATCGAAGATCAGACCGAACGCGACGTATGCGTCCGGGGCGAGCAGTAGGATCAGCAGCACCCCGCTCCCCAGCAGGAGGAACGGTGAGGTCCAGCGCCGCCCGAACGCTAACGCGCCGAGGAGGCTGATCCCGAGCGCGAGGAAGCCGGCCAATGCGGCCTCGACGTCGCCGGCGGCCAGGAGCGCTGGCGCCGCGACGCCGATGGGCAGGAGCAGCCAGAACCGCCAGCGAGCGCGCGACGCGTACAGCCCAACCAGCCCGATCCCGGCGAGCAGCCAGCCGGCGCGAGCCGTCACCAGGAGCCACGCCGGCGTGAGTGGCACACCTTCAGCGCGCTCTTTGATGCCACGAAGCATCCGCTGCTCCATCACGAAGTGCATCGGATCCCAGATCAGGTAGCCCGCGGCTTGAACCAGCACGTTCGGGCCGGCGCCCGGGCTATCTGATCCAAACGGTTCGCGCAGGAGCAGTCGCGTCTGCCCGTCGCCAGGCGCCAACAGGACGAACCGAGCGGGCAGGTTGGCGATGGTTCGGTTCGGCTCCAGGGCCACGATCCGCAGGTACATGACCTCGCCGAGGAGCGGCTCTCCGATCGACGGGCGCGTCATCGGCACCCGGTCCCCGAGGGCGCGCTGCTGCCACTCCGGCCGAATTTCGTCGCCATTATGGATGTTCGCGCCAGTCAGGTTTTCAAGCCAGGTGTAGCTGTAGAAGCCAGCTCGGTCCTGACCGATCTGGAGCAGCCATGGCCAGATCGCTTCGGGCGACGCATCGATGCTGATGGCGCGCGTGAAGTACGCGGCTGGCTCGCTCGCCGGGGCATCGCCAGGAAGGTGGGCCTGCTGCTCCTCGAGCGTCGTACCCCAGTTCATGAGCCAGGGGTGTCCGACCCTCACATACACACCCAGAAGCAGCACCAGAGCCGCCAACCCCCACCAGGGACGAACTCGGAGTATGGCGCGCTCGTGCCATGGAACGTGGAGAGTGGGTCGCGCATTCACGCCGAGCATCGTACGTGCTCCCTCACACCCGAACCAGATTCTCGAAACGTGTCCTCGGCCGACCGCACCGCGGACATACTTCGCGTACGCTCATCTGGACCTCCTCGTCCTGTCGGCACCAGTGCCGACGTCCACAGGCGTGCAGGGCGAGTCGGACTGTCGCCGGACCTCGCCCGTCCGGTCCGAAGAGTCATTCTTGACGGCTCCTCTCAGCCACTCTACGTCGTGTCGGTGCGTGGTCGTCAAGGATGTCTGTCAGGAGTGATTGGGGACACCTGTCCCGTCATTGGCAGGACGGGGCGTGGAAGGTGAGGCCAGGACACCGGTCGAAAGTCTGAATTGAAGGGGTATGGGCGCGCAGCGCGCCAGCGAGCCCTGCCGCGCGGCAGCGTGTACCACGTGCGACCAGCGTCCGCTGAGGGGGTCTGGCCTGCGACCACGGATGATTGGGTACACTCGTGCACGCCGTCGCGGCCTTTCTGGCACGAGCGTCTACGTCGCGCGCGTCGTCGGGAAATTCTGACGTGCATCTTCGCGACGGCTCCGGAAGAGGTGTCGGCCTTGTCCCTCGCGTCCCTCACTGTCGGTTCGTCGGACGACGCATGGTTCACCATCTGGCGCGTCGATCCGCTGCTCGCGCCACTCCTGATGCTGGCGGCCGTCGGGTACGCACTCGCGTACCGGGCGGCGCACCGACCGGCGAGACCGGTCGTGCCGACCTGGCAGGCTCACGCCTACCTCGCCGGACTTGCCAGCCTCGCGGCTGCGCTCATGGGTCCGCCCGATTACTTTGGCGGCACGGTCTTCGCGGCACACATGGTCCAGCATTTCATCATCACGCTGGTCGCTCCGCCGCTGATAGTTCTCGGCCGCCCGATCCAGGTGTTCATGCGTGGCATCGGACCCCGCTACAGCCGTGTTTTGCTGCGAGCCACGCTCGGGCAGCGTAGCGTGCGGCGCGTACTGGCTGCCGTGGCACACCCGCTCGTGGTGGTGCTGCTCTTCAACGGTAGCTTGCTGGCCTGGCATCTGCCGGCGGCCTACCAGGCGGCGGTGCAACATCGGCTGGTGCACGACCTCGAGCACGCTACCTTCCTGGGGACGGCCCTGCTGTTCTGGTGGGTGCTCATCGAGCCGATGCCGCGCACTCATCGCCTGTCGCCGACCGCCACGATGCTGGCCCTTTTTGCCTCCTGGATGTCCGGCGACATGCTCGGCGCAGCGTTGACGCTCGCGCAGGAGCCGCTGTACCCGATCTACGTGGAGACGGCCAAACCCTGGGGGTTGACTCCACTCGCCGATCAGCGCCTGGGCGGGCTGATCATGTGGGTTGGCGGTGGAGGGTTCTTCGCAGTGCTGATGATCGCCTATCTGGCCTACCCGCACGTGCGGCGCCGGGCACGTATCCGCGCGGCGCCCTCTCCTCTCCAGTAGGGGACCGAGCCTCCGTCGCCGCGCGGCCCTCCGACGTAGAGCGCCGGCCCACCAGGGCGAGGGACTGCGACGCTCTGGAAGAATCCGTCGCCGCTCGGTCCCTTGACACACGAGTGCCACCCCCGAGGAGCCTTGGGGGTGGCACTCGTGTGTCGTATCCGTCGCCATCCAGCAAGAACGGCGACCGCGCATGCGTGGGCTGCCGCTCGCCGACCTCGTCGGCTCGGCACACCCGACGCTATCGATCAACCGCCATCTATCATGAACAACCGCCACGGTACGGTACTGAGCTCATGCCAGGACACGCCGTACAGCACGATGAAGAGCGCCAGGAAGCCCACGGCCAGCACGAGTGTGCCGGGCACCTCGAAGCCGTGCTCGTCTTCGTGCGCCTCGTCGACGGCCGCGCCGGCGATGGCTGGTAGCGAACTGAAGGTGTCAGGCGCAACTTTCCCAAGTGCCGGCGTCGCGGAGCGCGTACCCGCGAAGACGGTGAGGACGATCGAGACGACGAACATCGCCCCAGCCGTGACGGCGACGATGGCGCCGATGCCGAGGATCGCCAAGAAGATATTGATCTCCGGCGTCTGGAGGAAATCGTAGCGCAACGCTGGCGGAGCGCTGGCGAAGCTGATGTCCCAGTGGCGGCGCGGCACGCCCCAGTGACCGGCCAGCCCCATTCCAAGACCCCAGATCAGCATTCCCAGGCCATAAAGATACGGCTGGTAGCGTGCCCAGCTCCGCAGCACCAGTTCGCGCTGAAATATCAGCGGAACCAGGTAATAGGACAGGCCCATGAACGCGGCCGTCGTGCCCGAGACCACGGTCATGTGGAAGTGGGCCGGGGCGATCAGGGTGTTATGACTGATCATGTTGAGCTGCGGGCCGCCAATGATCACCCCGCTGATGCCGCCCATCACGCCGAACATCAACAGGCTCACCACCAGGGCTGAGAATCCAGGTTCGCCCCAGGGTGCCCGACGCAGCCAGGTGAACAGCCCGCGGCGATGCCCTTGCGAGCGTAGCGCCTGCTCGACCGAGCCGGGGATGCTGAAGGCGTGGATCAGGCTGCCGATCACGGCGGCGTACATGATGTAGCTGACGTTGGCGTTGCGCACCCAACTGTTGAACCCAGGGTCCACCTGCAAGTGGTGCATCGACGCCACCTGGACAAAGAGGATGTACAGCACGATCGCGAAGCGGCTCAGGCCCTCGTTGAGCGGCTTGGCGCCCGTCGTCAAGCTGGCCAGGCCGTACCAGGTGCCGACCATTGCTGCCAGATTGACCTGCTGCGTCCCGTGCCCCAGGCCCCAGTACAGCAGCCGATAGGCGCCTGGGTCGACCGTGGAGACGAAGCCGAGGCTCCAGAGGAAGACGGGGATCAATGCTGCCGCGCCCGCGAGGAGCGACCAGAGCGCCAGGATCGCCGCTGCCATCAGGGCGAAGGTGAACAGTGGCAGCGTGGCGACCTCACCTCGGAGGCGCGCGCCGACGAGGTTAATGAAAAAATGGACGACCCCGAAGATGGCTCCAACCGCGAAGAGGAGTACCCCGGCGTAGTAGAGCGGCGGCGCTTGGAGGGGCGGGTACGAGGTGAACATCACCGTGGCTTGACCGGACAGCATCAGGCCAAACGCTATGACCGAGCCCACGAGCATCATCCCGTAGGAGAGCCAGCCAAGCCACGGCACGAGCATGCGGGCGCTCAGCAGCACGGTGCTTGCGAAGATCAAGCCGGCCATCTCAAAGAAGACGATCCAGAAGATCAGCATGACCAGGCCGTGAGCCGACACGAACTCGTAGAACGTCGTCATCGGCAGCAGATGGATCAATTGCCAGCGCGTCAGCGCGATCGTCAGGGCCATGATCCCGCCGATCGCCAGATACACTACTGCCGTGACGGCGTGCGCCATGATCTGGCGTTCCGCCGAGCGGTCGACCACCAGGCCCGTCACCTCACAGCGCCGCTCGGTCGCCTCGCGCGCTTGAATTGCTATTGCCATGTTGCTCCGCCTAGTCAGTCACGATGATGCGGCCGATCATCATATGATGTCCCAGGCCACAGAATTCATTGCACACGATCGGGAACTCCCCGACCTGCTCGGGCATCAGTTCGATCCCAGTAATGTAGCCCGGCAGCACCTGAAAATTGATGCTATGGGGTACCATCACCAGTGAGAATCCGTGTTGCACATCACGACTCGACATCAGGAGGCGGTACCGCTCCCCACGCTTGAGTTGGAGGATTGGCCGCCAGGTAAACGTCATCGCCTCGAGGAAGACGTCGCTGTTCGGCGGCGGAGCCACGACCGGTATGCCTCCCAGGTTGCCCACCTGATTGGCCGCGGTGAATTCCGCCACCCGCGCGCTGAAGTCGGCCGGGGTGACGCGATAGGATTGGATGGAGTTCTGCTGTCGGCCGATCAGCGGCCAGATGAACGAGATCATTGCGAACATCGACAAGCCCCAGATCACGGCCAGGCCGACCCACAACTTCTCGTCGCGGCCGAGCCGTCGCCACCAGACCCCCTTGGGCTTGACGAAGGTGCTATACCGAACCGCCATGCGCGTCCTCCTGCGCTCGACCGGTGTGATGGATGCGCGGTGTCATACGTGCGCCCGTCATCGCGGGAAGATCTGCACTTCCCCCAGGCTCATCAGGCCCCAGATGATGTAGATGCACGTCGGGATGACCATCCCGGCCATAAAGAGAAGGAAGATGTCGTCGAGCAATAACTGCTGCCAGGGCAAGCGTTGGCTCGGGCGTCCGAACTCCTCCCCCAGATCCCGCCGGCTCTCCTCGAGGTTGGCCATACGTCTCCTCCGTATACTCGGACCGCCTACGCGCAGTCCGGATCGTCGCCCCACAGCAACGGACCGCCGGGCTCAGGTGCTCACCCGGCCGCTTCAGGCCGCGACAACCGGGGCCATTCTAGTTCACTGCCCGAGTCTTTCGCCTCACCCCTTCGGGTAGCCCGACGCGGCACAGGCGTACGAGCAGGTGTGGCCCGTCCCGAGTCGAGGGATCGGGCCTGCCAGACCTTCGACTGATCCCATCAACCCCGCCTGTCGATTCCCACGACGTCTCCGGATCGTGCACAGACGCTCGTCGGGCAGATACTCGGCGGGTGTTCCGGTCGCCTGCGTGACGGCCGGGGGGTCCGGGCGGCGAAGTTACCGCTCAGCCTCGCAGGCCGGAACGAGCCACGCTCTCCACGAAATACCGCTGCCCCGCGAGGTAGACCGCCGCGATTGGCAGCATCGTCAGCACCGCGATGGCCATCACGACCGGCCAGTCCGTGTAATACAGGCTCCGAAAGTAGGCGAGGCCGAGCGGCAGGGTGAACTGGTCGCGGTTGGCGCCAGAGATGAAGATCACCGCCTCCAGGAACCTATTCCACGATCCCTGAAAGCTGAAAATGGCCAGGGCGGCGAGCGCCGGCAGCGCGTTTGGCACCGCCAGTTGCCAGAAGATTCGCAGGCGCCCGGCGCCGTCGATGCGGGCCGCGTCCTCCAGGTTATCCGGGAATGATTCGAAGACCTGGCGCATCAGAAAGACGCCGAATGCCTCAGAAGCGAATGGCAGCCAGAGCGCAGGGAGCGTGTTGACGAGCCCAAGTTGCTGAAGGAGGATGAAGCGGGGGATCAGCAACACCATCGGGGAGACCATCAGTGTCGACAGGATGAGCGCGAAGAGGGTCTCACGGCCGGGAAAGCGCAGCCGGGCGAAGGCGTACCCGGACAGCGTGTCCAGGCTACAGCGGGTCACGACGACGGCCAGCGCGACCACGATACTGTTGGCGAACCAGCGTGCGAATGGCGCTTCGAGAACGACCGTTCGGTAGGCTTGCAGCGTCGGCTCGCGGGGCAGCAGCCGTTGGGGGAACTGAGCCGCCTCAGGGCTGGTCTTCAACGACGTCGAGACTGACCACGCGAACGGCGCGAGCATCAGCACCGCGACGCCGACGAGCAGCACGTAGCTTGCCGCTCGGGTACTACGGTCGGGAGAGGGGGCGAGCGACCGGGCATGCAGCGGATCGGAGCGCGTCCCGACGGCCGTCATCACTCGCCGCCCTCGACGGCTGACCGACCGAACAGGCGGCGTTGCAGCAGGGTGAGAGCGAAGATGACGGCGAACAAAACGACCGCGAGCGCCGCGGCGTAGCCAGCGCGGAAGCCGCCGCCAAACGACTCCCCGTAAATCAGCCAGACGAGGGTCGTCGTCTGGTTCTGTCCCTTCGTCATGATCCAGATCTGATCGAACACCTGGAACGCGCCGATGGTGCCGATTGCCACCACGAACGACGAGATCGGGCGCAGCAACGGCAGGGTGACCAGCCAGAACGTCTGACGAGGACTGGCACCGTCCGTTGCGGCCGCCTCGCCTACCTCGGGCGGGATGTCCTGGAGGCCAGCCAGGAAGATCACCATCATCGTGCCGGTCGTCGTCCAGACGTTCAGTGCCATGATGCTGAGCAGAGCGATGCTCGGGCCGGCCGCCCAGGTCGGCAGTTGCCAGCCAACGGTGGATGCCATGAGGGCGAAGAGACCGTTGGGGTTCGAGAGCCAGGCCGGGCGCGGAGGCGTTACCCCGAGCAGGCTCACGGCCCCGTCGACGAGTCCGCCTGCCTGGAGCATCCAGAGAAAGAGTAGCGCCACGGCAACCGACGACGAGATCGACGGAAAGTAGAAGGCTGCCCGAAAGAAGGTCCGTCCCCGGATGCGCTGATTCGCCGCGACGGCGAGGAGGAGGGCCAGAACCGTCTGAGCCGGCACCACACCCAGGACGTAGTAGGCGGTGTTTTGGAGCGCAGACCGGAAGTCGCTACTCGCGGCCAGCAGGTGATAGTTGCGCAGGCCCACGAACTGATGCTGCTGTGAGAGCAAGTCCCAGGTATAAAGCGACATGCCGATCGTCTGCGCGATCGGCCAGAGCGTGAAGGCGCCGAGGATCAACACTGTCGGGGCGATGAAGGCGTAGCCCAGAAGCGCGTCCGCCGCCGACGCCGATCGCCAGGTGGAGCGCCCCCATCCGGTGGCCCGACCGGCGGTCCTGCCCTCGATCGTCGTTGGCCGGCCGGCCTGGTCCTGTGTGAGGCGGTCGTTACTGCTGCGCCAGGATCGCATTGCCACGCCGCTCGATCTCCGAAAGCGCGTCCTGGGGCGACATGGTGCCGGCGAAGACAGCCTGAAGCACGGGCGTCGCAACCTTGTCGTTGATCTCCTGCCCGCCCGGACCAAGCTGCCAGGGCCGTGCGTAGCCGCCCGCTTCGAGGAATGGCCTCCGTTCGGGGAACTGAGCGATCCAGTCGGCCTCGAGCGACTTCCGCGCCGGCATCGCCAGCCCGAGCGACGTCCACTTCCGCATGCCCGCGGATCCGGTCAGGTAGTTGACGAGAGTCCAGGCAGCCTCGGGACTCTGGGTCCGGGCGTTGATCCCATACGCGACGGTGAAGGCGAAGGTGCCCTTGCCCTTCGGCCCGGCTGGCAACTCGGCGATGCCGAAGCGGAGGCCAGGCGCTTCTTTCTGGAGGAAGGGGAAGATCCAGTTCCCCTCGAAGACCATCGCCGCCCGGCCTTTGGCGAAGGTATCGCCCGGCCACTGGGTTCCCGTGTCGGCCGGGGTGGTGGCGAGGCCGTCATGGTAGAGGCTGTAGTAGAACTCGAGCGCCTGCAAGCCCTCGGGGCTGTTGAGCGCCATCTGGGTGCGATTCTCGGAGACGAGCCGGCCGCCGGCCTGGTAGATGAAGGCGCCCAGGCGCGGCAGTTCCGGAGGTGTGACCGCTCCGAACACCTGCTGGCTATTCGTCTCCTTCTGCGCCGCGGCCCGTAGATCGGCCCAGGTGGCCGGCGGAGCGCCGATGCCGCCGTCGGCCGCGAGTTGGCGGTTCCAGATCAGCGCGAGACTCGACCAGTCCTTGGGCAGCCCGTACGTCTTGGCGTTCCACTGAAACGCGGCGAGCAGGTTTGGGTAGAAGTCGCCGATGTCGACTGTGTCGCGCGCGATCTGCGCGTCGAGGTCGAGCAGCAGCCCGCGCTTCATCAAGTCTGGTGCGAGCAGGCTATCCACGTAGAAGACATCGGCGGCCGTGCCGGCGGCGAGATCGGTCTGGAGTTTGGTCGCGTACTCGGGAACGGGCTCAAACTTCACCTGGATGCTGGGGTACTGCCGCATAAAGTCGGCGAGCACCTCGTTCAGGAGCCGGTCTTCCTCGGGCGAGGAGGCCCATCCCATCAGACGGAGAGTGGCGGTGACAGACGTGGCGGGGTTGGCGGTCGACGCTGCCGCCTGATCGCCGGAGGTAGGCGGCGTGGCTGCCAGCGGCTGCCCAACCGTGGCAGGCGTGGATGCCGCCGGCTGACCGGCAGACGGGGTGTCTGGCTGACCCGCTGTGGAACTCGGGACCACGTGCTGTCCAGTGGATGTGGGCGGAGCCGTCGACGACTGGCTGGGCGGCGACGTCGCCGGTGAGGTTGGGGCAACGGCTACTGTCGCCCCGCACGCTGCGAGCAATACGACGAGCACGAGTGGGATCATCGAGCGTGCAGCAGCGATCACGGCGAACCTCCGCCCACAAGCCTCATGCACGCGCTCTCGCCGACCGGCAGTCCGAGTTCATCCGCGGCGAGGAGCCTCTCCGTTCACGCTAGCAAGCTTCGGGCGCCGTAGCAAGGAGTTGACCGTCAGGCGGAGACACCACTCCGCAGCGTCGAGGTCACAGAGACACGGCTGGCCGGGCGTCCCACCCGTCGCAAGTCACGGCTGTTGGTGAGCTTGTCAGCGCCGCTCACACCCCCTGGGCCTGCCGCGAGACTCACGCTTCTGGACACGAACGTTCGAACCCGTCCGATCCGTTCGTCGCCATCGGCTACATGGTGGTGGGACGCGGCACATGATCGTGTGCGGCCCTCTAGCGGAGGAGCCAGGGGAGCAGACGCCAGAAGCTCCCTCCGGAACCATACCTGGAGGGAGCTTCTCTATCTGGTCAGCGATGGCACGCGCGGAGGGACTTGAACCCCCAACCTGCGGTTTTGGAGACCGCTGCTCTGCCAATTGAGCTACGCGCGTGTGCGAGGCACCGGCCGTGCGACCGGCCGGGCCTCATTATCTCATGCCAGTCCGCCCCCCGACAACTGACGGCGGGCAGGTCCGGGCACTATCGCTCGCCGCTAGCGCGTCTCGCGGTGCTCGGCATGCTTGCGGCAGCGGGGACAGTACTTCATGAGCGTCAAGCGCTCTGGATCGTTCCGCTTGTTCTTCTCCGAGTGGTACGTCCGTTCCTTGCACTCATTGCACGCGAGCGTGATCAGCACGCGATCTGCCTTCTTCGCCATGTGGTGTGCTCCTCGTCTGACAGACCGCTACCTGGAGAGTGGTGCGCGGTGACGCCCGCGCTACCCCCCGGCCGGCCTTAGCCCTGGACCTTGGTGACGACGCCAGCGCCGACGGTACGGCCGCCCTCGCGGATGGCGAAGCGGAGGCCCTCCTCGATGGCGACCGGAGTAATCAACTCGATCTGCATCTGGATGTTGTCGCC
>JADLFM010000224.1 GCA_020845495.1 Chloroflexota bacterium
CGGTCACGCTCGGCGTCCCACGCGTGATGGTGCCGGTCTTGTCCAGCACGATGGTCTGGAGCCGCTGGGCCGTCTGCAAGGCGTCCCCCGAGCGGATCAGGATGCCCTGCTCGGCGGCCTTGCCGATCCCAACGGTCAGGCTGGTTGGCGTCGCCAGGCCGAGTGCGCAGGGGCAGGCGATGATCAACGTGGTCACGAAGACGATCAGCGCATAGACCACGGCCGGTTGTGGACCGAGCACGAACCAGGTCACGGCGGCGATGATCGCCAGGATCATCACGCTCGGCACGAAGTAGTGAGAGACTCGGTCGACGACCCGCTGGATCGGTGCCTTCGATCCCTGGGCATCCTGGACCAGTCGGACAATCTGTGCCAGCGCGGTGTCCTTGCCGACCCTGGTGGCCCGGAATCGGAAGGCGCCGTTCCCATTGATCGTCGCGCCGATGACCTCGTCGCCCGGCCGCTTCTCGACCGGGATCGACTCGCCGGTGATCATGCTCTCGTCAACCGACGAGCCGCCTTCGAGAACGATGCCATCGACCGCGATCTTCTCGCCGGGCCGCAGCACCACGACGTCGCCAACCACGACCTCCTCGACCGGAATATCGACCTGCACGCCGCCGCGCACGACCCGGGCTGTCTTCGCCTGCAGTCCAATCAGCCGCTTGATCGCTTCGCTGGTGCGACCCTTCGCCTTCAGCTCAAGGGCCAGCCCCAGATTCACCAGCGCGACCACGACAGCCGTCACGTCGTAGAACACCTCGGCGAGCTCCGGCGACGGGAAAATCGCGGGCGCGATCACGGCGACCACGGAGTAGATCCAGGCGGCCGAGATTCCCAGCGCGATCAGTGTATGCATGTTCGCCTGGCGATGCTTGAGCCCCTGCCAGGCACCGGTGTAGAAGTGGCTCCCCGCCCAGGCCATGATTGGCAGCGTCACCAGGCCGAGCGCAGCCCAGACGAGTCGCCGGGCATCGCTGCCAGGCGTGAGCCAGTCCTGCAAGCCGGGGAAGAACTGCGGATATGACAGGACGATCACCGGCACCGACAGGACAGCTGCGGACCAGAACTTCCGGAGCAAGAGCGCATATTCGTGCTGGCGGTCGCGCTCCTCGCGATCGATCGTCGTCTCGGTGGCTGCGGTTGGATGCGCCCGGTAGCCCGCCCGCTCGATGGCACGTGTGATCCCGTCCAGGTCGCCTTGTCCCGGCAGGTAGGTCACGCGCGCTTCGGCAGTCGCGGCGTTGACCGACGCCGAGAGCACGCCGGCGGTGCGCAGCAGTGAGTCCTCGATGGTCGTCACGCATGATGCGCAGTGCATGCCTTCGATGCTGAGGTCGGCTGTTGCGACGCCGACGTTGTATCCAGCGACCCGGATAGCATCCACGAGAGTCTTGATCGTGGTGGCCGCCGGGACATAGTCGATACGCACCAACTGAGTAGTGCCGTTCACGCTGGCGCCGCGCACGCCGTCCACGGCGAGAAGCTCCTGGCGGAGACGGGTGGTTTCGCGGTGCCCTCCGACCTCCGAGATCGGCAGCTCGATCTGCCGGGTGCCAACCTCGGCGGGCACAGCCGGCAGGTCCGATGCTGCCGGCTCGCGGTCGAATTGCTCCGCGCAATGCTCTGAGCAGAAGAAGTAGGTCGTGGTGGCGGTCGATCGCTGAGCCGCCGCCGTAGCCGGATCGACCGTCATGCCGCAGATAGGGTCGCGGGCGCTGGCGGGCGGGGCGACCTGAGGTGAATTGACTGCCATTGAAGTGTCATCCCTTCGGACGAGCTGGACGTCGTTGGTCGGCCTGTCACTCTGAAGGTACGGCGTCGTCCTGAGCCTGACCTGAGCCGAGGCTGAGCGTTCGCTGAGAGCCTGGCCACCGCGCGGCAGCGCTACCTGCCGGGAGCCCGTGCCTCGATCAGCTTCAGGATGTCGAGCCAGAGCGTGTCGACCTCGAGGTCGACGAAGCCGGCCCGGCTCACGTTCTCGACCGTGTCCCGGTCAATATTGGCGCCACACATCCGGACCACCATCGGGTTCAGAAGCTGCATGACGCGTCGAAGGCGTGGCCTCGTCGACAGCACATGCTCCAGGAGCAGGAGCTGACCGCCCGGCGCAAGCACCCGACGGATCTCGCGCAGCCCGAGATCCGGATCGGGCACCGAACAAAAGACGCAGGTGGCGATCACGGTGTCAAAGCTGGCCTCAGGAAACGGCAACGCCTGGACATCTGCCTCGCGTAGGTCGACAGCCCGTCCAAGGCGCGCGGCGCGGTTCCGCGCCCGTTCCAGCATGCGCGGTGAAAGGTCAACCGCCGTTATCGTCACTTCATCGGCATAGAAGGGCAAGTTCCTTCCGGTCCCGACGCCGACTTCCAGCACCCGTGGCCCACGGACGCGTCGCCAGAGGTCGGGCCGAAAACGGCCAAGCCGCCGCTCGGCACCCCACTGCATCAGGTCGTACAGTGGCGCAATTCGGTCATAACGGGCCCGAGTCTGGGCTGTCGCTTCGGAGTCGATCACGGCTGCCATGGCTAGATTCCCCTTCTTGTGCCCCGGGGCCATTCAACGCTGCCCGCCGAGCATTTCACCTATCCAGGTGAGCGTCCCCGTAGCATCGGCCACCGATCTTCACCGATTCATCGGTGGTCCGCCGTGGCGAGGCTCGCCATCAATGAGTCATCCTGGCTCGGCCGACGCCCTTTGAGGAGATAGGTAGGGACGAGGCCGAGCCCTCTTAACTCGACGGGCCCCCGAGGCTCGAAGTCATAGGCGGGGCGCAGGCGCAGATAGGTCCGCTCGTCGACCTGGATCTCGCCCGGCACGC
>JADLFM010000225.1 GCA_020845495.1 Chloroflexota bacterium
CGGTCACGCTCGGCGTCCCACGCGTGATGGTGCCGGTCTTGTCCAGCACGATGGTCTGGAGCCGCTGGGCCGTCTGCAAGGCGTCCCCCGAGCGGATCAGGATGCCCTGCTCGGCGGCCTTGCCGATGCCGACGGTCAAGCTCGTTGGCGTCGCCAGGCCGAGTGCGCAGGGGCAGGCGATGATCAGCGTGGTCACGAAGACGATCAGCGCGTAGACCACGGCCGGTTGTGGACCGAGCACGAACCAGGTCACGGCGGCGACGATCGCCAGGATCATCACGCTCGGCACGAAGTAGTGGGAGACGCGATCGACGACCCGCTGGATTGGTGCCTTCGATCCCTGGGCATCCTGGACCAGCCGAACGATCTGTGCCAGCGCGGTGTCCTTGCCGACCCTGGTGGCCCGGAACCGGAATGCGCCGTTCCCATTGATCGTCGCACCGATGACCTCGTCGCCCGGCCGCTTCTCGACCGGGATCGACTCGCCGGTGATCATGCTTTCGTCAACGGACGAGCCGCCTTCGAGGACGATGCCATCGACCGCGATCTTCTCGCCGGGCCGTAGTACGACGACGTCGCCGACCACGACCTCCTCGACCGGAATGTCGACCTGCACACCGCCGCGCACGACGCGGGCCGTCTTCGCCTGCAGCCCGATCAGCCGCTTGATCGCTTCGCTGGTGCGGCCCTTCGCCTTCAGCTCAAGGGCCAGCCCTAGGTTCACCAGCGCGACGACGACAGCCGTCACGTCGTAGAACACTTCGGCGAGCTCCGGCGACGGGAAGATCGCGGGTGCGATCACGGCGACCACGGAGTAGAGCCAGGCGGCCGAGATCCCCAGCGCGATCAGCGTGTGCATGTTCGCCTGGCGATGCTTGAGCCCCTGCCAGGCGCCGGTGTAGAAGTGGCTCCCCGCCCAGGCCATGATTGGCAGCGTCACCAGGCCGAGCGCAGCCCAGACGAGTCTTCGGGCATCGCTGCCCGGCGTAAGCCAGTCCTGCAAGACGGGGAAGAACTGCGGATACGACAGGACGATCACCGGCACCGACAGGACCGCTGCGAACCAGAACTTCCGGAGCAAGAGCGCGTACTCGTGCTGGCGGTCGCGCTCCTCGCGATCGATCGTCGTCTCGGCGGCCGCGGTTGGATGTGCTCGGTAGCCGGCTTCCTCGATGGCGCGTGTGATGCCGTCCAGGTCGGTTTGGCCTGGCAGGTAGGTCACGCGGGCTTCGGCGGTCGCCGCGTTAACCGACGCCGAGAGCACGCCAGCGGTACGCAGGAGGGCGTCCTCGATGGTCGTGACGCATGAGGCGCAGTGCATACCTTCGATGCCGACGTCGGCTGTGGCGACGCCGACGTTGTATCCGGCGACTCGGATAGCATCCACAAGCGTCTTGATGGTGGTGGCCGCCGGGTCGTAGTCGACACGCACCAACTGAGTAATGGCGTTCACGCTGGCGCCGCGCACGCCGTCCACGGCGAGAAGCTCCTGGCGGAGACGGGTGGTTTCGCGGTGCCCTCCGACTTCCGAGATCGGCAGCTCGATCTGCCGGGTGCCAACCTCGGCGGGCACAGCAGGCAGGTCCGATGCTGCCGGCTCGCGGTCGAATTGCTCCGCGCAGTGCTCTGAGCAGAAGAAGTAGGTCGTGGTGGTGGTCGATCGCTGGGCCGCCGCCGTAGCTGGATCGACCGTCATGCCACAGATAGGGTCGCGGGAGCTGGCGGGCGGGGCGACCTGAGGTGATTTGACTGCCATTGGAGTGTCATCCTTCGGACGAGCTGGACGTGGTTGGTCGGCCTGTCACTCTGAAGGTACGGCGTCGTCCTGAGCCTGCCCTGAGCCGAGGCTGAGCGTTCGCTGAGAGCTTGGCCACGGCGGGGCAGTGCTAACTGCCGGGAGCCCGTGCCTCGATCAGCTTCAGGATGTCGAGCCACAGCGTGTCGACCTGGATGTCGATGAAGCCGGCTCGGCTTACGTTCTCGACCGTGTCCCGGTCGATATTGGCGCCACACATCCGGACCATCATCGGGTTCAGAAGCTGCATGATGCGTCGAAGTCGTGGCCTCGTCGATAGCACATGCTCCAGGAGCAGGAGCTGACCGCCCGGTGCGAGCACCCGACAGATCTCGCGCAGCCCGAGAACCGGATCGGGCACCGAACAAAACACGCAGGTGGCGATCACGGTGTCAAAGCTGGCCTCAGGAAACGGCAACGCCTGGACATCTGCCTCGCGCAGGTCGACAGCCCGTCCAATGCGCGCGGCGCGGTTCCGCGCCCGTTCCAGCATGCGCGGTGAAAGGTCAACGGCCGTTATCGTCACTCGATCGGCATAGAAGGGCATGTTCCTTCCGGTCCCGACGCCGACTTCCAGCACCCGTGGCCCACGGACGCGTCGCCAGAGGTCGGGCCGAAAACGGCCAAGCCGCCGCTCGGCACCCCACTGCATCAGGTCGTACAGTGGCGCATTTCGGTCATAACGGGCCCGAGTCTGGGCTGTCGCTTCGGCGTCGATCATGGCTGCCATGGTCAGATTCCCCTTCTTGTGCCCCGGGGCCATTCCACGCTGCTCGGCGAGCATTTCACCTATCCAGGTGAGCGTCCCCGCAGCATCGGCCACCGATCTTCACCCTCGATTCACCGGGGGTCCGCCGTGGCGAGGCTCACCATCAATGAGTCATCCTGGCTCGGCCGACGTCCTTTGAGGAGATAGGTAGGGACGAGGCCGAGCCCTCTTAACTCGACGGGCCCCCGAGGCTCGAAGTCATAGGCGGGGCGCAGGCGCAGATAGGTCCGCTCGTCGACCTGGATCTCGCCCGGCACGC
>JADLFM010000226.1 GCA_020845495.1 Chloroflexota bacterium
ACCTGAACCCGATGGCCGTGGAGCTGTGCAAGGTCAGCCTCTGGATGGAGGCCGTGGAGCCCGGCAAGCCGCTGACGTTCCTGGACCACCACATCCAGAGCGGCAACAGCCTGCTCGGGACGACGCCAGCGCTGCTGGCAAAGGGCATCCCCGACGAAGCTTTCACGCCGATCGAGGGCGACGACAGGGCGTTTTGCACCGAGTATCGCAAGCAGAACAGGCTCCAGCGGACCGGCCGCATCTCGATCTCAATGTTTGACGCTGAAGCCCGTCCATGGGAGCACTTCGGCAACCTGGCGACCGCCATGCTGGCGCTGGACGACGAGGACGCCGACACCATCGAGGGGCAGCGGCGCAAGCAGGAGCGGTACGAGCAGATGGTCCGCTCAGACGACTACCTGTACGGCCGCTTGCTGGCCGACGCCTGGTGCGCGGCGTTCGTCTGGAAGAAGGCGAAGACGACGGACCTGTCGTATCCGATCACGCATGAGCGGTTCCTCGACATCGAGCGCAGCCCGTTCAACGTACCGGCATGGATGCATGGCGAGATCCGTCGGCTGGCCGAGCAGTACGGCTTCTTCCACTGGCACCTGGCGTTCCCGGATGTGTTCCACGTCCCAAGTCCGAGCGAGAAGCCCGAGAACGAGCAGGCCGGTTGGAGCCGCGGCTTCGACGTCGTGCTTGGTAACCCTCCGTGGGAGCGAATCAAGCTTCAAGAGAAGGAGTGGTTCGCCACCCGGCGCCCAGATATCGCCGCCGCTCCAACCGCCGCCGTGCGCAAGAAGATGATCGAGTCGCTGAAGACCGCAGACCCGCCACTCTACGCCGATTGGCTCGATGCTCTTCGCCAGTCAGACGGCGAAAGCCAGTTGCTACGTTCGTCTGGGCGCTTTCCCCTGACGGGCCGGGGGGACATAAACACCTATGCAGTGTTCGCCGAAACGATTCGGACCATCCTCCGGTCTGTGGGGCGAGTCGGCTGCATCGTCCCGACTGGCATTGCGACCGACGACACGACCAAGCTCTTCTTCCAGGATCTCATGGAGGCCGGGTCGCTCGTAAGTTTATTCAGCTTCGAAAACGAAGAAAAGATCTTCCCAACCGTGCATCACGCTTACAAATTCTGTCTGCTCACAGTCTCGGGTCATGAGCGAAAGTCCACGGTGGCCGACTTTACGTTCTTCGTGCGACAGCCAGGAGATCTTGTCGATCGGAGTCGAGCATTCTCTCTGAGTAGTGGCGATCTGAAGCGCCTGAACCCGAACAGTTCGTCCTGCCCGACGTTCCGTAGCCGAAGGGACGCGGAACTAAATCTGCAAATCTACCGCCATGTGCCGGTCCTGGTGAACGAAGCTACCGACTTGAACCCATGGGGCGTCCGGTTTCTTGCCATGCTACATATGGCGAACGACAGTGGGTTGTTCCAGGATGATCCCACGGTGGATCGCGTACCTCTATACGAAGCTAAGCTTTTCCATCATTTCGATCATCGCGCATCGACATACGAAGGTGCGACGCAGGAACAACTTAACGTCAATATCCTGCCGCGCCCCACACCCACACAAAAGGCGGATCCGGATTGCCGGGTGAGTCCGCGTCATTGGGTGCCGGAGGACGACGTCCTTCGGCGAATTGGCTCTAGGGTGCCGGCCATAATCTGGGATGCATACTTGCGCGAGGACCGGCAGCTTGCACTCGAGTCACTATCACTTTGGTTCGCAGGATATGCCCTGAACCACGGCCGTATCGATGCTGGTGGCCGCATCCTGGATGGTGTCTTTCCTTCCCGGTACGTGCCCACGAGCGTCCTGTGGGCTGACGGTGCACGTCGACTGGAAGCCGAGTGCCCTCTGACGGAAGCTGATTTCGCAGCCACAGAAGGAATCACGGACGACCTGGAGATGCTCAATCAACTGGTTGAGGTACGACGGCCGAAGTGGCTCCTCGTATTTCGGGACATCGCCCGTTCAACCGATGAGCGCACAGCAATCTTCAGTGTGCTACCTCGTGTTGGCGTGGGCCATACCGCTCCTGTCATGTTCGCGGACGGCGTGGCGGCTCCCATGCCTACGCTGCTGTTTGGCTCGCTCAATTGCTTTGTCTTCGACTATGCAGCACGCCAGAAAGTGGGCGGGACTCACCTGACATTCGGGCTTCTTCGGCAATTGCCGGTGCTTCCGCCGGATGCATACGGCCCGCGAGAACTTGCGTTCATCGTGCCGAGGGTGTTGGAGCTGACCTACACGGCCTGGGATCTGGAGCCGTTCGCAAAGGATGTCGGCTACGACGGCCCGCCCTTCCGCTGGGACGAGGACCGCCGATTCCTGCTCCGCGCCGAGCTCGACGCCCTCTACTTCCGCCTCTACGGTATTGAGCGCGACGACGTCGACTACATCATGGAGACGTTCCCGATCGTCAAGCGTCGGGACGAGCAGCGGCACGGAAGCTACCGCGCCAAAGACACCATCCTGGAGATCTACGACGCCCTGGCCGACGCCGAGCGGACGGGCGTACCGTACCAGACGCCCCTCGATCCACCGCCAGCCGATCCGCGCGTGGCCCATCCCAACCGAGACGGCACGCCGTACACTGGCCCCGGTTGGCAGCTGCCGGCTGGCGACGGCGTCATCACACGGCAGCCCACGGAGCACCCGAATACAGCAGCCGTGAGCGCATCCACGGCCACGGCTGCCTCGACGCAAGCCGCTTCCCGAGCAGGCGGCACCCCGAAGGAAGGTCGAGTCGCCGCGTCGGATGCGCCGTCGAGGCGGTCCGCTGTCACGCGCCTGCCGTCCCAGCCGACGCTGCTGGACCGCGATCCGCTGTTCGCTGAAGTGAAGGCCGAGCCCACGTCCCGGCCTCAGTCCCGGCCGAGTCAGACGCGCCTACCCTCGCAGCCACCGCTCCTCGACCGCGACCCGCTCTTCGCTGAGCCAGCATCGGATACTCGCCCTGCACACCCGCCGACGGCGCCCTCACCGACACCGCCATCGGAACCCACGATCCCCGCATCTGAGGACGACGAGCAGATGCTGCGTGGACGTGTCCTAGAGGGCGCCATCAATGTGCTTCAGGGCTCCGGGCCACTCACGGCTCGGGACCTGGCGCAGCAACTGGCCGCGATAGACGCGCGCATCGACCGTCGGCTGGTGAATAGCGTCCTCCACCGCGAGGGGGCCAAGTCGGTCCGCTACGACGCCGCACGCTACACCTACACCTTGCGCTCGAAGTCGTAACCCCACGAAGCCCAGCACGGTCGCCGGGACGGCCGCTCACGTGCAACGATCGCGAGTGAAGAAATCCGATGAGCAAACAGGACTGGCACGAGCGCTGGAGCCATGACACGCTCTGGAAGGACACCGACGACTTCCTCGTCTATCGCGAGGACCTCGTGCGAGACACACTTCAGGTCGTCGCGAACTGGCGGAAGCAGAAGACGGCGCTTGGGAAGAAGAACAAGAACCTCGCCTACTTTTGTAGCCGCCTGGACCTGCTGGTGGACCGTAGCGGCGCGCTTGACCTGCTACCCGCGCCGTCCGCCGACGACACCGAGATGCTAGCGCGGCGACTTGGCGACCTGCTGACGGTCCTCACCCGCACCAATTGCTGGGAGCTCCATGGTAACAACGACGGCGTCTCGGATGACGAGTTGCCGCCAGAAGCGTGCGAGGGCTGCCCGCTCGTCGGTCCGGTCGACGGGCTCAGCGGGCCTCACAAGTACTGGGGCTGCGATGCGCTGACCTTCATCGGCTGGAAACTGATCGACTGGCGGGCCGGACTCCGCGAAAATCCGTGGCCCGAGCCCGGTGTCTGGTACTCGGCCTTCGAGACGGATCGCCGGCGGCACTGATTCGATTCGGCAGAGCAGACGCGCTGTACGCCCGGTTCTCGGAATCGATACGGACCAGGCGTTCAGGGCTGGCACAGCCGACAATGCTGCAAGCGACCGCCAAGGGCAGCGGCCCAGTGGTCAAGCGGCTCCGTTCGGAGAGAGCACAGCTTGATGTAGTCCTTGGTCCAGGCAGATCCGTGACTGGGCGTGCCCGTGATCGTGGCACATCTCGCGCGATGCAGAACCAGATAGCCAGGCCGAGGTGGATGCGCGGCATTCACGACGTAACCGTTCTGGTGATCGGCGGTCCAACGTAGGTATCCGGGATCATCGTTGATGAACTCGACCGTCGATCGCTGAACATCGACAGCCCTCGACGTCAGGTCAATCACGCGATCCAGCAGCGACTGAAGAGTCTCGATACCTGATGTGCCAAGCACCATTGGCCGCACGGGGTGCATGACGCTATTGCGGAAATTCGGGATGGCGCCGGTCACCTTCACCGCCTGTGCCTTCGACGGGTACCTCAACAGGCCCCGCAAGCGCTCCGAATTGGCGGCGACGACGAGGAGATCCGTCAGGGTGGTCGCCGCGATGGGGCCGATATCGACACCTCTTCTTTTCGCCAGCTCCCAATGGCCGAGCACGACAGCCTGACGCTCTTCGGGAAGGAGTCGGATCCATTCCCAGGGATCCTCGACGACGTGGTCCAGGAGACGCGCCAGAGCGGCTTCAAGATCGGCCAGCAGCGTGTACACCACTGATCTGAAGCCGTGCCGATTGAGATCGGAGATGGTAACGAGCCCGAGGTACTCGTGCGGGTCACCGTCCCACTCGCCGGTGTCGAAGACCACGATAGCGGCAGCGTTTTCTGTCAGGGTGCGGAGCACTTCCTGTAGCGGCGAGACGACCTCAACCTTCGGGAAAGAGATCTCTGGATCGTCGGCGGTCAGCGGTCGGCCCTCGGCCATGAGGTCGCGTAGATGCGTTGTGCCGACAATGCCGATGATTGAACCTGGCCTACCGACTGGGCATTGATCGAAGTCGCGCCGTTCGAGCAGCCTGACCAGGTCAGGATCCACATCTCCCACGGGCGCTATCACGCACTCTTCGATCGGCGTCGAGACTCTGCTCAGTTCAACAGGCAGATCCCAGCCCGTGTTCGTTGCGTACGGCCACAGCATGCCAGCCTCTCTTACCGCCTGCGGCGCCGCGACTTGCGCAAGGGACTCGCCGCCGAGCCTCACTGAAAGCGCGCGGCTCGGCTCCGACAGGTGGACTCAACGTCGCGACGCTGGCATCATCACTCTGCCGACTCCGAATCGGCAAGCCGAGGGTGTGAGATGATCCCTGAGACGTCGCGAGAGGCGCTCCTCGACGCAATGGCGCGCTTCGACCGGGAAGAGCGTAGCTCTCCAAGGTGGCAGACCTGGGAGCAAGGGCGATTCGGTGCGCACCGGTTCGCCATTGCCCATGACGGCCGTCTCTACCCCGTGAAGCGGATCATCAGCATAGCGAGCGGCGCTGCCTCTCCGGATTTCCTCGGCGGTGATGAGGCGAATGCCTACGTGCAGCAGTATGGATTCCGCGTGGAGTCTCTGAAGCCCGGCGCCAAGCCGCCAGGCCAAACCGACGCAGCGATTGCGGTCCAGCCGGCCTGGATCTTCCAGGGGGACCCGAGCCAGTTCGACATCGAGGCCGCCGTGCGCGAGTTGCCTCAGATCTACTGGGGGGTGCGCCAGCATGGGGACAAGATCAGGGCCGGTGACCGGGTGTACTTCTGGATATCGGGTCCGGACGCTGGCATCGTCGCCGTGGGGACGATCCTCGCCGATCCAGGTGACCGTGAGTCAGCCGAGGCCGAACAGCGCTTCTACCGGGACACCGACCGGTTCCAGGGTACACACCGACAGGTCCCCGTCCGCATCGACGAGGTTCTGCCGGAACGCATTCGCCGCACCGAGCTCCGCGAGCATCCGGTGCTGCGCGATCTGACCATCCTTCAGCTCGCCCAGGGGACGAACTTCATCGTCAGGCCTGACCAGGCCGCCGCGCTTCAGGCGCTGATCGCCGAGCGGCTCCCGGCTCTGAGCGCACCGGTCGCACATCAGCCGCCCAGCAAACGGAATCCACCTATCCAGTTCTCATCGCTCCTGCACACGCTGGAAGAAGACGGGCTCTACTTCCCCGTCGAGCTGGTCAGCAACTACCTGCTGGCGCTCCAGACGAAGCGATTCGTCATCCTGACCGGTATCTCGGGCACGGGCAAGACCCAGCTCGCCCTGGCCATCGCCCGGGCCTTCCAGGCGCGCGTCCAGGTCGACGCCACACGCCGAGCTACCGAAGGCGCGGTAGAGCAGCAGGTCTTGCCGTACATGGTCAAGTACCATCGTCTGACATTGCCGTCTGCCCTCCGGGCCAACCTGACGCTGCCTGCCCTGGACCTCGAACGGAACAGCGGCCAGATCGAGGTGCTCTACCCGGCCGGACGGACAGCGCTGCGCTTCTACCGAGACCCGGATCGTCCCGTGGTGGAGCTGCTGTTCAGCGGCGAGTTTCGCGCCTGGTTCGACTCGGAGCTACAGGTCGGCGATCGTTTCCAGCTCGATGTTGCACCGCGCGACGGAGACGGTGCTGACAGCCTGAGATTCAGCCTGCCGGTGACTGAGACCCGCGAGGAGCTGTTGGACAACTATCGAGTCATCGCCGTCCGACCCGACTGGACCGACAATCGGGGACTGCTTGGGTACCACAACCCCCTCACGGAGCAGTACACCACGACGGCCCTCCTCGATTTGCTGCTCCGGGCTGAAGCCGAGTGCCTGAGGGCGAAGCGTGAGGGCGGCCGTCAACCGTATCCGTTCTTCGCCATCCTGGACGAGATGAATCTGGCGCACGTCGAGCACTATTTCTCTGACTTCCTCTCCGCGATGGAATCAGGCGAGGAGATCGATCTGCATGCCGACGCGGTGTTAGAGGCGGGAGAAGGCGCCCAGGGGGCCCCCATGCCGCGCCGCTTCAAGATCCCACCGAACGTCTTCTTCACCGGCACGGTGAATGTCGATGAGACAACCTCGATGTTCAGCCCGAAGGTGCTCGACCGTGCGTTCACGATCGAGCTCGATCAGGTGGACCTCGCCGGCTATGGCGACATCGAGAGCCCGGGTGACTTCGTGGCCGACGACTCGCCGGCATCAGGGTTGAGCCTGGAGTCGTTCCCGGGGGCGCTGGAACCGTGGCGAAAACCCGACACCGATGACTGGCGAGCGTTCGCCGGGCTCGGCGACGGCGCGCTCCACCGGAGCATGCTGGAGCTACACAGCCTCCTGGCTCGTAGCCATCGCCACTTCGGCTATCGGGTCGCGAACGAGATCGCGCGCTTCGTGACCCTCGCCGCCGAGCAAGCGAGCGATGAGCCCGAGGCACTGTGGGCCGCGCTCGACCTGGCCATGCTGGAGAAAGTGCTGCCGAAGTTTCACGGCACCCAGCAGGAGCTGGAAGAGCCGCTCCGCTCACTCTTCACGTTCTTCATCACCAGGAAGACAGGCGGAGGATCAGTCGGGGCATCGAACGAGACGTCGTGGATGCTTCGGGGCACGCAGCTCGTGCCAGCAGGGGCAGTTTCGGTGGTGGACGGGAATGACGCGGAGA
>JADLFM010000227.1 GCA_020845495.1 Chloroflexota bacterium
CTCGACCTCGGATAGCAGGGGTAGCTCGGACAGCCGTCGCTCGGGATCGGCCGCGATCCCGTCGAGCAGCACCCCCCAGTGCTCCACCAGCCGCTCGATGGTCGCGCGCTCGAACAGGTCGGTGTCGAATTCCACCGTCCCGGTCACGCTGTTACCGGCCTGCTCGAGCATCAGGCTCAGGTCGAATTGGGTCGTCCCTGAGTCGACGTCATCCGACTCGAGCTCGAGCCCAGCCAGGTCCGCGGACTCGATCATCGCGTCGTGGAACGTGAACATGATCTGGAACAGCGGGCTTCGGCTCGGATCTCGCGCTGGCTGGAGGATCTTTACGATCTGATCGAACGGCGCGTTCTGGTGCTCGTAGGCTTCGAGGGCCACCCGCCGCACGCGCTGGAGGAACTCGCGGAAGGTCGGATCGCCGGACAGATCCGCGCGCATCACGAGGGTATTCAGGAAGAAGCCGATCAACCCATGGGTCTCCGCATGGCGACGGTCGACCATCGGGCTGCCGACGACGATGTCGTCCTGGCCGGTGTAGCGATGCAGCAACGTCTGGAACGCTGCCAGCAGGACCATGTAGATGGTGGCGCCCTCACGGCGGCTGAGCGCGGCGAGCCGTTCGACAACGGTCGTCGGAAACTGGAGGCGTACCCGCGAGCCACGGAAGCGCCGGACCGATGGGCGAGACGTGTCGGTGAGCAGTTCGGTGGACGGGGCATCCGCTAGCTGCTGTTTCCAGTACGCGAGGTCACGGTCGACCGCCTCCTGACCGTAGGTCGTCCGCTGCCAGGCCGCATAGTCGGCGTATTGAATTGGCAGCTCTGGCAGTGGTGAGGGCAGCCCGTCCTGGAACGCCGCGCACAGCGCCTGGACCTCGCTGACGAGCAACCCCATGCCCCAGGCATCGGAGATGATGTGATGCACCACGAAGATGATCCGCCAGTCCGAATCCGTGAACTGGAGGAGCGTCGGACGTAGCAACGGGCCGTGCGCGAGGTCGAATAGCCGTTGCGCCTCCTGCGTCGCTCGCCGTTGCGCCTCGGCGTCGCGTTCCTCGGCTGGCACCGCCGACACGTCGACGACCGCGATCGGCACGTACAACTCCGGCGCGATCCGCTGGACTGGCTCGCCATCCTCGGCCTGGAAGGTGGTCCGCAGCACCTCATGCCGCCGGATCACCTCGTTGAGCACCTGCTCCAGGAGCGCCACGTCCAGCCGCCCACGCAACCGCGTCAGGATGGCCAGGTTGTACGCCGCGTTCGGCTGAAGCTGGTCCAGCAACCAGAGGCCCCGCTGCATCCACGAGCAGGGCGCCGTATCGGTGTGTGGCGAACGGCGCGGGATGGTGGCGGCCTGCTCGCGCTGGGCACGCTCTCGCAGCAGGCGAGCCAGTTGTGCCCGCTGCTCCGGGGACAGCGCTGCCAGCCGGGGGCTCAGATCTGTCATGTCAGATCGCCTCTCGCGGCAGCTCTGATCCGGCGAGGAGCGCGTTGATCTCCTGCTCGGAGAGCTGATCGGCGAGCTCCCGCATCTCGGCGAGAGACGGATCGTCGATGCCGTCAGAGGACTGGGCGTGCACGAGCGCGGCAAGGTCTGCGACGGTCGGCGCCTCGAACAACTGCTGGAGGGAACATTCGATCTGGAATGTGTCGCGCAGTTGCGCGGTCAGCCGCAGACCGAGCAGCGAATGGCCGCCCAGGTCGAAGAAGCTGTCGTGGACGCCGACTCGAGCCAGCCCCAGCAACTCCTGCCAGATCGCCGCCACCCGCTCCTCGACAGCGTCGCGCGGCGCTACGAACGCGGTAGCGATCTCCGGCCGGGCGTGCTGCCCCAGAACCTGTGCTGGCGCCGTTGGAAGCGTGGGGCGCTCGGCCTTCACCGGAGAGGTCCAGCGCTCGAACCGACGGGGGAAGTCGCGGGTCGAGACGATCACCTGTGGCAGCCCCGATTCCAGCGCACGAGCGAACATCCGCGCGCCTTCTTCCGAGCTCAGGCCGTCCTGAATGACCTCCGGTTGGAGGGATGCACCCATCAGGGCCGGCCCGCGCGTCCACATGCCGGCGTCTTCCCAGGCGTCCCAGTTGATGGAGAGGATGCGTGGTCCGGTGCGCCCGGCGTGGGCATTGGCCAGCGCATCCTGAAAGGCGTTGGCTGCGCAGTAGTCCACCTGCCCCGCACCTCCCAGGATCGCACTCAACGACGAGCAGAGCGCCAGGAAGTCGCAGCCCGGTACGTCCTGGAGCGCCGCTGCCAGCGCCAACGAGCCGGCCACCTTGGGCGCCAGCACCGCCGCTGCCGCCTCAGGTGTCTTCAATTGCACCACCCCGTCGCCCGGCACGCCGGCTGCGTGCACCACCCCGTGCAGGGAGCCGAAGCGCTCCACTACCCGCGCCACCAGCGCCGCTGCCTCGCCCGGCGCCGCTACGTCGGCTCGCTCCACTACCACCTCGCCCCCGGCTGCCTCGATGGCCCGGATCCGGCGGATTCGCTCGCTGGTGGGATCGTCCTCAGGGTGCTCCGCTAGCCAGTCCCCCCACGCCTCGAGGGCCGGGAACGCCGAGCGGCCCGCCAGCACCAGCCGAGCCTGGACGGTTCGTGCCAGGTACGTCGCGATTGCCAACCCGACTCCGCCCAGGCCGCCCGCAATCAGGTACACCCCTCGCTCGCGCAGCCGGGCTGCCCCAGCCGCCTCGTCCACCCGCACCGGCTCGAACGCCTGTATCCAGCGATGAACGTCGCGGTAGGCCAGCGGGGATGGCGACGGCTGCTCCGCCAGATCTTCGAGGAGCCGGTTGACAAGCGCTTCCGCCTCGTCGTCTGCCCTCGGGACATCCGCGACATCGATGCTGCGGCACCGCACGTGTGGAAATTCGTGGGGAATGACCTTGCACGGGCCGAGCACGGCAGCCTGTTCGGGGTGCGCCCGCTCGCTCCCCAATACGACGTGCATCGCCCGAGTGACGGCCGTGAGCTCGACGGCCGGCGCGCCGGGCTGCTCGGCCAGTGCCTGCCCGAGGAACAGGAAACTGTAGAAGCCGCGTTCGAGCGCCATCCTGTTCGGCGCTCCGTCCTCTGGGTCGTCGCCACCCGAGCTCACCGACCACAGGTGAACGATCCGCTCCGGTAGTCCGCCGCTGGCTCGCAACGCTTGCAGGAGATCGCTGTAGCCCTGGCGCTGGCTGGGGTCCAGCCCATACTCCCCATTCTCGGTAGTGGTGAAGCTCGATCCGGCCGTCACGCAGACGACGTGTCGACCGGCCGCCCGCAGCCGCTCGGCCAGGCGCCGGCCAGTCCCGCCCTCGTCGCAGAAGATCAGCCAGCGTTGCCCATCCGGTAGCCTGACCGCGTCGCTGCCGCCGACCGGGCGGGCCACCCGCCGCCACGACGGTGCATACAGCCAGTCGGCTGGATCTGCCAGTCGCTCGAGGACCGGCGCCAGCACGTTCGGAGACGTGGCGCCCCCGTCCATTCGATTGGAAGACGTGGCCTGGCTGGAAGGCGTGACCCGACCGACCCAGCGGTCGAGTCGGCCGCGTAGGTCACCCGTAGCCACGACAACCTGCGGGAGACCCTCCAGGGAGAGGGCTCGCTCGCACAAATCCGCGCCCTCACTCGGGGTGATCAGCGCGGCGCCAAGGTTGCCCGCTCGCCCCCAGGTTTCAGCGGTGATGGAATGGTCGGACGGCTGCCAGGCATCCCAGTTGATGCTGATCCAACGGCTGCGCCCTACGAGAGTGTGCTCGTGAGCCACGGCATCCAGGAAGGCGTTGGCGGCCGCATAGGCTCCGAAGCCGAGCCCGCCGAGGATAGCTGACGTGGATGAAAAGAGGAGGCAAAAGTCCACGTCCTGCCCGGCGAGGAGGGCTTCGAGCACGCGCGCGCCCCGAAGCTTTGGCTGCCAATGGCACTCGGCATCAGCCGGGCGCATGTCCGCGATCGCCGGGAACGCACCCGCCGCCATGGTTCCGGCAGCGTGGATGACTCCATCGAGGCGCCCGAAGCGGGCGAGCACGACGTCGAGTGCCGATCGCATCTGGGAGAGGTCGCCGACATCGGCTGCCAGGGTAAGAACCTCGCCGCCGCGCTCCTCGATCGATCGCAGTCGGCGGATCCGCCGACTGGTACGGTCGTCGTCTCCATGCGCGGCGATCCAGGCATCCCACGCGTCGCGGGCCGGTACAGGTGACCGTCCGACGAGCGCCAGCCTGGCATGGACACTCGCCGCCAGGCGCTCGGCCAGAGTGAGGCCGATGTCGCCAAGTCCGCCGGTGATCAGATAGACGCCGCCCTCGCGCAGAGGTACGGCTCGGCCGCCGGCACTGCGGGGCACGCGCTCGAAGGTCCGAACCCATCGACGGCCGCCACGGTAGGCGACCGGGCCATCATGCGACGGAGCCGCCAGTTCGTCCCGAAGACGATCGAGCAGGGTCGCCTCCGCCGCACTGCCAGCCGGCGGCAAGGCCACGTCGACGCTGCGAACGTCCAGATCGGGGTGCTCCTGCGGAATCACCAGGCAGGTCCCCAGCACGGTTGCCGTCTCCGGCGACAGCGACTCCTCGCCGGTCACCGCCTGGGCATGGTTTGACAGCACCGTGATGCGGGCGGAATGACGCTCTGAGAGCGCACCGAGCGCCTGAGTCAGGAAGATCAGACTGTGGACGCCGCGGTCAAGGAGGGGTTTGAGCTGCGCTGCCTCGTCGCGGGCTGGAAGATCGGGAGTCACGCTCCAGCCGTGCACGATCGAGGTAGGCAAGGAGCCGCTGGCGCGGAGATCCTCGAACAGCGCGGCGTAGTCGTCGCGATGACCGGGCACGATGGAGTACGCGCCATCGCCGAGCCTGACGAAACGCTCGCCGGCGACAACGGTGGTCACCGCGTGTCCCGCGGCTCGGAGCCGCGTGGCAAGACCCGCTCCCAGACCCGCCTCGTCGAGGAAGATCAACCAGTTCGAATCAGTTGCCGACGCTGTCGACGGGGTGCCCGCTCGGGCAGTCAGCGGCGATGGCGTCCACACCGGCGCGTAGACCCAGTCGGCCGCGCTGGCAGGAAGAGGGAGCGCACCCGACGTATCCGCTGACAGATCCGGGGTCGGGGCCGCCTGGGCGTCGATCCAGTGCTCCTGGCGCTCGAAGGGATAGGTGGGCAGCGCCACGCGGTGGCCCCCAGCCGGCCAGAGGCCCGAGGGGTCGAGCGGGACGCCGGCCGCCCAGAGCCGTCCGGCCGTCAGCAAGGCGCTGTCCAGGTCGGACTGACGGTCGGTGGGGTGGGGCAGCGTCGAGACGGCCGTCTGGGCGGGCTGACGAGCCGGGTGACGCCGAGCCAGCCGAGCGAGCGTCTGGCCCGGCCCCACCTCCAGCAGCAGGCGGGACGGATCGTCGAGCAGGCTGGCGAGCCCATCGCCGAAGCGCACCGCCGCCCGCAGGTGCTCGGCCCAGTAGGTGGGGCTGGTGGCCTGCTCGGGGGTGATCCAGGTGCCCGACACGTTCGAGACGAAGGGGC
>JADLFM010000228.1 GCA_020845495.1 Chloroflexota bacterium
CACCTCCGGCTCGACCGGCCGGCCCAAGGGCGTGCAGGTGGCCCACCGCAACGTGGTCGGCTTCTTCGTCGGCATGGACGGGCTGCTCGCACCGACGTCCTCGGACGTCACGGCCGCTGCTCCGACGCCCACGGGCATGGCGCGCTCGGGCACGGAGCCGCCGGGCGTCTGGCTAGCGGTCACCAGCGTCTCCTTCGACATCTCGGTGCTCGAACTGCTCTGGACGCTCGCCCGCGGCTTCCGAGTGGTGCTCCAGCCGGAACTGCGCGCACTGGCTGCCCAGGCGCAGGGGGCCGAGCCAGCGGGGACCGAGCGCTCGCTCGCGGCGGCAGTGGCCGAGCACGGGGTCACCCATCTCCAGTGCACCCCCTCGCTCGCCCGCCTGATGGCCGAGGATGCGGCCGGGCTGGCCGCGCTACGCTCGGTACGCACCCTGCTGCTGGGCGGCGAGGCGCTGCCCGTCGACCTGGCTCGGCGGCTGGTCGGCGACGGTCAGGCTAACGACGACGGCACTATCCCCGGCCCGATCCTGCTCAACATGTACGGCCCCACCGAGACGACCGTCTGGTCCACCGTCCACCGCGTCACCCCCCCGCTCAACGGGCCGATCCCGATCGGACGCCCGATCGCCAACACTCGGGTCTACGTGCTCGATCCCCACGGCTCGCCCACCCCACTCGGGGTGCCGGGCGAGCTCTACCTCGGGGGGGTGGGGGTCACCCAGGGCTACCTGGGCCGCCCGGAGTTGACGGCCGAGCGCTTCGTGCCCGACCCCTTCGGCCCCGACCCCACGGCACGGCTCTACCGGACCGGCGATCTGGTCCGCTACCGGGCGGACGGGCTGCTGGAGTTCCTGGGTCGGATCGACCAGCAGGTCAAGCTCCGCGGCTTCCGCATCGAGCCTGGGGAGATCGAGGCCACCCTCGCGCTCCACCCGGGCGTGGCCGAGGCGGCGGTGGTGGTGCGGGAGGACCGCGCCGGCGATGCCCGCCTGGTCGCCTACCTGGTGGGCGGGGCTGGCGTGCCCGTTCCCGAGCCAGCAGACCTGCGGGCCTTCCTCGGCGCTCGGCTGCCCGACTACATGCTGCCGAGCGCCTTCGTCTCGCTCGACGCGCTGCCGCTGACCCCCAACGGCAAGCTCGACCGTCAGGCCCTGCCGGCTCCAGAGGCTGGCCGCATCGAGCAGACGACGGGCTACACGGCGCCACGGACGTCAGCCGAGACTCGTATCGCCGAAATCTGGGCCAACATCCTCGGCCTCGAACGGGTTGGCATCCACGACAACTTCTTCGACCTGGGCGGCGATTCTCTGCTGTTGATTCGGGTTCACCATGCGTTGCGGCAGGAGTTCGAGCACGAACTGAGCGTCGTGGATCTGTTCCAATACCCGACCGTCAACGCGCTCAGCCAGTACCTCGTGGGCGACGTCGCTCCGACGCGGGTCACACGGGAGAACGAGCGCGCCGAGCGCCAGCGAGCGGTGCTACGTTGGGGTCAGGCGGGCGATTCCGACGAAGCGGCCGACGAGCGCTCCCCGGTCGCCACGACCGAGGGCATCGCGATCGTGGGGATGAGCGGCCGATTCCCCGGCGCTGCGTCGGTCGACGAGTTCTGGACGAACATTCGAAACGGGGTCGAGTCGATTCGGACCTTCTCGGACGACGAACTTCGGGCCAGCGGGGTCGTCCCAGCGATCCTGGAGCATCCCTCATACGTCAAGGCTCAGGCACCGCTTGACGACGTACGCGGCTTCGACGCTGGCCTCTTTGGGTTCAATGCCCGCGAGGCTGACCTGCTCGATCCTCAGCAGCGGCTGTTCCTCGAATGTGCCTGGGCGGCCCTCGAACACGCCGGCTACGCCCCGAGCGGCACGCCACGTTCGGTTGGGGTGTACGCGGGCGTCGGGCTCCCGACGTACCTGCTGAGCCTCATCGCCAGCCCCTCCACGCATCATCTCCTCGACTTCTTCCAACTCATGATCACCAACGACAAGGACTTTGTTGCGACGCGGGTCGCCTACAAGCTGAACCTCAGCGGCCCGTCAGTCGCCGTGCAGACTGCTTGCTCGACCTCGCTGGTAGCGACGGTGCTGGCGTGTCAGGCCCTGCTCACCCACCAGTGTGACATGGCCCTGGCCGGCGGTTGCTCTGTGATGCTCCCGGACAACGCCGGCTACCTGTACACCGACGGGGGAATCGTGTCGCCGGACGGACACTGCCGCCCGTTCGACGCCGAGGCGCACGGGACGGTGATGGGCAGCGGCGCCGGGGTGGTGGTGCTGAAGCGGCTGAGCGAAGCGGTCGTGGACGGCGACACAATCTACGCCGTTATTCGAGGCGCGGCCCTCAACAATGACGGCTCGGACAAGATCGGCTTCACCGCTCCGAGCGTCGAGGGCCAGGCCGAGGTCATCGCCACCGCTCAGGCCCTGGCCGGGGTTTCACCGGATGAGATCTCCTACGTCGAAACCCATGGGACCGGCACACCCCTCGGCGATCCGATCGAGGTCGCTGGCCTGACCCAGGCGTTCCGACTCGGCACGGACCGGGCAGGCTTCTGCGCGATCGGCTCGGTCAAGTCGAACGTCGGGCACCTCGACACCGCCGCCGGGGTGGCCGGACTGATCAAGACCGTCCAGGCACTGCGCCATCGCGAGATCCCCCCCAGCCTCCACTTCACCCAGCCCAACCCGAAGCTGGAACTGGAGACGAGCCCGTTCTACGTCAGTACCGAGCTTCAGCCCTGGCCGGAGGGACCGACCCCTCGGCGAGCGGGGGTCAGTTCGTTCGGGCTAGGTGGCACGAACGCCCACGTGGTGCTGGAGGAGGCGCCGCCACAGCCTACGGCCGCCCCACCCGTACGCCCGGCTGAGTTGCTGCTGCTCTCAGCCGCCACCCCGACTGCGCTCGAACAGGCGACGGATGACCTCGCTGCGTATCTGACCGCCCACTCGGACGCGCGCCTGGACGCCGTGGCCTATACCCTCCAGGTGGGGCGCGCCTCGCTCCCCTACCGCCGCGCCGTGGTGGCTCGGACGCCGGCTGATGCGGTTGCCGCGCTCACCACGCGAGATCCTCTGCGGGTCGCCAGCGCCGTGGCCGGCGATCACGCTCCAGATGTCGCCTTCATGTTTGCCGGTGGCGGGGTCCAGTATCCCGGCATGGGCCACGAGTTGTACGCGACCGAGCCAGCGTATCGAACGGCGCTCGACGAGTGCCTGGCGCTGCTGCCGCCCGACCGAGCCAACCGGCTACGGCGCCTGCTCTGCTCGGCCACGGGAGACGCTGACGCGGCTGCTGCGCTGGAAATGCCCTCGCTGGGGCTACCGGCGCTCTTCATGACCCAGTATGCCCTCGCGCGGCTCTGGCAGGCGTGGGGCGTCGAGCCAACGGCACTGATCGGCCACAGCCTGGGCGAATACGCCGCCGCTTGCCTGGCCGGCGTCCTCTCGCTCGACGATGCGCTGGCGCTGGTGGTGCTGCGCGGCGACCTGTTCGAGACGCTGCCCAAAAGCGGCATGACCAGCGTGCACCTCCCCGAAGCCGAGGTGCTTCCGCTGCTCGGTCCGAACCTATCGCTGGCGGCCGTCAACGCCGATGGCCTGTGCGTGGCCTCCGGCCCAGATGAGGAACTCGAGCGCCTGGAACGCGACCTCGATACACGCGGCGCATCGTACGGGCGCCTGAAGATCGCGGTCGCGGCACACTCCAGGATGGTGGAGCCGATACTCGATGCGTTCGAGGCAAAGGTGGTGGCTACGCGCCTGTCCAAGCCACAGTTGCCGTACGTCTCGGCGCTCACTGGTACTTGGATCACGCCCGAGCAAGCGGTGGACCCTGCTTACTGGCGCCGGCACCTTCGAGAGACCGTGCGCTTTGCCGACGGCCTCGGAACGCTGCTCGCCGATCCAAACCGACTGCCGCTCGAGGTCGGGCCGGGGCAGATCCTGGCCCGACTCGCCCTCCGGCACCCGGCTCGCCAGCTCGAGCAGACCGCTGTGGCGTCCTTCCCCAATCCCAACGATCCCCAACCGGACCTCGACGCCGCCCTGTTGGCAGCCGGACGGCTCTGGGCGGCCGGCGTCTCGCTCGACCCATCAGGGCTCTGGCCGGAGGGAGGGCGTCGCATTGCGCTACCCACCTACCCCTTCGAACGCCGACGCCACTGGATCGACGCCGACTGGGGCCGCACCACCGATCGCATGCCACTTGCCCGGCGGACGGACCCCACCGACTGGCTGTACGCGCCCTCATGGCGGCGGGTGGCAGGCCCGGTCGGTGGGGACTCGGATGTATCCGGTCAACGGCGCTGGTTGCTCTTCTGCGATGCCGAAGGGCTCGGACGGCGTCTGGCCGAACGGCTGCGCGCGGCCGGCCAGCAGGTCGCCTGCGTGGCGGCCGGAGCAGGCTTCGCCGAACTGGGCGAGGATGCTTACCAACTCGATCCCCGCGATCGTTCGGCCTACGACCGGCTGTTGGACAGGTTGCGCGCTCGCGATGGGTTGCCGGAGCGGATCGTTCACCTCTGGTCGGTGTCGGCTGACGACAGCGCTCCGAACGACGGCGCCCAGAATGGCAGCGCTCCAGTCGGCAGCGCTCCAGTCGGCAGCGCTCCAGTCGACGGCGCTCCGGACCGCGTGGCGCTGGAGCGCGGCTTCTACAGCCTGCTCTATCTGGCTCAGGCGCTCGGCGAGCAGCCTGATACCCAGGACGTCGACCTCGCCATCGTGTCCGGCCCCACGCATGTCGTCCTCGGCGACGAGGTGGTGCAGCCCGAGCGTGCCGCTGTCCTCGGCCCCTACAAGGTACTGCCCCAGGAGTATCCGAGCCTGACCACCCGCGGCATCGACGTGGGCTGCGTACCGTCCGAGGCGGGCCAGGTCGAGGCACTGCTCGGTCGCCTGCTCGACGATCTGACTGGCGATCCGCCGCCAGGTCCCATCGCCTATCGTGGGCCTCACCGCTGGGTCCAGGAACTCGAGTGGATCCGTCGCCCGAGAGGTCGCGGAGCCATCGCCCTGCGCGAGCGGGGGGTGTACCTGATCACCGGTGGCCTGGGCGGGATCGGGCTGGCCATCGCGGGGTACCTGGCGCAGACCGTCCAGGCTCGGCTGGTGCTGGTCGGACGCTCGGCCTTCCCAGCCCCTGAGTCCTGGGACACCTGGCTGGACGAGCACCCCGACGACGACCCCACCAGCGCACGGATCCGCCACCTGCGCGACCTGGAAGCGGCTGGCGCTGAGGTCGTGGTGGAGCGAGCCGACGTGACCGATGCGGGGGCGGTCAGGGCGCTGGTCGCGCGAGTGAGCCAGCGCTTCGGCGGCCTGCACGGGGTGGTGCACGCCGCCGGTGCGCTGCACGACGGCGCGGCCCAGTTGAAGACGCCGGAGGTCGCAGCCAGCGTGCTCGCTCCGAAGCTCGGCGGCACCCTGGCATTGGCCGCGGCCCTGCATGACGTCGACTGCGACTTCCTGGCCCTGTGCTCCTCGATCAGTTCGATCCTGCCGGC
>JADLFM010000229.1 GCA_020845495.1 Chloroflexota bacterium
CGTCAGCGCGTTGCTGGAGGTGGTCACGCTCAGCCAACCGGCGCTCAGCCGGTTGATCGCGCGGCTCGCAGCGCGGGGCTTGCTCGACCGGTGCGCGGCGACCGACGACCGTCGCGCCGTCACCATCCGTCTGACCGACTCCGGCAACACACTCGTCGAGCGTGCCATCGAGATCTACGCCCGAGCCGTCCACGAGGCACTGACCAGCAAATTCTCTGAGACGGAACAAGCGGCACTGCTGCAGACCCTGAGCCAGATCGGCCGCTAGGCCGGCGGTATGTAGGCTCGCACCGAGACCAGTCCGGATGACCTATCATTCGATCCACTTGGGTGCTATATCTGGTAACAGGTCAGATCACGCCGCGAGGTGAACGATGCTCGCGGCACCCGGTTGGCGGACGCTCGACCAAGACAAGAGGAGCACCGCATGGGCATGGAGTTCTCGGCGAATGCCGCTCTGCTGGTGATCGATGTCCAGGACGCCATCAACAATCCTGGTCAGGGCCGGCGCAACAACCCGCAAGCCGAGGAGAATATCGCGCGTCTTTTGGCGGCCTGGCGCAACACGGGGCGGCCCATCGTTCATGTGAAGCACAACTCACGCTCCGTCACCTCCCGGTTCCACCGCACGCGCCCGGGCAACGCCATCATGGTGATCGCCCAGCCCCAATCGGGCGAGCCGCTCATCGAGAAGGACGTCAACAGCGCCTTCATCGGCACCGACCTCGAGGCGCGCCTGCGGAGCGCCGGGATCACGACGCTCGTGATCGTCGGCTTCGTCACGAACCACTGCGTCGAGACGACGGCACGCATGGCCGGCAACCTCGACTTTGACACCTACGTCGTCTCGGACGCGACGGCAACCTTCGACCTTGTCGGTATCGATGGTCAGATATTCGAGGCCGAGATCGTCCACGCGGTCTCCCTCGCCAATATCCACGGTGAGTTCGCCACCGTCGTGGACACCAGCAGCGTCCTCACGGCCCTGGACGCCTTCGCCCGGATGTAAGCGGAGCCGCCCTCACCCCCAGCCCCGCTCCACAACAGCCATCCACGTATCACTTGACTGTATACCCCTAGGGGGTATAATCCCCTAGGTGGCTTAGTCGCTCGCTCAAAACACAACGCGTTGCGGAGCATTTCTATGCAAAACCATGGACCACACAATCACCATCCTGAGGCAATTCCGCGTGATGCTGATGATCATCACGATCATGGACACACGCCAGCGCAGCCGAGCCGCCATGAGGCTGTCCACGAAACGACGGAGCGTCTGCGGGAGACGACTATCCATGGGCATCCGAGCATGGCGCATGATGAGCACGCTGGTCATGGGCATGGTGACAAGCACGAGGGGCATAGCGAGGCGATGTTCGCTCGGCTGTTTTGGGTCGCCCTCGTGCTCTCGATCCCGGTCATCCTCTACTCGGAACTAATCCAGGATCTGTTTGGATACACGGCGCCGTCATTCCCTGGGTCCGACTGGATCGCGCCGGTCCTCGCCAGCATCATCTACTGGTACACCGGTTGGATCTTCCTCAAAGGCGCTTACGACGAACTGCGCGACCGCCAGCCCGGCATGATGACGCTCGTGGCACTCGCCATCACCAGCGGCTACCTCTACAGCCTGGCCGTCACGTTCGACCTGCTCGATGGCATGCCGTTCTACTGGGAGCTGGCGACCCTCGTCACGGTCATGCTGCTCGGACACTGGATGGAACTGCGCGCGGTCGGCAGCGCGCAGAGTGCGCTCAAGGAGCTGGCGAAGCTCCTGCCGGACACGGCGGAGCGCCTCGTCAATGGCCGGAGCCAAGAGGTGCCGGTGCGGGATCTTCGCCCGGCCGATCTCGTCTTGGTACGGCCAGGTGGGCAGATCCCGACTGATGGCGTGGTCGAGGATGGGCGCAGCGATGTTGACGAGAGCATGATCACCGGCGAATCGCGCCGAGTCGGCAAGGTCGCTGGCGACGCGGTGATCGGCGGGACAGTCAATGGCAGCGGCAGCCTGCGCGTGCGCGTGGGCAAGACGGGCGACGACACAGTGCTGGCCGGCATCATGAAGCTGGTCGCCGAGGCGCAGACGAGCCGTACCCGCGCCCAGGCGCTCGCCGATCGAGCCGCGTTCTGGCTGACGCTGGTTGCCATCGGCGTCGCGCTGATCGCGCTCGTCGGTTGGGTCATCGCCCGAGGACTGGATGACTACACCATCGAGCGCGTCGTGACGACGCTGGTGGTGGCCTGCCCCCACGCGCTGGGGCTGGCGATCCCGCTCGTCATCGCCATCTCGACCACCCTCTCGGCGCGCAATGGCATTCTGGTACGCGATCGCATGGCACTGGAGAACGCGCGCAACCTCAACGTCGTGGTCTTCGACAAGACGGGGACACTCACGAAGGGCGAGCATGGGCTCGTTGGGATCGCGACGTCCGAAGGTGTTGACGAGCAAGAAGCTCTCGCCCTGGCGGCGGCGGTCGAAGGCGACAGCGAGCACTTTATCGCCGAGGCGATCCGTGCTGGCGCCCATGAGCGGTCCATCACCATTCCCCCAGTCGAGGCGTTTGCGTCACTCGCTGGCCGTGGCGTTCAGGCCACGATCAATGGGCGCGCGCTTCAGGTCGGCGGTCCGCGACTGATCGAACAGGCCGGAATCACGCTCCCGGCGACGATCGCCGCGCAGGCGCGAGCCTGGGGTGAGCGTGGCCAGTCGGTGGTGTATCTCGTCGCGGAGCAGCAGGTGCTGGCCGCCTTTGCGCTGGCGGACG
>JADLFM010000230.1 GCA_020845495.1 Chloroflexota bacterium
CAGGATCTGTCGGGAGGCGAGCAGCAGCGCGTCGCGATCGCGCGCGCGATCGTGAACCGGCCGCCGATCGTGCTCGCCGACGAGCCGACCGGGTGCCTCGACAGCCGCAACGGGCAGGCGATCATGGAGCTGTTCCTGGAACTGCGCGCCACTGGTCTGACGATCTTCATGGTCACCCACGACCGGACCATCGCGTCGTACGCGGATCGCATCGTCGCGCTGCGCGACGGGCGGCTCCTGGATGTGGGCGAAGGCCAACCGCAAGCGCCCACCCCGACCCTCGTTGGCGCATAACGCGCCTGGCGATTGAGCTACGACCGGCGAGCTGCGCGATCGCCGGGGCCGCGTGCGTCACACGGCACTGGGCGTCGTGGCGGGCTTCAGGCTTGCGGCCACGGCGCCGCCGCCTCGTTGAGGAGGCGACGATGCCGTCAATCAGGGCCGGATGGTGCCGTTGGCGGCCACTGTTGCGCAGACGAACAGCGGTCCAGACCGCCTCCATGCGAGCACGTCGTACGCCACCGGGACGGGGGATTCCATCCCAGTCGAACAGGCGGGCATTCCAGCGACACCGATGCCCACCACGTCGGGGCGCTCGCGAACCAGTCGCTGGATCACGGCCGCAGCACGGTCAATTCGGACCGACGTAACAGGTGCACAATCGCCGTCGCACGCGGCTCGACGTGCCCGTCGAGCTGCACTGGCACTCCGAGGCTCACCACTCCAGTCATCGCACAGATCATTGCACTTCTCGTCAACATCGCATCCTCACCCTACGCGATCCGGCTGGCACGATACGTGACCAGTCGTTCTCTCTAGTGGGCCACCGCACAAGAAGCAGGCGCCGCTGGTTGACTACACGCGCGGTGCGGCCGACATGGTCACCGTGGCGGACTGGACCGATGCAAGACGGCTCAGCGCCGAAAGACCGTCACCCGCCGCCGCGGGATGACGGCAATCCGCAGGCGTAGCATGAGAGTGTGTTGAGAACCACCGCTCGGCTACGAGTTGTGATTGGCTAACGTATTGCGAACGCGTTGCCGTCAGGCGCCCCAGTCCGTTCAGGCTCTCCGCTGATCCCGTCCACCGTAGTCTGTTCCGCCGGATCGAAGGGAGAAGTCACAATGGCCTGCTCTCACTACGCCTTCCGCCTCGCACTGACGACTCTTGTATCGGTCTCTCTTGCTGGCATTTCTTCAGCTCAGGTGTCGACCCCCTCACTCCGGCCGGAGATTGCCGAACTACTTGGAAGGGCGCACCCACTGACCGCGAGTGAGCTCAGCGATAGCGTGCTTGATGATGTCCGGGTTGCTGAAGCAGCCGGGGGGCGGCTGTTGCAGGTTCGCCACCGGCCGACGCCTCTGTCGAGGGATCTCGGCGTAGTGCTCATGGTCGCTGAGCCACGCTCGGGCACCTACAGGTTGTTTCGCCTTTCGGATGAGGCAGGCCGGGCCAAGCTGACCGACTATCTGAAAGCTCAGCCGCAGTTTACATTCTCGCCGGGCGTGGTGAGCAAGATCCTGGCGCAATCTGAGAAGATGATTGCGGGCGCAGCAGCCGAACGTGCCCGGCAGGTCCATCAGCAGCAGGGCCTCCTGTCGCCCGGGCCAGTGTCACCGTTGACCTCTGGGACCGAGTGCAGTTGTGACGGTGCGCAGGCAGTCGAGATGGTCACATACGATCCTGCGTTTATCGATCTCACGCGAACGTTCGCCCAGGTGTCGTGGTCACGCTCGGATCGCGGCGACTACGTGTGTGAATGGGAGAACCTATGGGGGTACGGCAACTGTTGGGCCAATCCGGACACTGGGCTATCGTCATGGCACCGGTCGTCGTGTCAGATCAATCAATTCCGTGATGTGTCCTGGGTCGATGAAAGCGCCGCGGGTGACTACTACAACTACGACTTCCTCGACCCGATACTTCCAACGTTTGTGTTTGACTATGTTGGCGTGTCGTTTGTGGACGGGATGGTGTCATGGAACAGCATCCACTATGACGAAGGCGAAGCCAGTGGGCTGATCTTCGGCTGGTTTCTTCAGAGTGGGTACAATCGATGCCCCCAGTGACCTAACAACTGACGAGCGCCCTGAACGCCGCCGCCGGTACAAGCCGAAGACACTGGACCGTGCGGTGGATTCAAGCGCTGCGGATACGCGGCACGGATGGGGCGAAGGGGCCTCGGGGGCGCGGTGTAGGCAATCGTGGGGTGACGCATGGCAGCCCAGAACGAGAAGATGAGACTGAAGGCACGAACAGGCCAAGTGCCGGTTTCGGTCTGGGCGGCGGCGTGGCTCGCCTTGTGCCTCGCGTACCAACTTGCCCAACGAGCGGACGGTACCGTTGGCCTACTTGGTTCGGCCGGCGCCGTGCTGGCCGGCGCTGTGGTGTTGGTTCTCGGCAGCGGTCGCACTGGGGTCGGGACGCCACATCGAGGTCTCCTGGGATTGGCGGGTGTTGGGTTTGTGGCGGCGTTGCTGGCAACGCCGTTCATTGGCGGGCTTTTGACGAGCAACCCGGCATGGCCCCATGACGAGTTCCGGTTGGCAGGTGCGGTCTTGGCGATGTCCGGGTTCGGCGCGGTCCTGCGTGCAATCGATGACCTCGACAGGCCGGGCGTGATTCATGTCGCCGCAGCCGGGTTCAAATGGGGCATCGCGGTGGTGGTCGCAAGTGTGGCCACCTACCTACTTGGACAGTTACTCATCCGCAATCTGGGGGGGCCATGGTGGCTGGGGTGGTACGTCGGCGCTTCGCTCGGAGGCGCAATCGGAGGACTGGTCACTCACGGATGGGGCCTGCAGTCCTCGAGGACATGACGGCGCTGCGTGAGACCGCGAACTCGTTCGCCGCGCCGACACCCGGCAGCATGCCGCGCAGCCGAAGCAGCTCACTTGGCCGTCAGGGGCGTCCTACCGGTACTCGACCCGCCGCGCCATGCCGGCTTCCATGTGATACGCGTGGTGGCAGTGCATCAACCATCGTCCGGGGTTGTCGGCCATGAAGTCGACGTGAACCTGGCCCATGGGCTCGACCAGCACCGTGTCCTTGACCAACCCGGTCGGCCGCCCCGACGCCGGGTCGACGATTTCGAAGAAGTGCCCGTGCAGGTGCATCGGGTGCCGCACCATGCTGGCGTTCCTGAACTGCAGGCGGATGCGCTCGCCCTCGCGAATCGTGATCGGGGCGGCCGAGGCATACGGCACACCGTTGATGGTCCACGAGGCACCACCCATCATCGGGCCGCTCAGCGTCAGCGGGATCGCCCGTACGGGCGTCGAGGCGTTCAGGCCGATGCCTCGTCCCTTCAGATCGCCGTAGTTCAACGTCCGCCCGTTGCGCAGCGCCGCCGGCCACACGAACGGCGGGGCACTGATTGCCTGCTCGCCTTCGTAGGAGAACGGCACGACGATGCCAGGAACACTGCTATCGACTGAACCAGCGATCAAGGCCCATGCGCCGCGATTCGTGGTCTCGATGACCACGTCGTAGCGTTCGCCCATCCCGATGATCAGCGTGTCGACTGTCACCGGCTCGACCTCCTGCCCGTCGGTGTGTGTGACCACCAACCGATGGCCCGTGAGCCCGAGGCGGAAGGTCGTCGCGGCGGCGGCGTTGATGATCCGCAGCCGGAGTCGCTCTCCGGCGCGCACGGCGATGGGCGCCGCACCTACCGTGATCCGGCCGTTGGCCAGGTAGCCGGCATACGCCGGGTCGCTGCTCGCCATCCCGCCCATCATGCCGCCGCCCATACCCATGCCGCCGCCTGGTGACGGTGTCATGGCGGCCATCGCCTCTTCGGGCGTCGTCGTCAGCCAGTCGTCGAGCACGAGCGTCTGCTCACGGTCGACGGCGAGCGTGTCGATGCGCGGCTCGATCACGAGCGCGCCCACGAGCCCGCGATCGAGCTGCAGGCCGACGTGCGAGTGATAGAAGTAGGTGCCCGGCGTCGTCGCCAGGAACTCGTACGTGAAGCGCTCGCCAGGCATGACGGCCGTCTGCGTCACGTCGGGAACACCGTCCATCGGGTTGGGCAGGGGGATACCGTGCCAGTGGATCGTCGTCGGTTCGGCCAACTGGTTGTCGAGCGTGACGCGCAGGCGTTCGCCTTCACGAACGCGCAGTTCCGGTCCGGGGAACTGTCCGTTGTAGGTCCACGTCTCCCAGGGCCGACCGTCCGCCGTATACACCGTCGCTGGCATGGTGGTGAGGGCGTAGTCCCTGACCACAGGCTCACCCGGACCTTGGGCCTCTAAACCCGCAGGCCGACAGCGGCGGCCGCGGCGACACCCAGTGAGTGAGAGAGAAACGCACGGCGGGGTCGATCGGCACAGACATGGCGATTGGCTTTCAAGGATGCGCAGGGGGCGCCGTCGCGGCCTCCGCGGCTGGAGGCACGATCCCGAACTTCTGCATCCGATAGATCAGCGTGCTCCGCGTGATGTCGAGGTAGGCCGCGGCCCGCGTCTGGTTCCAATGATGGCGCTCGAGGGCGGCCCTGATCAGTTCGCGCTCGACTTCGTCGAGCGACACGCCTTCGTCGGGCAACTCCATCCGCAGGCGTCCGATCGGCGTCTCGCGGGTTCGGAAACGGTCGGGAAGGTCGTCGACACCGATCGTGCCGTCGGTATCCAGTACGAGCGCCCGCTCGATGACATTCTCGAGTTCGCGGATGTTGCCCGGCCACGGATAGAGGTTGAAGGCCGAATGCACCGCGCGATCGACGTGACGAGGGGTCTCGGCGCCTCGCCGCATGTCGTGCTTGGCGAGCAGGTGCTCGACCAGGAACGGCAGGTCATCGGCCCGCTCGCGCAGCGGGGGCAGGCGGATGGAGACGACGGCCAGCCGGTAGTAGAGGTCGTCGCGGAACGTGCCGTCACTGACCATCTTCTCGACGTCGCGATTCGTCGCGGCGAGCACCCGCACGTCGACCTTCACGGCACGTGCGTCGCCGACCTTGTCGGCCTCGCGTTCCTGGAGGACGCGCAGCAACTTGACTTGGAGCGCCAACGGCAGCTCCCCGACCTCGTCCAGGAAGATCGTGCCGCGGTTGGCTGCCTCGAACTTGCCGATCTTGTCGGCGATCGCCCCTGTGAAGGCGCCCTTGCGGTGGCCGAAGAGTTCGGACTCGAGCAGGTTCTCGGGAATTGCGCCGCAGTTGATCGTGATGAAGGGTCCGCGTGCCCGTGTACTGTGCAGGTGAATGGCCTTGGCGAGCAGTTCCTTGCCCGTCCCGCTCTCGCCTTCGAGCAAGACGGTGGCCTCGGTGGGCGCCACGCGGGCGGCCACGTCCGTGACGGCACGCATGGCGCGTGACCCGGCAATCATATGCTCGAATGAGAAGCGTTCGCGGACGACCTCGCGGAGGTACCGGTTCTCGGCGCGCAGGGCCGCCACGTCGACGGCCTTGGCGACCACCCGCTTCAGGTGCGCACGATCGAAGGGCTTGGTCAGGAAGTCGAACGCCCCCAGCTTCATCGCCTCGACTGCTGTGTCGATGCTGCCATGCGCCGTCAGCATGATGACCGGCACGTCTGACCGCATCGCCACGATGCGCGCGAGGAGCTCGAGGCCATCCATTTCGGGCATCCGGACGTCGCTCAACACGACATCGACCGGCTGCGCGAGCAGCAAGTCGAGTCCTTCGACGCCGCTCGACGCGGTCCGAACGAGATAGCCGTCCTCCTGGAGATTGAACTCAATCACGCGGCGGATGCTCTCGTCGTCGTCGATCACCAGGGCCGTGCGGGGATCCGTCATGGCGCATCCTCTTGCGCTCTCTGGCTCGGTGCCGACCGGGATACCGCCCCGGCTCCGCTCCGCGGAAGCGCAATCGTGACCAGTGTGCCGCGCGGGGACCGTGGTTCGATGGCGATGGTGCCGCCATGTGCCGTGACGATGCGATGCGCGATGGCGAGTCCGAGCCCGCTGCCGCTCGGCTTCGTCGTGAAGAACGGTTCGAACGCGCGGGCCGCCGCCTCGGCCGTGATCCCGCTGCCCTCATCCGACACGGCGATCTCGACCACGCCAGCCCGATCGCGCGTCACGATACGCACCGTCGAGCCCGAGGGGCTGGCCTGGATGCTGTTGAGCAGCACGTTCAGGAGCACTTGTGTCAGCTGCGACGTGTCGGCCACGACATGCGCCACCGGCACCACGTCGGCGTGCAGGCCGATACCGCGCCGGGAGACCTCGGTCTGCAGCAGGGCGACGATGTGGGCGACGAGCGGGCCGAGGTCCGTGTCACGCAGCACCGGCGGTTGGGGACGCGCGTAGGCCAGGAACTCGTCGAGCAGGGCATCGAGCCTGGAGAGTTCGCGTCCCGCCACGGCGGTGAACTCTGCTTCGGGCGTGTCGGCAGGAGCCCGCGACGCGAGGATGTCGATGGCGCCCTTGATGGCCGCGACCGGATTTCGAAGCTCGTGGGCAAGCCCGGCAGCCAGTTCGCCGAGCGCCGAGAGTCGTTCGGCCCGCGAGAGCTGTTGATGCGAGGCGCGCAGTTCCTCGTTGATGCGCTCGAGCGTCGTGGCGGCGTGGCGAGCCTCGTCGGTCAGTCGCCGCTGGCGTCCGATCAGAAGTCCGACCATGCCGCCGACGACGTGGAAGACGACCACCTGGCCGTACTGGCTGGCGGTGTAGACCGCATTGTCGGCCCACATGGTACGGATATGCGGGACGTAGGCAATCGTGGCCACCAGCGCCGAGAGGAGCCCCCCGGCTGGTCCGAACCAGTAGGCCGCCGCGAGGATTGGCCCATAGTACAGGTACTCGTAGAGAGCGTGCCGCTCGGCGTGGTGCGAACTGGTGCCGATGTGGAGCAGCGACACGATGGCGATGCCAATGGCGATCGCCGACACACGCTCGGTCACCGACAGTCCTCGCGGCGCTGGGTGTGCAACGGTCGCGGATGTCCGCGAAGACGACATGTGCGGAATCATACCGCCTTCGCTAGTGCCGAGAACGTCCATCGCCCTCATGCCGTCGCCACCTTCTTCACTTCGGCGTGCCACTTCCAGATCTGGTAGATCGCGGGGTAGACGAACAGCTCGAGCAGGAACGACGTGAAGATCCCGCCGATCATCGGCGCTGCGATACGCTTCATGACATCGGCACCGGTGCCGGCCGAGAACATGATCGGCACCAGGCCCATGAACATGACGGCCACCGTCATGAACTTCGGACGGATGCGCTTGACGGCGCCATCGTGAATCGCGCGCTGGATGTCCGCGAGACTCGACATGCGGCCCTCGCGCTTCGCGCCCTCATACGACAGGTCGAGATACAACAACATGAACACGGCGGTCTCGGCGTCCACGCCCAGCAACGCGATCAGTCCGACCCAGACGCCGATGCTCATGTTGTAGTCGAGCGCATAGAGGAGCCAGATGGCGCCAATCGCCGAGAAGGGCACGGCCAGGAGGATGATCGAGGTCTTCACCAGCGAGCGGGTGTTGATGTAGAGCAGGATCACGATGATGAAGAGCGTCACGGGCACGACGACCATGAGCTTCTCCTTCACCCGTTCCATCGATTCGAACTGGCCGCTCCAGGCGATCGTGTACCCCGCCGGCAGCTTGATCTGATCCCGCACGACCGCTTTGGCAGCGGCGACGTAGCTGCCCACGTCCCGACCCGCGAGGTCCACGTACACGTAGCCGTTGAGCATCCCATTCTCATCGCGCAGCATGCCCGGGCCGCTCGAGAGGCGCACGGTGCCGAGCTGCGACACGGGAATCTGCATCTGGCCACCCATCGCCGACACCAGCACGCGGCCAATCCGACCGACATCACCGCGGTAGTCGCGGAAGTATCGGACGTTGACGGGATACCGCTCCCGCCCTTCGATGGTCGTCGTGACGTTCTCACCGCCGACGGCGCTCATCACGACCGCCTGCGCATCGTCGATGCTGATGCCGTAGCGGGCAAGGGCCTCACGATTCCAGTCGACGTCGAGGAAGTATCCGCCGCCTGTGCGCTCCGCAAAGACGCTGCGGGTGCCGGCCACTTGCGGCAACAGGCGTTCGATCTCCGTGCCCAAGCGCTCGATCTCGCGGATGTCGGCGCCGTAGATCTTGATCCCAACCGGCGTACGAATCCCCGTCGTCAGCATGTCGATGCGGGCCTTGATCGGCATCGTCCAGGCGTTCGAGACCCCCGGCAGTTGCAGCGCCTGGTTCATCTGCTCGACCAACTGCGGGGTGCTCAGCCGATCGGGCGTGATACGCCGCAGGGCCGCGCGCGCCCACTCCGGCAGCCAGGTCCACCCCGAGTACCAAGTCGTCACCGGGCGCCATTGATCGTGCGGCTTGAGGACGATCACCGTCTCCATCATGGAGAGCGGCGCCGGGTCGGTCGAGGTCTCGGCGCGGCCCGACTTGCCGAACACCGTCTCCACTTCGGGGAAGCTCTTGATGATGCGGTTCTGGACCTGCATCAACTGCTGCGCCTCGGTCACCGAGAGGCCCGGCAACGTGGAGGGCATGAACAGGAGGGTGCCCTCGTCGAGCGGCGGCATGAACTCCGACCCGAGTCGCTGATAGACCGGTACCGTCGCCACGACCATCGCGATCGCGCCCGCGATGACGAGATAGCGCCACCGCAGGACCCACCAGCAGATCGGGTCGTAGATGCCGATCAAGATGCGGCTGATCGGATGACGTTCTTCGGAGTGGATGGTGCCGACCAGCACGGCGTTGACGACGCGAGCGATCCACTTCGGCCTGAACGTCCACGGATCGACGCGCGTGAACAGGAGCCGCATCGCCGGGTCGAGCGTGATCGCGAGGACGGCGGCGACGATCATCGACAGGTTCTTGGTGTAGGCGAGGGGCTTGAACAGGCGTCCCTCCTGGCCCTCGAGGGCCAACACCGGGAGGAACGCGACCGCGATGACCAGGAGCGCGAAGAAGCTGGGCCCGCCCACCTCTTTCACGGCATCGATCACGACGCGGTGATAGTCCTCCTTGCGCCCGTTGCGTTGCCACTCCTCGAGCTTCTTGTGCGTCTGCTCGACGACCACGATGGCGGCATCCACCATGGCGCCCACGGCGATGGCGATGCCGCCCAGCGACATGATATTGGACGACACGCCCATCATCCGCATCGGGATGAACGCGATGATGATGGCAATGGGGATGGTGAAGACGGGAATGATGGCGCTCGGGATGTGCCAGAGGAAGAGCATGATGATGAACGAGACGATCACGACTTCTTCGATCAGCGTGCCCTTCAGGTTCTCGATCGACCGCAGGATCAGTTCGGACCGGTCATAGGCGCTGACCACCGTGACGCCCTCGGGCAGGCCCGGTTGGATCTCCACGATCTTGGCCTTCACCCGCTCGATCACGTCCAGCGCGTTCTCGCCCTGGCGCATGACGACAATGCCCGCGACCGCGTCGCCCTCGCCGTTCCAGTCGGCGAGGCCGCGTCTCAGGTCGGGGCCGAGGGTGACCGAGCCAATATCGCGTACGCGGACGGGCGCCCCGCTCGTGCTCGTGCGCAGGACGATGTCGCCGATGTCCGCCGTGGTGCGGGCGTACCCGCGCCCGCGTACCATGTACTCGGCCCCGCTCAGCTCGACCAATCGCCCGCCCACGTCGTTGTTGCCCTTCCGGACGGCGTCGACGACATCCATGATGGGCATGTTGAAGGCCTGGAGGCGGCTGGGATCGACCTGCACCTGGTACTGGCGCACGAATCCTCCGAGCGGCGCCACTTCAGCCACGCCGGGCACTGACTTGAGCTGGTAGCGGAGGAACCAGTCCTGCAGCGACCGCAGTTCGGCGAGCGACCGCTTGCCGGTCGTGTCGACCAGCACGTACTGGAAGACCCAGCCGACGCCGGTTGCATCGGGGCCGAGCTCGGTCTGTACCCCCGCCGGCAGGCGCGGCAGGACGCCGGAGAGGTACTCGAGCGTGCGCGTGCGCGCCCAGTAGAGGTCGGTGCCTTCGTCGAAGATGATGTAGACGAAGGAATACCCGAAGTCCGAGAAGCCCCGGACCGACTTCACGCGCGGGGCCCCGAGCATGCTGGTCACGATGGGGTAGGTGACCTGATCCTCCATGATGTCGGGGCTGCGGTCCCAGCGCGAGTAGACGATGACCTGCGTGTCACTCAGGTCGGGGATGGCATCCAGCGGCATCGTCCGCATGGAGTACAGGCCCGCGAAGACCAGGAAGCCGA